>NZ_JADPKS010000008.1 GCF_023074175.1 Bradyrhizobium sp. 139
TCGAACCCGTGATCGGCCATCTCAAAGCCGAGCATCGAATGGGCCGAAACTATCTCTGGTACCGCCAAGGCGACGCTGCCAACGCCATCCTCGCAGCTGCCGGCTACAACTTCCGCCGCCTGATCCGCAGGCTCAGGCTTTTGTTGTGCCAGATACTCCTCGCCCTTATGGCAACGATTCAACCCGCTCCGGCTTAAAACCGGCGTTCTTCACGGACGACTCGATACCAGCCGAATCCGCTCCCGTGGGCGATTGCAGATGAGGTGCCTACACCCCTCCCTCACCGCCCCGTCTTCACCCTGATCCACAACCGGTTGATCACCCGCTGCGTCGCGGGATCCCGGGCGGTGATGACGAACAGCTTTGCGAGCGTGGCCTCGTCCGGATAGATGTTCTTGTCGCCAAGGATTTTCGGATCGACCAGCTTCTGACTGGCGAGGTTGCCATTCGCATAAGACAGATAGTTCGAGTTCTTGGCTGCGACGTCCGGGCGGTAAAGATAGTTGATCAGCTGGTAGGCCTCACTGACGTTCTTCGCGTCCGCGGGGATCGCCAGATTGTCGAAGAACATCTGCGCGCCCTCCTTCGGGATCGCGTAGCCGATCTCGACGCCGCTTTTCGCTTCCGCCGCCCGCGCGCGGGCCTGCATGATGTCGCCGGACCAGCCGACCACGAAGCAGATCTCGCCGGTGGCGAGCGCGCTGAGATATTCGGAGGAGTGAAATTTTCGCACGAAGGGCCGAACCTTGGCCACGGCGTCCGCGGCCTTCTCCAGGTCCGCCTGCTTGGTCGAGTTCGGATCGAGCCCGAGATAGTTCAGCGCCGCCGGAAAGATGTCGTCGGCGGAGTCGAGCATGTGGACGCCGCAATCCGTAAATTTTGCCAAATTCTCCGGCTTGAAGACGATGTCCCAGCTGTCGATCTTCGCATCGGGGCCGAGGATCTGCTTCACCTTGCCGACGTTGTAGCCGATGCCCGTCGTACCCCACATGTAGCTGGCGGCGTAGACGTTGCCGGGATCGTAAATGCCAAGGCGCCCGGTCACCACCGGCCAGGCATTGCCAAGGTTC
Source organism: Bradyrhizobium sp. 139 (assembly GCF_023074175.1). GTDB lineage: Bacteria > Pseudomonadota > Alphaproteobacteria > Rhizobiales > Xanthobacteraceae > Bradyrhizobium. The sequence continues at coordinate 1,071 of NZ_JADPKS010000008.1, forward strand.
GGCAGCTTCGACTTGTCGAGCCTCTGGAAGATGTTGGCCTTGATCTGGCGCTGGAGGAAATAGGCCGTGGGCACCACGACGTCGTAGCCGGACTTGCCGGCCATCAGGCGCGTCTCCAGCGTCTCGTTGGCATCGAAGGTGTCGTAGACCACCTTGATGCCGGTCTCCTTGGTGAAGGCCTCAAGGACATCAGGCGCCATGTAGTTGGACCAGTTGTAGAAGTTGACCACCCGCTCCTCGGCACTTGCAGGGGCGGACAACAACGTCAGCGCCGCGGCGATTGCAAAACCGAGGCAAAACCTCGAGCGGCTGACGGTCGTCATCCTGGCCTACCTCTTGCGCCCGCGCACCGCGTCGGACAGCCGCTCCAGTGCGGTGTCGAGGGTCTGGTCCTTCTTGGCGAAGCAGAAGCGGACCACCGAAGTCACCGGATCCTGTTCGTAGAACGCCGAGACCGGGATCGCCGCAACCTTGTAGTCCTTCACGATCCGCCAGCAGAACTCGGTGTCGCTCTCGTTGAGCCCGAGCGGCGACAGGTCGACGGTGAGGAAATAGGTGCCCTGCGACTTCAGCACGGGGAAGCCGAGGCTCTCCAGTCCCTTGGCGAGGCGGTCCCTGCTCCGCGTCAGATCCTTGCGCATCGACAGGAAGTAGTCGTCGGACTTGCCGAGCCCATAGGCGACGGCGGCCTGGAGGTTCGGGGCGGTGGTGAAGGTCAGGAACTGATGCACCTTGGCCGCAACCCGAAGCAGCGGCGGCGCGGCGCAGACGAAGCCGATCTTCCAGCCCGTCAGCGAGAAGATCTTGCCGGCCGAGCCGACCTTGACGGTGCGCTCGCGCATGCCGGGGATGGTGATCAGCGGGATGTGCTTGTGCTCGTCGAAAGTGACGTGCTCCCAGACCTCGTCGCAGATCGCGATGACGTCGAACTCCTGGCAGTAGCGCGCAAGCAGCTCAAGGTCCTCGCGCGGATAGACCACCGCGGACGGATTCAGGGGATTGTTGAATAGCACCGCCTTGGTCTTTGAATTGAAGACGCTTTTCAGCATGTCCTCATTCAGCCGCCAGTGCGGCGGCTCAAGCCGCACGAGGCGCGGAATGCCGCCGGCCTGACGGATGATCGGCAGATAGGAATCATAGACCGGCTGGAAGCAGACCACCTCGTCGCCGGGCTGGACCACTGCGAGAATGGCCGAGGTCAGCGCCTCGGTGCCGCCGGAGGTCACCATCACCTCGCTCATCGGATCGAGCTTGAGGCCATGCCAGTGGCCGTAATGGGTGGCGATCGCCTGGCGCAGTTCCGGCAGGCCCATCATTGAGGGGTACTGGTTGTACCCGTTCAGCGAGGCGTCGGCCGCGGCGCGGCGGATGTCCTCAGGGCCGGGATCGTCAGGGAAACCCTGGCCGAGATTGATGGCGTCGTTGTCGCGCGCGGCCTGCGACATCGCCTCGAAGATGGTGACGGGAAGGTCGGCAAAGACCTTGTTCAGCGAAGAGCTTTTGGACATCGGCCCGATCAGCCGCCGATCTTGCTGGGAAGACCCGCCGCCTTCCAGCCGAGCATACCGCCGGCCAGATGCTTGTCGTAAGGCAGCCCCGCCGCTTGCGCCGCGAGCGAAGCCGTCACCGAGCGCTTGCCCGAGCGGCAGGCGAACACGACCTCCTTGCCGGCGGGATCGGGGATCGCCTTGGGATCGAAGGTCGAGAGCGGCACCACGACACCATAGGGATAGGCCTCGGCCTCGACCTCGTTCGGCTCGCGAACATCGACGAGCAGATAGCGGCCCTCCGCGACACCCTTGGAGACCTCGTCCGGGGTCAGATCCTGTACCTGGTTTGCCACATCATCCTCCAACGTCGCCGCCGCATGCCGGGGTGATCCCGGCGGGCGGCAACCTCGCCTCTCGGTGAGCGAAAATCAAGCGCTACAAAGGCTTGAGCCGCGCAGCGCAAGTTAAAGCTAAATCGCAGCGACTTGAAGCGCGACCTTCAACCGGCGGATCAGATCGCCACCTGGGTTCCGACCTCGACCACGCGGCCGCTGGGGATCTGGAAATAGTCGGTGGCATCGTTGGCGGAGCGGCTGAGCGAGATGAACAGCCGGTCCTGCCAGCGCGGCATGCCGGAATGGGCGGCGGGCTTGAGCGCCCGCCGCGACAGGAAGAACGAGGTCGACATGATGTCGAATTGCCAGCCGAGCTTGCGCGCGATCGCCAGCGCCTTCGGCACATTGGGCGATTCCATGAAGCCGAACTTCAGCGTGACCTTGGAGAAGGTCGGGCTGATCTGCTCCAGCCTCACGCGCTCGGCCGGATCGATGCGCGGGGTCTGCGCGGTCTCGATGGTGAGAATGACATTCTTCTCATGCAGCACCTTGTAGTGTTTCAGACTGTGCATCAGCGCGGTCGGCGCGCTGAGCGGGTCTGAGGTCAGGAACACAGCGGTGCCGGGCACCCGCTGCGGCGGCCGCTTCTCCAGCATCGCGACGAGGTCTGCGAGCGGAAATTCGAGCTTGCGCGACTTCTCGAACAGCAGCCGGCTACCGCGCCGCCACGTGTACATCAGCATGATCATGATGGCGCCCAGCGCCAGCGGCACCCAGCCGCCCTCGAACACCTTGAGCAGGTTCGCGGCCAGGAAAGTCAAGTCGAGGCACAGGAACGGTATGATCAGGGCGGCGGCAGCGAACGGCGACCACCTCCAGACCCTCCAGATCACGACGAAACCCATCATCGCCGTAACCACCATGGTCCCGGTGACCGATATGCCATAGGCCGACGCCAGCGCGCTGGAGGAGCGGAACAGCAGCACCAGCAGCACCACCGCGACCAGCAGAAGCTGGTTGATGCGCGGGATGAATATCTGGCCGGAATGGGCTTCAGACGTATGGCGAATTTCAAACCGCGGCAGCAGCCCGAGTTGGATCGCCTGGCGCGTCAGCGAATAGGCGCCGGTGATCACGGCCTGGCTCGCGATCACAGTGGCTGCAGTGGCGAGCACGACCATGCAGCCGCGAAAAAAGCCTTGCGGGAAGAGCTGAAAGAACGGGCTCACGATCGCGCCGGGATCGCCGAGGACGAGAGCGCCCTGACCGAGATAGTTCAGCGCCAGCGACGGCAGCACGATGAACAGCCAGGCGGTCTGGATCGGCCGCTTGCCGAAATGGCCGAGGTCGGCATAGAGCGCCTCGGCACCGGTGACCGCCAGGAACACGGCGCCCAGCGTCACGAAGCCGATGATCCCGTGGTGGAACATGAAGGACACGGCGTAGAGCGGGTTCAGTGCGAACAGCACCTGCGGCTGCTCGATGATCGGGTGGATTGCCGCGCTCGCTATCACCGCGAACCAGACGCACATGATCGGACCGAAGAAGGCGGCGACGCGGGCAGTGCCGCGCGACTGCACGGCGAACAGGCCAACCAGGATGATCACGGTCAGCGGCACGATGTAGGGCTCGAAGTGCAGGGTGACGTCCTTCATGCCTTCGATCGCCGACAGCACCGAGAGCGCCGGCGTGATCACGGCGTCACCGTAGAACAGGGCCCCGGAAATGATGCCGAGCAGGACAATGGTCACCCCGCGCGTTCCGAGCGCGCGCTGGGCCAGCGCCATTAGCGCCAGCGTGCCGCCCTCGCCATTGTTGTCGGCACGGAGCAGGATCACCACGTATTTGAGCGTCACCACGATGATGAGCGCCCACAGGATCAGCGAGAGCACGCCAAGCACGGCCGCCGGCGTCGGCACCCCCTCCACGCCCGAGGCCGCCATCACCGCCTCGCGGAACGCGTAGAGCGGGCTGGTACCGATATCGCCATAGACGACGCCGATGCTGCCGAGCGTCAGCGCACCGAAACGGGCGGTGGTGTGGGCGTCGCCATGCCCATTGGCCGCCGCCGTTTCCGGGGCGGAAATCGCTACATCACTTCTCATGGGAGAGCCTGAAGGCCTCTAAAGAATGCTTCACTGCACAACGGCGGAAGAGCGCGCGGCTTATAGTCCTGCGCAGCCGGCATAGCCTAGCCCGATTCTGGGCCGTTGCCATGCAAATATGCATGGGTGCGCCAATTGCGCTCAGATGGTGACCTGGGTGCCGACTTCAACCACCCGTCCCGTGGGAATCTGGAAATAGTCGGTGGCGTCGTTGGCGGATCGGCTCAGCGCGATGAAGAGGTGATCCTGCCACAGCGGCATGCCCGACTGGGCCGAGGCCTTGAGCGACCGTCGCGACACGAAGAACGAGGTCGACATGATGTCGAACTGCCAGCCCTGCTTGCGCGCGATCGCGAGCGCCTTGGGCACGTTCGGCTGCTCCATGTAACCGAAGCGCAGCCGGACCTTGGAGAACTTGTCGCTGATCTTCTCCATCCTGAACCGCTCGGACAGCTCGACCCGCGGCGTATGCGCGGTCTCGATGGTCAGGACCACATTGTGCTCGTGCAGCACCTTGTTGTGCTTGAGATTATGCAGCAGCGCGGTCGGCACGAAGGCGGGATCGCTGGTCAGGAACACCGCGGTGCCCTTGACGATGTGCGGCGGCCGCTTCTCCAGACTCCGGATCAGATCGTCGAGCGGTACCTCGATCCGGCGCGTCTTCTGGATCAGAATTCCCGAGCCCCGGCGCCAGGTCCAGATCGTCGCCGCCATGCCCGCGCCGAACAACAGTGGCACCCAGGCGCCTTCGAGCAGCTTCAACAGATTTGCGCTGAAGAAGGTCATATCGACCACGACGAAGGGCATGATCACCGCCGCGGCCGTCGCGGCGCGCCAGTTCCATAACTTCCAGATCACGATGAATCCCATGATGCCGTCGGCAACCATGGTGGTGGAGACCGCAATGCCGTAGGCCGAGGCCAGATTGCTGGGGGTACGGAACAACAGCACCAGCAGCATCACGCCGATCAGGAGCAGCCGGTTCACGCGGGGCAGATAGATCTGGCCGGCATGGGTCTCGGAGGTGTAGCGCACCTCGAAGCGCGGCAAGAGGCCAAGCTGAACCGCCTGATAGACCAGCGAATAGGCGCCGGTGATCACGGCTTGGCTCGCGATCACTGTCGCGGCCGTCGCAAGTCCGACCAGCGGAAGCACCAGATACTCGGGCACCATCCGATAGAACGAGTGTTCAATCGCGCTGGGATCGGACAGCACCAGCGCGCCCTGTCCGAAATAGTTGATCAGAAGCGAGGGCAGCACGAAGAACATCCAGGCCGACTGGATCGGCTTGCGGCCGAAATGGCCGAGATCGGCATAGAGCGCCTCGCCGCCGGTCACCGCCAGGAAGACCGCGCCGAGTGTCACGAGGCCGATCGTGCCGTGCGAGAGCAGGAAATGCACCGCGTAATAGGGATTGATGGCCGCGAGCACCGAGGGATCGTCGGAGATGTGGACGATGCCCATCACCGCCAGACAGGTGAACCAGACCACCATGACCGGTCCGAAGGCGGACGCCACCAGCGCTGTCCCCTTGCTCTGGACCGCAAACAGCAGGGCCAGGATGAGAACGGTGAGCGGTACGACATAGTGCTCGAAGGCGGGCGTCGCGAGCTTCAGGCCCTCGACCGCAGACAGCACCGAGATCGCCGGCGTGATCATGGAATCGCCGATGAACATGGAGGCGCCGACCACGCCGAGCGCGAGCAGGAACCAGCTCCGCCGTCCGAGCGCGCGCTGGCCAAGCGCCATCAGCGAAAGCGTCCCGCCCTCCCCGTTATTGTCGGCGCGCAGCAGCAGCAGCACGTATTTGGCGGTGACGACGATAAAGAGCGCCCACAGGATCAGCGAGAGCACGCCCAGAACGATGACCCGCGAGACCGGCTCGCCGTGGGCCGCGCCCCTGACGGCCTCATGGAATGCGTAGAGCGGCGATGTGCCGATATCGCCGAAGACGACGCCGATGCTCCCGAGCGTCAGGCCCCAGAAACCCGAGGTGACCGGCCCTTCCTGAGTCTCGGTCGATGTGATGCTCGCCGTCATGTGAGACTAGAAACGCTTCTTCCCGAGAATTGATCCGGCGCCTTTCGACCGTTCCGGCGCGCCTGTCAATCGGTACACCCACCATAGCAGGCGCCGGGCAGATGCTGTGACGGCACGGCAACGGTCGTCGCCAGCGCGACGACATGCCTCAGGTAAGGTGGTAGCGCAAGTGCCCGAGAGCCTCTCCGTTCCGATTGAATCGGAACGGGGCTCCAGATTCTTCATTTGATGCATTTTCCTCCCGCGAACCGGCGTCCTCTTCGCGGGAAACGTTTTAGGGCTTCAAATTCGGCGGCAGCGGCGGATCTTCGCGCATCAGGGTGATGGTCACCCGCCGGTTGGCGGCGAGCGAGGGATCGTCCGGGAACAGCGGCTGGGTGTCCGCCTTGCCGGCGACAGCGAAGACGTGGGACGGCGGCAGGCCCTCGCGTTCGAGGATCTGGCGCACGGCATTGGCACGGTCGGCGGACAGATCGAAGGCGCCGTAATCGCTGCGGCTCGGCACGAAGCCGGCTGCGGTATGGCCGGCGATGGAGACGCGCAGCGGCGTCGCCTTGAGCGGAATCGCGAGCTTCTCGATCAGGCGGCGGGTGCGGTCATAGGGCACCTTGGAGCCGTCGGCGAACATCGAGCGGCCATCCTGGTCGATGATCTCGAGGTTGAGGCCCTGCTTGGTCTCCTCGAACATGATGTGCTTGGACATCTCGGTCAGTTCCGGCATGTCCTGCAAGGCCTGGCGCAGCGAGGCGGCGGCGAGCGCGAAGTTGCGGTCGACCTTGATCTTCGCCCCCGAGGTGCGGTCGCGATCCTCCTGGTCCGGCGTCGGCGTGTTGGAGGAATCCTCGGGCTGGATGTGGTCGACGTTCTTCAGCCGCGGGCGCGTCGGCAGGCCGTCGGACTCGACGATGCCGGCGTAACGCGCTTCGGTCTGGACGCCGAAGGCATCGCGCATGGAGCCTGCGACGACCTTCAGCTTGTTGGCATCCTGGGTGGAGAACGCGACGAGCATCACGAAGAAGCTCATCATCAGGCCCATCAGGTCGGCGAAGGTCACGAACCAGCCGTGACCGCCTCCGTGTGAATCGCCACGCTTCTTCTTGGCCATTGGTCAGACCCCGACGTCCGGCGCTACGCCGGAACCGGCTCGCCTTCGGCGTGGCGGTGCTTCTCGGGCAGATAGGCCAGCAGCATTTCGCGCACCAGCGTCGGGCTCTTGGAGTCGCGGATCATCAGGATGCCGTCGATGATCAGCGTGCGGTTGGTCTCCTCGTCCAGGAGCTTGCCATGCAGCTTGTCGGCAATCGGGGTACAGAAAAGGTTGGCGACAAGCGCGCCGTACAGCGTCGCGAGCAGCGCGGTGGCCATGAAGGGGCCGAGCTTGGAGGGGTCGGTCATGTTGGCGAACATCTGCACCATGCCGATCAGCGTGCCGACCATGCCGAAGGCAGGGGCGCAGTCGCCGATGGCGCGGTAGATCTTGCTGCCCTCGTCCAGGTGCATGAGGAAGTTGTCGCGGTCGCGCTCGAGATTGTCGCGGATGAAATCGAGGTCGTAGCCGTCGGCGACGAAGCGAATGCCCTTGGCCAGGAACGGCTCGTCCGTTTCCACCTTTTCCAGGCCCACCGGGCCCTGCTTGCGGGCGATCTCGGCGATGCGGGCGAGCTCGTCGACGAGGTCGTGCGCCGACAGACGGCTCATCGTGAAGGCAAACTTGGCGCCGAGCGGCAGGCCGTGGATCAGCGTCGAGAGCGGAAAGCGGATCATGGTCGCTGCGGTCGATCCGCCGAAGATGATGATCATGGCATGTTCGGAGACGAACATGTGAAGATCGCCCCCCAGCAGCATCATCGTCGCAATGACGATAATGCCCGCCACGAGGCCGACGCTCGTCATGATATCCATGGGAGACTCCAACGCGAACGCAACAACGGCCGTCCTGGCCGATGGCGCAGTCCAACCCCGAACCGCATCGAAAACCCTAGTGGGCCGCGATTAAAGACGCGTAAAGGTTAAGTTGGGACAGCGTGGCACGAACGCACGGCGAGCGCCCGGCCTTGCCGGTCGCCGACAGGAATCTCAACTCTTTGCTAACCATGATTGCGGCCGCACTAGGGGGACAGGCCCGTCAGATCCAGGCTGAGCGCGCGCAGGCGCTTGCGTGCATCGGCATCGTAGGCCTGCGGATTGGCGCGTGCCTCGTTCATGCCGTTGAAGAACAGGCCGTTCATGCCAGCGACGTCGTCGCCTTCGACGAGGTGCAGGATCGCCGCACCGCCCTGCTCCACCGTCGAGATCGGCGCCATGCCGCCGGCACGCACCATCGTGGTATTCATGTAGGTCGCCGGGTGCAGCGAGTTCACGGTGATGCCGGTATCCTCGAGCTCTTCAGCGAGATCGATCGTGAACATGATCTGCGCGAGCTTGCTCTGTGCATAGGCGCGCGAGCCGCTGTAGCCCTTGATGATCATGACATCGTCGAAATCGATCGGATGCTGGCCGAGCGAAGCGACGTTGACGATGCGCGAAGGCGCCGCGGTCTGCAGCAGTGGCAACAACAGATGAGCGAGCAGGAAGCCGGAGAGATAGTTCACGGCAAAGCGCAGCTCGTAGCCGTCGTTACTTTCCTGCCGCTGCGGCCCGTCGTTCTGCGAGCCGATGCCGGCGTTACTGATGAAGACGTCGAGACGCTGGTGATCGCGCTTCACGGCCTCGGCGAGTGCACGCGTACCCGACATCGACGACAGGTCGGCCTGGTAGAAGGTTGGCGCCGCGTGGCCTGCCTTCACGATTTCGTCGATCAGCGTCTTGGCGCGCGCGGCGTCGCGGCCATGGATCAGGACCCTCGCACCTGCTTCGGCCAGCCGGCGCGCGACGTGGCGGCCGACGCCGTCGGTCGAACCGGTGATCAGGACGGTCTTGCCATTCATCTTCATTGTGCGCCCTCCGGCTGCGGCCCTGCGCCGCATCCGTGACGAGGAATCCTGCGATATGCTATGGCCATGCGGCATGCTTATGGCGGGAGCCATCGCAATGTTGGCGCTGTTCAGTCTTCTCACGACGCTGCCCGCGGTGCTGGCGCTCCATCTGCTCGAGCCGGAACTCGTCTTGCCGGGGTTCAGCGTCCTGCTTTTCGTCGAGGCTGGCTTCGCCGTGATCGCGGCACGCTTGATTCACATTCCCGACAATGCGGACAACATCACCCTGTGGGATCTTGCAGGCGGCTTCACCCTCATCGGATGCGCCGCCATAGTTTTCGGCGAGCCGGATCAGGCCGCTCTGTTTCTGACGGAACAGGGCGGCCCGCGGCCAGAAACGCGGCCGTAAGTCGTTCAGTCGCGCGTTAGTGAATCTCCGCCGAGCGCTTCAGCGCGGCCTTCAGCTTCTCCAGCGAGAAGTCGGGGCTGCGCGCGATCTCCAGGATCGGCGTCTCGCGGCGGCCGCAGAGTTCGGCGGCTTCCGGCAGTTTCGCAGCGATGTCGTGCGGGATCACGATGGCGCCGTGCTGGTCGGCATGGATCAGGTCGTCGGATTTCACGGTCATGCCGGCAACGCGCACCTCGCCGCCAAAGCTTTCCGCATGCACCCAGGCATGCGACGGGCCGATCGAGCCGGCCAGCGCCTGGAAGCCCGGGGCCCATTGCGGGATGTCGCGGATCGAGCCGTCGGTGATGACGCCGAGGCAGCCGAGCGCCTTGTGCACGTTGCTCTGCACTTCGCCCCAGAACGCGCCGTAGCCGACATCGGGCCCGTCGATGTCCTGGATCACCGAGATGCGCGGACCGTGGCCGGTGCCGACATATTCGTAATATTCGATGCGGCGCTTCGACTGCTCCTCCGCTGGAAGCGAGGACTTCAGCACCGAGCGGATCGCAACCGTGCGGGCATAGCCGACGATCGGCGGCAGGTCGGGAAACGGACAGACCAGCTGCTTGGTTGTGTAACCGATCAACCGGCGCTCGGGCGCCACGATCTCCATGGCATTGCAGATCGTCGGCGTGTCATAGCGGCCCAGCGCTTCGAGGACGGAAGCTGGCAGCGGTCCGGTCACGGTATCAGTCACGGCGTTCTCTCCCAGATTGGCGGCCGCTGTTGTCGCGATGCGGCCGGCAGAGGGCGATATAGCCGAGATCGGGCCTCAACCCAACTCGGGAAGCCCTCATGGCAGATATCCGCGAGCTGCCGTTCAGTGCAGCCGGTCGGGCCGGTCGTCCTGCGCCGGCTCCGACATATTCGCCGCCAACGTCGGCGACGACGACGGTTGCATGACCCCGCCTCCCGACGGCGCTGCGGCCTCGATCGCGCGCCCCTGGTCGCGATAGGATTTGTAGCCGAGCGGCAGGCCCAGCAGATACAGCACCGTGCCGATCGACAGCACGTGCCAGGGATAGGCGATCAGGAGCGCGATGAAGACGATCACCGCGACGAACGCCGGCAGCACCAGCTCGGGCGGCACGCGCATGCGCTTGGTTTTGCCGGAGAACACCGGCAGGCGCGAGACCATCAGGAAGGCGATCAAGAGCGTATAGGCCGCGGTCACCGTCGCGGGCAGCCGTCCGAGATCGAGAAAGGCGATATAGATCGGCAGCAGCACAGTGATCGCGCCGGCGGGCGCCGGCACGCCGGTGAAGAAATTGGCGGCGAAGGCCGGCTTGTTCGGATCGTCCATGGTGGCGTTGAAGCGTGCGAGGCGCAGCCCGCCGGAGATCGCGAACACCATGGCGGCGATCCAGCCGGCATTTCCGAGCTCGTGCAACTGCCAGAAATACAACATCAGGCCGGGCGCGACGCCGAAATTGACGAAATCGGCGAGGCTGTCGAGCTCGGCGCCGAATTTGGACTGGCCCTTGATCATGCGCGCGATACGGCCGTCGATGCCATCCAGCGCGGCTGCGAACACGATGGCGTAGACCGCGAGCGACATCCGCCCCTCGATCGACAGCCGGATCGATGTCAGGCCGGCGCAGATCGCCAGCAGCGTGATGACGTTGGGCACCAGCATGCGCACCGGGATCGGGCGGAACCGCCGGCGGCGTACGTCAGGATCTTTGAAATCGTAGGGGGTCATGGCTTACCTCAACCGAAATATAGCAAGCCGCGTTCCCCTCCGCCATTGCGGCGGAAGGCCCTCATGCACCGACTAATGGTTAATTGGTGCGGTAGGCGCGGCTCGGGTCGTCCCCGGAGAGATCGGCCAAAATCGTCTCGCCGGCGATCGCGGTCTGCCCTTCCGACACCAGCGCCTTGGTGCCCAATGGCAGATAGACGTCGAGGCGCGAGCCGAAGCGGATCAGGCCGAACCGCTCGCCCGCCCCGATCGCCTGGCCTTCCCTGACGAAGCAGACGATGCGCTTGGCGACGAGCCCTGCGATCTGGATCACGCCGATCCGCGCCGTCGGCGTCGTGATCACGAGCGAGTTGCGCTCATTGTCCTCGCTCGCCTTGTCGAGCTCGGCGTTGATGAACAGGCCCGGCCGGTAGGCGATGCGGTCCACCCTGCCCGCGATCGGGCTGCGGTTCACGTGGCAGTTGAACACGCTCATGAACACCGAAATGCGCGGCAGCGGCCGGTCGCCGAGCCCGAGCTCGGCCGGCGGCAGCGCCATGGTGATCATCGAGACGCGGCCGTCGGCCGGCGACACCACGAGCCCCTCGCGCACCGGCGTCACCCTGACTGGATCGCGGAAGAACAGCGCGCACCACACGGTCAGGATCGTACCGATCCACCCCAAAGGCGACCATAGCCAGAACAGGATGAGGCTTGCCAGCGCAAAGCCGCCGATGAAGGGATAGCCCTCCTTGTGGATCGGCGGGATCTGACGCTGGATCGAATCGAGAATGGACATCGCTATCTGCCGCTCAGGGGTTGATGGCGCGGGTCGTCTCGCGCGGTGGAGTTGTTTAGGCCAGAGTTGGGACCGGAGACAAGGTCACTCCGCGGCCGCGGGCGCCGTGAGGGCGTCGTCGACCCGCGGCGGCTCCCGGTTCGGCGCCTCGCTGCTGTCGGCTATCCTGGCCAGTTTCTCGCGCGCGGCCTCTGCCTCGCGCTGCCTGTTCCACATGCTGGCATAGAGACCGCCCTGCGCGAGCAGGTCTGCGTGAGTGCCGCGCTCGGCGATGCGGCCCTGGTCCAGCACGATGATCTCGTCGGCGCCGATGATGGTCGAGAGCCGGTGCGCGATCACCAGCGAGGTGCGGTTTTTCGCCACGCGGTCGAGCGCACCCTGGATCTCGTGCTCGGTGTGGGTGTCGAGCGCCGAGGTGGCCTCGTCCAGCACCAGGATCGGCGGCGCCTTCAACACCGTGCGCGCGATCGCGACGCGCTGCTTCTCGCCCCCCGACAGCTTCAAGCCGCGCTCGCCGACCTGGGTCTCATAGCCCATCGGCGCCATGCGGATGAAATGGTCGATCTGCGCCAGCCGCGCCGCCTCCTCGACGTCAGCATCGCTGGCGTCCCAGCGGCCGTAGCGGATGTTGTAGCGGATGGTGTCATTGAACAGCACGGTGTCCTGCGGCACCATGCCGATCGAGGCACGCAGCGAGCTCTGGGTGACGTTGCGGATGTCCTGGCCGTCGATCGAAATCTTTCCGCCGGAGATGTCATAAAGGCGGAACAGAAGCCGTGAGATGGTCGACTTGCCGGCCCCGGAGGGCCCGACGATCGCGACCGTCTTGCCGGCCGGCACCTCGAAGCTGATGCCCTTGAGGATCGGCCGCGCCGGCTCATAGGCAAAGCGCACGTTCTCGAAGCATACCGTACCGGCGGAGACGACCAGCGGCTTCGCATCGGGGCCGTCCTTGATCTCGGCCTCGCGTCCCAGCACGTTGAACATCTTCTCGATGTCGATGATCGCCTGCTTGATCTCGCGATAGACCATACCCATGAAATTCAGCGGCTGGTAGAGCTGGATCATCATCGCGTTGACCAGCACGAAATCGCCGACCGTGTTGGTGCCGTTGCGCACGCCGATCGCGCACATCAGCATGGTCGCGGTGAGCCCGAGCGTGAAGATCACGGCTTGACCGGTGTTGAGCACGGCAAGCGAAGTATAGGCCTGGACGCTCGACTCCTCGTAGCGCGCGACCGAGCGGTCGTAGCGCTGCGCTTCGCGCGCCTCGGCACTGAAATATTTGACGGTTTCGTAGTTGAGCAGCGAGTCGATCGCCTTGGTGTTCGCCTCGGTGTCGGAATCGTTCATCTTGCGGCGGATGCCGATCCGCCACTCTGTCGCGACATAGGTGTAGTACATGTAGACCGCGACGGTGATCAGGGTCGCGAGCACGTAGCGCCAGTCGAACTGCCACAGCAGCACCGCAATCAACAGCGAGACCTCGACGATGGTCGGGATCAGCTGGAGGATCACCATGCGCACGATGACCTCGATGCCCTCGCGGCCACGCTCGAGCACACGCGTCAGGCCGCCGGTCTTGCGCTCGAGATGAAAGCGCAGCGAGAGTTCATGCATGTGGATGAAGGTGATGGTGGCGAGCTTGCGCACCGCATGCATGGCCACGCGCGCGAAGATGCCGTCGCGCCATTGCGTCAGCACCGCCATCACGATGCGCATCACGCCGTAGCTTGCGGTCAGCAGCAATGGCGACGCGATCACCCAGAGCTGCCAGTTGTCCGCCTGCACCGGCGCGGTGTTGGCGCCGGTCAGCGCGTCGGTTGCCCATTTGAAGCTGAACGGCACCGTCAGCGTGATCAGCTTGGCGGCCAGCAGCAGCACCATCGACCAGACCACGCGCATCTTCAGGTCGAAGCGGTCGCCCGGCCAGATATAGGGCCACAGATGCGCCAGAGTGCCCATCAGCGTGGCCCGCTCCAGCGGTCCGCCGGCAGGATCAGGAACGTCGGCGCCGTTGAACGATTGAGGTTGGTCCATCAAGAAACCTGAAGGCCCGCCGGATGCGGGCCGCGTTACGATTAACGATTTTCGCCCGTCATATAGAGACTTCCTGATGCCAGCGCACCCCGCCAGATGGCGAATCTCGATTGTTTGTCGCTATTTACCGGTAGATTTCCGGGTGCTCCGAATCACCGATTGGGCTTGACGCCTCTTCGTTGCAATGCATCATGGCCCCAATGAGCACGATCAAAACCGTCTGTGTCTATTGCGGCTCCGGCCCCGGAACCAATCCCCGCTTCATCGAAGGCGCCCAGGCGTTCGGCAAAGCGCTTGCCGAGAATAACGTCCGCCTGGTCTATGGCGGCGGCTCGCTCGGCCTGATGGGCGCGGTGGCGACTTCCGTGCTCGATCACGGCGGCACCGTCACCGGCATCATCCCCGACTTCCTGCGGCTGCGCGAGAACGCGCTGACGCGCGTACAGGAGATGATCGTCACACCCGACATGCACGAGCGCAAGCGGCTGATGTTCGAACGCTCCGACGCCTTCGTGGCGCTGCCGGGCGGCGTCGGCACGCTGGAAGAGCTGGTCGAGCAACTGACCTGGAAGCAGCTCGGCCGTCACGCCAAGCCGGTGCTGCTCGCCAACATCGACAATTTCTGGGAGCCACTGTTCTCGCTGTTGTCGCATATGCGCCAGACCGAGTTCATCCGCGCCGGCCTCTCCGTCGACATCCTCAAGGCCGATCGGATCGAGGAGATTTTGCCGAAGCTGAAGGCGGCGGCGGCACAGATCGATGAGTCCGAGAAGAAGCTCGCCCCGGAAGTGGCACGCCGACTCTAACCGCCTACTCCGCCGGAAACGTCACCGCCTCGATGCGGTTGCCGTCGGGATCGACGACGAAGGCCGCGTAATAGCGCACACGATCGTGCGGGCGGATACCCGGCGCGCCGTCGCAGGCGCCGCCGGCGGACAGCGCTGCGGCATGAAATGCATCGACCTCGGCCGTCGTCTTCGCCCGCAGGCAGATATGCGCCCCGCTCTCCGGCGCCACGTGCGGCATGCCCTCGCGTAAGTTAATCCAGAACTCGGGATAGGCCTTGCCGAAGCCCACCGTGCGCGGCCGGGTGACGAGGCGCGCGAGCCCGAGCGTGTCGAGAATTGCTTCGTAGAATTTTGCAGAGCGTTCGAGATCGCTGACGCCGACGGAGATGTGGTCGATCATTTCCCCTCCTTCGTCATTGCGAGCGAAGCGAATCAATCCAGACTGCGTCCGCGGAGAGACTCTGGATTGCTTTGCTTCGCTCGCAATAACGGTGTTTGTGGCGCCGCCGTCGCCTACGCCGGCGCGCCCGACTTCACGAGCTTGTAGATCACCGAATCCATCAGCGCCTGGAACGAGGCGTCAATGATGTTGGGGGAGACGCCGACCGTGGTCCAGCTGTCGCCATTCTCGTCCTCGCTCTCGATCAAAACGCGCGTGACCGCGCCGGTGCCGCCGTTGAGGATACGGACGCGGTAGTCGATCAGCGTCAAGCCCTCGATGTACTTCTGGTACTTGCCGAGGTCCTTGCGAAGCGCGACGTCGAGTGCGTTGACGGGGCCATTGCCTTCGGCGGCCGAGATCAGATGCTCGCCGGCGACGTCGACCTTCACGACGGCTAGCGCGACGGTGACGCGCTCGCCGTGCGAATTGTAGCGTTGCTCGACATTGACGTCGAACTGCTCGACCTCGAAATAATGCGGCACCTTGCCGAGTGTGCGGCGCGCCAATAGCTCGAACGAGGCATCGGCGGATTCATAGGCGTAGCCTTGCGCCTCGCGCTCCTTCAACTCCTCGACCAGCCGCGTCAGCTTCGGATCGCTCTTCTCATAGACGATGCCGGCGCGGTCGAGTTCGGCGATGACGTTGGAGCGGCCGGCCTGATCGGACACCAGCACCTTGCGGTGATTGCCGACCAACTCCGGCAATACGTGCTCATAGGTCTGCGGATCCTTCAGCACCGCGGAAGCATGAATGCCGGTCTTGGTGACGAAGGCGCTTTCGCCGACATAGGCTGCATGCCGGTTCGGCACGCGGTTGAGCATGTCGTCGAGCGTGCGCGAGACTTTGACCAGGGTCGCCAGCTTCTCCGCCGTGACGCCGATCTCGAAGGCGTCGGCAAAGCCGCTCTTCAGCTTCAAGGTCGGGATCAGCGAGCAGAGATTGGCGTTGCCGCAGCGCTCGCCGAGGCCGTTCAGCGTGCCCTGGATCTGCCGCGCACCGGCGCGCACCGCCGCGAGCGAATTCGCCACCGCCTGCTCGGTGTCGTTATGGGCGTGGATGCCGAGATGATCGCCGGGAATGTGTTTTGTGACCTCGGTGACGATGGCTTGGACCTCGTTCGGCATGGTGCCGCCATTGGTGTCGCACAGTACCACCCAGCGCGCACCGGCCTGATAGGCGGCCTTGGCGCAGGCGAGCGCGAAGCTGGCATCCTCCTTGTAGCCGTCGAAAAAGTGCTCGCAGTCGAGCATGACCTCGCGGCCGGCGGCCTTTGCCGCGGCCACGCTGTCTCGGATCGAGGCGAGGTTTTCTTCCTTTGTCGTCTCCAGTGCGACGCGCACCTGATAGGCCGAGGACTTTGCCACGAAGCAGATCGCATCCGCCTTCGCCTCCAGCAGCCCGGCGACGCCGGGATCGTTGGAGACCGATCGCCCTGCCCGCCGTGTCATGCCGAACGCAGTGAACCGTGCATGGGTCAGCTTGGGCTTGGTCGCGAAAAACTCGGTGTCGGCCGGATTGGCGCCGGGATAGCCGCCTTCGACATAGTCGATGCCGAGATCGTCGAGCATCGACGCGATGACTTGCTTGTCGGCCAGCGTGAAATCGACGCCATTGGTCTGCGCCCCGTCGCGCAGCGTGGTGTCGAACAGATACAGACGCTCTTTGCTCATTGCAGCGCTCCCGACGCGGGTCCGGTGCCGAGCGTCTTCTGCATGGTCGTGTTGGCCAGCCACTCGTCGTTGACGGTGATGCTGTTGCGCTGCATGGCGACATAGCCGCGCTTTGCGAAAAAGCCCTGCGCGTTATCGCTGGCATCGACCGTCAGCTTGTCGGCGCCGCGGCCGCCCGCAAGCTTTTCCAGCGCATCGACGAGCATCGTCGCCAAGCCCTGCCCGGCCACGGCCGGATGCACATAGAGCATGCGGATATGGTCCTTGCCGCGCAGCGACGCAAAGCCCACGGGTGATCCCTCGAGCGTCGCGATCAGCGTCAGGTCGGCCGCGAGCCGCTTGCCGAATTCTTCGTCCTCGGCCGCCGCCATCCAGGCCTGCTGCTGCGCCTCGCTGTAGTCGTCGCCGGTCAGTTCTTCGATGCTGGCCGTGAAGATCGCGGCGAGAACCGGCACGTCGTCCGGCAGGAAGGGCCGCAAGCCGGGCTTTGGCAAAGTCTGTCCCATCGTCTTCACCACATCCCATAGAGTTTCAGCGCCAGCGCCACGGCAGCCGCGAGCAGCAGGATTTTTAGCGCAATGTAATAGAGCCAGTGCCGCGGAAAAGGCGTGTCCGGCCGCTTCATCGCAGCACCTCCCAAGTCGTCCCTTCCTTGGAGTCCTTGATCGCAACGCCCATTGCGGCGAGCAGATCGCGGATGCGGTCGGACTCGTTGAAGTCCTTGCGCGCACGCGCGGCCGTCCGCTCCGAGATCAGACGCTCGACCTCCTTGGCATCGACCCCGCTCGCCTGCCGCTTGCGCGCTTCCCACTGCGCAGCGCTTTCGGAGAGGAAGCCGAGCAGGCGCAACGACCCCGCCAAGGCACTGATGTCGCTGCCCCGCAGGCCGTGCAGCGCCGCGATCGCCAGCGGCGTATTGAGGTC
Organism: Bradyrhizobium sp. 139; assembly: GCF_023074175.1. Lineage (GTDB taxonomy): Bacteria > Pseudomonadota > Alphaproteobacteria > Rhizobiales > Xanthobacteraceae > Bradyrhizobium. The sequence goes on from NZ_JADPKS010000008.1 coordinate 18,748, forward strand.
GTCGAGCAGCGGCTCGAGCACGGACGTGGCCGGCTGGCCAGGTTCGGCGTCGGCCGCGACCCGATACCAGTCGTCGAGCGTCTTGGCACTCTCCTCCAGCGACTTCATCGTCCAGTCGATCGGCGAACGGTAATGCGTCTTCAGCATGTTCAGACGCAGCACCTCGCCCGGCCAATCCGCGAGCAAGTCGCGGATGATCACGAAGTTGCCGAGGCTCTTCGACATCTTTTCGCTCTCGACCTGGAGGAAGCCGTTGTGCATCCAGTAGTTTGCCATGCGCTCCCGGTGGAAGGCGCAGCAGGTCTGCGCGACCTCGTTCTCGTGATGCGGAAACACGAGATCGATACCGCCGCCGTGGATGTCGAAATACTCGCCGAGATGCTTCCAGGCCATGGCCGAGCACTCGACGTGCCAGCCCGGACGCCCCTGCGCGGCAATGCCGGCCGGCGACGGCCATGACGGCTCGCCCGGCTTGGACGGCTTCCACAACACGAAATCGGTGTTGCCTTTCTTGTATGGCGCGACGTCGACGCGAGCACCGGCGACCATCTCGTCCAGCGAGCGGTTCGACAGCGCGCCATAGCGCGGCAGCGTGGAATTCGCCGCGTTCATCGCCTGCGGCGAGAACAGCACATGGTCCTCGGCGACATAGGCAAAACCGCCGGCGACGAGCTTCTCGATGATCTCGCGCATCTCGCTGATATGCTCGGTCGCGCGCGGCTCGACGCTCGGCCGGAGCGCGCCGAGCGCATCGACGTCGGCATGAAACTGCTTGCCGGTGTGCTCGGTGACCTCACGGATCGCCTCGTTGAGCGGCAGGCCGGGAAAATCACGCGCGGCGCGGTCGTTGATCTTGTCGTCGACGTCGGTGATGTTGCGGACATATTTGACATGCGCTTCGCCATAGAGATGGCGCAGCAGCCGAAACAGCACGTCGAACACGATCACCGGCCGCGCATTGCCGATATGGGCGAAGTCATAGACGGTCGGTCCGCAGACATACATGCGGACGTTGTTCGCATCGAGCGGCTGGAACGGCCGCTTCTCCTTCGTCAGCGTATCGTAAAGACGCAATTCCATAGGGATACCCGTCGGCTGTTGGCCGGGCGTCCAGGGCTCTCAATATTTTTGAGAAAAGACGGCTCCAGCCAGCGAATCGCTAGCTCGTAATCTCGCGGCAAATGGCGCAAATGGCGAGGAGACCGTTCATGCGGCCACATATGGGCCACGAAGGGCCCATGCGTCAAGGGAGCCGCGAAAATGCCGTCTTATCTCCGCAAAGCGCAGCCTCCCCGCCTTGATGGTTCATCATCCTTAACCATTTGAGCCCATTCTGGAACCGGCGGTTCCTATTTTTTGCCCCAGGTGTTTTCATGCGATCCTTGCTCGCGCTCATGTCCTGCACCTCCATCCTTGCAGCCCTTGCAGCATCCAGTTCATTCGCCGAGAACCGCGTTTTCATCATCCCCAATCAGGCCGACGGCTACGGCGTCGATCAGTGCCTCGCCAAGGGTGACAAATGCGGCGCGCAGGTCGCGCGCACCTATTGCCAGTCACGCGATTTTGCCCAGGCCTCGGCCTATCGCCGGGTCGATCCCGACGAAATTACCGGCTCCGTCCCCAAATCCGGCGCAAACTGCTCCCATGGCCGTTGCGACGAGTATGTCGCAATCACCTGCCAGCGCTGAATTCGCTCGGAGCTGGCGGACCTTAGGCCCAATCCTTGGCCCCTGAAACGACGTGACGATGCCGCAGGAAGCGGCTATTGGAGGGCGCGCTTCGGCCCCCCAAGTCATGCTGGGCCGTGACCTCGCTAGAATGGCGGATATGCCTGAATTTTTGTCCCTGTCCCGTGCTCGCTTCCTCCTTGCCTGCACCGTGCTGTTAAGCTCCGTCGTGCTCGCCACCGGCGCTTTCGCGCAGGCTGGTCCGCCCGGACCGCCGCCGCAGCCCGGACAAAACGGGCTTGGCCCTAATCCGATGTGCGTGCGGCTGGAAGGCCAGCTCGCCGCGCTCGATCGTGGCTCCGGCGGTGACCCCGCACGCGAAGACCAGATCCGCCGCTACCAGGATTCCCAGACCCGTCAGCAGGCCGAACTCGACCGCGTCACCATGCAGGCCAAGCGCATGGGCTGCGACTCCTCCGGCTTCTTCTCGCTATTCAACGGCCAGTCGGCGCAATGCGGCCCGGTCAACACCCAGATCCAGCAGATGCGCGCCAATCTGGATCAGATCACCGGCAATCTCGAACGCCTGCGCGGCGGCGGTCCCGGCGGCTTCAGCCCCGAGCACGACAACCAGCGCCGCTCGGTGCTGGTGGCGCTGGCGCAGAACAATTGCGGACCGCAATATGCCAACGCTGCGCAGTCCCAAGGCGGCAACTTCCTCAGCAATCTGTTCGGCGGCAACAACGCCAATAATCCGCAGGGCGTGCCGCCCTCCGATCTCGGGCCGCAATCCGGCACCTATCGCACCGTGTGCGTGCGCACCTGCGATGGCGCCTATTTCCCGGTCTCGTTTGCCACCGTGCCGGCGCGCTTCCCCGACGACGAGAAAACCTGCAAGGCGCTGTGCCCGGCCGCCGAAGCGGTGCTCTACACCCATCGCAATCCCGGCGAAGACATGAACTCGGCGGTCTCCACCAGCGGCCAGCCCTACACGGCGCTGCCGACCGCGTTCAAATTCCGCAGCGAGTTCAACCCGTCCTGCTCCTGCAAGGCCGCAGGCCAGACCTGGGCCGACGCGCTGAAATCGGCCGACGACAAGACGGCCGCCGAGCAGCAGGGTGACATCATCGTCACCGAGGAGAGCGCCAAGAAGATGCAGCAGCAGCGGCTCAACAAGGGCACGCCTGCGAATGCCAAGAAGGGCGCAGCTCCGGCGCCGACGCCGGCTGGCACGCCGGCGGCAACGCCGCCGGCGGATACAGGCAGCCCTTCCAACTCCGAGAACAAGCCGATCCGTTCGGTCGGCCCGAGCTTCCTGCCGCAACAGCAGAAGTAGGCCGCGTCTCCGCACCTTCCGCTGTCATGCTCCGCGAAGGCGGGGCATCCAGTACTCGGCAGCGCTAACGATTTTCGACAACGCCCGCCGCGGCGTACTGGATCATCCGCCTTCGCGGATGATGACAGCGTCGTACGTGGCGACACCGTCCATCCCGCGAACTTACGTCAGCCTCACCCCTCGAACGCGTCGATCGACGCGTTGCTTCCGCGCGAGACCAGCGTCTCGTCCGGCGCGGCTAGCGGCTCGCCCTTGTCGCGAAAGCGGTTGGTGATGGGATAGCGGCGGTCGCGGCCGAAATTCTTTGCCGTCACCTTCACACCCGGTGCCGCTTGGCGGCGCTTGTATTCGGCGACATTGAGGAGATGGTCGATGCGGGTGACCGTCTCGCGATCGAAACCGGCGGCGATGATCTGGTCCAGCGGCTCCTCGCGCTCGATCAGGCGCTCGAGGATGGCATCGAGCACGTCGTAAGGCGGCAACGAATCCTGATCGCTCTGGTTCTCGCGCAGCTCCGCTGTCGGCGGACGCGTGATGATGTCGGGTGGGATGACCTCGCCCGCGGGCCCGAGCGCTCCGTCGGGCTTCCAGGCATTGCGCAAGCTTGCCAGCCGAAACACCTGCGTCTTGTAGATGTCCTTGATCGGGTTGAAGCCGCCGTTCATGTCGCCGTACAGCGTGGCGTAGCCGACCGACATTTCCGACTTGTTGCCGGTGGTCATCACCATCAGGCCGGTCTTGTTGGAGATCGCCATCAGCAGCGTGCCGCGGGTGCGGGCCTGAAGATTTTCCTCGGTGATATCAGGCGGCAGATTCTTGAAGATGCCGGACAATATGGCCTCGAAGCCGCTCACGGCTTCCGCGATTGGCAGCACCTCGTAACGGATGCCGAGATGGCCGGCGAGTTCGCCGGCGTCCGCAATCGAGCTCGCCGCAGTGTAGCGATAAGGCAGCATCACGCCATGCACCTGGTCGGCGCTGAGCGCATCGACCGCGATCGCGGCGCACAGCGCCGAATCGATGCCGCCGGAAATACCGAGCAGCACGCCGGGGAATCCGTTCTTGGCGACATAGTCGCGCAAGCCGAGCACGCAGGCCGCATAGTCGGCGTGGTCGCCCTCAGGTTGCGCGGCAATCGGCCCGGCGCAACGCCAATCGTCGCCGTTCCTGGTGAAGCGGAGCGTCGTGATACTCTCTTCGAACGCCGGCAATTGCGCCGCGAGCGAGAGGTCGCCGTTGAGCGCGAAGGAAGCGCCGTCGAACACCAGCTCGTCCTGTCCGCAGATCTGGTTGAGATAGACCAGCGGCAGGCTGCTCTCGGTGACGCGCGCCACCGCGACCGACAGGCGCAAATCGCTCTTGTCGCGGGCGTAAGGCGAGCCGTTCGGCACCAGAATGATCTCGGCGCCGGTCTCGGCCAGCGTCTCGACCACGTTCTCGTAGCCCTCGGACTCCTCCAACCAGATGTCCTCGCAGATCGGCACGCCGATCCGCACGCCACGCACGGTGACGGGGCCGGCGGCGGGCCCGCGCGAAAACAGCCGCTTCTCGTCGAACACGCCGTAATTCGGCAGATTGCATTTGAAGCGCAAGCCAGCGATGCGGCCGCCATCGAGCAGCGCGCAGGCATTGTAGAGCCTGCCGTCCTCGACCCAGGGCGTGCCGACCAGCAGCGCCGGACCGCCATCGGCGGTCTCGCGCGCGAGGCCTTCGATCGCGGCGCGGCAAGCGGCCTGGAAGGCCGGCTTCTGCACCAGATCTTCCGGCGGATAGCCGGCGATGAACAATTCCGGAAACAGCACGAGATCGGCGCCGTCAGAGTTGGCTTGCACGCGCGCGGCACGCACTTTCGCGGCATTACCCTCGATGTCGCCCACGGTCGGATTGAGCTGGGCGAGCGTGACCGCGAATGCGTTGAGACGTTCGGTCATGACCGCCGTGATCCTACCCTAGACGAAACCCAGCCGCTCGACGATGGCAAAGATCCAGAACGCACCGGCCATCAGCAGCGCGATGCCGACGGCGGCCGAACCCATGTCCTTGACCCGGCCGATCTGCTTGTCGCGATCCATGGTCAGGCGGTCGGCGAGCTTCTCGATCGCGGTGTTGAGCAGCTCGACGACCAGCAGGAAAGCGACAGAGCACACCAGCTCGACCGCGCGCATCGCGGTCGCGGCAACGAACCAGGCGAGCGGCAACGACAGGAGGAGCGCAAAAATCTCCTCGCGGACGGCCTGTTCCGAGCGGAACGCAAAGGCCAGACCGTTACGGGAATTGATCGTGGCCTTCCAGATCCGCAGCAAGGTTCTAGAGCCCCGCTGCGGCCGGCATCGGCCTGGTCTTGCCGGCGCGTTCCTGTTTGAGGAGCTCCGCGACCAGGAAGGCCATGTCGATGGATTGCTCGGCGTTGAGGCGGGGATCGCAGACCGTATGATAGCGGTCGTTGAGATCCTCGTCGGTGATCGCACGGGCGCCGCCGATACACTCGGTGACATCCTGACCCGTCATCTCCAGATGCACGCCGCCGGCATGCGTGCCTTCCGCCGCGTGGATCGTGAAGAACGACTTCACCTCCGACAGGACGCGGTCGAACGGGCGCGTCTTGTAGCCCGACGTGGAAGTGATGGTGTTGCCGTGCATGGGATCGCACGACCAGACCACAATCCTGCCCTCGCGCTTCACGGCGCGGATCAGCCCCGGAAGATGGTCGGCGACCCTGTCGGAGCCGAAGCGGTTGATCAGCGTCAGCCGGCCGGGCTCGTTGTCGGGATTGAGCACGTCGATCAGCTTCAACAGCTCGTCGGGCTTGAGCGACGGGCCGCACTTCAGGCCAATCGGGTTCTTGATGCCGCGGAAATATTCGACATGGCCGTGGTCGAGCTGGCGGGTGCGGTCGCCAATCCAGATCATGTGGCCTGACGTCGCGTACCAGTCGCCGGTGGTGGAATCGACGCGGGTCATGGCCTGCTCGTAGCCGAGCAGCAGTGCCTCATGGCTGGTGTAGAAATCGGTGGCGCGCAGCTCCGGATGGCTCTCGAGGTCGAGGCCGCAGGCCTGCATGAAATTGAGCGCGTCCGAGATGCGGTCGGCCAATTCCTTGTAGCGGCGGGACTGCGGTGAATCCTTCAGGAAGCCGAGCATCCATTGATGCACGCTGCCGAGATTGGCGAAGCCGCCGGTCGCGAAAGCGCGGAGCAGGTTCAATGTCGCAGCCGACTGGCGATAGGCCATCAGCTGGCGCTGCGGATCCGGGACGCGCGCTTCCCTGGTGAAGGCGATATCATTGACGATATCGCCGCGATAGCTCGGCAGCTCGATGCCGTCGATCTTCTCGGTCGGCGAGGACCGTGGCTTTGCGAACTGGCCGGCGATGCGGCCGACCTTCACCACCGGCACCGCACCGGCATAGGTCAGCACCACCGCCATCTGGAGCAGCACGCGGAAGAAGTCGCGGATGTTATTGGCGCCGTGCTCGGCAAAGCTTTCGGCGCAGTCGCCGCCCTGGAGCAGGAAGGCCTCACCGGCCGCAACGCGGGCCAGCGCCTTCTTCAGATTGCGCGCCTCGCCCGCGAACACCAGCGGCGGAAACGTCGCAAGCTGCGCCTCGACGTCGGCCAAAGCCTTGGCGTTGGGATAATCGGGCACCTGCAGCACCGGCTTGCTGCGCCAGGACTCGGGCGTCCACCGCTCGGACATCGCAATCTCTCCGTGAAGCAAAAAGCACAACTCGATCTGTGGGTTGCGAGGGCCGCCTTATACACAGCCCAGTCCCCCGCCGCCAGTTGTAAATCCATTTCGCATTGCAACCCCTTGCGGCGAAAGCCGAATTCGCATCTGCTGAGGGCTGACGAGGAAACTGGCAGGACATTGACTGCCCATGGACGCGGCGCGCGACGACGTTTTCATCGACGAGATCAGCTTCCCCGCGACCGACGGGTATGTGCTGACCGGCACCCTGTTCCTGCCGCGCGGCACCAAGCGCCACGCCGTCCTGATCAATTCCGCCACTGCGGTCCCGCGAAAAATCTATCGCGGCTTTGCCTCCTATCTCGCCCATCGCGGCTGCGCGGTCCTGACCTACGACCATCGCGGCATCGGCGACTCCCGGCAGCCCGCGATGGTCGGCTACAACCAGCCGAAATCGCTGGTCGGCTTCAAGGCTTCAATGTCGGACTGGGCCGCGCAAGATGTCACCGCCGCGGTGCGCTGGATGCGCGAGCGCTACAACACCCTGCCGCTCGCCTATGTCGGCCACTCCTTCGGCGGCCAGGCGCTCGGACTGATTGCCAACAACAGTGAAATTTCGCGCGCCGCATTCGTGGCCTCGCAGGCCGCGACATGGCGGCTGATGACGTCGCCGGAAAAATACCGCGTCTTCGCTTTCATGAATTTTGTCGGCGTGCCGCTCGCCCACGCGCTCGGCTACGCGCCGGGCTGGGCCGGGATCGGCGAGGATCTGCCCAAGGGCGTTTTCCCTGCAATGGGCCGACTGGGTCTCAAGCCCGCGTTATCTCTTCGATTCAAAACTGCCCGCGCTGGAAAATTTTGCAAGATTCAAGGGCGAACTGCGCGCGCTCTGCTTCTCCGACGATCCCTGGGCAACGCGGCCCGCGGTCGAACTGCTCACGGGCGGATTCACCGCGATCAAGCCGGAGGTGCTGACGGTCAAGCCGTCCGAGGTCGGCGCCAAGGCCATCGGCCATTTCGGCTTCTTCCGCCCCGAGCACCGCAACACGCTGTGGCGCAGCGTGGCGGAATGGGTCCAGGGGGAGTAGGCGGCGCTTAAGCGGGATCAGTTTTGGTTGAATCGATGCAAGCCGAGGGTTCACCTCTCCCGTAGGGCTAAGGCATGCACACATCTCAAAAACGGAATCTAATACAGGGACTTAGATGACCCCAGGTTTCGGAACCGCCCAAAGAGCGGTCGGTCAGCTATCATTGAAAAGACTTGCGCTTTCCATTGGTGCTGACCAACGGCCGAAAGATGTGTGCACGCCTTAGCCCCGCTGGGGAGAGGTGAACCTCGGACAAGCGACTGAGTTCTACGCGCTAGCGGATGACCGTCGTCAGCGACGAGTAGCGCCTGTTCGGCTTGGCTTCACCCGGCGCGAATTGCGCAAAGGCGTCGCTGACGCGAACCGCCGGCGGCGTATCGCCGGCGAAGCGGAATTCCTTCGGCCGCGGCGCGTAGAAGCTGGCGCTGTAATAGGCCTCGTCGAAGCGCGCCTCGCCGGCGCCGAACAATGCGTCGCAGACGAACAGGAGCGCGTAAACTCCCGCAATCGCCGCGACGATCTCCTTGAAAACTGACATGCTGATGCCGCACCCTTTTGCAGGCAGGATGCAGGTTGGTTCCAAAGCCGAGGTTTAAGGCCGTGCGCTCCTTGTCCGCAGGGTTTGCCGCCGCTGATCGGAATGCAGACAATTTTACCGATCTCGAACAGTGAGCCCGCCTGATCGGTCGATCAGGCGGGCTCCAGGGTTGGCCGCTCGGGAGGTATCAGACGGCCAGGTTCATCCAGATGGCCTTGGGCTCGGTGAAATTGTCGATCGCGGCGGTACCATGCTCGCGGCCAAGGCCAGAGTCGCGCTCGCCGCCCCAGGGCAGCCGCACGTCGGTGTAGCCATAGGTGTTCATCCAGACGGTGCCGGCGCGCGCCCGCTTGGCAAAGCGCTGGAGCTTGCCGATGTCGCGGCTCCAGACGCCGGCGGCGAGGCTGTAGGCTGTGCCATTGGCGATCCTCAACGCGTCGGCCTCGTCCCTAAACTTGATGACGCTGACGACGGGGCCAAAGATCTCCTCCTGCGAGACCCGCATCTCGTGCGCGACGTTTGCGAACACCGTCGGGCTGATGAAGTAGCCGCGCTCGCCGACGCGCTGACCGCCGGTGACGAGGGTTGCACCTTCCTCCTGGCCGATCTCGACATAGTCGAGGATCGACTTCATCTGCTTCTCGGAGATGACGGGGCCGAGCGCCGTCTTGCGGTCGAGCGGATCGCCGATTCTGAGCGATTTGGCGCGCGCCGCCAGCCGCTCGACGACCTCGTCATAGACCTTCTCCTGCACCAGCACGCGGGAGCCGGCCGAGCAGACCTGGCCCGCGTTGAAAAAGATGCCGGAGGCCGCAGCCTTGCTTGCTGCTTCGAGATCGGCGTCGTCGAAAATGACGTTGGCCGACTTGCCGCCAAGCTCGAGCGAGACGCGCTTGAAATTGCCGGCCGCGCCTTTCATGATTCCACGGCCCACGCCGGGCGAGCCGGTGAAGGTGACCTTGTCGACGTCGGGGTGATTGACCAGCGCATCGCCGACGACGCGGCCCGGGCCCGTGACGACGTTGAAGACGCCTGCCGGAAGGCCCGCTTCCAGGGCGAGCTCCGCGATGCGCAGCGCCGAGAGCGATGTCAGCTCGGCGGGCTTCATCACAACGGTGCAGCCGCAGGCCAGCGCCGGCGCCAGCTTCCACATCCCGATCATTAGCGGGAAATTCCAGGGCACGATCGCCGCGACCACGCCGACCGGCTCGCGCACGGTGTAGGTCAAGGCATCGTCGCGCACGGGCACGACGTCGCCGCTGATCTTGTCGGCCCAGCCGGCGTAGTAGATCAGCGTGTCGACGGCGGCCGGAAAATCCTGGCGCATCGTCGCGGATATCGGCTTGCCCGCATCGATGGACTCGATCTCGGCGATCTCATTGGCGTGCAGCTTGAGCAGCTCCGCCCAGCGCAGCAGTATCTGTCCGCGCTCGGAGGCGCGCATCGTGCGCCAGGGACCTTCGAACGCCCGGCGCGCGGCCGCCACTGCATGGTCGACATCGGCCTCGTTGCCTTCCGCGACGACGGCGATGACCTGGCCGGTGGCGGGATTGAGGGATTTGAAGATGCGGCCGGAGCTCGCGGGAATGCGGTGGCCATCGATGAGCAGATGCTGCGGCCGGGCCATGAACCCGGTTGCCGGCGAATGGGCAAAGTCATATGCAACAGACATCATATTTCTCCCTGTTCTGGTATACCAGGATAGGCGCGCATAGGCCCGAGTAAATATGATATGGTTTGCAAATGGACGCCCTGCATATGAAGCGCAGTTCATAAGGAAGGCCGATGCTCCAGATCGAGATCGAGGTCGTCTGGCGGTTTCGCCGCGAGGGCAATCCGCGCACCACCGTCATCATGCTCGGCATCCTCAACGAGATCCGGAGGACCGGGAAGATCACCAGCGCGGCCAGCGACGCCCACCTCTCCTATCGCCACGTCTGGAATCTGATCGAGCAATGGTCGGAATTCTTCGGCACGCCGCTGGTCGAGACCCAGCGCGGCAAGGGCTCAAAACTCACGCCGTTCGGCGAGCGGCTGGTATGGGCCGGCGAGCGCATGCAGGCGCGGCTCGGACCTCAACTCGAAAACCTCGCACAGGAGCTGGCGAGCGAGATCAAGCCGTTCCTCGAACAGCGCCCCGCCGTGATCCGCGTCCATGCCAGCCACGGCTTTGCGGTGGCAAAACTGCGCGAATTCCTCGACCGCGAACCCGGCATCGGCGTCGACCTGCGCTATGTCAGCAACCAGCATTCGCTGGTTTCGCTGGCGCAGGGTGCCTGCGATCTCTCCGGCCTGCATCTGCCGCACGGCGCGCTACGCGCCCAAGGCATCAAGGCCGCCCGCGAATGGCTCGACCCGCGCGAGGATCGCATCATCAGTTTCGTCACGCGTGAAATGGGGCTGATGGTCGCGCGCGGCAATCCGCTGCGCATCGCCTCGCTTGATGATCTCACCGGACCGAAAGTCCGCTTCGTCAACCGCGACCACGATTCCGGCACGCGCCTGCTGTTCGATCAGTTGCTCGCCGCGCACGGCATCGACGAGAGCAGGATCAACGGCGCGCAACAGATCGAGTTCACCCACGCCGCGGTCGCTGCCTATGTCGCAAGCGGCATGGCGGATGCAAGTTTCGGCGTCGAGGCCGCCGCCCGGCATTTCGGTCTCGATTTCATCCGGCTCCTCACCGAGGACTATTTCTTCGTCTGCAAGCGCGCCTTCCTGGACACCGGGCCGATGCAACGCATCCTCGAGATCATGCGCAGCGCCGATTTCCGCGCCGCCATCGCGACCCTGCCCGGCTACGTGCCGTCGGATACGGGCGCTGTCACCGGCGTGAAGGCGTTTCTGGAGATGCACGCCGTGCGATGATGCTGGCGCGCTCGGCTTGTCCGCCTCCGTCAGATCACCGGCTGATCCTTCAGCGCCGAGACCACCTGCTCGCCTTGTACAGTCAATCGGTAAGTCACCAGCGGACGGCTCGACGGCGGTTTTCGCGCGGTCTCGACAATGTAGCCGCGCACCATCAGCGCTTCGAAGCTGCCGTAATAGCCGAACATGCTGATCTGGTTCTGCTTGAGCAGCTTGAACTCGCGCAAGAGGCCTCGCCTATGTTCGCACGCAGGACGATCCAATGGCGCGCCTGCGCGCTGCCATCCTGGAGACGTTCTCGCTGGCTTCGGCATGCAACGATCCCCGGCAATCCGAGGCGCTCAACCGCCCGATCAAGGAAACGCTGCTCGCCGGCCTCGACGCCACCCTGTTGCCGGCCGGCACATGCGCCGCCCCGCCCCGCTTCGTTCGACAAGCACCGCAAGCTGATCGCGCATCTCGACGAAGTCATTGCGCTGTTCGGCAGCAAGCCGCTCTACAGCGACGACCTCGCCGCCGCACTCGGCGTGTCCGTGCGCACGCTCCAGGCCGCGACGCACGCGGTGCACGGCGTCAGCCTGCACCACTATCTGCGCCTCAAACGGTTGTGGTCCGTTCGCGTCCAGCTCATGACCGGAGGCGATGGATTGACCGTGAAGGCCGCCGCGCTCGGCAACGGCTTCTGGCACCTGGGCGACTTCGCGAAGAGCTACAGACTGGGCTTCCGCGAAACACCATCCGAGACATTGGCGCACGGACGGCGCTCGTTTCATCTGGCCATCAGGGCTTGAGAGAGCGGATCGCCCCTCAACCGTGACCGGCCGCCTTGCGGTGGCCACCCTCGCTGAGGCGGTCGACCCAGGCGATGCCGACCGCGGAGATGATGAAGGTCAGGTGGATCAGCACCTGCCACATCACGCCGGACTCGGTGAAATTGCTGCGCGTGGTGCCGAGATTACCGGCCTCGATGAATGTCCTGAGCAGCGAGATCGAGGAGATGCCGATGATCGCCATCGCCAGCTTGATCTTGAGCACGCTGGCATTGACGTGGCTGAGCCATTCCGGCTCGTCTGGATGGCCGCTCAGGTTCAGGCGAGAGACGAAGGTCTCGTAGCCGCCGACGATCACCATCACCAGCAGGTTCGAGATCATGACGACGTCGATCAGCCCGAGCACGATCAGCATGATCTGCTGCTCGCTGGCGTCGAACGAGTGCAAGACGAGGTGCCAGAGCTCCTTCAGGAACAGCAGCACATAGACGCCTTGCGCGATGATGAGGCCGACATAAAGCGGCACTTGCAGCCAGCGCGAGCCGAAGATGAGCTGGGCAAACGGGCCGATCTGCGGCTGCGGCACGGAGAGCGCCGAAGGTGCTTTGGGTTCAGACGTCATTGATCACTCCGGATTGCGGACAAGGAAGCGCGCCTCACAGGCTCGCGATAACAGGCGCGAGCTCGAGCGAACCGCGATAGATCATCTCGAAGGCGACGTAAACGATGATGGCAAGACCGACATAGGCGATCCAGCGCTGCTTCTGGAGCACGCGGCCGAGCAGGTCGGCGGCAACACCCATCAGCGCGACAGACAGCAACAGTCCGAACGCGAGGATGTAGGGATGCTCGCGCGCGGCGCCCGCGACCGCAAGCACGTTGTCGAGCGACATCGAGACATCGGCGGCGACGATCTGCAGCGCCGCCTGTCCGAAGGTCTTGCGAGACGCCGGTGCGCTGGCCGCGCTGCCGCCATGGCTGAACGCGGGCTCGGCGTGCGCAGCCCGCTCGCGCAGCTCGCGCCACATCTTCCAGCAGACCCACAGCAGCAGCACGCCGCCGGCGAGCAGCAGGCCGATTACTTGCAAGAGCTGGGCCGCAACGCCGGCGAATACGATGCGCAAGGCCGTGGCAGCCACGATGCCGACTACGATGGCGCGCCGGCGCCGCTCGGCCGGCAATCCGGCCGCGGCAAGGCCGATGACGATGGCGTTGTCGCCAGCCAGCACGAGGTCGATCAGGACAACCTGGAGCAGCGCTGACAGCGCGTCAGCAGTGATGAATTCAGTCATGATTGATCATTTTTGGATGCGGACGGATCGAGCCAATGCGGCTTGCGCCGCTCGATCCAGTCGAAGACTTTCGAACGAGACGAGCGGAGCGCGGGCACATCCTCGGCGAGCAACGCAAGTCCGAGCGGCAGCATCCAGAAGCCGAGCACCGGCAGGAAGGAGAGCACGCCGCCGACGACGAGCAACGCGCCCGACGGGATCCTCACCCAGCGGCTCGACGGTTTGAGCAGATAGGTGACGGTGTCGCCCATGCGCGACGGCAAGCGATGGACGAGCTTGTCGAGCCGCGGGTCGCCGCCGGCCAATTGGCCGGCAGCGCCTTCGAGAACCGTCGACGGTTCGTCCGGAACGACGCTCATGCTTGCTCCTCTGAGACGGCGCGCTGATCCGCGCGTGCATCTGAGACGACCGGCTTTGCGCGCGGCAGCACCAGCGTCAGCAGGCGCAACAGCTTGATCGCCTGCACCTCATGGAGATGCACGTCCTCGTCCGCGGCCGCGACGCGCTCCGACAGCTCCATCAAATGCGCCGAGAGCGGCAGGTCCGAGACCGGACGCAACCTATCGATCACCACATTGGCAAAGTCGGGCTCCTCGAGCCGTTCCGCCAGTTCGTCGAATATCGCAAACAGCCGGTCATCGCTCATGTGCGGCGCCAGTTCGCGATCCCTGATGAAACGGATCACCTCGTCGCGCTCGACCGGCGAAACGCGCCGGTCGGCGACGGCGACCAGCGCGCCGGCAATGACCAGCGCCACCGCCGCCTGCTCGTTCGGGCTGGACGGTTCGGTGATCTCGATCGGGTTTGAAGTGGCGGCGTCAGACATCGTTGCTCCTCACATTGGCGAAATAGCCGCGCGGAGCTGTGATGGGGACGATCGGGTCGGAGAGAACTCAAGAGGGCCCGACGATCGGCCGATCCATCGCATTCGCGCGGGACAGGTGATCCGACATCACGAGGTTTTGCCGACTTGGTCGGCGTCCTCGCCAGAGGGGCCCGGATTCTTGTTCCTCCCAGAAATAAAGATAGGTCCGCCGGAATCAAGGCAACAAGGCTGCGACCAGCCGCCGCATCGGTTCCATGCTTATGGCGCAACAAACCAGGATGAATTGATGGGCCTTCGCCAAGAGATTACCCCACCCGCTCGACCAGATGCGCCCGCGACGGTTGCCGGATCGAATCTCAATGTCGGCTTGCCGCGACACGTCGCCTGGCAAGGCAGGACAGTTCATACCGGCATCTCGGCGGAAAGGGTGCCTGACAACTGCACTGGCGAGATTCCATCAAGACTGGCCGTTTCCCTCAGACCAGATTCTGGCTATCTCCCGACCGAAAGTGGAGACACGTTGTGTACATCCCGCCGATGTGTGGACCAAACAAGGAGACGACCAGACGATGTTCAGATCGGCACTTCCGATAATTCTCGCCGTCGCGGCCGGGATCAGTCTCGTCGTGCAACAAGCGCTCAACACCAATCTGCGGACGGCGTTGAGCTCGGCTGCGTGGTCGGGCTTCATGAGCTACTTGCTCGGCGTGCTCTGCATGGCGGCGCTGGCGCTCCTGCTGCGTGATCCCGTCCCTTCGGCAACGATTGCGGCCCGCATACCCTGGTTTGCATGGACCGGCGGACTGTTCGGCGCCATCTTCATCGGTCTCGGAATTTTCCTCGTCCCGCAGCTTGGCGCCGCGACGTTCTTCGCGTTGCTCATCGCTGGCCAGATGTTCGGATCGATCGCGTTCGATCATTTTGGGGTGCTGGGCGTCCCCGTTCATCCCGTGAGCGCCGTCCGGATCGCCGGTGCCGCACTGCTCGTCGGCGGTGTCGTTTTGATCCGCATGTAGGACGACGGGAACCATCCCGCCGTCTCGGAGCTGCTCACCCGCGCGATCGACGACATTTGCCGAGGACGCGGCCGCACTGAATTGCGCCGCCGAGGTCGAGCACTGCCGCACGATCGTGGAGCGCGGCAGCTCCGCCGAATTCCAGCTTCGCGCTGAGCGTGAAAACGGCGATGACATCGCATCCGTGTCACGATGGATCGCTGCATCTACGATATCCGGAACGAACGCTCCGATCGGGCGCAGTGTTTCGGCAGCGCCATAGCGCCCACACAAGCTTTTTTGAATGCAAGGACCCTGTCTCGCTGCGCCAAGGTAAACCTAGGGTCTTGATCCCGCGGAGCCCTGTGCGTTCCGCTGTTCCACTGGTGCGTGAGGCTGCACTTCCACGCCAAGGCTTGCCGACAAATTAGACAAGATACGTCTCGTCACCGGAGTTGCCGGTTGCGCGAAGACGCCAGGCAAGCCGGCGAAACGGCACATCTAACCTCAGGTGGAGCCTCGATTATTTTCTCGTCTCTGAGAGCCGAGAGCCCATGTGTGCGCTCCGTGTTCCAACTGGCCCGAAATTCGCAAGACAGCATCAGGCCTGATTCCCTGCCCTCTCACGAATTGGAGCAGCAGGATGCGTGCGCCCAGCTCCGGGATAACCGGCTAGAAGCGGAGAATGCCATGAACGTGCATGCTGCGGGCGATCTCAAATTCACCGGCCTCACCCGTCCGAACGGCGCGCCCCTTCGCCTCAACGGTCAGGATTTCGTGGCGATCGATCGCGACAAGAATGCGAATTTTGAGGCGACGTATCGGCCGCAAGCCCTTTACAACCGCGCGAGCGAGGGCTTTCACGCCAACAACGAGACCTTCCTCCTGCACGAAGTCGCGACCAATCTGCCGATCTACCGCCCCGACACGGGCCCCACCGATTTCCACCTTCACCTGCCGCCCGGCGGCTTTCAGCTCGTGCTGGTCACCTCGGGCGCGTTCACCTTCGACTACGACGGGCGCCTCTATAATGTCGGCCCCGGCGCGGTGATGCTGCAAAGCGCGATCGTCCACCGCCAGCTCTTCTACACCTGGTCGGGCCTGTCGACCGAAGAGAACCTGAAGACGCCGCAGACGGTGGTGCCGGATCCGATTTCGATGGGCTACTCCGGCAAATTCCTCGAAGCCTTCATCACCGATCCAACCACTTTTCCGAACCCGACCATCGTCGGTCCGGACCAGATCAATGAATCCGAGACGCCGCGCGTGGCCTGGAGCCACCCTCTGCATGATCGGCCAGCCGATGCAGGCTTCTGGCTTCAGGATCCCTTGGCGCTGGATGCGCTGTTCAAGCCGCTCACCGACAGTCCCGTCAAATCATCGATGCCGGTCTATGTGCGCGATATCGGGATCGAGGCTCCGAGCGGTCATCTTGTCACCGGCCACATCATCGCAACCGATCCGCGTGGCCAGTCACTTTTGCCGAAGAGCACATCAGTGGCAGCGGACGCCGCCTGTTTTGCCAAAGGCGAGGTCGTGATCTACCGCATCATTCGCGGCACAGCCGAATTCAGGAACAGAGCCGGCGAGACCTTCGAGCTTTCGGCCGGCGATGTGGTGACAGCGGGCAAGAGCTCGATCGACCTTGTAGGCCTCGGCGAAAACACCCAGGTCCTCAGGCTCGGCCTGCTGAAGGGCATGAACGACCTTCGCAGCTGGACGCCGACGCAACGCGACGAGATCGATGGCCTCGCCAGTCGGATCATCACGCAGAAGGATGTCCGTCCCCTGCGCACGGAAGGCGAGCCGGTCGGCTACTTGTACAGCTGAGCTTCGGCCTTATTCCGCCGCCTGACGCACGTGGCGCGCGGTCGGCGTGCGCATGGTGACCAGTTCTTCAGCCGCGGTCGGGTGCAGCGCGACGGTGGCGTCGAAATCCGCCTTGGTCGCCTTCATCTTCACCGCGATCGCGACCGCCTGGGTGATCTCGGCGGCGGCATCGCCGACGATGTGGCAACCAAGCACGCGGTCGGAGGCGCCGTCGACGACGAGCTTCATCAGCACGCGGGTGTCGCGCCCCGACATCGTCGCCTTGATGGGACGGAAACTTGTCTTGTAGATGTCGACATGGCCAAATTGCGCGCGCGCCTCGGTCTCGGTGAGGCCGACGGTGCCGACCTCCGGCTGCGAGAACACGGCGGTCGGGATGTTGGCGTGATCGACCTGCACCTCGCGCTTGCCAAACACGGTATCGGCGAAGGCATGGCCTTCGCGAATCGCAACCGGCGTCAGATTGAAGCGATGGGTGACGTCGCCGATCGCATAGATGCTGCCGACCGAGCTCTTCGAGAAACCATCCACCGCGATGCCGCCGTTGTTCGGGTTGATCGCGACGCCGGCCTTCTCCAGGCCGAGATTGGCCACGGCGGGATGGCGGCCGATCGCGAACATCACCTGCTCGGAGGCGAGGCTCGATCCGTTCGACAGATGGGTGGTGAATTCGTCGCCATGGCGATCGACCTTGCTCACCGTGCAGCCGGTGAGAATGGTGATGCCTTGCTTCTCCATCTCGGCGCGCACATGGGTGCGGACGTCCTCGTCGAAACCGCGCAAAATGTTGTCGCCGCGATAGATCACGGTGACGTCGGAGCCGAAGCCGGCGAAGATGCCGGCGAATTCCAGCGCAATGTAGCCGCCGCCCTGGATCACGATCCGCCTCGGCAGCTCTTTTAGGTGAAACGCCTCGTTGGAGGAGATCACGTGCTCGATGCCCGGGATCGAGGCGCCGTGGTTGGGCGCGCCGCCGGTGGCGATGAGAATGTATTTGGCGGTGATCTTCCTGTCGTTTTCGAGCAGGCGGACAGTGTGCTTGTCCTCGATCACTGCGCGGCTCTTGACGATTTGCGCGCCCGACTTCTCGACATTCGCAGTGTAGGCCGCCTCCAGCCGCGCGATCTCCTTGTCCTTGTTGGCGATCAGCGTCGGCCAGTCGAACGTCGCGGGCGGAACGGTCCAACCGAAACCGGCGGCGTCCTCGAGCTCGTGACGAACATGCGAGCCGATCACGAACAGCTTCTTCGGCACGCAGCCGCGGATCACGCAGGTGCCGCCCATGCGGTACTCTTCCGCGATCATGACGCGAGCGCCGTAGCCGGCCGCGATGCGGGCGGCACGCACGCCGCCCGAACCGCCACCAATGACAAAGAGGTCGACGTCGAATTCAGCCATTGTCCACTCCGACCTCTTTCAGAGCATGATCCGGACCCGAAGGGCCGCGCCAGCGCAAAGTGTGGAGCGGTTTTCCGAAAAGATCATGCTCAAATAACAACCTAAAGCGCGATAACGCACTTTAGGATCTCTGATCAGATAGGCTCTGTCAGATCTCCTTGCCACGCTTGCGCATCTCGGCGCGGAAGGCACCCATTACGGTCTCGGCGAAATTCTGGGCCCAGGAGTTCATGAACGCCATGCTGAGCCCGATGGCGCGCGGCTCGGCATCGATCAGCTTCTTGCCCAGCGGCGACTTGTAGAAGGTGACGAGCTCCTTCAGCTCCTGCTCGGTGAACTCGCTGGCATAGACCTGTGCCATGCCTTCGCCGATCTCCTTCTCGCGACCGTTGAGCTGCTGGGCGACGACCCCGGCGACCTCGTTGAGATCCTTCTGGTAGTTGAGGTTCTGCTGGATCAGCGCGATCTTGGTCTTCTCGACCAGGCCGGGCACGGCGTTGGCGTACATCGCGCCCGCGTTCTTGATCGTCAGGATCTCCTTGGCCGCCGCGATGGCCGCCGGCGAGGACTTCGGCGGGGCCGCCTGCTGGGCGACGGCTGGAGCCGCCGACAGGGCCAGTCCAACAGCGAGGGTCGCGGCCGGCAACAATCTAAAAACGCTCTTCATTCCTAGTCTCCTTTCGGCTTACGCCGTTCAATCACGCGGATTCCCTCGCCGCCCGCCAAAACGGCCGAGCTGGCCAAGCCGATGAACAACCCATGCTCGACCACGCCGGGGATCGCGCTCAACGCCTTGGCGAGGCTGGGCGGGTCCACGATACGTCCGAGCTGGGCATCGACGATCCAGTGGCCGCCATCGGTGACGAAAACGTGGCCATCTTTGGCCTTGCGGACCGCCATTTGCCCGGAAACGCCGCATTCCGCAAATGCCTTCTCGATCGCGCGGCGCGTCGCCCCGAACCCGAACGGGATGACCTCGACCGGCAGCGGAAAGCGGCCGAGCGTCGGCACCCATTTGCTGTCGTCGGCAATCACGATCATGCGATCCGAGGCGGCCGCCACGATCTTCTCGCGCAGCAGCGCGCCGCCGCCGCCCTTGATCAGATTGAGCTCGGGATCGATCTCGTCGGCGCCGTCGATGGTGATGTCGAGATGGTCGATCTCGTCGAGCGTGGTCAGCGGCACGCCACAGCGCATCGCGTCGAGGCGCGTCGCCTCCGAGGTCGGCACCCCGATCACCTTGAGCCCGGTGCGCACGCGCTCGCCGAGCAGCTCGACGAAATGTTTTGCAGTCGAGCCGGTGCCGAGCCCGAGCTGCATGCCATCACGCACCTCCTCGAGGGCGCGCGCCGCAGCCTGCCGCTTCAACTGGTCCATGTTCACGATGCGCTCGCCTCTGAATCAAGGGTGCCGCCGGTATTGGCCGCTTGCGGCGGCCTGTGTAGCCTCGTTTCCCCCCGGAGAACAGGGTCTGGGGAACAGGCCTCTGGGTCGATCTTATAAGTTGATCTTATGGCTTCGGCCCTTGCGCGTGCGGAGCCGGCCCGATAGCGCTTGGACCATGACCTCCCCTCACACCATCGTCTTCGATCTCGACGGCACGCTTGTGGATACGGCGCCCGACCTGATCACCGCGCTGAATTTCGTGCTCGAGCGCGAGGGGCTGCCGCCCGTGCCGATGGCCTCAGCCCGTAACATGATCGGGGCCGGCGCCCGCAAGCTGATCGAGCGGGGACTGGAGGCCGAGGGACGCACCGTGGGCGTCGCGGACATGGACCGGATGACGGCGGATTTCGTCGCCTATTACGCCGATCATATTGCCGTCGAATCCCGGCCGTTCGAGGGGCTCGAGGCCGCGCTCGACCATTTTGCGGCGCAGGGCCATCGGCTGGCGGTCTGTACCAACAAGCTGGAATGGCTGTCGAAGCGGCTCTTGGACCAGCTCGACCTGACCCGGCGCTTCGCGGCGATCTGCGGCGCCGACACTTTTGGCGTCCAGAAGCCCGATCCGACCATTTTCCGCGAGACGGTGGCACGCGCTGGCGGAGAGGTCAAAGCCAGCATCATGGTCGGCGATGCCGGACCCGATGTCGGCGTGGCCCGGCGCGCCGGGGTGCCCGTGATCGGGGTCAGCTTCGGCTATACGGACGTGCCGATCGCCGAGCTGAAGCCGGACCGGCTGATCCATCACATGCGCGATCTGCCGGCGGCAGCCCACAGCCTGATGACGGCCTAGGTCCACAAGCCCCTGAGATAGCTAGATTATTCCACGGAACGCTGCGTTAACCATCCATTAACTATGCGCAGTCCGCCGGTTGCCTGCCTGGAACGACGCTCCTAGGTTCGTCCGGGGATGTGGCGGTTCGTCGCAGTAGAAGTGGATGGTCATGCGTCGTGTCATCGCGATGGCGTTAGCGGGTGCGAGCCTTCTGGATGCAGCAAGTCTTGGTGGCTGCTCCTCGATGTCCTGGGACATGTTCAAATCGGCGCCGCCGACCGTCCAGGTCAGGCTCGAATCCAATCCCCCGGGTGCTGACGCCACGACCTCGCTCGGCTCGGGCTGCAAGACCCCCTGCTCTGTCTCGGTTCCCGCCCCCGACGCCTCCTTCACGGTCGCTTTCGCCCTGCCCAAATTCCAGCCGGCGAGCGTTCCGGTGAACGTGATCGAGACTCCCGGCGATTTCACCACGCCTGCCTCGGTCACCACCGATCCCAATCCGGTGTTCGCGGAACTCCAGCCGGCCACCCCGTCGAAACCGGTCCGCAAGCCGCATCGGCCGAAGAAGCCGAAACCGGCGGCGTCCGCAGCTGGTCCGGCTGTGGCCGCACCGGTCGCGGGTTCGCCGTTCCCCGATCCGAACGCGGGCAAGCGCTGACCCCAAGCGCTGACTTACGTAACGCACCCGATTGTCCTCAGCCAGCGCGATGCTTAGATTGCTTCCAGAGCACCGCTAGGCAAAGGTGCGCCGTCGTCGTCAGTGACAAGGCCTCTCGTATGAACGGAATTTCCGCGAGCCCCCGCGCCGCGCTGTCGAGCGCGATGACCGATCCGTTCGGGCGGACCATCTCGTATTTGCGCGTTTCCGTCACCGATCGCTGCGACCTGCGCTGCTTCTACTGCATGTCGGAAGACATGACCTTCCTGCCCAAGGCGGACCTGCTGACGCTGGAGGAGCTCGACCGGCTTTGCTCGGCCTTCATCGCCAAGGGCGTCAAGAAGCTGCGGCTCACCGGCGGCGAGCCGCTGGTCCGCCGCAACGTGATGTCGCTGGTGCGTTCGCTGTCGCGGCATCTGTCGAGCGGCGCTTTGAACGAGCTGACGCTGACCAGCAACGGCACCCAGCTTGCGAAATATGCCCGGGAGCTTGCCGATTGCGGCGTCCGCCGCATCAACGTCTCGCTCGACACGCTCGATCCCAAAAAATTTCGCGAGATCACCCGCTGGGGCGAGATCGACAAGGTGCTGGAGGGCATCGAGGCCGCACGCGCCGCGGGGCTTGGCGTGAAGATCAATGCGGTGGCGCTGAAGAACCTCAACGAGGACGAGCTCCCCGAGCTGATGCGCTGGGCCCACGGCAAGAGCATGGGGCTGACGCTGATCGAGGTCATGCCGATGGGCGAGATCGGCTCGGGCCGTATCGATCAGTACCTGCCGCTGTCGCTGGTGCGCGCGCGGCTCGCCCAGCAATTCACGTTGACAGATCTGGCCGAGAGCACCGGCGGGCCGGCACGCTATGTCAGCGTCGCCGAGACCGGCGGCAAGCTCGGCTTCATCACGCCGATGACTCATAATTTCTGCGAATCCTGCAACCGGGTGCGCATCACCTGCACCGGCACGCTGCACACCTGCCTCGGCCACGAGGATGCCTCCGATTTGCGCAAACCTCTGCGTGCATCGGATGACGATATGCTGCTTGCGGATGCGATCGATCGTGCCATCGGGCTGAAGCCCAAGGGCCACGATTTCATCATCGACCGCCGTCACGACCGTCCCAGCGTCTCCAGACATATGAGCGTGACCGGCGGTTAGCATCGGCTGGCCGACCGCGGCTTATTTCCCTTAACTATCAACAAACTTCCGATTGACTGGCGGCACGCTCGCTGGTTTGGTGCGGCTGCCTCATGCCTGCGCGGCGAGACAAGCCGACGCGCCACTCGGTGCAGTCAAGACGGCCGGGGCAAATCGGGGAGGACCTATCATTGACAGCGCTCCTTAAGTTGAGCGGCGGAATCGACGCGTTTACTCGCTGGACCGGCAAACGCCTGGCCTGGCTGATTCTGGTCGCCGTCATCATCTCGGCGCTGAATGCGATCGTTCGAAAGACGTTGGACACGTCCTCCAACTCGTGGCTCGAGCTGCAATGGGTGCTTTTCAGCATCGTGTTCCTGTTGTGCTCGTCGTGGACGCTGCTCGACAACGAACACATCCGAATTGACATCATCAACAACATGCTGCCGAAGAAGGCTCGCAACGTCATCGACGTGATCGGTCACCTGTTCTTCCTCATTCCGCTGACTATCGTCATGATCGTCACCGGAATACCGTTCTTCCTGCGCTCGTTCCAGATCAACGAGCAATCCGGCAACGCCGGCGGGCTGCCGCAATGGCCGGCAAAATCCCTGATCATGATCGGCTTCGCCCTCCTGCTCGTTCAAGGCATCTCCGAGCTGATCAAGCGAATTGCGATCATGCGTGGCATGATTCCGGATCCCCACGAGTCGCAGATTTCGGCGCTGGAGGCCGAAGTCGAGCACCTCGTTGAAGCGATCGAAAAGAAGTAACCGTTGGCGACGGTTTAGGGGGAAGTCATGACCGCGTTTCTGATCGCCAATATGGCGCCCATCATGTTCGCGACGCTCGTCGTCGTGCTGCTGCTCGGCTATCCGGCGGCATTTTCGCTCGGTGCCGTCGGACTTTTCTTTGCCATTATCGGCGTAGAGCTCGGGCAATTCCACCCGGACTTTCTCCAGGCCCTGCCGGAGCGCGTCTACGGGGTCATGAACAACGACACGCTGCTCGCCATTCCCTTCTTCACCTTCATGGGACTGGTGCTCGAGCGCTCCGGCATGGCCGAGGATCTGCTCGACACCATCGGCCAGTTGTTCGGCACCATCCGCGGCGGCCTCGCCTACGCGGTGGTGTTCGTCGGCGCCCTGCTTGCGGCGACGACCGGGGTCGTGGCGGCGTCGGTGATCTCGATGGGCCTGATCTCACTGCCGATCATGCTGCGCTATGGCTATGATCGCCGCGTGGCGACCGGCATCATCGCGGCCTCCGGGACGCTGGCGCAGATCATTCCGCCCTCGCTCGTCCTGATCGTGATGGCCGACCAGCTCGGCAAGTCGGTCGGCGACATGTATGAGGGCGCGTTCATCCCGGGCCTTGTGCTCGCGGGCCTCTACGCGGGGTACGCTTTTCTCGTCACCCTGATCTTCCCGAACGCCGCCCCGGGCCTGCCCAAGGAAGCCATCGGCTTCCGCGAGGAAAGCGGCGACCGCGGCCTGAAGTCGCTCGGCGTGCTGTTCCTCGCGAGCTGCGTGTTCGGCTGGTTCATGATGCGGGATTCGGAGAGCCACGGCGCCGATTTCGTCGTGCTCAGCATGTTCTTCGGCATTCTCTTCGCATTCTTCGTCGCCGTCGTGAACTGGGGCATCGACAAGCTGACGGGCTTCCGTTTCCTCTCGAAGATGGCGCAACAGACCACCTTCGTCATGGTGCCGCCGCTGTTCCTGATCTTCCTGGTGCTGGGCACGATCTTCATCGGTGTCGCGACGCCCACCGAAGGCGGCGCGATGGGTGCAGCCGGTGCCCTCATTCTCGGCTTCATGAAGCGGCGGCTGACCTGGGACCTGATCCGCCAGGCCACCGAATCGACGGCGAAGCTGTCCGCGTTCGTCGTCTTCATCCTGGTCGGGGCGCGCGTGTTCTCGCTCACCTTCTACGGTGTCAGCGGCCATGTCTGGGTCGAGCACCTGCTGACCTCGCTGCCCGGCGGCCAGGTCGGCTTCCTGATCTTCGTCAACGCCTTCGTCTTCGTGCTGGCGTTCTTCCTCGATTTCTTCGAGCTCGCCTTCATCGTGATCCCGCTGCTCGGGCCCGCGGCGGAGCATCTCGGCATCGACCTGATCTGGTTCGGCGTCATCCTCGGCGTCAACATGCAGACCTCGTTCATGCATCCGCCGTTCGGATTTGCGCTGTTCTATTTGCGCTCGGTCGCGCCGAAGGAACGTTATACCGATCGTGTCACCGGCAAGCGCATGGAGCCGGTCACAACGGGACAGATCTATTGGGGCGCGGTGCCGTTCGTGGTCATCCAGGTCGTCATGGTGCTGCTCGTGATCATGTTCCCGTCGATGGTGATGCACTACAAGGGCGTGCAGTCCACCGTCGATCCCAACAGCATCAAGATCGAGATTCCTCAGATCGATCTGCCGCCGCTCGACTTCGGCCAGCCGAAGCAATAGCGCCCGGCCCGCCCGGAAAAAGAACCCGGAGCTTTCGCTCCGGGTTTTTTCGTTTGGCCGATCGCGCCTCGCGATCAGCTCTGCGAGTTGCGCGCCATGAAGTTGTCGTAGCCGACTTCGGCGACTTGGAACCATTGATAGCCGTTGTTCGAGAACGCGGTCAGCGATTCGTAGACCTTCTTGAATTCCGGGTTGGTGGCCGAGACTTCGGAGTGCAGCTCCTTTGCGGCCTTGAAACAGGCTTGCATGACCTCCGGAGAGAACGGATGCAGCTTGGCGCCGGCCGCAATCAGGCGCCGCAACGCCTGTGGATTGGCTTGGTCATACTTCGCCATCATCCAGTTGTTGGCGTAGTGCCCGGCCTGCTCGAGGATGCTCTGATAGTGCTTCGGCAGCGCATTCCACTTGTCCTGGTTGACGAAGGCGAGAAGCATGGGCCCGCCTTCCCACCAGCCCGGGAAGTAATAATGCGGCGCGACCTTGACGAAGCCGAGCTTCTCGTCGTCATACGGTCCGACCCATTCGGCGGCGTCGATGGTGCCCTTCTCCAGCGCCGGATAGATGTCGCCTCCGGCGATCTGCTGCGGCACCGCGCCGAGTTTGGCCATCACCTTTCCGGCGAAGCCGCCGATGCGGAATTTCAACCCGCTGAAGTCCTGAGGCGTCTTGACCTCCTTGCGGAACCAGCCGCCCATCTGGCAGCCGGTGTTGCCGGCAAGCAGCGAGACGACGTTGTACTTCTTGTAGAACTCGTTGAGGACGTCCCTGCCGCCGCCCAGCATGTACCAGGCCTGGTTGATCCGCATGTTCGGTCCGAACGGCACCGCCGAGCCAAAGGTGAAGGTCGGGTCCTTGCCGAAATAATAATAGGATGCCGTGTGGCCGATTTCGCAGGTGCCGTTCTGCACGGCATCGAGCACCTGAAGGCCCGGCACGATCTCGCCGCCGGCAAATGTCTGAATCTGGAATTTGTTGTCGGTCGCTTCCGCGACCATCTTGGCCATCATCTCGGCGCCGCCATAGAGCGTATCGAGTGATTTCGGCCAGCTCGTCGGCATGCGCCATTTGATCTCGGGCATCGACTGCGCGATCGCTGGAGCGGCGAGCGTCGCGGCACCCGCCGCACCAAGTCCGGTTACCTTGATGAAATCTCTTCTTTTCATGATGTCCTACCCTGATGGATTGTGATGATGGGCCTTCTTGCTGAGGCTTGGAGACAGCATGGAACATGCGTCATCCGATTTCCATCCCGACGATGGTGAGGGACACAAAATGCCCGGCTCCCCGCCATCCGGTCCTGCGACTTTAGGCTTAGACGGTCAGCGGACATGGCCTTCCACATCATGTTCCGCCTCAGCGGTGCATGACGCGTCGGGCGCGTGACAAGCGCCGGAAACATGGGCATACCGGGCCATCCCCCAACCTTGGGCCGCCGCACATGCCTCGTTCGCACCCTGTTTCATCGCTCGTTGGTCCGTTGATCGCGTCGCTCTGGCTGGCATGTGCGGCAGCCGTGGCGCATGCCGAGCCCAGTGCGAATGTCATGGCCGATATCCATGCGCTCGCGCAAAAGGAGCAGCAGCCACTGCTCGACACGCTCCGCGATCTCGTCAGCATCGAATCCGGCAGCAAGGACATCGACGGCCTGAACCAGATCGCCGAGCGCGTCGCCGGCCAGCTCAAGCAGCTCGGCGGCACGGTGGAGATCCTGCAGCCCACCGAGATCTATCGCCTCGACGACACGCCCGAGAAGATCGGCCCGGCCGTGCACGCCGTCTTCAAGGGCACCGGCAGCAAAAAGATCATGCTGATCGCCCACATGGACACGGTGTACCTGAAGGGCATGCTGAAGGACCAGCCGTTCCGCATCGACGGCGACAAGGCCTACGGCCTCGGCATTGCCGACGACAAGCAGGGCGTCGCGCTCATTCTCCACACCGTCGCGTTGCTGCAGAAGCTGAATTTCAAGGATTTCGGCACGCTCACAGTGCTCACCAATGGCGACGAGGAGATCTCTTCGCCCGGCTGGCGCAGCACCATCACCCGGTTCGCCGCGGATCAGGATGTGGTGTTCTCGTTTGAAGGCGGTGGTGCCGACGGCACGCTGCGCCTTGCCACCAGCGGCATCGGCGCGGCCTATCTCACGGTGCAGGGAAAGTCATTGCATGCGGGCGCGCGGCCCGAGGGCGGCGTCAATGCGCTGTACGAGCTCTCGCACCAGGTGCTGCAGATGAAGGACCTGTCCAAACCCGAGCAGGGCCTGAAGCTGAACTGGACCGTCTCCAAATCCGGTACCAACCGCAACGTGATCCCTGCCGAGGCCACCGCCCAGGCCGATGCGCGTGCGCTCAAGGTGGCGGATTTCGACGAGCTCGAAAAGGCGCTGCAGGACAGGATCAGGAATCGCCTGCTGCCCGACTCCAAGATCGACCTGAAGTTCGAGGTGCGCCGCCCGCCGCTCGAGGCCAACGATGCCTCGCGCCGCGTGGCAGCCCACGGAAAGGCGATCTATCAGGAGCTCGGAATGTCCCTCAAGGTCGACGAGACGGCGATCGGCGGCGGCACCGATGCTGCGTTTGCCGCGCTCAAGACCAATGGAGCCGTGGTGGAAGGCATGGGCCTGTCGGGCTTCGGCGCGCACTCCAATGATGCCGAATATGTGCAGCTCAACAGCATCGTGCCGCGTCTTTATCTGGCCACGCGCATGATCATGGATCTGTCCACCGGCAAGCTGAAATAACAGCGCTCGACGGTCAGCCTTGACCAAGGGAGGGAGAACGAACGGCTTCCTCTGCCAATCTAAACCGCAGCGCGAACTCCGCGCCGCCTCCCGGCAGATTTTCGACCGCGATCGTCGCCGCGTGATCATCCGCGACGCCGCGTACGATCGAGAGCCCCAGGCCTGCGCCGTCGGTGCGCTGGCGATCGGCGCGCCAGAAGCGCTGGAAGATCAGCTCGCGTTCGGCCTCCGCAATGCCCGGGCCGCAATCGCGCACGCGCACCTCACCGTCGTCGCGCACCTCGACGTCGACGGAGGTGTGCTTTGCCGTGAACTTGATGGCGTTTTCGGCGAGATTGAAGATCGCGCGCTGGAGCATCTCCGAATTGCCGCGGATCAGCACGGGCGCCTCAGTGCCCCTCAGCGCGATGTCCTTGTGCTGCGCGATCGCGAACGGTGCGATCGCACCGACCACCTCGGCGCAGACGGCGCGTAGGTCAGCGGTTTCGCCGGGATCGAGCACCAGGGTGTCGAGCTCGGCGATCTCCAGGAGCTGGGCGACGATGCGGCTCATGCTCTCGATGTCGGCATGGAGCGCCTGCTGTGCCGCGCCGTCGCCAAGCGTCTCGATCCGCGTGCGCAGGATCGCGAGCGGCGTGCGCAATTGATGCGCGGCGTCGGCGGTGAACTGCCGCTGCACTCGAAAGCCGTCCTCGAGACGGTCGAACGCCTGGTTCACCGCGGTGACAAGCGGCATGATCTCGCGCGGGATCTGCTCCGTCGGCAGGCGGATGTCGGTACGCGCCGGCCCGATATTGCTCGCCTGCTCCGAGGCCTTCCACAGCGGCGCGATCGCGCGGCGGAAGATGATGATGTCGGTGGCGAGCAGGACCAGCAGGATCGGAATGGTGATCCATCCGACCCGCCGGAAGAAGTTCGACACGATGTCGTCGATGATGACGTCGCGGTGCGCGAGGTCCTCGGCGACCTGGATGCGCACCGTCTTGCCGTCGATGACTCGGATCACGCCGGCACCGGAGATCGTATCCGACAGATGCGGCGGCACCGGCGGCGCGGCGCCCGCCCTGCGGCGCGAGGAGAACAGCAAATGGCCCTCGGCATCGCGAATCTCGTACTGATAGCGGCCATAGGCTTCCGAATAGAGGCCCTTGAGACTGTCAGGCAGATTGAACGTCAACAGGCCGTCCGGCTGGGCGACGATGCGCTCGGCCAGGACCTCGGCCTGCGCGCGCATGGCGTCGCGATGCAGCAGGTCGATCTCCGAATTGAGCAGCCAGAACAGCACCAGCGGCAGGAAGATCGCAACCATCGCGACCGCGACGATGTGCAGGAACACGATGCGCCAGATCAGCGATTTGAAGGTCGGCGACCTCGCATAGGACGCGGCATAGGACCCGACCTGGGCCACGCTATTTCTCCTCGGCCATGAGATAGCCGACGCCGCGGATGGTATGGATCACGACCCTGGCGCCGTGCTCGGCGAGCTGCTTGCGCAGGCGCGAGACGTAGACCTCGACCGCGTTGGAGGCGACCTCGCCGTCGAGCCCGAAGATGTGGTCCTCGACATTCTTCTTCGGCACCACCCGCCCCTGCCGGCGCAGCAGGATCTCCAGCACCGACGCCTCGCGCGCGGAGATGATCCGCGGCTGGTCGTCGACAAAGATCTGGCGGCTTTCGGTGTCGTAGACGAGATTGGCCAGATGCAGCGAGCGGCCGAGCAGCTGGCCCGGCCGGCGCAAAATCGCCTCCAGCCGCGCCACCAGCTCCTCCATCGCAAACGGTTTTGCGAGATAGTCGTCGGCGCCGCTGCGCAGGCCGTTGACCCGGTCCTGCAAGCCGCCGCGCGCGGTCAGCACCAGGACCGGCAACGGCTCCATCTGCCGGCGCAGCTCACGCAGCACCGACAGGCCATCGCCGTCGGGCAGGCCGAGGTCCAGGATCATCGCTGCGTAGCTGACGCTGCCCACCGCCTCGCGCGCCTCGGCGGCACTGCCGACGATGTCGCTCTCATAGCCGGCCGCCGCCAGCCCGCCGGCGACGAGCCGCGACAGCTCGGCATTGTCCTCGACAATCAGAAGACGCATCGTAGTCCCGGTAAAGCCACACGGCTCGCGCGGCATCATGGCTGTCTTCCACCATCGGCGCGGTTTCGGCCAGCAAAAAGGCAAGGTCCTACCCGCCTTTTTGCGTCTCGTCAGATTCATGTAAGCCGCACGTTACGCCGCCGGAAGCTTCACGCCCGTCAGCTCGCCCAATCTGTTGATGAGCTCGTCCTGGAATTTCGGGCCGGTCGCCTCGGCGGCCGGCTGCTCCTGCCGGAGGTGATGCCAGTAACGGCCACTGACCATCGCGGACGGCTCCTCGCTTACCGCAAGCCAGGTCTGGGTTCGCTGTCCGGTGTCCAGATCCACCGGAGCCCCCGGGCCGCCCATTCTGGTGCGCACCCAACCAGGATCGACGGCGTTGCTCGATATCTGCGGCCAGCGCCGAGCCAGCGCGAACGCAACGGCGACTGCGTGCAGCTTGCTCTCGGCATAGGCCTTGGCCGCATCCCAGCTCCGTTTGTTCCAATCGAGATCGCGCAATGATCCCTCTCCGCCGCGATGCAGGCCGCTGCTGAGATACACCAGCCGCGCCGGCCGCTCGATCAGGGCCGTCAGCATGTACGGCGCAAGCGTGTTGATCGCCAGCGTGCCGGCGTGCCCCTCGGGAGTCGAGCCCCGACTCCGCTCGGTATAGACACCGGCGTTATGGATGATCGCATCCATGCGTCCGATCGCATTGACCTGGTCTGCGATGCCTTTGGTCTCGACGGCGCTCCTGAGGTCGCCGATTACAATCCCGGCGGCCCTCGACGCCAACTCGGCGTTTGCGGCAGCGCGATCCGCCGATCGCGCATGCAGCACCACGCGGTGGCCCTGATCGAGCAGTGATTGCGCCGCGGCCCGGCCGAGACCATCCGTGCTGCCGGTGATGAAGACGATCGCCATGCGCTGCTCCCTGGTCCTTCGCAGAGCGCAATCCGATGAGTAGGCTCCGATTTGCGATCTTGTTCGTCGCTGACCTTATCCATCCCGTCAACGTTTTTGCGCTCGGGCCCTAGGACTGCCCGTCGGGACACCATCGTGCGATCAGGAACGAGCCGCCGGCCACGGTGGCAAACAGCAGCGCCACTGCGAAGATGGCTGTGGGCAGCGAGATCAAACCGCGCGCATGGGCAGTCATTGCGGCGGAACCAAAAGTGAGCCAGCACCCGGACGCCACGATGTTCGACATGGCTTGCACGACCGCGCACCGCGAGACCGGCTTGTAATTCAGGAACTCCAAAGCAGCGGCCGCCCGTGAAGGCAAGCGTGAAGGCCCATATGAGAATCAGGAAGGGCCCGTCGAAAAGGCTGCAAAAACTGGAAGACAAGGTCATCACTCGGAAGCGTCCGGAGTTTGACGTCATGGCCCGCGATCAGGTTCAAATGCATCAGGTCTCTGCAGCTCGATGGACAGACTGCAGCCTATTCCGTTGACGAGGCCGCGATCAAACAGCTAAATTGGCGGTGTCGGAAAAGGCAGACTTGGTTTGGTAAGCCCAAGTCCTTTCGGTAACGAAAGCTCTGGTCTTTGGCCTCATGCCTGAGATCCCCACGACGAACACGGTCGCTGTTCCAGCGATTGGTCGTTCGTCCGTGAGGTCTTCAGGTTTGGGAAACGCTCCGGTCGAACATCGACAACGGAGCATTTTATGCAGACCCTCGACACGATCCTGTATGACGTCATCATCGCCGGGGCCGGTCCCGTCGGGCTCTTTCTGGCTTGTGAGCTGCGGATTGCCGGCTGTTCAGTGCTGGTGCTGGAAAAGGCGCAAGACCCGCACTCGCCGCTCAAGAGCCTGCCGTTTGGTTTGCGTGGCCTTTCGGTGCCGACCATCGAGAGCTTCGACCGCCGCGGCTTGCTGGATCGTCTGAACGCTCGCGCGGCGAGCCGAGAAACGCCGGCGGGTGCGCACTGGATGCATCAGCAGCGTCGCCCTGGCGGTCATTTCGCCGGCATCCAGTTCTTCCACGATCAGATCGACGCTACGCAATGGCTGTACCGCCTGCCCGGCCCGATCGGCAGCATGGCGGCCGACATGGCGAGCATCGAGGCCGTCCTTGCGATCCGCGCCGAGGCGCTGGGCGTAGAGATCCGGCGCGGCTGCGGCGTCGAGGCGCTCAGGCAATCTATCGATGGCGTTACTGTTGAGTCGGTCGGCGAAACCGTCCATGGCCGCTGGCTCGTTGGTTGCGACGGCGGGCGCAGCAGCGTGCGAAAGGCGGCCGGTATCGGTTTCACCGGCACCGATCCGGAGTTCACCGGCTATTCGGTGCAGGTCGAACTGGCCGACCCGACCGCGCTAAGGTCCGGTCGCCATTACACGCCTTCGGGCATGTACACATATGCGACGCCCGGTACGATAGCGATGGTCGATTTCGACGGCGGCACCGCCCACCGCACCGAACCGGAGGGCGACCAGATCGAGGCGGTGCTACGCAAGATCTCAGGCATCGACGTGACGGTGACGGCCCTGCTGCTCGCCACCACCTGGACCGACCGTGCTTATCAGGCAACTGAGTATCGCGAGGGCCGCGTATTGCTGGCGGGTGATGCCGCGCACATCCATTCGCCGCTGGGCGGCCAGGGCCTGAACCTCGGCCTCGGCGACGCCATGAACCTCGGATGGAAGCTCGCGGCTACCATTCGTGGCGATGCGCCTGTCGGCTTGCTCGACAGCTATTGGACTGAGCGACATCCGGTGGGAGCACAGATCCTCGACTGGTCGCGCGCCCAGGTCGGGCTGATGCGCCCCAGCAGGAGTTCGCGCGCACTCGAAGCGATCGTTCGTGACCTGATCGACACCCGCGACGGCGCGACCTACTTCGCCGAGCGCATGTGGGGCCTTTCTCTCCGCTATGACCTTGGCGCGGGCCATCCTCTGGTGGGACGGAGTGCGCCCGACTTCGAATTCGCGGACGGGACAAGACTGAGCGAACTCCTCAGAACGGGAAAAGGGCTGTTGCTGGATTTCGACGCTTGGTCATCGCTTCAAGCGCTTGCAAGCCGCTGGAGCGGCCGGATCAACTATGTTGCAAGCGACGCGAAGGATCGATTGGGCTTGATCGCTTTGCTCGTGCGCCCCGACGGCGTCGTGGCCTGGGCCAGCGAAGAGGCTCCTGACAACGAGGAAGCGTCTCAAGCCGCAGCGCGATGGTTCGGTGAGCCCAATGCCAGCTAAAGCCGTTCGCGTCGTCGGCACCGGCGTTACTTCGCTTTAGCCTGACTTCATACAGTGTACCCGAAAAGCGATTCTGAGTTCCGCCAGTTGGTCGCCGGTTGCTCCCAGCTCTGCGTCCACCCGATCTGTGAGCACGTCCGTGTAAGCGATCGGCTGGTCGAACTGGCTCGCCGTGAAATCGTACCTGCGGCCTTCGATCCGGTTGTAGAAATGATCGCCGGCCGGCTGCGGCGTCTTCAGCAACTCGCCGCCGAAGAGTTCGTGGATCAGCAGCGACGTGACGTTGCATTGCCCTGCCGCCGGATTGTTCGGAGTCCATGTGCTGGAGGTCGACGCCGACCATGCCTTGCGCAGTGCGCTTTGAACTTCATCAGGATCGAAGCTCATCGTCACTCCCAAAGGATGGCGCCGAGGATTCGACACCGAGAGATCATTTCGGATTATACGATCATCCCTTTTTGCCACTGTTTTGCCCGACGTGTCAAACGGATCCGCATCTGAGCCCAACTCCATCCGCTCGTCATTGCGAGCGCCGCGAATGCTTCGCTGCGTTCGCAATGACGACGTGGGAGCAGACGCGCGCCAAACCGATGTCATTCCGGAACGCTTGCCGCCACGCCAATCGGTGCGCCAGCCACGGCTGCGCGACGATTGCTCCTTCCCGCTGATTTGCCCCGCCGCCTCAAACTGTTGGCAGCCTCCGGTGGGCAACGCGCCCTCACCCGACTTCTACTGTGCATGGGGTTGTTTTTCATATTTTTGTTTGGGCACCCCTGAGCCGCCAAAGAAAAAGCCCGGCCTCGCGAACGAGACCGGGCGTGTCGCCTTCCGACTTCTTGCGAAGATCAGCCGCGGGTGCGCGAGCGGATCATGAAGCTGTCGTAAGTGTATTCGGCGACCTGCCACCACAGATATTCGTCGGAGCGGTAGGCCTGCATGGCATCGATCGACTTCTTGAAGTCGGGGTTCTTGGCCGAGATCTCGCCCCACAATTCGTTGGTCGCCTTGAGACAGGCTTCCAGCACCTCGTTGGTGAA
This sequence comes from Bradyrhizobium sp. 139, assembly GCF_023074175.1. Classification (GTDB taxonomy): domain Bacteria; phylum Pseudomonadota; class Alphaproteobacteria; order Rhizobiales; family Xanthobacteraceae; genus Bradyrhizobium. The sequence goes on from NZ_JADPKS010000008.1 coordinate 52,551, forward strand.
GGGGCGAAGCTGCGTTCCGCCGGCCACCAGACGTTTCAGGGCGGTCGGGTTCACCATGTCGTAGCGCGCGGCCATCCAGGTGTTGGTGTTGACGGTCGCATTGGTGAGGATCGCCTGGTAGGCCTTCGGCAGTTCGTTCCACTTGTCGATGTTGGCGAAGGCGTGAACGGTCGGACCGCCTTCCCAGAAACCCGGATAGTAATAGTACTTGGCGACCTTGGCGAAGCCGAGCTTCTCGTCATCATAGGGGCCGACCCATTCGGCCGCGTCGATGGTGCCCTTCTCCAGCGACGGATAGATGTCGCCGCCGGCGAGCTGCTGCGGCACCACGCCGACCTTCTGAAGCACCTGGCCGGCAATGCCGCCGATGCGCATCTTGAGGCCGGAGAGGTCGGCAACGGTCTTGATCTCCTTGCGGAACCAGCCGCCCATCTGGGTGCCGGTGTTGCCGCAGGGGAAGCCGATCACATTCGACTTCTTGAAGAACTCGTTGGCGAGCTCGTTGCCGCCGCCCTGGTACAACCAGGAATTCTGCTGGCGCGCGTTGAGGCCGAAAGGCACCGACGCGAAGATTGCGAAGGTCGGGTCTTTGCCGACGTAATAATACGACACTGTGTGGCACATCTCGACGGTGCCCTTCTGCGTCGCATCCAGCGCCTGCAGGCCCGGAACGATTTCACCCGCCTGGAAGACCTGGATCTGAAACTTGTTGTCGGTCATCTCGGCGACGTACTTCGCCAATTGCTCGGCACCGCCATAGATGGTGTCGAGCGACTTCGGGAAGCTCGAAGTCAGGCGCCACTTGATCTCGGGCGAGGACTGCGCGATCGCCGGCGAGGCCACCGCGGCGGTCGCCGCCGCGCCTGCTGCCGACACTTTCAGGAAATCACGACGTTTCATCTTCAGGTCTCTCCTTGCTGGGGCGTTTCCCCTAGACTTCTCTTTTGCCGCCGCTCATTCCGGCGATGCGTTTTAAGGCCGCGTCGAACCGAAGGGGCTTGACTGCCGTGGGCCTTTAACACGGAAGCCCCGCTTTCGAAACGCGACATTGGCATGACGGGGCTCTACGAAAGTCGCATGTCCCCAGGGTATTGGCCGGAAGGGATCGGGCCAGACCGGTTCAGGCCGCGGCGATGACGCCCTTGAGCTGGTCCCGAACCTGGCCCGCCATGGCGCGATAGATCGCCGCATGAGGCCCGTCCGGCTCGCTGTCAACCAGCGGGTTACCGGCATCCGAGGTGGCGCGAATCGCCATGTGCAGCGGGATCTCGCCGAGGAACGGTACCCCGAGCTTCTCGGCCTCGTGGCGCGCGCCGCCATGGCCGAAAATGTCCGATTTCGTGCCGCAATGCGGACACTGGAAGTAGCTCATGTTCTCGACGATCCCGAGCACGGGCACGTTGACCTTCTTGAACATCGCAAGGCCCCGCCGCGCATCGATCAGGGACAGGTCCTGCGGGGTCGAGACGATGACGGCGCCCTTCAGCGGCACGTTTTGCGCCAGCGTGAGCTGGGCATCGCCGGTGCCCGGCGGCATGTCGACCACGAGCACGTCGAGCTGGCCCCATTCGACGTCGCGCAGCATCTGCGTCACCGCCGACATCACCATGGGACCGCGCCAGATCATCGCGGTCTCTTCCTCCACGAGGAAGCCGATCGACATGATGGCGAGGCCGAAGCGCCGGAGCGGAATCATCTTGCGCTGGTCATTCAGCTCCGGCTTGTCGTGCAGGCCCGTCAGCCGCGGCACCGAGGGGCCGTAGATGTCGGCATCGAGCAGCCCGACCTTGAGCCCGAGGTCGCGCAGGCCCAGCGCCAGATTGAGCGCGGTGGTCGATTTGCCGACGCCGCCCTTGCCGGAGGCGACCGCGATCACGGCGGCGACGCCTGGAATTTCCGACTGCCGCGCCATCGGCGAAGCACCACCCTGCGGGGGCTTGTGGGCATGGACCGGCTGTACGCCCGGCGTGCCGCGGCTCGGCGTTGGCGGCGGCGGTGCCGCGCCCACCTTGCGCTCGGCGGTCAGCGCCACCATCACGGTGGTGACGCCGGGAATGGCGCGCACCGCAGCTTCGGCTTCGGCCCGGACGGATTCCCAGGCCCGCGCCTCGGCGGCGTCGACATTGATCGAGAAGAACACCTTGCCCTCGGCCGCGCTGATCGCGCTCAGCACATTGGCATTGGTGAGCGCGACCCCGCGGGGTGACTTGATCCTGGCGAGGCTGTCGAGAACCTGTTGCTGCGTCACGCTCAAAGCGCATCTCCTGACTTCAAGATGTGCCCCATTAGAGCGGAAACGCCCAAAAGGCTACTGCCTGCCGATATCGCCGGCTATCTCGGCGGGCGCCGCCCCCTGCTCCATGGCCGCCTCGTAGTTGAGCTCGATCATGACCCCGTTGGGGTCGTGGACGAAGATCTGCCAGAGGTCGCCGCCGGGCACCTGGCGGGAATCGTACTTCATGCCTTTGGACGCCAATCGCTGCTTCATGCCGACGAAACCGCGGCTGGCGAAGGCGACGTGGTGGACAACGCCGGAATCCGGCTTTTGTGGCTCCGGGGTTGGAGAAATATCGACGAGGTGCACCACCGGCTTGCCCTCGCTGTACATCCAGGCCCCTGGGAAAGCGAAATTGGGCCGGGCGCCCTTTTCCAGGCCAAGCACGTCTTCGTAGAAGCGGACCGTCTCGGCCAGATTCCGGGTCCGGATGTTGAAATGATCGAGGACGCCAACGCTCACGCCGCCCAAACCCACGCCCATGCCTTCGCTCCCTTTTTCTTATGCAGGCCTTTGTTTTGTTATGGAGGTCTTTGTTCGAAGCCCTTAGTCCGCCATCCTAGCACAGGAGGGCGACAAACGAAGCCGTTGCCCTCCGGCCTCAAGAGTTTATGGTGCGCCTCCAATCCGCCGCAACGGCGGAACCGGCGCCCCTCGCCCGGCAAAAACCGTAAAACCCCAAACTACGGACAAGGTACCATGGCTAAAGTCGCTTTCCTCGGTCTCGGCGTGATGGGCTTCCCCATGGCCGGACACCTCGTCAAGAAAGGGGGCCATGAGGTCACCGTCTACAACCGCACCGCAGCCAAGGCCAAGGAGTGGGCGGACAAATTCGGCGGCAGGACCGCGGCGACCCCGAAGGCCGCAGCCGAAGGCCAGGATTTCGTGATGTGCTGCGTCGGCAATGACAACGATCTGCGCGCGGTCACGATCGGCCCCGACGGCGCGTTTGCCGGCATGAAGAACGGCGCGACCTTCGTCGACCACACCACGGCCTCCGCCGAGGTCGCGCGCGAGCTCGACGCGGCCGCGACCAAGACCGGCTTCAAATTCATCGACGCGCCGGTCTCCGGCGGCCAGGCCGGCGCCGAGAACGGCGCGCTGACGGTGATGTGCGGCGGCGCACAGGATGTCTATGCCGGCGCCGAGCCTGTCATCGCGGCCTATGCGCGGATGTGCAAATTGCTCGGGCCTGCCGGCTCCGGCCAGCTGACAAAAATGGTCAACCAGATCTGCATCGCGGGCCTGGTCCAGGGCCTCTCCGAAGGCGTCCATTTCGCCAAGAAGTCGGGCCTCGACGTCGCAGCCGTGATCGACACCATCTCCAAAGGCGCGGCGCAGTCCTGGCAGATGGAAAACCGCTACAAGACCATGAACGACGACAAGTACGATTTCGGCTTCGCGGTCGAATGGATGCGCAAGGATCTCTCGATCTGCATCGCGGAAGCCCGCCGCAACGGCGCCAATTTGCCCGTGACCGCGCTGGTCGACCAGTTCTACGCCGAGGTCGAGAAGATGGGCGGCAAGCGCTGGGATACGTCGAGCCTGCTCGCGCGCCTTAATCGCTGACCCCTGACGAAGTGACCCTGCCTTGTTGATCGCAGTCGCCGCAATCTTTGTCCTCGCCTATGCGGCGATCGCGCTCGAGCACCCGATCGGGGTCAACAAGAGCGCGTCCGCGCTAGTCGGCGCCGGCGTGCTCTGGACAATCTACGCGCTCGCGACCGGCGACCACACGCTGGTCGGCCGTCAGCTTGATGAGTCCGTCGCCTCCACCGCACAGATCGTGTTCTTCCTGATCGGCGCGATGACCATCGTCGAGGTCATCGACGCCCATAACGGCTTTGAGGTCATCACCTCCCGCATCAGCACGACGAGCCAGGTCAAGCTGATGTGGCTGGTCGGGTTGGTGGCGTTCTTCCTGAGCGCGATCCTCGACAATCTGACGACCACGATCGTCATGATCTCGCTGATCCAGCGGCTGATCGCCCGGCGCGAGGACCGCCTGCTGTTCGCGTCCCTCATCGTCATCGCCGCGAATGCCGGCGGCGCATGGACTGTGATCGGTGACGTCACCACGACCATGCTGTGGATCGGCGGACAGATCACACCGCTGAACATCATGGGCGCCGTGTTCCTGCCCTCGGTGCTCAACCTGCTCGTGCCGCTTGCATTCATCAGCTTTTCGCTCAAGGGCAAGACCATCGCACCGCCGCCGAAAGACGACGGATTGCGGGGCGTCGATCCGTTCGAGCGGAACGTGATGTTCTATTTCGGACTCGGCGTGCTGATCGCGGTGCCCGCTTTCAAGACGGTCACGCATCTGCCGCCCTTCATGGGCGTGCTGCTCGGGCTCGGCATCGTCTGGCTGGTCGGCGAGATCGTTCATCGCGGCAAGGATGAGCATGTCCGCGGTCCGCTCACGCTTGCACATGCGCTGACGCGGATCGACATGGGCTCGATCGTGTTCTTCCTCGGCATCTTGCTCGCGGTCGCCTGCCTCGAACATGCGGGCCTGCTCTCCATGCTGGCCAAATGGCTGGACACCGCAATCGGCCGCCAGGATGTCATCGTCGTCGTGCTCGGGCTGCTCAGCGCCGTCATCGACAACGTGCCGCTGGTCGCCGCGACCATGGGCATGTACGACCTCGGCCACTATCCGCCCGACACCTTCCTCTGGGAGTTCATCGCCTATTGCGCCGGCACCGGCGGCTCGATCCTGATTATCGGCTCGGCCGCGGGCGTCGCCGCCATGGGGCTCGAGCGGATCGAGTTCCTCTGGTATGCTCGCCGTATCGCCATCCCCGCGCTCGCGGGCTATCTGGCGGGCGCCGTGGTCTACATCGCGCAGCATGCGGCCCTGCACTGACCGGCACCGCGCGCGTTCAAAATTAACGCCGGGTTAACGTAATTCTTTAGCTCCTTAAGTCAGCTCTTAAGGATTTCTTGCCAGAGATAGACAATGCAGAAGGCCCGCCTTTGCGTGGGCAGGAATTGTTGTTGTTCGATGAGTAATCCCGCTGAAAAGCCAGAGGTAGTGCAGCTTCCGGCCGAGCCGGTGAGCGCTCCATCGGCGAGCAGCCGACGGGCTGCGGCGCAGCGGGTGCGCGAGGCGCGCGACAAGTTAACGTCGACCAGCGGAACCCGGCCGGCTTTTGACGCCGAGATGCTGCGCCAATATGCCCAGACGCGGCTGTCGGCCTCCTATGTCGTGATGCTGCTGGTGGTCGCCACCGGCGTGCTGTTCGGGCTCTGGATGCAGCCGATCCCGGCCGCGGCCTGGACCACCGGCATGCTCTGCATCCACGCCGCCATGATCCGCAGCTGCCACCGTTTTTTGGCTGAGGCCTCCTCGTCCCCCGCGGCAACGCGCGCATGGCGGACGCGCTTCGTCGTGCTCGACCTGCTCTATGGCCTCTGCTGGATGGCGATCCTGATCCATCCCGTGCTCGACCTGGTCACCGAAACGCTGATGATGTTCCTGATGCTGCTGGTGATCGCAGTGTCGAGCATGCTGGCCGCCAATCTGCCGATCGCCGCCCTTGCCGCCACCGCACCGGTCGCAGTCGCAATGGCGCTGAACTTTGCGGTGACCGGCGCGCTGGACAATTACATCCTGGCGGCGCTCGCGCTCGCGGCCGAAGGCTATTTCGTGCTGCTGGCGCACCGCCTGCACTCCTCGACCTTCGCCACGCTCGAGGCGCGCGCCGAGAAGGACGCGCTGATCGGCGAGCTCGAACAGGCCAAGGCGATCTCGGACGAAGCGCGCCACCGCGCCGAATCCGCCAACGTCGCAAAGTCGCGCTTTCTCGCGCAGATGAGCCATGAGCTGCGCACGCCGCTGAACGCGATCCTCGGCTTCTCCGAGGTGATGAAGAGCGAAATTTTTGGCGCGCATGCGGTGCCGGTCTACAAGGAATATTCCGCCGACATCCATAATTCCGGCGTCCACCTGCTCAACCTCATCAACGAGATCCTCGATCTGTCGCGGATCGAGGCTGGCCGTTACGAGCTCAACGAGGAAGCGGTGTCGCTGGTCGGCATCGTCGCCGACTGCCATCATTTGATGAAGCTGCGCGCCTCGAGCCGCGGCATCACCATCCACGAGGTGTTCGAGCAGGCCATGCCGCGGCTCTGGGCCGACGAGCGGGCGATCCGCCAAGTCGTGCTCAACCTGCTCTCCAACTCGATCAAGTTCACCCCCCAAGCCGGCGAGATCTGGCTCAAGGCCGGCTGGACCGCTTCGGGCGGACAATATCTCTCGGTGAGGGATTCCGGCTCCGGAATCCCCGAGGACGAAATCCCGGTCGTGCTCGCCTCGTTCGGCCAGGGCTCGAACTCGATCAAGTCGGCCGAACAAGGTGCAGGGCTTGGCCTGCCCATCGCCAAGAACCTGATCGATCTGCATGGCGGCACGTTCACGCTGAAGTCTAAGTTGCGCATCGGCACCGAGGTGATCGTCACCTTCCCGCCGGAGCGCGTGATGAGCGCGCTGGCGCCGCTGTCGGAGGATGCGCCGCCGCTCCAGCCGGAGAGTTCCGCGATGCCCGACGAGAAGCGCCGGCCGCGCCACAAGCCGATCATGAGCGCCGGTACGGGCTCTTAACGAGATGCTTGCAGAAATGCCCGACGATCCCTCACTATGTCCACATGAGCAAAGAAACGCCGTGCGTCGCCGTCTGCATGATCGATCCCAAGACCAGGCTGTGCTTCGGCTGCGGCCGCACCTTGCCGGAAATCGCATGCTGGCACGCCATGGAGAGCACGGAACGGCTCGCGGTGATGGCGCTGTTGCGGGCACGCATGGCGGCCGCCGGACTTGCGCCGATCGCGGGATCGTCGAAGCGCGCCTGATCGGCCTGCGTCCCTTCGGAGGCGCGCGATGATCCGCTTCCTGCTCGTCCTCATCATGCTCGCCGGCATGGCCGGTGCCGTCGTCGCCTATGGCGATTCCGACCAGATCGCGCGCGCTAGCAACAAGGTCTCGCACATGTTTCGCGCGCAGACCGCCTCTCCAATCCCGGCCGTGCAGATCCAGCGCGGCCAGGGCGGCGAATTCGCGCTGCGTGCCAAGATCAACGGCGTCGCCGCACCGATGGTGATCGATACCGGTGCGACCTCCGTGGTGCTCACCTGGGAAACCGCGAAAGCGATCGGACTGCCGCTCGAGATGCTCGAATACGACGTCGATCTCGAAACCGCGGGCGGCCACACCAAGGCGGCCCGCCTTACGCTCGACCGTCTCTCTGTCGGCCACCTCGTCGAAAAGTCGGTGCCGGCCCTCGTCGTCCAGCGCGGGCAGATGAAGACCAATCTGCTCGGCATGAGCTTCCTCGACCGCCTGGAAAGCTGGGGCGTCCGCTCCGACAAGCTGATGCTCACGGGCTACCCGGAGCTTCAGAGCAGCCACCGCCGCTCGCGCACCGCGATCGACTAGACCATCGCACATGAGGAAGATGGGCTGGACGGCGGGCGCCGGCGGCGAATGGGTGTTCCTGCCAAATGGTCACTTCGATCTGTTCCGCTGAGGCAGATCGACCAAGAGCCGGATTTCACGATCCGGCTCTTCACCTGCTTGCGGCTAGGCCGCAGCCTCCGCCGGAGCGCGCGCACCGACGCGCGCGATGGCATCGCGCAGCACGTCCACACCGGCACCCGACTTCACCCCCTGCTCGGCAAGATGGCGGCGGAAGGCGCGCGCGCCGGGCACGGCGTGGAATGCCCCGACGAAATGCCGCGTGAACGCATGCAGCCGCGTGCCCCGCGTAAGTTGCTGCTCGATATAGGGCATCATCGCTTCGAGCGCGTCCTGCATCGTCGCATGCGGCGCCGTCTCGCCGAAGATGTCTTGATCGACGGAGAGCAGCCGCCACGGCTCCTGATAGGCGGCGCGGCCGAGCATCACGCCATCAACGTGCTCAAGATGCGCTTTCGCCTCGTCGATTCCTGGGATGCCGCCGTTGATGATGACAGGCACGTCAGGCATCGCGCGCTTGAGGCGATAGACGCGATCATAGTCGAGCGGCGGAATGTCGCGGTTCTCTTTCGGCGACAGACCGTCGAGCCAGGCTTTTCTGGCATGCACGATCAGCGCGTCGCAGCCGGACGCAACCACGCCGCGCGCAAGCTTATCAAGCGCGACTTCCGGATCCTGGTCGTCGATGCCGATGCGGCATTTCACCGTGACCGGAACGGCGACCGCACGCTTCATCGCATCGACGCACCTCGCCACGAGCTCCGGCTCCGCCATCAGACACGCGCCGAAGCGCCCATCCTTCACGCGATCCGACGGGCAGCCGACATTGAGGTTGATCTCGTCATAGCCGAACTCCTCGCCGATCCGCGCGGCCAGCGCGAGCTCGCGCGGATCCGACCCGCCAAGCTGAAGCGCCACCTTGTGCTCGACCGCGTCGAACCCAAGCAGCCGCTCCCGGTCGCCATGAATGATGGCGCCAGTGGTCAGCATCTCCGTATAGAGCAGCGCCCGCCGCGTCAGGTGACGATGGAACACCCGGCAATGCCGATCGGTCCAGTCCATCATGGGCGCGACGGAGAAAGGAAAATCGTACGATTTCGTAGTTTTTTCGGTCATTTCAGTTACTTAGTAAGAGTTTTGAATTTTCCATTGTAGCTCTTTTTTGCCATTTTCCTCCATTTTGACGCTCCTGGCACTGCCGCGCAGTACCGAAGATGCTCATGCAGTACCGAAAAGGCAGCTCTCGAGCTGGGAACGGTCATCCCACGCAACCGAAGCCATGGCTCTACAGGATATCAAGCCCAACTGCACAAGAAGCCCGGTTCGGTGACGTTCGGCCATAACGGCGGGGGCACCAACGGTCATTTGGCCATCCGCATGCTTGCAAAGCAAGCCGGCGTCGAGCCGAACGAGATTTCCTATCGCGGAACGGCCGCGCAGAGGACCGATGTCCTCGGCGGCCATCTGGACATCGGTATGGTCAGTCTCAGCGAAGTGCCTGAGCTCGACGGCACCAACAAAGGCGAACTCCAGGCCATTGCAATCCTGTCGAAGGCCCGTTCCCCATCATTGCAGGGTGTTTCGACCGCCGAGGAAGCCGGCGTTCCCATCGTCATGACCGCGGAGCGCGGCTTTGCACTGCCAAAGGGCGCGCCTGACGATGTCGCGAGAAGGCTCGAAGGCGCGATCGCCGAAAGCCTGAGCGATCCCGAATACGTGATGAGCTCTCCCGGTGACGCACCTGTCCTCGCTTTCATGCCCGGAGCCGAATGGCAGAAGCGTCTCGACGATATGACGAAGGCCCTGCAGCCGCTCGCCACCGAGTTGGCCGAGCCGAAATAGCTTCAATCGATGGGAGCACGCCGCGTATGCCAATCCGTCACCGACTGGAAGGCATGTCCGGCGCGGGCGAGCAGATCCTCGGACAGATGCGGGCCGACCAGCTGCATGCTGAGCGGCAGGCCGTCTGACGCCATGCCATTCGGCAGCGTGATGGTCGGGCTGCCCGAGAAGTCGAACACCGCGGTGAAGCGCAGGATGCTGAGCAGCACGTTCGGATCGGCGCCGTATTCGCCCATCTTGGTCAGCGTCGGGATCGGCACGGGCATAGTGGGAATTAGCAGCAGGTCGACGTCGCCGAACAATGCGGCGAGGTTGCCGCAGAACTTCAGGCGCTCGTGATGGATCTGCGCGGTTTCGACGCCACTCATCGACCTTCCCTGCTCGATCAGCTGTGCCAGATCGGGGCCGTATTCCGATTTCCGCGACGGATAGCTTTCAAGATGCGCCTCCGCCGTCTCGATCGAGCACATCGGAATCCACATGCTGACGAGCTTCTCGTAGGCCGGGAACTTGACCTCGCGGATGTCGGCGCCGAGCTCCGCAAGCATGCGTTCGGCTTCCAGCAATGCGGAGACCACCTGCGGATCGATCCCGCTTTGGGTGTAGTTGCGGTCCACACCGATCCGTAGGCCCCGTATGCCGTCACCAATCCCGGCCAGATAGTTCGGTACCGGCGCCTGCAGGGTCGTCGGGTCATTGACGTCGGCGCCCGCGATGACGCCGAGCATGGCGCCCGCATCGGCCGCGCTCCGGCACATCGGCCCGACATGGTCGAGCGAATCCGCCAGCGGAAAGACGCCGTAACGACTCACACGTCCCCACGTGGGCTTGATCCCGGTGAGCCCGCACGTTGCCGACGGAAACCGGATCGAGCCGCCGGTGTCACTGCCGATCGCGCCGTAGCAAAGCCCCGCCGAGGTCGCCACTCCCGATCCGCTCGAGGAGGAGCCAACCCAGTAGTCGACGTTCCAGGGATTGAGCGGTGCCTGATCGTTCGGATGGTGACTGGTGTAGGCCCCCTCGGTCATCTTCAGCTTGCCGAGCGTGACGGCGCCGGCGAGTTCGAGCCGATCCACGATCGTCGCGTTGAAGGATGGGACGAACCTGGCGTGGATCGTGGTGCCGCCCGCCGTCGGTGCGAAGGTGGTGTAACAGAGATCTTTCAGTCCGATCGGCACGCCGTGCAGCGGCCCGCGCCAGATGCCTTTCGCGAGCTCGGCGTCACAGCGTTTCGCCTGAGCCATGGCGCGCTCGGCGAGAACGAGTGCGTAGCCGTGAAACCTGCCGTCGAGTTTCTCGATCCGGCTCAGCATAGCCTCCGTCACCTTCGACGGCCGGAGCTCACCCCGGCGGAACAGCTCGGACAGTTCTGTGATCGACTTGTAGTGGATTGGATCTTCTAACATCTGACAGCCCTGTTGTTGTCGGAAACGGGCGGTGCCCACCGGCGGCTCGAACAGGCCGGTCTCGTGACCGCGCGGCTCTGGACGCGCCTAGAACTGCACTCCGCGCGTGAGCGCACCATCGACCACGAGATTGGTCCCCGTGATGAAGCTTGCAGCCTTGCTGGCAAGGAACACCGCACCGTTCGCCATTTCCTGCGGCGTGCCCATGCGGCCGGTCGGGTTCAGCGCAAGCGCAGTCTTGTACAGCTCGGGATTGCCATCCTTGATCTGATTCCAGACACCACCCTCGAAATAGGTGTTGCCCGGCGACACCGAATTGGCGCGGATGCCTTTGCCGGCAAGCTGGAAGGCGAGTCCTTGCGTGTAGTGGATGATCGCGGCCTTGAATGTGCCATAAGGACCGCTGGCGAAATCAACCTCGCGCCCTGACACGCTGGAAATGGTTACGATCGCGGCGGCCTTGCTCTTCTCCAGATACGGCATCGCCGCATTGACCAGCCGCACCGTGCCCATCATGTCGGTGGAGAACTCCTTCTCCCAACTCTCCTCGTCCTGCCCGATCGACAAAGCGCTGACATTGGCGACGACGATGTCGATGCCGCCGAGCCTGGAGGCCATATCCTCCACCCAGGCCTTGAGCGCCGGGCCGTTGGAGACGTCGACCGAGCTGCCATGAGCAGCGACGCCCTTCGCCTTGAGCGCGGTGACCGCGCTGTCGACGTCGGCCTGATTGCGCGCGCAGATGCCGACATTGGCGCCCTCGGCCGCGAAGGTGTCGGCGATCGCCCTGCCGATACCCTTGGTGCTGCCGGTGACGAGAACCTTTGCTCCCTTGAGTCCGAGATCCATATCCATTCCCTCCCTCTTGACAACTTAAAACATGCATGCGGCCGTTCAGAGCAGGAGCTGCTCGCGGACGTTGTCCTCGTTGACCTCGCCGCCCGCCAGTGACTGCGTAATCTTGCCCTTCTCCATGATGTAGCAGCGCTCGGCGATCGCCAGGATCGTGTCGAGGTTCTGCTCGACGAAGATGATCGTGGTTCCGAGCTCGTTCCGGAAGGACCTGAGCGCCTCACAGATGTGCTGGACGATCGAGGGCTGGATGCCCTCGGACGGCTCGTCCAGGATCATCAGGGATGGATTTCCGATCAACGCGCGTCCGATAGCGAGCTGCTGCTGCTCGCCGCCCGACATGGTGCCCGCGGCCTGCCGGCGGCGTTCCTTCAGCCGCGGAAAGTACTCGTAGACAAGCTCTGGCAGCTTCTTGCCGCCGGGACCGCCGATCAATTCGCCGACCTGCAGGTTTTCTTCGACGGTCATCTGCGGAAAGACATCGCGACCCTGCGGGATGTAGCCGAAGCCCGCCCTCGCCCGCGCGTCGGCATCCAGTACCGTGACGTCCTGCTCCATGAATCTGATCGTGCCACGCCACGTCTGCAGCAGGCCGATCAGGCATCGCATCAGGGTCGATTTGCCGACACCGTTGCGGCCAATCACGCCGACGATCTCGCCACGCGAGACTGACATGGTGACACCCTGCAGGATCGGCGTCGCGGCGTACCCGGCCCACAATTCCGATACGTCCAGAATCCGGTCGGTGGGATTGGGCTTAGTGAGCATGGGTCTTACCGAGATAGATTTCCGCGACCTTCTCGTCCTGCAATATGCTCTCAAGATTGCCGCGCGCAAATATCTTGCCGAGATGCAGCACCGTGACGCGCTGGGCTACCTGACGAACGAAGGCCATGTCGTGCTCGACGACAAGCACCGTCATGCCTTCGGCATTGAACGACTTGATCAGCTCGCCGGTCCTGAAGGTTTCCTCCGGCGACATCCCGGCAGTCGGCTCGTCCAGCAGCAGGAGCTGCGGTTTCAGCGCGAGCGCCATCCCGATCTCGAGCCATTGTTGTTGGCCATGCGACAGCGCGCCCGCGAGCTTCTCGCTGTCCGGCCCGAGGTTGAGTAGCGTGAGCAGACGATCTTCCTCGGCGATGCGTGCCGCGCCGGACAATCGCTCCTGAAGCGCAGTCTGGATGTTCTGCCGGACCGGCAATTCCTTGAACACGCTCGGAGCCTGCATCTTGATGCTCATGCCCCGCTGCACGCGCGCGTAGGGACGCTCGGCCGTGATGTCGACGGTATCGAACCAGATGCTGCCCTCGGTCGGCGGGTAGAGACCGACGATCAGCTTGAACAGCGTGCTCTTGCCGGCGCCGTTAGGGCCGATCAGGCAGTGGACCTCTCCGGCCTCGACCGCGAGATCGACGCCGGAGACAGCGGTCAGTCCGCCGAAGCGCTTCGATACACCTTTGACTTCGACCAGCGCCATGATCAGGACTCTTCGGACCGCAAGCGACCAGCCTCCATCATGACGGCGCCGGCGCCACGCCGGCGGCGTCCGCTCCACCAGTCGGCGGCGAACTTTCCGATGCCGAGCACAAACCCCTGCGGCGCCAGCATCACCGTGGCGAGGAGTAGCGCGCCCATCAGCACCAGCGCCGCCTGCTGGCTGTAGACCGTGATGGTCTGAAAGCCGAACAGCAGCAGGAACGATCCGACGAGGGTCGCCGTCAAATCGCTCCGGCCGGAGAAGGCCACCCATACGATGGGCATCGCGGCGGCCGGCAAGCCGATGCTGGACGGCGTGATGAACTGTCCCCAGGACGTGTACAGCGCGCCGCTGAGGCCCGCGAGGCCGCTGCCGATCACGAAGGTAAGCAACTGATATTTGCGGACATCATAGCCCAGCATCTCGGCGCGCTGCGGGTTTTCCCGCGTCGCGACGATGACGTTGCCGATGCCCGAATTCACCAACATGCGCAGCGCGAGATAGACGATCACGATCAGCGCGATCATGACGTAATAAAGCGCCGACCCTTCGATATAGAAGTCACCCACGGTCAGCGGGTCCATGCCCTTCATGCCGTTGAAACCGTTCAGCCGCGCCGGGCCGATGTGCCATTCCGGTCCTGCGGTCTGCCCGAGGAAGAAGGCCAGCACCAGGGTTGCGGACAAGGTCACAATGCCGAAGAAGATACCATTGATTCCGCCCCAGATCATGAAGTAGCCGAGGATGCCGGCCGCGATCATCGCGAGGACGACCGAAAGCGCGAGCGCGGCGATCGTTGCGGTACCGCCCCCCATGTTGATCGCTAGCACGCCGTAACCATAGCCGGCGATACCGAAGAAGAGCGTCTGCCCGAACGACAGCATGCCGCCATAGCCCCACATCAGGCAGAGGCCGAGCGCCATGAATATCCAGATCAGAAAGTAGGCAAAATTGCCGACATCATAGGAATCGGCGAACAGCGGATAGGCCGGCGCACCCGCCAGCACCGTCAGGAAGCAGGACCAGAAGATCTTGCCGCGTCCGAGCGTCTGCGGCCCTTCCAGCAGCTTGAACATCACAATCTCCCTTTAGCGGCCACGACGAACCAGAACGCTGGAGAGCCCCTCGGGCAGCACCCGAATGATCAGGATGACGGCCACAAGCATGCCGATTTGTCCGATGATCTGGCCGTAGCTTGCGTTCAATGCCATCCGGATCATCGCCAGGAACACGGCGGCCGGCGCCGTTCCGAGCAGCACGTTCGCCCCTCCGATCACCACCGTCACGAAGCTTTCGACCACGAAGGTCGCGCCCATGGTCGGGATCAGCGTCATGGTCGGCGCGTAGAGTGCCCCGCAGAGCCCGGCGAGGCCGGTGCCGATCCCGAAGCTGATCGCATAGATGCGGCCGGTGCGCGCGCCCAGTGCCTTCGCCATCGCGGCATTCTGCATCGTCGCGCGGGCGATCACGCCGAATCGCGTCTTCATGAAGATGGTGTAGAGGCCGGCCAGCACTGCCACAGCGCATCCGAAAAGCACCAGACGGTAGGTCGAGAATGTATAACCGCCAATGGCGAAGCTTCCCTCCGGCGTCCCGATGCCCCGCACGGCAGAACCGACGATCAAGAGCATCGATTGCGTCACGATCAGGCTGAGCCCCCACGTCGCGAGCAGGGAATCCAGCGGCCGCTTGTAGAAGCGCCGCACCACCAGGAACTCGACGAGGATACCGATGAACCCCGCCGTCAGTGCGGCCAGGATCTGGGCGACCGCGAGCGGCACCCCCAGATTCACGAGCCCAACCGTGACATAGGCACCGCACATGATGAACTCGCCATGCGCCATGTTGATGACGCCCATCATGCCGAACACGATGGCGAGGCCCGCGGCCGAAAGAATGAGGAACGCGAAGACGTCGGCGAACTGATAGAACAACGAAAACAATTCAGCCGACATCTCGATCCCCTCGGTGGCGGCGCCGCATCGTCACGGCGCCGGCTTGCTTTGAAATCGTCGTGCTCAACACGAGCAAGATCCGTGCCCGAGTCAGGATTTCTTGGGGAGATGGCTCGGTGTGTACTGATCCTTGTCGTTCTTCTTGGTGAGGTCGCAACCAATCTCGCCAAGCCAGTAAGGCTGGATCGTCCCATAGTCCTTCTCGACCTTCACCTCGTGCTTCGGCCCGACCGAGATCAGGCGCATGCGGTGTGAGGTGTGCTGGCTCTTCGGATCGATGCAGACCTTGCCTTCGGGAGCGTCGATGCAGGCATCGCCCGTCGCGATCACCTTGCGCATGTCCTCGAGCTTGATCGACTTCGCCTTCTCGACCAGCGCCTTGTACATGTAGAGCGCGTTATAGGCATTGTAGCCCATGTCGTTGATGTAGAGCTCGTCGGGGAATTTCGCGTGCCAGCGTTTCTTGAACTCCGTGGCCTCGGGCGTGTCGATCTCCTCGAACCAGTTCGCGGTCGCGTGCATGTTGTTGAGCGCCGGCGGCTTGAACCGCTTGTGCTCGAAGCCGAGCATAACCTTGATCGAAGATCCCATCGGCAGATTGAGATTGGCGGCAGCCGCCTGCTCGAAGAACGAATCCTGGGCCGCGCCGACATTGATCGTCAGCAACCAGTCCGGCTTCGCCTTCTGGATATTCTGGATCGTCTGCGCGAATTGGGACACGCCGAGCGGGATGAACTCCTCACCGACGACCTCGCCGCCGAGATCCTTCATGATCTTGCGGTTCCACTCGGCCGAGATCTGACCGAAATTGTAGTCGGCGGCGATCACATAGACCTTCTTGCCGAATTTCTCGACCATCCAGGGAATCAGCGTCGAGAACTGCTGCTCGGGCACCGCACCCATGCTGATCATGCTGGCGTCGCAAACGCCGCCTTCGTACTGGTTCGTGTAGAAATACGGCGTCGAGGTACGATCGACGATCGGACGCAGCGCCTCGCGGGAGGCCGAGGTGATGCCGCCGATGAGCACGTCGACCTTGTCGCGATTGAGCAGGCGCCGGCCGAATTCCTGATAGCGTGCATTGTCGCCTTGCGGATCGAGATGGATCAGCTCGATCTGCCGCCCCAGGATGCCGCCGCTCTTGTTGATCTCCTCGACCGCCAGCTGAGAGCCGTGCAGCTTCGGCATGCCCATGAAGGCGAGGTCGCCGGAAACGTCCTCGAGCAGACCCACTTTCAACGGCGGTTCGGCCGCCTGGACAACGGACACCGCCGCCGTAGCGAGCATGGCACCGAGCAGAACCATCCCAAACTTGCGTCGCGAATTCATCGTGATATCCCCTGTTCGTGAAAGCGGTTTGATGTCATGGCTTGAGGTAATTCTTCAGGATAGATGCCCCCATCGTGTATTTGGGGTCGACCATGTTGCCGAGGCGCATGCGGCCGGCCTGGCTGAGCAACATGTAAGCGTCGATCTCATCGAAGCCGTAATCGGCGCTCATCCACCGCACGAGCTCGCGATAGGCGATGCGCGCCGCATCCTCGAGCGGGCGCGCGCTGCCGATCGTCATGATGAAGTCCTTGGTCTCGAGGCGCGGCCAGGCGAAGCTCCAGTTCTTGATCAAGTCGACCTGGAGCGTGACGGTCGCGCGCTGCTCCAGCGCGACGCCGGACAGCTCGCCGTCGCCCTGCGTCGCGTGGCAGTCGCCGACATAAAGCATCCCGCCTTCGGTATGCACCGGGAAGTAGATGATCGCGCCGGGCGCGACATCGGGCAGGTCCATGTTGCCGCCGTGATAGTCCGGCTGCAGCGAGGAGATCGCCTCGATCTCCGGGGAGACGCCGATGGTGCCGATGAACGGCTCGTAGGGCAGCGTAATCTTGTCGTTCCAGCGCACGCCGTTCCTGTCGACATGCAGCTTCTTCACGCGTTCCGGCAGTGGCGGATTGAGCAGTGCCGTCGAACCAGTTCCGACCAGTCCGCCGAACTCGGGAATGATGCAGGTCGTGCCGGCCGGCTGATCACCTCGCGTCTCGACGTCGCGGATGTAGATCGCGAGACAATCGCCCTTCTTGGCGCCCTTGACCGCGATCGGTCCGCATTGCGGATTGAGGTAGGGGAAATTCAGCTTGGCAGTCGGGCTGTCGCTCTCGCTGGTGAGCACCCCGCCGAACGCGTCTTCGGTCTCCACGACGACCACGCCGCCCGGATCCATAGACAGGGTCGGCTTGGCGTAGGGACCGTAGACGTAGTGGAAGCCGCCCTGCTGCTCGATCGTCAGGCTATGGGTTGCGCCGGTCGCGCCTTTTGCGACCGCGCGCCTGGCCATGATGGATGTCTTCAACCAGTCTTCGGACATGTGATCGGCTCCTCAGCTCAGATCCCGGGATGACGCTTGTGCCAGTCGGTGACGCGCTGGAACGCATCGCCTGCGCGAACGAGGCCGGCCTCGTCGAAATGACGGCCGACGAACTGGAAGCCGACCGGACCACCATTCGCGGTGAACCCGCCGGGCAATGTCACGGTCGGGCTTCCCGTCATATCGAACGGGCACGTGAACCGGAGCAAGCCCCCGATCAGCGAGGCGTCCTCGCCGAGCGCGGCCATCTTTGCGAGCGTGGGAGCGGCGAACGCCTGGGCCGGAACCGCGATGAGGTCGACCGTCTCGAACAGCAAACGCACTGCGCCGCGAAATGCCTCGCGGCGAAGCACGATCTTCTGATAATCCATGCCGGATTGCTGCCGGCCGAGATCGAGCAGGCCCGCGAGCGCCGGGCCGTACTCGTCCTTGCGCGCCGGATAGGTGTCTTCGTGCGCAACGGCGACCTCGATACCGCATAGCGGGAACCAGTCGTCGATGACCGCCTTGGGATCAGGGAACGTGATCTCCTTGATCTTCGCGCCGAGGTCGGCCGCTACACGGAGACCTTCAGTCAGCACCTTGGCGGCGGCATCGTCGGTGCCCTCGCCGGTCCACCGCCGGTCGACACCGATCGTGACGTCCCGGAGATTGCCGGACAGACCGGCAAGATAGTCGGGCACGGGCAGCGGCACCGACGTTGTGTCCTTGGAATCCTGCCCCGCGGTTACGCCGAGGATGGCACCGCAATCGACCGCGCTGCGCGCCATCGGGCCGATGTGGTCCAGCGTCGCCGCGAGCTCGAATGCACCGTAGCGGCTGACGCGGCCCCAGGTCGGCTTAAGTCCGGTGACACCATTGGCTGCGGACGGAAAGCGGATCGACCCGCCCGTATCGGTGCCGAGCGATCCGAAACAGAGTCCTGCCGCGGTTGCGACACCGGAGCCGCTCGAGGATGCGCCGGGCCACAGATCCGCATTCCAGGGGTTCTTCGGCGGGTCGATCTTCGGATGATGATCGGCGTAGGCCCCCTCGGTCTGCTGCAGCTTGCCGAGAATGATTGCGCCGGCGTCCTTGAGCCGCGCGACCACCGTTGCATCCTCCGTCGGACGGAAATCGCGATGGATGGTCATGCCATGCGCTGCCGGCGCGCCCTTGGCCCAGCAAAGATCCTTGACCGCCACCGGCACGCCGTGCAGCGGCCCTCTGATCTTGCCGGATGCGATCTCCTTCTCGGCCGCGGCAGCATCTTCAAGCGCGGACTCCGTCATCACATGCGCATAGCTCTTGAGCTTGCCGTCGAGCTTCTCGATGCGCCCGAGCATCGCTTTGGTGACTTCCACCGGCGACAGCTCCTTCGCCTGGATCTTCTGTCCGACTTCGGCGAGTCCGAGATAGTGGAGATCTGTTGCGGCCATCGTTCCTCATCCTCACACTCGACGTGACGCACCACCATCCTCGCGCATGCGTCACCGTTCTGGCGACACGGGCGCATCGCCAGCTTCCTCGACGGCAAACGAAAAAAGCCACCCGTCCCTCCCGAATGAGGCGACGAATGGCTCAAATGCCGCAGCTATGATCTGTCGCTTCAGGGTCCGTGATCGAACGAAGCACTTAGTGCAAGGAACTGGACGTCATCGGCCAGATCGGCGCACGCGAGGTTCGACAGGTAGCCCTGTAGGATAAAAGTCTAAGTAACTGCCCATCGCATTGTCAACGATGCTGACTGCCTAAATTTCGAGTGTGCTGCGCAGCAAAACGGCAAGCCACTTGCGCTGTCACCGGCGATGATGATTTCATCTTCGCGTTGCGCGATCGAAAGCCCTCAATGACCAAGCCGTCTGTTGCCGTTGGCATCATTTGCTCGCAGTCCGGGCCCTATCAGGCGATGGGCCGCGAGATCCTCAAGAGCGCGATGATGGCGGTCGACGAGATCAACAGCCAGACGGAGTTCGACTTCTCGATCGCACCCCATATTCGTGATCCTCGCGGCATCGTCTCCGAATATCATACGGTCTGTGACGACCTCATCCGCAATGTCGGCGTGGAGCACATCATCGGCTGCTACACCTCGGCCTCGCGCAAACAGGTGCTTCCGATCGTGGAGCGCACCGATCGCCTGCTCTGGTATCCCGCCCGCTATGAAGGTTTCGAGTGCTCGGACAACGTGATCTATGTCGGCGCCTCGCCCAATCACAACGTGTTGCCGCTGGTCCGGTATGTGCTCGACAATCTGTCGCGGGAAATCTTCTGCGTCGGCTCCAACTACGTGTGGACATGGGAGACCAATCGCGTCACCCGTGAACTGGTCAGCGCGGCAGATGGCCATATCCTCGCCGAGCGGCTGCTCGAGCTCGGCGAAAGCGCCGTCGGTCACATTGTCGACGAGATCGTTCGTCGCAAACCGCCGATCGTGTTCAATACGCTGGTCGGAAGCTCGAGCTACGATTTCATCCGCGCATTTCACGCCGGCACCAAGGCTGCGGGGCTGAAGATTCCCATGCTGAGCTGTAGCCTGTGCGAGCCGGAACTGGCGATCGTCGGACCGGCATCGGCCGGCTGCATCACGTCGTCGGCTTATTTCGAGAGCATCCGCCTGCCGGAGAACCGCGCCTTCGTCGCGCGCTGGAAGGCGCGCCATGGCGAGGACAGCAGTCCCTCCGTCGACGGCCAATCCGCCTATGTCGCGGTCTACCTGCTGGCGCGCGCACTGCAGCGCGCGGGAACGTCCGACATTGCCGAGGTGCGGCGCGCCGCGGCCGGCTATCGCTACAATTCGCCGCAAGGACCGGTCTGGATCGACGGCGGCAACAACCACTGCGTCCTTACACCGCGGTTGGCCGTGTCCAATGCGCAGGGACAGTTTGATATCTTCTGGGAAGCCGATGCGCCCGTTAAGCCGGATCCTTACCTGACGCAGCTCGACGTTGCGGTCAGCCCATCGAGGGAAACCCCGGCGCGCGGCGCATTGCCGAATGCGCCGCATTTGCGGGTTGTGAAATGAGCAGACCGTCTTCATTTTCGCTGCGCGGACGCAAGGCACTTGTGGCCATCAAGGACGAACGCGACGCCTCGATCGTGAGGCGCCAGTTCGAGCGTCTCGGTATCGAGGGTGTTGCATGGACGCCGGCTGAGCCCATCGACTACGCACCGGATTTGTCGCTGATCGACGACGAGTTCCTGCCCCTGCTGCAACCGGCGCAACGCGCGTTCTTGGCACGATCGCCCGTCATCGCGCTGCTCGGCACCGAGACACCAAGCCGCCTCAAGCTGGTGTTCGAACTCGATCCAGCCTCGTTCCTGATCAAGCCGTTGCGATCGGCCGGCATCTACGCTGCGCTCGTCATGGCATTCGAGCGCAACGAACGCACAAGCGAATTGAAACAACAGATTCTCAAGCTCGAGCAGCGCCTGCGGTCACGTCGCGTCGTGCTTGCCGCCGTCCTACAGGTGATGCATTCTCATACGCTCGCTGAACCTGCCGCCTTTGCACTGATCCGCAGAGCCGCGATGGAGCAGCGCAAGACGATCGAAGAACTCTCGGCGGAGATTACGGCAACAGGCATGCTCCCGCGCGCAACGGGTTAGATTGCTTTCTGTCGGGGCGAGGATCAGGCCGCAATTTCCTATGCCCTCCCCCTTTGCTGTCTTCATTGGCACATTGTGGAGATGCGACGCAGCACCCGCATCGCATAGCGCGCGATGATGGCGTTGGTCTGCTCCGTTTAGTGAGCGGCCTGGCATCCGGCTTATTTCGGAAACAGTTTGTCACGAATGTAGCGAGAGGTTGGGGTCAACTTGAGCCCACGCGGCTTTCGCCATGCTGCCCGGTCGAGCTCCCTCTTGTCGCCGATCTTCAATGGACCTGAGACCTTCTTGCTCAGAAAGATCGCGTCGCTCATCCTTCGGCCGGACCGGCGGTTCTTGCCGTTGACTTCCTTCCACAGCCTCAACTCACCAAGCCTGAGCTTGGGCAGCTCCTCCATGATCTCGCGATGAAGGCACTTCCTCTCGCTCTCGCCGGCCCGCTTGCGGCCGCCCGGAAACATCCAGCGCTTGTCGCGCCGCCGTCTGACCAAGAGCACCCTGCCGTTCCTTGCGACGACAAGTTTTGATGACTTCGCCATTCTCTAGTCCGCCAGCTCGATCGCGAGAGGTTGGTGGTCGGAAGCATCGGTCGTCTCGTTGACGTCGATGCTGCGAACGTGACGGACCAAATCCTCCGTCACGAAAATGAAGTCGCGACAGTCCGGCCCCTCGGCCCATTGCGCGCGGTCGTAGATTCCGCACGTCGGGGTCCGCGAGCGGTCAGGCCGCTTTTCGGTCCACGCATCCCGATAGTTGAGACCGGGCCGGCCGGAGCGGTCGATCAACGCATGCTGAGGGTCGGCGACGTCGAAATTGAAATCACCGCACATCAGGCTCGACGCAGCAACAGTCTGGCTTCCATATGGCTCATCGTGCCGTGAGCCGGCCTGCCTTGGGCTCTCCGACGCGTCCTGTTGCAGATCCAGCAAGCGCGCGATCTGCGCCTCGCGCTGATCGGCCGAATGAAACTCGAGATGCGTGTTGACGATGCGGATCGCGCCAAACGAGGCCTGAACCGTCACCTCCAGAGCGTGACGGCGCATGCTGCGCACCCCGGCTGCGCCCGGCCACGGCAGCAGGTGATTGGCGATCTGCCACACCGGCAACCGCGACAGCGTCATGTTGCCGAAGCGGTGGAGGTTGCCCTCTCGATCCATCGTCTCGATCGCCGGCCGGAATATGGCGGAGTAGCCGGGCAGCAGGGCTGCGAGCTCAGCGCTCTGGTCCGCTCCATCGCCAAATCTCGAGAAATTGGCGCTCACCTCCTGGAAGCAGAACACGTCTGCGTCGAGCGTCTGCCTGGCGACTGCAACGATCCTTCGCAGATCGGTCACACCGTCGCAGCCCTTCCCGCACTGTATGTTCCAGGTGAGAAGTCTCATTACCTGATACCTGCCCGCATGAACGATTGAACGAACTGCCGTTGGAACAGCAGAAAAGCGATCAGCAGTGGCGCCATCGTCATCACGGTCGCCGCTGTGATCACCGACCAATCCACGCCGGTCTCAGGAGCGCCGAACACGGCAAGTCCCACCGTGAGCGGCCGCGCTTCCACCGAATTCGTGACGATCAGCGGCCACAGGAAGTTGTTCCAGTGATAGCTGACGGAGACGAGGCCAAAGGCGACGTAGGTCGGACGGGCCAGCGGGACATAGACCCGCCAGAGAATTCCGAGCGGACCCGCTCCCTCGACCCGGGCGGCTTCGACCAACTCCTGAGGCACGCTCTTGAAGGTCTGCCGCAGGAGGAAGATGCCGAAGGCGCTCGCGAGATAGGGCAGCGCGATGGCAGGGATCGTATCGAGCAATCCTAGCCTCGCGATCGCGCGGTAGTTCTCGACGATGAGGACGTCCGGCATGATCATCAGCTGGAGCAGAACGAGGGCGAAAGCGATGCCGCTGCCCTTGAACCTGAAGCGCGCAAAGGCATAGGCTGCCAGCGTCGATAGGATGAGTTGGCCGACCAGGATCAGCGTCACCAGCACGACCGTGTTGAGATAGTACCGGGCGAACGGTGCCTGGTTCCAGGCCCGGGCAAAATTCTCCAGCGTCCAGGGCGCGGACAGGCTGAACGACGTGGCGTAGGCGGCCGGGTGCAGCGCGCTCCAGAAGGCATAGGCCAATGGAGCAAGCCAGATCAAAGCAAGTAGCCAGGCTGCGACGGCCTCGACGGGGTGTGTCCGGCCTCTCATTGGTAGTGGATCCTGCGATCGAGATAGCCGAACTTGATCAGCGCAATCACGCTCAGGAGCATCAAAAGCACCACCGTGAGCGTTGCGGCGTAGGAGGAATCCTGGAAGGTGAAGGCGACCTCATAGATGTAATAGAGCAGCAGCGTGCTTGCGTTGTTCGGACCGCCCTTGGTCATGATGACCAGATGGTCCACCAGCTTGAACGAGTTGATCACCGCGTTGATCGCCACGAACAGCGTGGTCGGCATCAGCAGCGGGAACGTGATCCGGCGGAAGGTGTACCATCGGCTCGCGCCTTCGATCGCCGCGGCCTCTTCGAGATCCGGCGAGAGCTGCTGGAGAGCGGCGAGATAGAAGATCATGAAGAAGCCGGCTTCCTTCCAGATCACCATCACGATCAGGCAGCCCATCACCGTCGAAGGATCGCCGAGCCAGTTCCAGCCTCCGAGACCGAACAGTCCACGCAGTTGATCAAGCGCGCCATAATCCGGCGTGTAGAAGAACAGCCAGATGTTGGCGACGGCGATCATCGGCAGCACCGTCGGCGTGAAATAGGCGAGGCGGAGAAAGCCGCGGCCGCGCATGTTGCGATTGACCCAGATCGCCATGATGAGCGCGAGCGTGATCGAGGTCGGGATCGTGCCGAGTGCGAACCAGAAATTGTTGACCAGCGCCTTCCAGAAGATCGGATCGGCCGCCATGGCTTGGTAGCTGTCGAGGCCGACATAGACCTCGGTGCCGTTCCGCCTGGTGATGAACAGAGAATGCCGGATCGTCGCCAGGATCGGCCAATGCGTGAACGCAACCAGCAGCACCGCCGCCGGTAACAGCAGCAGCCACGCATTCACAGTATTCCACCACGCCTGCGACTGAGTGCGGCGTTCGGAAATTGGCAATGAGGCTGCGGTGTCCGTCATTCCAGAACCGGCGGGATGGCGGCGAACCGCCAACCCGCCATTTCCCTTACTTGGCGGCGCGCAGCACGCGGTCGGACTGCGCCTGCGCGGCGGCCAGCGCTTCCTGCGGCTTCTGCGTGCCCGTGATCGCAGCCTGAACGGCATCGTTCACGAACTTGTAAATGCGGCCGTTCTCGTGGACGGACAGTTCAGGCACGGCATGCTCGAGCTGATCACGCGCGACGGTCGCCTGCGGAAAACCCTTCGCGTAGTCCTCCATCGCCTTGGTCTTGTAGGCCGCCGGCGAGACGGCAACGTAACCGGTCTTCATGCTCCATTCCGCTGCGCGCTCGGGCGCCGTCATCCACTGGATGAACTTGACGGCGGCTTTCTGCTGCTCAGGCGATGCGCTCTTGAAGATGTAGAAGCTGCCGCCGCCGGTCGGCGAGCCCCGCCGCTCTTTGGCAGGGAGCATGGCGACGCCGAACGGGAATTTCGCGGCGTCCTTGACGGCCGTGAGGTTACCGGTGGTGTGCCACATCATTGCCGTCTTGCCTTCGAGGAAGTCGGTGCGCAGCGTGGCCCAGTCGATGCTGCCTGTCGGCATGACGTTGTGCTTGCGCGACAGGTCGACCCAGTAGTCGAGTGCGCCGACCGTCTTCGGCGCGGTCAGATAGACCTCGGTGCCGGCCTCGTTCATCATCTTCTGGCCGTTCTCGATGGCCAGGGCCTGCAGCATCCAGTAGCCGTAGCCGGTCGTCGGTATCTCGACGCCCCAGCGCGTGATGTTGCCGGAGCCGTCCTTCTTAATCAGCTTCTTCGACATTTCGGTCATTTCGTCCCAGGACGCCGGCGCCTTCTCCGGATCGAGACCGGCCACCTTGAAGGCGTCCTTGTTCCAGTACAGCACGATGGTCGAGCGCTGGAACGGGATACTCCAGGTCTTGCCGTCGACCTGGCCGTTGGCCATGAACGCCGGATAGAATTCCTTGAACCACGCCTTGTCGCTGACGAGGCCGTCGAATGGCACGATGGCGTTTTCGTCCATCAGCGTGAAGACGTCGGTGGACAGCAGGACCGACAGCTGCGGCGGCTGGCCGCCCTTCATGGCGGTCATCGCCTTGGTCATTGTGTCCGTGTAGTTGCCGGCATAGACCGCGGTGATCCTGATATCCGCATTCTCCTTCTCGAAGCGCGAGACCATGTCGTCGATGATCTTGGTGACGGGGCCGCCGACCGCGACCGGATAGTACATTGTCAGATCCACGGCGGCCGCGGGGCGGGCAGCGCCAAAGGACAACGCGGCGAACGTGGCCGCCATCAACAGTGTTCGTCGAGCAAACATTTTTCCGTCTCCTTCGTTACCTCGTTCGACCGTTCTGACGCTGCCGCCCTATGGAGAGGAGGCTGCCAGCCGGCCTTCTTTCACGATGTTTTCCAGCCGGGCTTCGGTCGTTGAATCGAACCCGTGCTCATGCTCCGCATTCCAGGCGATCCTTATGTCCTCGCCCCGCAAAACCTTGCTGAAACCATCCAGCCGCACCGAGATGGGCTGGCCGTCGATCTCGCACCACACGATGCTGTCGGCGCCGAGATGCTCGATTGCCTTGACGCGCGCGGCGTGATCGCCGCCTGCGACGATGCGGATGTGCTCGGGACGGATGCCGATGAGCCGGTCGCCCCGGCGCACCAGGTTCATCGGCGGCGTCCCGATGAACCGCGCGGTGAACGCCGTCGCGGGACGGTTATAGAGTTCTTCCGGCGAGCCGTTCTGCTCAATGCGGCCGTCGCGCATCAGCACGACGCGGTCAGCCATCGTCATGGCTTCGGTCTGGTCGTGGGTCACATAGACCATGGTCATGCCGAGGCGCTGCTGCAGCGCGCGGATTTCGGTGCGCATCTCGTGGCGCAGTTTTGCGTCGAGGTTCGACAGCGGCTCGTCCATCAGGCAGACCCGCGCTTCCGCGATGATGGCGCGCCCGAGCGCGACTCGCTGGCGCTGGCCGCCGGACAATTGCGAAGGTTTTCGTTCGAGCAGATGGCTGAGGCCGACAATGTCGGCCACGCGCTTGAGCCGCTCGTCGCGCTCGGCGCGCGACACGCGCCGCACGCGCAGGCCGAACACGATGTTCTCGGCGACGCTCAAATGCGGGAACAGCGCGTAGGACTGAAAGACCATGGAGATCTTCCGCTGCGCGGGAGAGAGATGGGTGACGTCGACGCCGCCGATGCTGATGCTGCCGGCATCGGCCTCTTCGAGCCCTGCGATCAAGCGCAGCGTGGTCGACTTGCCGCAACCGGACGGCCCGAGCAGAACCAGCAACGATCCCTCGTCCGCCGTCAGGCTAACGTCGTCGACGGCGCGCATCGTTCCCCAGAATTTGGAAACGTGGCTCAGCGTGATCGCCGACATGGCCCGTTCGCTTTCAGCTGCGGTGATCGGTTAGCTGTGCAGACATCGCCATGCAGACGCGCTGCGTCCTGCTTGCGCGACGCTGCGCAAGGTCGGCCACACCACGTAGACCGATCCATCCGTTCCTCTCCCCAGGGCCACGCGATATTCATCGTCGTAGCGATTATTGTGTTCATATGAACATAGCGTGACAGCATATGAAATAGAAATTTGCGCACCTGTCGTTCGAATGATACTTTTGTTGGTACGGAGAGCCCATGCTCAGCAGCCCCAGCGAACGTCAAGCCCACATTCTGGAGATTGTGCGCGAGGGAGGATTCGCGTCGATCGAGCATCTCGCGACGCGTTTCGAGGTCACGCAGCAGACCATCCGCCGCCTGGTCAATGCGCTGTGCGACCAGGGATTGCTGCGGCGAATCCACGGCGGCGTCAGCCTGCCCGTGCAGAACCAGAACCTCGCCTATGGCAGCCGTCAGGGACTGAACGCCGACGCCAAGCGGCGGATCGCGCACGCCACCGCAAAATTCATTCCCGATGGCGCCTCGCTGATGATCGGGCTTGGCACCACGCCTGAATATGTCGCGCAGGCGCTGTCACGCCGCCAGGACCTGCGCATCATCACCAACAATCTGAACGTGGCCGCGGCGTTCGCGCAAAACCCCGACGTGGAGATCACGATCGCGGGCGGCACGCTGCGTCCGCTCGATCGCGACATCGTCGGCGAGACCGCCGCGCGCTTCTTCGCAGGCTACCGCGCCGACTACGGCATCTTCGGCGTCGGCGGCATCGATCAGGACGGCACGCTGCTGGATTTCCATGGCGACGAGGTTCAGGCCCGACAATCCATCGCCGCAAATTCACGCGTCGTCGTGCTGGTCGCGGATATCACGAAGTTCGGCCGCAATGCGACGGTGCGCGGCGGCCATCTCGGCGATTGCCACCACCTCTTCACCAACGGCGCGCTGCCGCCGACCTTTGCGTCGGTCAGCGCGAAATATGCCGATCGCATTCATACATCGGATGCGGTGCGCATCGGAGCCTCGCAGAGTTAGTCGGCGGCCGCAGGCCTGCACGCTGCAAGAACATCCTCTTCACGCGCGTGCGCGGAACCGGCCGGAGACAACCTTGTCTCGATTGACATGTTATAACATTTAGGCAAATGTCCTAACTAACCGGACGATAATTCCGGATTTTGGGAGGAGAGCATGACGTCAATCAAGCCGACACGACGAACGCTACTCAAAACCGGAACCGCGGCTGCGGCTCTGGCGACGTTTGGGCCGGGCATTCTGCGGCACGCATCCGCGCAGGACGTCGACCTCTCACCGTACAAATCCGCGCAGATCGACTGGCAGCAGGTTTCCGGCGAAACGATCACCGTCGCGGTGATCCCCGCGAGCTACTTCGAGAACCTGATCACGCTGGCGCCGCAGTTCAAGGCGCTGACCGGCATCGACGTCCGCTTCGAAAAGATTCCGCCGGCGCAGATCCGGCAGAAGAGCGTCATCGACCTCACCTCGAAGACCGGCACCTACGCGACCCACGCCGCGGACCCCATGTACTATGCACTTTACGCCGCGAACAAATGGGTCGAGCCGCTCGACACCTATCTCAACGACAAGTCGCTGACCGATCAGGCCTGGTTCAAGCTCGACGACATCATTCCGGCCTGGCGCAGCGCCAATGGTATCGGCGGCAAACTATACGGGATGCCCTATGACGGCGAAGTCACCATCCAGGTCTATCGCAAGGATCTCTACGACGCGAAGGGCCTGAAGCCGGCCGACACGCTCGAAGCCTATATGTCGAATGCAGCGGCGCTCAACACGCCAAACGACCGCGTCTGGGGCGCAGCACTGCGCGGCGTCGCCGGTGCCGGCCAGAACATGTACATCTATCCGTCGATCTTCCGCGAGTTCGGCGGCGACTGGATGAAAGGCGGCAAGCTCACGGTCAACGGCCCCGAGGCCGAAGCGGCGCTCGCCTGGTACGTCGACATCATGAAGAAGTATGCGCCGACCGCGGCAGCCAACTGGAACTGGCCGGATATCGCCGACGCATTTTCGCAAGGCACGGTCGCGAGCTACATCGACGCGCATTCGTCGGCTTCCGTCGTCAACAATCCCGAGAAGTCAAAAGTGATCGGCAAGGTCGCTTATGCCCGCTGGCCCAAGGGCCCCTCGGGCAAGCGCACCACCTCGATCTGGAACTGGGGTTTTCCGATCAATTCCGCGCTGCCGGAGAAGAAGCGAAAGGCGACCTGGCTTTTCATCCAGTGGGCCGCGAGCGCCGAGACCCAGGCGCGCACCGCGCATCGTTTTGCGGGTCCGACCAAGCGCTCCGGCGTCAACCGCACCTCGGTCTGGCGTGACCCCGATTACATCAAGCTGATGAACGGCTTTGGCGAGAATTTCGTCGAAGCCACCATGGGCGCTCTGCAGGACGACACCGACGTCGACTGGCGTCCGCGCGTGCCACAATGGCCGGCGATCGGCGACACCATGGCGACCGCGATCCAGTCGGCCCTCTCCGGCCAGGCCACGATCAAGGCTGCACTCGACGATGCGCAACGCCGCATCGAGCCGATGATGCGTGGCTGAGCCATGACGTCGTCCGCGGTGACATCGGCCGGTATCGCAAGCGATGCGCCTCGCAGCGATTTCGGCCGCGTCCTCGAGCAGCGCGAGCGCCGGTTTGCAGCAGCCTTGCTTGCTCCGGCGTTTCTCGCGCTGCTCGCCACGACGACGTTTCCGCTGATCTTTCTGGTTTATACCAGCACGTTCCGGATGGATCTCGCGATGCCGTTCACCAACGGCTTCGTCGGGTTCGAGAACTATCAGGTGCTGCTCTCCGACGAACGCTTCTGGTCGTCACTGCTGGTGAGCCTCGTCTACACCGGCTCCACCGTGGCGTTCCAGGTCGTCATCGGGCTGGCGCTGGCGCTGCTGGTCATGGACATGAAGCGCGGTCAGGGCTGGTTCAGGATCATCGCGATTCTGCCCGTAGTGCTGTCGCCGGCCGTGGTCGGCATGATCTGGCGCACCTTTATGCTGGCACCGGAGTTCGGCATCATCGATTACCTCGCGATCAACGCCGGCCTTGGCAGCAAGAACTGGCTCGGCGACCCCACCCTCGCGATGGTTTCGGTGATCGCGATCCATACCTGGCAGTGGACGCCGTTCGCGTTCATGGTGCTGCTGGCTTCGCTGGCCTCCCTGCCTGAAGACATCTATGAGGCCGCTCGGCTCGATCGTGCCTCGGCCTGGCAGCGCTTCCGCCGCATTACCCTGCCCTTGCTTCGTCCGGCGATCGTGATGGTCATCATCATGCGAACCATGGTGGCGCTAACCGCGTTCGCGGCGATCTTCACCGTCACCGGCGGCGGCCCCGGCACCGCGACCGAGATCCTCAACCTCTACGCCTACCGAAAGTCCTTCACCGAGTTGTCGATCGGCTACGGCTCGGCACTCGCGGTGGCGCTGCTGATCGTGACCATCATCATCTCCGGCATCCTGTTCGCGATGCGGAGGGCAAAATGACCGCAAAGCGCCTCCGCGTCATCGCCCTGCTCGCGATTTCCATGATCTTCCTGCTGGCCTGGGCGTTCCCGATCATCTGGAGCGTGCTGAATTCGCTCAAGACCGATTCCGACGTGCTCGCCTATCCGCCGAAGCTGTTCTTCTCGCCGACGCTGGAGGCCTATCGCGACGTGCTGCTCGGCTCCGGATCGATCCTGCCGAACCTCCTGTCCAGTGTCATCATCTCGGTCGGCACCACTGTCGTCACCATGCTGATGGCGGTGCCGGCGGCCTATGCGCTGGCGCGTCTGCGCTTCCGCGGCAAGAAATTCGCGGGCTTCTATGTACTGGCGACGCAGATGCTGCCGCCGGTCGGCATCATTATCCCTTACTTCCTCGTGCTGCGGAACATCGGCTGGATTGACACCTATCAGGGCATCATTCTGATCTATCTGTCGTTCTCCCTGCCCTTCGCGATCTGGCTGCTGGTCTCCTATTTCGAGGACATCCCCTTCGAAATGGAGGAAGCCGCATATCTCGACGGCGCCAGCCGGCTCAAAACCTTGTGGCGAATCATCATTCCGCAAGTGCGCGGCGGCATCGCCGTCACCGTCGTGTTCGTGTTCCTCAATGCATGGAATGAATTCCTGTTCGCCGTTGTGCTCAGCGGCAACACGGTGCGTCCGGTCACGGTCGCCATGTTCAATTTCGTCTCCGTCGAGCAGACGCTGTGGGCCAAGCTCGCAGCGGTCTCGGTCCTCGCCATGCTGCCTGTCGTCGTGCTTGGCGTGGTCGCGCAGAAGCATATTGTGAAGGGGCTGACGGTCGGTGCAGTCAAGGGTGGAGGACGCCGATGAGCGGCCAGGGTCAGGTCAGTTTTCGCAACATCGTGAAGATGCATGGCGAGTTCGCCGCCCTCAAGGGCGTGAATTTCGAGATCAAGCCGGGCGAATTCTTTGCACTCCTCGGTCCATCTGGCTCGGGCAAGAGCACGACGCTGCGCATCCTCGCCGGTCTCGACGCGCCGACCGCCGGCCGCGTGCTGATCGACGACAAGGACGTCACCTCGACCGACGCGCGCGACCGCGACATCGCCATGGTGTTCCAGAGCTACGCGCTCTATCCGCATATGACGGTGGCCGAGAACATCGCTTTCCCTCTAGAGATGGCCAAGCTGCCGAAGGCGCAGATCGCGCCCGCAGTGAAGGACGCGGCGCGAAAAGTGAAGATCGACCACCTGCTCGACCGCAGGCCGGGCCAGCTCTCGGGTGGCCAGCAGCAACGCTGCGCGCTGGCCCGCGCCATCGTGCGTAAGGCGCGCCTGTTCCTGCTCGACGAGCCCCTCTCTAACCTGGACGCAAAGCTTCGGCTGGAGACCCGCGCCGAGCTGAAAAAGCTGCAACGCTCGCTGGGCGTAACCGCGGTCTACGTCACCCACGATCAGGAAGAAGCGATGACGCTGGCGGACCGCATGGCAGTGTTCATGAGCGGTGAGATCCAGCAGGTCGGCACGCCCGCAGAGGTGTTCGCTCGCCCGAACTCGGTCGACATCGCCGGCTTCATCGGCAATCCCCCGATGAACCTCGTTCCCGCCCGCTATGTTAATGGCGACGTCATCATTGCCGGCCACCGTCTCAAGACCGCAACCACGATGGCGGGTGAACGCGACGTCGTCGTCGGCCTTCGCCCCGGCGCCCTGCGCATGGTGGAGGGCGGACTTGGCGCCCGCGTCGACCTGATCGAGGACCTCGGCGATACCGCCGTGCTCGATCTCGACTGCGCCGGCACAATGATCCGGATGCGCGTCGCCGACGGCAACATTCCCGGTGAAGGTGACACGATCTCGATCACCGCCCGCCCCCAGGACATTCACCTGTTCGATCCCACGACCCGCATGCGGCTCTGACATCATGGCTGTTCAGACGCGCAAGAAGAAACCCGCTCCGCTCGGCAGCGATGTCGTCGCGGAAGGCGCGACGCCCCTGCACAGTCAGATCCGCGAATCCATTCGCAGCCAGGTTCGCGACGGCAAGCTGATCGACGCAACCGGTCGCCTCATGACCGAAGCCGAACTCGGCCGCCATTTCGGCGTCAGCCGCATCACCATCCGCAACGCGATTGCGCCGCTGGTGACCGAGGGCATGTTCGCCCGTTCGCGCGGCCGCGGCACCTTCCTGCGCTCCAACCAGCCCGAGAACTGGGTCGGCCATCTCATGGGCTTTTCGGAGACCATTCGCGATGCCGGCTACCAGGCCGGCGCCAGGATTTTGCAGCAAGGCATGACCAATCGCCACGATGCCGCCGTTCGCGACCAGCTGCGCGAGCGCGCTGTCTGGCAACTCAAGCGTCTGCGGCTCGCAGACGACACGCCGATCGCGATCGAGCACGCCTTCTATCCGCCGGACATCGGTCTCGAGCTCGAAAAGCGCGACCTGGTCTCGATCATCATGTACCGCGTTTTCGAGGACGAGCTTGGCCTTGCCATCAAGGATGCGCAACAGACCATCAGCGCCGATCTCGCCGACGCCGGCAGCGCAAAACTGCTCGGCGTGAAGGTCGGCTCGCCCCTCCTCGCCATTGAGCGCGTCACCTTCGGTAAAGACGGCAGGGCGCTGGAGCTGTTGCGCGCAGTCTACTTGCCGAACTATTTCCGCCTCAGCATTAGCCTGACGCGCCGCCATTCCTGACAACAGCACATGTCACTAACGAGGACACAAACATGCCGAACGGCGCCAAAAATCCCGACAACCCCAACATTCTGCTCATCCTCAACGACGACATGGGCTTTTCGGACATCGGCTGTTACGGCGGCGAGATCCAGACACCGAACCTCGACCGTCTCGCTGCCAATGGCTTGCGCTACTCGCAGTTCTACAACACGGCGCGCTGCAGCCCGTCGCGCGCCTCGCTGCTCACCGGCCTGCATCCGCACCAGACCGGCATCGGCATCCTCACCTACAGCAACGGTCCGGAAGGCTATGCCGGCAATCTGAACAAGAGCTGCGTGACAATCGCGGAAGCGCTCAAGAGCAAGAACTACACGAGCTATCTGAGCGGCAAGTGGCATATTGCCAGCAGCCTGACCGAGCCGACCGACGCCTGGCCGATGCAGCGCGGTTTCGATCATTTTTACGGCACCATCATCGGTGCCGGCAGCTTCTATCATCCGAACACGCTCACCCGCGGCAACGACAATATCGAGCACGAGGCCGAGAAGGATCCGTCGTTCTTCTACACGGATGCGATCAGCGACCAGGCGGCCGCCTTCATCCGCCAGCACAAGGCGGAAAGGCCTGACGCGCCGTTCTTTCAGTACGTCGCCTACACCGCCCCGCACTGGCCGCTCCACGCCCATGACGAGGACATAGCAAAATACAAGGGCCGCTTCGACGCCGGCTGGGACAAGCTGCGCGAGGAGCGCCTCAAGCGCCTCGTCGAGGACGGCATCATCCATCCGAACTGGCGCCTGACCGATCGCGATCCGACCCAGCCCGCGTGGACCGACGCCGAGCAGCGCGAATGGACGCTGCGCTGCATGGAGGTCTACGCGGCCCAGATCGACCGCATGGACCAGGGCATCGGGCGAATCCTGAAGGCGCTGGAAGAGACCGGCCAGATGGACAACACGCTGATCATCTTCCTCTCGGACAATGGCGCCTGCGCCGAGGACATTCCGGAAGGCGTCACCGCGAAGGAGCTGGTCGACCAGCTCATGATCGCGCAGGCAACGACCCGCGACGGCAGGCCGGTGCGCTTCGGCAACGATCCGAGCCTCATGCCCGGCGGCGAGGACACCTACCAGAGCTACGGCACCGCTTGGGCCAATCTCTCCAACACCCCGTTCCGGCTCTACAAGCACTGGGTCCACGAGGGCGGTATCGCCACGCCGTTCATCGTGCACTGGCCGCGCGGCATCTCCGAGAAGGGAGGCCTGCGGCACAATCCGAGCCAGCTCACCGATGTGATGGCGACCATCCTCGACGTCACCGGCGCCACCTACCCCAGGGAATACAACGGCAACACTATTTTGCCCTGCGAGGGCGAGAGCCTGGTGCCATCATTCGCAGCGGCTTATGGCAATCGGGGCCCGCTGTTCTGGGAGCACGAAGGCAATGCGGCCGTGCGCATCGGCAAGTGGAAGCTGGTACGGAAATATCCCGGCCCCTGGGAACTCTACGACATGGAAACCGACCGCACCGAGATGAACGATCTTGCCGCCCAGCATCCGGAGCGTGTCCGTGAGATGACCGCGCAGTATCAGCAATGGGCTAACCGTTGCGGCGTGATCCCGCGCGAAAAGATTCTCGAGCTGATGAAGGCTGAAGGCGGTACGGCCTTCTGGGAGGAAGAAAAGCAGAAATAGGGCATGACGAAGGATCGGTCACATTGCTGCACCCAGGGCGCCGTCGGCAAGGGGCCGGCGACGGCCAACGATGCGAAAGCAGCGATCCTTCCCAGTCCAACCGAGATCTCGCGCCGCTGGAGCTCACTGATCGGCGGAACCTTTCACATGGGATCTGCCGACAGAGGCTTCGTCGAAGATGGCGAAGGTCCGGTGCGGCCCGTCACATTGTCGCCCTTTGCCATCGCTTGTCACGCCGTAAGCAATCTGCAATTTGGCGACTTCGTCCGTGCCACGGGCTACACGACGGAAGCCGAACGCTACGGCTGGAGTTTTGTCTTCGACGGGCTCCTGCCGGAAGAGACGCGCACCGCGCGCACGACGCGCGTTCAAGAAACGCCATGGTGGGTTCCCGTGCTGCGCGCCTATTGGGCGCAGCCGGAGGGACCGACGAGCAGCATCCTCGACAGGCTCGATCACCCCGTGGTCCACGTCTCCTGGAATGACGCGAAGGCTTACTGCGAATGGTCCGGCACGCGCCTTCCGACCGAAGCGGAATGGGAGATGGCCGCACGCGGCGGATTGGACCAAGCCACCTATCCGTGGGGTAACGAGCTACAGCCCGACGGCGAGCATCGCTGCAATATCTGGCAGGGCAACTTCCCCCACCGCAATGCCATGGATGACGGCTATCTCGGTACGGCGCCCGTTCACGCTTTTGCGCCCAACGAATATGGCCTGCATAATGCCGCCGGAAATGTCTGGGAATGGTGCGCGGACTATTTTTCGCCGAGCTACCACCGCCTCACAACATCTCACGATCCCTTGAACCGCGAACCAGCCCCGAACCGTTCGATGCGCGGCGGATCCTTCCTCTGCCACGAGTCCTACTGCAACCGCTACCGGGTCGCGGCGCGAAGCTCCGACACGCCCGACAGTTCGTCGAGCAACATCGGCTTCCGTGTCGTGCGCGCCGAACCGCTGCGGGATCCGGCATAGGATGGCGCCGACGCCACATCCTCCGAAGCCGGCTCAAGCTCCCGGCATCCGTTTACTGCCGCTCTTCCTGCGCAACTTCGTGCGCAATCGCGAGACCGGCCTTGTGCTGGTCGCCATTGTCATCGGATTGCTCAGCGGCGTTCTCGTCGCCGCAATCTCGGGCCTCAGCCAGGTTTCACATGCGCTGCTGTTCGATATTCCCTTCGACGCACATCTCAGCGCCACCGGCGTGATTTCCTGGCAGCGCACGCTGCTGATCCCGATGCTCGGCGGCATGGTGCTCGCGCTGATCGGGCTGTACTTCGCGAGGCGCGTGAAGGGACAGCAGTTCGCCGACGCGATCGAGGCCAACGCTCTCTATGGCGGCCGGGTGTCTTTTCGCGGCAGCTTGCTGATCTCGATCCAGACCCTGCTCTCCAACGGGTTCGGTGGATCGGTCGGACTGGAAGCCGGTTACACCCAGATCTGCTCGATGTTCGGCTCTCATGTCGGCCAGCGCCTGGCTGCACGGCGTAACGACATGCGGTTCTTGGTCGCCTGCGGCGCCGCCGGCGCCATCAGCGCCGCGTTTTCTGCACCTCTGGCCGGCGCCTTCTACGCCTTCGAGGTCGTGCTGGGCGCGTACACCTCCGCCGCACTCGTTCCCGTTACCGCGAGCGCTGTTACTGCGTGGCTGGTCGCGCGGCAATTGACGCACCAATCGTTCCTGATGGTGCCCGGCTTCCCCTCGCCGGTGTCCGTCGAGATGATCGGGCAAACCGTGCTGATCGGCGTCATCTGCGCCTTCGTCAGCATCCTCGTCATGCTCGCAGTCGCGTTCTCAGAGCGGTGCTTTCAGCGCATCACGGTATTCAAGGGATTCATGCGGCCGATCCTCGGAGGCCTGCTGCTCGGCGGTCTTGCCCTGCTGACGCCGACCGTACTGGGCGCCGGCCATGGCGCGATGCAGATCCTGCTTGTCAGCAATCCGACCTGGCTCCTGCTCACCACGACCATCGTGTTCAAGATCCTTGCCTCAGCCATCTCGCTCGGCTCGGGCTTCCGTGGCGGCCTGTTCTTCGCTTCGCTGCTGCTCGGCGCGCTGATCGGGCAGCTCTACAGCATCGTCCTGACCGGGCTCCTTCCTACGCTCGCCCTGCAACCCGGCACCGCTGCGATTGCCGCGCTGGCCGCACTGGGGACCGGCGTTCTGGGCGCGCCGTTCAGCATGGTCTGTCTCGCGCTCGAAATCACCGGCGATTTCTCCGTCACCGTTGGCGCGGTAGTCGCATCATCAGTCTGCGCGCTCATTGTCCGCGAGCTTTTCGGCTACAGCTTTGCGACATGGCGCTTCCATTTGCGTGGCGAGGTCATCCGTGGCCCGCAGGACATCGGCTGGGCCAGGCAAATGAGCGCGGCCTCCCTGATGCGCACGGATTTCGAGAACGCCCCGACGACAATGCCGATCGGCGAGGCGCAAAGGCTGTTTTCGCCGGCACTGGTACGCCAGGTCGTGCTGCGCGACCCCAACGACATTTATGCCGGCATCGTTCCCGCAGCGACGCTGCATTCGGTCGCCAACAGGGACGACGAGCCGCTCGGATCGCTGGCGCAGCAACAGGATGAATGCCTGCTTCCGACTACGTCGGTTCGCGAGATCCTGAAAGCCTTCGAGCGCAGCGAGGCAGACGTCCTTGCAGTCGTTGACCGCACCGACAGTCGCACGGCGATCGGCACGCTGAGCGAATCCCACGTGCTGCGGACCTATGGCGAAGAACTTGAGCGTCGGAACCAGGAATTGTTTTCCCGGTAGCCAGTCAAAGTCCGGATTTGAGCATGGCCTTGCCGGAAAGCCGCTCCGCGCTTTTGCGGATCATGCTCTACGGCCGCAGATCCATGTCGATACGCACGAAATCGCCGCGATAGGTGACTTCGCCGAGATAGATCACGGTGCGGTCCCGGGTCGTGAAGACACGACGGACTTCGGCCACGGGGGAGTTCAGGGGCACGCGCAGCAGCCGCGCCGCCTCGAGATCCGCGGTACCGATCGTCAGGGTCTGACGGGCGCTGGCGATCGCGGGATCCCTGAGATCGTTGAGGATCGGGATCACGGTCTCGTTGCGGAAGCGCTTTGGCGACCTGCGAAAGATCTTCTCGTCGAGATAGATGGAAATGACGCAGTAAGGCTGCGTCTGGCGTGAGTGCAGGCGGCGCATGAAGACGTATTTCTCGGCCGGCTTGCC
This sequence comes from Bradyrhizobium sp. 139, assembly GCF_023074175.1. Classification (GTDB taxonomy): domain Bacteria; phylum Pseudomonadota; class Alphaproteobacteria; order Rhizobiales; family Xanthobacteraceae; genus Bradyrhizobium. The sequence continues at coordinate 90,362 of NZ_JADPKS010000008.1, forward strand.
GTCTTCGGGAAGCAGCGGCGCATCGCTACGGCTTTCCGAGATGTTGATGATCTCGGGCGAGGTGTCGCGGTACATGTCGGCGAGATCAGACAGCGTAGTCTCAACCTTGAGCCAGCGATCCTGTCGCACGCTGCCCGTGACAAACGTGCCGCGTCCCTGCTGGGCCTCGATGACGCCGTCGCGGGCAAGCAGCTCGACCGCCTGACGGATCGTGACGCGCGACACGCCGAACTCGACCGCAAGCTCCTCATTGGCTGGCAGGCGAAAGCCCCGGGTCCAGGTGCCGCGCGCAATCCGCTGGCGGAAGATGTCGGCAATCTGCGCGTATTTGGGGACGTGACTGTCGGAACTCAATTCCATCTCGTCCTCCCGAATTCAGGGCCGCGCCATCATGCCATGACCAGCGCAGCGCCACGTTCGCCGATCATCAGGCTGGTCGCATTGGTGTTGGCTGAGGTGATCTGCGGCATCACCGAGGCGTCGATCACGCGCAGCCGCTCGACGCCGCGCACGCGCAGCTGCGGATCGAGCACGGCCTGCGCGTCCCGGCCCATGCGACAGGTTCCGACACAGTGAAACACTGTGCCGCCGGTGTTGCGCGCGAAATCCCACAGGCCGACATCGTCCCTTGCTGCCTCTCCCGGCACCACTTCGACGTCCCAGAGCGGCCGAAACGCCTTCTGCTGATAGATTTCGCGCAGGATCTTCAGGCCCGCAACGATGGTCTTGCGATCGATCTCTTCGGCGAAATAGTTGGGTGCGATCCGCGGCTGCTCGAACGGATCGGTCGAGCTGATCGCAAGCTGGCCGCGCGACTTTCCGTGGCATTGCCAGACCGAAGCCGTAAATCCGGAATAGGTGTGAAGGGGCTCACCGGGCTTGTCGACCGACAGCGGCATCACGTTGAACTGCACGTCCGGCCGGCCGCCGACGGCGTATTCGGTGCAGGCCGCGCCGCCCACCTGCCCTGCGCCGACCGTCAACGGGCCGCTGCCTGCCAGGATCCATTGCAGGCCCATCTTCGCAAGCTCGACCGGATTTCGGACCTGATCGTTGAGCGAGATCCGCTCCTTCAGGCGGACGATCAGCCGGGCCTGATAATGGTCCTGAAGATTGGCGCCGACTTCCGGAGCATCGGCAATGACGGGAATGCCGAGCTTGTGCAGTAGATCAGCCGGACCGACGCCGGAGAGCTGGAGGATCTGCGGCGACTGCAGCGCCCCGCCCGACAGGATGACCTCGCGATCGGCTGTCGCGCGGTGCACCTGTCCCTTGCTGATCCATTCGACGCCGGTCGCAACGCGACCGTTGAAAATGACCTTGCTGACATGCGCATGGGTGATGATGGAGAGGTTCGAACGGCCGGCAACGGGTTGCAGAAACGCAGAGGCGGAGCTGGTCCGCCAGTGACGTCCGATGCCGAGCTGGTAGGTGCCGACGCCGAGCGTGGTTGCGCCGTTGAAGTCCGGATTGCGCGGCAGGCCGAGCTGCACACCCGCCTCGACCCAGGCCCTGGATGCCGGATTGTCGTTGCGGAGATCGGAGACCTCGAACTCCCCAAGCCCGCCGTGAAACTGGCTCTCGCCGCCGCAGTAGCGTTCGTAGCGCCGGAAATACGGCAGGAGTTCGCGATAGCTCCAGCCGTCGGCGCCAAGGCGTTCCCAATCGTCAAAATCCTCGTGCTGGCCCCGGATGTAGATCAGGCCGTTGATCGATGAGGAGCCGCCGAGCACGCGGCCACGCGGCCAGACGATGGCGCGACCGCCGCTCCCTTCCGAAGGCTCGGTTTTGAACAGACGCGAGAAGCGCTCGTTGTAGATGGTCCGGTAGTACCCGACCGGAAGCTTGAGCCAAAAATTCCGGTCCGATCCGCCGGCTTCCAGCAGCAGCACGCGGCAGGCGGGATCGGCCGACAACCGGTTTGCCACAACGCAGCCGGCCGAGCCCGCGCCGACGATGATGTAGTCGTAGCCGTGCGATGACATCAGGCGGTCCGGTACTGTTCGATCGACGCAAGATCAGGCGTGAGGCCGAGACCCGCCCCGTCGCCGAGTTCGATCGTTCCGTCCTGGACATCAAGCACGGGGCCACAGAAGCGATCGCGCAGCGGGTTCTCATTGCTATCGACTTCCAGCAGCCCGTCGCCGCCGACGCCGGCCAGAAGATGGGCCGATGCGAGAAGTCCGACGCCGGCGCCAAGATAATGCGGACAGAACATCTTTCCTGACTGGAGGATGTCGCGGGCGATGCCCGCGCAAGCCGAGAGTCCGCCCCATTTCGCAATGTCGGGCTGGACAACGCCGAGAACCGGCTCGCTCAGCACCTCGGCGAAGCCTGTATGGCTTGCGATGTTCTCGCCGGCCGCGAGCGGAAAGCGGATGGCTTCGTGCAGCTGTTTCCATTCCCGCCGCGGGCGGTCGGCGCGGATCGGCTCCTCGAGCCAACCAAGGCCGAAGGCCTCCAGCCGCGGAGCAAGCTCAAGCGCCTGCGCGATGGTCCAGCCCTGGTTGACGTCGGCGGCGAGCAGGCCCTCGCCAACAAGCCGCCGCAGGGCTGCCAGATTGGCACGGTCGACCGCCGGATCAAAACCTATCTTCAGCTTCAGGGCGCGGTAGCCGCGCGCGAGGGCTGCCTCCGCGGCTCGCTCTGATCCTGCCGGATTGATGCCGCTGGCATACACCTTGATTCTGTTCCGAGATCCGCCGAGCAACTTCCACAGCGCAACGTTCTGGCGGCGCGCGTAGAGATCCCAGACAGCAAGATCGATGCCGGCGATCGACTGCGCGAACGGCCCCGCTTCGCCGGATTGCAGCGCGAGCACCGAGGTTCCCTGCGTCAGGCGCTCGAAAGTGGCTGATGGCTCTTGCGCCTTAAATCCGACAAGGGCCGGCGCGAGCACCTCGTTGACCAGCCGAACACGATGCTCGGCGCCCGGCGCTGGAAAATTGCACCACACCTCACCCCAACCCACGTGACCGTCCGTATCCTCGACTCGAACGAAAACGGCCGGCCGATCCGCCATCCGCCCGAACGAGGTGATGACGTGTGTCGTCAACGGATAGCGATAGCCGAAAGCCTGGACGCTGCGAATGGTGAAGGACGGCGATGTCATGCGCGGAAGGCCTGCGACGCCTACGACCAAAGGCGCCTCTTGTATGGTCATCCTATTTATAATATGACTTTCGAAAACATCAACTGCTATCCGGTGGACGCGTCGAATGGATGGAGCTGGCGTGAGACGCTTTGGTCTCGGATCGATTCCGTGGATCGGTGCAATCCTGCTCTGGTACGCGGTGCGCTGGAGCGGCTTCGTCAACCTCTCGCTGATCCCCGCCCCGCACCAGGTCGCCGCGAAGTTCTTCGAGCTTCTCACCAAAGAAGGCCTCCTCATCGACATCTTCGCCTCGACCAGACGCGTCTTCTTCGGCGTCGCGCTCGGGATCCTCGTCGCGGTGCCGGTGGGCTTCCTGCTCGGCTGGTATCGCCCGGCCCGCACCTTCGCCGACCCCATGATCAACTTCTTCCGCGCGCTGCCACCAATCGCTCTGATCCCGCTGGTGATCGTCTATTTCGGCGTGGACGAGGTCGCAAAGCTCGTCATCCTGGTCTATGCGTCGTTCTTCTCCGGGGTAATCGTGATGTATGAAGGCGTCTCGCAAATCACGCCGCTCTATATCCGCGTGGCGCAGACGCTCGGCGCCAATCAGGCGGAAATCTTCCGCAAGGTCATCATCCCCCTCACCGTCCCGCACATCCTCACCGCGCTGCGGGTCGCATTGGGTGTGGCCTGGGCGACGCTGGTGGCGTCCGAACTAATCGCGGCCCAGCGCGGACTTGGCGCGATGATCCAGAATGCCTCGACCTATTTCCTGCTCGACGTCATCTATGTCGGCATCATCTGCATCGGCCTGATCGCACTGATCATGGACATGATCTTGCGCAAGATCACAGCGCGGCTGCTGGTGTGGCAGGATCGGGCCATCGCATGACAAAGCGTGCGCAGTTCGACAACGTCTCGTTGTCGTTCGAGACCCCGAAGGGCCGCCTCAACGTCGTCGAGGACGTCAGCTACGACATCAACGATGGCGATTTCATCGCGGTGATCGGCCCCTCCGGCTGTGGCAAGACCACGATGATGAGCATGCTCGCCGGCTTCCAAAAGCCGACGACCGGCAATGTGCTGTTCGACGGACGTCCCGTCGCGGGTCCCGGACCCGAGCGCGGCGTCATCTTTCAGGAATATGGCGTCTTCCCGTGGCTGACGGTGAAGCAGAACATCGCTTTCGGCCTGACGCTCAGCGCCAACCGCGTCGCGGCAGGCGAAAGGGACGCGATCTGCGATCACTATCTCGGCCTGATGGGACTTTCCGATTTCGCCAGCTCCTATCCGAAGCATTTGTCCGGCGGCATGCGCCAGCGGCTCGCGATCGCACGTGCCTACGCCGTCAAGCCGCAGTTCCTGCTGATGGACGAACCGTTCGGCGCACTGGATGCCCAAACCCGCTCCAACATGCAGAACCTGCTGCTAAAGGTGCTCGAGACTGAAGGCAAGACGGTCATGCTGATCACCCACTCTGTGGAAGAGGCCATCTACCTCGCCTCTCGCATCGTGGTGGTGACCGCGCGGCCGGCGCGGATCAGGGAGATCATCGACGTGCCGTTCGCCTATCCGCGCGATGAATCAATTCAGGAGAGGCCCGAATTCGGCGAGCTGCGAAGCTATATCAGGCAGCTCGTCATGGACGAGTATCGCGCGCAGCAGGCGCAAATGCGTCCGGCATCATTCTCGGAATAACAAACAAAACGGAGGATACACCATGGATCGCAGACAATTTCTGACCACCACCGCGGGCCTTGCCCTGGGGTCGCTCACCGTCGCAGCGCCCGCGATCGCACAGGCAAAAACGAAGGTTCGCGTCGGCTATCTCCACACCGTCGCCGTCGACGGCCAGATCTGGACCGGCATGGATCGCGGCTCCTTCGAGAAACAGGGGCTCGATCTCGAGCTGCGGCAGTTCAACACCGGCCTCGAGATCTTCCAGGCGCTGATCGGCGGCAGTCTCGACGTGCTGGCCACCGGCGCCGTGCTCTCGAACTTCCCGGCTCGGGGTCAGGGCAAGGTGTTCCTGATCAACGACATTGAGGTCGCGACCGCGCAGCTCTGGGTTCGCGGCGACCACGGCATCAAGTCGTTCGAGGACCTGAAGGGCAAGCGGATCGCGACCGCGACCGGTACCACCGCGCATGTGTTCCTGGATACGGCGCTTCGCGCCAACAAGGTCGATCCGAAGGAGGTCGAACTCGTCAACCAGACCATGCCAGCCGCCGTGACCGCCTTTATCTCCGGCGCGGTACCGGCCGTCGCTCTTTGGGTGCCCTTCAACGTCACGGTTCGCGACAAGGTGCCAGGCGCGGTCAAGCTCGCCGATGCATCAGCCTACTATCCAAAGGCCGCTATCATCGGCGGCTGGGCGGCGGCCAACGATTATTACGAGCCGAACAAGGAAACGCTGGCGAAGCTGATCCGTGGTTGGGCGGATGCCAATGACTACATTATCGCGAACAGCACCGAAGCGATGGATAAGCTGCAGAAGGGTCACTATAGCCAAACACCGCTGGCCGACATCAACGAGTCATTCAAGGCCCAGAAGATGTTCACGTCCAAGGACTGGAAGCGAATGTATTCCGACGGAACGGTCACGAACTGGCTGCAGCAATCGACCGATTTTTTCATGGCCAATGCCGGCATCAAGGACTCTACGCCGGCAAGCAAATATTTCGATTCCAGCCTATATCTAAAAACGATTGTGTGACCTTGATCGCGGAAGCTGGCGGCTCCGCTGCAAAGACGCCGTCGCACCCGCGCTCTCTACATCTTAGAGAAGCTTTCGTGTGAAAGTTAATCAGTCGATGATGTGGGGCTCCGGTTTACTCGAAACCTTACCAGGCTGAACCGGACTCCATTTTGTATGAAAGCTAAGCCAACACAGCTGCGCTTCATTGCCCTGCTAATTCACTGTAGGACTGAACCGCCCCGGGATTGCCGGAAGCCATTTGGTTTAAGTTATGCCGCCATGACGGGTTGTTCCAGCATGGCGTAGTAGCGTTGCTCGGCTTCGGCCCTTGGTATGTTGCCGATGGGTTCCAGGAGCCGCAGGTTGTTGAACCAGTCGACCCATTCCAGCGTCGCGAACTCGACGGCCTCGAAGCTGCGCCATGGCCCGGGCGGATGGATCACCTCGGCCTTGTAGAGGCCGTTGATGGTTTCGGCGAGAGCATTGTCATAGGAATCTCCGACGCTGCCGACAGAAGGCTCCACGCCTGCTTCAGCCAGACGCTCGGTGTACCTAATGGATACGTATTGGCTGCTCCTGTCGCTGGTGCACGAGCCCGCTACGATGGACCGGCCGTCGATCATGCAGTGCCTGCTCCAGCGCATCGAGCACGAAGCCTGCATGCGCCGCGCGAGAGGCTCGCCAGCCCACGATCCTGCGGGCATAGGCATCGATGACGAAGGCGACGTAGACAAAGCCGGTCCTGGTCGCGACATAGGTGAAGTCGGAGAGCCAAAGGACGTTTGGCCTTTGCGCCTTGAACTGGCCCCTTGCAAACCCATATCCCGCATCAGTCGCGACACCGTGCAACGGGCAACATCGAAGCCCTCACGCTTGAGCTGCCGCCAGACCTTGCGCGCGCCGTAGACGCGGAAGTTCTGATCGAAGACGCGCCGGACCTCGATCTTCAGCGCAACATCCTGCCTGGCGCGCGCCGACAGCCTGGCGGGATCCCGCCGCTTGGCCACATGGGCGTGATAGGTCGAGGGGGCGATCGGCAGGACCTTGCAGATCGGCTCGACCCCATGCGCCCCACGATGATCGTCGATGAAGGCGATCATAGCTTGGACCGGCGGTCGAGCTCCGCCATCGCAAAATAAGCGCTTGCCTTGCGCAGAATCTCGTTGGCCTGCCGAAGCTCCCGGTTCTCCAGCTCGAGTGCCTTCAGCTTCTCGGCCATCTCGGTCGGAACGCCGGCTCGCTGCCCGCTGTCGACTTCGGCTTTCTTGACCCAGTCATGCAGCGTCTGCGGCGTGCAGCCGATCTTGGCCGCAATCGACGTCACCGCCGCCCAGCGCAAGGGATGCTCACTCGCGTGATCCAAAACCATCCGAACCGCACGCGCCCGGACCTCGGGTGAAAACTTGTTCGTTGTCTTGCTCGTCATGGCTCCACCTTCTCAAGAGTTGGAGCCTCCGGCAATCCCAGGGCGGTTCACTCTGATTCTGTCCCAGAGTGCTCAGACTAGGCGGATCACTACTGATGTCAGGGTTTCCGGGGCGGCTAGGCTCATGGTCTCAGGATGTCGCGCACTTGTTGCGTGACTTGCTCCGCGGCAAGGCTCGTTGCCGTCCCTTTTCCTTCGCTAGCTCCCGCAACTTGCCCAACAGAAATCGGCGTGCGCCGTTGCTGACAACGTGCAATCCGCTGTTACGAGCCGTAAGATGGAATCGTCTTTCTCCAACCTGCCGATAACAAATCGAGCGCGACTGCACCGGTGATATAGTGTCGTTCTCATTGATAAAAGTCTCCTTTGCGAGACGGCGGAATGCCATCTTCAGAGACTATTTATCGGCCGGTTTAAATCGAGCTCGCCCTCCCCTGCCGCGACTGGCGTTCATCGAGGTCCTATGTTCAGGCACGGTCATCAGTTCAGCTTGAAAAACGTCTGCCCCAATCGCTCCTTCAGTGTTTCCAAGAACGACATTCTCGTATCAGGCGCCGTAACTTGCGCTCCTGCCGCGGGTACGGGCACAATATTCAACGGCTTCGCTGCTCGATGGTTAGCGACGTTTTTCGCAGGATCACGTTTTGCCGTATGCTTCGGCTTCGGGACCTCGCCGCCTAATTTCGGAGCGGCCGGATTCGCGCTGACTTCGACTTCAGCAAATGCGCTCTGCAGTAGCTGAGCAGATTGCACCGACATTGCCAATGGAGAAGCACTGATGTTCGACGGAGGCACAATAGTCGGCAAGCTGGTGTCGATTATTACCCGTTCAGGTGCCCGCTCGGCTGAGCTGATCCTGATGACCGCTCGTTCTACGTCGCTGCCACCCAGTCCCATCGCGTGCTGCGGGAAGCACCAGCCAATTGCTATCAGCAACAGGACGAGAGCGCTTCCGACAAACCCGAAATATTTCATCAAAGGCATAGGCCGCCTCCGTTTGGCGACGACCTTGAGACCGGATTGTTAGCAGATCCTTAAAGATAGATTAAAGCTGAAAACTTGGTTATCGCGCTGCTGCGATGCGGCAGTGCGCTATGTCGGCCAGCGATCCGACACCGGCCTGTAACTGTCCGGACGGCAAGCGGCGGGCGCCGTCGAAAGGCCGCCGATAGTGGTGATGCGGCCATCGGCGAGCACAGCGTGCCCGCCCGTTGCCGCCAGGATGTCAGATTGGGCATTCTCAGTAGAGCCTCGTACGGTACGCTTCTTCCATCGTCTTCTCGGCCTCGGCGACCTCGATGGCAGCGGTTTGCTCGGCGATGATGCGGCCGAGCGTCGGAAAGCTGTTGCGCTCGACCTGCGCCGCCGGATTCCACAGCTTTGCGCGCATCAGCGCCTTGCCGCAGTGGAAATAGGTTTCCTCGACACGGATCTTCAGCCCGATGATCGGAACGACGTTCTGCACGGCGAGCGGCGACAGCAGCTCGGCATCCTGCGAGATTTCGGCGCGGCCGTTGACGCGCAGGGTTTCGTTGATCCCGGGCACCAGGAAGATCAGGCCGATCCCGGGCGAGGCGATAATATTGCCGAAGGTGTCGACACGGTTGTTGCCGCGCCGGTCGGGGATCAGCAGCGTCTTTTCATCGAGCACGGCGACGAAGCCCGGCACGTCACCGCGGGGGCTTGCGTCGGCGTGGCCGTTGCCGTCGCTGGTGGCAAGAACGAGGAACGGCGACAGCGCGATGAAGTCGCGGCAGAACTTGTCAAGATGGTAGAGAACCTTCTTCTCCGCAAGCGGGCTGAGCTGCCCGAAATGCGCGCGCAGATCCTCCTGCGACTTGACCGGCGGCTTGCCGCCTGCACCCTGGCTGTTCATTCGCGAACCTCCCTTTTTGAGTTTCCTTCCTTGAACTACTTGGCCTCGATGCCGCACCAACTCGCGGTGAACAGCGCGAGCGCCTTGGTGACCCGCTTCACCGAAGCGAGATCGACGCGCTCGTTGAAGCCGTGTGCGCCTTCCATCTTGGCACCGAAGCAGAAGGCGGGAACGCCGAAGTCGAGCCCATAAAAGCGTGCGTCGGTCAGCGCGGTGGACGAAAAATCCGTCAGCCTGCGGCCGAACACACGCTCGTAGACCGAAGCCAGCACGGCTTCGCTCTCCTGAATCTCCGTCGCCTCGTAGCCCGGCGATAGGAAACCCGACCAGACGATCTCCGGCGGGTTGTTGGCGAGGAACGGATGCGAACGCGCCGCCTTTGCAACGAAATCCACGATCTCGGCTTGGGCGTCCGCGATCTTCCAGCCGGGCAGCACGCCGATGCGGCAATCGACGTCGCACCAGGCGGGAACGCTGGAGGCCCAGTCACCGCCCTTGATGATGCCCGGATTGAAATTGAGCGGATGATCGACCGACTTGAAGGAGGGGTGCGTCTTGGCGCGCTCGTTCCACTCGGCTTCGAGACCTTCGAGCTTCTGAATCAGATGAATGGCGGCCTTGATCGCATTCGAGCCGGTGCCGGCGCGCGCGACATGGACGGGTATTCCGCGCACCTTCAGCCGGAACCAGATCACCCCGACCTGGGCCCGCATCAGTTTTTCGTCGGTCGGCTCCGGCAGGATGCAGGCATCGGCGCGGTAGCCGCGCTGGAGCGTCGAGAGCGCGCCGAGACCGGTGCTCTCCTCCTCGATCACCGATTGCAGGTGAATGCGGCCCTTGGGCTTGTAGCCCGCGGCCTCGATCGCATCGAGCGCGTAGAGCGCCGAGATGGTGCCCGACTTCATGTCGCCGGCGCCACGGCCATAGAGCCAGCCATTCTCGACCACGGGCTGGAACGGCGGCCGCTTCCACATGTCGAGAGGACCGGCAGGTACCACGTCGCAATGACCTTGGAGGATCAGCGAGCGCCCCTCTTCCTTCGCCGGCCGGTAGGTCCCGACGACGGAGCGTGCACGCGAAAAATCGGTCTCGACCGGGCCGTAGCCGGGCAGCGTCTTGAGATCGTCCTGATTGATGACCCAGTCGTCGACCTCATAGCCGCGCTCGCGCAGGAGTTTTGCGAACATGTCCTGGCAGGGCGCTTCGGCCGCGCGCGTGCTCGGGATGGCCGTAAACGCGATCGTGGTGTCGATCTGCCGGTCAAAGGCGGCATCCACGGCGGCCTCGATGCGCTCACGCGCGCCGGCTGGAAGGGGAACGCGGTCGGTCATGAACTCATCCTTGCTGTCGGAATTTTGCCGGCCGCGCTCGCAAAGCCCGGCTGATCGAAAAAGTCGCGGCCCGGGATCGCATCGAGCAGGTCGCGGGTGTAGGCCGCCTGCGGCGCGGTGAATACGTCGGCGGTCGCGCCCTCCTCCACGATGCGGCCCTTCCGGAGCACGATGACCCGGTCGGCGATCTCGGCGGCGATACGCAGATCATGGGTGATGAAGATCATCGCGAGCTTCATCTCCTGACGCAGCTCGGCGAGCAGCGCCAGCACCTGGGCCTGCACGGAGACGTCGAGCGCGGACACCGCCTCGTCGGCGATCAGCACGCGCGGCTTGAGCGCCAGCGCCCGCGCGATGCAGATGCGCTGGCGCTGGCCGCCGGAGAATTCGTGGGGGTAGCGATCGGCGGCGACCACGTTCAGGCCGACGCGGACCAGCAGCTTCTTCGCCTGCTCCATCGCTTCCGCGCGCGACGTGCCATAGGCCATGGGGCCGCGCGCAATGGCATCGCCGACCTTCTGGCGGGGATCGAGGCTGGCAAACGGATCCTGGAACACGATCTGGAGCTGTTTTCGCGCCTGGCGCAGCGCCTCGCCGCGCAGCTGACGCAAATCCTGACCATTGAAACGGATGGCGCCGCCGTCGGGTTCGGTCAGCCGCATGATCATGCGGCCGAGCGTCGACTTGCCGGAGCCGGACTCGCCGACCACGGCGAGCGTCTCGCCCTCGTGCAAGGTCAGCGAGATGCCGTCGGCCGCGACCACCTCGCGCGGCGGCTGCAACCAGCCGCGCTTGACTCGGAAAGTCTTGTGAAGGCCAACAACCTCCAGCAGCGACTCGGGGCGGATGGTCTTGTGACGGACGTCGTCGAGCCGCGCCTTCGGCACTGCGTCGATCAGCTCGCGGGTGTAGGCTTCCTTCGGATGGCGCAGGACTTCCTCGACCGTGCCCTGCTCCACCACCTTGCCGTGACGCAGCACCACGACGCGGTCTGCGACATCGGCAACCACGCCGAAGTCGTGGGTGATCAGCAGCACGCCCATGCCGCGGTCGCGGCGGAGATCGTCGATCAAGCGGAGGATCTGGCGCTGGGTCGTGACGTCGAGCGCGGTGGTCGGCTCGTCCGCGATCAGGAGCGCCGGCCGGTTCGCCATCGCCATCGCGATCATGACCCGCTGGCGCTGGCCGCCGGAGAGCTCGAATGGATAGCTTTTTTCGAGCAGCTTTGGATTGGGCAGACCCACTTGCGTGAAGAGCTGCTGCACGCGCTCATGCACCTCGGCCGCCGATGGCGTCGGCCGCTGGTGGGAGAGGATCATCTCCTCGATCTGCTTGCCGACGCGCTTGAGCGGATTGAGCGAGGACAACGGCTCCTGAAAAATCATCGCGGCCTCGCCGCCGCGCAGGCGACGCAGCGCGCGGCGGTCGAGCTTGGTCGGATTCTGCCTCGCAACGGTCACAGCGCCCGAGGCGACGGCTATGCTCTTCGGCAGCAGCGACAGCACCGCATGCGCGATCATCGACTTGCCCGAGCCGGACTCGCCGACGAGGCAGACGACCTCGTTCGGCTTGACATCGAAGGAGACGTTCTCGACCGCGAAGGGACGATCGCCGCCTTCAGGCAGTGCGATCGAGAGGTTTTCGGCCGACAGAACAGGGACCTTGGCCTGCATGGCTTCGTTCATGACCGGCGCCTCGACACACGCGGGTTGAGGACGTCGGATAACCCTTCTCCGAACAGATTGATCGCGAGTACGGTGATGAGAATGGCGAGTCCGGGAAACACGCTCATCCACCAGGCATTGCGGATCACCGTACGGCCGGCGCCGATCATGAACCCCCAGGACATCAGATTGGGGTCGCCGAGCCCCATGAAGGACAGCGCGCTTTCGAGCAGGATCGCGGTTGCGACCGTCAGCGAGGTCACGACCAGTATCGGCGAGATCGCATTGGGCAGGATGTGGCCGAGCACGATGCGCAAGGTGCCCTCGCCCTGGCACAGTGCCGCCTCGACGAACTCCCGGTTACGCAGTCGCAGGAACTCGGCGCGGGTGAGGCGCGCCAGCGGCGGCCAGCTCACCGCGCCGATGGTCAGGATGATCGTGAGCAACGACGGATTAAAGGTCGCAACCAAGAGGATCGCGAGCACGAAGGCGGGGATGGTCTGGAACAGCTCCGTCATCCGCATCAGCACCAGATCGATCTTGCCGCCGAAATAGCCGGAGATCGCGCCGATCGTGACGCCGATCACCATCGCCGCTATGGCCGAGGCGATGCCGATCACGAGCGAGACGCGCGCGCCATAGGCGACGCCGGCCGCAACATCGCGGCCAAGCGTGTCGCCGCCCAGCAGCAGCCCGTCCTCGCCGGGCGGCGTGAAGGGCGCACTCACCATTTCCCAGGGCGAGACCGGGAAGACGATGGGTGCGATGATCGCCGTGATCACGACGATGAGCAGCACGACGAGGCCGACCATGCCTGAGGGATGACGCAGGAAGGCGCGGACCGCATCCATCACGCTGCTCCCGTCGTCATGCGCGGGTCGATCAACTTGTAGATCAGGTCGGTCAGGAGATTGAGGACGATGACGACGATCGACAGGATCAGGAAGATGCCGAGCAGCACGGGATAGTCGCGCTGAAGCAGCGCGTCGAAGGTGAGCCGCCCGAGGCCCGGCCAGGCGAACACGGTCTCGATGACGACGGCCCCGCCGACCAGCGCACCGGCCTGCATGCCAGCCACGGTGACGACCGGCACCAGCGCGTTGCGCAGCATGTGGCCGAGAACGATGCTCGGGCCGGACAGGCCCTTGGCGCGCGCGGTCTTGATAAAATCCTGCTGGGCAACCTCGATGATCGAGGAGCGCATCAGCCGAGCATAGATCGCCAGATAGATCGCCGCCAGTGAGGTCACCGGCATGATCATATGCTGGGCAATATCGAGCACACGCTCCAGCGGCGAGAGCTTGACGTTGATGGTCTCGTAGCCGAATGGCGGCAGCCAGCCGAGCGTGACCGAGAAGACCAAGACGAGCATCAGCCCGAGCCAGAACACGGGCGTCGCGTAAAGCACCAGCGACAGCACGGTGAAGACCGTGTCGAGCACACTGCCGGCTGCCAGACCCGCAAGTGCGCCCAGCGTCGTGCCGATCAGCAGCGCAAGGCAGAAGGCGGTCACCGTCAGCAGCAGCGTCGCCGGAAGGCGTTCGAGAATGAGATCGACCACCGCACGGCGCTGGCGATAGGAATAGCCGAGATCAAGCGTGATCACGCGGCCGAGATAGCTCGCGAGCTGCACGGCGTAGGGCTTGTCAAGCCCATATTCTTTCCGCAGATCGTCCAGCAGCTTTGGATCGGACGCGCCGGACTGTCCCGCCATGACCTGCGCGGGGTCGCCGGGGGCGGCCCGCACCAGCACGAAATTGAAGGTGGCGATGACGAGGATGACGGCGACGAGCTGGGCGATCCGGCTCAGCGCCATCAGCCCGACCGTCGCCGCGCTGCCGGGACGGATCACGATTTGTAGACCGACCCGAAGGTTTCGTGCGAACCGATGCCGGTCGACACGATGTTCTTGAACGCCTTGTCGTAGATGACGGGATATTCGAGCTCCAGCGTCCAGGCGACCGGCACGTCCTCGACCAGGATCTGCTGCACCTTGGAATAGAGCTCCTGGCGCTTGGCCTCGTCGAGCGTGACCGCGGCCTCGTCGAACAGCTTGTCGACCTCAGGGTTGGAATAACCCTCCGTGTTCGAGAACAAAATGCCCTTCTTGATGTTCGACGAGACATAGGTGCGGGAGACGCCGAGCGCGGGATCGCCGAGCTGGTAAAGCAGGTTCTGGGTCATCTCGTAGTCCCAGTTGCCGACCTTCTCGGCCCACCCTGCCATATCGGTGCCGACCAAAACGAGATCGATACCGACGCGGGCAAAGCTCTGGCGGAAGAATTCGCCGGCGCGCTGATAGGATTCGCCGTAGGGCGGCACGACATATTTGATCTCGGCCCGCTTGCCGTTGGCATCGGGCTTCAACCCCATCTCGTCGAGCAGCGCCTTGGCCTTGTCGACCGAGAACTCGTAGCGCTTGACCTTGCCGTCATAGAACTTCGTCTTGGACGAGATCGGGCCGGTTGCGACCTTGGCATTGCCGAAATAGACGCGCTTTGCGAGCGCATCGCGGTCGATCAGGTGCATCACCGCCTGGCGGAAGCGCTTGTCGTTCATCGGCGCGATGCGGTTGTTCATCTCGAGCCATTGATGCGGCGCGAAATATTCATAGCCCTTGGTGGTGACCTCGAGATTCTTCTGCGCCCTGAAACGCTGCACGTCGAAGAACTCGACGTCGGTCCACTGCACGAGTTGCACCGTGCCGTTCTCGAGCGCCAGCGCGCGCGAGGCCGAATCCGGGATGATCCGGTAGATGATCTCGTCGAGATACGGCTGGTTCTTGAGATAGTAGCCCTCGTGCCGCACCAGATGCACGTGCGAGCCGCGCACCCACTCCTTCAGCTTGAACGGGCCGGTGCCGATCGCCTTGTCGTTGAGCGGGTTCTTGCGGAAATCGGTACCTTCATAGATGTGCTTGGGCAGGATTGGCGCCGAGGTGCAGTCGAAGCAGCCGAGGAACGGTGCGAAGGGCTGCTTGAGCTTGAACACGACGGTGAGCGGATCGGGCGCTTCGGCCGAGGCGACGCGTGCAAAATTCTGCCGCGCGCGCGGATGCGTCTCGGTCAGCACCTTCATGCAGCTGAACACGACATCCTCGGACGTCATCGGCTTGCCGTCGTGGAAGGTGATGTTGGGGAACAGCTTGAACGTATAGGTCAGGCCGTCGGGCGAAATCTCCCAGGACTGCGCCATGCCGGGCATCGGCTTCAAATCGGCGCTGTACTTCAGAAGGCTCTCGTAGATCTTGCCGCCGAGCGTCAGCGTCGGCTGCTGCTGGTTGAAGGCGGTCACCAGCAGCGGCGGCTCGGGCTGGATGATGGTGTTCAGCGTTCCACCGCGAGTCTGGCCAGCTGCGCGCGTGATGCCGAACGGGATGGCGGCGCTGGCGGCCAGCATGGCCTGGGTGAATTCGCGTCTGTTCATCGAGCTCTCCGTGGCCGCATATCGACGTGAGATGGAGTTCGCCAAAGCCTCGCATTCAGTTTCTGCGAATGCCATTGGCTGAGCGCATTCTTGCCAAACTTCCTGTCCCGCGCTACCTGATCGGGGACAACAATCGTCGCGATCGGGCCATATTGGCCCGGAAGATGCATAAGAGCCTTGCGAAAAGGACCTGATCAAGGAGTTCACGACACGTGAAAGTCGTAGCGCGGCGAGATGTCACTGGCGAATTGCGTACCTGCAACAAACAGGTGGGCCCGGCGGCTGCAGCAAACTATGCCGGGCATCTTCAGACGATTGCGCGGCCGGTCGCCGCAATGACCGCAACCTATCCGAACGAGAGCACCAGCACGCGGCACGCGCATCGTCGCGACCAGTTCATCCTTCAGGTCACGGGCGTCACGGCGATGATGACCGAGCGCGGTCATTTCGTGGTTCCGCCCGGCCATGGCCTGTGGATTCCGGCTGGCGTGGTGCACCAGTCGCGCGCCTGGGGCGAAGTGGAGGCGCAGACGATCTATGTCACGCCCGATCGCGAACGGGAATCGTCGGACATGTGCCGCCTGATCCGTGCCTCCTCGCTCGTGGAGGCATTGATGGACGAGGCAGTGAGCATGCCGGAGACCTACGACCAGAACGGTCGCGACGGCAAGCTTGTCGAACTCCTGCTGACCGAGATCGCGCGCATGCCGGAGGTGACACTGCACGTGCAGGTGCCGCTGGACCCGCGTCTTGCGGCGATCTGCAAGGCCGTGCTCGGCGACCCCTCCTCGGACCTCACGCTCGACGACTGGGCCGATAAATGCAGCCTCAGCCGGCGGACACTGACGCGGCTCTTCCGCCGCGAGACCGGCCAGAGCTTTTCAGTGTGGCGGCAGCGCGTGCGGCTTCTGGAAGCCCTGGCCCGCCTGGGAGCAGGCGAACCCGTGACTTGCGTCGCGCTGGACGTGGGTTACGACAGCCCGAGCGCTTTCGCTGCCATGTTCAAACGCGAACTCGGCGCCGCACCGCGGCACTATCTTCGTTGGACCGACCAGGAAGTCGTGCTGCGCTAGGCGCTGGCGCTTCGCAGAAATGCGCACGCCGGTCTTCCGGCACACGCGCTCCGCCACCGGCCTCTGTCCACCCGGTCATGAGGCCGGCTGGACAGCTCCAGTCACCATCCCTAGTTTTTGATCAGGGAGCAGCGCGACTGCGACAAGGGCTGGAAGGCCTGATCGGCAGGGATCGTGGCAAGCACCTTGTAGTAATCCCAGCGTGCCTTGGATTCTTCCGGGCTTTTCACCTCGAACAGATACATGTCATGGACCATGCGGCCGTCCTCGCGGATCTTGCCGTTCTTGTAGAAGACGTCGTTGACCGGCAGCTCCCGCATCTTCTGCATCACGTCTTCAGTGCGGTCGGTGCCTGCGGCCTGGACAGCCTTGAGGTAATGCAGGACCGATGAATAGGTCCCGGTCTGCAGCATGTTCGGCATGGCGTTCATCGTCGCGTAAAAGCGCTTCGCCCATTTCCGCGTGTCGTCGTTCATGTCCCAATAGGAGGCTTCGGTGATCGTCAACCCCTTGGCCTCCTTAAGGCCGAGACCGTGGACGTCATTGATGAAGCCTGCCAGAGCTGTAAGCTTCTGTCCGCCCGAAGTCAGACCGAATTCCGCCGCCTGCTTGATCGAGTTGATGGTATCGCCGCCGGCGTTGGCGAGGGCGACGACCTTGGCCTTGGAGCCCTGCGCGGTCAGTAGGAGGGAGGCGAAGTCGGCAGTGCCGACGGGATGCTTCGTGCTTCCGAGAACTTTACCGCCAAGGGCCGTGACGACCTCGCCGGTGTCCTTTTCGAGGCCATGGCCGAACGCGTAGTCGGCCGTCACGAAATACCAGGTGTCGAAACCCTGGCTGACCAGCGCCTTCCCGGTGCTGTTGGCGATGGCAAAGGTGTCGTAGGCCCAGTGCGCCACATAGGGACCGCAGACCTCGTTGGTAATCCGCGTTGAGCCCGGCGAGCTCAGCGTGATGATCTTTTTCTTCTCCTTGGCAATCTCGAGGACGGCGAGAGCAGGCGAGGAGGATGCAACGTCGAGAATCGCATCGACCTTCTCGGTATCGAACCATTTGCGCGCGGCGCTGGCGGCAATGTCGGGCTTGTTCTGATGATCCGCCGAGACGATCTCGATCGGCATGCCCAGCACCTTGCCGCCGAACTCCTCGACAGCCATTTGCGCGGCGGTAACCGCGCCCTTGCCCGTGATGTCTGCATAGACGCCCGACATGTCCTCGATCAGCCCGATGCGGACGACGCCGTCCGAAACCTTCTCGTTCTGCGCAGCAGCGGCGCTGGTGCACAGCAACAGGCCTGCTGCAGCGCCCGCCACATAACGCAGACCGAATTCGGATCGTCTCATAGCCCTGCCCCTTTCCAATGAAGTCTTCTTGTCGTTGTCAGCAGCCACCGAGACGGCCGCGATGTCACTTGTCGCCAACCCTGTTCGCGAACGCGGCCAGACCTCGTTTGGCGTCCTCGCTGGTGAAAGTGCGCTGGCCGAGCCGGGCCTCGATGCGGAACGCTTCGGTGAGCGGCAGGTCCTGCAGCGTCAGCGCGGCCTCCTTGATGGTCTGGATCGCGACCGGGCTGAGCGCGGCGATCTTAGCCGCCAACTCGTAGGCCAGCGGTTCGACCTTGTCGGCATCGACGACGTGGTTGACAACACCCTTGGCCAGCATGTCGTCCGCCGAGAAGCGCTGCGCCGTCAGCATGACCTCCATCGCATGCGCGTAACCGATCTGCCGGACCAGCCGCACCAGCGTGCCACCGGCCGGCACGAAGCCGTGCTTCGGCTCGGGCAGCTGGAACACCGCATTTCGCGCGGCGACGCGGATATCCGTCGCCAGCATGATCTCGAAGCCGCCGCCCATGCACATCCCGCGGACGGCGCTGACGACCGGCTTGAAGAAGCCGGGAAACTTGATGTGAGCCGAATCCCACTCGGAGATATCGAAACGGTCGGACGCCAGCGCTGGAATGGACTCCGTGAGATCGGCACCGACGCAGAACGCCCGGTCGCCCGCGCTCGTCAGCACCACCACGCGAATCTTGTCGTCGTCCTTGAGCTCGACGAACGCGCGGCCGAGATCGTCATACATGGCGAGCGTTAAGGCGTTCAGCTTGTCCGGCCGGTTGATCCGGACCGTCGCTATATGGCCGTCCCCAGTGAAATCGATCGACATCAAATCGCTCCCGAAGCCTTGAGGTGAGCCAGCTCTTCGGGCGTCACGTCCGCGAGACGCGAGAGAATTTCGGCATTGTGCTCACCCGGCAGCGGCGCCTTCTCGAACGATGACGGCTCGCCTCCCGACAGCTTGATCGGCTGGCCGAACATGCCGATCAGCTTGCCCGCAACGGGAACATTGACGATCATGTTGCGCGCGGCGATATGCGGATCTTCGACCACCTCTGCAATGGTCTTGATCGCACTGAGCGGGATCTTGTCGCCCGCCATCTCCTCGAGCTCCGCCTTGGTGTAGCGGCTGAACCAGCGCTCCAGCAGCGGCTTGACCTTAGTCTCGGCGACGACGCAATCGAAACGCTTCTCCATCGTATCGATCTCGGGGTCTTTGGCGCGCTCGGGTTCGCCGAACAGCGCGCAGGTGATCGTCCAAAACTTGTCGGTGTAGCCGCCGAAGAAGACGTAGCCGTCCTTGCAGGGAAACTGGCCGTAAGGCCGCACGAACGGATGATCGTTGCCGAGTGGCGACGCGACGTCCTTCTCGGCGGTGTAGCGGACTACCGCATTCTCGGTCAGAGTGAGAACGGAATCCTGCTGCGAGACGTCGACGACCTGACCGATGCCTGAGCTCTCGGCCTCGCGCAGCGCGGCCAACGTTCCGATGGCCGCATAGAGCGATGCGGCGAGATCGCCGATAATGGTTCCGACGCGAACCGGCGGCATCTCGGCATAGCCGTTCATCGACCACAATCCGCCCGCCGCCTGCCCGGTATTGTCATAGGCGGGCTTGGACGAATTCGGCCCAGTGCGGCCGAAGCCGCTGATGGCGGTGTAGATGAGCCTTGGATTTTCCGCACGCAGCACCTCATAGCCGAGGCCGAGCTTGTCCATCGTGCCGGGGCGGAAGTTCTCGACGAGAATGTCGGCCTTGCGGATCAGCCTCTTCAGCAGCGCCTTGCCATCCTCGGATTTGAGATTGAGCGTGATGCCCTGCTTGTTGCGATTGAACTGGGTGAAGAAGGCGCTGAGCTGCTCGTCGCCGACGAAGGGCGGGAACGTCCTGGCATAGTCGGGATCGCTGGGATGCTCCACCTTGATCACGGTGGCGCCGAGATCGGCCAGCAGCATCGAGCAGAACGGGCCTGCAACGACGCGTGTGATGTCGAGAACCACGACGTTCTTGAGAGGGCCGCTGCGCGTGGCGCTTCCGCCCATGTCTTCTTTGTTCAAATCATCCTCCCATCCCCCGCGAGCGCCCGCCGGCATGGCGCGCAATCTCGCTTAAGGGGGTGAGCACCGAACATACATTTTCGAACCCATGCGTCGAGGCGACGAAATGCCTGCACGTCATGCAGGCATCGACACCTCACGAACGCAGCTTCTCCAAAACCTCCTTGGCGCGGTCGACGCGCACGTCGTGATCGGCAGCAAGTACGGCAGCAACCCTTACGATCTCGTCGCCGGCGGCACCTGCAACGATCGCGATGTTCCGGGCATGCAGCGCCATGTGCCCCTTCTGAATGCCTTCCGTCGCGAGCGCGCGCAGCGCACCCATATTCTGGGCGAGTCCGACGGCGACGGTGACCTCCGCGAGCTCCTGCGCGCTCTGCACGCCGAGAATTTTCAGTGCGGCGCGCGCGGCGGGATGAGTCTTGGTGGCGCCGCCGACGAGACCGAGCGCCATCGGCATTTCCAGCGTCCCGACGAGGTTGCCCTTGCCGTCGAGCTCCCAGTTGGACAGTGAAGTGTAGCGGCCGGAGCGGGACGCCCAGGCATGGGCGCCCGCCTCGACAGCGCGCCAGTCGTTGCCTGTTGCGACGACGACGGGATCGACGCCGTTCATGATGCCCTTGTTGTGGGTTGCCGCGCGGTAGGGATCGACGATCGCGAACGCACAGGCTTCAACGATGCCGCGCGCGACACGCTCGCCGCTGAATTCGTCGGTGTTCAACGCGTCCGGCGTGACCGACACCATGGCGCGAGCGATACGCAGATCCGCGTAATTCGACAGGATGCGCAGGCGCACCGTACCGCCAGTGATCCGCTCGACGATCGGCGCGACGGTCTCGGCCATCGTGTTGACCGTGTTGGCGCCCATCGCGTCACGGACGTCGACGATGAGATGCACGGCGAGCATCGGGCCGACCGGCGTGTCTTCGAAAATGTGAACCTCGATGTTCCGGCAGCCCCCGCCGAGCGAGATCAGTACCTTGTCCTTGGCATTGGCGGCCTCGATGATGTCCGAGCGCTCCTTCAGCACCCGCGCACGGGCCCCGTGGACGTCGGTCACGCCAAGCACTTGCACCTGCGCCCGCATGATCGGCCCGGTGCTCGATGTGTGAAAGCCGCCACTCTTGCGCACGATGCGCGCCATGTACGATGCCGCCGCGACGACGGAGGGTTCCTCGATCGCCATCGGAACCAGATAGTCGCGGCCATTCACGGTGAAATTGGTGGCGATGCCGACGGGCAGCTCGAACGTGCCAATGACGTTCTCGATCATGCCATTGGCGAGTTCGACCGGCAGCGCTCCAGCACCAAAGGCCTTGCTCTCGACCTCGCCAAGCGAGGTCGCCTCGGTCACGCGTCCCATCCGCTGCGCGGGCGAGAGGTTGCGCAGGTTTTCCAAGCGCGAGTTGATGTTTCGGGATTGCTGTCCCGCCTCGGGTCCGGTCATTGCCGCGTCTCCCCACCACAAGTTTTTTCGGTTGGAGCGACGTTAGGCAGCATCGCACTGCGGTCAAAAGGGACAATTTGAAAATACCGTCCACAACTGTACCCATCGTTGGGGGTGGGCGGACCTGGCGCTATGTCACTCGGAACACCCAATATTGCGGCTCGAGGTCGTGCGACACGTTGACAATCGCCCCATTGAACCTCCGGACAGCATCTGATTACTGTCAATTCAGGATACACTTCTGAACAGCTGTCCTACACCGTACCCGAGAGGAGAGACTGCTTGGCGCGAGCGCCCGATCAACGCGACTACGGAGCAACGCTCGCGGGCGGACTGGCGAATAGACTGCGTGCGCAAATCCTGTCCGGCGCAATGCTGGAAGGCAGCCGCCTGCCCTCGATCAGAAAAGCATCTGCAGAGTTTGGGATCTCCAAGAACACTGTGATCGAAGCCTATGACCGGCTCGTCCTCGACCAGCTAATCGCCGCCAAAGCCGGCTCTGGATTTGTGATCATTTATCGTGGCGATGACGGTGGCCGGCCGAGACACGTCTCGGAAGCTGTCGACATCGCCTCGCTGCTGAACGCCCAGCTCTCGCAGAATTTCGAGATCCGCGTCGGCGATGGGCGGCCGCCCGCGTCGTGGACCGAGCACTCGGAGATCAAGCGTTACCTCAGCAGCAATGGACGGATGCTGCCGGCCGATGCCGACGCCTATGGATCTGCGCTCGGATTCCTTCCGCTCAGGCAGCAAATCGCGTTGCGGCTCCAAGCGCAGCAAGTTGCCGTCAAGGACAACGGCCTTCTGCTCACATTCGGCGCAAACCACGCCCTCGACCTGGTGATCCGGGCGATGCTGTCGCCGGGCGATACGGTCCTTGTCGACGAGCCCGGCTACTATCCTCTGTTCGCAAAGCTCACGCTTGCACAAATCCGGATCGTCGGCGTCCGTCGGTCGCCCGACGGTCCCGATATTGACGACCTCACGGCCAAGATCCAGACGGAGCGCCCAAAACTGTTCTTCACGCAGTCCCTCGGACACAATCCGACGGGCGGCTCGATCACACTTCCCGTGGCACATGCCGTGCTAAAGGCGGCGATGCAATCCAACCTCGTGATCGTCGAAGATGATCCGTTCGCCGACCTTCCCATGGGCGCGGCCAACAGACTGGCGACGCTCGATCAGCTCAACAACGTCATATCGATCGGGACCTTCTCGAAAACGCTCTCCGCGAGCTTGAGGTCTGGCTTTATCGCAGCTCGCAGCGACCGCATCGCGACGCTCGCCGAGCTCAAGATGCTCACCACTGTCAACAGCTCCGGACATGTCGAGCGCCTGCTGCATCGCCTGCTCGTCGACGGCCACTACGACAGGCACCTCAAAAGGCTCGGGCAGCGGACCGAAGCCGCAGCAAGCCGCGTTCAGGCCGATTTGTTACGGGCGGGGCTTCGGATTTATTCCGGCGCCAAAGCCGGCTATTATGTCTACCTCCTGCTTCCGGACGGCGTGGACGACATGAAGCTCGCACGCGACGGTGCGAAGGAGAGCATCTTTATCGCGCCCGGAAGCTTGTTCTGTCTCGACAAGAACAGCCCGCTTGCTCGGGCCATTCGCATCAACGTCTCACGGGCCGACAACCCGAGATTCTACGAATTTCTGTTGCGTCAATTGTCGATCGAGCGGTTCAGGCGAAGACAATAGCGGTTGCCCGCAGGCCACCCATGGACATCCCAAAACTGTTCGGCGAGTTGATCCTCTCACCCGACCTGGATATGTAGTCCGCCTCCCACTGTATACTCCACAGCCGCATCGATGCCGTAGACCTTTCCCAACATCGACCGAGTGATCACTTCTGCTGGACGGCCGTGAGCAAATAACACGACATCGCCTCAACACGATGACCGTATCTGCCCATGACGCAGCCGCCTGGGCGCCATCAAAGTGACATTTCTCGCGCGCAACCGATACCCCAATTGTTGGAGCGGGTGGCCGGGCGAGACGCTGTAGAGCTCGTTACCCGGCAGGCCGAAAGCACTGTGCCGTTCGCCAGCGAGCCTCCCTAGAATTGGTTCGTTCTGAAGAAAAACAGCACGATAATCCTAGCCAATCTGAACCACCCGAAGATTATTCGTGGTGCCCGCTTCGCCAAACGGCACGCCGGCTACTACCACAATGGAGTCGGTCCGCTGCGCGAACTCTTCGGCGAGCGCCGTTGCTGTCGCGCGATCGACCATTTCCTCGTAAGAATTGACGTCCGCGGACAGAACGCTGTGCGCGCCCCACAGAAGACAAAGCTGCCGCGACACCCGTTGATCCGGCGTGACGGCCAGGAGCGAGACCTGCGGTCGTTTGCGGGCGATGCGGGCCGCCGTCGTCCCGCTGGACGTGAACGCGACAATGGCTGACGCATGAAGAGCCGCGGCGAGATCAGCGGCCGCTGCAGCGACGGCGTGGGGAGCGGTTTCTTCCTCACCTGGTTCGGAGGCATTGATGATGGAGCGATACATCTTGTGCCGCTCCGTGCTCTCGATGATGCGGCTCATCATGGCAACCGCCTCACGTGGGTACTGGCCGGTCGCGGATTCCGCCGACAGCATAACGGCATCGGCGCCGTCATAGATCGCGGTGGCGACATCTGAGGCTTCGGCGCGAGTGGGAGTGGGCGCCGCGACCATCGAGTCGAGCATCTGGGTTGCGACGATCACCGGCTTTCCGAGCAGACGGCAGGACCTGATCAACTCCTTCTGGCGACCGGGCACATCTTGATGTGGAATCTCCACGCCCAGATCGCCACGGGCGACCATGACCGCGTCGGAGAGCCGGACGATGTCATCGATGTGTTCGAGTGCTGCGGGCTTTTCGACCTTCGTCATAATCCCGGCGCGATTGCCGATGATGCCGCGCGCTTCGATGACATCTCCGGGTTTCTGAACAAACGAAAGCGCCACCCAATCGACCCCCAGCTTCAGGCCGAATTCGAGATCGGTTCGATCCTTCGCGGTGAGTGGAGATAGATTCAAGACGGCGGTGGGGACGTTCACGCCCTTGCGGTTCGAGATCACGCCGCCAAAGATGATTTTCGCATCGATTGAATCGGCAGCCAGCCCGGTTACGCGAACACGGACCCGGCCGTCGTCAATCAGCAGATCATCACCCGGCGCAACCGCGTCGAATATCTCCGGGTGGGGCAGCGGGATCGACATCTTGTCGCCATCGGATCCCGACAAGACAAAGCGCACATTCTCACCGGCGGCGACAGCGATCTTTCCGTCCTTGATGGTTCCGACCCGGATTTTCGGCCCCTGCAAATCCTGCAAGATACCGATCGGCCGGCCTACACTCGTCTCCAGCGCGCGTATGGCCGCGTGCACTTTGGCATGATCCTCATGCGTGCCGTGGCTGAAGTTCAGCCGAAATGTGTCGACGCCGGCGAGGAAGAGCGCTTCCAGCATTTCGGGCGATCCGCTTGCCGGACCGACGGTCGCAACGATTTTGGCTCGACGATTGCGGCGCATAGCTATTCGGCCTGTCGGCCGCCTTTGGTGATCAGAACGGCTCTGATATCGTTGACGTTGATGCCGGTCGGACCGGTACGAATCAAATCGCCGATCCCGGCAAGGAAACTATAACTGTCGTGCGCGGCAAGGAAGGTCCGGAAATCAAGATTCGCCGTGCGGGCCCGCGCGAGGGTGTCCGGCGTGACGAACGCGCCGGCGGCATCTTCGGTTCCGTCGATACCGTCGCTGTCGCCTGCAAGCGCGAAAACGCCCGCCTCGCCGGCCATATTGATGGCGAAGCTCATTGCAGCTTTGGATAAAATCGGGCTCACGGCATCGGCCCACGTTGCTGACATCAAGGATCCAGAGACGGTAGGTCGGTTATTCGATGCGATCTGGTCGGCATACGGGCGCGTCGATATCCTCGTCAATAGTGCCGGCGGGCAGTTTCCGCAACCCGCGATCGACTTCTCGGTGAAGGGTTGGAATGCCGTCATCAACACCAATCTGAACGGCACCTGGTTCATGATGCAGGCCGCCGCGCAACGCTGGCGCGACAGCAAACATCCGGCAGCATTGTCAACGTCGTGGTCGTGACCACGCATGGCCTCTACGGCGTCGCACATACTATCGCCGCGCGCGCCGGCGTCATCGGATTGTCGCGGAGCGTTGCGGTCGAATGGGCACCACTGATTACTAGGGTGAATTGCCTGACGCCCGGCGCTATCGAAACCGAGGGCTGGGAAGTCTACACGCCGGAAGCGCGGGCCGCCTGCCCTCGCTTCAACCCGATGATGCGTACCGGCTCGGCATGGGACAGCACACCGCATAAGGCGGCAGCAATGCCGTGCGCGGCGATGCTCAAAAGCAATCCGCCGGTAAGGATCGGAAGCAAAGATGGGGACTTCCGGATTGTCAGTGCACGTGCTCGTCCGCGAGATCTAGCTTCCATCCGCTTGCAGTGCGATCGGACTCCAGAGTCCTATGTCCATCGCAGGAGCTACGGGGCCGTCCGCCGACCTGCGGAGGCTCCGCTCAAGAGACCTGCCTCGTTAGCTGTGATGAGATTTTTCTTGATCTCCCGCTTCACACGTCTTGTACACCCGTCCCACTAACAGTTGAAAAACCTGATCTCTCGCTCCAATCCATCATGGGTCGATTGACCTAAGTACAACGAGGTAGATCCAGGCAAATCAAGGTTGGTCCGCTTTGCAGTCGTTCCAGAGTCGCCGGTGCCTTCGCTCAGCGCAACCGTTCACGCGCCAGAACCTAGAAAAAGCGCGCAAGATGTGAGGTGGTTCATACGGCTGGGGAGAATTAAGGCCTACGCCATCGTGGCGAATGCAACTCCGGACGGAGATGTCGCATGAAACGCCTGATGTTTCCCCTGATGATGGCCCTTACCGTTATTGGCGCAGCGACCGGCGTAATCAAATCGCATGCACTCTTCCCGTTTGGGCAGAGTGGCATGCCATCCATTCGAGAGCTACAGGCGCACCGCTCAGCCGCGCTGCCCGACCAGGAGATCGAGGACCGCTCCGTGATGTTTGCCAAAGAGCGAACGCGATAGAGCAGATCGGGCCGGCTTCTTTCGGCCGTTTCTGTTTACTCGGCTGCTGCCGTTGCGGGTTGCGGCTCCTTGTCGTTCGGTCCGGTTCGCGCCCTCTGCTCGTCGAGCCAGAGGCTGTGGTGTTCTCGTGCCCAATTAAGGTCAACGTCACCTGAGCCCATGGCCTCGAAAGCCCCTTCCATCCCAATCGTGCCGATGTAGACGTGCGCGATCATTGCGGCCACGAACAATACCGCCACGACGGAGTGGACGATCTGCGCGATCTGCATGCCTTCGATGCCCGTCACATAGAACGGGAACATCAGCTCGTATCCGGTCGCAGCAACCAGGCCGCCCCCGATCACGACGATCCAATAAATCATTTTCTGGCCGGCATTGAAGCGCTGGGCCGGGGGATGATCATGGCCGACAATGCCCCCTCCCCGCTTGATCCATTCAACATCCACCTTATTCGGGATATTTCCGGCGATCCACATCAGGAAGATCAGGACGACGCCGACAGTGAACGGAAAGCTCAGATAATTGTGGGCGTACTTCGCCCATTGCGACCACTCGGAGAAAGCTTCAAGGCCGACCAGCGGCAACAGCAGCGGCCGCCCGAAGGTAATGTTCAGTCCCGAGATAGCGAGGATGATGAAGCAGATGGCCGTCATCCAATGAACGAAGCGCTCAACTAGCGTGAAGCGCACGATGGTGCGTCCTGATCGCCCGCTGTCCAGGCGCACCATGCCGCGGGTGAGATAGAAGATCACGAGCACGGCCAGCATGCCGATGATTGCGACGCCGCCGATCCAGCGCAGCGTGACATTGCGAAACTCCCGCCATTCGCGTCCCTGCGGCTGCTCGAGCACGCCCGACCGCTGATCCGGAATGCTGACACGGCCCTGGATCCGGTCGAGCTCCTGCAGCAGTTGTTGCTCCTTAACCGAGCTTGCGGTCGGGTTGACCTGTTGCGCACTCGCCGGAGCCGCCATGATCACTAGAAGCAGCGCGCATGCGCCAAACGCCAGGCGGAAAACCCTTCCAAATGACGCCATCTGCGCCTCCTCGGTACCGCGCCCTTGACTGCTACCTGCGTCAGGACTCGATGGTTTCGCGATATGCGGTCTTCCAGCCCCACGCGCCGGAGCCATAACCACGCGTCATCACGCGTTCCCTGTAGATCTTGGCAATGATCTCACCGTCGCCTGCGAGCAACGACTTGGTCGAGCACATTTCAGCACACAGCGGCAGCTTGCCCTCCGCCAAACGGTTCGCTCCGTACTTCTCGTATTCCTCCTGGCTGCCGTCGGCCTCGGGGCCGCCGGCGCAGTAGGTGCATTTGTCCATCTTGCCGCGCGAGCCGAAGTTTCCGACCTTGGGGTATTGGGGCGCTCCGAACGGGCAGGCGTAGAAGCAATAGCCGCAGCCGATGCAGAGATCCTTGGAGTGAAGCACCACGCCATCGGCTGTGGTGTAGAAGCAGTTCACCGGACACACGGCCGCACAGGGCGCATCCGTGCAATGCATGCAGGCCATCGTGACCGAGCGCTCGCCGGGCTTGCCGTCGTTAATGGTGACGACCCGGCGCCGGTTGATGCCCCAGGGCACCTCGTGCTCGTTCTTGCAGGCGGTGACGCAGGCATTGCACTCGATACAACGGTCGGCGTCGCAGAGGAATTTCATACGTGCCATCGTCGCTGCTCCTATGCCGCCGCGATCTGGCAAAGAGTGACCTTGGGCTCCTGCATGCCCGTCGCGGGATCATATCCGTAGGTGGTGATGGTGTTCGCGCTTTCGCCGAGGACGATCGGGTCGGTACCCTTCGGGTAGGCGCCGCGAAGATCCTTGCCTCCCAGCCAGCCGCCGAAGTGAAACGGCATCCAAGCAACGCCCTTGCCGATGCGTTCGGTGACAAGCGCCTTCATCCGGGCCCTCGAATTGTTCTCGGCGCCCGTGACCCAGACCCAGCCGCCGTCCTTGACGCCGCGATCAGAGGCATCAGCAGGATTGATCTCGATGAACATGTCCTGCTGCAACTCGGCAAGCCACGGATTGGTACGCGTCTCCTCGCCGCCGCCCTCATACTCGACCAGACGCCCCGAGGAGAGGATGAGGGGAAACTGTTTCGCAATTCCCTTCTCCACGGCAGCCTTCTGCACGGAGAAACCGATATTGGGCATGCGGAACTGCTTGGCATCGGGCAAGGTCGGATATTTCTCCACCAGGTCGACGCGCGGCGTGTAGATCGGCTCGCGATGGACCGGTATCGGATCCGGCAGGCCGAAGGCGTTCATGCGTGCCTTGCCATTGCCGTAAGGCACGCAGCCATGTTTCAGCGCCACCCGTTGGATGCCGCCGGAGAGGTCGAGCGCCCAGGATACAGCGTCCGGATTGGCCGGATTGACCTTCTGAATGGTCGCCATTTCGGCTTCGGTGAGATCCGTGTCCCAACCGAGCTTCTTCAGGCTCGCCAGCGTGAATTCGGGATAGCCGTCCTGGATCTCGGAATCCTTGGAATAGGATTTGTCTGCCAGCAGGCTGACCTTGCGCGTGGTCCCGTCCGGTAGCTTTTCCTCGCGCTCGACGCCGAAACGCGGCCGGAACGTGCCGCCGCCGTCCATCACGTGCAGATTGGTATTGTAAAGCAGCGGCGTGCCGGGATGCCTGACTTCCGGCGAGCCCCAGCACGGCCACGGCAGGCCGTAGTAATCGCCACCGACCTCGGGATCGTCCTTGGGCGCCCGCATCGTCAGCATGTCGAACTTTGCCTGGTTCTTCATGTGCGCCTTAAGCCGCTCGGGCGATTGCCCACAATAGCCGGTCGACCAGCTGCCGCGGTTCATCTCGCGAAGCACATCTTCTGCGTCAGGCAGATTGTTCTCAAGCTTGATGTTCTTGAACATCTGGTCGGCGAAGCCGAGCCTCTTCGCCATCAAATAGATGACCTCGAGATCGTCCTTCGATTCGAAGATCGGCTTCACGATCTGCTCGCCCCATTGCAGCGAGCGGTTCGAGGCGACGCGCGACCCCTTGCATTCGAATTGCGTGGCCACAGGAAGGATGTAGATGCCATCCTTGCGTCCGGCCTCGATCGCGAGCGATGCCCAGGTGGTCGGATGCGGGTCGGCGATGACGAGCAGTTCCAGCGCCTTGAGGCCTTTGAGCGATTCAGGAATGCGGGTGATACTGTTGCTAGCGTGTCCCTGGACGAACACTGCCCGGACATTATCTTTCTGCGCGACCTGATCTTTCGGCAGCGTCACCGCTTCGAACCAGCGGGTGAGCGGAATACCCGGAGTTTCCATGATCTGTTTGGAATCAAAGCGCGACTTCAAAAATTCATAGTCGACCTCCCAAACCCGCGACCAGTGCTTCCACGCACCCTCAGCAAGTCCGTAGTAGAACGGCAACGTCACGATATCGAGCCCAACGTCGGTCGCGCCCTGCACGTTGTCATGGCCACGGAAGATGTTAGCACCCGTGCCAGCCTTGCCGACGTTGCCTGTCATCAACAATGCAATGCAACTAGCGCGTACATTCGCGGTACCAACCGTCTTCTGGGTCTGGCCCATGGCCCAGATCAGGGTTGCGGGCTTTTCCGTTGCGAACATCTTGGCGACGCGCTTGAGCTGCTCGCCGGGAACGCCGCTGACGCGCTCGACTTCTTCCGGAGTCCACTTCTCCACCTCCTTGCGAAGATCGTCGAAGCCGTAGACCCGCTGCTGGATGAATTCCTTGTCCTCCCAGCCGTTCTTCAGGATGTGCCACATCATTCCGTAGAGCACCGGGATATCGGTGCCCGGCCGCATGCGCACATACTCCGTCGCATGCGCGGCGGTCCGCGTCATGCGCGGGTCGATAACGACAAAGTTGGCGTGTTGCAGCTCCTTGCCCTCCAGCAGATGCTGCAGCGACACCGGATGCGCTTCCGCGGGATTGCCGCCCAGCACGACCTGGGTCTTGGCATTGCGAATATCATTGTAGCTGTTCGTCATCGCGCCGTAGCCCCAGGTGTTGGCCACGCCGGTGACGGTGGTGGAATGACAGATGCGCGCCTGATGATCGGTATTATTGGTTCCCCAGAACGCGCCGAGCTTGCGGAACAGATAGGCGCCTTCGTTGGTCATCTTGGCCGATCCGAGCCAATAAACCGAGTCGGGACCTGACTTCTCACGAATTTCGGCCATCTTGTCGCCAATTTCATTAATCGCAGTCTCCCAGGAGACGCGCGCCCATTGGCCGTTCACGAGCTTCATCGGATAGCGCAAACGCCGTTCGCTGTGCACCAGCTCGCGCACGGAAGCGCCCTTCGCGCAATGCGATCCGCGATTGATGGGAGATTCCCAGCTCGGCTCCTGGCCGATCCAAACTCCGTTCAACACTTCCGCGGTCACGGTGCATCCGACCGCACAATGCGTACAGATGCTTTTCTTGACGGTGGCGCCAGCGGTCAGCGGACCCGCCGCAGCGGCTTCCGCCTTACGCACGCCGGAAATGGGCATGGCGCCGAGCGCTGCGAGCGCGCCACCCGCCAGACCGGATCGGCGCAGGAAAGTGCGCCGATCAAGGCCGCTGGTTTGGCTTGCGAGAGAGTCCGCGATCGAGCCGCGGCGGTCGGATCCGGATTGTTGCTGTGTTCGCCTGATAAGCACGGGCAGCCTCCCTCAGGTCGGATAGCGATTGACTCGATAGTAGGCCTTTACGTGATCGGTTTCCTTGTAGCGCGCCTTGCGCTTTTCATCGTTGTTCTCGCTGTCGGCTCGCCCGGGGCCGACGAGTGGCGTCGCCAACGTGGCGCCTGCACCGACCGTGCCGATGCCGACCTTACGGAGGAAGTCGCGGCGCCCGACGGTCGCTTTCTTTTCATCGCTCATATCATCTCTCCCGGACCAACGTGCGGGTGGTCAATTGGCAAAGGCGAATCCTTGGGTCTCGATTTCGATAAACAGGCGGCCGAGCGTGCCAACCGCACGATAGAATTTTGCGTTTGCCGCTTGCTCCATGTCGGCAAACAGACGTCCCATCCATAACGATACGTGTTTTTCGAAGAAGGCGCGCTGCGCATCGAACGACGCTTCCAAGCGGCCGTCAGCCATTCCCGCCATGATCTCGCAGAGGATGGCGGCATGATCCTCAGGTTCAGAACTGTTCGCGGCGCGCTCGATGCCGAGCGCTGCGAGATCGGCCCGCAAGCGTGACAGCGGCCGTTCGTTGAGGAACCCGGTCAAATAGTAGGAGGCGTAGGGCAGCAACTCACCGCGGCCGAGACCGACGAACAGATCAAAATATTCGCGGTCGCCTTGACCTGCGGCCGCGCGCATGGCGACTTCCGCCAAGGCGGCGTGAGCCTGACCGAGCGGCGTCTCATCTCCGCTCAAGCCTGCAAGCCGATCGAGCAACTTCTTGGAAGGGGCAGCGGCCAACAAGGCAGCGAGAAGAGCGTATTCCTGCGCTCGCGCGACATCGACTGGATCAACGCCGTCTCGCGGTCCCATCGGCTCGCTATAGAGATCAGGCCGCAGCTCTTTGCGGGGAACACCCGTTGCCGCTTCGACCGCAATCACCCGCTGCGCAGGTATCTTGCTCCAGTTTGAAATCGAGGGCTGGCTGATACCGATTTTGCGCGCGAGTTGGGCCGCGCCGCCTGCGGCGTCAATGGCGCGATCAAGCCCGGCATCACGCACATGGACCTCCGTTGCTGAGACCCCAGTGACTGATTTGTCGCTTTGCTAACAAAGCACTAGGGAGCGTAGACCCGGTTCCGCAGACGGTCAATGACCGACACATAGCTTGTGGCTATAGCCTTTGGTCGAAAGACTAGCCAGGCAACGCACCGCCATGTGTGCGGCGCCGAGCAGGAGCTGCTTTGACATCTGTGGTTGGTTGCGATGCGGCGGTGGCCGCGATCTCCGTGACGACCGCTTGATCGGGTTTCTCTGTAAGCACGGCAGCGTGCGCAACGTCCGGATCTGGTAGCGTATCCGAGGACTGTTGCAACTGCGTTGGCGTGTCAGCCAGCACTTCTGTGGCGCTACGCACGCCGCCGATAATGCGGTCGACCAAAGTGGCCAGCTCAGCCTGCGAGCAATCCAACGGCCCAAACCCGGGCATGGCCTTCGGATCGTTGAAGTCCCAGGCGTTCTCCGCGAGGCCCACGAAATCGCGGATCGCCGGATCGGCCGTCCAGGCGCGACGAAGCGCCGCGCGGGTCAATTCCTGCGGAATACCTTCGCGCAGGAATGCGGTGATGTCCGTGATGGCCGTGATTGAATCGATGGACGGAAGCCTCGAAAGGTCGCCTTCGGGATCGGCCTCAGCCGCCGGGGATGGCACAGCGGCCTCGCTGGCAGGCTTTGCCTTTTCCGAAGCCGGAGCGCTCGACTTTGCCTCGCGCTTGCGGCGCGACCAGCGTGCGAGGAATTCTTCCTCAGTCATTCATCCCCACCTTCATGCGGCCGACGCGCCAAGGCCTCGGGATCGGCGCGTCGTCGCTTGCGTTTTACGAACTCCCTCTCGACATGGTATTCGGCGATGAACCTTTCAATCGCCTCGCGCACCGCCTCGGGCATCGGCACGGCTTCGACCAGATTGTCCGCCGCCTCGGTAAATCCCTCTCCTTCCGCAGGATCGGCCGTCACAGCGGCGGCCGCATAGGGCCAAGCCCCCTCGGAAGGGCTCAGGACCACCCAGACGCTCGGCATGCCGGAGGCGAGATTGTCGCGGTAACGCGCGGTTTCAGACGCGTACAGATCAATCGTTGCGCTGCCGGCGTAGAAAAGTGTCGAGCCGTCACGCTCGTGTAGAATTGTCCACGGCTTTGCCTCCGGCTCGTCAGGCAGCACGGCAGTAGAGCGCCAGATGAAATCCACCCAGGGCGAATCTGCCTTGCGCCGTTCGACGACGACGCCGATGGGGATGCGCAGGAGTGGCTGCATCACGGAGCTCATGAGTTGACCTCCAAGCGCTTGATCGGGAGTCCTGTCAACAAATTCTGCGGTTTCATAAGGAGCTTCTGATCGGCCGTCATCGCCAGGATCAGATAGACCGGCTCGCCCTGCAAGGTCTCCATGGCCAAGCCCAGATCCGTAAAGGTCAGGCGAAACAGAGAAAGCACCCGCCCAGCGCTGCGCTCGTCGAGCTCGTCGCCGTGCCAAAGCCGATCGCCCATTTTGGTGGCTTCGGCGTCCAACCCAATATACCAGGTGAGCCTGACCTCGCGTAGTTCCGTCAGGGGCTCGATGACAACATCGATCCCGAGCAGATGGGAAACCCAGCGTGTCATCACCTGCGCCAGCGCACGCGAACCTCGCCCGCCCGCTGTGAGATCGAGAGCCATATCGAACCGCTCGCTGCGGTTCCAATAACTCTCGGCGTTTTCCTCATCCAGCACATCGAGCTGGACGTCCGTCTTGGTGCCCAGCATCGAGATCAGCGACAAAATAGGTGTCGGGCTGCGACCGCCGACGACCTCCTCATCGCCAACCAGCAAGGCATGTTCATGCGGCAGAACCCGCTGCGGCCGGAAGAATAGCTCGGCGGCGCGCAGCACGAACGGATCGTCGCCGCCATCAAGGGCGTTGCGCAGGATCACGTGCACGAGCTGATTGACGAACAGCGGCGGCAGATCGTTTGACCGCGAGCGAACGGCCGCGAGATACGCAGCTTCGAGCGTCGGATGGCGCAAAATGAGATCGCGAAACCCCAGTACGAAGCGCCAGTTCTCCCTGGCATCCTGATCGACGATCGCGGCGACCTCGTCCGCACCGACCGGCTGGCGCGGGTTGGCGAACATCTCGCGGTGCAGTTTTCGCTCGACCGGGCACGCCTCGTCTGGCGGCGTCAGCTCGGAACGGGCAAAATAGGCTTTGAGGAATTCGTCGGTGACGCAGAGACCGCCGCTCGCATCGCGATCGAGCAGATGATGGCCGCAGGCGATCCAGAAATCTTTCATCTCAGGCGCGGCTCCCGACCTAAATCCGCGAGGTTGAGGTCACCGTCAGGTTCCAGGTCATCCTCCATTTCCATGAACGAGAACGCCCTGCCGTGCCCCTCCTGCCGTTCCCGCAATTGCAGTCTGCGGAAGGATTCGCGGATCTCGCCACCGCTTGCCATACGCTGCACCGCAATCAAAGAGCTGATCGGGTGCGTGCAGAGCGACTGCGCAAAAGCCACCTCCTCTTCCGCGGCGGTCCTCGCAACTGCGATGTCCGGCGCGCCGAAGCGATCAAGGAGTTGCGCGGCGAGGAGCTCGATCAGCGCACGGCAATCGTTCTCCGTCGCCGGAACAATCTGGGCCAGCGTCGACCATCCCCAGGACTGCACGCCGAGAAAGCCGCTGCGGAAGGCGGCGCGCGCCTTTCCGCTCAGCTTCGCCGGATCGTGATCGCAGAAGCGAAAAGTGCCGGAGACGGCCCATTCACCTGCTTCCGCCGGCACGTCGAATACGAAGGTGTCGGACGCATCCAGTGCGATGGTGCGCAGAAGTTTCACGGACTTTTTCACTGCTTCCGCCCTCCAAGAATCGGATCGAGCCAGGAGGGCCAGGCCAGGGCCTTGACGAGGTCTGCCCGCTCGGTCGTATCACTACCGGTGCGGCGCGTGAGCAGATCGCCGCAATCATCGATGCGTCGAAGCGTTTGCCGCTCGCGAGGGATGCGGCTGAGATATTCGCGCGCGACACTGTCAAATCCATCCACCTGCCAACTGTCGATCGCGCGCATCAGGTGCCGCGCAAAGCTCTCGGTCACCTGCACCGCTCCGGCCTCGCCAAACCCCTCCTGATCCAGGGCGGAGGCGAGCGGATAAACACCGGAATCGTGATCGGCCATTGCCACGGTCCGGATCATGGCTCCGAACACGAGCCAGGCCGGCGGCTCATCCTCGTCCGCGGACAGAGGCCAGCCCATCCGTCCCCCGCCAACCAGTCCTCCGTCGATCCTCACGGCATCCGGCCAATCGATCGCAACCTCCTTGGTCGGTGGCGCATAGGCGCGCAGGGCGTCTGTGAGGGCAACCATGCAGGCGTAGAAAGCGCGTCGCGCAGTCGTCAGTGGCTCAGCCGGCTCCAGCACCACCGCGAACTCGGCGAGGTCGAACCGTCCGACATAGACCAGCGTGCCAGCGCCGCTTTCGGGTGCAATGCGGCATGCATGAGCAAGCGCGTCCCCGCTCTCGCGCAACCGGACCAGGGTGAAGGGTGGCGGCAATTGGATCGGTTCCGCCATGGAAACGTGGCTCGTTGGGATCGACCGCAGGTCGTCCTCCCATTTCCTTTTCTTCCCGATTGGGAATATCTATACGAGGCGGAGGATCGGCGCGAGTCCGTCTTCCGCCGCCTTCCCGGGGAGGATGAACCTGGAGCAGCCAGCGAAGACCATCCTGATTTGCTCGTGTGAAGACACGATGCGGCTTGATGTGGCCGCGATCCAGCGCGGATGCGGCAACTGCGACATCAAGAGTTTTCGCCATCTGTGCGGGGCCGAGCTCGACCACTTTCGAGGGGCCGCAAAGGCGGAGGGCCGTCTGACCGTTGCCTGCACGTTTCAGCAATCCCTGTTTACGGAGGAAGCCGGCGAGGATGCCGCGGCGATCGCTTTCGCAAACATTCGCGAGACGGCGGGCTGGTCGATCGAAGGCACGCAAGCGAGCCCCAAAATAGCGGCACTGCTCGCAGCGAGCGCCGTGCAGGTGCCCGACTATCCGCTGGTCACGCTTGCGAGCGACGGGGTCATCCTGATCTATGGCCGGAACGAGGCCGCGATCGAAGCCGGGCGGCTGCTTTCGGATCATCTCGATGTGACGGTGATGCTGAGGGAACCCGGCGAGATCGCCTCGCCTGTGGCAACTCCCTTTCCGGTCGTGAAGGGAACGATCCGTAACGCCAGAGGACATTTTGGCGCTTTCGAGCTCACGATCGACGACTACGCCCGCCCGCGCCCGTCCTCGCGGCATCACTACATTTTTGAAAATCCACGCAGGGGTGCCACCTCGCGCTGCGACATCGTCCTTGACCTATCGGGAGAAAGGCCCCTGTTCCCGGCGCATGATCTGCGCGATGGCTATCTGCGAGCTGATCCCAAGGACCCGGGCGCCGTGCTGCGCACGGTGCTGAGCGCGCGCGATCTCGTCGGACGTTTCGATAAGCCCAGATATATCGAGTTCACGCCGGACCTTTGCGCCCATTCGCGCTCGAATCTGACCGGCTGCCATCGCTGTCTCGATCTATGTCCCACGAATGCGATCACGCAAGCCGGCAATCATGTCGCCATCAATGCAGAGATTTGCGCCGGATGCGGCCAATGCGCAGCCTCCTGTCCGACAGGAGCGGCGTCCTACGCGTTGCCGCCCGCGGACACCCAGCTCCAGATCATCCGCGCGATGCTGCTCGCTTACGACCAAGCCGGCGGATCGAATCCGGTTCTTTTGTTGCACGAGGGCCTGCATGGCACACCGCTGATCGACGCGCTCGCCCGTCACGGCGATGGTCTCCCTGCGCAAGTCATCCCTCTTGCCGTCAACGAGGTGACGCAAGTCGGGCTGGAGGCCATCATCGGCGCCTTTGCCTATGGAGCATCGGCGTTTCGGTTTTTGCTCCGTGCCAAGCCGCGGCATGACGTAACTGGCCTCACGCAGACGGTCAGCATGGCGGAGACCATCCTTGCGGGCCTCGGATTTGAAGGGCGCCGGGTTGCGGCGATCGAAACGGATGATCCCGAGGCACTGCTGGAACAGCTGAAGGGCATCGGGCAATTTGCTGCGGTGAAGACGCCTGCAACCTTCAAGACTGTCGGCAAGCGGCGCGACCTGCTTCGCTTTGCCTTGAGCGAACTGCATCGCCTCGCGCCGAAGCCAGTCGATGTCATTGCGCTACCAGGCGGCGCGCCGATCGGCGCGGTGAACGTCAATACGGACGGATGTACGCTGTGTCTCTCCTGCGTTTCTGCCTGCCCCACCGGCGCGCTTCGCGACGATCCCGAGCGTCCGGTGCTCAAATTCGTCGAAGATGCCTGCGTGCAATGCGGCCTCTGCCAGAGCACCTGTCCCGAGAAGGTCATCACGCTCAAGCCCCAGATCGATTTCCGCGCCGGCCGCGCGCCGGCGATTGTGATCAAGGAGGAAGAACCTGCGCTTTGCATCCGCTGCGGCACGGCGTTCGGCGTGAAGAGCACGATTGATCGGATCGCAGCGAAGCTCGAGGGCCGGCATTGGATGTATCCGGCCGGCGACAAGCGTCTCGACTCCATCAGGATGTGCGCGGATTGCCGCGTGATCGTGATGAGCGAACAGCAGTTCGATCCCTTCGAGGGCGTGCCGGAACGCGCGCCGCCCCGAACCACCGAGGATTACTTGCACCCGCCGGAGAGCAAGAGCTGAGGCGTGAACTTTTGCTCGACAAACGTTGCGGTCCTCGCCTATTGCGAGGTGGTCCGGACCAAGAAGTCCGTCAATGCGCGGCGGTCATCGGCCGAACCGATGCGCTGATCCGGCATCTTCGTTCCCGGCGTGTAGGCGTTCGGCCCCACTTCAAACAGCTTTGCGACCGTCTCCGGGGTCCAAACGATATCCATCTTCTTGAGGGCCTCGGAAAACCGATAGTCAGGGAGCGAGGCGATCTTCCGGCCGAACAATCCGGACAGCGTTGGCCCTGCGCGTTGCGCCTCCTTCGCCGACAGCGTGTGACAGGCCACGCAGGCGCGAAAGACCTCGGCGCCGTGGTCGCCCGCATAGACGGCCAGCGGATCCGCAGATGTCTCGAACAGGTTCGAGCCGGCCGGCTCACCGCTCTGCACGTTCCAGCGCCGGATCTTTCCGTCCGCACCTCCGGTCACGAGCGTCGCTGCATCATGCAGGAAGGCGACCGACCAGACCGGGAGCCCCACGAGCGTCCGCAACACGCCCCGGGACTTGCGCTCTACGATGCCGACGGTGCCGCCGATGGCTGCGGCGGCGATCAATGCCCCATCATCGGAAAGCGCCAAGGCGACAATCGGTGCCGAGCCTGCGGCCACTTCGCCCGCCGGCTTGCCGTCCGGCGTCAACATGCGCAGCATGCCGTCCGCCCCTCCCGCGAGGATCTCGCCATCGGGCGCGATAGCGACGGCGTTCGGTGGCGCGGGCAGCGCCACCGTTTCAGGCTGGCCATCCGGCAAGCGCCAGATGCGCAACGCAAGATCATAGCCGACGCTCACGAGCGACATCCCGTCCGGAGCGAAGGCGACGCCATTCACATTCTGCGTGTGACCTTCGAAGGCGCGGGACGCGCCGTCAGCCAGGGACCAGAGCCGCATGGTGTGGTCCCACGAGGCCGAGGCGACTTTCGACCCATCAGGCGACACGGCAATTGCCACGACGGGACCGGTATGCCCCTCCAGGATCCGATCAGGCTGCTGCCGGCCTGCCGTCCACACTGCGATCCGGGCGTCAGCACCTGCGGTGATCATGCGCCCGTCCTTCAGGAACGCGACTGCGTTGATGGCATCAGCATGATACCGCAGCACCTCGTTCGCGGCGTCGTTCTTCAGCGACCAGCGGATGGCGGCCGTGTCGAAGCTGCCCGACAACAGACTGTCACCGTCAGGCGAAACGGCGAGCGCCCGGACAGGGCCGCCGTGACCTGCCATCTGGGCGTGCGAGGACACAGCAACAAGAGTCAGCAGGGCTGCCACGGCAGGGACGCATGAAGCCCAGCCCGTCAATCTTTTCCCGCCATGGTCATGTGCGGCGCCATGTCTACTTCTCCGGCGACACGACCTTCTTGGACGAGCCCTCGGGCGCAGCCTGCATCGCTGGCGGGCTTTGACCTTGCGGACTTTCAGCGGGCGCCCCGCCGGAACCCGTATTGATCGGACCCGTCCAGCCCTGTGGCTGCAGTTGGCCCTTCTCCTCCGGGCGGGTCTGCGCTGCAGGCGCCCCGGTCTGCCCGGACTGGGCGAGCGCGCTATCGAAGGTCGCCAGCGCTGCCAAACATAAGATGGCTGTCAGTGCCTTCACGCGATATCCCTCATTTGGTGACGCTCTTCAACGAGGGAGGATCGATATCGGTTCCTCGATGTGCACTGCACCAGTTCGACCAGCGTCGGCATTGTTTTGCTTGAATGCCAGCAGCGCGAGTCCTAGCCTTGGTCCGTCAGCTCTTTGCTCGTCACGTCAAGGAAGACGGCATGCAGGGGCGATCGGGACCATTGCTGCGGATGATCTCACGGTTACGCGCCGTTCGCGTGCTCATGAGCGCGCCAGATCCGGCGGCAGGAGAAGCTTCACCTCTGCTCATGCCTACCGTCGTCGTGCTCGTGATGCTTCTCGCTATATTGGAAGTGGATTTGCACAGGGCCGATCTTCAGTCCTTGGGGTTGATGGGCGATGCGTTCTCGGCCGACCCGGTCTTTAAGGGCCCTTAGAGCCTGGTCGGAACGGGCGCGCTTCAGATCGGTCGTCAGAGTGGATCACAGCAAGCGGCATTGTAAGATTAAGTGCAGCTTGTAAATCATGGAGTTCCGCATGAAAGCTTTTCTGCTCGGCTGCGCTGCGGCCGTTGTGATCGCAATTGCAGCAATGGCTATCTTGGATCAGGTGCAGCAGCCCGTTGCCCAGGCGTTTGCCACGACCGGTGTGCGTCTCTGAGATTGCCTGCCGCTATGATGGTTGTTGAGCGGAGTGAGCGCGGATTGCGGCTACACTCGCGTCGATCGTTGAGACAAGGCGCACGCCGACATTCGACCGCCCCATTTGCGCAATCGACTGACTCACGCTAGCCAGGCGCGCGGTCCGCGCCCAACGCTGAACGAGATGTCATTTCCATCACCTGCAGCAGAGCTACGCGGTTCTTCAGAACCGCGAGGGTCTCGCGCGCAGATAACTGGTTAAACAGCTCCTCGAAGCTGTCGCTATCCTCGATCTTGGCGCGGGCAATCGCGAGATCGACATCGATCGTGCCAGATTTTCGGCGCGACGGCGGCAGCGATTCGATATGTCGCCACAACAGCGCAGGGTTCCGTCGCAGCGCGTCGAGCGCGGCAGGCGCCTCGATGAAGCCAGACGAGGCAAGCTCCTTCGCCCTAACCAATACCTCAGGCGAGAGATTGTCCTCCGGCGTCGCAAACAGCCGTCCTATTCCCCTTGGCGACGAGGTAACGATTCCGACGGGAATGGCGAGCGCGAGGCCGATGATCACCGGAGTCATCCACAGCAGCAACGGCACCGAGATTGCGAACGCACTGACCGCCATCACGATCCCACACAGTGTCGGGACTGCGAACTTGCGGTAAATCTCGTCTTGCGAGAGGCAGCCGTCGCTGCGCCGCTGAACCTGCCAACCAGCATCGCGACCAACCAGAATCTCTGCCACCGCCGTGGACTGAAAGATCATCATTGATGGCGCGATCAGCGCCGCCAGCAAAGTCTCCGCGACCACTGCCACCAAAACGCGGGTACCGCCACCAAAGGCACGCCGTTCCTCCCGGTGGACGACCATAGCGAGATAGGCCAGCAGCTTCGGCAGGATCAGAAGCCCCATCGTTGCGGCAAAGACCCAGGCGGCAAGCACAGGGTCCTGGGCCGGCCAGGTCGGAAACAGCGCGAAGCCCTTGGGGAAGTATTCTGGGCGAACGAAATACGCCTGCAAGGAGGTCAGGATACCGAGCAACAGAAACAGTAGCCATAGCGGCGCGGTCAGATACGAACCTATTCCGGTCAAGAGATGGAGCCGCGATACCCAATGCAAGCCTCGCGCGGGCAGCACGGCAATGTGCTGCAGGTTGCCTTGGCACCAGCGGCGATCACGCGCCGCGAAATCCAGCAGCGACGGTGGGATCTCCTCGAAACTGCCTCCCAGATTGGTTGCCATGAAGATGCCCCATCCGGCACGGCGCATGAGCGCGGCCTCGACAAAGTCGTGGCTTAGTATGTGCCCGCCAAACGGCTTGCGTCCGTGCAGTTCCGGTAAGCCGGCTGCCTGCGCGAATGCCCGGACGCGGATGACGGCGTTGTGGCCCCAATAGTTGCTCTCCGAGCCGTACCACCAGGCATTTCCCGCGCCGATCAACGGACCATAGAGGCGTCCGGCAAATTGCTGAAGGCGACTGAACAGGCTGCGCGCGTTAATAATGACCGGGAGCGTCTGGATCAACGCGGCGTACGGATTGTCCTCCATCGCATGCACCAACCGAACGACGGTGTCCCCGCTCATCAGGCTGTCGGCATCGAGGATAATCATATGGTCGTAAGCACCACCGAAGCGCCTGACCCATTCGGCGATATTGCCGGATTTCCGGGCGGTATTGTCCGAGCGGTGCCGATAGAAGAGATGGCCGACACCACAGGCCCGCTGCAGTTCTATGAATGCAAGCTCCTCCGCGATCCAGAGATTGGGATCGGTCGTATCGCTGAGCAGAAACCAGTCGAAACGCTGAGCCGTTCCGGTGGCTTCGACCGACTCATACATGGCGCGCAGCCGTGCCATGACGTGATGCGGATCCTCGTTGTAGATGGGCAGCAGCATGGCCGTGCGAGTCGAGATCGCGGGTACCGGTCCTTCGTTGTCGATCGGCAGGACATCTCGGCCTCTTGCCAGCAGCACGAAAAAGCCGGCCAGCGACGATATGAACGAAAATGCGATCCAGGCAAACAGGATCACGAACAGCGTTAGCACCAGTCCTTCCAACACCGTGATCCCGCCGACCTGAAGCACTTCGTACATCCCGTAAGCACCTGCTGCGGTGAGAGCCACTGTGCCAGTCAAAATGAGGATGCGCCGCACCGTAAAGCCTTCGCCGCACCTGCATGGCGTCGACTCGGGTATCCGATCGAACCGACAGGCCGGCATGGCGATCGGGCTTTCAGCGGGCAAGTAGCACTCGCCGTCGATAAGCTCGAGCGCGGGCGATGTCCTCATGGTGTCCATCGATATATCCAAATCTCCGAGATGGGGTCCTCACCCTCATTCAAGACCGCCCGCAATTCGATCGGCGCGGCTTTGATCGCGCATTGAAAGCTCAGGCGCCAGCCACCGGTTTCGCGATTTGGCTGGCTGACAACATTGGTGATCTCGGCTTTCTCGGCACTGATCACGCCCTTGACCTTCTCAGGATCCACGGCCTTCAGCCTATCCCCGACGAGTTCGAGCACGAACAGCTTGCTGCTATCGCCGCGCGCGCCGACACCGGTGCGAGCAAACCGCGCCAGTGAATTGGGTTTCGGAGCGTCAGGGCCCCAATGCATCCGGTATGTGAGGCTGTTCTCGCTTTTGGCTTTGATCGGCTCCTTAGGCCGCCAGAATGCCGCGATATTGTCGTGAATCTCCTCCTTGGTCGGGATTTCGAACAGCACGACAGCGCCTTCACCCCAATCTCCAATCGGCTCGAGCCAGAGGCTCGGCCGGCGTTCAAATCGAGATTCGATGTCCTGATACGCGAAGAAGTTCCTTTCTCGCTGCATAAGACCAAATCCGCGCGGATTGAGATCGTTGAACGTGCTCACCTGGAGATCACGCGAATTGTTCAGCGGACGCCAGAGCTGCTCGCCCTTACCATTAAAGATCGCCAGACCATCCGAATCGTGCACCGCCGGGCGAAAGTCATCAACATCCTTGCGATCGTTCGGGCCGAAGAAGAACATGCTTGTCATCGGCGCGAAGCCAGCATGCTGAAGGTCGACGCGCGGATACAACGACATCTCAACGTCGAAGACCGTCGTTTTGCCGGGCCTGATCGTGAAGCGGTAGCCGGCTGTTGCGCTCTTGCTGTCGAGCAATGCGTGAACGACCATTGACGTGGCGTGGGGCGCGGGCTTCTCCAGCCAAAATGCCCTGAACACGGGAAATTCCTCTCCCTTCGCCTCGCCGGTATCGATCGACAGACCGCGTGCGGATAGGCCGTACGTCTCGCCCTTCGCCACGGCGCGGAAGTAACTGGCGCCGAGAAACACGCAAACCTCGTCATAATAGTCCGCCCGACTAATGGGCGCGTGCACGCGAAAGCCCGCAAACCCAAGGTCGGCGTCTGGCACTTGGCCGATCTTCTCCCCGAATGAAAACTCATCGCGCCGATATCGGATTGGAGCGGCGCGCCCGTTGGCAACCTCGTACAGGCCGACCCTGTTCTTGTACAAAAAGCCGCGATGAAAAAACTGCACCTCGAACGGCAATCCGTCACTGCGCCACAGGGCCCGCTCGGGCAGAAACCGAATGGAGC
Organism: Bradyrhizobium sp. 139; assembly: GCF_023074175.1. Classification (GTDB taxonomy): domain Bacteria; phylum Pseudomonadota; class Alphaproteobacteria; order Rhizobiales; family Xanthobacteraceae; genus Bradyrhizobium. Next base: position 134,030 of record NZ_JADPKS010000008.1, read on the forward strand.
GGTACCGGTCGTAGTCGAGGTCTTTGATCGAATCCGGGAGCTTCTCGTCGGGAGCTTCAAACGGTTTGGCCGCAAGATTGCGGGCGAGCTCGCGCACATATGAACCTTTGAAGGGCACTTCAGCCCCCAGGGCGAACGCTCCACGGGAAAAAGCAGTCGTCAACGGCAGCGCGGCCGAGGCTTCCAAGAACTTGCGGCGATTCAAACGTCAATCCTGTTCGGGTTCCACACACCAGGAAAGCAACTTTTTTGGGGTCGCCGGGTTCCACCGATGGCAGACGGCAGCGACTGGCGCCGGCAAGCGGCAACATGTGCGGTCTGAAAGACCACAGCTTGAGCGGCCGAAGCAGCAACCGCTTTGAAGTGGAACAAAACATGGATTAGGACGTTGTGGGGAAACTCCGCTCAGTTGCGGAAAAACCTCGCTGGCGGATGTACCCAGCGGCGTCACAAGCCCCGGCTTCATGCCGGGGCTTTTCCTTTTCACTCGGGCCCTGCGTCAATCTGCTCGATCGTTTTAATGATGGCGGCTCGATGATCCTGCAAGACGGCGAGAGTTTCCTGAAAAGCGGTGAGTTCGCGTTCGGCAACTGCCGTATCATGGCCTGCAAGGCGCAGGGCCTCCACTTGCGCCATCTGTTCGGTGACAGCGCGCTCGGCGTCGGCGATATGGGCATCCGCTTCGGCCAGCTTTTTCACTTCGGCTTCGCGCTCGGGGCTCATCCTAGCGCCCGCGCCATCGTTCGACGCGCTTGGCTGGTGTTGCCAACCTTCTTGACGGCTCTGTCGACAGCGGCTTAGGACCTGCCGGTCTTCGTGGCCTCATATCGCACTTTGTAATCCTGTTCGCCCACGCGCGGTCTATCCTGCTTGCGCCCGCGGCTGGTCCGATTCTTGCTCTCGGCATTCTTCGGCTCCTATGCTGCTTTGGAACGCGCAGAAATATTGCGAGGTTCCGAGCCGTGCCTGCGGCGAGAGCATTTCGGCAGGCGTCTGAACGCTCGAAGCACAAGTCCGTAGCTGCTCGCTCTGGCGGCTGAAGACCCGGCTAGGTCAGCCATTCATAGTGAGCATCCGTTTCGTCTTCGCGGTTCCATTTTTAGGCTTCTTCACGCAGCCAACTCGTTCGAGCTGGCGGTGCGTTCTCTGAAGAGCTCAAGAAGCTTCCCGTTGGCTAGATGCTCCCAATACTCCGCCTCGGCGAGCAGGTTCCAGCTTCTCTCAGGATGATACGCGGCGCTTTGTCGACACAGCGACGCCATTGCGCGCAAGCGGCGTACAGCTTCCATTTCTCTTCCTCCCGCTGTTTTTACTTTTCCCCACCTTATTTCGTGCTTTTGGGTCAGAGTCATCATCATTATGGCTTAGAACCATTTTTAGCTTTTTCCGACGCCAATCAAGCGGTCGATAGCGCGCTTGCTGCGAATGATTTTCGGTTCGGCTTCGTTTGGGTTTCACGCGCGGCGCGCTGCCGGCCGGCACTCGTTCCGCGTCTGAGCCCTTTGTAGAATGATAAATCCGGAGCACGCCGCGCCGTTCTCGCCTAGCGGAAGAGCTGATAATCGAGCGCGAAATCTCTATCACCACGGAAGGCTTGTCTCTGCGATGAATGCCGGGCCGCTCTTGGTTCGATCCATCAGCGGCCGACGAAGATTTCCGGCTTGTCTTTTATGTCGCTATCCCGGCTCCGCCGGCCGCTCTCATCGAAGAACGGCTTCGGCGAACTTCTTCCGGCTGGCACAGTCGCCGAGCCGACTAGCCCAACGAGTTGATGATTTCCCGATAGGCGGCTTCGGGAAACGCCTTCAACGTGCGCGTCCGGACGTTTCCCAGCATCCCCAGTTGCAGGCTAAAGCGCGCCGCAACAGCGTCGTCCGGAGCTTCGAAGATCACGACCATGTCAAAGTCACCCATGGTCAGGTAGAAGGATTTGATCTCGCCGCTCATGTCCTTGAGAGCTTCCTTCGCAGCGTCCAGACGGCGTGGCGAGTCCTTCGCATTCAGGATGCCTTGCTCGGTCCAATTTGCAAGCATGACGTAAGTGGTCATAGCCGTCCTCCTCCTGGCACGAAGCAACGGCAACTACGCCGTCTGGGCAAAGAACATGACCCGGAGCAGATGCGTGTAGTCGGATTCAAACACCATGATCGCCACGAATACCAATACCAGCGCCGGCGGCAGCAGGATCGCGTAGGCCAAAGCCAACCGCTCCCAGGCCATGTGCATGAAGACCGCGACGATCAGGCCAGCCTTCAACATCATGAACAGCAGGATCAGCGACCATCGGAGATGGCCGTGGAGGCCAAAGTAGTCGACGAGATAGGAGCAGGTACTGAGAACGAATAACCATCCCCAAACCACGAGATAAAGCTTGATTGGATGCTGCTGGCCCTGTGTGTGTGTGGTTCCTGGTGCGAGTGCGTCATGCACGTGAGCCTGCAGCGAGTGTTGCTGCGCTTCCAGATGTACCGCGACGTTTGTCATGCTGCGACCTCACCAGAGATAAAAAAGCGCAAAGATGAACACCCACACAAGATCGACGAAGTGCCAGTACAGGCCGGTGATTTCGACGATCTCGTAATGCCCTTTCCGGCTCGTGAAAAAGCCGCGTCTTTCGACGTCGAAGTCTCCCCGCCAAACCTTTCGCGCGATGGCGATCAGGAAAATCACGCCGATCGTCACGTGGGTGCCATGGAAGCCGGTGATCATGAAAAAGCTTGAACCAAACTGCGTCGCGCCCCAAGGGTTGCCCCAGGGCCGGACGCCCTCCATGATCAGCTTGGTCCATTCGAAGGCCTGCATTCCGACGAAGGTTGCGCCAAATGCCGCTGTGGCCAGCATCAAGGCAGCAGTTTTGGCGCGGTCGCGGCGGTAACCGAAGTTGACGGCCATCGCCATCGTCCCGCTGCTGCTGATCAAGATGAAGGTCATGATGGCGATCAGGATGAGGGGGATCTGTTGCCCTCCAATCGTGAGGGCAAATACCTCACTCGGATTCGGCCACGGCACGGTCGTGGACATCCGCGTCGTCATGTACGACAGCAGAAAACAGCTGAAGATAAAGGTATCGCTGAGGAGGAAGATCCACATCATGGCCTTCCCCCAGGAAACGTTCTTGAAGGCGCGCTGATCCGAGGACCAATCGGCGGCGATGCCTCGCCAACCTGCGGGCCGCGCCGGCGGTTCTACGTTGTTTATCAGCGCCGTTTCTGCCATCTGGTGCCTTCCCTAGCTCAGCAACTGGCGACAAATGTCGACGAAATTGTCTGTCCAGCCCGTCAGCAGGCCGAGCAGGACCAGCCAGACCAACAGCAGGAAATGCCAATAGATAGTGCAGAGTTCTACGCTCAGGCGAATTTGGCTCGCCTCGGCGCCGCGCAATACCTTGGCCGTCGTTCTGCCGAGGGCCACCAGGCCGCCCATCAGATGTAGCCCGTGCACCGCGGTGATCAGGTAGAAGAATGAATTGGCTGGATTGGATGCCAGGAAGTACCCGGCGCCACTCAGCTGGCGCCACGCCAGCAGTTGCCCGACAAGGAATATAACGGCGGACGCTCCACCGGCGCACAAACCGACGCTTATGCCCTGGATGTCGTCGCGGCGCGCGGCTATGTACGCCCACTGCAGTGCCACACTGCTCAAGACCAGGACGCCGGTGTTGAACCATAACAGCGCTGGTACCGGCAGCGTCCGCCAGTCCACCAGGTTCATACGCATCGAGTAAGCGCTGATGAAGAGCGCGAACAACGAACCGACGACCGCAAGAAACACGCCCAATCCGATCTTCGCCGGAGGCAGCGACGAAGTGCTCTCCTCGCGAAGATCGACCATCACTCCTTCCTCCAGCCATGGCTTGGCTGCCAGCCGCTGTTGCGAGAGCCACCAACCCGCAATTGCGGCTATTCCAGCCATGAACAGGATAATGGCGCTCACGGGTGGGCCCCCTGCGCCGACAATCCGGCCGGCGGATCATTTTGCGGCACGAAATCCCCGGCGATGCCGGGAACGCTGTAATCGTAGGCCCAGCGATAGACGATCGGGAGCTCCTTGCCCCAGTTGCCATGCCCCGGAGGGGTCTCTGGCGTTTGCCATTCCAGCGACGCCGCTCCCCAAGGGTTGCCGCCTGCCTCTTTTCCTTTGAACAGGCTCCAGATCAGATTGAACAGGAATACGAGCTGGGCGAAGCCGACGATCAGGGCCGCCACGCTCATGAACGCATTGAGGTCATGGGCGGATGCCGGAACGAAGGCCGTTTCGCCGATGTCATGATAGCGGCGGGGCATGCCCAACAGGCCCAGATAGTGCATGGGGAAGAAAATCGCATAGGCTCCAAGGAACGAGACCCAGAAGTGGAACTGTCCAAGCGCCTCATTGAGCATCCTTCCGGTGACTTTCGGGTACCAATGATAGATTCCGCCGAACACGGCCATGATCGGCGCAATACCCATCACCATGTGAAAATGGGCGACAACGAACATCGTGTCCGACAACGGAACGTCTACGACCACGTTGCCGAGAAACAGGCCGGTCAGACCGCCGTTTACGAAGGTGATGATGAACGCCAGCGCGAACAGCATCGGGATGGTGAGATGAATGTCGCCTCGCCAAAGGGTCAGCACCCAATTGTAAACCTTGATCGCGGTCGGGACGGCGATGATGAGCGTCGTGGTGGCGAAGAAGAACCCGAAATACGGGTGCATGCCGCTCACATACATATGGTGCGCCCACACGACGAAGCTGAGGGCGCCGATTGCCACGATCGCCCATACCATCATGCGATAGCCGAAGATGTTCTTCCGCGCGTGGACGCTGATCAGATCGGAAATGATGCCGAAGGCCGGTAAGGCCACGATGTAGACTTCGGGATGGCCGAAGAACCAGAACAGGTGCTGGAACAGGATCGGGCTGCCGCCGCCATACTTCGTAAGCGTGCCCATCTCGACCAGCGTAGGCATGAAGAAGCTGGTTCCCAAAAGGCGATCGAGCAGCAGCATCACCGAGGCGACGAACAGCGCCGGGAAGGCCAGAAGCGCCATGACGGTGGCCGTGAAAATACCCCACACCGTCAAGGGCAACCGCATCAACGTCATGCCGCGCGTGCGCGCCTGCAGCACCGTCACCACGTAATTTAGCCCGCCCATGGTGAAGCCGATGATGAACAGGATCAGCGAGGCCAGCATGAGAATGATGCCCCAATCCTGCCCGGGAGTACCGGAGAGAATTGCCTGCGGCGGGTACAGCGTCCAGCCGGCTCCGGTGGGCCCGCCGGGCACGAAGAAGGTCGAGGCCAGCACCACGACCGCGAGCAGGTAGACCCAGTAGCTCAGCATGTTCACATAGGGGAATACCATGTCCCGGGCGCCGACCATCAACGGGATAAGATAGTTGCCGAAGCCGCCGAGGAACAGCGCGGTAAGAAGATAGATCACCATGATCATGCCGTGCATGGTGATAAACTGGAGATACTGGTTCGGATCGATGAACGAAAACGTGCCGGGGAATCCGAGCTGCAGCCGCATCAGCCATGACAGCACCAGCGCAACCATTCCAATGGACATCGCCGTGATCGAGTACTGGATGGCGATGACCTTGGCGTCCTGCGAAAAGACGTACCTCGTCCACCAGCTTCTCGGATGATAGAGCTCGACCTCGCCCACTTCAGCGGGCGGGACGCCTGCGACGGTGTCAAACGGGACATCGACCATTGGAATTCCTCCCTGGTCTCTCTCTTCAGCGAAGAGTTCGCCGTCTGTTATGCGGCGCTGCTCGCCGATGTCTTCATTCGCTTCCTGACTTGTAGGCGGCTTTCGCGACGTTGCGCTGCTGCGACAACTCGACGAACGTCCGCTGCTTCTCCAGCCACGCGTGGTAGTCTTTCTCTTCGTCTACGATGACCTTGCTCCGCATCTGCGCGTGCGCGGCGCCGCAGAGTTCCGCGCAGAGAACTTCGAATGTTCCGATGCGCGTGGGCGTGAACCAGTAATATGTGACCGAGCCCGGTATCATATCCATCTTCGCCCGAAACTCCGGCACATAGAAATCATGCAGGACGTCAATCGAGCGGAGTAATAGCTTTACCGGTTTGCCAAGCGGCAGGTGCAAATCGTCATTTTGAATGACGACATCGTCTTGTCCGGCGGGATCGTCGGGACTCAACCCCATGGGATTGTCGGAACTGACATTGCGGGCATCGGAAGTCCCGAGCCGGCCGTCCTTTCCGGGAAGCCGATAGCTCCATTGCCACTGCTGTCCCATGACCTCGACCTCGGTCGCATCGGCCGGAACTGTGACGAACTGGTGCCAGACAACCAGGCCGGGTGCGAGCATGGCTGCGACGCCAATTGCAGTCCCGACGCTGAGCCACCATTCGAGCTTCTTGTTTTCTGGATTGTAGTCTGCCCGCCTTCCCTCCATGTGTCGAAAGCGGAAGACGCAATAAGCCATGAATGCGACGACCGCGAAGAAGACCGCCCCGGTGATCCAGAATGTCAGGGTGATCGTGTCGTCGATGTAGCGCCAGTTTGAGGCGAGCGGGGTCCACCACCACGGGCTGAAAATGTGAAACAGCACCGAGGCGATCGCTACCAAAAGCAGTATGATCGCTACAGCCATCTTTATGCATCCTTGCCACTAAAGGCTGCGGATACGAGTTAAAGGGCGGAGCTCACGTCTATCGCGATGGCGAATTTCATCTTCGCCATCATCGTACCTATTGCCTCGCCCATTCGACCGGTTGCGACGTAACGGGTTGACACGAACTGCACGTCACGACCGCTCATTTCAGGGGAGCTGGGGGGCGTTCAGAACTTTAGGATGGCCCCCGTTGAGCCTACCGTCAATAGCTCAATGGAAGGCTAGGAGCTCAATGGAAGGCTAGGTCATCCTGGCTTCGCAAGTCTGACGCGCAATCGGATGAGCATCCATTGGCACCAGGCGTTTGGTGATGCAGCGCAATAATCGATGTGTGCAGGCGCACAAATCACCAAACCGCGAGCGCTATGTCTTGCTTCTATCGTACATCGGACTAATTTCATTGTACCGGTCGCGACAGGTGTCGTCCGGCAAAGCTCCTTCTGGTTGAATCTGATTTGCCGGGCTCGATCGCGATTTTCGCGGATGAGGCGGATGCGTGCGTTTTGAGTGCGCTCCGTTCCCCTGCGGTCACAAGCAAGGAGACCGGAGCCATGGCCACAGTATTCGCAAGACCCAAACTGGACGTATTTGGCGTCTCTACCGCCTTTGTCGTTCGCAAGATCAACCTTTCCGACCTGGGCAACGCGTTGCGCCTGGGCTGGGAAGACTTCAAGGCCATCCCAACTCACGCCGTAGTCCTGTGCGTGATTTATCCCGTCCTCGGACTTGTCCTGTTCAGACTTGTGATCGGCTATTCGGTGCTGCCGCTCCTCTTTCCGCTCGCCGCCGGCTTTACCCTGATCGGTCCTTTTGCCGCCCTCGGCCTCTACGAACTCAGCCGGCGCCGCGAGCGCGGAGAGGAAGCAGCAGCATGGGATGCCATGCACGTGTTGCGCGCACCGTCCTTCGGCGCCATGCTCGAACTCGGCATTCTCCTGCTGGTTCTGTTCGGGGTCTGGATCGCCGCCGCGGACGCGATCTACATTGCAACTTTCGGCCACGCTCCGGCAGCAACCATCCCTGACTTCGCAACGCGTGTTTTGACGACGCCGGAAGGATGGTCGCTCATTATCGTCGGCTGCGGCGTCGGCTTCCTGTTCGCCGTCGCGGCCTTGTGCGTCAGCGTTGTATCGTTTCCGCTGATGCTCGACCGGCACGCGACTGCGATCGACGCAATCCGGACGTCGCTGCGGGCCGTGAGGGAAAATCCAGTTGCTATGGCGGTATGGGGTCTGGTTGTTGCGGCACTGCTGGCGATCGGTTCGCTGCCGTTCTTCGTCGGTCTCGCCGTGGTGCTGCCGGTGCTCGGTCATGCCACCTGGCATCTTTATCGGAAGGTGGTCGAGCCTGACCCGAATCCACCGGAAGAACAGCCCCGCCCGCCGATAGGTCACCGCTATGCGGCGGATTTCCCCGCCTCACTCTTCCCGTGGAGCCGCGAACGCTAGCCAAAGCAGCAACGAGCGGTCGCACCATCACCGTGTTCGGCGGAACCGGCTTTCTCGGCAACCGCATCGTCCGCCATCTGCGCAATCGCGAATTTTCCGTCCGGATCGCATCAAGGCATCCGGACGGGGGGCACAGCCAGTCTGGTCCCGAGAATCCGCAACTTCAATCGGTAGAGGCCGACATTCACGACGAGCAATCAGTTGCGGATGCGCTGGCTGGCGCCTACGGCGTCATAAACGCGGTCAGCCTTTATCGCGAGCGCGGACTGGAGACTTTTCACTCCGTTCACGTCGGGTCGGCTCAACGGGTAGCAGCCCAGGCCCGCCGGGCTGGAGTCGAACGGCTTGTTCACGTTTCGGGGATCGGTGCCGACGCCGCCTCGCCATCCTGCTACATCCGAAAGCGCGGCGAAGGCGAACGCGCGGTCCGCGCGGAATTCGCCGCTGCATTTATCGTCCGCCCGGCTGTGATGTTCGGACCGGACGACGCGTTTCTCAACACCATCCTCAAGCTCCTTCGTTGGCTTCCGATCTATCCGATGTTCGGCCGCGGCCGGACCAGATTGCAACCGGCCTATGTCGAAGATGTTGCGGAGGCGGTTGCCCGAATCATGGAGCGAGCCGAGTCTTACCCGACGGTCTTTGAATTCGGCGGCCCGACCCCCTACTCTTACGAGCAACTGCTCAGAGCGATCGCGCATCAAGTTGGCCGCGCGCCTCTCCTGATTCCAATGCCGTTTGCCATTTGGCAAGCGCTGGCATGGGCCTCCGAAATACTCCCTCGTTCACCCCTTACTCGCAATCAGGTGGAGCTGATGCGGATCGACTCCGTGTCATCACCCGACATGCCTGGATTTGCCGAGCTGGGCATTTCGCCACACTCGATCGAGGAAATCCTCCAGAGGATGTTATCGAATCGAGGATGAAAGAAGCGTCCCGGCTAACCCGCTTTAGCGGCCGCCGGTTCGCGCCCGGAACGAATCAGACCTCCCGGCGCTTGAATCCTGGTTCGTTGTGCATGGCAGCGATGAATTGAGGAGGCGAGAATGGTGCTGATGGGACTTGGCGCTCTGCTCGTTCTTGGCGGACTCTTGTACATGGTGCGCGCTGCTATTTGGCGGGGATCGCTTAGTCGGCCGGCTGGCGATACTCTGGAGCCGACACGGCGGGGATTGGGATTCTTGGGGGTCGGAGCGAACTGGCCGGGCATTCTCCTTATGGCAATCGGTGCCCTCCTGTTGGTATCGGGGGCCGGCCTCTAGCCTCAGCCAGCCAGCCTGGGCCATTTCAATTTGCCACTTTGCACTGCTCCGGGGTTCTGGCGACACAGTTTTGGGCACCTGCGCCGCCCGCCTTGAGGCGCAATCCCGACCACGAATCAAGCGGCGGACATCCCGCGTTTCCGCTATGATCAAACCATGACGATCGGGATTACCGGACCCGAACGGAAGGTACCAAGGCAAAGTGCCGTGGTCGGGCTCATTATTGCGGCCATCGTCATTGGGATTTTCCTGATCCTGCTCCGGCTCGCGAGCGACTTTCTGGTCGACTGGCTGTGGTTTTCTTTGGTCGGTTATCCGCAGGTTTTTTGGGCAACAATCGGTGCCAAAGCCGTCGTCTTTCTTGCGGTCTGGACGGCAACCGCCGTCGTCCTCTTTTTGAACGGATGGCTGGCCCTGCGCTTTGCCGAACGGCGGTCGACACAGCTTGTCGCCGCTTCGGGGTGGACCGCCGTAGGCAACGCGCCGCCAAATCTGCTATCGCTTGTGCGCGATCGACTGCCGTGGCCCCAGTTGATCACAGGCGGTGCAGCTCTGCTCGCTCTACTTGTGGCGGCGGCCGAAGTCGGCAACTGGGCCGTGTTCCTGGGGTTTGTCTATCAGGTACCATATGGGGCAGACGATCCGCTCTACGACAAGGACATCGGCTTCTATCTCTTCTCACTGCCCGCCTATATCCTCATCAAGAATTGGATGATGCTCGCGCTCGTTCTGAGCACGCTTTTCACCGCGGCGATCTACTGGGTGCACGGTGATATCGAATACGACATTCATCGCCGATCAATATCGTCGACAGTGATTGCCCATGGCTCGGCGCTGCTCGGTCTTCTCTTTGCAGTGAAGGCCTGGTCCTATGGTCTCGATCGCTACCTGCTGCTCTACGGCGATAACGGCGTGGTCGTCGGTGCAAGTTACACCGATGTCCACTTGGGGCTGCCGGCCTTGTGGCTGATGATCGGACTTTCGGTCATCGCCGCTCTCGCCGCGTGGGCAAACTTGTGGGTGCGCACCCACCGGCTTCCTGCCGCCGCGTTCCTTCTTGTCGTGACCGGGTCTTTCGTGCTGTCCGGCGTAGTTCCCGTGCTGTTCCGGCAGTTCTTCGTAAAGCCAAGCGAATTGGAGCTGGAAAGGCCCTATATCGAACGCAACATCGCGCTGACCCGGCAGGCATACAATCTCGATCAGATCACAGCCAAGCCGTTTGCCGCAGAACAGAAGCTCAGCTTCAAGACGCTCGACGCCAACAAGGCGACGATCGACAATATCAGGCTGTGGGACTGGCTGCCCTTGTCGGACACCTACGCGCAGCTGCAGGAGATCCGCACTTACTACAAATTCCATGATCTTGACGTTGATCGCTACTGGCTCGATGGCTCCTACCAAAGCGTGATGCTCTCGGCTCGCGAACTGCGGCCCTCCTTGCTGCCGCCGAACGCCCAGACGTGGGTCAACCGCCACGTGCTGTTTACTCATGGCAATGGCGCTGTGATGAGCCCGGTCACCCGGAAAAGCACCGAAGGACTGCCGCTTCTCTATTTGCGGGATATCCCTCCCGTTGCGGAAGGAGGCCCCAAAATCGACGAGCCGCGCATCTACTACGGCGAACGGAGCGACGACTACGTCATCGTTAAGGGGAGCACGCCGGAGTTCGATTATCCGAAGGGAAAGGACAATGTCTATGCGGCCTATGACGGCACGGGTGGCATTCCGATCGGAGCGATGGTGTGGAAAGGCTTGTTCGCTTATTACTTCAATGACCCGAACCTGCTGCTTTCAAGCTACATCACCACCGACAGCCGGATCATGATCCGCCGCAATATCGGGGAAAGGGTACGAACGATCGCTCCGTTCCTCAGACTCGATCACGATCCTTATCTGGTCATCAGCAACGGGCGGATGTTCTGGATGCAGGACGCCTACACGGTGAGTTCTTACTTCCCGTCCGCGCAGCCTGTGCAAGACCTTGATCTCAACTACATTCGCAATTCAGTGAAGGTCACCATCGATGCCTATGATGGAACCGTCGACTTTTATCTGATGGACAGCGGCGATCCGATTGCCGCGACCTACCAACGTATCTTTCCGAATTTGTTCAAGTCATTCTCGGCCATGCCGGCGGATCTGCAGAGGCACATTCGCTATCCAGAGGACCTGTTCCTGATTCAGGCGCAGCTCTATCAGGCCTACCACATGGAAGTGGCCGACGTTTTCTACAATCGCGAGGATCTCTGGCAGTTCCCGCGCCAGCCGGGCGGCGGCGGCGTTGCAACCATGGCCCCGTATTACATCATCATGCGGCTGCCCGGTGAGCCACAGGCCGAGTTCTTCCTTATGCTTCCCATGGTACCCAGCCGTCGCGACAATATGATCGCGTGGCTCGCCGCGCGTTGCGACGCGCCCCACTACGGCAAGCTGGTCGTCTATGAATTTCCCAAGGAGAAGCTCGTCTACGGGCCATTCCAGATCGAGGCGCGGATCAACCAGAGTACTGAGATATCGCAACAGATCACGCTGTGGAATCAGATGGGCTCGCGGGTGATACGCGGCGCGAACTTGCTTGTGATCCCGATCGAAAACTCGATCCTCTACGTCACGCCGCTCTATTTGCGAGCGGAGCACGGACACTTGCCGGAACTGAAACGCGTGATCGCGGCCTATGGCGAACATGTGGTGATGAAGGAGACGCTCGCCGAGGCATTGTCAGCTCTGTTCATCGAACCTGGCGCGGTGCGGTCGACCTCGAGTACGAATGAGGAAATGTCCGTCACACGCCCGTCGGCAAGTCAGGCACGGGAGGCGCTCGACCACTACAATCGGGCCGTTGAACGATTGAGGTCCGGCGACTGGAAGGGCTTTGGCACGCAGTTCGATGCAATGCGCGAGAACTTGGAGGAAATGAACCGGCACTCCGCCGACCAGTAGTGCCCTAACTCCGCAGTCTAGCCCTGCTCCAATCCGAAACTGCGCGTTCAACGCGCAGATCGAGAGCCGATCGATTCCCGACGGGCGCTGAAAGCGATCGGCGAGTGCCGATCTCGCGCACTAAAACGTTCGCTCGCAATGGCCTTCGTCAAGCAACAGCACGGGCGATCGCATTCGCGACAGCACCGTCAAGGAAGCCGGTCAGCCGCTGCCGGATGATCTGCTCGGCTTCCGTCATGATGCGATCGATCAACTCCTTCACCGTCGGGATATCGTTGATCAGCCCGACCACCATGCCGCAGCTCCAGGCGCCGGCATCCATCTCGCCGTCGAGCATCACCTTCGGATAGACGCCCGCGACCTGCTCGTGGATATCCGCGATCTGCAGGCCTGCGCCCTTCTCGCGCTCGATCTCGAGCAGGTAATCGACACCCTTGTTCTTCAGCACGCGCTCGGTGTTGCGCAGCGCGCGCATCACAAGCACGGTGTCGAGTTCGCTGGCTTCGACCAGCGCCTTCTTCACATTGGGATGGACTGGCGCTTCCTTGGTGGCGATGAAGCGCGTGCCCATGTTCATGCCGGCGGCACCCATCGACAGCGCGGCGACCAGGCTGCGCGCATCCGCCATGCCGCCCGAGGCGACGAACGGAATCTTCAGTTCATCGGCCGCGCGCGGCAGCAGGATCATGTTCGGAATGTCGTCCTCGCCGGGATGGCCGCCGCATTCGAAGCCGTCGACGCTGACGGCGTCGCAACCGATCCTCTCGGCCTTCAGCGAACGCCGCACCGAGGTGCATTTGTGGATCACCTTGATGCCGGCCGCCTTCAGCGCGGGCATGTACGCTTCCGGACTGCGACCCGCGGTCTCCACCGCCTTGACGCCGCCTTCCCTGATGGCGGCGATGTATTCCGGATAGGGCGGCGCGGTGAAGCTCGGCAGGAAAGTCAGGTTCACGCCGAACGGCTTGTCGGTCATGTCGCGGCAGCGCGCGATTTCCTTCGCCAGCAGCTCCGGCGTCCTCTGCGTCAGGCCGGTGACAATGCCAAGACCGCCGGCGTTCGACACCGCAGCTGCCAGCTCGGCAAAGCCGACATAATGCATGCCGCCCTGGATGATCGGGTGCTGGATGCCGAACAGTTCAGTGATTGCTGTCTTCACGCGCGCTTCTCCGCTTTCCGATCAGTTGACGATTTCAAACAGGCCCGCCGCACCCATGCCGCCGCCGATGCACATGATCACCACGCCGTACTTCGCCTTGCGCCGCCGCCCCTCGATCAGGATGTGACCCGCAAGCCGGGCGCCCGTCGTGTCATAGGGATGGCCGATCGCGATCGAGCCGCCATTGACGTTGAGCTTGTCCGGATCGATGCCGAGCTTGTCGCGGCAGTAGATCACCTGGACGGCATAGGCTTCATTCAGCCCCCAGAGATCGATGTCATCGATCTTCAGGCCGTGCCGCTTGAGAAGGCGTGGGATTGCAGCCACCGAACCGATACCCATTTCGTCCGGCTCGACTCCGGCCGCGACGAAGCCGCGGAAGATACCGAGCGGCTTCAGGCCTTTCTTGGCGGCGATCCTGTCGCTCATGATCACGCAGGCCGATGCGCCGTCGGAGAGCTGGCTGGCAATGCCCGCCGTGATGGTCTTGCCCTCGAACACCGGCTTGGTCTTCGCAAGCCCTTCCGCCGTGGTCTCGGGACGCGGACCTTCATCCTTCGACAGCGTCACCTCCTGATAGGTGACCTCCTTGGTGTCCTTGTTGACGACGGCCATCCTGGTCGTGATCGGAACGATCTCGTCATTGAAGCGGCCGGCCAGCACCGCGGTTCCGATACGGCGCTGACATTCGAGGCTGTATTCGTCCTGCCGGCCGCGGCCGATCTTGTAACGCTCGGCGACGATCTCGGCGGTGTCGAGCATCGACATGTACATGTCCGGCTTCATCGCCATCAGCTCATCGTCAACGGCGTGGAATTTGTTCATGTGCTCGTTCTGCACCAGGCTGATCGATTCGATGCCGCCACCGATCGCGGTCTCGACTCCGTCCAGCATGATCAAGCGTGCCGCAACCGCTATGGCCTGCAGGCCGGACGCGCATTGCCGATCGATCGTGGTCCCGGCGACGGTGACCGGCAGGCCGGCCCGAATCGCGCCCTTGCGTGCGACGTTCATCACCATGGTGCCCTGTTGCATCGCGCAACCCATCACCACGTCCTCGACCTCGCCCGGTTCGATGCCCGCGCGCCTGGTGCGCTCGTTACCGAGCAGGAATTTTGCGTAGGTCCAGCCCTTGTTCTCCTCGCCGATCAGGTTCTCGACGGGGACGCGCAGGTCTTCGAGGAAGACGTCATTCACCTCATGCGATCCGTCGATCGTGATGATCGGACGCGCGGTGACGCCGGGCGATTTCATGTCGATCAGGAGGAACGAGATGCCGGCCTGAGGCTTGGGCGAAGGATCGGTACGCACCAGGCAGAAGATCCAGTCGGCGTGCTGTGCCAACGTCGTCCAGGTCTTGTGGCCATTGACGACGTAGTGGTCGCCGTCGCGCACGGCCTTGGTCCGGACGGTGGCGAGGTCCGAACCCGAGCCCGGCTCCGAATAGCCCTGGCACCACCAATCATCACCCGAAAGGATCCGCGGCAAAACTTCTGTTTTTGCGCGTCGTTGCCGAAGGTGTAGATGACGGGACCAACCATGGTGACGCTGAACGCCAACGGCGGCAGCGTACCAGCGCGGCTTGTTTCCTGCTCGAAGATAAAACGTCGGGTGATCGACCAGCCGGGGCCGCCATATTCCTTGGGCCAGAGCGGCGCGATCCAGCCCTTCCTGTAGAGAACGCGGTGCCAGAGCAAGGGTTGCTCTTTGGTCAGGTCGGTCTCCGGATTGGGGACCCGCATTTCCTTCGGATCATTTTCGGCGATGAAAGCGCGCACCTCATCACGGAAGGCCGCGTCTCGGGAGACAGTGCGAGTTCCATCGCGCGCTTCCTACCACTTCTCACCGAAGGGGCGGATTTCCATCTCGAACGTCCAGGCGCTCTTCGGCTGCTGATAGAGCTGCCAATAGGACGTCGCGACCGAGGCCGGCGGCATGAGCAGATCCGGATCGTCAAGCGCATCGGGGCCGAGCGCTTCGAGGCGCCGCTGGCGGACCCACTCGGTGTCGACACCGGAATCGATAATGAGGTGGGCGACATGGATATTCTTCGGGCCCAGCTCGCGCGCCATCGCCTGCGCCACAGCGCGCAGTCCGAATTTGGCGCTGGCAAAGGCGGCATAGCCGCTGCCACCGCGCAAGGACGCGGTCGCGCCGGTGAAGAAAATATTGCCTTGGCCGCGCGGCAGCATCAGCCGGGCTGCCTCCCGCCCGGCGAGGAAGCCGGAGTAACAGGCCATCTCCCAGACCTTGCGGAACACGCGCTCGGTCGTTTCGAGAATCGGGAAGTTGACGTTGGCGCCGATGTTGAAGATGCAGACATCCAAGGGCGCGTGCTGGTCGGCGTCATTCAGGAACGAAATGATCTCCTCTTCTTTGCGCGCGTCGAGCGAACGTGCCTGGATCTCGCCGCCGGCGGCCTCGATCTCCTTGACCAGCGGCGCCAGCTTGTCGCCGTTGCGGCGGCCGGCGAAGACGGTAAAGCCCTCGGAGGCAAACTTCTTGGCGATCTCGCCACCGATGAAATCGCCCGCGCCGATCACGGCGACGGTTGCATTTCTTTTTCTCAAGGGTCTTCTCCCGGTTAGGTTAGACGCGCTGTGTGCGAAGCTGTTCTGTCGGCCCTGGAACGTGGAGCGCAATTTCGCGACCGACGAAGATGCGGTCACCCGCTCTCACCTGGCCGTGCTGACCGAAGTTACCACGGCCGGAGGCGCCGTCTTTGACTGGCGCGGTTCGATCCGGGGCTTTGGCGGGCGGGCGGCAAGTTGATTGATCAATGCGGCTCGGCAACCCGAAAGCAATCTCACAAAGATCGAGCCCTTGCGATAGTTTCGCCACCACCAGCCGCCTCCCACAATGAAGAATATCGACGCTTTTTCAACATTGCGCCTCGTGATGAAACATGCGTTCTTTTTTAGAACTCGTCAATCGCTATTTTGTCGGCACTGTCGGATCCTGAAGCGGCAACTTTGCTGCCATGTTCAGGAATTACGAGGACTCCGTTTACAAACGCGACTTCCAGTCGATATCCATAGCATGTCAAATCAGAACTTATAGGGGTGGCGAGCATGGGAGAAAGTCGCGGAGTCGCGATGCTTGTCGGCGCGGGTGATGCCATCGGCGCTGCCGTTGCGCGGCGGTTTGCCAGCGGCGGCTACACTGTTTGCATCTGCAGACGCGATGCGGCCAAATCCCAGGCGCTTGTCGATGAACTCAGGAAGAAAGGCCAAAGCATCCACGCCTTGAGCGTCGATGCCCGCCAGGAAGCGGACGTTCAAAAGCTGTTTGCGGATGTCGAACGCGAGATCGGGCCGATCGATATCTGCCTTTTCAATGCCGGGTCGAACGTCAACACGCCCCTGCTGGACACCACGGAGACGCTATTCTTCAAGGCCTGGGAGCTGGCGTGCTACGCTGGCTTCCTGTTCGGACGCAAAGTCCCGCGCGTTATGCTGCCGCGCGGGCGCGGCACCATCTTCCTTACGGGTGCAACCGCAAGCGTTCGCGGCGGCTGGCGCAGTTCTTCGACACCGAGACCGAGGCGCTCGATGGTGCCGGGCCGGAAATTTCTGCACCAGGACATCGGCTTGCGCGACCAGTTTGGCCGGCACCTCGCCCCCGGCCGTGCTCTTGACGTCGATCGAGAGCGAACGCTTGCCGCGGTTTGACGAGATGAACAGCGCGGAGAACTCGCCGCCTTATCGATGCCGGCCCGGCTGCGGCGGGTGATGTCGCCGCCGATCGGCGCGATCTTGAGTACGTCGGCGCCCTGATCTGCGAGAAACTTGGTCGCAAACCGGCCGGACACCACGCCGGTCAGATCGAGGACACGAACGCCGCTCAAGGGACCAGCCATTGCACTCTCCTTCGATGTTTCTTCTGCAACCGGCCGAAGGTGACTCTAGCGTCCGCGGGTCCCTCGTCACCACACGCCCGAACCACAAGTCCGTAACTAGCCGGTTTTGGAAACGGGCTGCCGGGCCTGTTCGACGATCGATTCCTCGACGTCCCGGAGTTGATCCTTGCCGAGAAACATCTCGTTGCCGACGAAGAATGTCGGTGAACCGAAGGCACCGCGGCTGACCGCGTCATTGGTCAGATCGATCAGCTTCTTCTTGACATCATCCTGCTGTGCGCGCGCGACCAGCTTGCCGATGTCGATCCCCGAGGCAGCAAACGCGCTCCTGAACACTTCGGGATCATCCATCTTCTTGGGCTCTTCCCACATGTGATGATAGGCGGCGCGGAAAGGGTTCGAACACGCCTTCGAACTGGGCCGCGGCGGCGCCGCGCATCAGCATCAATGCATTGACAGGAAAGAAGGAGTTCTGACGAAACTTCGTGATGTTGTGGCGCCGGATAAACCGCTGGGTCTCGAGCGCCTGGTATTCCGGTTTGTTCTTGATCCCGCGAAGCGAGTCGAACGGGGACATGTTGCCGGTCGCCTTGTAGATCCCGCCAAGCAGGACCGGGACGTACTCGAACTTCACGCCGGTCCGCCGCTCGATCCCGGGAATGGCAACTTCCGCCAGATAAGCGTTTGGGCTGCCGAAATCGAACTGGAATTCAACCTTAGGGGCTATGATCGCTTTCTCCCGCAGAGCGCATCGGCCGCCAGAGACCGGCGATCCCATCGCATGCCTTGCCTGATCTCGTCTTTACAGTTCTAAAATAGAACTGTCAACTTTGGCCGGATTTATGCTGGTTTTCCGTTTCCCTCGGGGTATTGTTTGGAATTCAGTACCTATCTAGAATGCAAGGAAAATGCGGCGGCCTCAGCGACGATTCGAGCCGGCCCTGCCGGTGTGACTGGAGAGTACGGATGAAATGGAAGGAACTCGAGGAAGAGCCGTGTTCGATGGCCCGGACCATTGGCGTGATCGGCGACCGCTGGACGCTTCTGATCCTGCGGGAATGTTTTCTGCGCACGCGCCGCTTCGAGGGATTTCAGTCGGCGCTCGGAATTACACGCCATCTGCTTGCCGAACGGCTGAAGAAGCTGGTTCGGCTGGGCATCCTGCGCCGCATTCCCTACCAGGAAGCGCCCAAACGCCACGAATATATCCTGACCCAAAAGGGACTCGATCTTTATCCGATCATGATGGCGCTTGTGCATTGGGGCGACACTCACATGGTCGACGAGCGCGGCCGGCCGCTGCTGCACCAGCACCACAAGTGCGGAAAGAACTTCGACCCGGTCATGGTGTGTTCTGAATGCGGCGAGCCGCTCCTGGCCAAGGAGGTTCATACCCACCCAGGCCCGGGCGCGCAAAGCCCGCTGACGATAGCGGCGCCTGACAAGCCGAAGGCGAAGGCGCGCCGCAGCGCCGCTTGAGGCTGCTGGGATCGCCACCGACTGACCGCATCCTCAGACCCGCACCACATCCGGGCCGGGTTTATTGCAGTAGAGACGTTCCCCGAAAGCACCGCCAGCCTGTCAGTCGGCTTTGCGCCCATATCGATCAGGCTCTGGCCGACCGCCTGGACCTGCGACCATGCCTCGCTATAGGTGATCTCGTCCCATGCCCCTTCGGCATTGCGTTGCGCGAGGAATATTCTGTCTGGAACGGCGCTTGCCCAGCGCGGGAGACAATCGGTGATGCGCCAGTCGCATGGTCCTAATTCAAGGGGCGATCTCAATATCAGCGTGCCGTCTGTCCGGCGCTCGACGGAGAGCTCCCTTGGCGCGAACGTCAGTGGCTTCGTCGTTATCGAAAACGACCTCCTGGATTGCCGCGATTGATAGAGCGAGCGGGCTACGCCAGGGTCACTCGGACATGGCATCCAGGACTTCTCCGAAGGCTTGCCACGTCGTGCCGGTGCAGCGCTGCAGCCGCGTCTGCGTCCAGATCATGTTCTCGGTCTCGGTGGTGTTGACCCTGATCCCGGGCAGTGCAGTCGGAACGACGACATTTTTCAGGTTCTTCGCCTGCCCAAGAATATTCTTCCGCGACAGATCATCACCGCATTGCTTGAGAATCTGCTCGAGCAGGACGCCTTGCTGATAGCCCGTCAGATAGCTGCCGTTGGTGATATCGGCGCCTGGCAAATACTTGTCGAAAAACGCCCGGTAGGCCTGCATGCCCGGGTCGTCTTTCCATGTTTCATCCAGGATATCCTTGTTGATTGTACCGACCATCACGCCGACCGATTTGTCGAGTCCGGCCGGTGCAAGCGTGCCTCCGACCGAAGCGGAGGGGAAATTGATGATCACGGTCGCCTTCCAGCCGATCACCGAGGCTTGCCGGATGGCCTGGGCTTGCGAACTTCGGCGTCCCGGCGATCACCAGCGCCTCGGCACCCGAGCTCTTCAGATTGGTAATCTGCGAATCAATCGTCGGTTCGGTGACCTCATAGGAAGCGCTGATGACCTTCCGGTCGAACTCCTTGCCGAGAAACGCCTTGAAGGCACCGACGTAATCTCTGCCGAGATCGTCGTTCTGATAGAGGATGGCACACTTGGCGTTCGGCAGCGTCTTCGTCAGGTATTTGGCGTAGATTTTCCCTTCCGTGTCGTAGCTGACAAGACCCGTGGTGATCAGCGGGAAATTGGCGACGTCCGTGAATTTGGACGAGCCGCTGACGATAGCGACACTCGGTACCCCCTTGGCCTTCAGGTATTTTGCAGTGGCCGAAATACCGGGAGTGCCGAGCTGGCCGAACATGAACGACACTTCGTCGCTTTCAAAGAGCTTGCGGACGTGCTCCACCGCCTTGGGAGGACTGTATCCGTCGTCATAGGCGATGTAGTTGATCTTGCGTCCGTTGACACCGCCGCGGTCATTCAAGGCCTGAATGTAGGCCATGAGTCCCTTGCCCACGAGGCCGATGGATGACGCCGGTCCGCTGAAGGGAAACACTCCGCCGATCTTGATCTCGGTGGCAGAGACTCCCGGCTCGTCGGCGGCGAATGCCGGACCGCTCGAAAATAGCATCAGAGCCGTAGCGATCTTCCATCGCACCAGCATTGTTTGTCCTCCCAAACGTGCACCCTTTTTCGGGTGCGTGGCTTTGCTTTGTTGCGCCGGCGGCTGCTCGTCGCGTTCGTTGCGAAGACGCATCGCGCTGAACGGGTCCAGCCGTATTCCGGCACGTCGCGGCCGTTGCGTGCGACCATCTTCGTTGCAGCCTACAGTTCTTTTTTTTCAACTCGTCAAGCGATTAGATGATCATGTGCCGGGCCGTGAACGACTGGCTTGCTCTTGTGCGTGGTAGCCGGCCGTCGGCCGCCCCATACACACCGGCCTCGGTCGCGCAGGCGGTCGATGGCCGGATCGTTTCGGGAAGCGACTTCGCGAGGGCCCGGCCTTTGCAATCCGAACGACCGTCTGGCCAGCGGAGACGACCTGCCCGGGCTCGCCAAGCGCTTCGACCACCGTTCCGTCCGCGTCTGCGGCTGACCGGCTTTGACCTGCTCACCGGTATTCACAAGTCAATCTCAAGATCGCAGCGTCGCTATGCGTCCCGGAATATCCGCGACCGATCGTTTGCTGGTCGCCGAAAAAAACGCGTTCAGGGATGCTGAATCGCCGCAGCACTAACGAATGCAGAAGCAGCAAGGAGCGCCTCGTCGTCGCTTGGGTTGGTCAGCGAAACGAAGGCGTTGCCAAAACACCGTCGTGCAATCCTGGAAGGGGAATATATGTCAAAGGCCATTGAGAACGATCCGAGAGAAACGCGGCTGGACGATCCGCGGCAGCAGACCGACGTGCCCACTCACCGGCAGACGAACGAATCCTGGCAGGCAATCCCGAAAAGGACCAGATTGATCCGAAACGGCTGCCGGCCGATCTGGAGCAATGGCGGAAATCGAATACGTACTAGGCAGCAGCAGGCGTCGCGCGCCTGCGCGCCACCCCGTCAGACTCTGTCGAGGTCGTGAATGACCGGCTGGAGAGGCCCGTCCTGATCGAGTTCGAGCGTTGCCAGTGTAACCGGCAGCCTGAAGCGCCTGCGTCCTGCGCTTCCTGGATTCAAGTAGAGCACTCCGTCAGCGGTCTCGATCCGCGCCCGATGGGAATGGCCGGAAATCACAACGTCGATTCCGAGGTCAGCCGGGCTGAGTTTCAGTTCCTTCAGATCGTGCAACACGTAGAAGCAGCGACCGCCGAGACGCAACGTTTGGGTCTGAGGAACACGTTTCGCCCACTCGGCTCGATCGACATTTCCTCTGATTGCGGTGACGGGCGCGATGTGGCGAAGGCTCTCCACGATGTTCGGAGCGCCGATATCGCCGGCATGGATGATGTGGGACACACCGGCGAAGCAGCGCTCCACCTCCGGCCTCAGCAGCCCGTGCGTGTCGGAGATCACCCCAATCCTGAACGTCATGCCAGATCACTACCTCAGTGCAGGACGTCCAGCGGCACCCGGCCGATCTTTTCGCCGTCCAGGTTCGTGACGAGGATAGAAAAGTAGCTCCCGCGAGTTCGGGATGTCGTTCCGGCGCGGGCGGCGCGTAGATTCGTAGCACGTCCGCAGGAACCTCCCGGTCATCGGGACATTTCTGTTGCGGAACCTCGGAATTGGAGCTGATCATGCTCGACGAACTGCGCGTGCTTGTCCAGCCCGGAGCTATCATCGCCATTCTCGTCGTCTTGCTGCTGATGGCCGCGGGCGACGCCGCAATCGTGATTGCTGCCAAGGGCTGGCCATTCTAGTTCGTCGGCGCGATGAATGACGCTCGATATGTCCCCGTCCGGGGCTGAGCACGCCGACCGTCCCAAGAGTGAATAGGAACCTTTGCACAATTGTCTGGTTCCGCCTGTGAAGCGGAGTACGGCGCGTCTATGCAGGTCCGGCTGCGACGGGTTCTGGTGTTATGTACGACCTGGCCGCTTGCTGCCTGCGCCGGTCGGCAATCGGCGCTCGACCCACAGGGTCTACAGTCCCAGCAGATTCAATATACGCTATTCATTTTCCTCGCTGTCGCGGCAATCGTCTGGATCGCGGTCGTCATCGTGCTCGCATTGGGAATGTTGCGCCGGAAGCGCCCGGCCGATCAGCCTCTCGACCTCCATCAGCCCTTCGAAGAACGTACAGGACGCGTCATCCTCGGGCTTGGCATTGCGACCGCCGTGGTCGTGATCGGCCTTTCCATTGTCAGCTATGCCGGACAGCGCACCGTCTTCGCCAAGGACGCGAACACCCTCACGCTGAAAATCATCGGACACCAGTGGTGGTGGGAGGTGCGCTATGAGGCCGATAGCCCGCATCGGAGCTTCGTGACGGCGAACGAGATCCGCATCCCGACCGGACAGCCGGTGAAGGTCGAGTTGGAATCCGCCGACGTGATCCACAGCTTCTGGGTGCCGAGCCTGACCGGGAAAATGGACCTCATCACCGGGCAGAAGAACGAGCTGCAATTCACGGCGAAGAACGCCGGCATCTATCGCGGACAATGCGCCGAGTTCTGCGGGCTCCAGCACGCCAACATGGCATTCGCGGTGATCGCTTTGCCGCCGGATGAATTCGGCCAGTGGCGCGATCGTGAAAACCAGAGCGCCAACAGCCCCGCCGACCAGCTCGGCAAGCAGGGCGAGGCTCTCTTCCGGGCTCGCGGTTGTGCCTTGTGCCACAACGTCAGCGGCACGCTGGCCGGCGGACAGCTTGGCCCGGATCTCACGCATATTGGCAGCCGCACGACCATCGCGGCGGGAACGCTGCCGAATACCTCGGCGACGCTCGGCGGCTGGATCGCGGATCCCCAGCACATCAAGCCCGGCAATCTCATGCCGAAGATGCCGTTGCAATCGGACGAGCTCATCGCGATCCTTCATTATCTGGAGCAGCTCAAGTGAGCACGGCCGCGGAACCAAATGAGTTGCGTGACGACGTCCTGAATGGCCTTCAGCTTTCCACGCAATTGGAGAAAGTGTGGCGCACGCCGCCCGGACTGGTTGGTGCGCTCATGGCGGTCGACCACAAGGTGGTGGGACGTCGCTATATCCTGACCGCATTCGCCTTCCTGCTTCTCGGCGGCATTCTTGCGATCCTGATGCGCGTTCAGCTTGCCGGACCGGAGAAGACGTTTCTCTCCGCCGACAAGTACAACCAGATCTTCACGATGCACGGGTCGACAATGATGTTCCTGTTCGCCGTGCCGGTCATGGAGGCCTTCGCCGTGTACCTCGTGCCGCTGATGGTCGGCACGCGGAACATCGCTTTCCCGCGGCTGAACGCCTTCAGTTATTGGATTTTTCTGTTCGGCGGCTGCTTTCTCTGGATCTCCTTTCTGCTCAATGTCGGCCCGGACGTCGGCTGGTTTGCCTATGTCCCGCTCTCCTCGCTGCAATATACGCCGACGAAGCGCCCGGATGTCTGGGCGCAGATGATCACCTTCACCGAGGTCGCAGCACTCGCGGTCGCCGTGGAAATCATCGTCACCGTGTTCAAGCTCCGCGCGCCCGGCATGACGCTCGACCGCATTCCCCTGTTCGTGTGGGCGATGCTGGTCACGGCCTTCCTGGTGATGTTCGCGATGCCCTCAATCATGGTCGCGTCGACGTCGCTGATCCTGGACCGCCTCGTCAACACCCGATTCTACGACTCCTCCTCGGGCGGTCACCCTCTGCTCTGGCAGCATCTGTTCTGGTTTTTCGGCCACCCCGAGGTCTATATCATCTTCATCCCGGGCGCCGGCATGGTTTCGGCGATCCTCGCGACGTTTGCCCGTCGGCCGGTGATCGGCTATCCCGTCGTCGTTCTCTCGTTGATCGCAATCGGCTTCCTGTCGTTCGGCCTGTGGGTCCACCACATGTTCGTCACGGGGCTGCCGCAGCTCGGCGCCGGCCTGTTCACGGCCTCCAGCATGCTGATCGCGGTGCCGAGCGGCCTCCAGATCTTCTGCTGGTTGGCGACGCTCTGGGACGGGCGCCCGGTTTACCGGACGCCGCTGTTGTTCGTGATCGGCTTCATCGTGATCTTCGTGCTCGGCGGCCTGTCCGGCGTGATGGTCGCCTCGGTGCCGATCGACACCCAGGTGCACGACACCTATTTCGTCGTTGCTCACTTTCACTACGCGCTGATCGGCGGCGCCGTCTTCCCGCTGGTCGGCGCGGTCTACTACTGGTTTCCCAAGATCGCCGGCCGCATGCTGAGCGAAAGGCTCGGGCGCTGGAATTTCTGGCTCGCCTTCATCGGCTTCAACGTTGCGTTCTTCCCGATGCATATCCTCGGGCTGATCGGAATGCCGCGCCGGGTCTACACCTACACTGCCGACATGGACTGGGCGCACTTGAACCTCTTGTCCAGCGGCGGTGCTCTCATTTTCGCGCTCAGCTTCGCGCTGCTGCTCGTCAATGTGATCTACAGCCTCCGAAAGAGTGAGCTCGCGGGCGACAATCCCTGGAACGCAGCGACGCTGGAATGGGCGACCTCATCGCCGCCCCCACCCCAGAATTTCGATCGCATTCCCATCGTCAAGCACCGCGATCCGCTCTGGGCCGACAGCGAAAGCTTGCCCGTGGTCGCCGGCCTCAGCGCAGAGCGGCGCGAAGTCCTGCTGACTTCGCTTGCGGAAGCCGAGCCGCAGATCCGCGAGGCCTCGCCGGAGCCGAGCATCTGGCCGCTGCTCGCCGCGATCGCGACGACAATATTCTTCATCGGCTCCATCTTCACACCCTGGGCGGTGCTCTGGGGCACGCCGCCGATGGCCGTCACCCTGATCGGCTGGTTCTGGCCGGCGGGCAGCAAGGAGGACGAGGCGTGAGGCAGACGATCGTGCGCAACGTCTCGGACCTGCCGACCTACGGCTTCGGTCCGCGGAGCGGCCCCTGGTGGGGTGCCATGGGCTTCATCGCCGTTGAAGGCATGGGCTTCGCAATTGCCATCGGCGCCTATCTTTATCTCTACGCCGTCAATCCGAACTGGCCGATCGGGGCCTCGCCGCCCGATCTCTGGCCGGGCACGGCCGAGGTTGCGCTCTATCTGCTGAGCATTATTCCCAATGAATATACCAGCCGCGCGGCGCATCGGCAGGATCTCGCAAAGGTCCGCATTTGCCTGATCGTGATGGCCGCGATCGGCATCGCGCTTCTGGTGCTGCGCGGCTTCGAGTTCGCACATCTCAACACCCGCTGGGATAATTCCGCCTACGGATCGATCGTGTGGCTTATTCTGGGACTGCACACGACTCACCTCGCCACCGATGTTGGCGATACGATCGTGCTGGCCGTGCTGATGTTCACGAAGCACGCGAAGCCGCGCCGCTTCAGCGACGTAACCGACAACGTGTTCTACTGGAACTTCGTCGTGCTTGCCTGGCTGCCTCTGTACGTTCTGCTGGATTGGGTGCCGCGCCTATGACCGAAGCTGACGGACATTCCAGACTGCTCTATTGGGCCGGCGTCGCGCTCGGGCCGCTTGCATGGGGCGTCAATTTGCAAGGCGTCTACGTGTTCGCGCACTTTTCGTGCGAGAACACCAGGATGAGCGGCGCAATCCTGAGCGCCATTCTGGCCGTCCTCGCCCTTGCCGGCACTGTCACATCGGCCCGCGCGGCTCGACGCAGCGCCGGAGCTGAATGGGCCGATGCGCAAGGTGGCGGGCCAAGGACGTTCATGGCCTGGCTCGGCGTCGGCTCCGGCGTATTGTTCGCGCTGGTGATTGCGAACCAGCTCGCCGCGTCGCTCATGATCAGCCCATGTCTGCGCTGAGCTTTGCAGCACTTCTGCTTGCGCTACTCGCGCAGCCAGCCGATGCGCACGGCCTCTCGAACGTCGATCCAGGCTCGCTCTGGAGCTACGATCCCTGGCTCATGGCCCCGCTCTATGCCGTGGGCATCGGCTTCTACGTTGGAACGCAGCGCCTATGGCGACATGCAGGAGGGGGCCGCGGCGTCAGTTTCCGCCAGGTCGCAGCGTTCTGGGCCGGCTGGCTGATCGCCGCGCTTGCCGTGACCTCGCCGCTGCATTGGCTCGGCGAGCAGTTGTTCGCCGCGCACATGCTCGAGCACGAACTGCTCATGGCCGTGGCCGCACCGCTGATGGCTTTTGCCCGGATCAATGGCCCAATATTGTGGAGCCTCCCAGTCTCGTTCCGCCCGGCGGCAGGCCGCGTTCTCAATCTGCCTATCTTGGCGTGGCCCTGGAGTTTTGTGAGCCACCCTATGAGCGCAACTATCCTCCACGGCGTAGCGCTCTGGGTCTGGCATGCACCACCCCTTTACGCATGGGCGCTCGAGAATCCCGCGGTCCATCGCCTCCAGCACTTCAGCTTCTTTGCGACCGCGCTGTTGTTCTGGTGGGTGCTGCTGCATGGCCGCGGACGTGGCCGCAGCATCAGGGTTCGCGATGGCATCGCCGTCGCCTGCCTGTTCATTACCATCCTGCATTCCGGCGTGCTGGGAGCCCTGCTGACGGTATCGCCGCGGCTCTGGATCCCGGTCCAGGGTGCACTCGCCGGCGAATTCGGCCTCTCGCCGCTCGAAGACCAGCAGCTCGCCGGCATCCTGATGTGGGTGCCGATGGGCATCCTCTACACGTGCGCAGCCTTGTTCTTCGCCTATCGGTGGCTAACCGCGGACGATGGGCACTCCCGCCTCTGGCTCGTTCAACATCCCGGCTGAGCGACCCTGCATAGGAACCGCAACTTCTCCTCGAACGTTCGCATGCTGACTGCGACACTCCAGGAGGCCACATGGGCAAGCGATCCGTCACGACGGCAGCTGCGATCTTGATCGCAGCATTTTCGATGCTCGTTGCCTTGAACGCGCAGGACCAGCCCCGGCCCGCGATGTCGTGCCCGGTTGATCACGACCAGCTCGCCGACATCCTCAAGAAGAGCGTCAAGCCCGGCGGAGGCCCGAGCAATGGCGGGCTGGACAACAACGAGTGGGCCGCTGTCGTGAACCGGCAGGGCATCGTATGCGCCGTCGCCTACAGCGGCAGCAAGGTCGACGACCAATGGCTGGGCAGCCGGGCCATCGCAGCCGAGAAGGCCAATACGGCGAATGCGTTCAGCCTGAAGAACAAGGCGATGGCGACGGGCAATCTGTACGCAGGCGCGCAACCTGGTGGATTCCTGTTCGGTGCGGCTCTCAGCAACCCTCCATCCCCGGAGATCCTGTACGCCGGCACACAAGACGAATTCGGGACCGCGCACGATCCGATGGTCGGCAAGCCCGTCGGTGGCATGATCGTCTTCGGCGGCGGGCTGGCACTCTATGACGGCAATGGCATCGCGGGCGCCTTAAGCGTCAGCGGCGACAGCTCCTGTGCGGATCACAATGTCGCCTGGCGCGTGCGTCACCTGCTCGGACTTGACCGCGTGCCGGCCGGTATCAGTCCGAATATGAAGGACGCAATCATCTATGACATCGGGCCGGACGGCAAAAGCCCATCGGGATTCGGTCACCCCAAGTGCAACGGCAAGGAAGACCAGATCGCAGTCGATCTCGGTGCCGGCGTATCGGGAAATGTCGTGAGATAGCAGATCGTCAATCGCCGCTTTGGAACCAAGCGAAAGCGCAACGTTTGTACATTGGCAAACCGGCCTGCAGCGCAGGCACGGCCTCATCACTGCCGTGGAGATCTTTACATATGTTAGTGCGTGGCTTCGCGCGGATGTTGAGCGTGTTTTGCGCGTACTGCGCGTTGATTTCGCCCAGCTTCGCCCAGAGCGATCTGGCCAGCCGCATGAAAGATCCAGCCCAATGGCCGATGGCGGCGCGCGACTACGCCAATACCCGCTACAGCGAGCTCGACCAGATCAACACCGGTAATGCGCAGCGCCTGCAGCTGGCATGGACGTTCTCGCTCGGTGCTGATCGGGGCCAGGAGGCGGCGCCGCTCGTAGTGGACGGCACCATGTACGTAGTCGGCCCCTACGCCGGGCCCTACCCCAACCGCGTGTTCGCACTCGACGCCACGACGGGTGAATTGAAATGGTTTTATGCGCCGCGACCCGAGCCTGCCGCTGCGGGCGTCGCCTGCTGCGATGTCGTCAGTCGCGGGCTTGCCTTCGACCACGGCAAGGTCTTCCTCAATACGCTCGACAACCACACCGTCGCGATCGACGCCAAGACCGGCAAGGAACTCTGGCACACCAAGCTCGGTGAGATCAACAAGGGCGAGACGATCACCATGGCTCCCGTCGTGGTGAAGGGGAAGATTCTCGTCGGCAACAGCGGCGGCGAACTGGGCGTGCGCGGCTGGGTCACTGCACTGGACGAAAACACGGGAGCCATCGCTTGGCGCGCCTATTCGACCGGCCCGGACAAGGACGTGCTGATCGGCGACGATTTCAAGCCATTCTACGACAATCTCAAGGGCAAGGATCTCGGCGTAAAGACCTGGCCCGCCGACCGCTGGCAGATCGGCGGCGGCACGGTCTGGGGCTGGATCTCCTACGACTCCGACTTGAATCTGATCTACTACGGCACCGCCAATCCGAGTCCCTGGAATGCGAGCCAGCGCAGCGGTGACAATCTCTGGAGTGCGTCGATCTTTGCTCGCGATCCCGATACCGGTCGCGCCAGATGGGCCTACCAGATCAACCCGCACGACCTGTTCGACCACGACGAGATCAACGAGAACGTGCTCGTCGACCTCCAACTGAATGGCCAACCGCGCAAGGTCCTCATCCACCCCGGGCGCAATGGCTATATGTACGTCATGGATCGTGCCACCGGCGAAGTGATCTCGGCGGACGCCTATGAATTCGTCAACGCCTACAAGGGCGTCGATCTGAAGACCGGCAAGATCATCCCGAACGAGGAGAAGACGCCGCTTGTCGGCAAGACCGTCGAGAACATTTGCCCGAGCGCGCCCGGCGCCAAGGATTGGCAGCCGACGGCTTGGTCACCGCGTACCAGGCTGCTGTACGTGCCCCATCAGCATCTCTGTATGGACTTCAAGCCCTCTCAGGTCGGCTACATCGCCGGCACGCCCTATGTCGGCGCAGACGTCGACATGTATGCCGGTCCTGGCGGCTACCGCGGCGAGTTCATGGCGTGGGATCCCGTCGCGCGCAAGAAAGCCTGGGAGGTCCACGAGAAGCTGCCGGTCTGGAGTGGCGCGCTGGTGACAGCCGGAGACGTCGCGTTCTACGGCACCATGGATCGCCTTTTCAAAGTGGTGGATGCCAAGGATGGGCACCTGCTGTGGCAGTTCCGGGCGGGCTCCGGCTTCATTGGCCAACCGATCTCCTATCGCGGCTCCGACGGACAGCAATACATCGCGATCCTGTCGGGCGTCGGCGGCTGGCCGGGGGTGGTGGCCAATGCCGAGGTCGATCCGCGGGTACGCAACGGCGCGCTCGGCTTTGCCGGTGCGATGCAGGATCTGCCGTTCTACACGGCCGGCGGAAGTGAGCTGCTGGTGTTCAAGCTCGGTGCCGCAAATGGTGAGGACGCCAGCCATGCGCCTGCGAAATAGCTATTTCAGCATCGCCCTCGTCATCCTGATCGGGCTCGTGACTACCGCAGCCGCCACCGCGGATGGTGAATTTCGCGTCTGTGCCGATCCAAACAATCTGCCACTCTCGAACAGCGCCGAGGCTGGATTCGAGAATAAGCTCGCAGCGATGGTGGCCGAAGACCTCGGCAAGCAGGTGCAATACACCTGGTGGGCGCAGCGCCGCGGCTTCATCCGCAACACACTGAAAGCCGGAAAATGCGACGTCGTGATGGGCGTGCCGTCCGGCTATGATCTGGTAGAGGCGACGAAGCCCTATTATCGCTCCACTTACGTCTTCGTCACGCGGCAAGACCGGCGCCTCGATCTTTCCTCACTGCTCGATTCCCGCCTCCGTCACCTCGTGATCGGAGTGCATCTGATCGGCGACGACGGCACCAATCCGCCACCCGCGCAGGCCCTCGGTGAACAGGGCATCGTCGACAATGTCCGCGGCTACTCGATCTATGGCGACTATCGCGAGGCTGACCCGCCGGCGCGCCTGATCGAGGCGGTCGAAAACGGCGAGATCGACATCGCAGCCGCGTGGGGTCCGCTGGGCGGCTATTTCGCGCAGCGCTCAGCCGTGCCGCTGACGGTCACGCCGATCCGGGACTACGAGCGCTTTGCGCCCCAGCAGTTCCGGTTCGCCATTTCGATGGGCGTGCGCAAGGGCGACCGCGCTTTGCGCGACCGGCTGAATGCGTTCATCGACGCTCACCGATCCGAGATCACGTCGCTGCTGCGAAATTACGGCGTGCCGCTGGTCGACATGCCCGTAACAGTATCGGGAGGCCATAAGTGATGTCTGCTCCAGTGCTGCGCGCGAGCGCCATATCGTTGCTGTTGGCAGCCGTCCCGAACGGTGCCGTACTTGCCCAGCAGACGCTGCCGCAATCACAGGAGGCACAACTGCCGACGCTGACGCCTCGCCCGAATTTCGGCGGCAGCATCGGCGGTGGGAGGCCCGGCGTGTTCATGCAGGTCCCGGTCACC
Source organism: Bradyrhizobium sp. 139 (assembly GCF_023074175.1). Lineage (GTDB taxonomy): Bacteria > Pseudomonadota > Alphaproteobacteria > Rhizobiales > Xanthobacteraceae > Bradyrhizobium. The sequence goes on from NZ_JADPKS010000008.1 coordinate 164,865, forward strand.
ACCCTCTTCCCGGGCGCGCAGCCGGACCGGCCTCAGATCAAGAACCCCGTTCAAGGCGATCCCAACGCGGAGCAGCGCGGGATGACTTACTATGTCAACTTCAACTGCGTCGGCTGCCACGCGCCCAATGGCGGCGGCGGCATGGGGCCGGCGCTGAGCAACAACACTTTTGCCTACGGCTCGCAGCCCGAGAACATCTTTCTCTCGATCTTCCAGGGGCGGCCGAACGGGATGCCGACCTGGGGCGGCGTACTGCCTGACAGTGTGATCTGGGACCTCGTCACCTATATCGGCAAGATCAGCAACGAGCCGAGCCATCAATGGGGCCGGACTTTCTCGGCAAATCCGCTGTCGCCAGAAATCGAACAGGTCCCGACCGAACAAGTCTCTACGACCGATCCCTGGTCCGCCACCAAGACCTTCAATTCCGGCCAGAAACCCTGACCGGTGAAGCGGAGCAGCCGATGGTGTCGGGTACACGATTGTTAGTCGCCTCGCTCCTGGCCATGGCAACCGCTGCCTGCGAAGGCAAGGCTGCGGGTCCGGACAATTTCACGGGCGATGCTCGCCGTGGCACTGACCTCGTCAGACACTATCAGTGCGGCACTTGTCACGACATTCCTGGCGTTGCGGGAGCGGATGGCAATGTCGGCCCGCCGCTGCGCCGCATCGGCACGCGAACGTATATTGCCGGCTTCATCCAGAACTCGCCCGACAACATGGCAGACTGGATCGAGGATCCGCAGCGAGCATTACCCGGCAACGCCATGCCGAGGATGGGCATCCCGCAGCAAGACGCGCGCGACATCGCGGCGTTTCTCTATACCCTGAAGTAACATCATGAATCCGATCCCTGGTTCAACGAACTGGCTCCGCGACGCGCCGCTGCTGGCCGTCACCATTGTGGTTGTCGCTATCATGGGATTGGCCCTCGCCGGCGGCGGTACCTGGCTCGCGGCCCTTGGTGGCTCCGTTTACTATCTCGTCGCAGGAATCATGCTTCTGCTCACGGGTTGGCTGCTAGCGATCCGTCGCGCCGAGGCGCTCTGGGTCTACGCTGCGCTGCTGCTTGGCACGATGGCGTGGGCGATCTGGGAGGTCGGCCTCGATTTCTGGTCGCTGGCGCCGCGGGGCGATGTGCTTGCGCCGCTGGGCGTATGGCTGATGCTGCCATTCGTCGCGCGCCATCTCACCCCTCGCTTGCGTGCCGCGCGGTGGGCGCTTGGCCTCGTACTGGTCGTCGCGGCGGTCGTGCTCGGCGTCTCGCTGACGAGCGATCGCCACGATCTCGCTGGTACTGTACCAGAACGCGAAACAGCCGGCGCCAGTGCAGCCTCCGGGCCGACCGTACCTACCGCCGGCGAGAACTGGACGGCCTATGGCAGCAGCGGCTTCGGCACGCGTTATTCTTCGCTGAGCCAGATCACCAAGGACAATGTGAAGGACCTCAGGCTGGCCTGGGAATTTCGCACCGGCGATCACAAGGGGCCGGATGATCCCGACGAGATCACCAACCAGGCCACGCCCCTCAAGATCGGCGATCTGCTCTACACATGCTCTCCGCACCAGATCGTGTTCGCGCTGGAAGCTACGACCGGAAAACTGCGCTGGAAGTTCGATCCGCAGGTCCAGCACAACAAAGCCTTCCAGCACATGACCTGCCGCGGCGTGGCCTATCACGCGACCAGATCAGGGGCGATCACCGCAGACGGCGCGCCGGCTCCGGCCGATTGTGCGGAGCGCGTTTTCGTGCCCACGAACGACGGGCGAATGTTCGCGCTCGATGCGCAGGGCGGCAAGCCTTGTGAGAGCTTTGGCAATCACGGCCAAATCGACCTCAAGGAGGGAAGCGAGATCCAGACGCTCGGCTTCTACGAGGGCACTTCGCCGCCCGTCGTTACGGACAAGGTGCTGATCGTCGGCGGAGCGGTGATCGACAACTATTCCGACCGCGTGCCGTCCGGCGTGATCCGCGGCTTCGATATCTATTCCGGACGATTGATCTGGGCGTTCGATGCCGGCAATCCCGACCCGAACGAGATGCCCTCGGCCTCGCATCATTTTACGGCCGGCTCACCCAATTCATGGAGCATCTCCGCGGTCGACGAGACTCTCGGCCTCGTCTATGTCCCGCTCGGCTCGAGCTCCCCGGATATCTGGGGCGGTGGCCGTTCACCGGAGAACGAGCGTTACGATTCGGCGCTGATCGCGCTCGACATCATGACCGGGAAGCTGCGCTGGTCGTTCCAGAACGTGCACCACGATCTCTGGGACATGGATATGCCGTCGCAACCGAGTCTGGTTGATCTCCGTTCTGATAACGGGCTGACGCCGGCGATCTACATTCCGGCAAAGACAGGCGACATCTTTGTGCTCGACCGCCGCGACGGGCATCAGTTGGTGCCTGCGCCGGAGAAGCCGGTACCGCAGGGCGCCGCGCCAGGAGACCGGCTGTCAGCAACCCAGCCCTTCTCGGAATTGAGCTTTCGTCCACCTGGAATGCTGGCGGACGCCCAGATGTGGGGCAGCACGATGTTCGACCAGCTCGTCTGCCGCATCAAATTCAAGCGGCTTCGCTACGAGGGGCCTTTCACACCGCCATCGGAACAGGGCACGCTGGTATTCCCCGGCGACTTCGGCATGTTCGAATGGGGCGGCATTGCTGTCGATCCCCTGCGCCAGGTTGCCATCGCGAACCCGCAATCGATTCCGTTCATCTCGCGCCTGGTGCCGCGCGGAAGAGACAATCCGGCCGCGCCGAACGCGGCGCACCCGCCGGGCACCGAGCTCGGCGTGCAGCCGATGTACGGCGCCCCTTACGGCGTCGATCTCGGCATTTTCCTCTCGCCGCTCGGCATTCCCTGCCTTGCTCCGCCATGGGGCAACATCGCAGCCATCGATCTCAAGACGCACAAGGTAGTCTGGCAGCACCGCATCGGCACGATCCGCGATCAGGCTCCGCTGCCGCTGCCCTTCAAGCTTGGCGTTCCCATGCTGGGCGGACCGATCGTCACCGCCGGCGGCATCATCTTCATCACGGGAACGATGGATGACTACATCCGGGCCTTCGACGTTCGCGATGGCCGTCAGCTGTGGCAGGATCGCCTTCCTGCCGGCGGGCAATCAACGCCGATGACCTATGAAATCGGCGGCAGGCAATACGTCGTGACGGTCGACGGCGGGCACGGCTCGTTCGGCACGAAGCTCGGCGATTACGTCCGCGCCTATGCGCTGCCGGAACGACGGCCGTAGCAATGCCGCCGCGGCGGCGCGGTGCTGATCACGCTCGGCGACGCCTCCTCCTCGCATGCGAGCGAGACGAACGGCCGGCCTTCGATGCTGCGACTGCCAGGCAAGCAGCGATCCCGAGCACCGCGAGTCCCTTGCTGATCACTGCGGCGGGTGGAAGTTGCTTCCGTGACAGCCAACCGCCATCGGTCGATGTATCCTGCAAACCAGCTTCGATCATGGTGCCCTCGCTGCTCTTCTCGGGACGCGCGCGCGACAGCAGGAAGCGGAATGCAGCTCCCAGGATATTCTCCGTCACCTGTGGAGCGACCGCATAGGCAAATTGACCGGCGCGAGCCGGCCAGCCCACCGCGACCTCGTCACGGGGCGCCCGGGCGAGGCTCACGAATGTCTCGGCGACGTCCTCGGACTGGTAGAGCAGCGGACCAGGATCGAGCCGCCGCCCGGACATGTTGGCGCCGTGAACGAATCCTGGCGTATCGACTATGGCCGGAAAGACGCCGCAGACGTGAATGTTGGGGTGCGCACCGAGCTCCTGGCGCAAGCTGGCGGTGAAGCCGCGCAAGCCGAACTTGCTCGCAGTATAGGCCGCAGCAAAAGGTGTCGGCGCCCAGCCCCCAAGCGAGATGTTGTTGATCAGAATGCCGCGGTTCCGGCGGAGGAAGATCGGAAGCACCGCGAAGGCGCCGTGCATCGCGCCGAGGAGATTGACCTCGATGGTTCGGCGATGGAGAGCAAGATCGGCATCCTGATAGGCTCCGAAGACGCCCGTGCCGGCGTTGTTGATCCACACGTCGATGCCGCCGAACGCGTCCTCGGCCTGTCTGGCCAATCGCTGCACTGCCTCCGCATCGGTCACATCGATCGGGATCGCCAATGCGCGGCCTCCCAGCGCCTCGCATTCTGCGGCGAGACGCATCAGGATTTCGCTGCGGCGTGCCGCGAGAATCACGCTTGCGCCCCTGCGAGCGAAGGCCAGTGCGGTGGCACGTCCGATTCCACTGGAGCCGCCGGTTATGACGACGCGCGTTCCGATCATTTGCCCCGGCTTAAGTCCCGAGGTGGACGCGGGAAGCAGCCAGCGCAGGGATCGCCGGAGGAGCTCGGCCCCATCCGTTTCGAACCAGTCGCCATGCGCGAAAATCACCCGCTCCGGAGACAGCCGTAGGAGCCGCTCGGCCGCGGACTGGACCGAACGGCCGCCGAGGCGCAGCAGAAGTCGCAGATAGACCGGCGCCTTGCCGTCCGGCTTGGTGACGCCGAGGAGGTTTGCCGCAGCCTGGTTTGGAACGCTGAGATCACCTGGATCGAGGTTCTGCACGAGATCCGTCAGAACCAGCGTTCGACTTCGCTTGTCGAACAGCTCGATCTCGGAGAACATCGGAGCGTTCACCGACACGGTGCCGAGGTCGGCGGTCCATTCCTCGGGTGCCGTATCGCCAAGCTCTCGGTCGATGCGAATGCGTGCTGCTCGAACCTGCCTGCGCGCCGAAAGGCCGCGCGCGGCGAATGTCGTTGCCTGCGGCAGCTCCCTCTGCCAGTCGGACAGGAACATCCAGTGCGCGATATTCGGCGCCAGCAGGTACCTTATCGCGCCTAGCCGCTCCAACTCATGGCGGAGGGCCGGCGAAAATCTCACTGGCGAATGCAGCACGAGATCTCCGTTCGACAGGCGAATGACAGTCATACGGACAGGCAGTTTCAGACCGGCAGCGCTGATGGACGTGTCATCGCAGATCCAGATATCGTCCGTCACCCGCGACAGACTGGCAGTCGACAAACCGGCATCGGAACTTGGCATGAGCATCTTCCATCGGGAGGACTTTGCTCAAACCGCGGGAGCGGCGCTCGTTCCTGAGCGGCAGCCGACGCAAGGCTCCGGCCAGGACGCGCGAGCCCGCCTGCAGGAGCGACCCGGAACCTGCCCCCTCCGCCCGCATCACCGCCACATGGTCGGAACTTCGAAGAGGGCGTAACGGCCTGCTCTCTTGAGACTACCCGCAGACTACCCGCAGACTACCCGCAGACTACCCGCAGACTACCCGCAGACTACCCGCAGAGATGTCGCCCCGGCTCGCGCTCTGCAGAAGCTTGGAAGCCACATGCTACGCGCGCTGATCACGCGCTCTTTGGCCGAAACGCGACGACAGATCCCGTGTGCTCGGCCTCTCGCATCGCTTCCTCGATGGCCTTCTCAAGGGCAGCCTGATCGAACGGCTTCGACAAGCGCTGCAGGTTAGAACGCGCTTCGATGGGAAGCTCCGCGTACCCAGTGCTCAGGAGGATTGCCGTCCCGGGACGCTCCACGACCACCGCTTCAGCAAGCTGCAGACCGGTCATGCCCGGCATGGCATAGTCGGTGACAACGAGTTCGATGATCCGCGTGCGGCGGAGAAGATCCAATGCCTCTTGACCCGAGCGTGCCTCGACCACTGCATGCCCAAGATCCTCCAGCATTGCCGCCGTATTCTCGAGCACGAGAGGGTCGTCATCGACCAGAAGTACAGAAAGCCGGCGGTTGGCCCGAAGTATGGGTGACGGAGCCTCCGCGCGCGGTGCTGGCAATGCGGCCTCCTCCTCGGCTACCGGCAGCCAGATCTCGGCCGTCGTGCCCACCCCAAGGCGGCTCTTCAAGACGAGCCTGCCGCCGGACTGCTCAGCCAGGCCGTGAACCATCGATAGTCCGAGCCCGGTGCCTTTGCCGATGCCCTTCGTCGTAAAGAACGGCTCCTGAGCGTGCTTGAGCGTCTCCTCGTCCATGCCGCAGCCGGTGTCGCTCACCGAAAGCGCGACGTAGTGAGGAGCGCCAGCTTCGTGCTGCTCGTCTCGGGCGGATATGGTTATCAGGCCACCCGCCGGCATCGCATCACGAGCGTTTACCGCGAGATTGAGGATAGCCAGTTCGAGCTGGTTGGCATCAATCTTTACGTTTGGCAGGTCCAACGGAAATAGCGTGTCGATACGGACGCCTGCCTCGAATCTCAGCAGTGACGCCATGCCCCGCACCAGTGCGGCGATCTCGACGACGGCCGGTTTGAGATCCTGTTTGCGAGCGAAGGCGAGCAAACGCTGCGTTAGCAGAGCGCCCCGCTGCGCGCCTTGCATCGCATTGTCCACGAGACGCTGTATCTTCGGATCCTCTGTTTGCAGGCGCTTTTTCAAGAGCTCAAGGCTGCCGAGAACAGCGGCGAGCAGGTTGTTGAAATCGTGGGCGACGCCCCCGGTAAGTTGACCGATGGTCTCCATTTTCTGCGATAACGTCAGCGCTTCGCGTGCCCGATCCAGCGCTTCCTGTGCCCGCCTTCTCTCGCTGATGTCGCGCACGATCTTGGCAAACCCAGTGATCCAGCCGCTTTCGTTCCGTACCGCGACCAGGGTTGCCTCCGCCCAGAAACGGCTGCCATCTCGGCGCACGCGCCAGCCTTCTACCGCTGACTTGCCGTCCCGCTCAGCTTCGAGGAGAGCACGTGCTGGCGCCCCGGACGCGCGGTCTTCGTCGGTATGAAGGATCGCGTAGCTTGTCCCGACGATGTCGTCGCCATAACCCATCAGCCGGCGCGCCCCGAGATTCCAATTTCCGACGGACCCATTCGGCTCGAGCATGAACATGGCGTGATCGGCGATGCCCTCCACCAGGAGTCGAAAACGTTCTTCACTATGCCTCAACGCGCTGGCCTCGCGTTGGGCACGCTCCGCCGACGCCCTATCGTAGACGGCAGCGGCAATCCCAATGCTTAGGATCAGGATAGTGGAGCCGGCGAGCAGAAATGCCAGTGGCGCCCGACCCACGAAATGTCCAGCGTGCCCCGCCATGGTGGTCGCAGGCACGAACAAGGCACCTTCCATAGCGGCGTAATGCATGCCGGAGATCGCGAGACCCATTACAAGTCCTGCGAACAGTCGCTGCGTCGCATTTGTCTTGCGAAAGGCGAGCCAGAGCGCCACGACCGAAGCGCACATCGCGATCACGACGGAGAGCACGACCCATCGAGGATCGTACTCGACGGATGCCGCCATTCTCATTGCGCCCATGCCCGTATAATGCATGCCGGATATGCCAAGCCCCATCGCGAGGCCGGACACCAGGAGCGCCTGCGGGCGTCTTCCGACCACGGCAAATGCCGCGGCCGCGACAACAATGGGGACGACAAGCGATAGAAAGGTGAGGAATGGATCGTAGGAGATCTCGACCGCGGGCAGCCTGAAAGCCAGCATGCCGACGAAATGCATGGACCAAATGCCACCGCCCATGGCGGTTGCCGCGGCCGCAAGCCAAGCCGGACGAGCCCGCCCAGACGCGGCATGCATCCGGGTCGCGAGGTCGAGCGCTGTGTAGGAGGCAAGCGCGGCGATCAGGATCGACAGCGCGACAAGAACGGGATCGTGAGAAGCCGTATGGTGATTCATTTCCAAAGATTGTAGCGGAAGTCCTGCGCGAATTCACCTTAAGTTGAATAGTGGCGGCGGGATCAGAGCCCGACCGACCTCGATCAGGGGGCGGATCATCAAGGTCCTTCACTCGTCCAGAAGATCCAGGAACTCCTCTACCCGGCCGAACGGGTCATCGTGCCCGGGGGCAGCGTAGACGACGCGATCGCCGTCGCGCTGAAGCGATCGCGCCCTGGATTTCCGCAGCCGCCCAGGGAGAACTGTCGCGGCGACGGCCTCGGGCCCAACATCGAGCCTGACGATGCCACGCCGCTTGCAATCGATCCTGAGCCTGGCGGCCGCAAAAAACTCGCGCGCCTCCGGCGGGAGCCTGCCGAAACGGCGCGAGGTCTCCTCCTCCAGGTCTTCCAGATCGTCGTCGTTCCGGCATCTGGCGGCGCGGCCATAGATCTCGAGCCGCATTGCTTCCGATTGCACATAAGCTTCAGGCAACGTGTCGGCGACGGGCAGATTCAGATCAGGCACCCATAGCACGGAGCCTGTGTCGTTGGTTCTCTCGGAAGCGAGCTTCAGAAGGTGACTGTAGAGCACCGGCCCGAACACCTGGACGTGCCCGGACTGCTGTTCCGAAAACAGATCGCCGGCCCCCCTGAGGTCCAGGTCGCGCTCGCTGATGGCGAAGCCGGCGCCAGGCCTGCTGAACTCCTCGAGGACGGCCAAGCGCTTCTCGGACTGCTCGGAGGTCGACTCCGCCAGCAGATAGGCGAAAGCGCGCGTTCCGCCGCGTCCCACTCGACCTCTGAGCTGATGGAGCTGCGCGAGGCCGAACTTTTCGGGCCAGCACACGACGATGGTGTTCGCGCGCGGAATATCGAGGCCGCTTTCCACGATATTGGTCGCCAGGAGGACGTCTGCCTCGCCATCGACAAAACTCATCATCCGGTCGTCGAGCTCGTCAACAGGCATTTTGCCGTGGAGAGAGACAACGCGGAGGTCGGGAGCCAGCGATTGCACACGGGCCAGCATCGGCTCCAGATCCTGGATGCGCGGGCAGATCAGAAAGCTCTGTCCGTGCCGCCTCCGCTCTCGAAGCAGTGCTCCGGCAATGGCCGCATCTGAAAGCGGGGCGATCTTGGTCACGATCGGAAGCCGGTGAACGGGCGGCGTTGCGATTACGCTGAGATCCCGGAATCCTGCAAGACCCGCAGCGAGCGTGCGCGGTATGGGCGTCGCGCTCATCCAAAGCGTATGGGCATTCTTTGCCAGCCCCGAAAGCCTCGCCTTCTCGGCTGCCCCGAAATGCTGTTCTTCGTCGATGATGACGAGGCCAAGGTCGGCGAACTTCACATCTTTTGCAGAAAGAGCCTGCGTGCCGACAACGACCTTCAGCCTGCCGCTTCGCAGCCCTTCCTTCGTCTCTCGCGTCTCCGGGCCCGAGCTGGCCCGCGACAGGCTTCCGACCTCGATGCCGAGAGGACCGAAGCGTTTACGGAAGGTTTCGACATGCTGCCGCGCCAGGACGGTGGTCGGCACCGCGATCGCCACCTGTTTCCCGGACAGCGCCACGGCGGCTGCCGCGCGCAACGCCACCTCGGTCTTTCCAAATCCGACGTCGCCGCAGACGACCCTGTCCATGGGGTGACCTGCCGCCAGATCATCGAGCACGTCCTGAATTGCCTTCGCCTGGTCGACCGTCGTGAAATACGGAAATCGCGCGACGAACCTCTCGTAGGCCGATCCTGGGGCTACAAGTTTAGGTGCGCGGCGGCGGCGGCGCTGGCTGATGTGCTTGGCGAGCGCCTTGGCGGCGACCTGAATTTCCGCTTCAGCTTCGGTCCGCCGCGCCCACCAAGTGCTTCCGTCCGCCTTGTCCCGCGCCAGCTTGCCGGGTTCCGTCGCATACGGCCAGATCAGGGCCAGATCGGCCGGCGGCACGAGAACGGCATTGTCTTGCGCGAACACAAGCCTGATCATCTCGCGCCGCGATCCCTTTCCCATATCGAAGGTCTGCAAGCCGTCCAGCACCGCCAGCCCGCGCTGCAAATGCACCACCGCCGTGCCGCGCTCCGGTACATCCGGATGATCGAAAGCAGCCGTCCAGGCCTTCGCCATAGGCTGCGGATGATGCGCTCTGCTGCCGAGCACGTCGGACGCGGTCACGACGACCAGAGGCTTGCGGCCGGCCCCGACGAAGCCGGCATCAAAGTCGGCCAGCAGCGCCGTCTCGCGATCCCGTCCCTTCGTGGCCTCGCTCCAATCGGCACAGCGCTCCGCCTTGATGCCGCTCAGCCGCTCCATCGCGCGAAGGTCATCGTCGACCGCCGCGACGAAAAGCAGCTGCGAGCCGGCGCTTTGCATGTCGGCAATGAATCCGCGGAGGATCTTCCTCGGCGAGGTGGCCTTCGAGAAATCCGGCGTCGGGGTGAAATGCGATTTTTGCGGCAGCACGCTCATGCGTTTCTTCAGCCGCTTCCAGTCCGCTCGCCCCAGATACTCGCGCTCGACGTCCCTGCGGCCGGCGGCCTCCTCGATCGTCCCCAGCCAGCTATCGGCATGGGCCGGCACGCCGGCATCCACGATCCACCGCGCGCCACTGCAATAGTCCGGCAGCGTGGCCCGCAGTCCGCGCCTGCTTCCGAGCGCAATCCGCTCCGACATGGGATCGATGAGCAGCTCCTTGGTGTCGTAGACGACCTCATGCTCGATCGGATCGACGGCGACAATCCTGCGGAGCGCTCCGCCGGAATGCTCAATTCGAAAAGGACCAAGCGCGCCTGCGGGAAACACCTCGAACGTCTTGCCGTGGAACAGGACGCCGCCCGGATATTCCGCCTCCTCGTCGAGATCGTAGCCGAGAGCTTCCAGACGGCTCTCCAGCTCCTGCTCGGAATAGGCCGCGCCCACTTTCAGGCTGAGGCTGGTCTTGGACCAGCTCGCCGGAAGCGGCAGCCGCTCCATGACGGCCTCCGCAGTCGATACGAGGAAGACCGGCTTCTTTGCCTTGGCAAGGCGACGCAGCACCGAACTCCGCCTGCCAGCGACCTCGCGAGACGGCTCCAGACCGTCGAATGGCAAATTGTTCAGCCGCGGAAACACCAGCACGTCGACCGAAGGATCGAGCGCATGGATCACGCCACCCAGCCGCTCAGCCCTGTTCTCGTCGCCGCAGAGGAAGACGAGGCCATCGCGGCCGGACTTCCCCCATTGATCGAGCAGATGCAGCGCAAGCATGCCGAGCGGCGATGAGGACGAGACCGCGGAACGCGATGAGCTCTTGCTTTTCGAGCCCTTGCCCCTTGTCTTTATCGCGCTCGTCGCGGCGCGGGCTTTTCTGGTGGGCGCCAATTTTGATCCATCATTATGTCGCACACGGAGGCGAGCGACGACGAGCCCCTCAATCGAGCTCCATCGATAACGCGCGTCGGACCGGAAGGCCCAATGACGTCATTACAATTTCACAACTGGGTTGAAAAGCAGAGACGTAAGCCCAGCCGGCCGACCCGAAGGCAGTCGAGAGCTATTGCAGGACCTTCGGCAGCACCACGACAACGTCGACGTTCTGCCCGAGAATTTGCGTGGCGACCACAGCGAGATGATGCGAGAACTCGTCTTCGATCTCAGCCGCGCAGTCCTCGTCCCTCGCGATGGCGAACAGCAAAGTGCCGTCGACTTCGTCGAATCGGATGCCGGCGAAGAGACGATCAAACGTCTCGGCGCCGGCGATGAATGCGATTCGCGCCTGGATGGCCTGATCTTCAACGAGTGACAGCTTCATCATAACCGGGAACATGGGGGCGCACCTCCCAAATGCAAGACCGGAAGCGTGCTGGCACGACCCGCCGGGCAAACTATATTAGTCGTGTCTTCCCGCCTGACCGCCGTCCATCCTTGAGGAAATTCTTGACACTCTTCCTGCTGCTGGTCTTCCTGCCGATAGGATTGTCGGCCGGACGCTATTATTTGTTTGGCGATGCTCGGGGCAATTGGCAGACGGCAGATCGCTCGAGCGCCGGCCTGCTGCCGCCCGCATCCGCCAATCCGGAGGCGCTGATCCGGGTCTTTGCCGCGCGCACGGTGCGCTGGCGCAGTATTTTCGCGGTCCACACCTGGATCGTCGTCAAGGAAAAGGGCGCCGCAACCTATAGCCGATACGATTACACGGCGTGGGGCGACCCGATCCGCAGCAACGGATTTGCGCCCGACGGCCGCTGGTTCGGCGCCATACCGGAAACTGTCGTGGCGGTCGACGGCACACCGGCCGAAGCGCTGATCCCCAAGATGCGTTACGTCATCGAGAACTACAGATTCCGCGCCTATGGCGATTACAGCCCTTGGCCCGGACCGAATTCCAACACCTTCGTGCAGGCGGCGCTGGACGCTGTTCCCGAGCTTCGTGCTGTCCTTCCACCCACCGCGATCGGCAAGGATTATCCGTACAGCGGACGCTGGGCCGGCGTCACGCCTTCCGGCACGGGCCTCTACGCCTCGCTGTCGGGTTACCTCGGCATGACGATCGGCTGGGTCGAAGGGTTCGAGATCAATTTCTTCGGCGCGGTGCTGGGCATCGATGTCCGACGGCCGGCGCTCAAGCTCCCCGGCATAGGCCGTCTCGGAGTGGCGGCCGGCTTGTAGAGGGCCGACAGCGACCTCGCCAAACAAAAAACCTGAAAAACAACCCCATGCAAAGTAGAACCGCCACCTCCGGTTATCCGCGCTGACGCCGCTTAAGTCGAGACGAGGTCTGGTTGAATCGCTCCGCGGGCGCAGAGCGCGAAGCCGCTGCCCGAACGGCCTGAATTCATCAGGCTCTGGTCATTTGACTCGTCGGGCAAAACACTGGCAAAATTCCATCGTGGCCAGATGCGCTCGGCACACCTGCGTCATCTCAAGGCGATCGTGACCTGGCTGATATTGGCCGGCTCGGAATGGCGGCAAGTTTGAGGCCGATGCCGGCGAGCAATGCCGGGATGATCGCAACCCCGATACGCCCTGCGACACCGCACGGACGGCCGCCGGCGAGATCGAGAGCGACCGCCAGATTAACAATTCGGTAACGATACGAGTCGAGCCCAATGCATTAATGCAAATCGCACCCGCCGGTGTCTCGGCCGTCACGACCCTGCTATAAAAAGCGCGAGATCCGGCTCGACCGTCTTTTCCCCGGGTTATCTGGTTTCCCTGGTCACGCATGAACAAGCCAAGCGACACATTCGATATCGCCATCGAGCAGAATTTCGACTTTCTGTCTCCGGAATACGCGGAGCTATTTGACAGCTCTGCCGCAACTGCGTTTCAGCATCCACTCTGGCTGGATAGTCTCTACGCCAGGCTCGCCTCCCATGCGGGGGCCAAGCGGTTGGTGGTCGTGGTCCGCCGCCGCACAACGGGAGCGCTGGCGATGGTGCTGCCGCTGCTCCGGATCCGGCGCGGCCCCATCCGCACCATCGAATTCGCCGATCTGCGCGTATCCGACTATCTGGCGCCGGTCTGCAGTCCCGAGGTGTTTTCCAGCCTGCTGGAGGACGAAGGTGCCTGCGCAGAGATCAGGCGCCTCGTCCGCCCGTTCGATCTGCTCCGCATGACCAAGCTGCCCGACGCACGGCTTCCGATCGAAAGCCTCCTGGGCGCGCCACGCCGGGTATCGATGGATACGAACGCCTACGCGACCGTTCTCGTCGCCCCGTTCGAGCAATGGCGCGCCAGCGCGCTGGATCGCTCCTATCAGAAGGAGCTCGCAAAGAAACATCGCCAGCTCCAGAAGAAGGGAGCATTGGACTTTTCATGCTGCAACGACAGCGCCTCCATCTTTGAGGCGATGGAAGCGATGAAGCAATTTCGCGGCCCGCGGTTTCAGGCCCAGGGCGATGGAGATCTACTCCAGCGCCCCGAATATTACGACTTCTATTCCGACGTGGCCGGCCGCGGTCTCGGCTCGTTTGTCCGACTCTATGCCATGAAGATAGACGGCGGCGTGATCGCCGCCGTGCTCGGACTGTGCCATCGCGGCAAATTCCTCGTCATCATGAGCGCCTTCGACATTGCCGGATACAAGAGCCAGTCCTTGGGTTCGCTGATGTTCGAGCAGGTCGCCAGGGATTGCATCGAGCGCGGCGATCGGATGCTCGACTTCACCATTGGCGATGAGCCATACAAGAAACTGTTCGGCGGGCAGCCCTCGCCGATGTGGATGGTCACGCAGACCGGCAGTACCGCCGGCGCCGTCAGCTTGTTCGCACTGAAACAGGCTCCCTGGCTTAAACTGGCGGCCAAGCGGCTGTCGGATTTCAGGCTCCTGCCGGCCCGCACCCCAACGCCCACGCGCTAACCGAAGCGCAAGCGAGTGGCGCAGAACTCAGGCACGGAGCGCACCGCGAACGCGTCCGAGCCAGCCCGGGTGCATCTGATCGACACGATGCGTGAGACTGCGCCTCAGGAAGTGCAGCCGGCGCCGCACATCCCATCCGATATCGTTGCGGGACGTCAGGGCCTGGCGGAAGCGCGCCATGTTCAACGACCGCTGGTCTGCCGCGACCTTGTCGGGATCGGAATAGAACTGCGCTATCTTCTCCGTGCCCATGCCCGCTGTTGTCAGCCAACGCGGCGCATGTTCGGTGCAAAGACGATCGACATCCATCAGCAGCCGAGCGACGCCCGTGCCGGCGGCAGGACAATTGGTCTGGAACGCATCACCGATGAGCACGACACCGGGTTGCAGGTGTCCCTCCACGACGGTCAGATCCATCACCCAATTCTGAACCCGGTCGGTCACGTGGAAATCGCCGAGGTAAGGCCGCAATCCCGGCAGCAGGCGCAAAATCGTCGCTCCCGCTTCGCGGCGCAGCTCGCGCATGATCGGATCGGTCGGGTCGCGGAACATGAAGAGGTTCGCCCGCATACCGGCAGGCACCGGAAACAAACTGAGATAATCGATGCCGTCCGCCGTGCGCTCGCCGTAGCAGGTCAGCGCCTCGAAATCGAACCGCGCGCCATCCCGGCGGGCGATCGTGAAGCCGAACGAAACCGAATGACGCTCGGCCAGCACGCGCCGCCTGATACCGAGCTTGTAGCCGAGAACCCCCGCCATGCCCGTGGCCAGAACGACGAGGCGCGCATCCAGGCGCCGTCCCGAGGCGAGCTCGACATGCTGGATATCGTCGTTGCATTTGACTGCGGTGACTTCGTCGACGATAAGACTGGAAGGATCAGGCAGCTGGCTGCGCGCCATTGCAACGAGATCGGCATAGGGAAGTCCGTAAGCCTGGCCGACGCTGACATCGACCACCTTGCCTTCCCTGATATTGAGCACCTGATCATATCGGCAAGCGACGTTCTCGAGCGCATGGAGGAAGCCCAGCTTGCGGAACATCCCCAGCTGCTGACCTCCGATCTTCTCGACCCGGAATTCGTCAGGATGAACCGCGCGCTTGTCGACGAGAGCAACGCGATGCCCCGCCCGCGCAAGAACGGAAGCGGCGAGCGATCCCGCAAGGCCGCCGCCGACGATCGCGATGTCTGCGACGATGGTCGCAGTCCCGGCGGGATCGATCGGAGCGGTCACGGTTCTATCCGTCGTCATGGCTTTTGGGCTCCCACGGGTAACGGTGGTTCCATGTGCAATTCTCTCGCCTGATGTCGGATCGCAGGGCCAAACGCGATCATTTCCGCAGATTGAGGTTAATGGCTGGGAGCGTTGATCCGGCCGGCGCCGTCGCGGCACGTGCCTTGCTGAGAACGATCTCCAAATACCGCTCTGTCGTCAGATAACTGGTTCGAATCCATTCCTGAGGGGCCATTTCAATGCTCGAACAGCCGCAGACTGGCTGGCTTCGTTTCTCATCGTGCGCCAGCGCGGCATCGCGCCGCTTTTCAACCGAGCCGGTCTTTGCTCTATCTGGGACATCAGGGACGCAGCTGTTTCAGGGTGACGCAGCGGCGCACAGCCCGCTCCAGCTACGGACGACAGAATCCGAAGGGTGCATATTAACACACGCGATGTCCTGGCATGCTAGGCTCGGGCCGCTATCGCAAGGGGTATCTTCGGGGGACACTCCGTATCTTCGATGATCGATTCCATTGTTCAATTCCTGCAGCGTGACGTGACGCGCGGCGTTGTCGGGACCATCCTCCTCAAGGTTGGCAGCGGCGCGCTCGCGTTTGCATTGTTCTCGCTGGCGGCACGGACGATGTCGCCCGATGGATTCGGTATCTTCGCGACCTGGCTTTCGGTTGCCCAGATCGCAGCGGTCGTGGGACTGGTCGGCCAGGAGTCGCTGCTGGTGCGATTCCTGAACGAGTATCAGATCGGAGAAAGGCCGGACCTCACCAAAGGTGTCCTCCTCTCGAGCTTCAAGATCAGCTTCGTCGCGATGCTGATCGCGATCGCCGCAGTCGCGTTGGTCGCTCATTTCAGGGGCGATTGGTGGTTGCTGATCCTCGCGGTCTCGGCCTACACGGCCGTGAATGCCGGATTGATGCTCGGCAGCCAGATCGCACGCTCGCTGGTCAGCATTCTCATGGGCGAGGGAAACCGCGAACTCTTCTGGCGCGTCATCGTCGTCCTGTTTCTGCTCGTCATGTTGTTCGGTCATCGGCAGATCGACCCCGCCGAGTTGATCGCCGTAATGACAATTGCCATGTCGGTGGGAATGGTCGCGCAGATCATTGCGATTGCGCGGGCTCTGCCGGATTTGCGCGCTACGGCAGCGCGCTCCGAAACGTCGCGCTGGCGATCGAGCGCGCTTCATTTCTGGCTCGCGTCCATCCTCGAGGCCGCGAACCAGTATTTCGACGTCATTCTGGTTTACTGGATGCTGGATCCGGCGACCGCCGGAATCTACTTTGCCGCTTCGCGCCTCGCCAACATCTTCGCCATGCTGTCCGCCGCGCTGTACTCTTTCGCAGCGCGCCGGCTTCCTTCGCTGTACTTCAGCAAGAACCACCAGGAATTCGAGCGGACATTGCAACTCATGGCGGAAGTGACCGCGCTTTGCGTGGTCGCCGGGCTCGCGCTGATCTGGATTGGCGGCCCCTATCTTCTCAACCTGTTCGGACCTCATTTCGCCGCGCAGCACACGGTCCTGATCGTTCTGGCGATCGGAACGGCCATCCAGGCCGCAGGCGGTCCATCCGCGGCGATCCTGCAACTGACCGGCCATGAACGCATCTATGTCCCCGTCGTTGCCGCGAACGTCGCGCTGCGGCTCATCGGTTTCCTTGTTTTGATTCCCTGGCTCGGCGTGCTTGGCGCAGCGATTTCGGCTACCGTGTCGCTTGCGCTTGCAACCATCGCCCTCAATATCCTGTGTCGGCGGCGAACCGGCGTCGATCCATCGGTTCTCGTGCTGTTGCGCTTCTCCGCTTTCAAACGCGGAACCTACGCGGTCCGTGGCGCCGACTCCGGCGACTAGGCGTCAGCAGTGCTTGTTTAATTCGCGGTCACTCGCCTGCTCTCGCGCACGGCCAATTGGTTAACGCGCTCGCTGCGCATCATCGGGAACCAGCAGAATTCCCGCACGAACGATGCCGATCCGCAAGCGCCGCATTAACTCCGTTTTTGGCTAGTCGGTGTCCGCGCGATGCTCGCATGATAGGTACGGCGTCAAGAAGGTGAAGATTTCGTTTCTTTAGCGGTCGGGATCCGTGCTCCATTATCAGCCGAACAAGGAATTGAACGAGACGATCGCGACAGCACTCGCGCGCCCAAACGGCGGCGGACGAAAGCTGCACGTGCTTCTCGTACAGACCCAGGCCGAGAATGCGGGTGCACAGGAGATATCCAGGCTGCTGGGCGCCGGCCTGATCGCGCGCGGCCACCGCGTCTCCAACCTGTTCTTCTTCCGCAAATCGGATTCTTTCGAAGAGCCTCCCGAGACGTTTTACTGCGCGTCGAGCCGCCCGGGCGATCCGCTGGCGCTGCTGCGGATGCTGTGGACGCTCGGCGGCCATATCAGGGCTATCAGGCCCGACGCGGTCCTGACGTTCCAGCATTTCGGCAACGTCATCGGCGCGGGCGTATCGCGCCTCGTCAGCCGCGCACCTGTCGTCGCCAATCAGGTTTCATCCGCGCTGTCGATGAGCCGACCGGTTCGCACGGCCGACATCATCATGGGCAGCCTCGGCTTCTTCGATCGCATCACGCTTAACTCGCAGGACATGGAGCGCGAGTATTCGCGCTACCCCCAGGCCTATCGATCGCGCGTGGTGCACGTCCCGCACGGCTTCGAAGACAAGGCATTGATCTTGCCGAAAAGCGCCGCACGACAGAAATTCAACCTTCCGCCGGACCGCGTCCTGCTCGGCTGCGCGGCGAGGCTGCACCCGCACAAGCGGCTCGATGCGGCGATACGCCTCCTGACGGATGAACCGTCATGGCACCTTGCACTCGCCGGCCAGGGCGCCGACGAGGCGCGGCTGAGGCAGCTGGCGGACGACCTGAAGGTGTCGGACAGAGTGCATCTGCTCGGTGAAATCGCCCCGCGCCAGATCGCGGACTTTCTCGCCTGTCTCGACGTGTTCGTCTTTCCGACGCAGGCCGAAACCTTTGGCCTCGCCGCCGTCGAAGCCGCCAACGCCGGCGTTCCCTCCGTCGTCACGGATCTTCCCGTGCTGCGGGAGGTGCTGTCCTTCGAAGGAAAGCCCACTGCACTCTTTGTCGATGCTTCAGATCAAGCGAAGCTGTCGGCTGCCGTCTCGAGACTTCTGACCGACCAAGCGCTGAGCGACGAACTGCAACGGAACGCCAAAGGCCTGAGGTTGCGCTATTCGGTAGATGCGATGGTGGAGGGGTACGTTCAAATTCTCAACCAGGTCATCTGACCCCGCGCTGGACTAGATTGGCTGGACATGATCATCGAGTTTCGCTGCGAACGTGAATATGCGCGGCGGTGGATGCACCGCCAGACGCTGTCGATCGACGGCCGGGACGTTCCGGTTCAAATCGCGTGGACCGCAACGGCGGAGCCACGGCCCGCAGGGCTCAACGCGCTGTTCGAACTTGAGCGCGTGGTGCTGCACAAGGGTAAGCACAGCGGCGCCGACAGGCTGAAAATCGATCCGGAACGGACGCAACCTCGCACGGGCGCGGCCGACGTGATCGTCGATTTCACAAGTGCCGCGCGCGATCCGAACTGTTCGGCCCGGCTGTATCTCCGCCCGTTGTTCAATGGAACGGCAGGCGAAAACGCGGCGCTGGCGGCTATTCTCGCAGGCGACCTGCCGGTCATCGACATCGCCAACGAGGTTGACGGTACGGTCCTCGACCGCGGCCATCCCTCCGGAGAAGTCGCGGCCGGTTTGAGCGGGGCGCTCGAAACACTCATGGCGCGAACCCTGACCATGGTGGCGGCAATCCTGTCGGGACGGCCGCGCATCGTGCCGCAACTGACACGCCCGGCCCGAGCCGGCAATGGCCGGCCGCCGGCGGCGTACGTCGCGCGCGGCCTCGCGGTGTCGATCGCCAAGGAGATCTACCGCCTCTGCTGCTATGCCCCGCATTGGCACGTCGGATGGCGCTTCAATGATGGCGCTGGCGTCTGGCAGACCGGAGATCTCTCCGGGCCCGGCTGGAACGTCCTTGCAGATCCCGGAAACCATTTCTACGCCGATCCCTTCCCGATCAAATGGCAGGGACGAGCATTCGTCTTCTTAGAAGATCTCGATCACCGGGTTGGAAAAGGCATCATTTCGGCGGTCGAGTTCGGCGACGCCGGCCCGGTCGGCGGCGCCGTGCCCGTGCTGGAGGAGCCTTGGCACCTGTCCTATCCGTTCCTGATCGAGGACAATGGCGAGTTGTGGATGATCCCGGAGAGCTCGCTCCACGGGGACGTTGCCATCTACAAATGCGTTCGGTTTCCGGACAAATGGGAGCGACACGCGACGCTGCTCTCAGGTCTCGAACTGGCCGATGTGACGATCACGCAGCACAACGGTCTGAACTATCTGTTCGGGGCCTGGCGCGACGGAACCGGCGGCTATTCGGATTCGCTGGCGATCTATTACGCCGAGCACCTGCTCGGTCCCTGGTTGCCCCATGCCAGCAACCCGGTCCTGATCGATCGCGCAAGCGCGCGACCAGCGGGAAATTTCGTCACCATCGATGGCAAATTGTGGCGGCCGGTGCAGGATTGCGCCAACGGATATGGCGCGGCGCTCGGCCTGACAGAAGTGGTCGAACTGTCTCCGACGATGTTCAAGCAGGTCGTGCGCCACTCCCTTGGACCCGGACCGGCATGGCCGGGCAGGAAGCTGCACACATTGAACCGCTGCGGCCGGCTCGAGGTGATCGACGGATCGCGTGTTCAACCCAAGATCCGCGCCTTCGCAAGCGGATTTTCATCGGTCGCTTTGCCTCCGCGAACCAGTCCAAGCTCGGCGCATTGATCGACCAGTTCGCCCATCCCCTGCTTGCTCATGGCTGCTGGAATTCCAGAGCGTCTGTCACCTACTTGGTCGGGTCCATCCAGATTCCCGGCTCTGAATTCTCGCGGATGTGGGTAACGAGGAAGTCGGAGAAGGCCCTGATCTTGGCCGGCAACCCGGCACGGTTCTGGTATGCGATGTTCATGGTGAGCAGTGGCAGCTCCCAATCCACCAGGACCGGGACGAGACGGCCCGCCGCGATGTCGCTTTGAACGATGTAGAGCGGCTGGATGAGGATGCCGAGCCCCGCCAGCGCCGCGCCACGGATGACCTGGCCGTCATTGCTGTCGAGCGTCGGCGTGATGCGGATGGTCTGCGCGCCGTGGCCTTTGCGCAGGCGCAGCGAATAGGGATCGTTCGCGAGATTGTAGACCAGCATGTTGTGGCGCGCGAGATCGGCGGGCTGCTCCGGCTCGCCGGCATTTGCGAGATAGGCGGGCGCGGCCGCGAGCACGCGCCGCATCTGGCCGATGCGACGGACGATGATGTTCGAATCCGGCTCCTGCTCGCGGGTCCGGATCGCCACGTCGATGCCGGTCTCGATGAAATCGGGATACCGGTTGGCGGTCGTGATCTGCATGTTGAGCTTCGGATAGCGCGCGCGGAAAGCCGGCAGCATCGGCGCCAGATAGATCACCGCAAAGGACAGCGAGCTCGTGACCCGCAGCGTGCCCTGCGGCGACATGGCGCGATCGCTGACGATGTCCTCGGCTTCCGCCAGTTCGCTCAAGACCCGGCTGGAGCGCTCCAGCAGTTCCTGCCCCGCCTCCGTCAACCACAGCCGGCGTGTGTTGCGCTCGATCAGCCTGACCGCAAGGCGCTCCTCGAGCGCGCTGAGGTGGCGGCTCGCCGCCGCATTCGACATGCGCAAGGCCTCGGCGGCTTTTGACAGGCTGCCGAGCTCGGCCGTCTTGGAAAACACTTCCAGCTGGAGCAGGCGGTCCATTCTTTCGCAAACAGGAAAAGAGACTTACGATCATTGGCCTTTATTTCCGTATCCCGCAAGTCAAAATGGCCAGAACACAAGCAAGATGGCAGGCGAGGAAACAGGGAAATGTCGGGCCCGATCAGGCACATCGTGATGTGGCGGCTGCGCGGGGAGACGCCCGCGGAGCGCTCCGCGGCCCGACTCAAGGTCAAAACCTTGTTCGAGGGCCTGCGTGGCCAGATCGACGGCCTCACGCATATCGAAGTCGGGCTCGACGTCAGCGATGTCGACTACGCCTGCGACGTGGTGCTGTTCTCCGAATTTGCCGACCAGGCAGCGCTCGCCACCTATGCCACCCACCCGGAACATCTGCGCGTGCGCGAGGCGCTGGGCGACTTGCGGATCGGGCGCTTCCAGGTCGATTATCCCGTCAAAGAGACCGGCGCATGATCGGTACGTTCACTTTCGAAAACCTGCCCTGCCGCGTCGTGTTCGGCAGCGGAACGCTGGCTGAAGCCAAGGCCGAGGTGGAGCGGCTCGGCGGCAAGCGCGCGCTGGTGCTGACGACGCCGCAGCAGGAGGCGCAGGGCAAGAGCCTGGGGGCCGCGCTCGGCCCGCTCTATGCCGGAATCTTTCCCGGCGCGACCATGCATACGCCGGTCGAGGTCACCGAGCGGGCGCTCGCGGCGATGAAGGCGTGCGAGGCCGACTGCGTCGTCTCGCTCGGCGGCGGCTCGACCACCGGGCTTGGCAAGGCACTGGCCTTGCGCACCGGCGTCAACCAGCTCTGCATTCCCACCACCTATGCCGGCTCGGAGATGACACCGATCGTCGGCCAGACCGAGAACGGCCTGAAGACCACGGTACGCGATCCTGCCGTGCTGCCGGAGACCGTGATCTACGATGTCGACCTCACCTTGACGCTCCCGGCGAGCCTGACCGCGACCTCCGGCATCAACGCGATCGCGCATGCGGTCGAAGCGCTTTACGCGCGCGACACCAATCCCATCACATCGCTGATGGCGGAAGAAGGCATCCGCGCGCTGGCACGCGCCCTGCCCGCCATCGCAACGAAAAGCGACGATCGCGAGGCCGGCACCGAAGCGCTCTATGGTGCCTGGCTGTGTGGCGTCTGCCTCGGCACCGTCGGCATGGCCCTGCATCACAAGCTCTGCCACACGCTCGGCGGCACGTTCGATCTGCCGCATGCCGAAACCCACACCATCGTGCTGCCACATGCGCTGGCCTACAACGCGCCGGCGGTGCCCGAGGCGATGGCGCGGATCTCACGCGCGATCGGCGCTGCCGATGCATCGCAGGGACTTTTCGATCTCGCGAAGCGGCTTGGTGCGAAGCTGGCATTGCGCGACATCGGCATGCCCGAAAGCGGCATCGACAAGGCGGCCGATCTCGCGGTTACCAACGCCTACTGGAATCCGCGGCCGCTCGAGCGGGGCGCCATCCGCGACCTCATCGCGCGGGCCTGGGCCGGCGAGCCGCCGGTCGCCATCAAAGCGGCGGCTTGAAGCGATGCGGCGCACGTTGATCAAATCCGCGATGATCATCAGCATGGATGGCGCTATCGGCGACTTTCGCACCGGCGATGTGCTGGTCGAGGGAAACCGTATCAGTGACGTGCGCGCGTCGATCGACCTCGGCAGCGGCGCGACTGAGACCGAGTTCGTCGACGGCACGGGGCGCATCGTCATCCCCGGCCTGATCAACGCGCATATGCACACCTGGCAGACCGCCCTGCGCGGCTACGCCGCGAACTGGACGCTGCTGGAATATTTCCGCCGCATGCACGCCGGCCTTGCAACCGTGTTTCGGCCCGAGGACATTTACATCGCCACGCTTCTCGGCGCGCTGAACCAGATCAATTGCGGCACGACCACTCTGGTCGACTGGTGCCACAACAATCCGACGCCTGATCACACCGATGCCGCCGTACGCGGCCTGATCGAAAGCGGCATTCGCGCCGCCTTCTTCCACGGCTCGCCAAAGCCCGAGCCCAAACCGGGCGAGCCGCACTTCTCGGAAGTGCCGCACCCGCACGGCGAGGTCAAACGGCTGCTCGCAGGCCCCCTCGCCGACCGCAACGGGCTCGTCACGCTGGGGCTCGCCATCCTCGGCCCGCACTACTCGACGCTCGATGTCGCCATGCATGATTTCCGCCTCGCGCGGGAGCTCAAGCTGATCGCATCCATGCATCAGGGCGGCGGTCCGGCCAAGACGCCGGGTGGCTGGGAGAAGCTGATCGAGGCGGGCCTCGTCGGCGCCGGCATCAACATCGTCCACGGCAACGACCTGCCTGACGGTCTGCTCGACCGGATGATCGATCTCGGCGTATCCTTCTCGGTGACGCCGGAGAACGAGATGATCCAGGGCCACGGCTTCCCGATCACCGGACGGCTGCTCAAACGCGGCGTGCGCCCGACCATCGGCATCGATCTCGAATCCGTGCTGGCCGGCGATCTCTTCTCTGCCGCGCGCGTTGCATTGTCGATGCAGCGGTCGCTCGACAATGCGGAGGCGCGCAAGGAAAGCGGCACCATTCCGACGACGACCACCATTCCCGTCCGTGAAGCGTTGCGCTGGATCACGATCGAGGGTGCGCGCATGCTTGGCCGCGAGAACCAGATCGGGTCGTTGACGCCGGGCAAGCTCGCTGACCTCGTCATCATCAACGCATCCGATCTCAACCTCTTTCCTGTGCACGATCCCGTCGCAACCGTCGTGATGCAGACGAGCCTCGCCAATATCGAGGCCGTCATGATCGGCGGCGCCTGGAAGAAGCGGAACGGTCGGCTGCTGGTCGAGGCGCTGGACACAAAGAAAGAGCTGCTGGCGCAATCCGGCCGGCGGCTGGTGCAGGATATCGAAAGACAGGGACGCGCTGCCTGAGCGTCCCAGGGACAAGAGCAATGACAGACACTCTAGAGAATGTCGCTTTCATCGGGATTGGCAAAATGGGCCTGCCGATGTCGGCGCTCGTCGCCAGGGCCGGCTTCGCCGTGACCGCATTCGATCAGAGCGTCGCGCGAATCAACGAGGCGCGTGCGCAAGGCATTTCGATTGCCGTTTCGCCGGCCGAGGCCGTAAGCGGCAAGGCCGCCATCATCACATCCCTGCCCGATGACGCCGCCTTGCGCGGCGCGTTGCTCGGCCCCACCGGCCTCATCGGCGCGATGGCACCCGGAGCCGTTTTGATCGAGACCAGCACCGTGAGCGTCGAGGCCTCCGCTGCAGTCGACGCCGCCGCGCAGGCGCGCGGCATTGCCTATCTCCGTTCGCCGGTCTCGGGCAATGCCAGCATCGTTCACACGGGCGCTTTGACCTGCTTCGTCTCGGGACCGAAAGACGCCTTCGAAACCGCAAAGCCGCTGCTTGCGACGATCACCCGAGCGCAGACCTATCTTGGACCGGCCGAGGAAGCGCGGTACGCCAAGCTCTCGGTCAATCTGATGATCGCGGTGTCGGCGGCGATGATGGCCGAGAGCCTGGCTCTGGCGCGCAAGGGCGGCATCGCGTGGCAGGATATTTTGAAGGTGCTCGACGACAGCGCGATCGCTTCCCCCATGGTGAAGTACAAGACCGCGCCGCTGCGCAACCGTGATTTCGGGTCCACCTTCTCCTGCAAGCAGATGGCGAAGGATCTCGATTTGATCCTCGGCGCCGGCCACGCCGCCGGCGTGCCGCTTCAGCTCGCAGCACAGGTGCGCGAGACCTATGGATCGCTGATCGCGCAGGGCGAGGGCGATACCGACTTCATCGCGACCGTCAAACATCTCGAACGGCTGTCCGGCCTCGGGGAGCCGAAAGTTTGATCAACGGAGGCACCCATGCGCAACTTTGACGAGAACACCACCACGGATGCGGGCCGTGCGCCGGATGGTCGCATGGTGGACAGCGACTATTTTCTCCTCAACTATGATTTCGGCTTGAAGCAGGTTGCGACCAACGCGCAAGCCGCCTAAGCCGAACGGAGAGCGCAACGGACCGGCAAGAGTCCGTCATCGGAGCAGACAGGGAGCAAGGATGGGACCGGGCGTCAGCACGGCAGCTTTGGCCGATCGCCTCAGAGGCATGATCGGTCCGCGCGCAAGCGTTGCGCGCGGCGTGCTCGATCAGCACGGACAGAGCGAATCGCATTATCGCAACCTGCCGCCCGACATCGTCGTCTTTCCCGAGACGACGCAAGAAGTGGCCGATATCGTCAAACTGTGCGCCGGCTCAGGCATGCCGATCGTCCCGTTCGGCGCCGGCACCTCACTTGAAGGCAATGCTGCATCCGTCGCCGGCGGCGTCTGTTTCGACTTCGCGCGCATGAACAAGCTGCTGACGCTGCACGACAGCGACATGGATGTCGTCGTGCAGCCCGGCATCACGCGAAAGCAGCTCAACGCCGAGCTGCGGGCCACAGGCCTGTTCTTCCCGATCGATCCCGGTGCGGACGCCTCGATCGGCGGCATGACGTCCACGCGCGCGTCCGGCACCATGGCGGTGCGCTACGGCACCATGAAGGACAATGTCATGGCGCTCGAAGTGGTGCTGGCCGACGGCCGCGTGATCCGCACTGCCAGGCGCGCGCGCAAGTCGGCCGCCGGTTATGACCTGACGCGCATGTTCGTCGGTGCCGAAGGCACGCTCGGAATCATCACCGAGATCACGTTGAAGGTGCACCCGGTTCCGCAGGCGATCTCGGCCGCGGTCTGCAGCTTCGACACCCTGCACGACGCCGTTGACACCGCGATCTCCGTGATCCAGTCCGCGATCCCGGTCGCGCGCATCGAACTGCTCGACGACGTCATGATGCGCGGCATCAACGCTTACGCCAAGCTCGGCTATCGCGAAGCCCCCACCCTGTTCTTCGAATTTCATGGCTCCGGGAGCTCCGTCGCCGAGCAGGCCGAAGCCGCGCAGGCCATCGCCGCCGACCATGGCGGCCACGGCTTTGCCTGGGCGAAAGCGCTTGAAGACCGCAGCCGGCTCTGGCATGCCCGCGACAACACGCTCTACGCAGGCCTGGGCCTGCGGCCCGGCGCGCGCGCCGTGATCACCGATGTCTGCGTACCCATCTCGCGGCTGGCGGAATGCCTGACCGAGACCCGGCGCGACGCGGACGAGCACGGTTTTACGGCGCCGATCGTCGGCCATGTCGGCGACGGCAATTTCCACATGTTGATCCTGATTGATCCCGCGAAACCAGAGGAGATCGCAGGCGCCAATGCGCTCCAGGCCCGCATGGTTGCCCGCGCCATTGCCATGGACGGCACCTGCACCGGCGAGCACGGTATCGGGCTCGGCAAGATCGACTATCTCATCGACGAGCTCGGCGAGTCCGTCGACGTGATGCGGTCGATCAAGCAAGCGCTCGATCCTGATGGACTGATGAACCCCGGGAAGATCTTTGCAGGCGGAGCGCGCGCATGAGCACCGCGATGTTGGCTATTGAACCCTCCCCGCCTGTCCCGCTGCTCGAGCTGCGCGGCATCAGCAAGGAATTTCCCGGCGTCAAGGCGCTGGATGACGTGTCCTTTGCCGTCTTCCCCGGCGAAGTCCACATGCTGCTCGGCGAGAACGGCGCCGGCAAGTCGAGCCTGATGAAGGTGCTGTGCGGTGCCTATCGCGCCGATGCCGGTGAGTTCTACCACAGGGGCGACAAGGTCGCGATCGACTCGACCGCGGATGCGCGGAAGCTCGGCATTGCCGTGATCTTCCAGGAATTCTCGCTCGTTCCCCATCTCGATATCGCCCAGAACATCTTCCTCGGCCGCGAGCCGAAGGGCCGCATCCCCGGCACCATCGACCGCCGCAAGGTCCTGGCCAATGCCAGGCGCGTGCTCGGCACCATCGGCTTCGACATCGATCCCTCCACCGCCGTCGACAAGTTAGGGGTGGCGCAGCAGCAGATGGTCGAGATCGCGAAGGCGATCAGCCAGAAGGCACGCATCCTGGTCATGGACGAGCCGACGGCGGCGTTGTCCGATCGCGAGACCGAGCTGCTGTTCGCGTTGATCGCGCGGCTGAAGGCCGACGGCGTGTCCATCGTCTACATCTCGCACCGTATGGCCGAAGTGTTCGCGCTCGGCGACCGCATCACCGTGCTGCGCGACGGCCGCCGCATCGACGGCGTTCGCCCCGCCGAGGTCACACCGGACCAGCTCGTCCGCATGATGGTGGGCCGCAACGTCGACATGACCTATCCGCGCAATTTTGCCGACAAGCCCGGCGAGCTGCTGCTCGAGGTCAAGGGCCTGACCGCGTCGACCGGCATCTCCGATATCAACATCGAGGTGCGCCGAGGCGAGATCGTTGGCCTGTGCGGCCTCGTCGGTTCCGGCCGCAGCGAGGTCGCGCGCGCGATCTTCGGCGCCGATGCCGTGACATCAGGCGAGATCATTTTCGACGGCAAGGCCATCTCCGGCGAGCCTGACCTTGCCGCCCGCCGCGGCATCGCGCTGATCCCGGAGAGCCGCAAGAGCGAGGGCCTCGCGCTGCTGCGGTCGGTGAGCGACAATCTGGTGGTGTCGGCGCTGCGAAAGCTGTTTCCGAGCGGCCTGTTCGACCAGCGCAGCGCGCAGCGCACCTCCGAGGGCCTGATCCGGCAGTTGCGCATTGCAACCCCGAGCGCGCGCCAGACCGTCGGCCTTCTCTCCGGCGGCAACCAGCAGAAGGTCGTGATCGGCAAGTGGCTGGCTGCGGGCTCAAAGCTCTTCATCTTCGACGAGCCGACGCGGGGCATCGACATCGGCGCCAAGTCGGAAATCTTTGCCCTGATCGACCGCCTGGTGGCTGAAGGCGCGGCGGCCTTAATGATCTCGTCCGAACAGATCGAGATCTGCCATGTCTGCGACCGCGCTTATGTGATGCGCGAAGGCCGCATCGCCGGGCACCTGACCCGCAGCGAACTGACCGAGGAGAACATCGTGCGACTGGGGATGCATCATGCGTGAAGCCGCGGTCGTCGTACAACCCAATCCGCTGCAACGGATTCCCGGCGTTGCCATCGTGCTGGTGCTGCTGATCGCGCTGTTCAGCGCGATCGCGCCCGGCTTCCTGTCGGTCGCCAACCTCTCCAACGTGCTGGTGCAGTCGACCATCCTGACCATGCTGGCACTGCCGATGACCTTGATCATCATGACCGAAGGGCTGGACCTGTCGATGGGCGCGGTGCTGACGCTCACCTCGCTCTGCGTCGCCATCGTGTCGCTCGCGACCCAATCGATGCTGCTGGGCCTCGGCGCCGGGCTGCTGGTCGGCGCGGCCTTCGGCATTCTCAACGGCTGGCTTGTCGCCATGGTCGGAATTCCGCCGTTCGTCGCGACCCTCGGCACGCTGGGCATGGCCCAGGGCCTGTCGCTGATCGTCAGCGACGGGCAGAGTGTGGTCGGCATCCCCCACAGCGTGCGCGACATCTATTCGGCGACGCTTCTGGGCGTCCCAGTGCCGATCGTGATGGCGCTGGTGACCTATGCAGCCTTTCACGGCCTGCTCTATCATACCCGCTTCGGCACCTACATCTTCGCGCTCGGGGGAAATCGCGAGGCGCTGCGCTATGCCGGCCTCTCGCCGAACCGCCTTCTAATCGCGGTCTACGCGATCGGCGGCGCCATGGCCGGCATCGCGGGCCTCTTGATGACCGCACGGATGAATTCAGGTCATCCGACCGCGGGGCTCGGTCTCGAATTCGACGCCATCGCCGCCGTTGCGGTCGGCGGCACCTCCTTCGAGCGCGGCAATGGCTGGCTGCTCGGAACGGTGCTCGGCGTGATCGCGGTCGGCGTGTTGCGCAACGGGCTGAACCTGATCTCTCTGCCGTCCTCGGTGCAGGTCGCAAGCGTCGGCGTCCTCGTCATCGTTGCTCTCTTCCTCGACGGTCTCCGGAGCCGCGCATGACCGACATCACCAAAGACGCCATCGCGCCGCCTCGCTCGTTCCTGTCGCAGGACGCACTCCAGGTCTTCTACCGGCTGCTCGCAGCACTGCTGATCTGCGCCGTGCTTGCAGTGCTCAGCGATTCCTTCCTGAGCCTCGGCAACATCCTCAATGTGCTCAGGCAGGCAAGCCTGACCTTCTTCATCGCCTCCGGGCTGACGCTGGTGGTGCTGACCGCCGGCCTCGATCTCTCCGTCGGCGCCAATGTCGCACTATCCGCCTGCATTGCCGGAACCGTGATCCACAAGACCGGCTCGCCGGCGCTCGGCATCCTGGTCGGACTTGCCTGCGGCGGCATCGTCGGGCTCCTCAATGGCGTGATGGTCACCGCGCTGCGGATCCCTTCCTTCATCGCCACCTATGGCATGCTCTGGGTCCTTAACGGCCTCACCTATTGGTACATGGCGGGCGAGACCCTTCATGGCTTCCCCGCAGGCTTCCGCCAGATCGGCAGCGGTTATCTGTTCGGTCTGCCGATCCCGGTCTATCTGCTGCTGGTGTTCCTCGGGATCGGAACGGCATTTGCGCAGCGAACTGTCTGGGGCCAGGAGATCTATGCGATCGGCGCCAATCCGGTCGCCGCGCGTCTCTCCGGCATTCCGGTCGCACGCCGTCTGCTGCTGGTCTATGTCGTCTCCGGCACCATGGCCGGGCTCGCCTCGATCATCTTCCTGTCGCGGCTCAATTCGGCCGAGGCCGACATCGGCGAGAGCCTGACGCTGCCCGCGATCGCGGCTGTGCTGATCGGCGGCACCTCGCTGTTCGGCGGGGTCGGCACCGTGTTCGGCACCTTCATCGGCGCCCTGATCCTGACCCTGGTACTGAACGGCATGAACCTGTTGTCGGTCAGCGCCAACTGGCAGCCGCTCGTCACCGGCATCATCGTCATTCTCGCGGTCTGGCTCGACATGAAGACCCGCCGCCGCGCGCAATGAGTTTCTAGAGTTCCAACAAGCAAAACGAGGGATGGAGGCAACATGAAACAGAAACTGGGCTATCTGGCGCTGCCGCTGCTGATGGCGGCCGCGTTCACCACGCAGGCGCGCGCCGACGGCGAGACCATCGCCGTCTTCACCAAGAACCAGACCAATCCGTTCTTCCAGACGGTGCGGGTCGGCGCCGACAACATGGCGAGGACGCTGAACGCCAAGACGCTTCAGTATATCCCGACCAAGCCGGATTCGATCCCCGAGCAGCTCAGCCAGATCGAAGACGTCGTGGTGAAGAAGCCAAGCGCGATCGTCTTCACCCCGGTCGACTACAAGGCGATGGTTCCTGGGGTCGAAAAGATCAACGAAGCAAAAATCCCCGTCGTCAACATCACCGACCGCTCGGCCGGCGGCAAGTTCCTCTCCTTCGTTGGCGCCGACGATTACAGCCTGGGGCTCGATACCGCGCGCCATCTCCTGAAGACTCTCGGCGGCAAAGGCAACATCGTCATCATCGAGGGCGTCAAGGGCTCCCTAACCAATGTCGATCGTGTCAGAGGCTTCAACGACGCGCTGAAGGAGAACGCCGGCGCAAAACTGCTGGCGTCGCAGCCCGGCAACTACCAGCGGCTCCAGGCGCTTCAGGTCATGGAAAACCTAATGCAGTCGAACTCCCAGATCGATGGCGTGCTCGCGGCGAACGACGCCATGGCGGTCGGCGCGATCGAGGCGCTCGACGGCGCCAACCGCAAGGCGCAGGTGATCGGCATCAACGGCACCAAGGAGGCGATCGACGCGATCAAATCCGGCAAGCTGCTCGCGAGCGGCGACTACAACGGATTTGCGCAGGGCTGCCTCGGCACCATGATGGCGATCCGTAGCTTGCGCAACCAGCCTGTTATCGCCGAGATCGTGCTGAAGCCGACCGTCATCACCAAGGACAATTACCAGCCCTTCGACGTGCCGCTGGAGCAGCGGAGCTGCCCGACATTCGAGAACGCCAGCAAGCTCGGCAGCAAATAGACCATCACGACAAGCACGGACGGCCGCCCTCGCGGCCGTCCCAAGAAACGGAGACATAAACGGAGATCATCATGCTGTTCGCGATTCATGCTCTCGACGGTGCCGGCGCGCTACCGATCCGGCTTGCCAATTACGACGCCCACAAGGCCTTCCTGAGCGACACCTCGCGCTTCGGCGTCAAGATCGTGATGTCGGGGCCGCTCGTCTCCGACGACGGCACCACCATGATCGGCAGCCTGTTCCTGATCGAGGCGCCCAGCCGCGCCGAGATCGAAGCCTTCAACCGCGCAGATCCCTTCGCCGCAGCCGGAATCTGGGAAAAGGTCACGATCACGGGCTTCCTGCGCCGCCAGGGTTGAGGCCCAGCGCACCATCTTCGAGATGACAAGCCACCCACTGCTCGCTTCCGGCCGCGCGAAGCGTCGGCTCCTCGCTCCGGCAGCGGTCGAAGACGAGCGGGCAGCGGGTGTGGAAACGGCAGCCGCGCGGAGGATTGATCGGGCTTGGCACATCGCCGCTGAGGATGATCGGATTGCGCTGGGCGCCGGGCTCGGGCAGCGGCACCGCCGAGAGCAGCGCCTTGGTATAGGGATGCTTTGGCGCGGCAAAGATTTCGCGGCGGGGCGCAACCTCGACGATCTTGCCCAGATACATCACCGCCACGCGATGCGTCATGTGCTCGACGATGGCGAGGTCATGGCTGATGAACAGCAAGGCGAGGCCGAACTCGTTCTGGAGATCCTGCAACAGATTGACGATCTGCGCCTTGACCGACACGTCGAGCGCGGAGACCGCCTCGTCGCAGACGATCAGCTCGGGCTCGGCCGCGAGCGCCCGTGCAATGCCGATGCGCTGGCGCTGGCCGCCGGAAAATTCATGCGGCCTGCGGTTCAGCGCTTCGCGCGGCAGGCGCACGGTGTCCATCAGCGCCACAACACGCGCCTCAAGATCGGCTGCGGACTTCGCGAGGCCGAAATTGCGGATCGGTTCGGCCACAATATCGCGCACCCGCATGCGCGGATTGAGGCTCGAGAACGGATCCTGGAACACCACCTGCACGCGCCGGCGCATCTGGCGCATCGTGCTCGGCGCCGCATCGTCAATACGCTGGCCATCGAGGATCACCTGGCCCGAGGTGATGTCGAACAGGCGCAAAATGGCCCGGCCGACGGTCGACTTGCCGCAGCCGGATTCACCGACCAGCGACAGCGTCTCGCCGCGCGCGATCTCGAACGATACACCGTCGACCGCATAGACCCATTCGGACCTGCGGCTGAACAGGCCCTTTTTGACCGGGAAGTGCTTCTTGAGGTCATTGACCTGGAGCAGCGCGGGGCTCATGCCGCAACCGCCCCCTTGGCGGCGTAGTGGCAGGCTGCGACGTGACTGGGTCCCTTCTCTTCGAGCCCCGGCGCATATTGCCGGCAGAGATCGGTCGCGAGCGCGCAGCGTCCGGCGAAGACGCAGCCGATGATGGGCTTGCGCAAATCAGGCACCTGCCCGGGAATCTCGGCGAGGCGCCTCGCGGTGCCGGTCAGCGAGGAGCCGAGCCGCGGAACTGCGCCGAGCAGGCCTTGCGTATAGGGATGACGCGGGGAACGGAACAGCTCCGCCACCGGCGCCTCCTCAACCTTGCGTCCGGCATACATGACCATGACGCGCTCGGCGATCTCGGCGACGACGCCGAGATCATGAGTGATCAGGATGATCGCCGCGCCGACCCGGCGCTTGAGATCGAGCATGAGCTTGAGGATTTGCGCCTGGATCGTCACGTCGAGCGCGGTGGTCGGCTCATCCGCGATCAGGAGCTTTGGATTGCAGGCCAGCGCGATCGCGATCATCACGCGCTGGCGCATGCCGCCGGAAAGCTGGTGCGGATATTCGCGCACCCGCCGCTTCGGCTCGGGAATGCCGACCAGCGTCAGCATCTCGACCGCATGCGCCTCGGCGGCCTGCTTGTCCAGGCCCTGATGGATCATCAGCGTCTCGCGGATCTGGCGGCCGACGGTCAGGACCGGATTGAGGCTCGTCATCGGCTCCTGAAAAATCATCGAGATGTCGTTGCCGCGGATCGATCGCATCTCGCGGTCGGACAGTTGCAATAGGTCCCTGCCCGCGAAGCGGATCGCGCCTGCGATCCTGCCCGGCGGCTCCGGGATCAGCCGCATCAAGGACATCGAGGTCACCGACTTGCCGCAGCCGGACTCGCCGACGATGGCGAGCGTCTCGCCTTCGTTGACGTGAAAGGACACGCCGTCGACCGCGCGGTTGATGCCCCCCGGCGTACGGAAGTGGGTCTGCAGGTTCTCGACTTCGAGCAATGCCATCGCGATCAACCCCTCGACATCAGAGGCTCTTGGCCATGCGCGGATCGAGCGCATCGCGAAGGCCGTCGCCGAGCAGGTTCACGGCGAGCACGGTGACGGAGAGGAACGCCGCCGGAAAGAACACGATGTAGGGCTTGACCTGCCACAGTGCACGGCCCTCGGCCATGATGTTACCCCAGGACGGAATGGTCGGCGGCGTGCCGGCGCCGATGAAGGACAGGATCGCCTCCGTGATCATGGCGCTGGCGCAGATATAGGTCGCCTGAACCAGCATCGGCGCCAGCGTGTTGGGCAGGATATGGCGCAGGATGATCATCGGCGTGCGCGTACCGCAGGCGATTGCCGCGTCCACATAGGGCTGCTCGCGCAGCGACAGCACCACACTGCGCACGAGGCGCGAGACGCGCGGGATCTCGGCGATGGTGATGGCCAGGATGACGTTGCCGACGCTGCCGCGCGTCAGCGCCATCAGGGCGATCGCGAGGAGGATCGGCGGAATCGACATCAAGCCGTCCATGAACCGCATCAGGATGCCGTCGGCCCAGCGGATGAAGCCGGAGACGATGCCGATCGCCAGACCCGCCGCGGACGCGAGGATCGCAACTGATAGTCCGACCGTGAGCGAGACCCGTGCGCCGAACATCACGCGCGAATAGATATCGCGGCCCAGCACGTCGGTGCCGAACCAGTAAAGCGCGGAGGGCGCCCGCGTGCGTTTGGCGGGCGCCAGCGCCGTCGGATCGACCGTCCAGAGATACGGCGCAAAGACCGCGATCAGAACCAGCGTCAGCAGCAGTGCGCCTCCGATCGCCACCGTGGGATGGCCGCGCAAAAGCCCGATGAAGCCGCGGCGGATCGTGACCGGTCGGAGGATTTCAGGCAGTTGCGGCGCAAGAACGAAGCCGGCCGGGAGCGATTGCGGATTGACGGTGGTATCGATCAATAGCGGATCCTCGGGTCAACGAGCGTATAGATGACGTCGATCATCAGATTGACGAGGACGTAGACGAAGCTGAACAGCAGCACGATGCCCTGGATGACGGGATAGTCGCGGCGCAGGATCGCATCGATCGTGAGCCGCCCGAGGCCGGGGATCGCGAACACGCTTTCGGTGACGACCGCGCCGCCGATCAGGAGCGCGATGCCGATTCCGATCACCGTGACGATCGGCACCGCCGCGTTCTTCAGCGCGTGAACGAATAGGATGCCGCCCTGTCCGAGGCCTTTCGCGCGCGCGGTGCGGATATAGTCCTGCTGCAAAACCTCGAGCATGGTGGCGCGGGTGATCCGCGCGATCAGCGCGATGTAGACGCAGCCGAGCGCGATCGCCGGCAGGATCAGATTTTCCAGCCACGGCCAGAAGCCTTGCGTGAGCGGCGTGTAGCCCTGCACGGGCAGCCACTCGAGCTCCAGCGCGAAGACGTAGGCAAGCACGTAGCCGACCACGAACACCGGCAGCGAGAAGCCGAACACGGCGAAGGCCATGATGGCCCGGTCGACGAAGCTCCCGGCCTTCCACGCCGCGACCACGCCGAGCGGCACCGCGATCACGATCGTGAGCAGCAGCGTGATGATCATCAGCGATAGCGTCGGCCCCACCCGCTGCCCAATCATTGTCGAGACCGGCAAATTGGTGAAGATCGAGGTGCCGAGATCGCCGTGCAGGATGCGCCAGACCCAGCTTCCGAACTGGATCAGGAAGGGACGATCGAGGCCGAGGCTCTGGCGAATGCGCTCCACATCCTCCGGGCTTGCCTGGTCGCCCGCGATCACCACGGCGGGATCACCCGGCGCGATGTAGAGCAAGCTGAACACGAACAACGCGACGATCGCCATCACTGGCAAGGTCGCGACGATGCGACGGAGGATGTAGGAGAGCATCTGGCCTCAACGCACGATCATGCGGACTTCGACACGCCCCAGAAGAAGGGCAATGGTCCCTTGGTGATGCCGGAGACGTTCTTGCGCCATGCCGTGTAGGTCAGGAAGAAGCCGGTCGGCGCATAGACGACATCCTCGATCGCCGCCTTGTTGACCCGCCCGATCGCCGCCTTCTCTTCCTCGAGATTCTTGGCGTCGAACCAGGATGTGATCTCCTTCTCGGTGTTCGGGCTGTTGGGCCAGCCGAACCAGGCCTTGTCACCGTTGGCGCGGATGGCGGTGTAAGCGGCCGGCGTGATGCAGTCGGCGCCGGCATGCCAGCTGTGGAACATGTTCCAGCCGCCCTGCCCCGGCGGCGTCTTTGCCGCGCGGCGGGAACCGACCGTCCCCCAGTCGGTCGCGACGAAGTCGACATTCATGCCGAGCTTCTTCAGGAGGTCGGCGGTGACGTCGCCCTGCGCCTTCGTGATCGGCTGGTCCTGGGCGACGAGGCACGTCACCGGCTGGCCGGAATAGCCGCTCTCGGCGAGCAGCTTCTTGGCCGCGTCAAGGTCGGGCTTGCCCTTGAGTATCTCGCCTCCCATCTCACTGTAGAGCGGGGTATCCGGCGTGAAGAAGCCCGGCAGCGACTTCCATAGGGCGTCGTCGTCACCGACGATCGCGCGCATATAGTCTTCCTGGCTCAGCGCCATCAGCACCGCACGCCTTGCCCGCACGTCGTTAAACGGCGCGAACAGATGATTCATGCGGAACGAGCCGATATTGCCAAGGGGATCGCCGATATCGACGCTGATGTTCTTGTTCTTCCTCAGCACTGGCACGAGATCGGCGATCGGGTTCTCCCACCAGTCGACCTCACCGTTCTGCAAGGCCGCCGCCGCAGTGGCGGGATCCGGCATCACCAGCCACTCGACACGATCGACCAGGATCTGCTTGCCACCGGCCAGCCACGACGCTTTCTCCTGCCTCGGCACGTAATCGGCAAATTTCTCGAACACCGACTTGGCGCCGGGGACCCATTCACTCTTGGCGAACTTCATCGGCCCAGAGCCGACATACTCGGTGATCTGCTTGAACGGATCGGTCTTCGCGATGCGCTCGGGCATGATGAAAGAGCATGGCGCGTTGTTCTTGGCGAGCGCGTAGAGCATTTTCGGGAAGGGCTGCTTCAAGACCCATTTGAAGGTGCGGTCGTCGACGGCCGTCAATTCCTGCTGGATCGCAATGATCATCAGGCCCATCGGATCGCGCGCGGCCCAGCGCGACAGGCTCGCAACGACGTCCTTGCTCAGCACCGGCTCGCCATCGTGGAATTTGAGACCCGGGCGCAGCTTGAACGTCCAGGTCTTGCCGTCGTCGGAGGTCTCTTCGGACTCGACCATCTGACGCTGCGGCTGAAGCTGCGCGTCGATGCCGTAGAGCGTATCCCAGACCAGCGCGGCCGCATTGCGCACGACGTATTGCGTGCCCCAGATGGGATCGAAATTGGCGAGATTGGCTTGCGGCACGAAGCGCAGGGTACGCGCCGATGTACCTTGTGCGATCGCCGGGGCAGCCAGGCCGCCCGACAATGCCAGGCCGCCCGCGCCGGCCAGTCCCTTCAATACGGTCCTGCGATCCATGAAATCCTCCCAATAGTGCCGTGATGCCGGCCATCGTTGGCCAAGAGCAGGTGAAACCAGAGCTCATTGGCGTGCAAATGGTATGCCACTAACCGGACCTTCGCCAGCGGGATCTCCGCACCATTTGAGCCGGTTCAGGTCTCAAAGCCCAGCCGCCAGCGCCGGCCCGGTCTCGATATGCGGGATCGCCTCGACCAGCTTGCGCGTGTAGTCTGTCTTCGGATTATCGAACAGCGCCCGGCTCTCCCCCTGCTCCACGATACCGCCGTTGCGCAGCACGATGGTGCGGTCGCAGAGCATGCGCACCACGTTGAGATCGTGGCTGACGAACAGCAGCGCGATGTCGTTCTCGCGCCTGAGACGGTCGAGCAATTGCAGCACCACAGCCTGCACCGAGACATCGAGCGCGGCGGTCGGCTCGTCCAGCACCAGGAGCCGCGGCCGGCAGGCGATGGCGCGCGCGATCCCGACACGGGCCTTTTGGCCCCCCGAAAGCTGGTGCGGAAAGCGCGGCAACAGATCGAGCGGCAAGCCCACCCGCTCCGCGCATTCTTCCACCCGTTGGCGTAGCGCATCACCCGCACGCATGCCGTCGAGCCGCATCAGCGGATGGGCGATGCAGTCGAAGGCCGTGAAGCGCGGATTGAGACTTTCGTTCGGGTCCTGGAAGACCATCTGAATGTCTTTGCGGAGCGGAGAGCGGTGGAAATCGCGCGCCGCGACGTGGCCGATCGACTGCCCGTCGAACACGATGTCGCCTTCGCTCGGGTCGATCAGGCGGCAGATCATCCGCGAGGTCGTGCTCTTGCCGGAGCCGGATTCGCCGACGAGCCCGACGCCCTCGCCGCCGGCCATCGTCATGGAGAAGTCCGCAACCGCTGCAGCGCCCTGATCGAAACGTTTTGCAAGTTTGCGCACTTCCAGAAGGGGTGGCGTCCCGTACGCGGGCTCGTGCCTCGGCCTGCTGATCACTGCCGCGTAATTTTCCCGCTCCTCCTCCGTCACGAGGTCCCCGATCCGAGACGTCGCGGTCGGCGACGCCGCAACCAGGCGCTTGGTATAGGCGTGCTGCGGCGCGCTGAAGAGTGTTCTTGGACTTGCCTCCTCGACAATGCGGCCGCGCTCCATCACGGCGATGCGGCGGCAATAGCGCGCCGCAAGCCCGAGATCGTGCGTGATCAGGACCGTCGCCATGCCGCGTGCGGCAGCAATGTCTGCGAGCAGATCCATCACCACCTTCTGTGTGGTGACATCGAGACCGGTGGTCGGCTCGTCGGCAATCAAGAGCGCGGGATTGCAGGAGATCGCGATCGCGATCATGACGCGCTGGCACATGCCGCCGGAGAGCTCGTGCGGGTAGGCGTTCACCCGCGTCTCGGGATCGCGGATCTGGACGGCGCGCAGCAAGTCCAGCGCTTCGGCGCGCGCGGCCTCCTTCGAGATACGCTTATGGGTGAGGATCGCATCCGCGATCTGCAAGCCGATCGCCCGGATGGGATTGAGCGCCGCCCGTGGATTTTGGAAGATCATCGACATCGCGGCGCCCTGCAGGTGCCGAAGGTCATCGCCCCTGAGTTTTGTGACGTCCTGACCGCGGAACAGGATCTTTCCGCCGGTGACGCGCCCGGCCGCATCGAGCAGCCGTGTCGTGGCAAATCCAGTGACCGATTTGCCCGAGCCGCTCTCGCCGACGAGGCCGAGCATCTCGCCGGCCTCGACCGAGAGCGTGACCCCGCGTACGGCCTCGACCATTCCACGCCGCGTCGAGAACGCGACGTGGAGGTCGTCGATACTGAGCAATTTCTCGCTCATGTGCGCATGCGGGGATCGAGAATGTCCCGCATCCCGTCACCGAGGAGATTGAAGCACAGCACGGCCATCATCAGCGCCAGGCCCGGAAAGGCCACCAGCCACCACCGCCCGGTCGAAATGAAGCGCGCGCCTTCTGCGACCATGATGCCCCATTCCGGCGTCGGCGGCTTGACGCCGAGACCGATGAAGGACAGGCCGGCGGCGTTGAGGATAGCCCAACCAAGGTTGAGCGAGATCTGCACCGCCATCGCAGGCAGGATGTTCGGCAGCAAAAAGCGCAGCACGACCGAGAAATGGCTCTCGCCGCAGGCGCGCGCGGCCTCCACCCAGCCGAGGTTGCGCCTGACATTGACCTCGGCGCGTGCGAAGCGGATATAGAAGGGCAGATTGATGATCGCGGTCGCGATCACGATGTTCTCGATCCGATTTCCGAGTGCAGCGACCATCGCCATCGCCAACACGAACAGCGGAAAGGCCATCATGACGTCGACGAAGCGGCCGACGCTGCGATCAAGCCTGCCACCGGCATAGCCGCAGAACGCGCCGACGACCGCGCCGATCACGAAGGAAATGCCGACCGCGGAGACCGCAATCGCAAGGTCGAGCCGCGCCGCGATGACGAGGCGGCTGAACACGTCGCGCCCGAGCTGATCCGTGCCGGCGATGTGGGCGGCGCTCGGCGGCAGCAGCGCCTCGGAGACATTCGACACCACGGGATCATAGGGCACGATCCACGGCCCGAAGATCGCGACCAGGACGAAGAGGAGGACGCCGGCCGCGGCGACGGCGGTGAGCGGATTTCCGCGCAGGATCCAGACCGAATGACGGAGAGTTGCGCTGGTCATCCGATCGACACCCTGGGATCGGCGATGCCGTAGCAGATGTCGACGAGCAGATTGACGAGCACGAAGACGCTCGCCATCAGCAGCACGAAGCCCTGTACCGGCGCGTAGTCGGAAGATAACAGCGCATCGAGCGCATAGGAGGCGACGCCCGGCCAGGAGAACACCTTCTCCACCAGAACGTTGGCGCCAAGCATGGTCGAGAACACGATGCCGGCGATGGTGATGACAGGCAGGATCGCGTTGCGCAGCGCATAGGTGACCACGACCTTGCGCCAGGACAGCCCGACCGAGCGCGCCGTGCGCACGAAGTCGCTGCCGAGCGAGACCAGCATCGAGGCGCGCGTGATCCGCGCCAGCGGCGCGATCACGAACAGGGCCATGCTCACCGCCGGCAGGATCAACTGCTTGCAGGCCGCCCACCAGCCTTCGACATCTCCGACAAGCAGGAAATCGATCGAGAGAAAGCCGGTGCGCTGCGGCGGCTGCGACGTAAAGACGTCAATCCGTCCGGTCGGATCGGGCGCCAGCCCGAGCAGATAGTAGAAGACATAGATCAGCAGCAGGCCCGAGACGAAGGTCGGCACGCAGACGCCGAGCGCGCAGAACAGCCTTACGCCGTGATCGACGATCGACCCCGGTCTCAGCGCTGCCACCACGCCGAGCGGTACCGCCGCGATCAGCGCGATCAGCAGCGCCGTGAAGGTGAGCTCGAGCGAGGCCGGCAGCCGCTCGCGAAGGTCCTTCAGCACCGGCTGCCCCGTCATCATGGAGCGGCCGAGATTGCCGCGGCCGATGTCGGAGAGATAGAACACGAGCTGTTCCGGCACCGACTTGTCGAGCCCCATCTGCTTACGGATCTGCTCGATCTCCTCCTTGCCGGCGTTGGGCCCCGAGGCGAAGAAAACCGCGGGGTCTCCGGGCAGGACGCGCATCAGGAGAAAGGTAAAGACCAGCACACCGAACAGCGCCGGCAGCGACGACAGAAGCCGCCTGCCCGCCCGCACCATGGTTGCGGCAAGACCGGTCATCGCCCGCCTCTCTTGTTTGCCGATGTCACTTGTTGTTCAAGTCACTTGTTGTTCGAGTCATTTGCGGCTGACGTCGCGATAATCGACTTGGCGATGGAACTCGTAGGTATAGCCCTCGACCGACGAAGCCATCACCGCGTCCTGGTTCGGCTGCCACAGCGGGATTTGCGGCATCTCGCTGAAGTGGATGGCATTGAGCTTGCGGCCATCCTCCTCGTACTTGGCCTTGTCCGGCTCGAAGCGGGCCTCCTGCGCGATCGCGGCCAGCTCCGGATTGTTGATCGAGCTATAATTCCAACGCTGATTGCCGGTGTAGAAGTTGCGGTAGAAATAGTCGGTCGACGGCAACCAGGCGACGATGCCTTCGGTGAAGAAGGGCAGCTTCTTCTCGTTGATCTGCGTCGACATTTGCGCGTCCGGCAGCTTCTGGATGTCGACCTTGATCCCGATCTTGCCGAGCGACTCCTTGATCAGCGCGGCCATCGGCTCCGCGGTAGAGGACTGGCCGACATTGAAGCTGAAGGTGGTTGAAAAACCCTCGGGAAGGCCAGCCGCCTTGAGGTATTCCCTGGCCTTTTCGAGATCAATCTTCACCGGCGCCTGGAACGGATAGATGCCGTCCAGCGGCTTGCCGTCCGGCCAGGTTGCGCCAAACAGCGGCGCACCGCGGCCGAACAGAGCGGCCTTGAACATGTCGTCATAGGGCAGCGCGAAAGCGACCGCGCGGCGGACGTTGACGTTGTCGAAGGGCGGGATCTGGTTGTTCATCGAGACGAAGGTGATCGAATTGTATTGCGGCGTCGAGATCACCTTGAGCTTGCCTTTGGCCTCCAGCGACTGCACGTCGCTGGCCTGGAGATCGACCACGATATCGGCATCGCCGCGCTCGACCAGATTGGCGCGGGTCGCGGGCTCCGGCACCGACTGCACGATCACGCGCTTGAAGAACGCCGGCTTGCCGGGCGAACCGCGATTCCAATCCTCGCTGCGCTTAATGATCACCTGCTCGCCGGGCTTGAAGGTCTCGATGACGTAAGCACCGCTGCCGGCGGTATGCTCCTTCAGCCAGGCGGTGGCCCAGGGATCGTCCGCGGTCGCATGCTCCTTGGCGACTTTCGAATTGATGATCATCGGGTAGACCGTGGCCAGATTCGGCAGCGCGAGCTTGTCGGGCTTGGGCAGTGTCACTTCGATCGTGAGCGGATCGATCACTTTGAACTGGTCGGCGGACGTCAGTGATCCCGTCAGCAATTGCGCCTTGCCAAGAATCGGCGCGGTGACGCAGCGATCGAGCGACCATTTGACGTCCTCGGCCGTCACCGGCGAGCCGTCCTGGAACTTGGCATCCTTGCGCAGGCGGAAGGTGAGCTTCAACCCGTCCGGGCTGACGTCGTAGGATTCGGCGAGTTCGCCGGTGATCTTGTCGAGATCGAACACCCATTTGCCGTTGAGCTGCTTGCGGCCAAATGCCACCAGCCGGTCGTAGGTGCTCATGCTCAGCGCGAAGGACTCGCGGGTAGAACCGGGAATGTTGGGATCGAGCGTATTGACGGATGAGCCTGTCACATAGCGCAGCGTTTCCGCCCTGGTTTGCGCCTGCGAAGGCGCGGACGCGACGAGCAGCGCAATGGTGGCGAGGACATGAGTCGCAGGCCTGACAGACACAAAACGCATTCGATTTCCCCAAAATTTCGACAACAACGCCAGCAAGGCCCGTTAAGAAACAAGCAAATTACGCGCCAGTCTCATGAGGCGCGCTTGGGGACGCTTCGTTGCGGCGGCGCATGGA
This sequence comes from Bradyrhizobium sp. 139, assembly GCF_023074175.1. Lineage (GTDB taxonomy): Bacteria > Pseudomonadota > Alphaproteobacteria > Rhizobiales > Xanthobacteraceae > Bradyrhizobium. Next base: position 207,042 of record NZ_JADPKS010000008.1, read on the forward strand.
TGATCATCGCGATTCTCCCATTTTTCGCGCCGGCCGCGTGACCACGGCCTGCGGCACGTCATAGGCGCGGAGCGAAGCCCAGTGCCGCGCGACGTCGGCGCGGAACAGGCCGCGCGTCAGGCCGTGCACCAGCTTGGGCACGGCGGTCGTCATCGCGTTGATCGACGATCCCGAGGGACCAAAACTCATTGTGGAGGCGATAGCAAAGAGATGGATGTCGGAGATCCACGGCGTCGCGCCCGCTACACGTTCGGTAAAGGCGTAATCGTCGGCGAGATAGGGAAAGCGACCGAGTCGCTCGTTTCGTTCGCTCTCTGGCGGCTGGTAGCGGTCGGCCCAGGTCGCAATGTTATCAGCAAATCCGCGTAGTTCGCCACGGCCGGCAAAGTCCATGTCGATGCCGGTGCCGCAGATGACGAAATCCGCGGTGACGGCGCCGCGCGGCGTCTGCAATTCAATGCCGCCAGCGGTCTGCCGCGCGACTTCGACCGGCGCGCCCTCGTGCAATGTAAAACTGGCGTGACGCGCGCAGCGATCGTAAGTTGCTTGCGGAAATCCTTCGCGCATTTCGAGGATGTTGCGCATGAAGCGCCAGCGCCAGGCATCGTCGAGATCGCTGAGATGGCGCAGGAAGCCGCGAAAGGTCAGCCAGCGATACGGCTGGATCACCTGGATCTGGGCGCGGCGGCACAGCAGATGCACGTCCGCAGCGCCGGCCTCCAGCGCGGTGGCCGCATTGTCGAAGGCGGATGCGCCGGCGCCGATCACGGCGACGCGCTTGCCGCGCAGGCTGTCGAAGTCGATATCGTCGGCGACGGTTGCGACCGAGCTCGCCGGCAGATCGCGCAGCGGCTCGGGAATCATCCAGCCGCCCACTCCCTCCTGCCCGGTCGCCAGTACAATCTTGCGCGCATAAAGCGTTTCGATGCCATCGGCACGTTTCACGCGTGCGGCGAGCAGACCATCTGCCGCTGGCTGGATTTCCAGAAGCTCGCAATTGTTGCGCACCGGCAAGCCGATCGTGCGCCGCAGCCACAACAGATACTCAGCCCAATGGCCACGCGTGATCAGGTCGAGTGTCTGCCAGCCCTCCTTGCCGAAACGGGCTTCGTGCCAGGACTGGTAGGTCAGGCTCGGAATATCGAGGTCGGGCCCGGTATAATCCTTTGGGCTGCGCAGCGTCGGCATACGGGCATAGGTGAGCCACGGGCCCTCCATCCCCTCCTCGGCCTTGTCGAGCAGCAGAAGATTGCTGACGCGGGAGCGCATCAACCCGAAGCCGATGGCGATGCCGGACTGGCCGGCGCCGACGATGAGCACATCGAGCGCCGGCTTGCCGTCCGGCCCCGTCTTCGCTTCGAGCCATGCGGCGCCGGGATGCGCGATCCTGGCGAGATCGGCGCGAACATTTTCCTCGAGGTTTGTCAGCGCCTCACTCATGCCGCCAGCCATCCGCCGTCGACCACCATTACGGTGCCGGTCGTGAAAGACGACGCATTGCTGGCGAGATGCAGCGCGGCTTGCGCGATCTCCTCGGCCTGGCCGAACCGCTTCATGGCATGGCGGTTGCGGGAGGCTTCGCGCACCTCGTCCGCATTAGCATGACGGGCAAAGCTGCGGTGAAGCATCGGCGTGTCGATCGCGCCGGGCGCAATCGCGTTGACCCGAATGCCGTCGGCCGCGAAATCCACCGCCATCGTCCGCGTCAGGCTCACGATCGCACCCTTGGCTGCGATATAGGCGCTGTTGCCCTTGCCGCCGGCGATGGCGAGTTGCGAGGCCAGCGTGATGATCGAGCCGCTCTTCTGCTGCTGCATCTGCGGCACCGCCGCCCGCGCCCACAACCAGGTGCCGCCGACATTGGTGCGGAACACCGCATCCCAGTCGGCGGGATCCGTAGTTAGGATAGTGCCGCCGCAGGAGAAACCCGCGGCGGTCATGAGGATATCGAGGCGACCGTGCCGCCCAACGACCTCGCCGACGACGGCTTCGGCGAACTTGGCGTTACCGACATCGCCGACATGCGTTGTCGCCTCGCCAATCAGGCTCAAAGTTTCCTGAAGACCCGCGGCATCGCGATCCACCAGAGCGAGGCGCGCGCCTTCCTCAGCGAACAGCTTGGCCGTGGCGCGACCGATGCCCGAGCCCGCCCCCGTGATGATGGCCGAGCGCCCTTGCAGCCGCATCTCAGATCCACTCCCTGTGTCGCTTCAGCCACGCGCTCATGTGCGCCGCAGACTCGACACCGCCGAATCGCGCGCGCCAACCGAATTCGTGGGCCATCCGCGTCACCGACAGCGGCGCGCGAGAGGGCCCATGCAACTTGATGGCAGTCTTCTCTCCGGGCGCTGCGAGCCGGCAACGCAGGCCGGAATTTAGCGCCGCAAAAGCCTCACCCCATTGCAGCGCAGGCCATAACACGCCGCTGGAGACGTTGTAGAGCCGGTGGCGCGGGCGTTCGGCTTCGATCAGCAGCGCGACGGCTTCGGCCGCATCCGGCGCGTAGATCCAGTCCCTCATGCCCGGTTCGGGCATCACCGCCGGCTCGCCACGCGCGAACGCGGCCAGGATCTGGTACTGGAGGCTCGGTGTGTCGCGCACTGAACTGGGGCGCTCCCACGGTCCGAACAGCGCGCTCAAGCGGACGCTCAGGAAGTCGCCGTCGAAGAGTTCGGCATGGCGCGCGACGGAGCGCTCCGAAGTAAACTTGCTGATGGCATAGAACGAGACGGGATCGCAGGGCGTCTCCTCGTCCAATACCTCGACCCGCGCACCCGCGGCGCCATAGGCTGATGCCGACGAGAGATTGACGACGCGGCGAACGCCATGACGGATCGCAGAGAGCAGGACCGGGATCTGCGCCATCACGTTGATCTCGAGAACGCGCGCGGTGGAAGCTCGCTCGAGCTCATCTCCGGCGGTGACCGCGGCGCCCAGCACGATCGCATCGCAGCCCTTTGCGATGAGGGCGTCGATGGCTTCTGCATCAGTGATATCGCCCTGTACGACCTTGAGCCGCGCGCCGTGATCGGAGAGCGCTGACCGGGCCGATGGCGGCAGATCCGCGCGGTCATACAGCGTCACGTTATAGCCGCGCGCGAGCAGCACCTCGGCCCCATTGAGACCGACGAAGCCGGTACCGCCGAAGATGACGATCTTCATCGCGCGCGATCCACCGTCACAGCAGCTTTGCTCCGAAATTCCGCTCCGGATCCATGTCGGCAACGAGCCGGCCTGTCGGCTTCGCCGCTTCGCCGCCGCTGCGCGCCAGGAATTTTCCGCTGCCGGCATCGGCGAGGCACTTGTTACCGTCGATGATCACCCTGCCGCGCGAGAGCACCGACACGGGCCAGCCCTTCAACTTGCGGCCCGCGAACGGTGTGTACCCCGTCAGGTCGTGCATCATCTCGTCCGCAATAGTGACCTCACGATTAGGATCCCAGATCGCAATATCGGCGTCGGCGCCGACCGCGATCGAGCCCTTGCGCGGATGCAGATTGTAGATTTTTGCCGGCGCGGTCGAGGTCAGCTCGACGAATTTTTCCAGGCCGAGCCGGCCCTTCGACACCATTGCATCGAACAACAGCGGCAGCCGCAGCTCCAGCCCGGGCAATCCGTTCGCGACCTGCTTGAAGTTGGGATTGGACCCGGCGCGCAGCTTGCCGGTCTCGTCGTAGCGATACGGCGCATGGTCCGACGAGATGGTCTGGAGATCGCCGAGCGAGAGCGCCTGCCACAGCGCCTCCTGGTCCGCATGCGCGCGCGGGGGCGGACTGCACATCCATTTGGCGCCTTCGGCGCCCGGCTTGTCGAGATCGCTGGCCGTCAGGAACAGATATTGCGGGCAGGTCTCGGCAAACACCTTGAGCCCATGTCCACGTGCGTCCCGAATGACCTTGGCGCCTTCGGCCGTGGAGACGTGGAAAATCATGATCGGCTGGTCGATCAGCGCCGCCATGCCGATCAGCCGGGTGAAGGCTTCTGCCTCCGAGACACGGGCGTGGCTGACGGCGTGATATTTCGGAAGCGTGTAGCCGCGCGCGAGCAGGCGCTTCACCATCCAGGCGATGATGCCGTGATTTTCGGCATGCGCGCACAGCATCGCGCCGGACTGTCGGGCGGCGAGCAGGATGTCGAGCAGCGGCTCATCATCAACCTTGAGGCGGTCATAGGTCATGAAGATCTTGATCGAGCCATGGCCCTGCTTCACCAGTGCGGGAATATGCTCCTCGACTGTTTCCCTGGTCGCATCGGCGATGATCATATGAAAGGCATAGTCGATCACGGCGCCTTTCTTCGCCAACGCATGATAGTCCTCCACCACCTGCGGCAGCTTCATGCCAACGTGCTGGGCCGCGAACGGGATCACCGTGGTCGTGCCGCCGAACGCCGCCGAGACGGTTGCGCTCTCGAACGTATCGGCATTCATGATGCCGGCAGCGGACAGCTGCTCGATATGGGCGTGGCTGTCGACGCCGCCGGGCAGCACCAGCTTGCCGCGGGCGTCGATCTCGCGCTTGGCCGCCGGAAGTCCGCGGCCGATGGCTGCGATGGTTTCGCCGGAAATGGCGACGTCGGCCTCGAACACATCGGTCGTGGTGGCGACGCGGCCGCCGCGGATGATCAGGTCGTAGGCGGGTTCAGTCATCAGGAACTCCATGATAGGCTCAAGGCAAGTGATCGAAATTTTACAGGAAGACCATCATGTCCCGGCCGCGCATTCTCGTCATCAATCCGAACTCCAACCCCACCGTCACGCAAGGGCTGGAGGACGCGCTGAAGCCGCTCGGTTTCGAGGGCGGTCCGGAATTGATCTGCCAGACGCTGGCCGAGGGTCCGTTCGGCATTGAAAGCCAGGCCGATGTCGATGGCGTCGCGATGCCACTGCGCCGTCTGGTCGAAGGCGACAACAGCTCGGCGGCCTTCGTCATCGCCTGCTACAGCGATCCCGGGCTTCAGGTCTGCCGCGAAGGCACCGACAGGCCCGTGTTCGGCATCGCCGAGTGCGGTGTGCTGACGGCGCTGGCCCGCGCCGAAACCTTTGGTGTCATCGCGATCGCGCAGCGCTCGATCCCGCGTCACATGCGCTATCTCAGGCAGATGGGATTGACCGACCGCCTTGCCGGTGAGCGGCCGCTCAACATGAGCGTCGCGGAAACCGCCTCGGGCGAAGGAACGCTCGCCAGGATGATCGACATCGGCCGTGCGCTGCGCGACGAGGACGGCGCCCGCGCCGTCGTGATGGGCTGCGCCGGCATGGCGCGTCATCGCCGCCCTCTGGAAGAGGCGCTCGGCATCCCCGTGATCGACCCGACACAGGCTGCCGTCACCATGGCTCTGGGAGCGGTGCAGTTCTCGCGTCACTAGGCGTCCTTCAGCTCTTTGGCATCCTGGCGCGCGAGCCATTGCGCATGGCTCTGGCGCGCCAGCGCAAACGTATCCCGCTGCGTCGTATAGAGATTGCCGAACATGCGGCCGATCGGCCGGTAGGCGTCGAGGTCGACATACATGTTGTCTTCGTCGACCAGACCTTCGCGGGCATGAACCCTCAGCACCTCGCCGACCAGCAGCTCTCGATCGGGCGAGAAGGTCAGCACGATTTGGCGCCGACATTCGAGCGCGAAGGGTGCTGCGGCCAGGCGCGGCACCTTCACGTCGACCGAGGAAAGTGTCGCGAGCCCTGTCGCGGCGACCTCGCTGTCGCCGGACGGGAAATCAACCGCGCAATCGTTCATCGCCGCCGACAGCGCCTCATCCACCATGTGAACGACGAACTCGCCATCGCGATGGATGTTGCGGGTCGTGTCCTTCGGGCTGTGATCCGGCTTGTGCTGAAGCCCGAGCACGATCAGGGCGGGACTTTCGGAAAAGACGTTGAAGAAGCTGAACGGCGCGGCGTTCACCGCGCCGTTCTCGTCCAGCGTCGTCACCAGCGCGATCGGCCGCGGCACGATCACGCCGCAGAGCAGCTTGTAGCGATCGCGCGGATCGAGCTCGCGCAAGCAGATGCCTGATGTGCTCTCGCCAACCATCGGCGTCACTTCTCCGGCGGCGGCACCGCGCCGGTTTGGCTGGTGATCAGGCCGTAATGCTCAATGCGGCGGTGCTGGGCGAAATTGAAGATGGTTGTTTTGCCGAACGTCGTGGCGTCGAGGTCGCAGGGATGCACCAGAAGCTCGTCCTCTTCCGTCCTGGCCTCGGCGACGATCTCGCCGTTGGGGTCGACGATCAGGCTGCCGCCGAATAGCGGGTGACCGTCCTCGGCGCCGGCCTTGGCGACCGCGATCACCCAGGTCGCATTCTGGTAGGCGCCGGCCTGCACGGAGAGGCGATTGTGAAACAGCCGCTTCTCGACCCCCTCCTCACTATTCTCTGCGTTGACGGACGGTGTGTTGTAACCGATCAGCACCATCTCGACGCCCTGCAAGCCCATGACGCGATAGGTCTCGGGCCAGCGCCGGTCGTTGCAGATCGCCATGCCGATGATGCCGCCGAGCTCGCGCCAGACGTTGAAGCCGAAATCGCCCGGCTCGAAATAGCGCTTCTCCAGATGCTGGTGCGAGCGCTTGGTGTCGTACTCCGCATGACCCGGCAAATGGACCTTGCGGTATTTTCCGACGATCTTGCCGGACTTGTCGGTGAGAACAGCGGTGTTGAAGTGATGGCCGTTGGGCGTCAGCTCGGCATAGCCAAAATTCATCGCCATCTGATGCTGCGCCGCGCGCTCGAACAGCGGCCTGGTCGTCGCGTTCGGCATCTCGCGTTCGAACCAGATGTCGGCCTCGGCCCGGTCTTCCATGTACCAGCGCGGAAAGAACGTCGTGAGCGCCAGCTCCGGGTAAACGATCAGGTCGGCGCCCTTCACCTTGGCTTCGTCCATCAGCGCGATCATGCGCTTGACCACCGCCTCACGGCTGTCGGCTTTCTGGATCGGGCCCATCTGGGCGGCGGCGACATTGACGATACGCATCAGCGAGTTCCTGGTGATGTCTTGGGCTAAGCTACAGTTTCAATCACGTGCCGGCGCGGGCAGCATAACGCAGCATCGCCGGGACATTCCAGTCGGTGCCTGCCGATCGGCATAGTGTGCATTGCATGATCCACGCTCACTTCTGCTCCTCATCGGCGACATCGAGGCCGTGGTCGAGCGCGTCCAGAAGCTGCTCGGCCTCATGCTCGGAGATCACGAGCGGCGGTGCGAGGAACAGCGAGGTCTGCTCGCCGCTGGTCCCAATCACGGCGCCGGCCTCCAGCGCCCGTTCCGCCACCCGCGAGGCGATCGGCACCTCGGTGGTGTCGGCGTGCCAGGAGCGCCAATCCGGGCCGTGCAGCTCCACCGTCCAATGCAGCCCCTGCCCCGCCACGCGCCGCACGCTCGGATGTTTCTGCGCGATCGTGAGCAGGCGGCGGGTGAACAGCTTTTCAAGGCTCTTCACGTGCTCCAAAATCTTCGTTTCGCTGACGACCTTCAGGTAGGCGCTCACGGCGGCCATGCTTATCGGATGCCCCCTCAGCGTGCCGTAGTTCTGCCAGCTCGTGCCCTTGAGCCGCTCGACGATCGCCTTCGAGACCACCACCGCGGCAACCGCCGCCGCGCCGCCGCCAAGCGACTTTCCGAGCGTCACGATGTCGGGGCGGCTTTGCGCGCCCTGGAACGCGAACCAGCGTCCCGCACGGCCCGCGCCGGTGACCACCTCGTCCGCGATCCAGTATGAGCCTGCCTGACGCGCGCAGCGCGCCACCTCGTCCTGATAGGCGCCGTCGTAATAGATGCCGCCCTGGGTGTAGTCGATGATCGTCGCCGCCGTGTCCGAAAGCAAAGGTGTCGCGTCGGCCAGATATTCACCGGGCGGGGTATTGCTGGCCGGAGCGCCATAGATCGCGCCGTCCGGAGCCGGCAGAATCCGCACCGGTGCCATCGGCGCCGGCCGCTGCGAGCCGCCGGCATGCACTGCAAGCCCGCCATGCCATTGTGGCTGCACCGTCATGCTGCGCGACAGTCCGGTGATGCCGTGATAGGCGCGCTCGCGCGTCGCCAGCGCAGAGCGCTGCGTCAACGCCTGGCAGAGCGACAGCGCCATGTCGTTGGCCTCGCTGCCACTGATGCAGAAGCGCACCGCGCCGACCCAATCCTCCTCACCTCCGAATGCGGTGGCCATCAGATCGTCGGCGGCCTGCTCGCGGCCGATCCAGGTCCAGCCTTCGTTCACGACGGGTGTATCCGCGGCGCGGCGGATCGCCTCCACCATCACAGGATGGCGATGGCCGAGTCCGCCGCCGGTATTGCTGCCGTCGATGAGCTTGCGGCCGTCCGACAGGTGAAAGTAGACGCCCTCACCGCCGACCACGGCCATGGGCGCGCAGTCACCCGCATTGAGCCCGGTTCGCAACAATTTGCTCATCGCAATCCCTTCATTCCGCGGCCGCGGCGCCGTAGCCACCGCCGCCGCAAGTCTCGATGGTGACGAGATCGCCTCGCTGCAACACCAGGTTCGACTTGCCGTCGATCGCGACGTTTGCGCCCTGTCGGACCAAAGAAATGCGACATGGCTTGCCAGATTCGCCACCTTGCATGCCGAACGGTGGAATCACCATGCGTTCGATGCAGGTGGTCAGATGCATCGATGGCGCGAGGATGCGATAGGTACGGACAACGCCGTCGCCACCGCGATGCGCTCCCGCGCCGCCGGACTGCCAGCGAATGGCCTGCTGCTCGAGGCGGATCGCGTAGTTCGCCTCGATCACCTCGACTGGCGTGTTGGAGGTGTTGGACAGATGCACCCGCGTCGCCGAGATGCCGGCCCGATCGTGCCGCGCGCCCTCGCCGCCACCGTGGACCTCGTAAAGCATCTTCCACGAGCCGTTTTGCCGCGGTTCGGCAAAGAACAGGACGCCCGCGGTGGTCGCGCCGCCGGCCGACAGGCGTTCGGGAATGGTGTCCTGCATCGCGCGAAGGATCGCATCGACGATGCGCATGGAGGTCTCGTGGTTGCCGGCGGCGACAGACGCAGCCCAACCCGGCTCCAGGATCGAGCCCGGACGCGTGATGATGGTCAAAGGCCGGAGCGCGCCTGCGTTCTGGTTCATGTCGCGCCCGCTCATGATGCGCGCGGCGTAGGCAACGGCGGAGCGTGCCATGAACGGCGTCGTGTTGCAGAAATTGGAGACACGATCGCAGCTTCCGGACAGGTCGAAAGTCGCCTCGTCACCGGCGATGGTGATTTTCACATGGATTCGCGCCGGAGCATTGTTCACGCTGCCGTCGTCGAGATGATCCTCCCCTTCATAGACGCCGTCCGGCAATTCGCGCAGCGCCTCGCGCATCTCGATTTCAGAGAGATCGTGCAGGCGCGACTGCGTCGCCGTGAAGACCGCCTTGCCGTGCTCGCGGCAAAGCTCGACGATGCGCCGCTCGCCGGCTTTGGTCGCCGCGATCTGGGCGAGAAGATCGCCCTCGCAAGATTCGGGATCCCGAACGTTGGCCTTGAGCAGCTGCACGATCGGCGTATTGACGCCTGCCGCCGTCGCGATCAGCACCGGCGGGATACGCATCGCCTCCTGGAAGGTGTCGATCGCCTTTGCGAAATAGCTGCCGGGCCAGGTGCCGCCGATATCGGGCCAATGCGCCAGGCTGACCGCGAACGCCACGATCTCGCCATCGACGAAGACGGGGCGCACGACCTTGACGTCGTTGAGATGATTGCCGCCGAGCGCGCCGAGATTGTAGATCAGCGCGTCGCCGTCGTTCAGGCTCTCGACCGGCACCACCTTCAGCAGCTCGGGGATCGTATAGGCCATCGCACCGAGATGGATCGGGATGTCGCGGCCCTGCCCGACCAGGTCGCCGCGGCCGTCCGTGATCGCCGACGACAGATCGCCGGCCTCGCGCAGCAGCGGCGAGCGCGCCGAGCGCGTCATCACCAGGCTCATCTCCTCGGCCGCGGCCGAGAGCCCGTGCCTGATGACCTCGACGACGAACGGATCGAGCTTCATGCCGCCCTCCGCGTCAGGAACAGATTGCCAGCGGCATCAGGCTTTGCCACCCAGCCCGGCGGCACCACCACGGTCGACCAAGCGTCTTCGATGATGGCCGGACCGCTCACGATTTCGGTCAGCGCGGCGCGGTCGATGATCGCCGTCGCGATCTCATCGAAGCCATCGAACGAGCAGATGCGCTTGCCGTTGGACACCGCCCTGGTCGCGGTCGCCGGCCGGCTCACCACTGTTGTTGAAGGCCGCCGCGCCTGCACCCGCACGGATTCAATGACGCAACTCTCGCTCGTCGCATAGCCGAAGAGCTCGTGATGCCGCGTCAAAAAATCCTTCTCCAGCCTGATAACATCGAGCGGCAGCGTAAACGGCACAGGAATGGCGTCGTTCTGCGCCGCGTAGCGCATCAGCGCCACAAGTTCGATCTGGATCTCCGTCTCTGCAACCCCGTTGGCGATGAGCGGCGAGGACGCGTCGTCGATCAATATCCCAATGCGCTCCGATACGCGCACAAGGTCGATGCCATCGATGGCGGTGCGTAACGTCTGCTGCTGCAGGAAGCTGAAGTCAGCGGTGAGACAGCCCAGCGCCGAGAACGCACTCGATGCGCTGGGCACGACGACCTCTGCGATCCCGTAGAGATCGGCAAGGCCTGCGGCATGCATCGGCCCGCCGCCGCCGAAGGCGAGCAGTGTGCAGTCGCGTCCATCGATGCCGCGTTCGACGGTGACGCGGCGGAGCGCGCGGGCCATCGTCGCGTTCGCGACCTTGATGATGCCGAGCGCGGTTTCGGTCAGGCTCAGCCCCAATGCGCGCGCAATCGGATCAATGACGTCAGCGGCGGCCTTGAGGTCGATGCCGATACGGTCGCCGAGCTTTGTCTCGGGATTGAGATAGCCGAGCACGGCATTGGCATCCGTGATGGTCGGCTCAAGGCCGCCGCGGCCGTAGCAGGCCGGTCCCGGCTCGGAGCCGGCGCTCTCCGGCCCGACCGTCAGACCACCGGGGCCGTTGCGAACGATCGATCCGCCGCCTGCCCCGATGGAATGGACCGCAAGCATCGGTTGACGCAGCGGCTTGTCGCCGAGCATGCGGCCGTCGGTCATCTCGGCCTGGCCGTCGACGATCAGGCAGACGTCCGTCGTGGTGCCGCCCATGTCGAAGGTGAGCATGCGCGATGTGCCGAGCTGACGCGCGACGCTGACCGATGCGGAGACGCCTGCCGCCGGCCCCGACATCGCCATCACCAGCGGCCGCCGCTTCACCGCGGAGATCGGGACCATGGCTCCGGCCGAATGAAACACCTGCAACCCGGCGCCGATCGGCAGCCGCTGCTCCAGTTCGCTGAGATATTCCACCGCGATCGGCATGGCCGCCGCGTTGAACACGGTTGCCGACGTGCGTTCGTATTCGCGCGCCTCGGGATTGACCTCATACGACAGCGAGACGTGGGCGACGATGCCCTTGAGGCGCTCGCCGAGCATCTTTTCGTGGACGGGATTGGCATAGGCGTGAAGGAGCGCCACGGCGACGCTCTGCACGCCGGTCGCCTTCAGCCAGGCCACCAGACGCTCGATCTCCGCCTCATCCAGCGCCTTCAACACCCGGCCCTCGTGATCGAGCCGCTCGGCAAGCCCAAAGCATCGTTCAGGCGGCACCAGTGGCGGCGACTTCGGCGGGATGTCGAGACGGTAGAGATCGCGGCGGCGATAGCGCGCGATCTCTAGCACATCGGCAAATCCTTCGGTCGCCACCAGCGCCACCTTCGGCAGCCGGCCCTCGACGATGGCGTTGGTCACGCGCGTGGTGCCGTGGACGAAGCGCTTGACCTCGCTCCTGCGCAGGCCGACCGCCTCGATCGCCTCCAGCATGGCCTGAACCGGAGCCTGCGGGCGCGACGGCACCTTCGCGATCCGCGTTTCTGCGGAGTCGCGCCGGATCGCGATGATGTCGGTGAAGGTGCCGCCGATGTCGGTGCCGACTTCCCAGTGATTTTCGGAGGAGCTCATGTGTGGGGGTCAGTTACGGATGACGTCCGAACCGGACGCCGGATCGTTCCCGTTCATTGCCAAGTTCGTTGCCAGGTCCAACGCTAAGTCCAATGCTAAGTCCAATGCCAAACCGAGAGCGCTCATCATCATCCCCTGTCATGCCACCGACCGAGAGCGTGCGACAGAGCGATGAGCTCGGAATGGGGCCAGAGTTGTCGCAAACCAGTAGACCATCAGCCGAATGGCGCCGCACGCCGCGCCATCAGCTGCACGTTTTGGTGCAGCCCTGCCCGCGCAGAGTGCACGCGAATTTGGACTGTTCCCGTTGCGAGAAGTGCAGCGCACCACGGATTTTCCCACGCAAATCGTGATGGCCGCTCCACCGCAATCGGAGCACTCAAAATCATCTGTCTAATTTGCAGGCGGTTGAACGGCTGTGCGGGATATTCGACTGCTTACGAGCTATGCATAGCGGTCGGCTCAGCCTCGCTTTATTGTACGAACAGTACGAGACGATATTGCCAGATCGGAATGGTGCATTGCGGCGGCCGCCATCCCATGCCTGGAAAGCTGGCCAGATCCGTAAGTCCCCGGTGCGTTTCGGCCATTCCAGCCCGGCGCAATCGCGCGGACATCAGAGAGACCGGCGCAAGCGCCGCCAGCCGATAACGATTCCGGTGATGGAGAACACCAACCCGAGCACGCAGAGCCCGACGATCAGGATATCGCGCAGATGCGGATGCGCCATGAGGATCGGAAAATCCAACGTGTGCAGCGCGCTGTAGAGCCAGCGATAGGCCCGCCGTGAGGCATCCAGTCTTTGCAGCACGCTGCCGTCGGCGCCGTCGATGTCGAACCAGAGGTCGCCGCATCGGGAGCGGTAGACCGGCGCACCCTGCACGGCGGATTGCGCGGGATAATCGTCAGCGATCGCGAGAACGGACGGCGCGCCGCAGCCAGCACCGAAGCGCGTCACCAAACTCTCGACCTCTTGCGCGCTGAACACTCCTGCCTCTCGATCGTCCGGCCGAACCAGGACCTGTTTGTCGAAACCAATCCGCTCGCGGCGATAGACCGCGCCGCTAAGGGCAAACCATTCGACTTCGCGGGCTGACGACGATACCGGCTTCCGATCGAGCGAGGCGGCTGTCTTCCAGTCCGGCAAGGCGTTCATCACGCTAACCTCAGCGGGGCTCAACTGCCCGCGCGAGAACAGCCGGCCGTGGTCCATCGAGAGCCAGCCGCTGAAGACCCAGGTCAGAACGAAAGTTGTCGCGATGAGACCAATGATATGATGCAGGGCGTGCCAGCCACGGTAAGGCGACGAGATTTGGTGCTCGCGAAGCCTCAGCTGCACAACACCGAGCACCGCGCCCAGCACTGCCGCGATCAAGGCCAACAGCGAAAGCGTCCAGACCACGCGGTCCCATAGCGCCCAGTTGCGCCTCAGGACCGTCGGATAAATCCAGTGCAAGACACTGCCGGCGAGATTCCAGCCACGCTCGCTTCGCGTCGCATCCAGGACGATCTCGCCGGTGAGCGAGGAGACATAGACTTCCGTTCCGGCAGCATCGCCGAGGGCGACGCGAAACAACGGCCGATGGCGATCAAAGCCGTTCGGCACGCTCCACTGATCATAATCCGCATGCGCGAGGACCGCGGCACGATCGGCCTCGAGCCCACGCTGGCGGGCATGAGCTCGAGCCACGGCAAGTGCGACATCGGCAGACGTCACCGACGCATTGCTGCCATCGGAGGCGTGGACCGCGCGCAACCGCGACAGCCCCGAGACCACATAGACCGGTCCGTCGCCCCGCCCGACCAGGCGAACGCGCGTGGCGTCCGCGATCCCGCTCGCAGCGACCGCCTCCGCGACCGTAATCCTCTCCGCTCCGCGATCCACCGGCGCAAGTCCGGAAAAACGTTCCGCTTCGGTCAGCGACGGAAACGGAACGAAGTGCATCACGATCCCCGTCGCGAACCACATCGCGAACAGCAGGCAGAACGCGATCCCGAGCCAGCGATGCGTAAGGACGATCGCGCCCATCATGCGTTCAGCGTCCTACCATTTGAACGCGGCCGAGATCTCGTAGGTGCGCGGGGCACCCAGCAGGATCTGATCGGGATAGAACGGATCGCCCCAGATCGCGTAGCGCTTGTCGGTGATGTTGCGGACGCGGAAGGTCAGGCGGGCCTGGTCGACCGCATTGAACACCGTCCCGGGGATGTCGACGAAGGCATAGACGTCGGCCACCGTGTAGGCCTTCAGCGTCACGACGTTGGCATCGGCGTTGTAGCGGTCGCCGACATGGCGGCCGGTGATGCCGACTTCCACCGGCCAGGGCGTGAAGAAGCGCCAGGACGCGCCGGCATTGGCCACGATGCGCGGCACGTTCGGCGGCGTATTGCCTGAGAACGAGCCGCCGACAAAATTGTAGTCGGCATAGCGCGCATCGACATAGGCGATGTTGCCCCAGAGGCGCAGCGGCTCGATCGGACGCACCGATGCGGCGAGCTCGGCGCCCTTCGACTCCTGCCGCCCGGCGATGTTGAGCTGCATGCCGCCGGCGGCGGCATAGACGTTCTTGCGCAGGATGTTGTAGGCCGAGAACGACCACTCCGCCCTGTTGTCCCAGAACAGGTGCTTGACGCCGGTCTCATAGGTGCGCGCGGTCGTGAGATCGAGCGGCTGGGTCGGCGCGAGCAGGAAGATGTTGTTGGCGGAGATGTCGGCGCCGGTAGCGTACTGGCTGAAGAAGGTCAGGCCGGGAACGGCCTCCCAGGTGTAGCCGATGCGGCCCGTGGTCGGGGCCCAGGATTTCGAGAATGGAAAGCCCGCTTTCACAAGGCCCGCGGGGTCGGTCGAGTTGCGGTCGAGCCCGATATGCTCGACGCGAAGGCCGCCGACCAGCGCAAAGCTTCGGGTGAGCTTCAGCCGGTCCTCGAACGACAGCGCCTCATTGTCGATGCGCGCGGTCTGCTGTTGGATCGTGAGCGGGCCGTAATAGCCGCGCGGAGGATCCACCAGCGGAACGGAGTCGCCGGGGAAGTTTGCGGCACCCGGCCTGACGAAGTCGAGATAGCTCGACGAGAGCGTCGTGACCAGGCGGTTGTCGAAACCGGCGATGTTTGCGTCCCAGATCAGGTCGGTGATGTTGCCGACCAAGCGCTGGCTGTGCGCGACATAGAAGCGTTCACGATCGACCGTGTTCGTACCGGAATTGAATGCCTCGATCTCGTTGTTGAACCACGTGCGCTCCGCACCGTAGCCATAGGCCTGGCTCTTCAGCGTCAGATCGGGCGCCAGCTTCAGCTCGAAGCCGCCGCGCAGCCAGACTTCCTTGGCAACGTTGCGATTGTCGAGGACGTTGTAGTTGGTGTTGAAGGTGCGGTCGTCGATGGTGACCGCACCGAGATCTGTTTTGTTGTAGTTCGAGACGTAGCTGCCGGAAACGATGCCTGTCGCATGCGAGCCGCTGAACGCGATCGGGACCAGCGGCGCGCCCCAATAGGCTTTCGATCGGTCCTCCCGATACTCGATCGCGCCCCAGATCTTGAGACTGTCGGAGATGCGGTAGTTGAGCTGGCCGGAGACATCCAGCGTCTTGGTGTTGGTGTCGTCGGCAAAGCCGTTCAGCGAGGAGCGGCTGATGTCGAAGCGGTAGTCGAGGCCCTGGACGTTGGTGCTGCCGCCCGAGCCGTAATGCGCGCTGAACGAGTTCAGCGAGTCCCAGAAGAAACCGGCTTCGTTCCGGATGGGCCCGATGTGCGGCTGCTTGGTGACGAGGTTGATCGCGCCGCCGGCGGCACCTTCGCCCGAGATCAGCGAGGCCGGACCTTTGAGGAATTCCACGGCCTCCAGATTGGCGGTGTCCACGATCCGCGAGGTCATGTTCTGCGGACCGATCTTGATGCCGTTGTAGAGCGTGTTGATCTGGCTGTTGGTGAAGCCGCGCATGGAAAAGGCCGCCGGTTCGGCCGGATTGTCGCCGGAGGTGACGCCCACCGCGCCCTGCGCCACCTCGGAGACAGTGCGATAGCCCTGCTCACGCATGGTCTCGGCCGAGATCACCTCGACGGTGGCGGGAGTCTCCCGCACGGTCAGGCCGAGCCGCGAGGCACTTTCGGCGACCGCATTGGTATTGAGCGGCGTCTGCGCCGCCACGGTCGGCACAACGGGCCTGGGCACAGCGGATGCGGTCGCTGGCCGGCGCGCTGCTGCACGGCGTGCGCGCTGCGCCTCGCGGCTGGCCGGCCCCGCCTGCTTGCGGGATTGGGCGGGCGACACCTCAACCGGCGGCAGGGATTCGCGGGCCTGCTGCGCCAGCGCGGCGGGCAGATCGGCGGCAACAAACGACGTGAGAGCGGCGGAGGCGAGCAAAAAGCGACGCCGTCGTGCAATACGGATGGAAGACACGGTTCGGGACCTCGGTATGACGTCAGTGGCACGTCACAGCGAACCAGGTCCCACCTTCGGCTTTTCAGCCGTCCGATGAAGCCGAATGTCTGTACTCCCCGACCGACATCTTCGCGTGTGACCACGGCTGACGGCAGGTCTCCTGGCTCGCGGGTCAGTACCTTGCATCGCCTTCCCGGGACCGAGATACCCAGTGGCTCGTGACGCAAGATTCGCCGCTTACAGTTGCGGGGGCAGCCACGGCATTGGGGACAATGTCCCCGCACCGCATTCCCTTTTCATCCCCTCTCGGGGAAACCGTCAAAACCATCTAGGATTACGATCAAGACAGAGTCAATGTGCCAGTTGCGGCGTTATGGCCACAGCGACCAAGTTCCTTGGAGACAAGCATGGAAGGCGAGACCTTCCTCTGGATGATACGGCATGCGCCCGCCGACGGCATCGCCGGGACGATCCACGCAGCCGATGCGCCGGCCGATCTCGGTGATCACGCGCAACTGGAGGCTCTGCGGCAACGCATGCCGCGGGACACCGCGAGCTATGCGAGCCCCTCACGACGCACGGTCGAGACGGCGCGGGCGCTGGGGCTCGAACCAGCGCTGGTGAACGAATTCAGTGAACAGGATTTCGGCGACTGGACCGGGCGGCGGCATGACGAGCTCGCTGCGACCGGCGGCAAGGCCTATGCGCAGTTCTGGAGCGATCCGGCGCGCGGACGGCCGCCGGGCGGTGAAAGTTTCGAGGATCAGGTCGTGCGTGTCCGGCAGGGTCTCTCGCGGATCGGAGCCGGACCAGCGACGCTCGTCGTGCATTCCGGCACGATCCGCGCCGCACTCTGCATCGCACTGGATCTGACACCGCAAGCGGCCCTGCGCTTCGTGATCGATCCGCTTTCACTGACCCGGATCGACCGGCTCGCGGCCGGCTGGCGCGTCGTCTCCGTCAATCAGCGCATGGCTTGAGCCGGATCAGGCCGGGCGATCCGGCACATTGGCCTGTGCAAACGTCGCCATGCCGTTGTGAAGGCTGCACGCGAGCCGCACCAGCGGCAGCGCGATCGCGGCCCCCGATCCCTCGCCGAGCCTGAGATCGAGGCTGATCAGCGGCTGCACGTTCAGCGCGCGCAGCACCAGCCGATGCCCCTGCTCCGCCGATTGGTGCGACGGCAGCAGGAATGGCTGGCACGACGGGTTCAGCCGCACCGCCGCCAGCGCCGCGACCGATACGATGAAGCCGTCGATCAACACGGGAGTGCGGCGCTGCGCAGCCTCAATGATCGCGCCGCAAATGGCTGCGATTTCGAGGCCGCCGACGGCGCATAAGATATTTTCGGGCGATGCGCCGGCAACCCCATGACGCGCGATCGCGGCATCGATCACGCGCGCCTTGCGCGCGCGGCCGGCCGCATCGACGCCAGTGCCGCTGCCTGCGATCTCCTCGGCGCGCACACCGAGCAGGCCCGCGGCAATCGCCGCCGATGTCGTGGTGTTGCCGATACCCATCTCGCCAAAAATCAGCAGATCGGGCTGGACGGCCTCCGCACGCGCGACCGCGCGTTGGCCGGCTTCGAAGGCAAATGCCAGCTCGGCGGGCGCAAGCGCTGCCTCGACGCTGAAATTGCGCGTGCCGTTGCGCGGCTTGTCCGTGACGATACCGGCCATCTCCTCCTGCGCCAGCGTGCCGGCGTCAACGACCTCCAGGCTTGAGCCAAGCTCGCGCGCCAGCACGGAGATCGCGGCGCCGCCCGAGGCAAAATTCGCCATCATCGCGATGGTCACCTCTTGCGGATAAGCCGATACGCCCTGCCCGACGATGCCGTGATCGCCGGCGAAAATGATGATCGGCACGCGCGCCGCGCGCGGTTGCTCGGTCGCTTGCAGGCCCGCAAGCTCGATCGCGAGCTGCTCGAGCCGGCCGAGCGCGCCGGTCGGCTTCGTCAGTTGCGCCTGCCGCGCGATCGCCGCTTCGCGATGGACCGCGGAGATCTCAGGGCATTTTTGGTAGACCCATTCGGGGAGCATCGTGCCTCGCTTACGGCCTGCGCTTGAGAATGTAGCTGTCCATGATCCAGCCATGCCGCTCGCGCGCGGCCTGTCGCGCAGCGACGATGCGCGGACCGATCTCGGCCAGAACGCCCGACATGACGATCTGATCGGGCATGCCGAGATAGGCGCCCCACCAGATGTGGAGCCCGGCCGGATCGAGCGACTGGAATGCGGTGCCGCCGTCGAGCATCACCACAATTGTGTCGACGCCCTGCGGCCAGCCGCCTTCGCGCAAGCAGCGCCCCGTCGTGACCAGGAACGGCTCGCCGATGTCGTTGAGCGGCAGCGCATGCGCCGCGCACAGTGCCTGGATCGAGGTGATGCCGGGCACGACCTCGATCTTTGGCAAGGGATCGAGCCGCCGCGCAATGCGCAACGAAGAGTCATAGAGCGAGGGATCGCCCCAGATCAGCAGCGCAACCTTGCCCTCGTTTCCAAGATGATCAGCAAGCGACTGCGACCAGGTCGCGGCCACCGCATCGTGCCAATCATCCACGCCCTTGCGGTAATCCGCCTCGCCCGCGTCGCGAACGGGAAGATCGAACTCGGCGATGAGCGTCCTGTCGCTGGTGAGCACGTCAGCGCAAATCGTCCGACGCAAATCGGCGAGATCGGATTTTACCGATGCCTTGCGTGGAATCAGGACGAGATCGGCCGCGTTGATGGCACGGATCGCGGCGCGCGTGAGCTGCTCGGGATCGCCGCAACCGATGCCTATCAGGAAGAGCGTGAGCATCTTGCCTGCGAAGGGCGGCCTCATCGGCCGCCCTTTCGCTTGTCTCTAGGCCGCGTTGTGCAGGCGCGGCGTGACGAAGCCCGGCGCGGTAACGCCGCGCAGCGACTTCGCCAGCGCCAGCACCGCGAGATCGGCCAGCGGCTCGATCACGATCACCAGCGCATAGGACGCCGCAAACGTCGCGATGTTGGCGAGGTTGGTCGCGCCGAAGCCGGAGCCATAGAGCGCCCAGAACGCCACCCATGCGATGACGCCGGACTGATACGTGGTCGAAAGCGCCAGCGCCTGGCGGTACTTCAGATCGACATAGGCCGTGTTGCGCGGAATGATCCGCGTGGCGATCGCCTGGATCGCGAACAGCGGCACCAGGAGCGTGGTGACGTTCATGCCATATTGCGGCAGGTCGACCGGCTCGAAGAACATGCCCTGCAGCAGCAGTCCGATCGCAAGACCGAAGGCCGCAGGCGCCGCGCCGAACAGCAGGAACAAGGTCGAGCCAAGGATGAAGTGGACTTCGGAGACGCCGACCGGGAAGTGCGGCATGATCTCGAAGAAGGTGAACACGAGACCCGTGGTGGCCAACGTGCGCGAGGCAAACGAGCCGATGCCCTGCTCGCGCACGGTCTCGACCGCGAGCCTCAAGGCAACGCCGCCTGCGGCGATGCCGGTTGCGTAACTCAGCACGAGCTTGGCGCCCGTCACGACTCCGGGTTCGATATGCATGGTTCAGATCCTTCCTGCCGTCACACCCGACGGCCTTGGCCTCAAAACGCGCACGGCCGGTCTCCTGGCTCGCGGTTCCCCGGGTTCTCCGGCCTTCCCGAACCTTGCGGCCCAGTGGCAGTTCGGAGTCCCTCACCGCTTACAGTCGCGGGGGCGGCTGGGGTTTGGGGCGCCGCAACTGGGTCCGCCCACCCCCATTCCCGATTATGCTCCGGCGCTTTGCGCCGCGTCGAGCACCATGCATCCCTTGTGTGCCCCTTTCGCAAGCCGGGCGTCAAGGGGCGACAGGCGGCCGAGACCCTCATGACGGATATTCTCCCGCCAGCGCGCCGAAGAGGATCACGGCTGCCGTCGAGGCCGCGCCGCCACGCGCAAGCCGCTCGGCCAGCTCGGCAATGGTGGTGCGGACCAGCCGTTCGTCGGGACGTCCGAGGGATTCGGCGAACAGCGTCGGCGTGGTTGGGGCGAGGCCGTGTTCGATCAATTTTGCGGCAAGCGCCGGAAAGGTCCGCCGCCCCATATAGACCACGGTCGTCGCTTCGGGATCGGCCAGCGCTGCCCAATTGAGGTTTTGCGGCAGCTCGCCGGTGACATCGGCACCGGTGACGAACTGCACCCGGCGCGAGGTGTGACGCCGGGTCAAGGGAATGCCGGCTTGCGCCGCCGCGACGCAGGCCGAGGTGACGCCGGGAATGATCTCATAGCCGATGCCGGCTTCGCGCAACGTCTCGAGCTCCTCTTCGAGCCGGCCGAAGATGCCGGCGTCGCCCGATTTCAAACGCACGACGCGCGACCCGGTTGCGGCATAGTCGACCAGCAGGCGGTTGACGTGGTGCTGCTTGGTCGAGGGCCGCCCCGCCCGCTTTCCCACCGCTACGAGATTGGCACCAGGCCGGGCCAGATCGAGGATCGCGCCGGAGGCGAGGTCGTCATAGAGCACGACGTCGGCCTCGCGCAGCCGCGCGGCACCCTTGAGCGTGAGAAGCTCGGGATCGCCTGGGCCGGCGGAGACGAAAGAGACAAAACCGCTCACCGGTCCTCCGCGATCAGATGGAAGAACGTACCGGTGACATAGCCGCGGCGCGAGCCGGTCTCGGCGATGACTGCGCCGGTCGCATCGTGCACGACCGCCAGCGGCGTGTCGGGCTGTGCCACGATGGTCGAATAGTGGAATTCATGGCCGCGCAGACGTGAGCCGGCCCGATGTCCCGGCATCGGCGCTGCGAGCTCCGCGAGACGATAGCCCAGATGCATGCGGCGCTTGGCAAAGCTCGTCTCCAGGCCGAGCAGGCCCGTCATCTCATGACGAACACCATCGGCGTCGGTGAGGCCTGCACCCAGCACCATATAGCCTCCGCACTCGCCGTGCAGCGGTCGCGTCTTGGCGAACGCGCGCAATCCGCTGCGGAAGCGCGCATTGCCCGCGATCTTTCCGGCATGCAGCTCGGGATAGCCGCCGGGCAGCCAGCAGACATCGGCACTTGTATCAGGCGCTTCGTCGGCAAGCGGCGAGAATGTCGATATCTCGGCGCCCGCCGCGCGCCAGGCTTCCAGCATATGCGGATAGACGAACGAGAACGCCGCATCGCGGGCAAGCGCAATGCGCTGCCCGGGCGGCGTTACGTTGAGGCCGTTCGCCGCAGGTTGCGGCGACCAAGCGGCTGCCGATCGCAGCACCGCGTCGAGATCGACATGTTCGGCGACGAAGCGCGCGGCCTCATCGATCAGCTTGCCGATCTCGGCCTGCTCCTCCGCCTGCACCAGGCCGAGATGCCGTTTCGGCAGGTTGATCTCGGCATGGCGCGGCAGTGCGCCGAACACGGCGATGCCGGCGTCCAGCAGCGCACGCCGCACGAGGTCCTCGTGGCGCGGGCTGGCAACGCGATTGAGCACGACGCCGGCAAGGCGCACACCCGCGCGATAGTCACGAAGGCCTGCGGCAATCGCCGCTGCCGTCTGCGCCTGTCCGGAGGGATCGATCACCAGCAGCACCGGCCAGCCCAGCATCTGCGCGATGTCGGCGGTGGCGCCGGTTCCGGAGACGCCACGCGCGGCGACGCCGTCGAACAGGCCCATTGAGCCCTCGGCAAGCACGACATCCGCGTCAATACCGCGGCTGACGAGATGCGCGATCGCCGCGCGATCCATCGCCCAGCTGTCGACGTTGACAGAGGCGCGTCCCGTCGCGGCGGCATGGAAGGCAGGATCGATATAGTCGGGCCCGCTCTTGAAGCACTGCACGTTCAATCCGCGATTGCGCCAGGCGCGCGCCAGCGCCAGCGTCAGCGTCGTCTTGCCGACGCCCGAGGCCGGCGCGGAGATGACGAGCCCTGCCGGCATCACGATGCCTCCGGAAAGCGCGGCTCGACGCCGACTGGCCGATAGCGGCGATCGTAGTCGGCGGCATAGAGGCGGCTCTCGTCAAAATCCGCCGAGCCGAGCGTCTTGCCGACCAGGATCAGCGCGGTGCGCTCCATCTCGCTGCCCACGGCAGCATCGAGCCTTGCCAGCGTCGCGCGGACGATGCGCTGGTCCGGCCAGCTCGCGCGCCAGACGATCGCGACCGGGCAGTCCGCGCCGTAGTGGGGCACGAGCTCCGCGACGACCTTGTCGAGCAGATGGATTGACAGATGGATCGCGAGCACCGCGCCGGTCGCGGCGAATGCGGCAAGCTTTTCGCCCTCGGGCATCGCGCTGGCGCGGCCCGGCGTGCGCGTCAGCACCACCGTCTGAGCAAGGCCCGGCAGCGTCAGCTCGACCTCCAGCGCTGCTGCCGCTGCCGAAAAAGATGGAACGCCCGGCGTGACTGTGTAGGGAATACCGAGCGCGCGCAGGCGGCGGAGCTGCTCGCCCATCGCCGACCAGATCGAGAGATCGCCGGAATGCAGCCGCGCAACATCTTTGCCATCCGCATGCGCGGCAGCGATCTCCGCGATGATCTCGTCGAGCGACAGCGGCGCGGTGTTGACGATGCGCGCGCCGGCCGGGCAATGCGCCAGCACGCCCTCAGGCACCAATGAGCCCGCATAGAGACAGACCGGACAGGCCGCGATCAGGTCGCGGCCGCGCAACGTCAGCAAATCGGGCGCGCCCGGCCCTGCGCCAATGAAATGCACGGTCATGCGCCGTCTCCTTCCGCGATCGCGGCGGTCGCGGTGCGATCCTGCGAGATCACCCGCGTCGTGATGAGCCGTGCGCGCGGACCAGCGGCAGCGAGCGCAGCCGCTTCGGCAACTGATCCCGTTCCGAACCTTTCCGCGACCAGCTTCGACTGCGTCGGTGTCTCGATGCCGGCCAGCCTGTCCGCGGGAATTGCCTTGATCGGCACACCGCACTCGCGCGCGAGCAGTTTTAGCGCCTCAGCATCCGCCTTGTCGCTGATCGTCGCCACTGCCGCGAGCCCGGAGGCGCCGCCGGCCGCAAGCAGCGCCTCGCGTAGCGAGGCAAGCGTGACGTCGCGCCTGAACCCGAGCCCGGCGACCTTCATCGGACCACACTCCACTGCACCACCGGCCGTGCCGCCTGCCACGACCGATAGCGGCCGAGCGGCCCGGCATGGGAGATCTCGACCCGCATCAGCTCGCCGCCGTGGCGCTGATGCAGCTCGCCGAGTAGCGCCTCCGTCTCCAGCGTCACCGCATGCGCAACGAGCCGCGTCCCCGGCGCGATGCGCGACCAGACTGCATCGAACATCGCGATGTCGAGTCCTCCGCCGATGAAGACGGCATCTGGCGCCTCCAGCGCAGCCAAGACTTCGGGCGCCTTCCCCGTGATAACAGTGACCCGATGTGCCAGTCCAAACGCTACCGCATTGCTGCGGACGTTGGCGGCGCGATCCTCGCGCGTCTCGACGGCAATCGCCGTCCCGCCGCATAGCGTCCATTCGACCGAGATCGAGCCTGAGCCGGCGCCGATGTCCCATAGTCTCTCGCCGGGACAGGGCGCCAGTGCCGAGAGCGCCAACGCGCGCACCGGCCGCTTGGTGATCTGGCCATCATGAGCGAAGAAATCGTCCGGCAGGCCCGAGCCGCGAGACAGACCCTGTGCCCCCTTCGCCTGCAGCGCCACTGCAACCAGCTTTCCGGCGGAAGCGCGCGTATAACTTTCAGCGCGACACTCACCGACGCTTTCATGTGGCCCGCCAAGCGCGGCGAGAGTCCAGAATGCCGAGGCGCCCCATCCGCGCTCGGTCAGCCATCTCGCGAGATCGCCGGCAGCCTTGCCGTCGCGCACGAGACAAATGATCCGCGCACCGGACGCAAGATGCGGCACGAGGCGCTCGAACGGTGCGGCGTGGAGACCCAGGCAGACAACGGCTTCGAGACGCCAGCCCAACCGCGCGGCGGCGAGCGAGAAGACCGATGGCGCCGAATGCGCAATCCACTCGCCCGCATCGAGTTTCTCGGCGATGCCTGCTCCGACGCCATACCAGAACGGATCGCCGGAGGCGAGCACCGCCGTCGGCCGACCGCGGTAGCTCAGCACGACATCTGCATCGAACGGCACCGGCCACGGACGGCCACGCGCTGTCAGGCCCGCAAGCGCGAGGTGCCGTTCACCACCGAAAACGGTTTCGGCCCTCGCAAGTGCGTTTCGGCTTGCCTCGGACAGCCCGGCGAGGCCATCTTCGCCGATACCGATGATGGTCAGCCAGGGATCAGCCATGACGCGCGCCCTCATTCTGGGCGGAACCGCCGACGCAAGCCTGCTTGCGGCGGAGATCGTACGCGTCGGCATCGCCGCCGTGTATTCCTATGGCGGCCGAACCCGTGCGCCCGCCGATCAGCCGCTGCCGACCCGCATCGGTGGCTTCGGCGGCGTGAGCGGGCTTGCCGACTACATTCGCCGCGAACGAATCACCCATGTGATCGACGCCACGCATCCTTTCGCCGCCGAGATGAGCCGCCACGCGGTTAAAGCGTGCGCGGGAACCGGCACGCCGCTGATTGCGCTCGAGCGCGCGCCTTGGGCCAGGGCGCCCGGCGACAACTGGATCGAGGTCGCAGATGTCAACGCCGCCGTCGCCGCCTTGCCCGAAGCAGCGGCAAACGTGTTCCTCGCCATCGGCCGCCAGCACATCGCGCCGTTCGCGGCGAAGCCGCAGCATGCCTATACGCTGCGCTTCGTCGATCCGCCCGAAGCGCCGCTGCCGTTCGCCGCAGACGTGATCGTCTCGCGCGGGCCGTTCACGTTCGACGGTGAGCTCGAAATGATACGCACGCGCGAAATCGAATGGATCGTCGCCCGCAATTCCGGCGGCGACGGCGCGCGCGCCAAGATCGACGCGGCCCGCATCCTCGGCCTGCCCGTGATCATGATCTCGCGACCGGATCTGCCCGAACGGTTGCGGGTTGAAAGCGTGGCCGAGATCATGCGATGGCTCGGTCATCGCACCCGCCTCGGGGCATAGACCCAGCGGCCGACGCGGCGCGTCTGCGAATTGCCGACGATCACCAGCGTGCGCATGTCCGCCATCTCGGGTGTCGCTTCGCTCAGCGTCATGGTTTCAATCTTCTCGTCCGCTGCGCTGACCGCACGCGCGAAGATCACGAGGCGCTCGCCGCAGCCGGCGTCCTTCAGCACGGCAAGCGCACGGCCAAAACCCTCCGGCCGGCTCGCCGAGCGGGGATTGTAGATCGCAATGGCAAAATCAGCCTCCGCGGCGAGCCGCAGGCGCTTCTCGATCACCGCCCAGGGCTTGAGATTGTCGGAGAGATTGATCGCACAGAAATCATGGCCGAGCGGCGCGCCGGCGCGCGCGGCGGCCGCCAGCATCGCTGTGACGCCCGGCAACACACAAATGGGAAGCTCGCGCCATTGCGGCGCCTGTTCGAGTGCCTCGAACACAGCGGAGGCCATCGCGAAGACGCCGGGATCGCCGGAGGATACGATGACGACCTGTCCGCCTTCCGCCGCGAGCCGCAGGGCCTCGCTCGCACGCTGCAGCTCTTCGCGATTATCGGAGGGATGCAAGGTGAGCCCTGCCCGCGGCGGCACGCGCGCAACATAGGGCGCATAGCCCAGAATGTCGGTCGCGGAAGCTAGCGCGGCGGAGACTTCGGGCGTCACCAGCGAGTCGCTGCCCGGCCCAAGGCCTGCGATGGTCAGCGTGCCCGTCATTCGGCGGCGTCCAGATGCCGGCCCTTGCCGTGCACGAGCACGATCGCAAAATACGGGCAGTCGGCGGCATCGATATCGGCGAGTCGCACCACGCGCTCGCCCGGCATGGTGCCGCGCTCGACCAGCCAGGCATCGTCCAGCCGGCCAGCGGAGGCCAGCGCGCGGCGTACTTTCGCGAGATTGCGGCCGGTCTTCATGATGACCAGCGCATCGGAATCGCGCATGCGCCGTTCGAGCTCGTCCTCGGCGAGCGTGCCCATCAGCACCGTCGTCACGTCGTCGCCGAGCGCGATCGGCCGGCCAACCGCATTCCAGCAGCCGACCATGCCGGGAATGCCCGCAATCACCTCGATCTCGACACGGCCTTGCAGGCGCCTGTGCAGATGCATGAAGGAGCCGTAGAAGTAGGGATCGCCCTCGCAGAGCACGACGACATCGACCGCGCGCGCCAGTCGCGCCAGACGCTCGGCCCATTCGTCGTAGAAGCCGGCGAGCAGCTGGACGTATTCAGGGCTGTCGAAGGCGATCTCCGTCGTGACCGGGTATTCCATCGGATATTCGGTGACGTCGCCAGCCAACACGCCCTCGACGATGCGCCGCGCCTGGCCCGGCCGGCCCTTCTTGCGGAAATACGCAACGTGCCTTGCACCGCGCACCGTCCGGTCCGCGCGCACGCTCATCATATCAGGGTCGCCGGGGCCGAGACCGCAGCAGATGATGCGTCCCATCGCTATTCGCTCCGGCTCGCCAGCGCGTTCACGGCGGCGACCGTGATCGCGGAGCCGCCGAGGCGGCCCTCGACCGTTAACGCGGGTCCCGGCGGATGAGCCATCAGAGCCGCCTTGGATTCGGCGGCGCCGACGAAGCCGACGGGACAGCCGATGATCGCCGCAGGCCGCGGGCAGTCACGATCCTCGAGCATGTTGAGCAGATGAAACAGCGCCGTCGGCGCGTTGCCGATCGCAACGATGGCGCCGCCTAGATGCGGACGCCACAACTCCAGCGCCGCAGCCGAACGCGTGTTGCGCATGGACTGCGCGAGCGCGGGAACGGCGGCCTCGCCAAGCGTGCAGATCACGGCGTTGGCCGCCGGAAGTCTCGCGCGCGTGATTCCTTCCGACACCATGCGCGCGTCGCACAGGATCGGCGCGCCCTTTTGCAAGGCCGCGCGCGCAGCGACCGTCATGCCGGGCGTGAAGCGGATATGCGCCTCGAGGCCCACCATGCCGGCGGCGTGAATCATCCGCACCACCACCTGCTCCTCGTCCGGCGAAAAGCGCACAAGATCCGCTTCGGTCCGGATGGTCGCAAAGGACTGGCGGTAGATCGCCGCGCCGTCGGTCTCATAAAGATGCGGCATCAATGCCCTCCGACCAGGATGGAGGGATCGCTGACGATGTCGGCGCCGTTCAGGCCGCGCAAGACCGGTTCGTCGCGAGTCGAGCCGTCGCGGACGAGATCGAATCCGGCGCGGGTCGCCACCAGCGTCACTGCGGACGCGCCTGAACGCGCGCAGCCCTTGGCACAGCCGGAGACATGAAGGTGCGTATCGAGCGCAATGCGCGGTGCAAGTGCGGAAGCGAGCGCGCGGGTGTCTGCATGCGCCTCGCGGCAACGCGGAGCGCCGCTACAAGCAATCACGCGCAACGCCGGATCGTAAGGCTCGGTGATGAGGCCCGCCGCGCTCGGCATCTCGCGCTTGCCCTCGCTAAGCACCATCCGCCATGGCGTCATGCGCAGCGCGTGACCGCAGCCGGAAAATTGATGGAGCGTCGTGTGCAGCATCTGCCCGAAAGCAACACCGACCATTGCGCCTTGCGGATAAAGCCCGGGCCGCGATGCGGCCATAACCGGAGCTGGCTCGGTTTCGCCCAGCAAGCGCGCAGGCAATGCCGCGCCGGCCGCGATATGGGCTGCCATGCGCCCGCGCCCGCCCTTCGCCCCGCCGGACGTGATGAACCAGCTGGCGAGTGCCAGCGCCATGCTTACGGCCTCTCCGCGCCCGCCGGAGCGGCCGAACCTCACGCCATCGGCCCGCACCAGGAGCCGACCTCCGCGATCGCGCTCGATGCGCACATCGGCGGAATCGCCGGCGAGCACGCGCGACTTTCCGTCATCGATGGCGAAGCCGAATTTCGTGGGAAGATCGAGCGCGCTGTCGGCAAGCGCTTCCTCGAGCTCGGCGGCGAGCGCCTGCGTCTCGTCGCCAAGGCTCCAGAACGGTGTCACCAGGATGTTGCGCCGGGCTTCGACGCCAATATCGGGATCGAGCAGCCGCAGCCGCGCGAGTCCGTCAAGCAGCGGCCGATGGCCCTGTTCGCTCACACCTCTGATCTGGAGGTTCGCGCGGCTCGTCACGTCGATGAGACCGTTGCCGAAGCGTTCGGCGAGCTCGGCAAGCCCGGCCGCCTGTGTCGCTTCAAGCCGTCCGCCGAACGGACGCACGCGGACTACGAGCCCGTCGCCCGATTGCATCGGGCGCAGCGCGCCGGGGCACCAGCCCTTGACCGTTGCCGCGCTCATGACGCCTCCCGCAGAGCGGCCGCGATCGAATTGCGGCGGGTGCGCCAGAGCGAGGCCTCATGCAGGCGCGTGAAGCACGTTTCCATCGCAGCGAGCGCCGCCGGATTTTTGCCCGCCATGAAGGCGCGGACGTCGTCATTGCCCAGCGTCGCATCGTAGTAGAGATCGAACAGATGCGGCGGCACGGCGCCCGCGAGATGCGCGAAGGCAGCCATATGTTCCAGCGTCGCGGTGATCTCGGCAGCGCCGCGAAAACCGTGGCGCATCATGCCAGCGATCCAGGCCGGATTGGCCGCGCGCGCACGGACCACGCGCGAAATTTCCTCGGTCAGCGTGCGCGCATGCGGCTGCTCGGGGCGCGTCGTATCGAGATGATAGAGCGATGGTCCAGCCGCGCCGAGATGTGCCGCAGCCGCCGCAACACCTGCTTCATGCGCGGCGTAGTCGGCGGCGAGCAGAAGATCCGTTTCCGGCAGATCCTGAACATGAACGAAAGCATCGGCGGATGCCAGCCGCTGTTCGATGCCGGCACGATCCGGCTGCATCGCACCGTCCGCGGAGAACGCCCAGGACGATGCCGATAACCAGGCTGCGCCGGCCGCAGCGCGCGTCTCGGGCGTGAACGCATCCGGGATTGCCGACAGGCCCACGCCATATTGTCCGGGGCGCGGCGCGAACACGCGGGAGGCACGATGGCGATACGGATTCTCCTCGCCCTCCTCCTCGCGCGTTGCGAGCGCCTCGGCGGCGGCCTCGAACAATTGCGCAAGGCCCGTGAAGACATCGCGGAACAGGCCCGACACGCGCAGCGTCACGTCGATGCGGGGACGTCCGAGTTCGGCCGGCGCGATGATGTCGTAGCCGGTGACGCGGCCGGAGGCGTGATCCCAGCGCGGTGCCAGGCCGGCCAGATGCAGCGCCATGGCGAATTCCTCGCCTGCGGTGCGCATCGTCGCCGAGCCCCAGAGATCGACGACAAGGCCCTTCGGCCAGTCGCCGTGATCCTGCAAGTGGCGGCGGAGCACTTCTTCCGCGAGCTTGATGCCCTGCGCGTGCGCCGACGGCGTCGGCACGGCGCGCGGATCGACGGCAAAGAGATTGCGTCCGGTCGGCAGCACGTCCCGGCGGCCGCGATACGGCGAGCCCGACGGCCCCGGCGCAACGCGCTGTCCCGCAAGCGCGGCGCGCAGCGCATTCCGCTCCGCGTCGCCACAGGCGCCGCGACCGAACACGTGCAGGCCGTCGCCGAACTGGCTCTCCTTGAGGTCACAGACGAAGCGGTCGATCCGCGGAATCGCTTCGGCCGGTGCGGCCGACGCATCGAGGCCGAGATCATCCTCGAGGTTCGCCGCGCGCGCCTCGTCGCGGATCGCGGCGATCAGACGCTGGCGGCGGGCGGGATCGAGGCCATCGGCCGTCGAGTATTCGTCGAGGAGACGTTCGAGCCGGCGCAGGCCTTCCGGCACCGCAGATTGTTCCAGCGGCGGCGGCAGATGGCCGATGGTGACGGCGCCTAAGCGCCGCTTGGCCTGCGCGGCCTCGCCGGGATCATTGACGATAAAGGGATAGATGACGGGCAGATCGCCGATCAGGGCTTCCGGCCAGCAGCTCGATGACAGCGCGACGGATTTGCCGGGCAGCCATTCCAGCGTACCATGCGCGCCCATGTGCACGACGGCATCGATGCCCTGCTGCCGAAGCCAGAGATAGAACGCGACATAGGCATGGCGCGGCGTGCGGGCGAGATCGTGATAGTCGGCATCGCGCGTGGCCGCATCGCCGCGCTCCGGCTGAACCGCGATGATCGACCGGCCGCATTGGATCGCAGCGAAATGGAACGCGCCGTCGCGGCAGCTCGGATCGTCCTCCGGCGCGCCCCAGGCTTGCGCGAGATCGTCTCGCAAGGATTGCGGAAGGCGCGAGAGCGCGGCGCGGTAATCGACGACATTCCAGGTCAAATTCTGCTTTAGCAGCGCCTCGCCAAGTGCAGGGACCGGCGCAACATCGAAACCGGCCTCCCTGAGATCGGACAACAATGCCTCGACCGACGCAAGCGCATCGAGACCAACCGCATGCGCGATCTGGTGCGGACGGCCGGGGTAGTTCGAGAGCACGATCGTCACCCGCTCTTCAGCCGCCGGCTTCTCCGCAAGGCGTCGCCAGGCCACAACGCGCGCGGCGACGGCCTCCACGCGCTCCTCGTCGGGCCTGTGCGCCAGATGCGAAAACTGCAGATCGGGATCGCGCGTCGCAGCCGATTTGAAGCTCACCACGCCCGCAAACAGGCGGCCGTCGACCTCGGGCAGCACCACATGCATCGCGAGATCGCCGGGCGACAGGCCGCGCAGCGAGCTCGCCCAGTCCTCGCGACGCGCCGTGGAGAGCGCGACCTGGAACACCGGACACGGCGCGGCATCGAACGGCGTCGTGCCGTCCTCGCCCATCGCCGAGAACGCGGTCGCATTGACGATCGCGGCCGGAGCATTTTCCGCAAGGTGGCCCCGCAGCCAATCCACCACGGCCGGAGACTTCAGCGAAGTCACGAACACACCGTAGGCGTCAAACCCCTTCTCACCTAGCGCTGCAATCAGGGCATCGACCGGGCCGGTGTCCGCACCGGTGAGATAGGAGCGATAAAAGGTGACGAGCGCCCGCGGTCGGCTTTCGCCTTTCGTCGGCGCCGCAATCACACCACGTACGGGATCGTAAAAGCCCATCTCGGGGACGGTCATGTCGCCGACGACCGGGCCGGCATAGAGACCCGACGCCAGCGCAAGCTGCGCGATCGCCGCTTGCGCCGCGACGGGGCCGCCGCTGTCGCAGAGCACCTTGAGCCGCCGCAGCGTCGAGACCGGCAAGGTCGAATACGCGTCCAGCCGCGTGTCGTCGCGGCCATCGGCCGGCAGCACGGCCAACGCGATGTTCCGATCCTGGGCGAGTTGCTGGAGGGCCGCGAGGCCATAAGCCCAATAGGATTCACCGCCGATCAGGCGCACAAGGATGCCGCGCGCCTGCGACAACGTGCGCTCGATATAGGTGTCCACCGAGAGCGGATGACGGAGTTCTGCAAGGTTGGCGAGCCGCAGCGGCGGCAGGCTGTTACGGCCGCGCCGCCAACCGGCCGCGAACGCAGCAAGGTCGGAATCCGAATACGAGAGCACCACGAGATCGGCCGGGTCCTGGCCGATGTCCCTTGGCGTCGCGGTCTCCTCGAGACCGCGGCTCTCGCGGAAAACGACGTGCATCAGACACCAAGTCCTGCGATGCCCAGCCTTGAAATACCAAGTCCTGCCTTGATCGCGGCTTCGTCGATGTCGCCGTGCTCCCCGATCACGACGAGCTTTGATTGCCTGATGCCTGCGCCCCAGGGCTTGTCGAACTGGTGGCGCACGCGCTCGCCGACCGCTTGCAGCAAGAGGCGCATCGGCTTGCCCGCGACCGCGATATAGCCCTTGGCACGCAGCACGTTCTGCTCGCGCGCCAGACGCTGGACCGATGCGACCAGCGCATCGATATCGATGACTTCGGGAAGCTCGATCACGACCGAGGCAAAATCATCGTGCTCGTGGTCCTCGTCGCCGTCATGATGCGAGGGGCGCGCGGCGAGATCGTTCTCGGCGGCAGCGCCGAGACCGAGGATGACGCGCGCGTCGATCGCTCCGTCAGTGATGGGCAGTATCGACACGCGGCGCGGCATCTCGGCGATGATCGCGGCTTTGGCCGCTTCGAGGCCTGCGGCGCCTGCAAGATCGGCCTTGGTCAGCAGCACGATATCGGCGCAGGCGATCTGGTCCTCGAACACCTCCGACAGCGGCGTTTCGTGGTCCAGACTCTCATCCGCCGCGCGTTGCGCTTCGACGGCAATCGGGTCGGGCGCGAAGCGGCCGGCGGCGACGGCTTCGGCATCGGCGAGCGCGATCACGCCATCGACCGTGATGCGCGAACGGATCTCCGGCCAGTCGAACGCCTTCAGCAGCGGCTTCGGCAGCGCCAGGCCCGAGGTCTCAATCAGGATGTGGTCGGGCCGCACCGGCCGCGACAGCAACTTCTCCATGGTCGGAATGAAATCGTCGGCGACGGTGCAGCAGATGCAGCCATTGGCGAGCTCGATGATGTTTTCTTCCGGGCAATCGGCATCGGCGCAGGATTTCAGAATCTCGCCATCGACGCCCTCGCTGCCGAACTCGTTGACGAGCACGGCAAGCTTCATGCCGCCCGCATTGGCGAGCAGATGCTGGATCAGCGTCGTCTTGCCGGAGCCGAGAAAACCCGTGACCACCGTGACCGGGACTTTTGCGAGCGAATTCATTCGGCGGCCTCCGGCACGACGGCAATGGGGGGAATGCGGGCAAGCGATTGCTTGCGGAAGATTTCCGGGCGGCTGCGCCAGGGCACGAGACCGTCAGGCGCGGCCGCATAGGCCGCGGCGCCCGCGACCACGTCGTTTGCATTCGCGTCCGAGAGGCGACCATAGACATAGCACCAGCGGCCGGGCGCGCTGAGCGCGACCGAACAGCCCTGGCTGCATGCCGACAGGCATTCAACGGGAACCACATTGACGCCGTCGGGCACGCCGGCCTCGAGGATCGCACCATGCAGGCGCTTGCCGGGCGTCGTCTCGCCCTCGCCGAGCGTCTCGCCGGCCCGGCAGGTGATGCAGACATGAAGTGTGACGGTCATCGCCTCTTCCAGAATAAACTGCGGGAAGCGAAGAGGCCCACGAACCGTTCTTGCGAAGGCCCGTTTCCCCGTCGCGGAACACCCCGTCCGCCGGTCCAAAATCGTCCGCGCTGGCAGGTCTCCCGGCTTGCGGAGCAGGGTTTCCCCTTCGATCCCCGCCTTCCCGACCCCAAGGGGATCAGTGGCATCGGGCATCTCTCCGGTCACGGTCGCGGGGGCGGCTGCATTTTGGAACCAAATCTTGCCGATTCGGACCCTATCGCATTCCCTCTTCGCCTGTCGTAGGACAGGAACCAACGCCGGGCCACCATTTGCCCCCGGCCGCCTCTTGTCAAGCCGAAGGACCCCGTCCGATGACGCCCGACCCGGATACCCAAACGGCCGACGAAACCGACGCCCGCCACGCCTCGAAAATGGCGAAGAAGAAGGCCGCCCGCGACAAGATCATGGCGACCAAGGGCGGTGAAAAGGGCCTCATCATCGTCCACACCGGCGCCGGCAAGGGCAAGTCCTCCTCCGCCTTCGGCATGATCGTCCGCTGCGTCGCGCATGGCTTTCCCTGCGCGGTCGTGCAGTTCATCAAGGGCGCCTGGGACACCGGCGAGCGGCGCCTGCTCACCGGCCATTTCGGCGAGCTCTGCCAGTTCCACGCGATGGGCGAAGGTTTCACCTGGGAGACGCAGGACCGCGCCCGCGACATCGCCGCTGCCCGTGCCGGCTGGGAGAAGGCCAAGGAGCTGATCCTCGATTCCAGCCTGCGCATGGTCGTGCTCGACGAGATCAACATCGCGCTGCGCTACGACTATCTCGACATTGCAGAGGTGGTCGATTTTCTGACGACGCAGAAGCCGCCGCTGACGCATGTCGTCCTCACCGGACGCAATGCCAAGGACGAGCTGATCGAGATCGCCGACCTCGTCACCGAGATGACGCTGGTGAAGCATCCGTTCCGCTCCGGCATCAAGGCGCAAGCCGGCGTCGAGTTCTAAAGACACGATGGCGCGCGCGCTGATGATCCAGGGGGCTGGCTCGGACGTGGGCAAGTCGCTCATCGTCGCCGGCCTCGCGCGCGCCTTTACGCGCCGCGGCCTGCGCGTGCTGCCCTTCAAGCCGCAGAACATGTCGAACAACGCGGCCGTCACCGTCGACGGCGGCGAGATCGGCCGCGCCCAGGCGCTGCAGGCGCTCGCCGCCGGCGTCGAGCCGCACACCGACATGAACCCGGTACTCCTGAAACCGGAGACCGATATCGGCGCGCAGGTGATCGTGCGGGGAAAGCGCATCGCAACCGCGCGGGCGCGTGAATACGCGGCGATGAAGCCTTCGCTGATGGGCGCCGTGCTGGAAAGCTTTGAGCGGTTGAAGGCGCGCGCCGATCTGGTGCTGGTCGAAGGCGCCGGCAGTCCGGCCGAGGTGAATCTGCGCAAGGCCGACATCGCCAATATGGGCTTTGCGCGCAAGGCCGACGTCCCCGTCGTGCTGGTCGGCGACATCGACCGCGGCGGCGTCATCGCCCAGCTCGTCGGCATCAACACGGTGATCGATCCCGACGATGCCGCGATGATCCAGGGGTTTGTCATCAACAAGTTCCGCGGCGATCCCACGCTGTTCGACGATGGCTACAAGCTGATCGAGCAGAAGACGTCGTGGCGCGGCCTTGGCGTGCTGCCCTGGTTCGCGCGCGCCGGCGAACTGCCGGCCGAAGATGCGCTGGGCCTGAGTGAAGCGCGCAAACCGGGCCAGTGCAAGATCGCCTGCCTGGCGCTGTCGCGGATCGCCAATTTCGACGATCTCGATCCGCTCAAGCTCGAGCCTGGTGTCGATCTCGTGATGGTGCGGCCGAGCGAAGCCATTCCCGGCGACGTCAGGCTCGTCATCATCCCGGGCTCGAAATCCACCCGCGGCGATCTCACCTTCCTGCGCGCACAAGGCTGGGACATTGATCTGCAGGCGCATCACCGCAGGGGCGGCCATGTGCTCGGCCTCTGCGGCGGCTATCAGATGCTCGGACGCAGCGTCGCCGATCCCGACGGGATCGAAGGCCCCGCGGGCGACACGCCGGGCCTCGGACTTCTCGACGTGGAAACCGTAATGAGCCCGGAGAAGACGCTGACGCGTGTCGCGGCCGTGCATGCCGCGACGGATCAGCCGATCGAGGCCTACGAAATCCATATCGGCCGCACCGACGGGCCGGATCGCGCGCTGCCATTTGCAAGATTGAACGGCGAGCCGGAAGGTGCGGTCTCGCGCGATGGCCGCGTGCAGGGCAGCTATCTGCACGGCCTGTTCACGTCGGATGATTTCCGCAAGGCGTTTTTGGCAAAGCTCGACATTCCCGCAGGCAACGAGCCCTATCACGCCAGGATCGAGAGCGCGCTCGATGCGCTCGCCGATCATCTCGAAAAGCATCTCGACGTCGAAGGCCTGCTTGCGCTAGCGCGCTAGGACCTCGGCAAGGCGCGACCATTCGGATTCGCGGCCGGGAAGCCCGAGACGCAGCCATCTCGGCTCTCGCGCGAACACGCGCGACCAGATTTGGCTACGCGCGAGCTTCTCCTGCGCGGCAAGCGCGTCAGGCGTTTCGTAGAGACGAAACAGCGGCGTGCCTCCGACGAGCCGCCAGCCCTGCGCTCGCGCCATCTCGTCGAGGCGGACACTGTCGCGTGCGAGCCGCGCTGAGGTGGCCTCGGCCCAGGCGTCGTCACGCAATGCGCGGCAGCCGATCGCGATCGCTGCTCCCGAGACCGGCCATGGACCCGACATCGCCGCGAGCTTCGCGACGTCGGCCGCATTGCCGAGCGCGAACCCAAGCCGCAGGCCGGCAAGGCCATAAAACTTTCCGAAGGAGCGCAGGATCAGCAGCCCTGGTCGATCCGCCTCGGATGCGAACGACAGCTGCGGGGCGGCATCGGCAAAACTCTCGTCGATGACGAGACGGCCAACGCGCGGCAGCAGCGCCAGCAGATCCTTTCGCGTCTGACACCGGCCATCGGGATTGTTGGGATTGACCACAATCGCGAGATCCGCGCCCGCTAGGGCGTCGAATTCCCCGACCTCCCGGACATCCCAGCCCGCAGCCGAGAGGACGCCGGCATATTCATTGTAGGTCGGCGCGAGGACGCGGGCCTGCCCACGCCGCGCAAGTTGCGGCAGCAGTTGAATGGCGGCTTGCGCGCCGCCAAGCGCAACGACCGCCCCGCTCGTGCGGTAGGCGTGCCGCGCCGCCTGATGCAGCGTCTCGATCTGGGCGCGCGAGGGCAGCGCAGTCCAGGCGCGCAAGCCGACCTCGCCGACGGGATAAGGCAGCCGGTTGATCCCGGTCGACAGATCGATCCAGTCGTCCGCGCGCCCGCCAAAACGCTGCCGGGCCAGATCGAGATTTCCACCGTGCTCGCGCATGCCCCGTTCTTTCACGCGAAGGCCAGGATCGCAAGGACGCCGCCGAGCAGCAGCATGGCGCGGCGGTAAACCGTCAATCCCCGATCGATATCGGCGGCAAGCGGATCGCGCGCAGCTTCATTCAGCCATGGCTCGTTCGTGATGCTGCCGTGATAGATGCGGGGGCCGCTGAGCCGTACGCCAAGCGCGCCAGCCATGGCCGCTTCCGGCCAGCCGGCGTTGGGCGAGCGGTGCCGGCGTGCATCGCGCCTCATGCATGACAGCGCCTCGAAGCGCTTTGGTGCCAGCAGCACGAAGAGAAATCCGGTCAGCCGCGCCGGAATGAAATTGGCGACATCGTCGATGCGCGCCGCGACCCAGCCGAAGGCTTCGTGCCGTTCGCTCCGGTGGCCGATCATGGAGTCGAGCGTGTTGATCGCCTTGTAGCCCAAAATGCCGGGCAGTCCGAACAGCGCGCCCCAGAACACGGGCGCCACGATGCCGTCGGAGGCGTTCTCGGCCAGGCTCTCGATCGCCGCGCGCGCGATGCCGGCTTCGTTGAGCGCCGCGGGATCACGGCCGACGATGCGCGAGACCGCCTCGCGCGCAGCGGCGATATCGCCGGCCTGCAACGGGGTTGCGACGGCGGCGACGTGATCATGGAGCGAGCGTAGCGCGACCAGCGGCCAGGCCAGGATGCCGACCGACACGATCTGGATCCAGCCGGCGGCAAGCAACGACTGAACCGCCCAGCCAAGCGCGACGGAGAGCGCGATCACCACGAGTGCGCCGGCAAGACCTGCAGCGCGGCGAAGTGCCGGCGGATCGGACGGCCGATTCCAGGCGGTATCGATGGCAGAGATCAGCCGGCCGAGCCAGGTCACGGGATGGCCGATCCGCGCGAACAGCCACGACGGCCAGCCCAGAAGGGCGTCCACCGCCATCGCTACCGCCATCGCACCCGCAAAACCCACGCACGCCTCCTGTCCCGCCCCTGTTGCGCAAAGCACGGCCCGAGCGCAAGCCCTGCCCGCCTGATTTCGGCTTTGTCTTTGGCCACGTTTGGTGATTAGTGCTGGCCGACAGGAGACTTTTATGGCCGTCATCTTGATCACAGGCGGGGCGCGATCAGGCAAGAGCAAGCGGGCGGAAAAGCGCGCGCGCAGCTTTCCGGACCAGCCCTTCTACATCGCGACGGCGGAGGCGCTCGATGCGGAAATGCAGGAGCGCATCGCAACGCATCGCGCACGGCGCGGAACCGACTGGATCGAACGCGAGGTGCCGCTGGATCTCGTGCAGGCGCTGGTTGCGACTGATGGCGGCGGCGCAAGGCTGGTCGACTGCCTGACGTTGTGGCTATCAAACCTGATGCACGCCGAGCGCGACTGGGAGCATGAAGTGACCGAACTCGCCGGCGCCCTGCCCCGCCTTAGGAGTCCGGTGGTTCTCGTCACCAACGAGGTCGGCCTCGACATCGTGCCCGACAACGCGTTGGCGCGCAGCTTTCGCGACGCTGCCGGGATCATGAACCAGATCATCGCTGATGTCGCCGACGAGGTCGAGTTCGTCGTCGCCGGCTTGCCGATGAAGCTGAAATGATGCCGCGCGCCGAGCTTCTGCGAGACGTCATCGCCGATCTCGGGATCGCGGCAGCGTTCGTCACGATCCTCCCTGTGGCATCGTCGAAGCCCGCGGCTGACGGTGCCATCGCGCGCGCGACCTGGGCCCTGCCCGTCGCAGGACTGGTGGTCGGCCTTGCGGGCGCTTTGGTCTATGCGACTGCCAGCCGGTTCGGACTGACACCGAACCTTGCCGCCCTGCTCGCACTGGCCACCACAGCCCTCATCACCGGCGCGCTGCACGAGGACGGCCTTGCCGACACCGCCGACGGGCTCGGCGGCGGACGAACGCGCGAGCGCAAGCTCGAGATCATGCGCGACAGCCGGATCGGCACCTACGGCGTCTGCGCGCTGATGCTGTCGTTCGGCCTGCGCTGGAGCGCGCTCGCGGCGATCGCCAATCCGTGGGCAGTCGCGCTCGCGCTCTGCGCCGCGCATGCCGCGGCGCGCGCGGGCGTCCCGGCGTTCATGTCGTTGGTGGCCCCCGCGCGGCCTGACGGTCTGTCGGCAAGCGCCGGATCGCCGCCGGGTCGCAGCGTCGCCATCGCCTTCGCTCTTGGAACCCTCGCGCTCGCGCTCGCGCTCGGGCCGGGCAAGGCGCTTGTCAGCCTGATCCTGCTGTCCCTCGCCGGCCTGATGCTGGGGCGACTTGCCATCCGCCAGATCGGCGGGCAGACCGGCGACGTCCTCGGCGCGTTCGAACAAACCGGCGAGATCCTGATCCTCTTGGTTGCCGCGGCCTTCCAGATGGGACGCTGACATCATGGTCGAGTTCGACGACACCTTCCGACAACATTTGCGCCAGCTGTTCGTGTGGCGCCGCGACGTGCGCCGCTTTCGCAACGATCCGTTGCCGGACGGCGCGATCGATCGCCTGATCGAGACCGCCTGTCTTTCGCCATCCGTCGGCCTGAGCCAGCCCTGGCGCTTCGTCACCGTCGATGATGCTGCACGGCGCGCTGCCGTGATCGACGACTTCAGGGCGTGCAACGCCGATGCGCTGAATTGCTACTCCGGCGAACGCGCGGCGCGCTATGCCACGCTGAAACTGTCGGGCCTCGAACAGGCCCCCGGTCACCTCGCCGTGTTCGCCGACAAGGCCAGCGACATCGGCCACGGCCTCGGCCGCGCCACGATGCCGGAGACCACGGAATATTCCGTGGTCGCCGCGATCACTGCGATGTGGCTCGCCGCCCGCGCCGACGGCATCGGGCTCGGTTGGGTATCGATCCTGAACCCTGCGCGCATTCACGCCATTCTCGACGTGCCCAGCTCCTGGAAATTCATCGCCTATCTCTGCATCGGCTATCCGGAAGTCGAATGCGACCAGCCCGAGCTGGAGCAGGCGAAATGGGAACACCGGCGCGGTGCGGAGCAATTCACGCTGCGGCGTTAGCGCCGCGCGCCATGACTTGCGCCTGGAATGTCCATTAGACCGCGCCCAACTTGGTGAAGATGTAGTTGCGAATGAGCATTCATAAGTGCATTTTTTCATCAATTGTGGATACCGGCCGTTCGCGCTAAGCATCCGCCTGGGGCAAAGCCATCATGCATAGAATTTCATGACCGAACGGCCTTCCGCGTTCGCGGTCGATCGCCGCGGCTTCATTCGCCTTGCAGGCACCACCGCCGCAGGCTGGATTGCGCTTGGCGCAACGTCGGATCGCATGCGGGTGGTTGCCTCGCTGACCGCATTGCCGCTTGATGACGAACTGACCAGAAGGAGCATGATCGACAGCCCGACCTCCCGCCTGGGTGGCCTCATCGTCGGCTTGAGGCAGCGAGGCTGGGTCGAAGGCGTCAACTTCCACTTCGAACTCCGTTCGACCTTCGGCGGACCGGATAAGCTCAAGACTGCGGTCCAGGAGTTGCTCGAGCTCAAGCCGGACGTGGTCCTGACCGGCTCGACCATCGAAACCGCCGCAGTCTTTGCCGCCACCAAGACCATCCCGATCGTTTTCGCGACCGCCAACGATCCCGTCGGCAACGGCTTCGTCGAAAGCCTCGCGCACCCCGGCGGCAACGTCACCGGTTTCACCAACAGCACCGCCGAAATGGGCGGCAAATGGCTTCAGCTCGTCCGGGAGGCGGTGCCGGATCTCGCGCGCGTCGGCGTCCTTTTCAACCCGGCGACCACGCCCCGCGCCGGGCGCTTCTTCCTCGACTCGATCGAGCAAGAGGCTGCGGCGTGCGGCGTGTCCGTGGCCCCCGCGCCCGTCAACGCGTCAACGGACATTGACCAAGCCATCAGGCACTTTTCCGAACCGCCGAGGGCGGCAATGGTTGCGCTGGTCGACAGCTTCCTCGTGATCCACCGTCAGGCGGTCGTGGCGGCCGCGGCCAAACATCGCGTCCCCATGATCTATCCGTTCCATTATTTCATGGATGCGGGCGGGCTGATGAGCTACGGGCCGACGCTGGAGGTACGCTCGGCCGACTATGTCGATCTCATCCTGCGCGGCACCAAAGCCGGCGATCTCCCGGTGCAATCGCCGCGGAAATACGAGCTCCTGATCAACCGCACAATCGCGCACTCGCTGGGATTGACCATTCCATTCACGCTGCTCGCGCGCGCCGACGAGATCCGCGAGTGAACGAAACGATCGACCAGAGAGATTTGCGCACGCCTCCTGGCCGGCTGTTCCGCAAATATCTCTATTCGATCGTCGGCCTCGCCTTTGCCGCACTCGCCGTCAACACCGGCTTCGACATCTGGTTCTCCTATCGCGAGCAGAAGCAGCTTCTGGCGGCGACCCAGCGCGAGCAGGCAGCAAGCGCGGCCATTCAGATCGGCCAGTTCATCGGCCAGATCGAAAACCAGATCAGATGGCTCTCGCGCCTGCCTCCGGAGCTGTCGAGCAACGAAGACGACCGCCTGAACGCCATCCGACTCCTGCGCCTCTCGCCCGCGATCGCGGACATTACCGAACTCGACTCGCAGGGCCGCGAGCAGGTGCGCGTGTCGCGCCGCGTCGCGGACAGGATCGGCAGCAAAGCCGATCTCTCGACCTTGCCGGCCTTCCACAGTGCCAATGAAAGCCGGGCCTATTACGGGCCGGTCTACTTCCTCGGCGACACCGAGCCATTCATGACGCTCGCCACGCGCGGGACCGGGCGGGATCCCAATGTGATCGTGGCCGACGTCAATCTGCGCTTCATCTGGGATCTCGTCGCCGGCATCAGGGTCGGCAACACCGGCAGGGCCTATGTGGTCGACCGCATGGGGGTCTTGATCGCGCATCCCGATTTGTGGCCGGCACTGCGCCGCAGCGATCTGTCCGGGCATGCGGACGTGCGCGCCGCGCTCGATGGCGTGGGGCCGCCCTCGGGCGGCTTGGTCAAGGAGGATATGTCGGGCCAGCGCGTGCTCTCGACCTATGCGACGGTGCCCTCGCTCGGCTGGCTGGTGTTCGTCGAGCTTCCGCTC
The DNA here is from genome assembly GCF_023074175.1 of Bradyrhizobium sp. 139. Taxonomy (GTDB): domain Bacteria; phylum Pseudomonadota; class Alphaproteobacteria; order Rhizobiales; family Xanthobacteraceae; genus Bradyrhizobium. The sequence continues at coordinate 248,691 of NZ_JADPKS010000008.1, forward strand.
AGCGAAGCCTATGCCCCGATCTATGCATCGATCGGACGCTCGACGTTTCTGCTGATCGTCCTGCTCGCCTTCGCGGCTCTGGTTTCTCTTCTGCTCAGCCGGCGCATGACCGTGCCAATCCAGATGTTGATGCAAGGCGCGCGGCGGATCGAAAGCGGCGATCTCGGCCTGCGGCTCGCCATCAAGACCGGCGACGAGCTGGAAGCGCTCGGCGACCAGTTCAACCGGATGGCCGCTCACTTGCGAGAATCCTACGCGACGCTCGAGCGCAAGGTGATCGAGCGCACCTGCGAGCTCGAGAAGGCCCGCGACCACGCCCTGGCCGAGCATGACGCAGCCGAGCGCGCGCGTGGGGCCGCCGTGCTGGCCAACGAAACCAAATCGCGCTTTCTCGCCGTCGTCAGTCACGAGCTGCGCACGCCGCTGAACGGCGTCATGGGCGTGCTGCAACTGCTCGACGACGGCAGCCTCAGCGAAGCTCAGCGCCGCCACCTCGCGACCGCCGCCGCGTCGGGCGAAACGCTGATCGCGCTGGTCGATGCCATCCTGGAATATGCCCGCCTGGAAGCCAGCACCGAAACGCTGGAGACGCGCGACTTCCGCCTCGACCAGCTCATCGAGGCCGCTGCCGATCTGATGCGTCCGCAGGCCTTCGGCAAGCGTCTGACCTTCGACCTCGCCTGCGATGAAAACGTCGAAACATTCGTGCACGGCGATCCGGTGCGGCTCAATCGCATCCTGCTGAACCTGATCGGCAACGCGATCAAGTTCACGCCGAGTGGTGGCATCGGATTGAAGGCGACCGCCGCGCGGCATGACGATCATGTCCTGCTTTCCCTCACGGTTCGCGACACCGGCATCGGCATCGCGCCCGACATGCATGAGCGGATTTTTGAGGATTTCGTCCAGGCGGACGACAGCATCGTGCGGCGGTTCGGCGGCACCGGCCTGGGCCTCGCGATCGCGCGGCGCCTCACGCGCCTGATGCGCGGCGAACTGACGGTGGAGAGCACGCCGGGCGCGGGCAGCACATTCACGCTTCAAGTGCCGCTTGGCCGCGCCGCAGGCGATGTCGCCCAAGGTGTACTTCCGGCGCCGTCGCGGCAACTTCGCGTGCTGCTGGTCGATGACGATCCCGTCAATTGCGAGGTCGGCGAAGCGATCCTGAAGCGGCTCGGCCATCGCGCGACGATTGCCAGAAACGGCGCGTCGGCCGTCGCGCTCGCCCGCGATCAGGCGTTCGACATTATTCTGATGGATCTGCACATGCCCGACATGGACGGCGTGGAAGCGGCGTCGCGGATCGGCGCGCTCGGTCTGCCGAGGATGCCGCGCATCATCGCCGCGACCGCCGACGTCTCGGGCAGTGCCCGCGAACGGCTCGCCGGCGCAAGCATTACCAAAATCGTCAGCAAGCCGATCCTGATCAATGCGCTGCGCGAAGCGATCGAGGACGAACCGGAAGTCGGGCCGGCCGCAGCGCAGCTGGCCGCGGGCGTATTGATCGACCGGCATTTCCTCGACGACCAGAAGGAGATGTTGGGCGCCGCGCAAATCGCAAAGCTGCATCATTTGCTGCAGGAGACCAGCGACAGGCTGATCCAGGACATCGCCAAGGCGGCAGCGATTGGCGATCACGTGCAGCTGGCGCGGCTCACGCACCAGCTCGGCAGCGCCGGAGGCGCACTCGGCCTCGTCAACCTGTTCGAGCGCTGCCGCGAATTGGAGTTGGCAGCCCCGTCGATGTCCCCGCCCGAATGCCAGAACGCCGCCCGCGAACTCGCCGCGCTTCAGAAGGCCTCGATGAGCGCACTGGACGATCTGCTCGCACCTGCCGAGCAGCGCCCGGTCACTTAAAGCATGATCCGGAAAAGTGCGAAGCGGTTTTCCGAAAAGATCATGCTCAAACAATAAACTAAAGCGCGATGACGATTCATCCTAATCTCATCGCGCTTTAGCCGCAGCGGATTTGCGCGCGACAGCCTCATCTTCGCGGCCAAAACGCTCGACCAGGAAATCGATAAACAGCCGCACCTTCACCGACAGATGCCGGGTCGGCGGATAGACCGCATAAAGCGCGAGCGGCGGCGCAGAATAATCCTTCAGCACGGCGCGCAGCTCGCCTGTCCGCAAGGCCTCAGTGGCGATGAACTCGGGAAGCAGCGCAAGACCCCTGCCCTTGATGGCGACATCGCGCAGCACTTCGGCATTGTTGACGCACAGCGACCAGGCCGGCTGGATCCAGTGGTCGCCGTCGCTGCCTGTGAGCTTCCACTGATTGCCGGTGAGCAGGAAGCCGTAGGTGAGCGAGGTGTGCTCGCGCAGATCCTGCGGATGTTTTGGCGTGCCGTGACGCGCGAGATAGTCCGGCGAAGCGCAGATCATGCGCGCAACTGGCACGATCTTCCGCGCGATCAGGCTGGAGGATTCCAGCTCCGCGATCCGCAGCGTGACGTCAGAACCGTCCTGGACGGGATCGAGCAGATCGTCGCTGAGCACGAGCTGGAGCTGAAGCTCCGGATAGCGCGCCATGAAATCGGCGAGCACCGGCCCGAGCCGCAGCGTGCCGAACGACATCGGCGCATTGACGCGCAGCAAGCCCCGCGGTGCCGACTGTGCCTGCGTCACTGCCTGGTCGGCCGCCTCGATCTCCGACAGGATCACGACCGCGCGCTCGAAATAGCGCTGGCCGTTCTCGGTCGGGCTTGCATGCCGCGTGGTCCGGTTCAGCAGCTGCACGCCGAGGCTCTCCTCGAGGTCGGCGATGTATTTGCTGATCGCCGAGCGCGACAGCCGCAACTGGCGGCCCGCCTCGGCAAAGCTGCCGCTTTCGACCACCTTCACGAAGGCCCGGAGGCTGGCGAGCTTATCCAAAGGCCGGCCCAGGCGATTGTTTCCAAATCGTAGACATAGCCGTCATATTTGCATGGATTGTCTCCAATCCAAAGCGGAACGATATTTCCGGCCAGAGCAAGACCGCTCCGAAAGCTTTGGAGGACGACGATGTCTGGACTGCACCATGTCACCGCGATCGCCGGCGACCCCATCAGGAATTTCGGCTTTTACACCCGCGACCTCGGCCTGCGCTTCGTCAAGAAGACCGTCAATTTCGACGATCCCGGCACCTATCACTTCTATTATGGCGACGAGACCGGCCGGCCCGGCACCATCCTGACCTTCTTCCCTTGGGCCGGCGTGCCGGCCGGGCGGCGCGGCGTCGGCGAGACCCATCAGACCGCCTTTCGCGTGCCGCAGCGCTCGCTCGGCTATTGGACGCAGCGCTTCACCGAGAAGGGCATCGCCTACGAGGCGCTGGAAAAGCGCTTTGGCGAGTCCGTGCTGCCGTTCACCGACCCTGATGGCATGGCGCTCGCGCTGGTCGGCGTATCCGGCACCGAGGACGAGCCCGGCTGGAGCAACGGCGACGTGCCGGCCGAGCACGCGATCCGCGGCTTCCATGGCGTGACCTTGCTGCTCGACGGCGCGGCGAAGACGGCGGCCGTCCTAACCGACGTGTTCGGCTTCAGGGAGACGGGACGCGAAGGCTCGGTGATCCGTTTCAAGGCACCGGGCGATGTCGAAGGCAGTGTCGTCGATATCTACGAGGCCAAGGGCTTTTTGCGCGGCCATCAGGGCGGCGGCTCGGTGCACCACATCGCGTTCCGCGCGGCTGACGATGCCGAGCAGGGCCAGATGGCGCAAAAGCTCGTGTCCAATCACGGGCTGCACCCGACCGAGCAGCGCGACCGCAACTACTTCCGCTCGGTCTATTTCCGCGAGCCCGGCGGCGTGCTGTTCGAGATCGCGACCGACATCCCCGGCTTCGCCGTCGATGAGCCCGTCGCGACGCTGGGACGTGATCTGAAGCTGCCGGGCTTCCTCGAAGCGCAGCGCAAGCAGATCGAGGGCGTGCTGCCGAGCCTGGAAGAGAGCGTGTCATGACCGAGAGTGCATTCGTCCATCGTTTCGAGCCCGCGCGTGACGCGGGCTCGCGCCCACTCCTGCTGCTGCACGGCACCGGCGGCGACGAGAACGATCTGCTCGGGCGTGGCAAAATGATCTCGCCCGGCGCAGCCCTGCTCTCGCCGCGCGGCCGCGTGCTCGAGCACGGCATGCCGCGCTTTTTTCGCCGCCTCACTGAGGGCGTGTTCGACGAGGAGGATGTTCGCCGCCGCGCGCACGAACTCGGCGACTTCGTTAGCGACGCGCGGCAGCGCTACGGCATCGCCGCGCCGATTGCGGTCGGCTTTTCGAACGGTGCCAACATCGCAGCCGCGCTGCTGCTGTTGAAGCCGGAGGTGCTCGCAGGCGCGATCCTGCTGCGCGCCATGGTGCCGCTGTCGGATCCGCCCAAGGCTGAACTCGACGGCAAGCCGGTTCTGCTCCTGTCCGGGCAGGCCGATCCGATCGTGCCGGCAAGCAACTCGGTCCGGCTGGCGGCTCTGTTGTCGGAATCAGGGGCGAGTGTGAGTCACAGAGTCCTGCCGGCAGGCCATCAATTGTCGCAGGCTGACGTGACGCTGGCCCGCAATTGGATCAGCAACGTCAGCGCGGAGGCGGCGTAATCTGGCGAGCGGCGCATCGTTCACGAACGGTGCGTCGCGCGCGATCACTGCTTACTTCAATCGAACCAGCCGCGCCGCTTGAACCAGACCAAAGGCAACACGCCGCTGGCAATGATGGCCAGCAAGGCCAGCGGGTAGCCGAACGTCCAGCTCAACTCCGGCATATTCTTGAAGTTCATGCCCCAGATTCCAACCAGGATGGTGGGTGGCACGCCGACGACGGACACGATCGTGAGGACCTTGAAAAGCTCGTTCTGCTGGATGTTGATGAACCCGAGCACGGCATCGAGCAGAAGCTGAATCTTGTCGGACAATCGCGTCTCGTAGTCGCTGAGTGAAACGACGTCCTTCGATACAGCATCGAGACGCTTCTTCGACCCGGCAGTGATCCACTCGCTGCCGACATCGCCGGCAAACGACGCGATACGGCCGACGCCAAGCAGAACATCGCGCGCCTTGGTGAGACGATCGGCCAGTTCGCCGATATTCTCCAACGCCTCGTGCATTCTCCGGCTCGAGCGAACCGGCCGCTTGGTTCGAACCAGCCCGCCCTTGAAGACGCCTCTCGATAGGAGATCGACCTTCGCGCCCAAATGCTCCAGCACATCGGCGCCGCGATCGATCATGGCCTCGAGCAGGCTGGTGAACACGCACATGCCGTTCTCCAGGCTGTCGTCCGAACCTATGCGTTTCCCGACGTCGTCAAAGATCGGCAGTTGCGCGAACCGCACCGTCACCAGGACGTGCGGGCCGATGACAAACCCCACCGGCGTGATCTCGGCCTCGTTGTCCTCGTTGAGCCGGACCGCCGGCGCGCTGAGATAGAGCGTGCCATGATCGAAGATCAGCCGGCTCGACGCCTCGATCTCGCTGAGCGACTCCGCGGACGGAATGCGTATCTTCAGCAATCGTTCGACGAATTGCTTTTCCTTCGCGGTCGCATCCAAGAGATCAGCCCAGATGATCTCGGACGGCATTTCCGCCCCGATGCCTTGCCAGTCGTCGGACGGCCACCTGTATAGTTTGAGCAAGAACCGAACTCCGTAACCCGCGCACAGGAGCGCACGCATGCGGCCATCCTGCACCGGGCTAACGCGTGAGGGTTCCAGTCGTTCAATGCCGTGGCGGATCGACGATGCATTCCGGCAACAGGCGTTCGCAAAACCGCAGTCAATTTGGGGCTGGTTGTTGTTCTCGGAAATAGGATTTGGAGAGCAGCGAGAGCTGTGCGGCCGTGGGCTTTGAATCCCGAATGCGCGGGCGGGTGAGCCAAACAAAAACTGCGAAAACAACCCCATGCACAGTAGCCGGGGGTTGGAAAATCAACGGCTTACGCGGGCAGTGCGCGGCAGGCCACGAGGCGAAGACAGACCCCTCACCCGAGTGAGTCTGTGTCTATCGGCGCCGCTGCCCTCTCCCGCAACATAGGGAGAGGGCGCAGCAACGGGCCGCAACGCCGTTTGACTCGTCGGGCAAAACAGGGGCATAGTGGCAACATCGGAAAATCCGCAGCATCGTGCCACCCCGTCATCCTGAGGTGCGAGCTCGGCAGCGCGACCGCGCTGCCGGGCGAGCCTCGAGGGATGAACGGCCCATCTTTAACCGGACCAGCGCTTACTTCTTGGACTTGGGCGCTCCCGCGCGCCTCCGCGCAAGCTGGCTCACAGATCTCCAATCCGAACGAATGAGCGCCTCCTTCTTGGCTCGGCTCCATCCCTTGAGCTGCCGCTCGGCCGCGATGCCGTCCGTTATGCGATCGAAATACTCCGACCACACGAGAACGACCGGCCGTCTCGAATGGGTGTGTCCCGGATAGGCCCCGGCATTGTGCTCGTCGACACGCTTGGATGTGTCCTCACCAGTGGCGCTTCCGATGTAGAAAGAGCCATCCGCACAGTGCAGCATGTAGACATAGATGCCCACAACACATCCTTCGAGGCTCTCCGTACGGTGCTTTGCACCGCACGGCTCGCACCTCAGGATGACGGCAGTGAGCTCGTTGTCAACACTTGATGAGGCAATTTATGATTGTACCGTTGCTTTTACTTTGGTTTGAGCGTTTTAGAATCGAGGTAGCTTCCAACCCCGTCATCCTGAGGCGCGAGGCCGGCAGTGTGACCGCACTGCCGGACGAGCCTCGAAGGATGTACGGCCGAGATGCAGCCGGGCCGTCGCCCTTCGAGGGCCGCTGAAGAAGCGGCCACCTCCAGCGACAACCGCTTCGCGGTTGCGCGGGGGTAACGGCGACAGATTCGCACTCCCGATGTCTGTGCGGCCCCTACTCCCAATGCCACGTGGAGAAGTCGTTCTCGAACTGCGGGACTTCCTTCCAGACGCCTTTCAGCTTCTTGTTGGTGATGGTGATCAGCTGCGGCTGGTACAGATAGCCGGAGACCGCGTCGGTTGCGAGCATGCGCTGGGCATCGCCGAGAAGTTTGGCGCGGGCCGCTTCATCCGGCGTCGACACGATCTGCCTGTAGAGCGCGTTGAACGCTTCGTTGTTGTAGCCGAGATAGTAGTCCGGCTCGGTGATCTTGACGAGGTCGAACGGCTCGACATGACTGACGATGGTGAGGTCGAAATTGTGCGGACCGTTGGGCGCGAACACCTGCGACAGCCACTGCGCCCATTCGACGTTCTCGATCTTGGCGACGATGCCGACCTTGGCAAGCTGGGCTGCGAGAATCTCGCCGCCCTGCCGCGCATAGGACGGCGGCGGCAGCTTCAGCGACAGCTCGAGCGGCGCGGTGATGCCGGCCTCGGCGAGGAGCTTCTTGGCCTTGTCCGGATCGTAGGGGTTGATGCCGGTGGTATCGACATAGCCGAGCGCGGTCGGCACGTAGAAGCTGCCGATCGGCGTCCCGAACCCGTCCACCGCGCCGTCGATCATGGCCTTGCGATCGATTGCGGCGAGGATGGCGCGGCGCACGCGGACATCATCGAGCGGCTTCTTCTTGTGATTGATGCCGACAATGGTCTTGGCCCTGGAACCGCCGACCAGCACGGTGAAGCGCGGATCGGCCTTGAACTGCGCGATGGTGCGCTGGGCCGCGACGCGCGGAAATGCGTCGACATCGCCCGACAGCAGCGCCGCGGTCTGCGCGGAGGGATCGGAGATGAATCGGATCGTCACCTTCGACAGCTTGATCGCGGCGGCGTTGCGGTAGTCGGCCCATTTGGTCAAGGTCATCGAGGAGCCCTTGGCCCAGGCGCCGAGCTGATAGGGTCCGGTCCCGACCGGCTGCGTGACATTCGTCGGCGCGCTCTTCGGCTCGACGATCGAGCCGCTCGCCTGCCCCAGCAGGAACGGCAGGTTCGGCTCGGAATTTTTCAGGGTGATCACGATGGTGTCGGGATCGGGCGCGGCAACCGACTCGAAGCTCTGGAACAGGCTCTTGTCCTTGTTGGTGCTGGTGGCGACAGCGTTGCGCTCGAACGAGAACTTCACCGCCGCGGAATCGAACGGCTCGCCATTGTGGAATTTGACGCCCTTGCGCAGCTTGAAGGTGTAGGTTTTCAGATCGGGCGAGGCGGTCCAGCTCTCGGCCAGCAGGGGCGAAGTGGTGCCGTCCTCGTTGATCTTGGTCAGCGTCTCGTAGATGTTGTAGAGCGTGACTTCGGCGATCGCGGCGGCGGCCGCGTTGGTGGGATCGAGACCCGGCGGCTCCAGCGCCATCGCCATGACGACGCTGTCCTTCTTGCCTTGCGCCAGCACCGGCAGCGGCGCCGCGACGAGCGCGACAGCAAAGGCGACGATCGATAGTTTCCTGAACATGCGTAACTCCCCGGCCTTCTCTTGTCCCAGCCTACGTCAATTCCGCAGCGGACACTAACCTTCCATGGCCGCCTGCGGCAACGCCATCACGGCCTCCGCCTTGTGACAGGCGGCGAGATGCGCCTCGCCCATCTTGCGTAACGCAGGCAGGGCCTCGCGGCAATGCTGGTCGGCCAGCAGACAGCGCGTCACATAGGGGCATCCGGTCGCGTCCGCCGAGTGCGAGGCGATCGCCTGGGCGCCGCGCCGCCGCCGTCCGCCGGCGCGTGCGCGCGGCACGGCATCCAAGAGCGCCCGCGTATAGGGATGAGCGCAACGCTCGAACAGGTCCTCCGGCCGGCCCTGCTCGACGATCCGGCCGAGATACATCACCGCGACCTCGTCGCAGAGATAGTCGACGACGGCGAGGTCGTGGCTGATCAGCATGTAGCTCAGGCCGAACTGCTCCTGCAGGTCCTGCATCAAATTGAGCACCTGCGCCTGCACCGAGACGTCGAGCGCGGAGACCGGCTCGTCGGCGACGATCAGCTTCGGCTGGGTGATCAGCGCACGCGCGATCGCGATGCGCTGGCGCTGGCCGCCGGAAAACTCGTGCGGATATTTGTCCATGTCGGCATCGCGCAAGCCGACCTGACGCAGCACCGCGGAGACGCGTTCGCGGAACGTGGTGCGATCAGCTCCTTCCAGCACGGTCAGCGGTTCGGCGACGATGCGCGCGATGGTCTGGCGCGGGTCGAGCGAACCGTAAGGGTCCTGGAACACCATCTGGAAATCGCGGCGGGCGCGGCGCAGTTCGTCGGCGGAGATCTTGTTGAGGTCGCGGCCGAGCAGCGCGACCTGCCCCGAGGTCGGCCGCTCCAGCGCCATCACCACCCGCGCGAAGGTCGACTTGCCCGAACCGGATTCGCCGACGACGCCGAGGCTCTTGCCGGCCGCAACCTGCACGCTGACGCCGTTGAGCGCGCGCACCTGCCCGGGCGGCCGGAACAGGCTTTCGCGTGGCAGCGTGTAACGCTGCTCAAGATCCTTCACGTCGAGGAGCGGCGCTGCGGTCATGCGGGCAGCGCTCCGACGCGTTCAGCCATCGACACGTCCGTCCGGATGCAGCGCACGAAGTGGCCAGGTCCGACGTCCACCATCGGTGGCAGCGCAGCGCGGCACTGCTCGATCACGAGCGGACACCGATCGGCGAAGGTACAGCCGGAAGGCATATCGGCAAGCTCGGGCACGGTACCCGAGATCGTCGTCAGCCGCGTCCCCTTGCGCGCGCCGAGCTTCGGCCGGGCACGGAACAGGCCCTGCGTGTAAGGATGGCCCATGCGGCGGAACACCTCGTCGGTCGGCCCGCTCTCGACCACGGTGCCGCCATACATCACCATCATGCGCTGCACGTTCTCGGCGATGACGCCGAGATCGTGCGAGATCAGGATCATCGACATGCCGCGCTCCTCGACGAGGTCGGCGATGAGGTCGAGGATCTGGCCCTGGATGGTGACGTCGAGCGCAGTGGTCGGCTCGTCCGCGATCAGAAGGTCCGGCTCGCAGGCAAGCGCCATCGCAATGGTGACGCGCTGGCGCTGGCCGCCGGAGAACTGGTGCGGATAGGCGTCGATCCGCCGTGCGGGATCGGGCAGTCCGACGCGGTCGAGCAAGGCGATCGCCTCTTCGCGCGCCTGCGCCGCCGAATAGTTCTTGTGACGCCGCAACGGCTCGGCGACCTGATGGCCGATCGTGTGCATCGGGTTGAGCGCGGTCATCGGTTCCTGGAAGATCATGCTGATGCGGTTGCCGCGCAAGCCGCAATAATCCGCATCCGAAAGCCCGACGAGCTCGCTGCCGTCCAGCCTGATGCTGCCGGTCACGACGGCACTGTCCGGCAGCAGCCCCATCAGCGACAGCGCCGTAACCGACTTGCCGCAACCGGATTCGCCGACGAGGCCCAGCGTCTCGCCGCGCTTGAGGCCGAAGCTGACGCCACGCACGGCCTGCGCGGGTCCGCGGCTGGTGTTGAGGCGGACACCGAGATTGTCGGCCGCGATCAGCGGCATGGTTGCATGATCAGCCATTGTTACCGCTCCCGCGCCAGTCGCGGATCGAGCAGATCGCGCAGGCCGTCGCCGAGCAGATTGAGCCCGAGCACCGCGATCGCGATCGCCACGCCGGGATAGACCGCGAGCATCGACGACTGGAACAGCAGCGTCTGCGCATCGTTCAGCATGCGACCCCAGGACGGCTGCGGCGGCTGCGTGCCAAGGCCGAGATAGGACAAGGCCGCTTCGGCGAGGATGGCAAGCGCAAACTGGATGGTCGCCTGCACGATCAGGATCGACAGGATGTTGGGCAGCACGTGCTCGATGGTGATGCGAAAGCGCCCCTTGCCTGCCGCACGCGCGGCCAGCACGAATTCGCGCGCCCAGATCGCGTTGGCCGAGCCGCGCGTCAGCCGTGTCAGCGTCGGAATCTGGAAGATGCCGATCGCGACGATCGAGGTGACCATGCCCGGGCCCACGACGGCGGCGAGCATGATGGCGGAGAGCACGGCCGGAAAGGCGAAGGTGAAGTCGGTGAAGCGCATGATGATCTCTTCGGTCCAGCCGCGCCGGGCCGACGCGATCAGGCCGAGGCAAACGCCGAAGGTAAGACCTATGCTCACCGCGATGATGCCGACCATGATGGTGGAGCGTGCGCCCGCCAGCAGCAGCGAGACGATGTCGCGGCCGAAGGAATCCGTGCCGAGCCAGTGCGCCGCCGAGGGCGGCCTGAGTTTCGAGGCGATGTCGATCTCGTAGGGCGACCACGGCGTCCACACCAGCGACAGCAGCGCCGAGGCGAGCACCAGCAGGCCAAGCGCGCCGCCCAGCACAAAACTGCGATGGCGTAGCGCGCGACGCCAGAACGTCCGCGCCGGCAGAGCACGCGTTGCGGCCGGCGCGTCAACCAGGGTGGTCAGCGGCGCGCTCACAGGTCGTGAACCTTGATGCGGGGATCGACGAAGGCATAGAGCACGTCGACCACGAAATTGACGATGACGACCATGGCCGCCAGCAGCATCACGCAGTTGCGCACCACGATGAGGTCGCGGTTGGCGATCGACTGGAAAATAAGGCGGCCGAGGCCCGGCAGATAGAACACGTTCTCGATCACGATGGTGCCGGCGAGCAGATTGGCGAATTGCAGCCCCATCACGGTCATGACGGGGATCATGGCGTTGCGCAGCACGTGGCTCCACAGCACCTCGCGCTTGCCGAGCCCCTTCGCGCGCGCCGTGCGGACGAAGTCTTCGCGCAGCACCTCCAGCACGGCCGAGCGCGTGACGCGCGCGAGGATTGCGGCCTGCACCACCGCAAGCGAGATCGCCGGCAGCAGCAGCGACTTGATTCCGAGCCAGATGCCGTCCTCCCAGCCGGGAAATCCGCCCGCGGAGAGCCATTGCAGCCGCACCGAGAACAAGAGGACCAGGAGGATCGCGAACCAGAAGTTCGGCAGCGCGATGCCCACCTGCGTCAACGACATCACGCCGACGTCGCCGAGCTTGTTATGGTTGGCGGCGGTATAGATGCCGGCCGAGAGCGCCAGCGTCACCGTGATCAGCATCGACATGGTCGCGAGTGGAATGGTCAGCACCAGCCGCTCCGCGATCAAGCTAGCGACCGGCGTGCCGTAGACATAGCTGTTGCCGAGATCGCCGATCAGGAGCCCCTTGATCCAGTGCAAATAACGGACGGCCAGCGGCTGATCGAGCCCGAGCTTGATGGTGAGCGCGCGCACCGCGTCCGCTGACGCATCCGCGCCCATCAGCATCTGCGCGGCGTTGCCGGGAAGAGCATCCAGCACCAGGAAAATGATTACGGATGCGCCGACCAGCGTCGCCAGCAAGGTCAACAGACGTCGGAGAAAGAATACGCTCATGCGCGCTCGGCTTCAGGGCTCACCCGCGGCACGATCAACATGTCCAGGCGCGGGAGGCAAGTCCTTTGCACACAGTCCTTTTCGGCACGTGCCACACCTCAGCCGGGCCAGCGGGACAGAAGATCGTGCGAGGCCTCGAACAGCGCGCTCACACGGAGCAGTTCGGCATCGGCGCGGAAGCGGCCAACGAGCTGAAGCCCGATCGGCAGGCCGTCGCGGCCGAAGCCGCCAGGAAGGCTGATCGCGGGGTGGCCGGTCATGTTGAATGGCATGGTCCAGGGGAACCAGTGCGGCCGGACGCTGTCAAAGTGTTTGCCGTCGATCTCGATGGTGCCGAACAGGTCCTGGTCGATTGGCAGCGCGGTGCGGGTGATGGTCGGCATCGCCAAAAGATGCCCGCGCGCAAGCAGCGATTGCACCCGGCGGAACAGCGCGGTGCGCGCGAACATCGCCTCCTGATACGCGACGCCGCTGACATTGGTCGCAAGCGCGACCTGCTTGACGAAGGTCTCGCTGAGGACGTCGCCGCGCTCGGCCACGAGCTTCGCAAAACGCGTGCGCCAGACCGTGTGGTTGATCGCGCGCCAGATCGGCTCGATGTCGAATCCTTCGCCGGAAAATTCCTCGAGCTCGGCACCGAGGCTCGCGAGCCGATCAAGGCTCGCCTTGAAGCCAACTGCGACATCCGCAGACACCGGGCGTCCGGGCAGCGAGGCGCAGAACAGGATTTTTTGCCCGCGCAGATCGCCGCGCGGCGTGGCGGTGCCGATGAAATCAGGCACGGGTACGCCGATCGACCAGGGATCGCTAGGATCCTCACCGGCCATCGCCTGCATCATCAGCGCGGTGTCGGCGACGGTGCGCGTCGTCGGCGTGACATAGGTCTGGTTGCCGAAGGCGTCGAGCGCCTGGCTGTGCGGGATGACGCCATTGCTCTGCTTCAGCCCGACCACGCCGTTGCAGGCGGCGGGAATTCGCGTCGAGCCGCCGCCGTCGGTCGCAATCGCAAGCGGCGCGATGCCGCTCGCAACAGCCACCGCCGCGCCGCCGCTTGAGCCGCCCGACGACCGCTCCGCACTCCAGGCATTGCGGGTGCGGCCGAACAGCGGCGAGTCCGTCAGGCACTTGCTGCCGAATTCGGGCGTGGTGGTCTTGCCGATCAGGATCGCGCCTTCCGCGCGCAGTTTTGCAACCGCGACGGCATCCTCAGCGGGGACATTGTCCTTGTAGGGAACGGCGCCGAAGGTGGTCTTCACGCCTCTGGTGTTGACGATGTCCTTGACCGTCACGGGAAGGCCGTGGAGCAGGCCAAGCGGCTCGCCCGCCATCACCTTGCGCTCGGCCGCGCGCGCCTCTGCCATCGCCTCGTCGCCACACAGCGTGATGAAGCAGTTCAATTGGCTCTGCAGCGCCTCGGCGCGCGCGAGCACGGCGCTGACAATTTCGACGGGCGAGACCGTCTTGCTGTTGATACGTGCGCGCAGTTCAGTGGCTGACAGGAAACAGAGATCTATGCTCATGAAGGACAGGCTCACGTCGGGACGCGCGGACCTTGCCAGCGAGGATCTCACATGTCCATTTCGGCTGGCGCATGGCTACAGTCCGCCGGGACATCTCGGACATCGCAAGGCCGGGCGCACCCTACCAGTTCCAGGTCACCTCATGACTCCAGGGCGGATCGGCGCCCGGACGGGTGCAGGTCAGGCCGGCGCATTTGGCGGCAAAGGACAGCGCGGGGCGAAGATCTTCTGCACTGATGTCCTTCAGTTGTTGCCGGCCGATGCGGCCCTGCTTGTACAAGGCGAACAGCAGCGCCGCCTGAAAGCTGTCGCCGGCTCCAATGGTATCGGCGATCTCGACATTCGGTGCCGGCACTTCGATCTGCCCTGCTCCCGCATGCCAGGCGATGGCGCCATGGTTGCCGCGGGTGATGACGACGAGGCTCGCGCCCTGCGCCAGCAGCGCGTTCGCGCGCTGCTGGTAAGGCTCATCATCGAAGAGGTAGGCGAAGTCGACGTCCGACATCTTGATGAGATCGGCGTGCCTCGCGAACTCGGCCATGCGCGCGAGATAGGCCGGCTTGTCCTTGACGAGGTTGGGGCGGCAGTTCGGATCGAAGGAGATCGTCGACGCCGCCCGCGCGTCCATGATCAGGGCCTTTGCTTCGGCGGCGCCCTGGTCGTTGACCAGCGTGGTCGAGCCGACATGGACGGCCTCGACGGTTGCGAACGGGATTGTGCCGCGCCGGTAGGTCCAGTTCCGCGTCGCGGTGTCGGCATCGTAGAAGGCATAATGCGACTCGCCTGCGACCATGCGCACGAAGGCGAGTGTGGTCTGGTGATCGCTGCGGGTGGCGAGACCGAGCTCGGCGTTTGACGCAGCAGCGTGCTCGGCGATCATGCTTCCGAACAGGTCGTTCGAGATGCCGCCGACGAAGCCGGTCGGCGCGCCCAGCCGCGCCATGCCGATCGCAACGTTGAGACAGGAGCCACCGACCGCCGGCATCACTGCCTCACGCCCGTCGGCATTTCGCGTCGGGACGAAATCGATCAGCGCATCGCCGCAGGCAATCAACATCCGTTTCGGCCTCCCGCGCCCTCGCGCATCGCCGCACGGCTGCCGCGATCGACCTCGCGCAGCAGCTTGTAGACCTCGCGCTTGCGCGAATGAAACGCGGCCATATCGGGCGCGGTGGGCTCGCTCTTGCGTCCCAGCACCGACATTTTTGCCATGGTCTCGCCGATCGAGGCATAGGCGCCGCCGGCGACCGCGCCGAGCATCGCGGCGCCGAGCAACACCGGCTCCCCGGTCTGCGGCAGCGCGACGGTGAGACCGGTGGTATCGGCCATGATCTGCCGCACCAGCGGACTGCGGCTGGCGCCGCCGCCCATGATCATGATGCTGGAATGGACGCCATGCGCGGCAAAGGCGTCGATCACCTCGGCAAGCCCATAAGCGAGACCACAGAGGCCGGCGACGAACAGCCGCTCCAACGCACCAACGTCGCTGTCGAGATCGAGGCCCGCGATCACCGCGCGCGTATCTGGATCGGCGTAAGGCGAGCGGTTGCCTATGAACTCGGGAAGCACATGAACGTCGCGCGCGAGCAGCGCGGCGGGGCTGGCGTCACCGGCGCGCGCGATGATGCGCCGCTCGAGGTACTCGATGAGGTCGACGCTCTCGCTGCGCGCCGCCGCGCCCGCTTCGGCATGGCCCGGATGCGACTTGAGGAGATGATCGATCGCTGCCCCCGCGGCGGACTGGCCACCCTCGTTGAGCCAGAAGCCCGGCACCATGCCCGAATAATAAGGGCCCCACACGCCCGGCACGAAGCACGGCTGCTTCGTGGTCGCCATGATGCAGGCCGAAGTCCCCATGATGTAGGCGAGGCGATCGGCGACATCGGTCGTCCCGCCCGCTCCATCGCGGCCGCCGATCGCGCCGATGCCGCCGGCATGCGCATCGATCAGGGACGCGCCGACCGGTATGCCCGCTGAGAGGCCAAGGTCAGCCGCGACAGTACGGGTAAGACCGGCGCCGAGCCGCGTGCCGGGGGCGACGATCTCGGTGCCGATGCGGGCGTAGTTCTCGGCGACGAAATCCGATAGTCCAATGCGCTGGAAGAACGGCGCGCTCCAGCCGCCACCATCATGAGCGAGATAATTCCATTTGCAGGTGACGGTGCAAGTGGAGCGCTGGAGCGAGCCGGTCGCGCGCCAGGTCAGATAGTCCGCCAGATCGAAGAAATGACCGGCGGCATCGAAGCTCGCACGCATGTGCCGCTTCAGCCACAGCAGCTTCGGCATCTCCATCTCGGGCGAGATCGAGCCGCCGACATAGCGCAGCACCGCGTCCCCGGTCTCGTTGATCAGCCGTGCCTCGGCCGTGGCGCGATGGTCCATCCAGACGATGACATTGCGCTGGCGGTCGCCGGAGGCACTGACGGTGACCGGCTCGCCCTGCCGATCGAGGACGACCAGCGAACAGGTGGCGTCGAAACCGATGCCGCCGACGCTGTCGGGCGCGATTGCAGCTTCCGCCATCGCCGCTCGCACCGACTTGGCGCAGGCCTCCCAGATGTCCGAGGACGATTGTTCGACGATGTCGCCGGCCTCGTGCCAGATCCTGATCGGGTGCCGCGCGATCGCCAGGAGAGCGCCGGTCTCATCGAAGACCCCTGCCCGCGTGCTCGTGGTCCCTACGTCGACGCCGATATACGCTCGCGGCATTGTCGCTCCTGGTCGCTTCGTCAGTTATGACGCAAGCCTACCAGCAAGTGTAGCCACCATCCACCAGCACGATGCTGCCGGTCATCAGGCTCGCGGCCTCGGAAGAAAGGAACAGCACGACGGAGGCGATCTCCTCGACCTGCCCCATCCGCGCCATCGGGGTTCCACCAATCCAGGCGTCGTACATTCTGGGATTGCTTTTCACGAAGGCGTTGAGCGGCGTTTCGATATAGGTCGGCGCCACCGCATTAACGCGGATGCCGCGCGCGCCCCATTCGGCGGCCAGCGACTTGGTCAAATGGTGCACGCCGGCCTTGGAGGCGTTGTAGAAACACTGCTCCTGCGGCCTGTTGACGATGAAGCCGGACATCGAGCCGACATTGACGATGGCGCCGCTCTTCGCCTTCAGCATGTGCTTGCCGAATTCGCGGCAGCACCAGAAGGTGCCGTTGAGATTGACATCGATGACGTTGAGCCAATGCTCGTCGGTGACGGTCTCGGCCGGCGTCTCGCTCCGCGCAATGCCGGCGTTGTTGACGAGGATGTCGACCTTGCCGTGGCGGGCGACGAGGTCGCGAGCGACCTCGGCCACGCGCCTGGTGTCGGTGACGTCCATGATCGCGGTCTCGACGTAATAGCCCTTCGCCTTCAGGCCGGCCTTCGCGCTGTCGGCAATCTTGCTGTCGCGATCGCCGATCACGACTTTGGCGCCGGCTTCGGCCAGCGCTTCCGCGCAGGCGAGGCCAATGCCTTGCCCGCCACCGGTGATGAATGCGGTCTTGCCGTTCAGCTTGAATTTTTCCAGGTACATGGTGGTCTTTCCGTTGTCTTGCTGTTTCTTGTCAGCCGCTGAGTGCGTTGCCGCTCGCGCCGAAGCGGTGAATGCGCGTCGGGTCCGGCACCAGCGACACGCGGTCGCCGGCGTGCAGGCTCAATTCGCCGATGTAGCGCGCCGTCAACATCCCGAGCGGACCGGCATCGACATAGAGGAAGGTGTCGCTGCCGAGATGCTCGGCGACCGCGATCGTTCCCTGCCAGCCGCCAGCGCCGTCGCGCTCGATCTTCAGGTGCTCCGGACGGACGCCGATCGTGGTCGCGCCTTGCTGCCTGGCGGGCTCGCCGGCGACGAGGTTCATCTTCGGCGAACCGATGAAGCCGGCGACGAAGAGATTGGCGGGCTTCTCGTAGAGTTCCAGCGGCGAGCCATATTGCTCGATCTTGCCGCCGTTCAGCACCACGATCTTGTCCGCCATGGTCATGGCTTCGACCTGATCGTGGGTGACGTAGACCGCCGTGGTGCCGAGCTGCTTCTGGAGCCGCGTGACTTCTATGCGCATCTGCACACGCAATGCCGCGTCGAGATTGGACAGCGGTTCGTCGAACAGGAACGCCTTGGGCTCGCGGACGATGGCGCGGCCGATCGCGACACGCTGGCGCTGGCCGCCGGACAGTTCGCGCGGCTTGCGGTCGAGATAGGGCGTCAGGTTCAGCGTCGCGGCAGCGGCCTCGACCTTGCGGTTGATCTCGTCCTTGGAACGGCCCGCCATCTTCAGGCCGAAGCCGATATTGCCGCGCACGCTCATATGCGGATAGAGCGCGTAGGACTGGAACACCATCGACAGCCCGCGCTTGGCCGGCGGCGTGTCGACGACGTTCTTGCCGTCGATCAGGATCTTGCCGCCTGAGACGTCTTCAAGCCCGGCGATCAGCCGCAGCAGCGTGGTCTTGCCGCAGCCTGAGGGCCCCACGAACACCACGAAGGAGCCGTCGGCGATGTCGAGATCAGCCCCCTTGATGATGTGCACGGGACCGAAGGATTTCTGCACGTCCTGAAGTGTGATCTGACCCATGATCCGGCAGCCCTTTATTTCACCGCGCCGAAGGTGAGCCCGCGCACGAGCTGCTTCTGGCTGAACCAACCGAGGACGAGAATGGGCGCGATCGCCAGCGTCGACGCCGCCGACAGTTTTGCCCAGAACAACCCTTCCGGGCTCGAATAGGACGCGATGAACGTGGTGAGCGGCGCGGCGTTCGACGTCGACAGATTGAGCGTCCAGAACGCCTCGTTCCAGGCCAGGATCAAGTTGAGCAGCAAGGTCGATGCCAGCCCGGGGATCGCCATCGGCGTCAGGACATAGACGAGCTCGCGGCCGATGGTGGCGCCGTCCATCCGCGCGGCTTCGAGGATGTCGCGCGGGATCTCCTTGAAATAAGTAAACAGCATCCAGATCACGATCGGCAGATTGCCGAGGCACAGAATGAAGACGAGGCCGATGCGGGAATCGAGCAGGCCGAAGCTCTTGTAGATCAGGTAGATCGGCACCAGCACGCCGACCGGCGGCATCATCTTGGTCGAGAGCATCCAGAGCAGGATGTCCTTGGTGCGCTTGGTCGGCGAGAATGCCATCGACCAGGCCGCCGGGATCGCGATCAGCAGCGCAATCAAGGTCGAGCCGCCGGCGATGATGATCGAGTTCATCGCATGGTGCAGATAGTCGCTGCGCTCCTGCACGGTCGCATAGTTTTCCGTGGTCCAATGGAAGAACAGGAAGGACGGCGGAATGGCGAAGGCCTCGAGCTCGGTCTTGAAGCTCGCCAGCACCATCCACAGGATCGGGAAGAAGATCAGCAAGCCGAAGAACCAAGCGCCAATCGTCGATATCACCACCCGCTGCGTCGTCGCCATTCGCGCCATGCTCTCATGCCTCCAGATTGCGGCCGACGATGCGGACGAGGAAGAAGGCCACGATATTGGCGATCACGACTGCCACGAGGCCGCCTGCCGAGGCGCTGCCGACATCGAACTGGATCAGCGCCTGCGAATAGATCAGGAAGGCGATGTTGGTGGTCTGAAGGCCCGGTCCGCCGCCGGTGGTAACGAATATCTCGGCGAACACCGTGAGCAGGAAGATGGTCTCGATCAGGATCACCATCGTGATGGGACGCGCGAGGTGCGGCAAGGTGATGTAGATGAAGGCCGAGACGGCGCTGGCACCGTCCATCTCGGCGGCCTCCTTCTGCTCCTCGTCGAGCGATTGCAGCGCGGTCAGCAGAATGAGCGTCGCGAACGGCAGCCATTGCCAGGCGACGATCAGGATCACCGCAAACAGCGGCACATCGTTGAACCAGTCGATCGGCGTCAGCCCGAACAGTAAGGCGATCCAGGCAAACAGCCCGGAGACCGGGTGCATCAACAGGTTCTTCCAGACCAGCGCGCTCACCGTCGGCATCACGAAGAACGGGGCGATCACCATCAGACGCACGATGTTGCGGCCGATCACGGGCTGGTCCATCAGCAGCGCCAGCGGAATGCCGAGCAGGATCGTCAGCGCCAGCACCGAGCCGACCAGCACCAGCGTGTTCTGGAGCGAGGCGAGGAAGGCGGGATCGGTGAGGAAGTAGCGGAAATTCTCGAGGCCAACGAATGCCTCGGAGCCCGGATCGAGCAGGCTGTAATGCAGGGTCGAGAAATAGATCGTCAGCGCCAGCGGGACGATCATCCAGATGAACAGCAGCCCGACGGCCGGAGTCAGAAGCGAGCGCGCAAGGAACTGCGTCTGCCGGGTTGCCATCCTTGGCTTCTCCGATTGCGGGAAGAAGGCGGCCATCCATCAAAGTGAAAAGTGGATGGCCGCCAGTTTGAGCTCAGGAGGAGAGCTCGGGTTCACTTGATGTAGCCAGCGCGCTTCATCTCGCGCTCGGTCGCGGATTGCGCCGCGGTGAGTGCGGCATCGACCGTCATCGACCCGGCGAGCGCGGCCGAGAACTGCTGGCCCACCTGCGTGCCGATGCCCTGGAATTCGGGGATCGCGGCGTACTGGACGCCGACATAGGGCACCGGCTTCACCGTCGGCTTGTTCGGATCGGCAGCATCAATCGAGGCCAGCGTCAGCTTCGCGAAGGGTGCGACTTTCAGATAGTCCTCGTTCTGGTAGAGCGAGGTCCGCGTGCCCGGCGGCACGTTGGCCCAGCCCTCCTTCGACGCCACGAGTTTTGTGTAGTCCTTGCTGGTCGCCCAGGCGATGAACTTCTCTGCGGCTTCGGCCTTCTTGGAGCCGGCGGGGATCGCCAGGTTCCAGGCCCACAGCCAGTTGGCGTTCTTGCCGAGCCCGGTGTTGGGCGCGAGCGCGAAGCCGACCTTGTCGGCGACCTTGGAGTCTTTGGGGTTGGTGACGAAGGACGCCGCGACCGTAGCATCGATCCACATGGCGCATTTGCCCGCGTTGAACAGCGCCAAATTCTCGTTGAAGCCGTTCGAGCTGGCGCCGGGAGGGCCGGCCTGCTTCATCAGGTCGACATAGGTCGACAGCGTCGCCTTCCATTCCGGCGTGTTGAACTGCGGCTCCCACTTCTCGTCGAACCAGCGTGCGCCGTAGGAATTCGCCATGGCCGAGAGGAACGCCATGTTCTCGCCCCAGCCGGCCTTGCCGCGCAGGCAGATGCCGTAGACGCCTGCGCTCTTGTCGGTGAGCTTCTTGGCAGCGTCGATCACGAAATCCCAGGTCGGCTTTTCCGGCATCTTCAGGCCGGCCTTGTCGAACAGATCGGTGCGGTACATCACCATCGAACTCTCGCCGTAGAACGGCGCGGCAAAGAGCTTGCCGTCGACCGAGACCGCGTCGCGGATCCTCGGCAGGAGGTCAGCGACATCGTAATCGGCGCCGAGATTGGCAAGTGGCACCAGCCAGCCTTTTTTGGCCCAGATCGGTACCTCATAGGTGCCGATGGTCAAAACGTCGAACTGGCCGCCCTTGGTGGCGATGTCGGTGGTGACGCGCTGACGCAGCACGTTTTCCTCCAGCGTCACCCATTTGACCGTGATGTCGGGATTCTTCCTGGTGAACTCGCCCGTCATCCCCTGCATGCGGATCATGTCGCCGTTGTTGACGGTGGCGATCGTCAGGGTGGTTTCGGCCATCGCGGGGACGGCCAGCAGGATAGACGCGCCGCAGACGGCGCCGAGGACGTGTTTCACAGTGACCTCCCTAGGATCGCGCTTTGAGCATATGCCCACGCGTTGGGTGTATGTTCAACTGAGGGTGAGCTGTTGTCAAGCAGACGCGCGGGCGTACCCGCAACTTATGAGTGCTGCGGTGCGGGAGTGACTTGTCGTTTCGTGCACAAATATGGCGGCTTGCTCCACCTCTCCCGCTTGCGGGAGAGGTCGTATCGCATCGAAAGATGCGATACGGGTGAGGGTTTTCTCCTCTTTGGGAGTCTTGCCAGCGGAGAGACCCTCTCCCCAGCCCTCTCCCGCAAGCGGGAGAGGGAGACCAGCGAGGGCGCCGCCCAAGCTCTGCCTCAGCGCTCCAGAATCGCCTGTGCAGTGGCCTCGTCCGTGATCAGGCCGTTGATCAGGTGCCCGTTCAGCGCGGCCGCGATCGCCGGCACCTTGGCCATGCCGACCGCGGCGCCGATCGTCGTGGTCCTGGCCGGCACTTCCGGCGGAATGCTGGTGAGGCGCTTGTTGGTGCCGGCCTTGAGCAGACGGCCCTTGGCATCATAGGCCCAGCCGGTGATCTCGCCGATCGCCCCCTGCCGCATCATCTCGAACAGTTCGTCGCGCGTGACGAAGCCATCGACATGGACCTGCGCCTTCTGATCCATCTGGCCGATGCCGACGAGGCGCAGATCGGCCTTGGCCGCGACCGCCTTCACCTTCGCGATCGGCTCGATGCGCACCATCTTGTTGCGCTCGTCCTCCGACGACATCAGGAACGGCAGCGGCATCGGGTAGTGCCGCGCGCCGGTGCGGTCGGCGAGCCGTCCGACGGTATCGTAGAAGCTCGCCGAACCGTCGGCGGAGATGTTGCCGACCAGCGAGACGATCTGGTGATTGGGCCGGTCGATCGGCGTGACGCGCTCGACCGCGGCGCGCACCGCGCGTCCCGTGCCGAGTGCGACGATGACGGGCGTTTCCGAACGCAGGGTCGAATCCAGCAGATTGGCGCAGCGCTCGGCGATGCCTGCTGTGGCCTGCGGTGCGGCAGGATCGGCCGGCACCACCTCGCAATGGCTGAGGCCGAAGCGCCCCTTCAGGCGCGCCGCCAGTTCCATACAGGCGGCAATGGGATGTTCGAGGCGGAAGGTGATGAGACGCTCGGCCAGACACAGCGAGACCAGCCGCTGCGCCGACGCCCGCGAGACCTGGAGCATCTTTGCGATCTCGTCCTGGGTATGGCCGGCAATGAAATAGAGCCAGCCGGCACGTGCGGCATCGTCGAGCCTGGATTTTTCGTTCTCGGCGGCCATGGCGGCGTTACGCGTCCTTCCAAAAATCGCTCATGTGCGCGAAGACCCGATCGGCCCCGGCGGCGGATAATATAGCGTGGCCATCGTGGGCGCGATAATGGCTGCCGCCGACAAATCCCCAAACCGTCATGCCGGCAGCCTTCGCAGCCAGCACGCCGCTGACGCTGTCCTCGATCACGAGGGTGCGCGCCGGATCAGCCTCCATCTTCTCGGCCGCGTAAAGAAAAAGGTCAGGCGCCGGCTTGCCGTGCCTGACCATTTGCGAGGTGTAGAGCCGGCTATCGAAATGCGATGCGAGGTCGGTCACCTCGAGCGACAATGAGACGCGATCGATATCGCTCGACGATGCCACGCAGAACGGCGTGTTAAGCCCGGACAAAACTGCCCCA
Source organism: Bradyrhizobium sp. 139 (assembly GCF_023074175.1). Taxonomy (GTDB): domain Bacteria; phylum Pseudomonadota; class Alphaproteobacteria; order Rhizobiales; family Xanthobacteraceae; genus Bradyrhizobium. The sequence continues at coordinate 271,810 of NZ_JADPKS010000008.1, forward strand.
ACGCCATGGATCGGCTGAAGCGATGTTGCGAACGTCTTCAGCACCCGCGCCTTCAGCTGCGGTAGGAATTCGTCAGGCAGGATATCGCCGCGCTCTCGATAGTATTGTCCGATCGCAGCCGTGCTGCGTCCGAGAAAATGCTCGAGTGCCTGCTCCACACTGAGTTCGAGCCCGGACTCAGCCAGCACCTCCGACAGGCACCGGCAGCTCAACAACTCGCTGTCGACGAGCACGCCGTCGCAATCGAAGATGATGAGGTCGAGCGTGCCGGGATCCATCGGCGCATTTGATCATATACTCAATGGCTGAGCAATAGCTCAGCGGGTCGCAACGCGCTCGACAGTAGCCCGCATGGAGCGCAGCGTAATGCGGGGCAGCGGTCCCGGATTACGCTTCGCTCCATCCGGGCTACGCCCCCTCACCGCCGCTGATTATACACGTCGATGCAGACCGCCCCGAGCAGCACCAAGCCCTTGATGACCTGCTGGTAGTCGATGCCGATGCCGAGGATGGACATGCCGTTGTTCATCACGCCCATGATCATGGCGCCGACCACGGCCCCGCCGACGCGCCCTACTCCGCCATAGGCTGACGCGCCGCCGATGAAACAGGCGGCGATGACGTCGAGCTCGAAGCCGAGGCCCGCTTTCGGCGTCGCGGTGTTGAGGCGCGCGGCAAAGACGAGGCCGGCTAACGCGGCGAGCACGCCCATGTTGACGAAGGTGAGGAAGGTCAGCCGTTCGGTCTTGATGCCCGACAGTTTTGCTGCTTTCGCATTGCCGCCGACCGCATAGATCTGCCGGCCGATCACGGTGCGACGCGTCACGAAGCCGTAAAGCGCGATCAAGGCGCTCATGATCACCAGCACGTTCGGCAGGCCGCGATAGGTCGCGATCAGATAGGTGAAATAGAGCACCGCGCAGGCCAGCACGATGCTCTTGCCGAGGAAGAACGCGTAGGGTTCGACCTCGATGCCATGCGACTGCTCGCGCGTACGGCTTTTGGCGCTGGCATAGACCAGGCCCAGAGCCAGCACCGCACCGATCAGCATCGAGGTCGGATGCAGCGTGCCGGCTTCAGGAAGGAGCTCTGGAATGAAGCCCGACGACAATTTCTGGAAGGTCGGCGGGAACGGGCCGAGCGATTGGCCCTGCAACACCGCGAGCGCAAGGCCCTTGAACACCAGCATGCCGGCCAGCGTCACGATGAAGGACGGGATCTTGAAATAGGCAACCCAATAGCCCTGGGCCGCGCCGATGGCAGCGCCGACCACGAGGCAGGCGATGAAGGCAAGCGTGTAGTCAACCTTGTAGGTCACCATGAGCAAGGCAGCTACGGCGCCGACGAAGCCCGCGACCGAACCGACCGAAAGATCGATATGACCGGTGACGATGACGAGCAGCATGCCCAGTGCCATGATGACGATGTAGCTGTTCTGGAGCACCAGATTGGTGAGGTTGAGCGGCTGGAGCAGCGTGCCGCCAGTCATGACCTGGAAGAACAGCATGATCGCGATCAGCGACATCAGCATGCCGTAATTGCGCAAATTGTTCTTGATGAAGCTGCCGTGCCGGCGCTCCTCGGGCAGCGAAACCGTCTTGTCGGTCATGGCTGCGATCCCCCCATCTCCGCACCCGCAAGGGCGCTGCTTCCATAGTCTCTGTCGTTGCGCATGATAGCGCGCATGATCTTCTCCTGCGTTGCCTCCGCCGCCTTGAACTCCCCGACGAAGGCGCCCTCGTTCATGACACAGATGCGGTCGCAGATGCCGAGCAGCTCGGGCATCTCCGAGGAGATCACGACGACGCCCCGGCCGGCTTCCGCGAGCTCGTTGATGATACAGTAAATCTCGTATTTGGCACCGACGTCGATACCCCGCGTCGGCTCGTCGAGAATCAGCACTCTGGGATCGGTCATCAGCCATTTCGATAGCACCACCTTCTGCTGGTTGCCGCCGGAGAGCTGGCCCGTCTCCTGGTAGACGTCGGAGCAACGGATGCGCATGCGGCTCCTGTAGTCGCTGGCGATCTTCAGTTCGGCGATATCGTCGATCACCCGCCCCGGTGCGACCTGGTCGAGGCTCGCGAGCGTGATGTTCTTGCGGACGTCGTCGGCCAGGATCAGTCCGAGCTGCTTGCGGTCCTCGGTGACATAGGCAAGACCGGCGTCGATCGCGACTGCGACACTCGGCAGCCCGATCTCCCTGCCCTCTAGCCGGATCCGGCCGCTGATATTGGTGCCCCACGAACGGCCGAACAGGCTCATGGCGAACTCGGTGCGGCCAGCGCCCATCAGCCCGGCAATGCCGACGACCTCGCCGCGCTTCACGCCGAAATTGACGTTCTTGATCACCTGCCGATCGGGATGAATTGGATGGTAGACTGACCAATTCGCGACCTCGAGGACGGGCTCGCCGATCTCTGCGCTGCGCTCGGGAAAGCGATGGGCGAGATCGCGATTGACCATGCTGCGGATGATGCGGTCTTCCTCGATCGGCTCGGCATGGCAATCGATGCTGTCGACGGTACGGCCGTCGCGCAGCACGGTGATGTGGTCGGCGACGCGGGCGACCTCGTTCAGCTTGTGCGAAATCAGGATCGAGCCGATGCCCTGCTCGCGGAAGGCCATGAGACGTTCGAGCAGCGCAGCACTGTCGGCTTCGTTGAGGCTCGCGGTCGGCTCGTCCAGGATCAGCATTCTCACCCGCTTGGACAGCGCCTTCGCGATCTCGACGAGTTGCTGCTTGCCGACGCCGAGATCGGTGATCAGCGTATCCGGCGATTCCTTCAGGCCGACCTGCGCCAGAAGATCCCGCGTACGGCGGTATACCTCGTCGCGGTCGATGACACCGAGCTTGGATGGCGGATGCGACAGAAAAATGTTTTCCGCGATCGACATCAGCGGGATCAGCGCCAGCTCCTGGTGGATGATGATGATGCCGAGCGCCTCGGAATCGTTGATGTCGCGGAAACGGCGCTCCTCACCATCAAAGATAATGGTGCCTTCATAGCTGCCGTGTGGATAGACACCGCTCAAGACTTTCATCAGCGTGGATTTGCCGGCGCCGTTCTCGCCCACGAGCGCGTGGATCTGCCCGGCGTGAACCGAGAAGTTGACGTCGCGCAGTGCCTGCACACCGGCGAAGCTCTTGCTGACGTTGCGCATCTCCAGCATTGCGGTCATCGGATCATGCTCCCGGACTTTTCCACGTCGTCATGGCCGGGCTTGTCCCGGCCATCCACGCGCCACCGCTTGCGAGAAGGGACGTGGATGCCCCGGACAAGCCCGGGCATGACGAGTATGTGGACCTACGTTTCGTCCCCCATAGAGAGCTCCCTCTCCCCGCAAGAGCGGGGCGAGGGACAAGAGAGAGTCTTATTGAAACTGCGACTTCTTGTAGTAGCCGCTGTCAACCAGGACCTTCTCCCAATTGTCCTTGTAGACCACGACCGGCTTGAGCAGATAGGACGGTACCGTCTTGACGCCGTTCTCGTAGGTCTTGGTGTCGTTGACCGTGACCTGCTTGCCGGCGAGCGCGGCGTCGACCATGTCGGCGGTCACCTTGGCGAGATCGCGGGTGTCCTTGAAGATGGTCGAGTACTGATCGCCGCGGAGCATCGCCTTGATCGAGGGCACCTCGGCATCCTGGCCCGAGATAACAGGCATCGACTGGTCGGCGCTGCCGTAGCCGACGCCCTTCAGCGAGGAGATGATGCCGATCGAGATGCCGTCATAAGGCGACAGCACGGCATTGATCTTCTTGTTGCCGTAATAGGCGCTGAGCAGATTGTCCATGCGGGACTGCGCGGTGGCGCCGTCCCAGCGCAGCGTCGCGACCTTGTCCATGCCCATCTGGCCGGAGACGACGACGAGCTTGCCACTATCAATGTACGGCTTCAGCACGCTCATCGCGCCATTATAGAAGAAGTAGGCGTTGTTGTCGTCGGGTGAGCCGCCGAACAGCTCGATGTTGAAGGGTCCTTTGCCATCCTTCAGCCCGAGCCCCTGCTCGATCGACTGCGCCTGGAGCACACCGACCTGGAAATTATCGAAGGTCGCGTAGTAGTCGACGTTCGGCGTGCCGCGGATCAGGCGGTCATAGGCGATGATGGTGATGCCCTTGGCCTTGGCCTGCTTGAGCACGTCGGACAGCGTGGTGCCGTCGATCGCGGCGATCACCAGCGCTTTCGCACCCTTGGTCACCATGTTCTCGACCTGCGAGAGCTGGTTCGGGATGTCGTCCTCGGCATATTGCAGGTCGGTGTTGTAGCCGCGCTCCTTCAGCACCTTGACCATATTGTTGCCGTCGTCGATCCAGCGCGCCGACGATTTGGTCGGCATGGCGATGCCAACCGTCGCCTTGTCCTGGGCGAAGGCGGTGACGCCTGCGGCCATCGTCGCAGCGCCGGTCAACGCCAGCGCGAGGAATGTCGTCTTCAGTTTCAGCATGCTTCACTCCCTTGGGTGTCAGACTGTTTCTTCGTTTGGTCGAGAACGCTGGTCGTGTGCGGCTTCGAGCCTCCTATGCGAGCTTGACCTCAGGCTCCGCGCGGCCACGCGCAGATGCCTGCAATAGGAAAGTGCAGCCGGCTTGCGGATCGGCGAGGCGCGCTGCCGCGTCCATATCCTGCCAGGCCGACGTGACGAGGAGGTGCGACAGATCAGGGCCGACAAAGGCCGGGCAGCTGGACTGCTTGGCCGGCACACGCAGCGAGCGCAGACGCTCGCCTTGCGGAGAGTAGACATCAATACGGCCCGCACCCCAGCACGCGTTCCAGATCTGCCCGTCGGCGTCGCACACTGAGCCGTCGAGGCCCCCGACGCCGGTGTGGCGCAACAGAACTTCCGGCTCGCCTCGCGGCAGGCCGGTTGCCGGATTGAGCGGCACCGCGTAGAGCACGGCGCGCGCGGTATCGGCGAAATAGCCGGTGGCGCCGTCAGGCGAGAAACAGATCGAATTGGGAATGCTGATACGGGGGAACAGCGTCGAGATCTTGCCGCGATGGAACGCGTAGATCGCGCCTGCGCCTGCTTCCGCCTTGCGGCCCATGGTGCCGATCCAGAACGTGCCGGACTGATGCACGCGCGCATCGTTGGACCGGGTGACGGGATTGTCGGCTTCGAGCGGGCAGAGCAGCGTCATCGCGCCGTCGGCGAGCGTGCGGATATAGAGACCGTCCTCGGCGACGATCAGCTGGCGTTCAGCATCGATGCGCCCGAGCGCGCTCGCCATCCGGCCGAGCGCATGGATGCGGATGCTGCCGCTTCCAAGATGCGCCTCGAACAGCCGCCCCTCGCGAATGTCGAACCACCAGGCGGTGTCGGTGGTCAAATCATAGGTCGGCCCCTCGCCGAGATGGCAAGGATCGTCCGAGAGGACGGACGTCGGCACCTGTTCCATCATGGCGTCCTCACCGCAAAGCGATAGACCGTGTGATGGCGATAGACCTCGCCGGGCGCAAGGCGCGGGCTCGGGAAGTCCGGCCGGTTCGGCGCATTGGGCCATATATGCGGCTCCAGGCATATGGCGTCCGACTGGCGATAGAGCTTGCCGCCCTTCCCCGAAATCGTTCCGTCGAGATAGTTGCCGGAATAGACCTGGAGGCCGGGCTGATCGGTGAACAACTCCATGATGCGTCCCGAGCGCGGCGCCTCCAACCGTGCGGCAAGACCAAGCTTGCCGTCACGCGCGAGGCAATAAGTGTGATCATAGCCCTTGCCGTTGCGCAATTGCTGGTCGCTCTCGCGGATGCGATCGCCCACGGGCCGCGGCTCGCGGAAGTCGAAGGGCGTACCGGCCACCGCGCGCGGCGGCTCCGGCAGCGGAATCGCGGTCGGATCGATGGCAAGAAAATGTTCGGCCGCGACCGTCAATTTGTGATCCAGAATCGGTGTACCTGACGTCGCGCCTTCCAGATTGAAGAAGCTGTGGTTGGTCAGGTTGACGACGGTCGGCCGGTCGGTCCGCGCCTCTATCGTCAACGACAGCTCGGTCGGGCCGGTGACGCGATAGGTCAGGCGCACGTCGAGCCGGCCGGGATAATTTTCTTCGCCATGCGGACTCGAATAGGTGAGCGTGACGCCCGGCTCCGCACCGTCGTCAATGCCGGCGATCTCCCAGAGCTTGCGGTCGAAGCCGTCGAGACCGCCATGCAGCGCATTCGGACCATTGTTGACGGGAAGCTGCACCGCCTCGCCGTCTAGCGAAAATTGTCCGTTGGCGATGCGGTTGGCGTAGCGGCCGACGGTCGCGCCCAAAAACTTCCGTTCGGCGAGATAGCCGGCAAACGCATCATGGCCGAGCACGACGTCGTCGTAACCACCTTTGGCGTCCGGCGCGATGAGCGCCTGGATCACTGCGCCATGGGTGATGATGCGGGCTTCGAACCCGCCCTCCCCGCGCAACACGATACGCTCGACGTTGCGGCCATCCGGCAGCGTTCCGAAGACGTCTTTTTCCATTGTCTTTGAGCCAGCCATGTCTAATCCCCAAATGGTTCGACGATCATGCGCTTGCCGAGCAGGAAAGCATCGGCAACGAGACGAAGCGGCGCCAGATCAACATCGCGCGCGCCTGTCGCGGTGAGCTTGACGAAGCGCCTGTACAGCTCGCGATATTCCTGATCGGGCGCCTCGGCAACCGCCTTGCCGTCGATCGCCATTCGCCGGCCGCCGCCGGACAACGTCATTTGGCCCTGGTCGGTTTCGACCAGGATATCCCAACTCTGCGGTCCGGTCTGGCGGAAATCGAACTCGGCGGTAACAGGCAGGCCGCCAATGTCGGTCAGCGTCAGGTTCGCGGCGATCGGCGCTTGGCAATTGGCTGGAAAGGCCAGCTCGGCCGCGGTGACAAACACCGGCTTGGGCAGAATACGAGTCAGAATCGAGAGCGCGTTGATGCCGGGATCGAACACGCCAAGCCCGCCCGGCTCCCAGATCCAGCCCTGCCCGGGATGCCAGACACGAACGTCTTCCTTCCAGTTGATGTGCACGGATCTGATCCGCCGCGTGGCAAGCCACTCGCGCGCCGGCTCGACCGCCGGTGCGTAGCGCGAATGCCAGGTCGCAAACAGCGTCCGCTTCGCCTTCGCCGCCATTGCGATCAGCGGATCGAGCTCGGCAACGCCGGTGCCGGGCGGCTTCTCCAGCATCACGTGCTTGCCGGCGGCGAGCGCCGCGGCAGCCTGGGCACGCCGTACCTGCGGCGGCGTGCAGAGCGACACCGCATCAACGTGCGGCCCTTTCTCCAGCAAGTCTTCGATGGTGACGAAATGCGGCACTCCCGGCAGCGAGGCATTGCGGCTGGCGACGGCTGCGAGCGTCGCGCCCGAGACCGCCGCGATCGCGCCGACATGCTGGTCGCGCGCGATCTTGCCGAGTCCGACGATGGCGATGCGAAGTTCAGTCACGACCTCTCTCCAGATTCTGCGGATGGCACCGCCTCGGCCGGCGCGGTTACGATCACCGTGCCCTCGTGGCGGCGCATACCATTGTGAATGACATAAACCATCGCCTCCGAGGCGGTCTGGGCATCGCCGGCTGTGATGGCATCGACGATCTTCTGGTGCCAGAGCAGCACGGTGTCGCGGTCGTCCGGCTCAACCGGTGCGCTGAGCAGGAAGGAGGCGCGCAGGGCAGCCTCGATGACGTGGCCGATCGAGCGCATGAACAGATTGCCCGACGCGCGCGCCACAGCGACGTGAAGCGCGAGGTCGGCATCGGCAAACCCCACCGAGTCTGAGGCTTCAAGCCGCATGCGCTCCATGCTGCGACGGAGTTCGGTAATATCCTCCTCCGACCGCTGCGCAGCCGCCAGCATCGCCGCGCGCGGCTCGACGGCGAGACGGATCTCGGCGAGGTCGTTGAGGAAGCGCTTGTCGATGCCGGCGTCCAGATGCCAGGCCAGCACGTCGGCATCGAACATGTTCCAGGCGGCGCGCTCGCGCACGACGGTGCCGACCCGCGCCTTGGTCGTGAGCAGGCCCTTGGCGACCAGGGTCTTCACGCTCTCCCGCAGCACCGGCCGCGACACGCCGAACATCGCGATCATCTCGGCATCGCCCGGCAGGCGCGTTCCCTCCGCGTAGCGGCCCGCGATGATGTCGACGCCGATCGAGCGGGCCACCTCCGCATGGTTGGAGTGAGCCCGCCGCGTCGGGATGACGACGATGCGCGATGTCATGAGGCCGCTCCCGCGCTGTTCGTCACCGGCCGGCGCGCGAGCGCGACCAGCCCCTGCTGCAAGGCAATGAAGGCAGCGCGAGCAGCAACGCGGCCGTGGCACAGGCCGCAAACAAGGCTTTAGGGGTCATCAAGCGTCTCTCCCAAGTGTTTATCTCGGGCGCGATTGGTAGCATGGCACCCGACGACTGCCCTTTGCGGGCGCCGGGAGAGACTATTTCATGGAAGACGGGTTCCGACTAGTAATATTATCTGACTATTTGGGCGGGAGGCGCGCGCCGGGAGGGGCGGCCTAACGACACATCCAACGCGATTTTGTTCCACCAATGCAACGGGGAGATGAAAGAAATAATGCGCCAGCAGCGCCGGTGAGAGTGGGACTCGCAACCTCCTCCTCGTCATTGCGAGCGCAGCGAAAGCAATCCAGAGTCCCTCTGCGGAAAGATTCTGGATTGCTTCGTTACGCTCGCAATGACGGTGTCGATAGAACTCGGCCTATGTCGACCAAATCGACTCGCGGTGACTTCCCCTCACCCGAATTGCGCTTTGCGCAAATTCGAGCTCGCCCCGCAAGCAGGGCGAGGTGAAGAAAGCCAGCCCTAGATCAGCTTCCGCTGCGCGAGGTTCTTCATCAGCGCGCCGATGCCGAAGGTCCAGGGCTCGCACTCGTCGCTGGTCCGCATGCGGTTCACCAGCTTGCCGAGTTGCGGCGCTGCGATCGTGACGATGTCGTCACGCTTGTGAGTGAAGCCCTGCCCCGGCGCATCGCGATCCTTGACCGGCGCGAACATCGTGCCGAGGAACAGCACGAAGCCATCGGGATATTGATGCACGGGTCCGATGGTCTGTTCGACCAGATCGGTCGGATCGCGGCTGATCTTGCTGATCGAGGAATGACCGTCGAGGACAAAGCCGTCCTGCCCCTTCACGTTCAGGCTGATGTCGAGCTTGCGCGCGTCGTCGAGCGAGAAGCTGTCGTCGAACAGGCGCAGCAGCGGGCCGATCGCACAGGAGGCGTTGTTGTCCTTGGCCTTCGACAGCAGCAGTGCCGAGCGTCCTTCGAAGTCGCGCAAGTTCACGTCGTTGCCGAGCGCGCCGCCGACGATCTTGCCGCGGCTGGAGACGAACAGCACCAGTTCGGGCTCCGGATTGTTCCAGGTCGATTTCGGATGCAGCCCGGCATCCATGCCGGTGCCGACCGAGGACAAGGTCGGCGCCTTGGTGAAGACCTCGGCATCCGGGCCGATGCCGACTTCGAGATACTGGCTCCAGGCGTTCTGGTCGATCAGCACCTGCTTCAAGTGCATCGCCTGGTCTGAGCCCGGCTTGAGCTTCGACAGATCGTCGCCGATCAGCCGCGTCACTTCTTTCCGGATCGCTTCGGCCGAGGCCGGATTGCCTTTCGCCCGCTCCTCGATCACGCGCTCCAGCATCGAGATGGCGAAAGTGACGCCGGCCGCCTTCAGCGTCTGGAGATCGACCGGCGCGAGCAGCCATGGTTTTTGGCGGTCGCGCTGATCAGGCGCCGTGTTGGCCACGATGGCCTCGATATCGCCGATACGTTCGCCCTTGGCCGCGGCAAGCGCCTTGGCCGGATTGTCTTCCTCGCAGAGCGTGCTGACGGTCGGGAATTTCGCGGTGACGTCGAAGACGCCTTCAGCCCGCACGGCGACCACAGCCGGCCCGTTCGCCTGCGGCAGCCAGACGCGGCCCGCCAATGTTCCCCGCATTCCGTCCTCAGGGAGAAGATCCTTGGCTGTCAGTGTCGTCATGGCTGCGTCCTCGCTGTTTCTTGGCCAAGACCAATAAACGCCTGGCTCTGGAAGTCCAGAGCAGCAGCCTGTCTCGCAGCTATGCCCCTGCCCGGGCCTTTCGGGCCGCGATCTGCTGGAGCGCCCACCGCGCGTTCTTGCGCACGTCGGGATCGGAATCGTCGGCGATGACGGCCAGGAACGCCTCGCCGTCGGGATGCGCGATCTCGCCAAGCGCGGCGGCCGCCTCCTTCCGCAAATTGGCCTGGTCGTGGTTGATGCAATTGCCGATCGGCCGCACCGCGCGCTCGACCTTCATCTTGCCGAGGCTGCGGATCGCCTTCAGCCGCACCTGCCAGAACTCGTCGGCAAGGCACGCGACCAGTTGATCGGCGGCAATCGCGCCATTGACGTTAAGCCCCAGCGTCTCCGCCGCCATCTCGCGGACCATCCAGTCGGTGTCCTTCAGCGCCCGGGTGATCGTTTCCGCCGCGGGCTTTAACTGCGAGAAGGCCAATGCACTCACGGCGGCACGGCGCACATGCGCGTCGGGATCGTTGATCAACGCGGTCAGCGCTGGAATGGATTCTTCCAGCTTCAGGAAGCCGATGACGCCGATCGCCTGCACACGCACGGCGGCGTCGGAGTCCTGGAGCGCTTCAAGCGCCGGCTTCAGCGTGTCCTTGCAGCGCAGTTCCTTCAGCGCACGCAGTGCGCCCATGCGGACGAAGGCGTGGGCATGCTTGACCAGCGGCAGGATGATGTCGGCGCAGGCGGGATCCTTGAACTCGGCCATGCCGTCGGCAGCTGCCGATGCCACGATCCTTTCGGGGTCGACCAGCAGCTTCACCAGCGCGCTCGCGGCTTCCGGCCCGTCGAATTCGCCGAGCGCCATTGCGACCTGCTGGCGCACGCCCGCGTCGGGATCGGCGACCAAGTTCGCGAGATGGCCCACGGCCGCGGGATCGCCGGAGTGGCCGAGCGCGATGATGGCGACGCGGCGCTCGGCGGGATCGGCGGCCTGCAACCGCTCGTCGGCGTCGTCGAGATCGTCGTAGGATTCGAACGGGCTCGACATGACTACCTCAGGAGATAGGGAATGTTGACGGTGACGGCGCCGGTCGGGCAATCGGCCTCGCACGGCATGCAGTACCAGCACTCGTCATAGGCCATGTAGGCTTTGCCGGTCATGTCGCTGATGCGCAGCACGTCGAGCGGGCAGACATCGACGCACACCGTGCACCCCTTGTCGGCGATACATTTGGCGTCGTCGACGACCACCGGAACCGATGTCTGATAGGAAGCGAGAGGCATCGTTGGTCTCCTGTTGCTTGCAGCTGGCGGTGGATCAGGCGGTGGCGCGGATGCGCTGCTTGTCGTAGAGATCCTTCTCGTCGTCGGCGATCGGCACGACATAGGGCTCCACCGCACGCTTCTCGCTGGTCATCTTGCCGTCCCGCTTGCTCAGCAGGGTGTGGCAGAACCAGTTCTCGTTGTCCTTCTCCGGGAAATCCGTGCGCCAGTGATAGAGGCCCCAGCGGCTTTCCTCGCGGTAGAGCGAGGCATGCACCGCCATGTCCGCGCAATCCATGATCGACTGCACCTCGAGCGCGCGCAGCAGCTCGTGCGCGTTGCGCGCGATCATGTGCTTCTGCATGTCCTCGCGTGCCTCGGCGAGGCGGCGCATGCCGAGCTCGTATTTGCGCGTGACTTTTGGCGGCTGGAGATAGTCGTTGACGAGGCGGCGGGTCTTGTACTCGACCTGGTTCGGCGGAATGCCGTCCTCGCGCTTCGTTGGCGCCAGCACGCGGTCGCGCTCCCTGGCGACATCGGCCGAATCGAACTCCGCAAAATCGTGGCTGTCGGCGAACTCCATGGCGTCGATGCCGGCGACCGAGCCGTTGGTGAAGGCGCCGAGCATGTAATTGTGCGGCACGCTCGCCATGTCGCCGGCGGCGTAGAGGCCTGGCACGGTGGTGCGGGCGTTGTCGTCGACGAAGACGCCGGAGGCGCTGTGGCCGGAGCAGAAGCCGATTTCGGAGATGTGCATCTCGATCGACTCGCTGCGATAGTCGACGCCCCGCCCCTGCTGGAACAAGCCGCGCGTGGGACGCTCGACCTTGTGCAGCGTGGACTCGATCTCGGCGATGGTGTCGGGATGGAGATGCTTCAGTTGCAGGAACACCGGGCCCTTGCCGGACAACAGCTCGTTATAGAACTCCAGCATCATCTGGCCGGACCAGTAGTCGCATTCGATGAAGCGCGAGCCCTCGTTGTTGGCGGTGAAGGCGCCGAAGGGACCGGCGACATAGGCGCAGGCCGGGCCGTTATAGTCCTTGATCAGCGGATTGATCTGGTAGCATTCGAGGTTCGCGAGCGCCGCGCCGGCGTGATAGGCCATCGCGTAGCCGTCGCCGGAATTGGCGGCATTCTCGTAAGTGCCGAACATGTAACCGGAGGTCGGCAGACCGAGGCGGCCGGCGGCGCCCATGCAGAGGATCACGGCCTTGGCCTTGATCACCAGTATCTCGGCGGTGCGGGTGTTGACGGAAATCGCACCGGCGATACGACCGTCGGACGATTTGAGCAGCCGCGTCGCCATATAGCGGTTGGAGATCAGGATGCGGGCGCGGCGGAGCTGGCGATACAGCGCCTTCTTCACGGTCTCGCCGTTCGGCATCGGCAGAACGTAGCTGCCGATGTGATGCACCTTCTTGACGGCGTAGTCGCCGTTCTCGTTCTTCAGGAAGCGGATGCCGAAACTGTCGAGCTCCTCGACGATTTTGTAGCAGTTCTGGGCGTATTTATAGACAGCTTTCTGGTCGACGATGCCGTCATTGGCGATGGTGATTTCCTTGGTGTACTGCTCCGGCGTCGCGTAGCCGGGGATGACGGCGTTGTTCAAGCCGTCCATGCCCATCGAGATCGCGCCGGAGCGCTTGACGTTGGCCTTTTCGAGCAGGACGACATTGGCCTTCGGATTCTTCAGTTTCGCTTTCAGCGCCGCCATCGGGCCAGCGGTGCCGCCGCCGATGACGAGCACGTCGCAGGAAACCTCCGAAAGTCCGTCGACGATCTGATCTAGTGCCATCGCTTGCTCCTGGTCCGCCGATAGTCGGCGCCTTTGCATCAGATTTGTTCAGGTGGCTTTCCGGCGATAGCAATTAGTTGTCGCCGGGCCGCGATTTGCCCTCAGCGCTCGACAAAGGCCTTTTCGATGACGAAATGGCCGGGCTGGCCGTGATTGCCCTCAATGAAGCCGCGCGCGGAAAACATCGCCGGGAGTTCCTCCAGCATCGCCGGGCTGCCGCACAGCATAATGCGGTCGGTCTCGATATCGAGGCCTGATAGCCCGATGTCGTCGAAGAGCTGGTTGGATGAGATGAGATCGGTGATGCGGCCGCGATTGCGGAACGGCTCGCGGGTAACGGTCGGGTAATAGACCAGCTTGTCGCGGATCAGGGGTCCAAAGAATTCGTGATTGCGCAGACCGTCGACAAGCTGCTCGCCATAGGCGAGTTCGGAGACCTGACGGCAGCCATGGGCGAGCACGATGGTCTCGTAATTCTCGTAAACGTCGGGGTCCTTGATCAGGCTGGCGAACGGCGCAAGCCCGGTGCCGGTCGAGAGCAGCAACAGGCGCTTGCCGGGAATGAGATTGCCGGTGATCAGCGTGCCCGTCGCCTTGCGGCCGACCAGGATGATGTCGCCTTCCCGGATCTTCTGGAGGCGCGAGGTCAGCGGACCGTCCTGCACCTTGATCGAGAAGAACTCGAGCGCCTCCTCGTGATTGGCGCTCGCCATGCTGTAGGCGCGCATCAAGGGCTTGCCCTCGACTTCCAGGCCGATCATGGCGAACTGGCCGTTCTGGAAGCGGAAGCCGGCATCGCGCGTCGCGGTGAAGCTGAACAGGGACTCGGTCCAGTGCCGGACCGACAAAACCGTTTCCTGCTGAAATGCGCTCATGGTCTCTCCTTGGCCTTCGATGGCACACAAGGTTTCGGAGAGAGGAGAGTCCGGCAACGCGGAAGTGAAATTCCCGGTCGATTAGTTTCACATTTTGCGGGCGGTGATTGAAGAGCAGGCACACAGCCACGCCGCGCTGGCAATTAGTTGCTATTCAGCAGCGCCTGCGCTGACGTAGAAGGGAGTTCGGAGATACGTCATGACAATGACCTTGGTGGCCCCGACCGTGGCCGACTATGAAGCAAGCGGCGACCTGGCGTCACTTCTCGTCCGCACCACGCAGGACGACACTCTCACCGTACCCGCCGAAAAACTCCGCCTCTCCTGCAAATGCGCCCATTGCACCCGCGCCCGCTTCGACGGCCGCTTTCCGGAACGCTTTCTCGGCATCGCGATCACCGAGATCGGCGATCTCGGATATGGGCTGAACATCTCGTTTTCGGACGGGCACAATCGGGGGATCTATCCGAAGCCGTATCTGCTGAGCTTGGCGGGGCGTTAGGACGGCTGGACGTTCCTCTTGCTCCGCCGTCATTCCCCGCGAAAGCGGGGAATCCAGTATTCCAGAGGCTTCGGGGCTCACGACGACTGTTGCGGCATACTGGATCGCCCGATCAAGTCGGGCGATGACACTGGAGTGTGTGGCGCCGCCCTGCGACAAGGGCGCCGGTCGCCCTCTCCCTCCCCCATCTGGCACGGACATTGCTCCTCTTTAGAACGATTTCAACGTTCCGGAGGCGGATGATGTTGCAGGCGGCCAATGTGGTTCGCGGGACGGTTCCGGCAACGGTCCGGCCGGCCGGCAGTTCCTCGCTGCTGCTCACCGAGAACCAGCAATGGATCGGCGGACCGCCGCCGCTGATGGACAAGCTCAGCCAGCGCGATCGGGAGCTGGTGCTCAAGCAGGGCCGGCGAAAAGTGCTCAACCGCGGCCAGACGCTGTTCAGCCAGGGCGGCAGGCATGACGGCATCTGGCTGATCGAGAGCGGCCGCATCCGCGTGTTCTACACCTCACCGCTCGGGCGCGAGATCACGCTCGCCTACTGGCATGTCGGCAATTTCGTCGGCGGCCCCGAAGTGTTCGAGGGCACCGTGCATCAATGGTCCGGCGTCGCATCCAGCAATTGCAGCGTCGTGCACCTGCCCGGAAAGGAACTGCGCACGCTCGCCGTGGAGATCCCGAACCTCGCGATCGGCCTGATCGAGGGCCTCACCTTCAAGGGCAAGTGCTACTCGGCATTGGCCCAGATGCTGGGAACGCGATCGATCACGCAGCGGCTTGCGCATCTGCTGCTGCATCTCGTCGACCTCTACGGCGTCGAAGATGCCGACGGCCGGGTGATCGCGGCGGCCTTCACCCATGCCGACATCGCCCACATGGTCGGCGCGACCCGGCAATGGGTCACGATCAGCCTGAAGCGGATGCAGGAGAAGGGAACCGTGCTGACCAAGCGCTCGCAGATCGTGGTGTGCCGGCCCGACGTGCTGGAAGAGATGCGCGGCCAAGGAGCTGACTGAAGGAGGACAGCGACCAGCCTCGGTGCACAGGCAAGCGGCTTTATAGTGCAGGACTGCCCAAGGAGTATGCAATCAGCTTTTCCCGGCAACTAATCGACTGCGGCGCTCATTCCGGATTTGCCCTGCCCGAGCCCTCACCCAATCATGGCAACCACAGCACATCCAACCGAATGAGGATGAGAATGGTCCGCCATCTTTCCACGCTCTCGATCTCGATCTCGATATCGGTGACGTCGCTTGCGCTTCTCCTCGCGCAGCCGGCTTCGGCGGAAACCGTCACGCTCGGAATCGGAACGCAGGACACCACGACCAACACGGTGACCGCCGGCGTCGTCATCCGCCAGTTGCATCTCCTCGAAAAATATCTGCCCAAGGACGGTAAATATTCCAACATCAAATTCGAGCTGGAGTGGCAGAATTTCACGTCCGGTCCGCCCGTCACCAATGCAATGATGGCGAACAAGCTCCAGATCGGCATGATGGGCGACTATCCGCTGATCGTGAACGGCTTCACCTTCGACACCAATCCCGAAAGCAAGAGCCGGCTGATCGGCATTGCGGCCTACAGCCTGTCCGGCTCCGGCAACGGCATCGTCGTCCACAAAGATTCACCCTATTACGATCTGGCCGATCTCAAGGGCAAGCTGGTCAGCGTTCCCTTCGGCTCCGCCGCGCACGGCATGGTGCTGAAGGCGATGCAGGACCGCGGCTACGCCTCCGATTTCTTCCAGCTCGTCAGCCAGAGCCCGGAGGTCGGCTCGACCAACCTCCAGGAGAAAAAGATCGACGCGCATGCCGATTTCGTGCCCTTCGCCGAACTGCTGCCGTTCCGCGGCTTTGCGCGAAAAATCTTTGACGGGGTCGAGACCAATTTGCCGACGTTCCATGGCATCGTGGTCCGCACCGATTTCGCGGAGAAATATCCGGAAGTCGTCGTCGCCTACCTGAAGGCGGTCACCGCCGCCAATCAGTGGCTGCGCGACGACCCCAAGCTCGCTGCAGAAAAAATCCAGGAATGGACCGGCATCAACAAGGAGGTCGTCTACATCTTCCTCGGCCCCAGCGGCAACATGACCACCGATCCCACGGTCAAGCCGGCGCTGATCGATGCCGCTACCGCCGACGTCAAGGTGCTACAGAATCTCGGCCGCATGAAGGAGTTCGATCCGAAGACATGGGTCGACGACAGCTACATCCGCAAGGCCTATGCCGAGATGAAGCTCGACTATGACGCGCAGCTCGGCAGCACGAAGAATTACGAGATCTCCGGCGAAGACGCCTTCTGCAAGAAGCCGATCACCGATCCACGCAAGGCCGGCGAGGTCTGGGTCGACCAGACCGGCATCCTGCCGTTCGCATCCGCGGCCTGCACGCTCGGGGCCTATGCCGAATTCAAGGCCAAGGGCAAGAAGATCAACGTCGCCTACGTCTTCGACACCACCCGCGGCATCAAGCTGTTCGCCGACCAGGCCTTCTTCGCGGTCGGCAATGGCGACGTCGCGCCGTTCCTGCTCAAGAAGGAAGCGGAAGCCTACGCCGCCAAGATCAACGGCAAGGTCCTCGGATTCGACGACGCAGTGAAAGCAGCGGTCAGCGGAGGCAAGACGTGAGCAGTCCCGCCATCCTCAGACATTCCGAGGACAGCATGCCGGCAGCAAGCGCAATCCCGGAGGCAAGCGCTATGCCCGCCTCCACCACACCCGCATCACCGCCCTCCTTCGGCACGCTCGTGCTGCGCTGGTATCGGATCAACCGCGACGGCCTGCGCGCGACCGCGATCGGCATCGTCTCGCTGCTCGCCTTCCTGCTGGTCTGGCACCTGCTAACGACCTATCGCGTCGTGTTCTTCGTGCGTTTCACCAACGTGCCCTCGCCGCTCGCCGTCTATGCGAGCTTCACCAAGGCGATCCACGATCCCAAATTCCTGCTGCACATTGCGCTGAGCTGCCGGCGCATCTTCATCGGCTTTTCGCTCGCGGCGATCGTCGGCGTGCCGCTCGGCCTGATTATGGGCCGCTTCAAGCTGGTGCATGAAATCATCTTCCCGGTCGCCGAGGTGCTGCGGCCGATCCCGGCGATCGCCTGGGTGCCGATGGCGATCATGCTGTGGCCGACCAACGAGCAGAGCATCGTCTACATTACCTTCCTCGGCTCGTTCTTCCCGATCCTCGTCAACACGCTGCACGGCATGTCGCTGGTCGATCCCGTGCTGGTGCGCGCCGCGCAATGCCTTGGCGCGCGCGAACGCTCGATCTTTCGCGAGGTGTATTTTCCGGCCTCGCTGCCGCACATCTTCACCGGCCTCACCGTCGGCATGGGCGTGGCCTGGGTGTCGCTGATCGCGGCCGAGATGATCTCGGGCCAATACGGCATCGGCTATTTCACCTGGGAGGCCTATTCGCTGGTCCAGTATGCCGACATCGCGCTCGGCATGATCGCGATCGGTGTGCTTGGGCTCGGGTCGAGCATGCTCATCAGGGGTGCGGGGCAATTGGTGATGCCGTGGAGGCTGAAATGAATGAGATCCTGACCAAAGCTCCGCAGGGCCATATCGCTGTCAGAAACTTCTCCCTCAGCTACGACAGCATCGAGGGACCGGTTGAGGCCGTCACTGACACGCAGATCCACGTCAAACCCGGCGAGTTCGTCTCGATCGTCGGCCCCTCCGGCTGCGGAAAGTCGACGCTGCTCAATGCGGTTGCGGGCTTTCTCAAGCCGACCACGGGAATCGTCACCGTCGACGGCGAGAAGGTCAACGGTCCCAGCGCCGAGCGCGGCATGGTGTTCCAGCAATACTCGCTGTTTCCGTGGAAGACGGTGCGGGAGAACGTCGAGTTCGGCCTGAAGATGCGCGGCATGCCGCGCTCGCAGCGCGAACGCGCCGCGCGCACGCTGCTCGGACTTGCGGGTCTCGAGGCGTTCGAAAAACATTATCCGGACAAGCTGTCGGGCGGCATGAAGCAGCGCGTCGGCATCGTCCGCGCGCTCGCCACGGGACCAAAGGTGCTGCTGCTGGACGAACCCTTCGGCGCGCTCGACGCGCAGACCCGTGTCATCATGCAGCAGATCCTCACCAACATGTGGCAGCGGCTGAAGATCTCGGTGCTGTTCGTCACCCACGACATCGACGAGGCGATCTTCCTCTCCGACCGTGTCTACTGCATGACCGCGCGCCCCGGCTCGATCAAGGCAGAGATTCCGATTCCGCTGGAACGGCCGCGGCAGCAATCGATGATGATGTCGTCGGAATTTCTGGCGCTGCGCCGCGGACTGATGTCCTTGATCCGCGAGGAAAGCATCAAGGCGATGGGCGGCGAGATCAGCGATATGGGCCTGCAGGGGCTGAACATCGAGCTGCACGGGGCTTCGCTGGCGGATGTGATCTGATTCACCCGGGACACGCGATTTCGTAGGGTGGGCAAAGCGAAGCGTGCCCACCATCTTGGTCGCACGCTGAGACGATTGGTGGGCACGGCGCTTTCGCGCCTTTGTCCACCCTACGGGAGTTTCGCGCCCCTTACTTGAACCAATGCACCAATGCGATGCTGATGCCGAGCAGCAGCATCAGCGACAGCGTCACGGCGGCCGTCACCCTGCCGCCGACATTAGCAAGCACCTTCACGTCGACGCCGAGGCCAAGAGCGGCCATCGACACGACGGTGAGGAAACCCGTGATCCGCGTTATCGGAACCACCACCGTGCCCGGCACGATCTCGAGCGAGCGCAGGGTCGCCAGCGCAAGGAAGCCGAGAATGAACCACGGCACGAGGCGGAAGAATCCGACGTTGGTCTTCTTCGCATCGGTCTGCCAGCGCGACGCAACCAGCGACAGGCCGACGACGACCGGCCCCAGCATCAACACGCGCATCAGCTTGACCAGCGTGCCGATCTGCGTCGAGACGAGCCCCGCCGGCACCGTCGCCGCCAGCACTTGCGGCACCGCGTAGACGGTGAGGCCGGCGAGAATGCCATATTGCGTGGCCGACAATTGCAGCAGCGGGATCAGGAGCGGCAACCCCAGCACCATCATCACGCCGAGAATGGCCGTGAACGAGATCGAGGATGCGATCTCGTCGTTGTTGGCGCCGATGATCGGCGCCACGGCGGCGATCGCCGAATTGCCGCAGATGGAGTTGCCGCAGGCGATCAGGATCGAGAGCCGCGTCGACAGGCCAAGCATACGGCTGAGACCGAAGGACACGCAGAGCGCGACCACCACCACCGCTGCGATCGAGGCGAGCAGCGCGAGGCCGGAGGCGGCAATCGCGGCAAAGCTGATGGAGGCCCCGAGCAGCATCACTGCGACCTCGAGCAGCTGTTTGGCGCTGAAGGCGATGCCGGCTTGCCAACGCGGCGCCGGTTTCCAGAAGCTGCGCAGCGCCATGCCGAGCAGGATCGCCATCACCAGCGCCTCGACATAGGGGTGCTCGAAGACGCCCAGTTCGGCCCGTTCGAGCAAGGCCGAGATACCGGCCACTGCGATGCACAGGACGATTCCCGGAATCAGCGCCGCCATACGGCTCGCGGCAGTGGTTGGCTTGGCGTCGGCCGGGCTGGATGCTTGATTCTGCGACACAAATCTCTCCCAGAGGAGAAAGATTTATACGCAGCAGCGTCCGATTGGGAAATAAGTTTTCGACATATCAGGGCCGAGGGAAGTTCCATCCTCAACCCGGAATAAACGGACTCAGAAGATCAGGCTTTTGGCGAGCGAGGCCACGCGACTGAAGCCGTCATAGACGCCCGGCTCGAAGAAGGCCGCACGCGCCAGCACGATGCCGGCGACCAGTGACCAGAACACCGTGGTGCCGGCCCGCAGCAGCAGCTTTGAGGCGCGCGACTGCGGCTGGGCGTCCGTTGCGGATGCCAGCTGCTCGCCGAAGGGTTCGAAACCAGTGCGTTCCATAGCTTGCGCCAATCCATCAAGTTCTGAATGGAATGTCGTCGTTTCGGCCCCAAACGGCAATGGAAGCGATTGGCGTTTTTGTCCCTCGACGGGGATACTCCTTCCGCCGGACGAACCCGGGGCAATAGTTTTCTTCTTTTAGCCGGATTGGACGCCCCGGGGCCCCGGCTAAAGCGCGAGATAGCGCCGCCGGATCGCCTCATTGGCCTTCAGCTCGTCGATTCCCGCGGCATAGACGATCTGGCCCTTGTCGATGACCGTGGCATGGCTCGCCAGCCCCAGGCAGAAATGCATGTTCTGCTCGGCGATCAGCACGGTCGAGCCGATGCTGCGGAGCTGGCGCAAGAGTTCGCCGATCCGTTGCACGATGATCGGCGCCAGCCCCTCACTCGGCTCGTCCAGCAGCAGCAGCGCCGGATTGCCCATCAAGGTGCGCGCGATGGCAAGCATCTGCTGCTCGCCGCCCGAGAGCTTCCCCGCGATGCGATGGCGCAGCGGCTCCAGCAGCGGAAAGACATCATAGATGCGCTTGATCGGCCATTCGTCCTGGCCGTCCGGTCCCTTCTTGCGGCCGATGACGAGATTGTCCTCGACACTGTGCTCCGGAAAGATCTGGCGATCCTCCGGAACGAAGCCGAGCCCGGCGCGCGCGATATGGTGAGGCTTCCGGCCGGAGATCACCGCACCGCGCAGGCTCACCTTGCCCCGCCGCGGCGGCGCCAGGCCCATGATCGCTTTCATCGTCGTCGACTTGCCGGCGCCGTTGCGGCCAAGCAGCGCCATGGTCTCGCCCTGCCGCACGGACAGAGCGACGCCGAACAGGATCTGGCTGGTGCCGTAATAGACGTCGAGATCAGCGACTTCGATAACGGTCGCACTCATGTGGCCGCCCCCGCATGTTCGGTGCCGAGATAGGCCTCGATCACGGCGCTGTTGCTCCGGATTTCGTCGGGCGTTCCGGTCGCGAGGATGCGGCCGTAGCAGAGCACGACGATCTTCGGCGCGATCTTGAACACGATATCCATGTCGTGCTCGATGAAGACGACGGTGATCCTCTCGCGCTCCCAGAGCTCGCGCACCTTGTCGATCATGCGCCAGCGCTCTTCCGGCCCCATGCCGGCGGTCGGCTCATCCAGCAGCAGCACCTTTGGCTCGAGCACCAGAGCGAGCGCAATATCGAGGAGCTTCTGGTCGCCATGCGACAGCGTCGCCGCGGGGCGGTTGCGCTTGCCGGCGAGGCCCAGCAGCTCCATCACATGCTCGGCGCGGTCGCGCGTCTCAGGCAGCGGAAAGCGCTTGTGCAGCACCGCAGAGGAGCGCTGGTCGGCGCTGACGGCGGCGAGCATGGTCTCCTGCACCGTCAGCGACTTGAAGATGCTGGCGACCTGGAAGGCGCGGCCGATGCCGTGACGCACGATCTCCGGCGGCGAGCGGCCGGCGAGATCAACACCGTCGAGCAGCACCTGGCCGGAATCCGGCTTCAGCGCGCCGGTGATCAGGTTGAAGAAGGTGCTCTTGCCCGCACCATTCGGACCGATCACCGCCGTGAGCGAGCCGTCGGGAAAGTCGAGCGAGACATCGTTGGTCGCCTTCACGCCGCCGAAGGATTTTGCAAGGTTGCGGATCTCGAGCATCGCTAGCGGCCCTCGCCTGCGCCGCGCCGGTGCGCGAACCAGTCGGCGACGAAATCCAGCAAGCCTTTGCGCAAACCGAGCGCGAAGAACAGGATGACCACGCCGAGCACGATGCCGTGGTACTCGGTGAAGCGCGTCACGGTGTCGTTGAGCAGCAGCAGCAGGACGGTGCCGACCATCGGCCCCAGGAAAGTCGAGACGCCGCCGAGCATATTGATGAAGATGCCCTCGCCCGAAATGGTCCAATAGGCGAACTCCGGATAGGCGCCGGAAACGAACAGCGCCATCACCATGCCGCCCATCGATGCGAACAGCGCCGCCAGCACGAAGACGGTGAGCTTGGCGCGCCAGACGTCGATGCCGAGAAAGCTCGCGCGGGCGGCGTTGTCGCGGATCATGCGCAGCGTGTAGCCGAACGGCGACTGCGCGATCTGGCGCATCGCGAGCAGACCGAGGATCAGAAGCGCGCAGCTCGCGACATAGAGATGGACGTGGTTGGCAAGATCGATGCCGAGGAACACCGGACGCGGAATGCCGCCGCGCAGACCCTGGTCGCCGCCGGTGAAGGAGGCCCAGGACAGGATGGTCGAGTGGATCAGCATCTGGAAAGCGAGTGTGACGAAGGCGAAGTAGATCTCCTTCAGACGCACACAGATCGCGCCGATGACGGTTGCGACGACGGCGGTGATCGCAAGCGTGGCGACGAAGGCCACGGGGATCGGCACGCCGAGCCGCTGCATGATCAGGCCGTAACCGTAGGCGCCCAATCCAAAGAACATGCCATGGCCGAACGAGATCAGGCCGGTATAGCCCACCAGCAGATTGAGGGAGGTCGCGAACAGGCCATAGGCGGAGCAGCGGATGACGAAATCGAGCAGCGCCTTGCTGCCCGTGAACATTGGCAGGCTCGCCAGCACGGCAAAGGCGATCAGCGCGATCAGAACGTCGCGATAGCGTTGAAGCACAGCACCGTTGCGTACCGGCAGCCTCTCGGCGCGACCGGCCTCCAGCTCGGTCATGCCGCCTCCTTGCCGAACAGGCCGGTGGGCTTGGAGACCAGCACGATCACCATGAACAGATACATCAGGCCTTCCGTGAACAACGGAAAGCCCTGGGAGCCGAAGGAGCGGATCAGGCCGAGCAGCAGCGCGCCGATCAGCGCACCGAGGATCGAGCCCATACCGCCGATCACGGTGACGATGAAAGATTCGATCAGAACGGAGAATCCCATGCCGGGGGTCAGCGAACGCACGGGCGCGGCGAGCGCGCCGGCAAGGCCTGCCAGCATGCCGCCAAGCGCGAACACGCCGCCGTAGATCAGGCCGGTGTTGATGCCCAGCGCGGACACCATGCCGGGATTGTGCGCGGCCGCGCGGATCACCTTGCCGATGCGACTGCGTGACAGTCCAATGCCGAGCACGATGGCCGCGACGAGCGCGACACCGATCAGCAGCAGATAGTAAGGCGGCACCACGCCGCCGGCGACGAACAACGGCATCACCTGGAACGCGGCCGGCATGCCCATCGACTTGAATTCCGGCCCCCAGATCAACCGTACCACGTCATCGAAGATCAGCACGAAGGCGTAGCAGACGAGCAGCTGCATCAGCACGTCCGCGCCGTAGACGCGGCTCATGAAGACGCGCTCGAAGACCAATCCGAGAATGCCGGTGCCAGCTGCACCAGCGAGCATCGCCAGCGCAAAGCTGCCGGTGAACTGATAGGCCGTCATCGCGAAATAGGCGCCGAACATGTAGAAAGCGCCGTGGCTGAAATTGACGATCTTGAGCACACCGAAGATCAGCGTCAGCCCCACCGCGACCAGGAACAGCAGCATGCCGATAATGAGGCCGCTGGTGGTCTGCGTCACCAGGCAGGCGGAGCTGGAGAGGCAGCCGGCAAGCGCGTCAAGATCCACGGGAGCACTTTCATTGCGGCGCGCCTGATAAGGCGCGGAGAGCCAAACGAAGCCGGCAGAGACGGCGATCCGTCTCCGCCACGCACCAGATCAGGTGTACCCCTTGCTCTTCTTCCATTCGGCTTCGAGCTCGAAGATGGTCTTCCAGTCGCCGGCCTTGACCTCGGGGACATAGGGCTCCTGCGGGATCGTGGTGCCCCAGCCGATCGCGTAGCCGACCAGCGTGTGGTCGTCGGCGCGCATCGTCACGGTGCCGTCGGCGCCGAACGGACACTTAATGGTGAGGCCGGCCAGCACCTCCGCGATCTTCTTGCCGTCGGTGGAGTTCGCCTTCTTCGCAGCCTCGCTGAGAAACATCACCGCAGTGGCGTTCTGCCACGACCAGTTGGTCGGATACTCGTTGTACTTGGCCTTGTAGGCATTGCCCCAGGCGGCGTTCTCCGGCGTCGTCGGAAACGTCTTGATGTAGCGGTTGCCGGAATGGATGCCCTTCGGCAGGTTCTTCACCACCGTGAGCGCGGTGTAGTCGGCCATGTTGACCGCGAACACCTCCATCTGGCCGAACATCGCGTAGATGTTGGCCTGGTCGATGTAGGAGGTGAGATCGCCGCCCCACAGGCAGGAGTACAGCGCCTGCGGCTTCGCCTGCAAAATCTTTGTCACCACCTCGGTGTAGTCGGGCTGAAACAGCTTTGGCCAGGACTCGCTGATGACCTCGACGTCGGGCGCGAAGCGCTTCAGATACAGCGTGAACTCGCCGGTGGTGTCGCGGCCATAGGCATAGTCGGGCGAGCAGGTCGCCCATTTCTTCAGGCCCTTGGCTTTGGAAATCGCGGCGGCGTAGCTGCCGCCGACGATGGAATCGTGAATGCCCTGGCGCACGCACCGGAACGCATTCGGGATGTGCTGCTTGGGATCGGCCGTCAGCGAGGACGCTTCCGAGCAGGTGTGGACGCAGAGCACGCCGAGATCGCGCGCCACCTCGTGAACCGCGAACGATCCGGACGACGCCTCGCCGTCGATCAGCCATTCGCAGCCGTCGGTATTGACGAGCTCGCGCGCGACGCGGGCCGCTTCCTGCGGCTGCCCCTTGGAGTCGCGGATCACCATCTCGATTGGCCGGCCGGCAAGTCCGCCGGCGGCGTTCACCTTGTCGACCTCGAGCATCACCGCATTGCGCGAGGACGTGCCGAGCTGCGCCACGCGGCCCGACAAAATCGTCGGCATGCCGATCTTGATTGTCTTGGCTTGGGCGCGCGCCACCCACGGCGCGGCGACACTCATTGCACCGGCGCCCATCAGCGCCAGCGTTGAACGGCGGCTGATGCCCGGCGTGCGGGTTCTCGTCATTTTTCCCTCCCTCTGTCGGGTCGGCGTTTGCAAATCCCTGTCGGAGATCTCTCGTCTCCGTGTTCCCAACAATTTCAGAGGGTGGGGGTGACGTCAAGCCAAACATGAATTATGAGTCAGAATTCATCTGGGAGGAGACAGAGCCGGCAATCGGCTCGAAAGCCGCGCAATGATCAACCTGTCGAGCTTCATCGCCTTTCACGCCCGGCGCACGCCGGAGCGACCTGCGCTGAAATATCGCGGCGAGAAGATCTCCTACGCGGTCTTCGACGTGCGCATTCGAACGGTCGCTGGCTGGCTCGCCGCGCAGGGCATCGGCGCCGGTGATGTCGTGGCGGTGCTGATGAAGAACAGCACAGCGTTCCTGGAGCTCGTCTTTGCCACCAGCCATCTCGGTGCGGTGTTCTTGCCGATCAACTTCCGCCTCTCGCGCGACGAGGTCGGCTACATCGCCGGCAATGCCGGCGCGCGTCTCCTGATCGTCGATGAGGAGCTGGCGGCGAACGGAGCCGGCGCGGAGGTTATTGCGCTCGATGAAGCCGCGCAGCAGAGCGTGACGCGCCTCGCGGGCGACGCGCCGCCCGCGCCGATGCATGTTCGCGCGCCATCCGACCTGATGCGGCTGATGTACACCTCGGGCACGACCGATCGCCCCAAGGGCGTGATGCTGACCTACGATAATTTCTACTGGAAGTCGGCCGACCAGACGATCGCGCTCTCCTTAAGCGCCGACACGCGGCTTCTCGTGGTGGGCCCGCTCTATCACGTCGGCGCGCTCGACCTTCCCGGCATCGCCGTGCTCTGGCATGGCGGGTTCATTCACATCGAACGCAATTTCGAGCCGGAGACGGCGCTCGCTGCGATCGCCGAGGACAGGCTCAATGCAGCCTGGTTCGCGCCTGTGATGACCACCGCAATGCTCACCTGCCCCACGCGCGACCGCTACGACGTCTCAAGCCTGCAATGGGCGATCGGTGGCGGCGAGAAGACGCCGGAGCTGCGCATTCGCGCCTTCTCGCAAGTCTTCCGCAATGCGCGCTACATCGATGCCTATGGCCTCACTGAGACCGCTGGCGGCGACACTTTCATGGAAGCCGGGCGCGAGATCGAGAAGATCGGATCGACCGGCCGCGCCATCGCGCATGTCGAGATCGAGATCCGCGGCGAGGACGGCAGGACGCTGCCGCCGAACGTCAATGGTGAGATCTGCCTGCGCGGGCCGAAGATCACGCGCGGCTATTGGAAGGACCCGGAGAAGACTGAAACGGCCTTCTTCGGCGATTGGTTCCGCAGCGGCGATGTCGGCTATCTCGACCAGGAAGGCTTCCTGTACCTGACCGACCGCAAGAAGGACATGATCATCTCGGGCGGCGAGAACATCGCCTCCTCCGAGGTCGAGCGCGTCATCTACGATTTGCCTGAGGTGCGCGAGGTCGCCGTGATCGGCCTGCGTGACGCGCGCTGGGGCGAGCGGCCGGTTGCAATTGTCGTGCTCGCCGAAGGCGCGAGCCTCGAGCTCCCTGCCCTCACCGAGCACTGCTGCGCGCGACTGGCCAACTTCAAGGTGCCGAAACAGCTCGTCATCCGTGACAGCCTGCCGCGCAACCCCTCGGGAAAGATTCTCAAGCGCGTGCTGCGCGCTGAACTGGAGACCGTGGCATGACGCAAGGCCCAGCCATCGCGAAAGTCACAAAACTCAACCGCGTCGAGCGCAATGCCTTGACCAAGCAGAAGATCTTTGACGCCGCCACGAAGGTCGTCGGCGCGCATGGCTATGCCGAGGCCTCCGTCGCCCGCATCACCGAACAAGCCGGCGTCGCGCAAGGCACCTTCTACAATCATTTCGAGAACCGTCAGGAACTGCTCGATCAGCTGCTGCCGAAGATCGGTCTCGACATGGTCGAGTTCATCCGCGCCCGCACCGGCACAGCGGACGCGGCGCGGCAGGAGATCGAGCGATTCTCCGCCTTCTTCGACTTCATCCGCGAGGTGCCGGAATTCCTGCGCATCCTCAACGAAGCCGAGTTTTTCGCACCTCATGGCTACCAGAAGCACCTCGACAACATCTCGGTCGCCTATGTCCGCATTTTGCGTCGCGCGCGACGCTCAGGCGCCATCGAGGATTATAGCGACGAGGAGTTCGAGGCGATCGTCCACATGCTGATGGGCTCGCGCGGTTATCTCAGCCGCCGGTATTCCTATTCGGCCGACGGCGTTATCGCCGTACCCGACCACGTCATCTCCGCCTATCGCAAGCTGATGACGCGCGGCCTTTTCACTGCATCCGGAGATCAGGACAAGCCATGAACATCGAATCTCCGCACAAGGCGCTCGACCTCGCCTCGACAATTGCCGAAGGCGACATCC
This sequence comes from Bradyrhizobium sp. 139, assembly GCF_023074175.1. Classification (GTDB taxonomy): domain Bacteria; phylum Pseudomonadota; class Alphaproteobacteria; order Rhizobiales; family Xanthobacteraceae; genus Bradyrhizobium. The sequence continues at coordinate 299,401 of NZ_JADPKS010000008.1, forward strand.
GTTGCCTGCTGATGGTGCTGGTGCACATGACCGGCGATGAACGCTGGCTGGAGCCGCCCTATCTCCCCAAGCGCGACATCCGCCTTATTCCAGATCCCGAGGCCGGCGTGCCAAAGGCGGTGCAGGATGAAATCCGCGCCGCGGTGGTCAAACTCTTTGCTGAGGGCACGCCTAAGGCTGTGATCACCGATCCCGGCGATGAGCTGTTGCTGAAGATGATGCGCGCCTGCCTCGGCGAGAATGTCGCGCCGGAATATGCGCCTCTGATGCGCGAGGAGATGGGTTTTATGCCGCGCGAGGCGCGCTGGACCGAGCCCCCCTCAAACGACAAGCTCGCGCAGCAGCATGTGCTGATCGTCGGCGCCGGCGTCTGCGCCATCGCGCTCGGCGTCGCGCTCGGCCATCTCGGCATCCCCTACACCATCGTCGAGAAGAACGACGAGCTCGGCGGCACCTGGTGGATCAATCGCTATCCCGGCTGCGGCGTCGACACGCCGAACCACTCCTATTCCTATTCCTTCGGCTCACACAACGAATGGACACGCTATTTTTGCCAGCGCGAAGAACTGCTGGCCTATCTTCAGAAGGTCGCCGGAGAATACGGCATCCGCAAGCATCTGCGTGTCAATACCGAACTGACCTCGTCGCGCTGGGACGAAGGCAAGCGGCGCTGGATATCCACGCTCAGGACCGAGAATGGCGAAGAGACCTTCGAATCCACGGCGCTGGTCTCGGCCATCGGCCAACTCAACGACCCCTCTCGCGCCCGCTTTAAGGGCGAGGAAAACTTCAAGGGAACGATTCTGCATTCGGCGCAATGGTCCGAGGACATCAAGCTCGACGGCAAGCACGTCGCCGTGATCGGCACCGGCGCGACATCGATGCAGCTCGTGCCGGCGATTGCCGGCCGCGTCGCCTCGGTCACGATCTATCAGCGCAGCGCGCAATGGGCGCGGCCGGTGAAAGGGTATGCCGACCCTATCAGCGAGGGCGCGCGCTGGCTGCTCGCGCATCTGCCGTTCTATGTGCAATGGTATCGCTTCAACATGTTCTGGCGCTACGGCGACGGGCTTTTGCCCTTCCTGCGCAAGGACCCGGCCTGGCCGCATCCGGAACGCGCCGTCAACAAGGGCAACGACCGGCACCGCCAGGAATTGACCGACTTCATCCTCACCGAACTGAAGGACCGGCCGGACCTGATCGAGAAATGCGTCCCGACCTATCCGCCCTACGGCAAGCGCATCCTGCTCGACAACAACTGGTTCAAGACGTTGACGCGGCCGAACGTGGAACTCGTCACCGACACGATCGATCATTTCGATCAGAACGGCATCGTCACCGCGGATGGCAGGCACCGCCCCGCCGACATCATCGTCGTTGCGACCGGCTTCAAGGTCACGGAGATGGCGGCGCGCCTCAACATCAGCGGCCGCGACGGCAAGGATCTGCGCGAGGCCTGGGCGAACGACAATCCAACCGCATTTCTTGGGCTCACCGTGCCGGGCTTTCCAAACTTCTTCTGCATGTTAGGCCCCAACTCCGGCCCCGCGCATGGCGGCAGCGTCATCTTCCAGTCGGAATGCCAGAGCCGCTACATCTCCGCCTGCCTCGCCGACATGATCGAGCACGATGTCGCAGCGATCGATGTCCGCAAGGAGGTGCTGGACGACTACATCCAGAAGGTCGATGCCGAACACGAGGGCATGATCTGGACCCATCCGGGCATGACGACCTATTACCGCAACAGCAGCGGCCGTGTGTTCTCAGCAATGCCCTGGCGGTTCGTCGATTACTGGCGGATGACGCATGACCCGGATTTGGAGCAGTACGAGCTGACGCAGGCGTGACTCCTTTACCGACGTCGACTTGATGTAGCGTTATCGTGGACTCTCACTACATCGTCATTGCGAGCGAAGCGAAGCAATCCAGAAACTTTCCGCGGTGACACTCTGGATTGCTTCGCGTCGCTCGCAATGACGGAGATTGCGGCGCCGCTTTCCCGCATCGCAAGCAGCGCGGCGCTTCGAAAGGAAGCCGTCCATGCCCAAGCCTCTTGTCCGCGTCTACACCGACTACAAGAGCCCTTACGCATTCGTTGCGAACAAGCGGCTGTTCGAGCTCGAAGACAAACATGGCGTCGAGCTGGAGTGGCTGCCCTACACGCTGCGCGTCGCCGAGTTCATGGGGACGGTGGAGGAGCGCACGCCGCATTTCTGGCGCAAGGTTCGCTACGCCTATTTGGACGCGCGGCGCTATGCCAATGCGCAGGGCCTCGTCATGAAGGGCCCGCGGCGGATCTACGATGCCTTCAACTCCAGTGTCGGCATGCTGTTCGCCCAACGCCACGGCTTTTTTCGCCCCTACCACGACACGGTGTTCCGCCGGTTCTGGAGCCATGAGCTGGAAATCGACGATCTTGCTGACATCGCTGGTGTCATCACGGCGTGCGGCGGATCGGCCAGCGAGTTCGAAGCCTACGTCAACGGCCCTGCCCGCGCCGAGCACGACCGCATCATCGACGAGGCCGAGGCGCTCGGCGTGTTCGGCGTTCCCACCATGGTGTTCAACGGCGAGCTGTTCTGGGGCGGCGACCGCATCGACATGCTGATCGAACGCATCGCGAAGCCCGAAACGATCGAGGCCGCGCTCGGCAGCCGCCATCGCAAGCCGGCGTGACCCTTACGCTGCCAGCCCGCTCTCCACCGACGCGAAGTCCATCCCGAGGCTTTCCGCCACAGCCTTGTTGGTGATGCGGCCGCGATGGACGTTGAGCCCATTGCGCAAATGCGGGTTCTCCAGCACCGCGGCAAAGCCCTTGTTCGCCAGCGACAGGCCGAACGGCAGCGTCGCGTTGTTCAGCGCCTGGCTCGACGTCACCGGCACCGCCCCCGGCATGTTGGCGACGCAATAATGCACGACGCCGTCGACCTCATAAGTTGGATCGGTGTGTGTGGTCGGATGCGAGGTTTCGAAACAGCCGCCCTGGTCGATCGCGACATCGACCAGCACGGCGCCCGGCCGCATCGATTTCAGCATCGCGCGCGTGACGAGCTTTGGCGCGCTGGCGCCCGGCACCAGCACCGCGCCGATCACGACGTCGGCGGCGAACACTTCGTCTTCAACCGCCTCTATCGTGGAGAGGCGTGTGCGCACGCGTCCTGCGAAGAGATCATCGAGCTCGCGCAGCCGCGGAATCGACCGGTCGATCACCGTGACCTCCGCGCCGAGGCCAGCAGCCATGCGCGCGGCCTGCATCCCGACCACGCCGCCGCCGAGCACGACAACACGCGCCGGCTGCACACCGGGCACGCCGCCGAGCAGCAGCCCGCGGCCGCCGGCCGAACGCTTGAGCGCGGCGCCGGCGGCCTCGATGGCGAGGCGGCCGGCGACTTCGCTCATCGGCGCGAGCAGGGGGAGGTGACCGGCCGCGTCGGTGACGGTTTCATAGGCGATCGCAGTACAACCTGAAGCGAGCAACCCCTTGGCCTGTTCGGGATCCGGGGCAAGATGGAGATAAGCAAACAGGATCTGGCTTTCGCGAAGTTGGGCCCATTCGCCCTTCTGCGGCTCCTTCACCTTCACGATCATGTCGGACGTCGCGAAGATGTCGCGCGCGCTCTCCGCAATGGTAGCCCCTGCCCGCCGGTACACCTCGTCGGAGGCACCGATGCCGCTGCCGGCGCTGGCCTCGACGGTCACCTGATGCCCGGCTGCCACATATTCGCGGACGGCACCCGGGGTGAGCCCGACGCGATATTCCTGCACCTTGATCTCCTTGGGCACACCGACGCGCATCTCGAGCTCCTTCGCCAACGGTTTGATTCCTTTGTTCATCGTAGCCCACGTGACCGGTTTGGTTTCGTGCAAATATCCGCTAGTTTCAGCACGGGCGCGCCGGTTTCGAGCGCGAAAATGTCCTTTCACGCTGGAAACGAAACCTTGGCCCTCGACCGGAAAGACCTCGCCATCCTTGCGGAACTCACCACCAACGCGCGCGCCAGTCACACCGAGCTTGCCAAGACGGTCGGGCTATCAAGCACGGCGCTAGCGCGCCGGCAGAAGGCACTGGAGGACGACGGCTACATCCAGGCCTATCAGGCTGCGCTCGATCTCGCGCAATTTGGCCTCACCACGACCGTGCTGGTGCGCATCGCGCTCGATAGCCAGAGCGACGAAGCGCTGAAAGCGTTCGAGGCCGAGGTGGTGAAGTGCCCTTCCGTCGTTCGCTGCTTCCTAATGTCGGGCAACGACGACTACATCCTGATCGTGCTGGCCCGCGACATCCAGGATTTCGAGCGCATCCACCGCACCGAGCTGTCGCGCCTGCCGCGCGTCGCCCGCGTGCAATCAAGCTTCGCGCTGCGCGAGGTCGTTAACCGCGCGGTGCCGACGGTGGTGTTCGGCGAAGCCAGGCGCTGACCGCTTCCGCGCGACAATAATCAACCTTTGGAACCAAGCCGCCTGTCGTCCGTTGGGCGCCATCGGCCAGCAGAGGCGACCTGCCCGCGCGTCAACACAGTTTGACTTCTCAGCTCGGCCTCCACGCAGGGAACAAGAGCCCTTCAGGGTAAAAGACATGGCCGATGTCACACATCAGATCCCCGAACCCATTCCGATCGATCTAGTCGTCAACGGGGTCAGGCGCACACTCGACCTGGTGCCGTGGACGACGCTCCTGGATGCCCTGCGCGACCATCTGCAGTTGACCGGCACCAAGAAGGGCTGCGATCATGGTCAGTGCGGCGCCTGCACCGTGCTGGTGAACGGACGGCGCGTCAATTCCTGCCTGACACTCGCGGTCATGAAGGACGGCGCCGAGATTACCACTGTCGAAGGCCTCGCCAGCGACGGCACGCTGCATCCCCTGCAACAGGCCTTCATCGACCACGACGCCTTCCAGTGCGGCTATTGCACACCGGGCCAGATTTGTTCGGCGGCCGGCCTCTTGGCCGAAGGTCACGCCAAAGACGCCGACCAGATCCGGGAGCTCATGAGCGGAAATCTCTGCCGCTGCGGCGCCTATCCGAACATCGTCGCCGCCATCCAGCAAGCAATGGGCCGGCCATGAACAACTTCCAGTACTCCCGCGCCGCTGACGTTGCCGATGCGATCCGCCTGCTCACCGCCGATCCCGGCGCCAAACTGATTGCCGGCGGCACCAATCTGATCGACCTGATGAAAGAGAATGTCGAACGCCCTTCCCGGCTGATCGACATTTCCCGCCTGCCGCTGCGAAACGTCGAGGAGACGGACGACGGCGGCCTGCGCATCGGTGCCTTGGTGCCAAACTCGGATCTCGCCTACCATCCGTTGATCGAGCAGCGCTATCCCCTGCTCGCCAGCGCCGTCCTGGCCGGTGCCTCGGCGCAATTGCGCAACATGGCCTCAGTCGGTGGCAATCTGATGCAGCGAACGCGTTGCGGCTACTTCTATGACACGGCCACGCCCTGCAACAAGCGAAGCCCCGGCAGCGGCTGCTCGGCTATCCACGGCCTCAACCGCAACCATGCGATCCTCGGCACGAGCGCCTCCTGCATCGCGACCAATCCCTCCGACATGAGCGTGGCGCTGGCCGCGCTCGGCGCACTCGTGCATATGGCAGGGCCCTCCGGCGCGCGCACAACCGCGCTCACGGATTTCCATCGGCTGCCGGGCGACACACCTCACATCGACACCAATCTCGGCGCGGGCGAGATGATCACCGCGGTCGAGTTGCCGCCGCACGGCTTTTCCCACAACTACAGCTATCTCAAGGTCCGCGACCGGCTCTCTTATGCCTTTGCTCTGGTCTCGGTTGCGGCCGCGCTCGAACTGGACGGCAACACCATCAGCGAGGCGCGCGTGGCGCTTGGCGGCGTGGCGCACAAGCCCTGGCGCAGCCTCGAAGCCGAATCGGCTTTGCGCGGTCAGCCGGCAACAGCGGATCAGTTTTCACGCGCTGCGGATCTGCTGCTCCAGGGAGCCAGCACCTCTTCGCATAATGGCTTCAAGATCGAGCTGGCGCGCCGGACCATCGTGCGGACGTTGACGCAGGCGGCGAGCGCCACGCCGCAATCGCAGGCTCACAAGAAGATCGCGTGAGGGCCCCATGAACGCCTATGTCGGAACGCCAACGTCCCGTGTCGACGGCCGGGCCAAGGTCACCGGAGCAGCGAAATATGCCGGCGAATTCCCGGCCGACGGGCTCCTCCACGGCTTCGTCGTCGAGGCCACCATTCCATGCGGGCGCATTGCCCGCCTCGACACCAGCGAGGCGCTGAAAGTGAAGGGCGTTCTCGACGTGCTCACGCATGCCAAGCGTCCTGCGCTCGCCGACAAGGACGAAGCCTGGAAGGACGAGGTGGCGCCCGAGGGTTCGCCATTCCGTCCCCTCTACGACGACACCATCAAATTCAACGGCCAGCCGATCGCGCTGGTGGTCGCAGAGGATTGGGAAACCGCGAAATTCGCGGCCACACTCGTGCGGGTCGAGTATGAGCAGAACAGTTTTGCGACCGACCTCGAAGGCGAGCGCAGCAATGCCGCCGAAATGGACAAACCACACGAGCCGCGCGGCGATGCCGCAGCGGGCCTTGCCCAAGCTGACGTCCGCCACGACGCGGAGTACGTCATTCCAACCGAGCATCACAACCCGATGGAGCTCTATGCGACCACGGCGGTCTGGGGGGGCAATGGCAAGCTGACGGTCTACGACAAGACGCAGGGCGTCCAGAACGTCCACAAATTTCTCTGCGGCGTGTTCGACCGGAAACCGGAGGACATCCGGGTGATCTCGCCCTATGTCGGCGGCGCCTTCGGCTCGGGCTTGCGGCCGCAATATCAGGTGGTGTTGGCAACGCTTGGCGCACTCGCGCTGAAGCGGTCCGTTCGCGTCGTGCTGACGCGCCAGCAGATGTATGGGCTCGGCTATCGGCCTATGACCATCGAGCGCGTCGCGCTCGGCGCAAGGTCCGACGGCAGGCTCGATGCGGTCACGCACGAGGCCATTGCCGTCACTTCGCGCTACGAGGATTTCGCGCGCAACGACACCGGCTGGGCCGAACAGCTCTACAGCAGCCCGAACAGCCGCTTTTCCCACAAGCTGGTCCACCTTGACGTCTCCACCCCCTGCGACATGCGTGCACCTGGCGCGGCGTCGGGCGTCTGCGCGCTCGAATGCGCGATGGACGAGCTCGCCATAGCGCTCAAGCTCGATCCGATCGAGCTGCGGCTGAAGTGCTACTCAGACCGAGACCAGAGCGAAAACCTGCCCTACAGCAGCAAGCAGCTGCGCGAATGCTACGCCCGCGGTGCGGACGCCTTCGGGTGGAGCAGGCGCAATCCCGCGCCACGCGCGATGCGTGACGGCAAGGAACTGGTCGGCTGGGGCATGGCGACCGGCGTCTGGGAAGCCCTCCAGATGCCGGTTGCAGTCCGCATCGTGCTGACGTCGAACGGCCACGCCGAGGTGTCTTGCGCCGCATCCGACATCGGCACCGGCACCTACACCATCGTGGCGCAGGTTGCGGCCGATGCGCTTGGCCTGCCGATCGAGAACATCAGCGTCCGACTTGCCGACTCCACCCTGCCGCAGGCGCCGGTCGAAGGCGGTTCCTGGATGGCGGCATCGAGCGCGCACGCGGTGCTTGCAGCCGCCGAGGAGGTGCGCAAGGAACTGTTACGCCTGGCCGGGAAAATGCCCGGCTCGCCGCTCGCCGACGCCGGGTTGGCCGATACGGTCCTGATCGACGGCAGCATAGTCAGGTCCAGCGACAGCAGCCGCGCAGTCTCGATCGCCGACGCGATGCGCCATGGCAACATCGAACGCATCGAGAAAGAAAAACTCAACCAGTTCGACGAAGACAAGAAGCACGCGCGCAATACCCATTCCGCGGTGTTCGCCGAGGTGAAAGTGGACGAGCAGCTTGGCGTCATCCGTGTGACCCGGATCGTCAGCGCTGTCGCAGCTGGGCGGATCCTGAACACCAAGACCGGCCGCAGCCAGATCATGGGCGGCGTGGTCTGGGGAATCGGAATGGCTTTGCACGAGGAGACGGTGATGGACCACCGTTTCGGCAGGATCATGAACGCGAATATCGCCGAGTACCACATCCCCGTGAATGCCGACATTCATGACATCGACGTGATCTTCGTTGACGAACCGGACGCGCACATCAACGCGCTCGGCGTCAAGGGGCTGGGCGAGATCGGCATCGTCGGCGTCCCTGCCGCGATCGCAAACGCCGTCTACCACGCCACCGGCAAGCGCATCCGCCGCTTTCCGATCACGCTGGACAAGCTGCTCGACTGAGGCGACGGGTCGGAGGAAGGCAACAGCTCGAGGGTGTCGACGATCCTGCCGATCAAGGTGCTCGCAGGCCGCATCGCTGCCCGCTGTGGTCTTTGTCTGCCGTCGCCTTATCGGCATCGGCGGGAGCGCAGGACTGCCGGCACCGGCCCGGGCCGCCTGGCATCAGGACGGAAAGTCAGCCGGTCTGACCTGGATGCGGTCGGCATGCAGCGACCAGTGATGCAACGCCTGATCCTTGCAGAATTTTGCCTTCGCCCGCTCCGTGGCTTCGTTCTCGTTGGTGGCGTCGATCTCGAGCGTGCCCTGGCACACCTCGATCTGCCGGCCGTACTCTCCGAGCACGTCCTTCATGAAGCTGATGACATAAGTTGACATGGGACCTCCTGCCTGCCCCGGCGGCACTCTAATCCCATTTAGCCCGAACCGGGGAAGGAGATTTTGACGCGGATCAAAAGTCAGGAGGTTGCGGTTCCCCTTGCTCCGTCATTCCGGGGCGGCTCGAAGAGCCGAACCTGGAGTCTCGAGATTCCGGGTTCGATGCACCGCATCGCCCCGGAATGACAAAGGAGAGAGCTACCCCGGCATCACGCCAAAGGCCTGCTTGAAGCGCTCTGCATAGCGCGGCCAGACCTCGGGATTGATGATGCGCGGCGGGCGCTTGCCGTCGAGCGTGTCCAGCACCTGCTCGGCGGCGATGCGCCCCATGTTCTGGCGCGCCTCGATCGTGACGCCTGCGGTATGGGGGCTCGCCAGCACGTTGTCGAACTGGAGCAGCGGATGCTCCGGCGGCGGCGGCTCCCTGGACCAGACGTCGAGGCCGGCACCGGCGATGCGCTTGTCGCGCAACGCCTGGAGCAGCGCGTCCTCGTCGTGGATGAAGCCGCGCGCCGTGGTGATGAAGTACGCATGCGGCTGCATCAGCGCAAACTCGCGCACGCTGATCATGTTGCGGCTGCCCTTGTTGAGCGGACAGGAGATCGAGACGAAATCGGCGCGGCGCAGCAGCTCGTCGAGTTCGACCTTCTCGCCGCCCCGCTCGGTCATCGCCTCGGCCGACAAATACGGGTCATAGGCCAGCACCTTCATGCCGAGCAGGCCCTTGCACAGTGCGGCAATGCGGCGGCCGACATTGCCGAGGCCGACGATGCCGACGGTCTTGTGTTCGACCTCGTTGCCGACGAGCTCGTTGCGGTTGACGTCGCGCTCGCGGCGCAGGCGCCGGTCGGACTGGATGATGCGCTTGGACAGCGTCAGCATCATCGCCAGCGCATGCTCGGCGACAGAATGGGCGTTGCCGCCGGACTGGTTGACGACCAGCACGCCCGCATCGGTGCAGGCCTCGACGTCGACGGGGTCGAAGCCCGCGCCATTGCTGGAGACGAGCAGCAGGTTCGGCGTGCGCTTCAGGAAGGTGGCATCGATGTGGAAATGCGACGCGAGCTCGTCGCGGGCCGCGCCGATCTGGTAGACATGGGCAGCGCCCAGGATCGGCGCGTAAAAGTCTTCGGGGCTCTCGTTTTCGATACGATCCAGCCGGACGTCAGCCCGCGCCTTCAGGATGTCGATATAGATCGGATTGGCCAGATACTTGACGTAAAAGACTCGCTTGCTGTTGACGGACATCAAAATCCTTCCGGCTCTCTCGAAGGAGATCCGCAAGGTCAGCGCAATGCACGCCCGTCCATGCCTCCTCCCGTTTTTTCATTGCCGTCATCTATGACATGGCGGTGCCGGCCACGGCAGGCCGTCTGGCGCAGATCACGGTGCCGGCCCGGACATGTTGACAATCCCGCCCGCCGCGTCAAGTTCGGCAGACCGCCGCGGCGGCCAAGACGACGCCTAAGACAATGGCAAAGACCAAGAAGCATGCGCGGCCGAAGGGAGAACGCAATGGCGATTGCGGAACAGCAGACCTCGCCCGAGGCAACACAAAGCTCCAGCGACAAGAGCTGGCACGGCATTGTCCTGCAAACCCTGAAGCGGAACGAGATCAGCCTCGTCCCTTACGTGCCTGACCGGGTGCTGACGCCGCTGATCAAGAACCTGCATGCCGATCCCTTCTTCACCACCTTCGCCACCGCGCGCGAGGAGGAAGCCGTCGGCATCGTCTCGGGCGCCTGGATGGGCGGACGTCGCGGCGCGGTGCTGATGCAGACCTCCGGTTTTGCCACGCTCGCCAATGTGCTGGCCTCGCTCGCGGTGCCCTACCAGATCCCGCTGATCATGTTTGTGTCCGAGCGCGGCACACTTGGCGAGTTCAATTACGGGCAATCGCTGGTCTGCCGGACCATGCGCCCGGTGCTGGATTCACTCGCGCTGGAGCACCACACCATCACCCGGCTCGACGAACTCGAATTCATCGCCGACCGGTCGATCAAGCAGGCCGTCACCACGCAAGCGCCGGTCGCGCTGATCCTCAACCCGCTGCTCACCGGCGGCAAGGTTTTCGACAAGTGAGGCCGGCCAAATGAATAAAGACCTGGACAACCGCAACACCAAGATGATGAACCGCTTCGATGTCACCTCGCGCCTGATCGCGAAGCTTGAGCACGAGGAGGCCGTGATCGGCGGCATCGGCAACACCAATTTCGATCTCTGGGCCGCCGGCCATCGCCCGCAGAATTTCTACATGCTCGGCAGCATGGGCCTCGCCTTCCCGATCGCGCTCGGCGTCGCGCTGGCGCAGCCCGATCGCCGCGTCTTCGCGCTCGAAGGCGACGGCTCGCTGTTGATGCAGCTCGGTGCGCTCTCGACCATCGCGATGTTGAAGCCGAAGAACCTCATCATGATCGTGATGGACAACGGCATCTACCAGATTACCGGCGCGCAGCCGACGCCGGCAGCACACGTCGCCGACATCGTCGCGATCGCTGCCGGCTCGGGGCTCGCCAACAGCGCCTGGGCCGCGGACGAGGAGGATTTCGAGCGGCTGGTCGACGAGGCCATGTCCGCCTCCGAGCCGAGCCTGATCGCGGTCCGTATCGACGACAAGCCGGGCGTCGGCACCACCCGGCGCGATCCGGTGCAGATCCGGGAACGTTTCATGCACGGCCTCGGCGTGCGCGAGCCACTTTAACGTCTCGTCATTAACTACACAGCGATCTGATCCCGCCCCCGTTACAGGCCCTTGCAAATCCGTGCTATCTGCACTGGATGACCATTTTTGCTCGCATTTTTGCCTGGCTGCTCGCGGCCGCCGTCACTTTCGCAACCCTCGGCCCGCCCGGCCTGCGGCCCCATTCCGAGCTCGGGCAGGACGGCGAGCATGCACTCGCCTTCATTCTGGTGGGACTGGCCTTCGGCCTCGCCTACGGCGACCGTCGCCGGGCCGTCGCCGCCCTCGCGGTGGTCTTCATCGGGGTGCTTGAGCTGATGCAGTTCTGGGCGCCGGGACGGCATGCACGGCTGGAAGATTTTTTGGTCGACGCCGGCACCGCCTGCATCGGCTTTGCGCTCGCCGCCGTCGCCGATTGGGTCGTGACCCGGTTTCGCGCCAATTCGGTCCTGACGAGCGAAGGCCCCGCGGAGTGACGCTCCGCAGGGCCGGCTCTTCGAGAGTCTTTACCCTCTTCTCGATCAGTCGATGATCTTGACAACGCGGCGCGTGCGCGGTTCGACGATGACGCGGCGATCGTTCACGACCGCGTAGCGATACTCCGTGTAGTTCGGCACGGGGCGCAGCACCACGGTCGGCGGCAGCGGCTCGCCGACCACGACGCGCTCGTGGATCACGACGGAATCGTCGCGCGGAATTCCGCCCAGCACCGCATTCGGAATTTCGAGGCCGGCGCCGACGGCCGCACCGACAGTGCCGCCGACCATCGCGCCGACCGGGCCACCGATGTCGCCACCCGCGCGCGCGCCGTCCGCCGCGCCCTGGGCGGTCGTCGACTGAGCAAAGGCTGCACTCGACGCCAGCAGCGACGCGGCAGCCAACGAAATCGCAAGACGGGTTTTCATGTGCTCATGTCTCCAATGATTGCTGTACGCCTTCAACCGCGGCGCCGGACCATTGTTCCGGTTCCGCCACGCCGAAAGGCACGTCACGACACTGGAAATCCTTACCGCGTAACAGTTCCGGCCGCGGCGATCTCGTGCCCCGCCATCAGTTCCAGCGCCCGCACCATCGCCGAGTGATCCCAGCCTTTGCCGCCATGCGCGGTGCAGGCTGAGAACAACTGCTGTGCCACCGCCGTGCTCGGCAACGACAGGCCGAGCGCGCGTGCACCTTCAAGCGCGAGGTTGAGATCCTTCTGGTGCAGCTCGATGCGAAACCCCGGATCGAAATTCCGCTTCACCATGCGCTCGCCATGCACTTCCAGAATCCGTGACGAGGCAAAGCCCCCCATCAGCGCCTGCCGCACCAGCGCGGGATCGGCGCCCGCTTTCGACGCGAACAGCAGCGCCTCGCTCACCGCTTCGATCGTGAGCGCGACGATGATCTGGTTGGCCACCTTCGTAGTCTGCCCGTCGCCATTGGCGCCCACGCGGGTGACGTTCTTGCCCATCCTGTCGAAGATCGGCTTCATGGTGTTGAAGGCGCGCTCGGGCCCGCCCACCATGATGGTGAGGCTTGCCGCCTTGGCGCCGACCTCGCCGCCCGACACCGGCGCGTCGAGATAGTCGGCGCCCAGCGCCTCGATCTTCCTGGCGAAGTCCTTCGTCGCCAACGGCGAGATCGAGCTCATGTCGACGACGATCTTGCCCTTGGAGATACCGCTCGCAACGCCGTCCTTGCCGAACAGCACGGCCTCCACATGCGGCGTATCCGGCACCATGATGATGAAGACATCCGCCTCCTCCGCGACCTCCCTGGCTGACTTGCAGGCGACGCCGCCGGCCGCGATCAGCTCTGGCGCGACTGGCGCGACATCGTGCAGGAGAACGCGATGGCCTGCCGCAAGCAGATGGCCGGCCATCGGCCGTCCCATGGTGCCAAGCCCGATGAATCCGATGTCGATCATGGTTTGATTTTCTCTCAGTTGTACTGGCTAAATTCATCCACGGGCTCAATGCACCTCTCCCGCATGCGGGAGAGGTCGGCACGCAGTGCCGGGTGAGGGTTCTATCCGCGTTGGGATTGCTTCCGCACATCTCGCGAGCCCCATCGCGGAAGCACCCTCACCCCAGCCCTCTCCCGCAAGCGGGAGAGGGAGCGCACTGCCGTTGTCTCTTCCTCAGGTCTCGAATGTCTGCGCCGCATGCCAGGACAGGCCTTCTAGCGTCGTGGTGCGCGGCTTGTATTCACAGCCGACCCAGCCGCGATAGCCGATCGCGTCGAGGTGGCGGAACAGGAAGGGATAGTTGATCTCGCCGGTGCCGGGTTCGTGGCGGCCGGGATTGTCGGCGAGCTGGATATGCGCGATCTGGGGAAGGTATTCCTGCATGGTGCGGGCGAGATCGCCCTCCATGATCTGCATGTGGTAGATGTCGTACTGGATGAACAGATTGTTCGACCGCACCCCGGAGATGAGCTGCACCGCCTGCTCGGTGCCATTGAGGTAGAAGCCGGGAATATCGAGCGTGTTGATCGGCTCGATCAGGAGCTTGATGTTCTCCCGCGCCAGCGTCGAGGCGGCAAAGCGAAGGTTGCCAACCAGCGTCTCGTTTAGCTCGCGCGGATCGGCATCGGGAGGCGCGATACCCACGAGGCAATTGAGCTGCTCGCAATCGAGCGCCTTGGCATAGTCGATGGCACGGAACACGCCGTCGCGAAATTCACCGACGCGACCGGGCAGGATCGCGATGCCGCGCTCGCCCGCCGCCCAGTTGCCCGCCGGCAGATTGTGAAGCACCTGCGTGAGCCCATGGGCATCGAGCTGCTCGCGCAGCAGCGCCTTGTCGAAATCATAGGGGAAGAGATACTCGACCCCGGAAAAACCTGCCGCTTTCGCCGCAGCGAAGCGGTCGGTAAAGCGCATCTCGTTGAAGAGCATGGTGAGGTTGGCGGCAAATTTCGGCATGATGCTGTCCTCCCTATTCCGCCGGCTGAAGCACGCCAGACCGCACGCTTCCGACCTCGTCGAGCGGCAGATCCAGCACCTCCTCGAACTCGACGATGTTGTCGATCTCCGTGCCCATGGCGATGTTGGTGACGCGTTCGAGAATGAACTCGACCACCACAGGCACGCGGTGCTTGGCCATCAATTCGCGCGCGGTCGCAAACGCCGCCTGCGTATCCTTGGGATCGGTGACGCGGATCGCCTTGCAACCAAGGCCTTCGGCGACGGCGACGTGGTCGACGCCGTAGCCGCCGAGCTCGGGTGCGTTGATGTTCTCGAACGAGAGCTGGACGTGATAATCCATGTCGAAACCACGCTGGGCCTGGCGGATCAGACCGAGATAGGAATTGTTCACGACGACGTGGATGTAGGGCAGATTGAACTGCGCTCCGACCGCGAGCTCCTCGATCAGGAACTGGAAGTCGTAATCGCCCGACAGCGCGACGATCTCGCGATCCGGGCATGCCGCACGCACGCCGAGCGCAGCGGGCAGTGTCCAGCCGAGCGGGCCCGCCTGCCCGGCATTGATCCAGTTGCGCGGCTTGTAGACGCCCAAAAACTGCGCGCCAGCGATCTGCGACAGGCCGATCACGGTGACATAGGCGGTGTCGCGGCCGAAGGCCTTGTTCATCTCCTCATAGACGCGCTGCGGCTTGATCGGGACGTTGTCGAAATGGCTCTTGCGCAGCATCGTCTTCTTGCGATCGCGGCAGGCCGCGGGCCACGCCCGGCGCTCGCGCAACCTGCCTGACCGGCGCCACTCCCTGGCGACAGCGACGAAGAGCTCGAGCGCGGCCTTCGCATCCGAGACGATGCCGAGATCCGGATTGAAGACGCGCCCGATCTGGGTCGGCTCGATGTCGACATGTACGAATTTGCGGCCCTTGGTGTAGGTCTCGACCGAGCCGGTATGTCGGTTGGCCCAGCGATTGCCGATGCCGAGCACGAAATCGGACTCGAGCATCGTGGCGTTGCCGTAGCGGTGACTGGTCTGAAGGCCGACCATGCCGGCCATCAGAACGTGGTCGTCGGGGATCGCGCCCCACCCCATCAGGGTCGGCACGACCGGGACGTTGACGATCTCGGCGAACTCCACCAGCAATTCCGATGCATCAGCGTTGATCACGCCGCCGCCGGCCACGATCAGCGGGCGCTCAGCCGCGTTCAGCATCTCCAGCGCCTTCTCGACCTGCTTGCGGGTCGCGGTGGGCTTATAGACCGACAGCGGCTCATAGGTCTCGTCGTCGAACTCGATCTCGGCAAGTTGCACGTCGAGCGGCATATCGATCAGCACCGGCCCAGGCCGGCCAGAGCGCATGACGTGAAAGGCCTGGCTGAACACCCGCGGCACCAGCGCCGGCTCACGCACCGTCACAGCCCATTTCGTCACGGGCTTTGCGATCGACTCGATATCGACGGCCTGGAAATCTTCCTTGTAGAGCCGCGCGCGCGGCGCCTGGCCGGTGATGCAGAGGATCGGAATGGAATCGGCGATCGCCGAATAGAGCCCGGTGATCATGTCGGTACCGGCCGGTCCCGACGTGCCAATGCAGACGCCGATATTGCCGGCCTTGGCCCGCGTATAGCCTTCCGCCATGTGGGAAGCGCCCTCGACATGACGCGCCAGGATATGGCGGATCGAGCCGCGCTTCTTCAGCGCCGAGTAAAGCGGATTGATCGCGGCCCCGGGAACGCCGAAGGCGGTGGAGATGCCCTCCTTCTCCAGAATTCGCACGGCAGCATCGACGGCTCGCATCTTCGCCATATCGGACCTCGCTCGGTTGCATCAGCGAGCGAGATCATCGGACGGGCGAGATGCGATCTCAACGACATCGATTTTATTTTCCACGATGTGGCAGCCGCGGAAAAAGCGCGGCGGTCTCAAGCGGTTAGATCGACATCTGCGTGAAAGCCGATTACTCGAACAGCGGCGCCAGCTCCATCTGCGGCACCAGCACGAGGCCCTTGTCGGTGAGGCGAATTTCCGGAATGACCGATAGCGGAATCAGGTTGAAGCCCATGTAGGGGATGGTGCAGCCGGCCTCCGCCCATTGCTTCTTCAGCACCTTGACCTCTTCGGCGACGTCCGTGACTCGCTTGTCGGACAAGAGTCCCGCGATTGGCAGCGGGACCAGCGCCCTCACCTTGCCCTCGGCGACGACGCAGACGCCGCCCTGTCTCTCCTTGATCGCAGCGATCGCCACCTGCATGTCGCCCTCGTTGGTGCCGGCGATGATGATATTATGGCTGTCGTGCCCGACGCTGGAAGCGACCGCGCCACGCTTCAGGCCGAAGTCCTTCAGCAGGCCATGGGCGACATTGCCGGCGGATTTGCCATGGCGCTCGACCACCGTGACGAAGCACAGGCCGTAGCGCGCAAACAATTCCGGCCAATCCTTCGCGGGTTCGATCTTTACCTTCTCATGGATCAGTGTGATGCCGGGCAGCGCGGTCTTGATCGCATTGACGGTGCAGGCCGCGACCGGCAGCTCCGGCGTGAGCTTGACCTTCTCCGGCAGTTTTACCGTGCCGTACGCCGCCTTCGGATATTGATAGCGCTGCGACAGGGCCTGGTCGAGCCGTGGCGTGATCCTGCCGCGTTCGACCACGAGCTCGCCGCCATACCAGGTGCATTGCGGCTTGAGCTGATCGTCCATCAGCACGAGATCGGCGCGGCGGCCGCCGCCGAGCCCGCCGATGTCGCCGTCCATGCCGAAGCGCGCCGCGCCATGCAGCGAGCCCATCGACCACGCTTGTTCGGGCGACATTCCCGCCTTCACGGCTTCGCGCACCACCCAGTCCAGGCCGAACAGAAGCAGGTCGTCGGCGTCGCGGTCATCGGTGCACACGGCCGTGCGCTTGTGGGATGCGCCGAGCTCGGTGATGGTGCGGATCGCCTGCGGCAGCGAGTGCCAGGGCGTGGTCGGCGGGCCGCCACGCAGGAAAACCCAGACGCCGGCATCGAGCAGGTCGTCGGCGATGTCACGGTCGATCGCCTCATGGGTGTCGGTGACGCCGCTCGCCGCATAGGCCGCGACGAATTCGCGGCCGTAGACGTGACCAGACACCGGACGCCCGCGCTTCAAGGCTGCGGCGAGGATGGCATGGCTGCGCTCGTCGCCCATCGTCACAGGCACAAAATCCATCTTCTCGCCGAGCGCGACGGCTTCGGGCCAGCGGTCGAACAAGCCGGCGATCTTGTCCGGCGTGAGGTCGCCGCCCGCGGTCTCCAGCTCCGCCGACGTGGCCGGAACGGTGCTCGGCACAGTCAGGAAGATCGAGAGCGGCGCCTCGCGGGCGTCCTCCAGCATCGCCTCCACGCCGGCGACATCCATGACGTTGCCGATCTCGTGGCTGTCGCAGAAGATCGTGGTGGTGCCGTTGAGGAGCGCAGCCTCCGCATAGGCACAGGCTGTCACCATGGAGGATTCGATGTGGATGTGCGGATCGACCAGCCCCGGAGCGATGATGCCGCCGGCGGCGTCGTAGAGCGGCACATCGCTCCAAACCTTCTTCGCCGCCCCGGCCGGCTTCACCGCGGCGATGCGGCCGCCCGTGATCCAGACTTCCCGATCGGGATGGATGCGCTCCGAATAGGTCGAGAGCACCCGCGCGCCGGTGACGACGAGATCAGGCGCGAGACGCGCGGAGGCGACATCGGCCAGACGCCGGGTCATCGAGTGCAGCGGTGCGACGACGAAGCGGGTAAGTTTGGTCATCGGGACCCTCGCGTGGGCGTTACGGCCGAGCGATGGTTACGCCCTGCGCCAAGCCGGGCAAGCTCAAATATCTCAAATATAACGGCACGCCCTGCTTACGCCTTAGGCGGCGAGTCGCCTGCCGCCCCTGATCTTGCAGGTCTGCGCGAGTTTCGCCTTGTTGGGGCCGGTGCGGCAGCGGGCTTGACCCGAATCCGCATCGACCTCCCCTTCTGCTCATCGATCTCGAAGGAATTTGTCTTCCGCACGAGATCGCTCAGCTTGCGGAAGCCGAACGTCCGCGGATCGAAATCGGAAGCGAGATTGGCAAGCTGCCGGCCGACTTCCCCCAGAGCGACCCAGCCGTCCTCGCTCTCCATTTGGGTGATGACCTTCTTGATAATGGGGGTCGCTGCATCAGGCGGCTGAAGCGATGTGGACCTCGAGGCGGCATCCTGCGTATTCGCCGTTCCGGCAAGCAGGTTCTCCGTGTAGACGAATCTGCGGCAGGCCTGCCTGAAGCTTTCCGGTGTTTTCTGCTCGCCGAACCCAAAAACGTCGATGCCCTGCTCCCGGATGCGGGCAGCCAGACGGGTAAAGTCGCTGTCGGACGAGACCAGGCAGAAGCCGTCGAACCGGCCGCTGTGAAGCAGGTCCATCGCGTCGATGACCAGCGTGATGTCGGAGGCATTCTTTCCCGTCGTATAGGCGAACTGCTGCTGCGGGATGATGGCGTGTTTGGACAGGATGTCGGCCCAGGCCCTGGATCTGGCGCTGGAGAAGTCGCCATAGATGCGCCGAACGCTGGCCTCGCCGATTTTGGCAATCTCTTCGAACAGTCCGTCCGCGATCTTCGCGGAGGCGTTGTCGGCATCAATCAGAACCGCAAGACGGGGCGAACGGAGCTCGGAAGGCATGGCGGTTCCCCACGACATGGACGCGGCACTGGAAGACAAGTGCGTTGGGACGGCTAGTCCTCGCTCGCCTTGAAGCGCCCCATCCCCTTCAGCACGAATGGGGCCAACAGCGCAACCAGCGCAATGCCGAGCAGCGTCGCCGAGATCGGGCTCTGGACCAGCGTCATGGGATCACCGAGGCTGATCGCGAGCGCGCGGCGCAGCTGGCTCTCGGCGATCGGGCCGAGGATCAGGCCGACGACGACGGGCGCGATCGGAAAATCGAACCGGCGCATCAGAAAGCCGAGCACACCAAAGCCGGCCAGCATCGACAGTTCGACCACCGACGGCTTTGCGGCGATGGTGCCCATCGTCGCGAAGACGAGGATGCCGGCATAGAGCCACGGCTGCGGGATCGCGAGCAGCCGCACCCACAGGCCGACCAGCGGCAGGTTGAGCACCAGCAGCATCGCATTGGCGATGAACAGGCTTGCAATCAGGCCCCACACCAGGTCGGGCCGCTCGGCGAACAGCAGCGGCCCCGGGTTGAGGCCATATTGCTGGAAGCCCGCCAGCATCATCGCGGCCGTTGCCGACGTCGGCAGCCCCAAGGTCAGCAGCGGCACCAGCGTGCCGGCGGCGGAGGCATTGTTGGCGGCTTCCGGTCCCGCAACGCCTTCGATGGCGCCCTTGCCGAATTCTTCCGGATGTTTTGTGAGCCGCTTCTCAGCGGAATAGGAGAGAAAGGTCGGAATCTCGGCGCCGCCCGCGGGCAGCGCGCCGATCGGGAAGCCGAACATGGTGCCGCGCAGCCACGGCTTCCACGACCGCTTCCAGTCTTCTTTTGTCATCCAGAGCGAGCCGCGCACCGGCTCGAGCTTCTCCTCGGTGTGGTGGCGGCGCGATGCGACGTAGAGCGCCTCGCCCACCGCGAACAGGCCAACCGCAAGCGTCGTCACCTCGACGCCGTCGAGCAGTTCGGGGACGCCGAACGCAAGCCGCGCCTGACCAGTCAGCTTGTCGATGCCGATCAGACCGAGCGTCAGGCCAATGAACAGGCTGGTCAGACCGCGGATCGGGGAATCTCCGAAGGTCGCCGACACCGTGAC
This sequence comes from Bradyrhizobium sp. 139, assembly GCF_023074175.1. GTDB lineage: Bacteria > Pseudomonadota > Alphaproteobacteria > Rhizobiales > Xanthobacteraceae > Bradyrhizobium. Next base: position 319,396 of record NZ_JADPKS010000008.1, read on the forward strand.
GAAGGCGACGCACATCAGCGCAAAGTAATCCTCTGGGCCAAAGCGCACGGCGAAATCGACCAGCCACGGCGCGAGAAAGGCCAGTCCGATGGTGGCGATGGTGCCGGCGACGAAGGAGCCGATCGCGGATGTCGCAAGCGCCGGCCCGCCGCGGCCGGCCTTGGCCATCTTGTTGCCTTCGAGCGCGGTCGCCATCGAGGCGCTCTCGCCGGGCGTGTTGATCAGGATCGCGGTGGTCGAGCCGCCATACATGCCGCCATAATAGATCCCGGCGAACATGATCAGCGAACCGCCGGGGTCGAGCTTGTAGGTCACCGGCAGCAGCAGCGCGACCGTCAACGCCGGGCCGATGCCGGGCAGCACGCCCACGGCCGTGCCAAGGAACACGCCGATCAGGGCATAGAGCAGATTCATCGGCTCGACGGCGACCGCCATGCCATGCGCCAGCGCGGCAAAGGTGTCCATCACAGCAGCCGCTCCAGGGGGCCGCTCGGAAGGCTCAACGTCAACAGCCGGTCGAACGCGAGATAAATCAGGGTCGACATCACGAGGGCGATCGCGCAATCGACCAGGATGGCGCGGCGCCCAAAGGCCGCCGACGTCGTGACGAACAGCGCAGACGTGGCCAGGATGAAGCCACCGCCGAAGCCGATGACGCCGATCAGCAGCGCAAGTCCAATGAGGATCAAAACCACAGGCACGGGATCAGCGCTCTCTCGCGCCGGCAGGTTGCCGCGCAGCGCGTCGACGAAATTGCCGACCGCGAGCAGCGCCAGGCCGGAGGCGACCAGGACCGGCATGGCTTCCGGCCCCATCCCGTACATCGCGGTGGATTGCAGGCCGCGCGCGTCCCAGACCAGCACCACGGCGATCACCGCGAGCAATACAGCGATGACGATGCCGGCGCGATCGACGCGCCGCGGCGGCTGGACGGGATCGCCTGAGGTCATGACTTGACCAGGCCGACCGATTTCAGCACGTCGGTGACGCGCACGGTCTCCTTCTTCAGGAAGTCGGCGAAGGCGTCGCCGCCGAGATAGGCGTCCTCCCAGCCCTTCTGCTTGAGGATCTCCTTCCAGGCGTCCGACTTCACCATCTTCTCGACCGCATCGCTCAGCGTCTTGCGCTGCTCCGGCGTGATGCCGGGAGGCGCGACCACCGAGCGCCAGTTGGCGATCACGAGATCGATGCCCTGCTCCTTGAAGGTCGGGATGTCGCTGCCTGGGATGCGCTTCTCCGAGGTCACGCCGATCGCGCGCAGCTTGCCGGACTTGATCTGCCCTTCATATTCGCTCAGCCCCGAAATGCCTGCGGTGACCTTGCCGCCGAGGATCGCCGCCAGCGACTCGCCGCCGCCGGAGAACGGAATGTAGTTGATCTTCTTCGCGTCGGCGCCGACGGCACCAGCGAACAACGCCGCCATCACATGGTCGACGCCGCCGGCCGAACCGCCGGCGAAGGTCACTTTGGCGATATCAGCCTTCACCGCGGCGGCCAGATCCTGCGCAGTCTTGATCGGCGAGTTCGCCGGCACCACGATCACCTGGATTTCCTCGGTAAGGCGCGCGATCGGCGTCACCTGCTCGAGCGTCACCGGCGATTTGTTCATGGCGAGCGCGCCCACCATGACGAAGCCGTTGACCATCAACTGGTTGCCGTCGCCCTTGGCGCCATTGACGAACTGCGCGATGCCGATGCTGCCACCCGCGCCGGGAACGTTGGTGACCTGCACGCTGCGCGCGACGCCCGCCGCAACCAGCGCCTGCTGCATCGAGCGCGCAGTCTGGTCCCAGCCACCGCCTGGGGCCGCCGGCGCCATCAGCTTGAGCTCGAGTTGCTGGGCAAAGATCGGTGTAGCTGCCGCAAGGGTCAGCGCGACGGCTGCGCCGACAAGGCGCGTGGGGAATTGAAACATGGGGGCATTCTCCAGGCTCGTGCGGACGCCATTGATTAGCTGCCGCATTGTGTCGTTTGGTCGCATATCAGCCAAAACGGCCGATGCTGTCCAGCGACGGCGCCCAGGTTTCCTGTCAGCGGGACTTCGGCATCACCCCGCCGAGCGCGGCCGTCAGCTCACCGGCAACCTCGCGCACGATTTGGCCGATTTCCGGCAGTCTGTCGTCGGTCAGGCGGCTGGTCATGCCGGAGACGGAAATCGCAGCGAGCGGCTCGGCGCAGTCATTGTAGACCACCGCGGCAATACAGCGCAGGCCCATGCAAGCCTCTTCATCGTCGAGCGCGTAGCCCTGCTTGCGGATCTTCCCGAGCTCCTTGAACAGGTCGCTCGGCCGCACGATCGACTTCTCGGTCAGGCGGGGCATGCCGTGATGGCGGATGACCGCGCCAACGTCCTCGTCCGAATAGGTCGCGAGCACTGCCTTGCCGACGCCTGACGTCACCATGGCGACGCGACCCCCGACCTGGGTCAGCGAGCGCATGATCTCGCGGCTCTCCATGCGGGTCAGCACGATGATGAATTCGTCGTCGACGACGGCGAGATTGGCCGTCTCGCGGGTGAGATCGCGCAGCTTGCGCAAATAGGGAATGGCCTGGGTGCTGAAATTGCGCCGCCGCGCAAAGCTCGCGCCCACCGTGAAGCTGCGCACGCCGACGTGCCATTTGGATTCGGCACGGTCGAATTGCACGAAGCGGCGGCTTTCCAATGTCGCGAGCAGGCGGTGCACTGTCGAGGCGGAGAGCCCGGTGCGAACGGCGAGGTCGCTGAGGCGATAGCCTCCGTCATCCTCCGCCAGCGTTTCGAGGATCGACAGCGCGCGGTCGACGGACTGCACGCCGCCGTCGCGCGCGTCTTGGTCGGCCTCCGATGGAGACCGAGGCTCGAGCGGTTTGCGCCGGATCACGTTCTTGCTCATCGCGACCTGCATTTGCCTTTCCTCCCCTCTCCCCGCTTGCGGGGAGAGGGTCAGGGTGAGGGGGAGCCTCCGCGGGGACGGTGACAGTCAGACTCGCGGAAGCTCCCCCTCACCCGAATTCGAGCATTGCTCGAATTCGGCCTCTCCCCGCACGCGGGGAGAGGCGAACGCAAGCTCAGAGCAGCCCTGCTCCGCGCGCCCACTTGTACTTGGCGCCCAGGACCTCGACCGGCAACTCGGTCGAGTAGGCATAGGCCGGGATGCCGTTCTGATAGAGATATTCGGCGGCTTCCTCGACTTCGACGTCGCCGGCGAGCGAGGCCACGATCGGTTTCACGAAGCCCTTGGCCTCCATCTCCTTCTTCACCTCGACCATGTTGCGGGCGAACACCATCGGCGGCGTGACGATGGTGTGCCAGTAGCCGAGGATCAGCGAATGGATGCGCTCGTCGGACAGGCCGAGCTTCACCGTGTTGACGTAGGTGATCGGCGGCTCGCCGCCGGTGATATCCACAGGATTTCCGGCCGCGCCGAACGGCGGGATGAACTTGCGGAAGGCCGCATCCAGATCCGGCGGCATCGACATCAGCGACAGACCGTTGTCGACGCAGGAGTCCGACAGCAGCACGCCCGAGCCGCCGGCACCCGTGATGATCAGCACGTTCTCGCCCTTCGGCGTCGGCAGCACCGGCACGCCGCGGGCGAATTCGAGCAGTTGGCGAAGCGAGCGAGCGCGGATCACGCCGGACTGCGCCAGAACGTCCTCGTAGATCTTGTCGTTGCCGGCGAGCGCGCCGGTGTGCGAGGAGGCCGCCTTCGCACCGGCCGAGGTGCGGCCGGCCTTGAGCACGACGACCGGCTTCTTCTTGGAGACGCGCTTTGCCGCTTCCGCAAAAGCGCGGCCGTCCTTGAGGTCTTCGCAGTGCTGCGCGATCAGGTTCGTGTTCGGGTCCTGCTCGAAGAAGGCGAGCAGATCGTCCTCGTCGATATCGGACTTGTTGCCGAGGCCGACGATCGCCGACACGCCCATCTTCGCGGAGCGCGAAAAACCGATGATGGCCATGCCGATGCCGCCCGACTGCGACGACAGCGCCGCGTGGCCCTTGACGTCGTAAGCCGTGCAGAAGGTCGCGCAGAGATTGGCCGGGGTGTAATAGAAGCCGTAGATGTTCGGCCCCATCAGGCGGATGTCGTACTTCTTGCCGACCTCGACGATCTCGGCCTGCAATTCCGGCGCACCGGCTTCAGCAAAGCCCGACGGGATCAGCACTGCGCCCGGGATTTTCTTCTCACCGCATTCGGTGAGCGCCGCGGCCACGAACTTCGCGGGGATCGCGAACACGGCAGTGTCGATCACACCCGGCACGTCCTTGACGCTCTTGTAGGCTTTGTAGCCAAGGATCTCGGCGGCCTTGGGATGGATCGGATAGATATCGCCCTTGTAGCCGCCGTTGATGAGGTTCTTCATCACGGAGTTGCCGATCTTGCCGTCTTCGGCGGAAGCCCCGACCACGGCGACCGCCTTGGGCTGCATGATGCGGCTCATGGCCGCGACGATCTCTTCGGTCGGGCGCGGCTTCGGCTTGGGCTTGTAGGCGAAGTCGACGACGATGCGGACGTCGGCGGCGATCGCGTCCCTGGCCGTCGCGAACACCGGGTTGAGGTCGAGCTCGACCATTTCGGGGAAATCGGTGACGAGCTGCGAGACCTTGACAATGACATCGGCGAGCGCGTTGCGGTTCACCGGCTTGCCGCCGCGCACGCCCTTCAAGATCTCATGCGCCTGGATGCCGTCGAGCATCGACAGCGCGTCTTCCTTGGTCGCGGGCGCGAGGCGGAACGTGATGTCCTTCAACACCTCGACCAGCACGCCGCCGAGGCCGAAGGCGACCAGCTTGCCGAACGAGCCGTCGGTGATCGAGCCGACGATGACTTCGGTGCCGCCGGCCAGCATCTGCTGCACCTGGACGCCCTCGATCTTGGCATCGGCCTTATATTTCTTTGCGTTGGACAGAATGGTCTCGTAGGCCCTCTCGGCATCCTCGGCCGTCTTGAGGCCCACGATGACGCCGCCGGCTTCGGTCTTGTGGAGAATGTCCGGCGAGACGATCTTCATGACCACCGGGAAGCCCATCGAGGACGCCATCTTGCCGGCTTCGCCCGCCGACTTCGCCACGCCTTCCTTCGGCACCGGAATGCCGTAGGCGTCACAGACCAGCTTGCCCTCCGGCGCCGTCAGGCTGGTGCGGTTGTCCGCCTTGACCTGGTCGAGCACTTTGCGGACGGCATCTTTGGAATTGGACATGTGGCTTCTCCCATGACTCGGTTCGTTCTTTTCAAAGCGCGCGCGTGTTGCGGCTGCTAGTGATGCCTTGCCATTCGCGGCGCTCTGTTCCACGTCGCGGAACGGAGTGGCACAAAGCCGACATTAATCCGCGGTTTTGGATCGAAAATGGCTGGCGATGGCATTTGGTATGCCAGAAGCCAACTTGTCAAGCTGCTGCATGGCTTAGAACGCTGCAAAAAATAGGCAGCTTGACATCCTGGCATTTGGTATGCCAAAAACTTTCCCGTTAATAATCCTGTAAAAGACGACTCCCACCTGGAGGAGATTCGTCGTGTCACTGCGGAAACCAACCAAGGCGTTGCCGAACATGGCCGAGGCAGATATCGCAATCGTTCGTATTGCCCCGGAGAGCAGCTTCAAGAACAAGGCGTATGACGCCTTGAAGCAAGCCATCCTCAAGATGGACATCTACTCGACGCCCGAGCCGGTGATGCTCGACGAGCGCGCACTGTCCGAACGCCTGGGTGTGAGCCGCACGCCGATCCGCGAAGCCATCGCGATGCTCGAGCAGGACGGTTTTGTGAAGACGGTTCCGCGCCGCGGCATCATGGTGGTGCGCCGGACCAAGAACGAGATCGTCGACATGATCCGGGCCTGGGCGGCGCTGGAGAGCATGGCGGCCCGCCTCATCACCACCACCGCCCGCAAGAAAGACATCACGGCGCTGCGCGACTTCTTCAAGGACTTTGGCAAGGACCGCCTGCCCGAGGATCACGTCGAGGAATATTCGCGCGCCAACATCGCCTTCCACCAGGCGCTGATCTCGCTGTCGGAATCGCCCGTGCTGGTCGATCTCACCAACGACCTGCTGCTGCACGTGCGCGGCTACCGGCAACTGACCATCGGACGGAAGGACCGCACCGCGACCTCTCTGCCCGAGCATCTCGGCATGATCGAAGCCCTCGAAGCGCGCGATACCGAACTCGCCGAGAAGCGGGCCCGCGACCACACGCTTGGCCTTGCCGCTTACGTCGAAGCGCATGGTCAGGAACTCTTTTAACTAGCAACGTTCACCAGAAGGGCGAGCCATTCGCCCCCAAAGCCTAAACGGCATCTTGAGACCAGGGAGACAAGGCCCATGCTGAATACCGCGACCAAGTCCGAAGCACCGGGCACCGAGCAGGAATTGACGGACGGTTTTCATCTCGTCATCGACGCGCTCAAGCTGAACGGCATCAACACCATCTATAATGTGCCGGGCATCCCGATCACGGATTTGGGCCGCATGGCACAGGCGTCCGGTATTCGCATGATCTCGTTCCGCCACGAGCAGAACGCCGGTTATGCGGCAGGCATTGCCGGCTTCCTCACCAAGAAGCCCGGCATCTGCCTGACCGTCTCCGCGCCCGGCTTCCTCAACGGTCTCACCGCGCTCGCGCACGCCACCACCAACTGCTACCCGATGATCCTGATCTCGGGCTCTTCCGAGCGCGAGATCGTCGACCTCCAGCAGGGCGACTACGAGGAGATGGACCAACTCGCGGTTGCCAAGCCGCTGTGCAAGGCGGCCTATCGCGTGCTGCACGCCCAGGACATCGGCATCGGTCTTGCCCGCGCGATCCGGGCCGCGGTCTCGGGCCGTCCGGGCGGCGTCTATCTCGACCTGCCGGCCAAGCTGTTCGGCCAGGTGATGAACGCCGATGCCGGCCAGAAGTCGCTGGTCAAGGTGATCGATGCGGCTCCGGCGCAGATCCCCTCGCCTGCCTCGATCAAGCGCGCGCTCGACGTGCTCAAGGGTGCAAAACGTCCGCTCATCATTCTCGGCAAGGGCGCGGCCTACGCGCAGGCCGATGAAGAGATCAAGTCGTTCGTCGAGACGAGCGGCATCCCGTTCCTGCCGATGAGCATGGCCAAGGGCCTCCTCTCCGACACGCATCCGCAATGCGCCGGCGCGGCGCGCTCCACGGTGCTGAAAGAATCCGACGTCGTGCTGCTGATCGGCGCCCGGCTGAACTGGCTGCTCTCGCACGGCAAGGGCAAGAGCTGGGGCGAAGCGCCCAAGAAGTTCATCCAGGTCGACATCGAGCCGCGGGAGATGGACTCCAACGTCGAGATCGTCGCCCCCGTCGTCGGCGACATCGGCTCGGTTGTCTCGGCCTTCAATCAGGCCATGGCTTCGGGCTGGACCGCTCCGCCCGCCGAATGGACCAAGGCGATTGTGTCCAAGCGCGAAGAGAACGTCGCCAAGATGGCGCCGAAGCTCATGAACAACAAGTCGCCGATGGACTATCACGGTGCGCTCGGCGTGCTGAAGAACGTCATCAAGGAGCATCCCGAGGCGATCCTCGTCAACGAGGGCGCCAACACGCTCGACCTCGCCCGCGGCGTCATCGACATGTACAAGCCGCGCAAGCGTCTCGACGTCGGCACCTGGGGCGTGATGGGCATCGGCATGGGCCAGGCGATCGCAGCGGCGCTCGAGACCGGCCACCCCGTGCTCGCGGTGGAAGGTGACTCGGCATTCGGCTTCTCCGGCATGGAGGTCGAGACCATCTGCCGCTACAATTTGCCGATCTGTGTCGTCATCTTCAACAATGACGGCATCTATCGCGGCACCGACGTCAACAGCGTCAACGCCGATCCGGCGACGACCGTGTTCGTCAAGGGCGCGCGCTACGACAAGATGATGGAAGCCTTCGGCGGCGTCGGCGTGAATGCCACCTCGCCCGACGAGCTCAAGCGCGCCGTCAACGAGGCGATGGCCTCGGGCAAGCCGACGCTCATCAATGCGGTGATCGATCCGGCCGCGGGCTCGGAGAGCGGCCGCATCGGCAACCTCAACCCGCAGAGCGTTCTGCAGAAGAAGAAGTAATCGACCGCCGGGTCATTCCCCGCGCAGGCGGGGAATCCAGTAATCGCCGAACATCCTTGAGGCGAGCACTAAGGCCCAACTGAACCTTCAGCGAATACTGGATGCCCGCCTTCGCGGGCATGACGAAAAACAGAAGAGTAACAGGAGCAACACGATGACCAAAGCGCTTGAGGGCGTTCGCATTCTCGACTTCACCCACGTCCAGTCCGGACCGACCTGCACGCAGCTGCTGGCATGGTTCGGCGCCGACGTGATCAAGGTGGAACGTCCGGGTGTGGGTGACATCACCCGCGGCCAGCTACAGGACATCCCGAACGTGGACAGCCTGTATTTCACGATGCTCAACCACAACAAGCGCTCGATCACGCTCGACACCAAGAACCCCAAGGGCAAGGAAGTCCTCACCGAGCTGATCAAGAAGTGCGACGTGCTGGTCGAAAACTTCGGCCCCGGCGTGCTCGACCGCATGGGCTTCCCCTGGGAGAAGATTCAGGCGATCAATCCGAAGATGATCGTCGCCTCGATCAAGGGCTTTGGCCCCGGACCGTACGAAGACTGCAAGGTCTATGAGAACGTCGCGCAGTGCACCGGCGGCGCCGCCTCGACCACCGGCTTCCGCGACGGCCTGCCGCTCGTCACCGGCGCGCAGATCGGCGACAGCGGCACCGGCCTGCACCTGGCGCTCGGCATCGTCACCGCGCTCTATCAGCGCACGCATTCGGGCAAGGGCCAGCGCGTCACCGCCGCGATGCAGGACGGCGTGCTCAACCTCGCCCGCGTCAAGCTGCGTGACCAGCAGCGCCTCGCGCATGGTCCGCTCAGGGAATACAGCCAGTTCGGCGAAGGCATTCCGTTCGGCGACGCCGTGCCGCGCGCCGGCAACGATTCCGGCGGTGGCCAGCCCGGCCGCATCCTGAAGTGCAAGGGTTGGGAGACCGATCCCAACGCCTACATCTACTTCATCACCCAGGCCCCGGTCTGGGAGAAGATCTGCGACGTGATCGGCGAGCCCACCTGGAAGACCGATCCGAACTACGCCAAGCCGGCGGCGCGCCTGCCGCGCCTCAATGAAATCTTCGGCCGCATCGAACAGTGGACGATGACCAAGACCAAGTTCGAGGCGATGGAAATCCTCAACAAGGACGACATTCCCTGCGGCCCGATCCTGTCGATGAAGGAGATCGCCGAAGACCAGTCGCTGCGCGCCACCGGCACCGTGGTCGAGGTCGATCACCCGACCCGCGGCAAGTACATCTCGGTCGGCAACCCGATCAAGCTGTCGGACTCCCCGAGCGACGTCGAGCGCTCCCCGCTGCTCGGCGAGCACACCGACGAAATCCTGCGCACTGTGCTCGGCTTCAGCGATCACCAGGTCGCCGACATCCACAAGTCCGGCGCGCTCGACCCGCCGCAGAAGCAGGCCGCGGAATAAGCGGATCTAGTTTAAACCAAGACGAAAGGGCCGCCTGATCAGGCGGCCCTTTTTGCATCAGAAAAGCCGTGCGGTCGCAGGGCCAAACTAGAAAACTGAAAAACAACCCCATGCACAGTAGGTAACTCCCTGGCTCCAAAAGACATTTCTGATTTTACAAAATCCTTTTGACGCGTCGGGCAAAACAGGAGCATGATGGCACGATCGGAAAAGCGGCAAGGCCCGGCCGGCGCCAAATATAGGCTGGTCCCGCGGAACGGACCTGACGGCCGAAGGTTATTCCCCTGAACCGGTATGCTCGCAGATGGCGGGAAGCGCCGTCCAATGACGGCACCGTGAATGACCGGGGCCTTGGCTGTTCGGCCGGCAAGGATAGACTTCCTTCTCAAATCTCGCGGCTAAAAGTCTTCCAGCGCCAGCCTGCGAGGGAGCGCACGTGAGCGTTGTGGCCGGCGTTATCCGGATCTCGCTCATTCAAAATCGAGGGTGAAATGCTGAAAGATCAACCTACGTCTCGGGCCCGGCGCGAGGCGAACAAGCTATTCAAGCAGGTCGACACCAAGAAGCCGGTGACCGACTATGTGAAGGCGCAACAGTCGTTTGACCAAAATCGCGAACGCCTGAAAGCCGAACGATTGGCCCGCGAGGCCAGGTCGAGAGGCCGCCCCGAATAGCGAGTTTGCGTGCCGCATTTCATTTCAACTTCGGAGACTGCAAAGCACTCTCCGCGGACCTAGCGATTTCGATCTGGTCAACCTGAAGAGCCGCCGAAGCCGAGCGCTCGGACCAAACGATCGAATGTTAGCGCACTCATTCAGCCTCAAGCATCGTGAGCACCACGATCCCGTCGTCGAGTTCCCCCGACGCGAGTTGCGCCCGCGCCATGCGCTCAAACGCCGTCCGGTTCCTGTGAAGGTAGCTGAAGGCCTGCTTCTGCGTCAGGAAGGTCGTCGCAAGACGGCACATCTGTCGACCTGCTCCCAGCGCGAGAAAAAAGGTAATCGTCTGACCGTCGCTCGACACATCTCTAGGCACGACCCGCACTCTTCGGCATGTGAACGGCCCTCGCTGTGGCGTTACATCCGCGCTATTCGACCGGACTACGCGGCACTTTCTTCTTGCGCTTCGTTTCGGCTGGTGCGGGTAGCGACGCGCGAAGAGTTGCGTCGGCCGCTTCCTTGGCTTGGCGCAGTTCGCGAAGCCGCGCCATGTTCTTGCGAACATCGACGGCCTGCCTTTCGGCGTCCGCCATTGCCCGCGTTCCCTCCTCGGCAGCCAAACGCTGACGGTTGGTACGCGCGATGCTTTGGGGTGACGGTTCAGCCGACTTCTTGCCGCTCATACTTCACCCACTCTGAAAACAGATAAAACCCGCTCAATCCGGGGATCGAGCGGGCAGCGTGGCCGTTTCAGTACATCCGTGAAACGGCGCCAGGATCTTAGGCCAGCGAGAGATTCTCTGCGCTGACTTTACCCCGCATCTTGTCGGTCTTGGCCTCGAAGTTGACCTTCTGGCCCTCGGCGAGACCTGAAAGACCCGCCCGCTCGACCGCGCTGATGTGAACGAACACATCGTTGCCGCCGTCGTCGGGCTGAATGAATCCAAAGCCCTTCTGGCCGTTGAACCACTTCACGGTACCTGTCGTCATTTTCTTCTCCAAAGCGCATACGCGCACATTCCGCATGACACACTCACGCAGAACAGATTCAATTCGTCGATGTCTATGGAAAAGGAGCCCGCGGGCACATTCAACAAGGCACAGCGGCTGAACGAACAGCTCCAACGTATACCACATCATCCCCATTTGCAAGGCTTGGCGGGATTTCTTGGCGGGATTTGATTTAATGCCTCAGGGGCTCGGCGGAACATCTTCAACTTTGAAGATTCAGTCCCGCAAGACGTCTGAGGCGAGCTTTGCAATCGTAAACGTCGGTTTGATGCTAGCTGTGGTCTTTCAGGAGCTGGTTCGCGTTCTACCTGCCGAAAGGCGCGCCTGACGCCCGAACCGCTCAAGCGGCGGATGGCCGAAGAGATCGCGCGCTGGCAGAACATGTCAAAACCGCGCAGATTCGACTCGATCACCAGCACCGCTTTTGACTTGCCCGGACCCGCTACCAATCTGCGAATGCTTCTTCATAACAGCGCCGGATCGGATTCGAGGAGTTGTTGAACGAGAAAACGATAGCGGAATTGTAGCTTCAGTTAACCAGGCGTGCAGACTAAAGCTGGCCTGTGCCCGGCCGCAACAGTCCTTTGGTTCTCGACGGCACTGCTGTAAGCCGTCTGCCGGGAAACAAGGAGGTCGGCATGTCACTGCTCGGCAAGGCAACTGTCGCGATGTGGTGGAGCGTCCGCCCCGAGCAGCGCACGGAATTCGGCGATTGGCATTCGCATGAACATTTTCCGGAGCGGATGAGCATTCCCGGCTTCCGGCGCGGATCGCGCTGGACCAGCACGACGGACACTGAAGGTTTCTTCGTGCTGTACGAGCTGGAGCAATATGAGGTGCTCACGTCGAAGGGATATCTCGACCGGCTCAATGCGCCGACACCGTGGTCGACCAAGATGATGCCGCACCATCTCGGCATGGTCCGCAGCCAGTGCCGCGTCGCCGCTAGTTTTGGCGGCGGCGTTGCAACTTCGCTCGCCACCATCAGGCTTTCGCCGGAGACGGGACGGGAAGCGGGATTGCAGACGCAGCTCTCGGAAACGCTCGGCGCATTGGCGCAGAAGCCGGGACTGACGGGCGCCCACCTCCTCCTGACCGACACACCGCGAACGAACTCACCCACGACCGAACAGCAGATCCGGGGAAAGGATGGCGCCGCGGACTGGATCGTCCTGCTCTCCGGATACGAGACTGATGCAGTCGAGCGCGTGATCGCCGATCAGCTTTCGCTGTCAGCGCTTCTCGCCGCGGGCGCGCGGGGCAATCCGACGATCGGCTGCTACAAGCTGGCGTTCACCATGACGCCGCAGGACGTGGCGGCAGGCTAGCAACTCTCGCCAGTCATCTTTCAAAAAATTCGAGACGCCCTGTCGGATCGGCAGTATCTCCATCGTCCTCTAGACATGAATGGGCAACAGATGCTGGCGTCTGGCCCATCGATTCATGAGGATGACGATCATGCCCAGCACTGTCCGCCTGCACCGCGTTCTGACGACCAGCCCGGAAAAAGTTTATCGCGCCTTCCTGGAGGCGGATGCGCTGGCGAAATGGCTTCCGCCGAACGGCTTTACGTGCACCGTGCATCATTTCGAGCCCAAGGTCGGGGGCACGTTCAAAATGTCGTTCCGGAATTTCACGACGGGCAACAGCCACGCGTTCGGCGGCGAATATCTCGAGCTCGTCCCGGGCGAACGTCTGCGTTACACCGACAAGTTCGACGACCCCAATCTGCCCGGCGAGATCCAGGTGACCGTGACGCTGAAGAAGGTCTCGGTCGGCACCGAGGTCGACATCACGCAAGCCGGCATCCCTGATCTCATCCCGCCGGAGGCCTGCTATCTCGGCTGGCAGGAATCGCTGCGAAACCTGGCAAGGCTCGTCGAGCCCGAGATCAACCAATAGCGTCAAGCCGGCAGGAGTTGAGGACGGCCGCGTGACCGTAAGCTTACGCGCCCGCCCTCGACTGGAGGCCGCCGCTAGCGGTCCAGCGGTCCGGGTCGGGACTGTGTCCGATCAGAGCGAGGCCGTATGCGATCGACTCGAACTGGTCGCCCGACATCAATCGTTCGTTGCCGAACCGCTCGGCGAACAGTTTTCGGACGGCAGGCACAAACGAGGTCCCGCCGGTCAAGAACACCTTCTCCACCTCGCGCGCGGTGATGCCGGCCTCGCCCAGCACCTTGTCGACGGTAGCGCCTAACCGGGCGATATCGTCGGCAATCCAGCTTTCAAAGTTCTTCCGTGTGATGGTCGAGCCGATATCGACCCCACCGCCTTTGAAGCGGAAGTCGACCTGATCCTGCGCCGACAGCGCGACCTTGGCATCGGAGACCGCGCGGTACAGCGAAAAGCCGAGGTCGAGATCGACGATGGTGATGAAATCCTCGAGCAGAGCTGGCTTCAGCGCGGTGCGTGACAGCTCCCGGAGCTCGCGCAGATCGCCGTTGCTCTTCATCAGCGCGAGTTGATGCCAGCGCGCGAGGTTGGTGTAGTGGCCGCCGGGGACCGGCAGCACCTTGTCGAACGAGCGGAAGCTGGAACCCTTGCCCAGCCGCGGCGAGACGACGTGATCGACGATGCGGTAATCGAACGTGTCCCCCGCAATCCCGATGCCGGCATGGCCGAGCGGCTCGGCGCGCAAGGCACCGCCCACGCGCGAAAAACGCATCACGGAGAAATCGCTGGTGCCGCCGCCGAAATCCGCAACCAGGACGGTGGCATCGCGCTCCAACCGGCGGGCGAAGGAGAACGCGGCGCCCACGGGCTCGTAGACATAGCGCGCGTGGCCGGCACCCAGGCGCTCGAACGCGGCCCGGTAGCGCTGCATCGCCAGCGCCTCGTCAGGATTGCCACCGGCAAAGCGCACCGGCCGGCCGACCGTGATGGTTGACGTCTCGAAGCCGAACCTGTCTCCGCCATGGCGCGCCAGCGTTCGCAGGAACGCCGCCAGAATATCCTCGAACTTGTAGCGCTGCCGGAACACCTGGGTGGTGTTGAAGCTGCTGCTCGCAGCGAAGGTCTTGAACGACTGGAGGAAGCGGTAGACGTGGCGGCCTTCGAGGAACTGCTCGATCGCCCACGGGCCGCCCTCGGCCTGGGCACCGGCTCCCGGCCGGTCCTCCCAGAAGCACAGGGCCGACACGTAGACGCTGTGTCGTTGTCCGCCGTGGTCGAAGCGGATGGCCTCGACCCGGCGGTCGTCCACCGCGAGGGCGACGACCGTATTGCTGGTCCCAAAATCGATGCCGATCGAGACGGCGGGCGAAGCGCTCGACATGAACCACTCTGACAGATGATTGGAAAAGGGGGCAGACCACTACCGGCTTTGAATTGCCCTGCCAAGGGCCGGATGCCCCGTGATTCCGTGCAAATTCGCCCCAACGCGCCGCTTCAGCAGCCGTTTTGCAAATTAGAGCCCGGGAACGGGCCTTAACGCACCGTTATGCTGCAATGCGGGAGTGCGTATGCTGCTATGCGATGAGATACGTAGACAGTGGCATCTGGTATACATAAATTGTCCTTCGAAGCGAGACAGCAATACTGGCCGTCTCGAGAAAGGGAATTTCGATGTCCAAGACCGCTTCCGTCGCGTTCGCCCCCACCGCCTCGCTGTTCGCCCGATTCATGGCGGCCGTCGACCGCTTCCTGATGGCGAGCGCCGAGATCTCGAATCACAACGGCGATCTGCCCCGCTTCGGCCTGTAACCAACGCCTCCAGCGCCACGAGCGCGACGCGTCGGTTCCCGGACCGTCCACATGCTACTTTTGATGAATGGCCCCGCAGGACGGGGCCATTTCTACTTGTGCTGTCCCGAGTCACAGCCGCAACCGGGAAGGGCCTGCGGCATTTGCGCACGGTGGCCGGACCAGCGCTTGTAGCTTGGCATAATGCATACAAGAATGCCGTTCCAGCGCTCGCAGAAAAATGAGAGGCGCCCACGGGAGGCTTTATGACGGACATGGTGCAAGCAACGGCCCCTACAGCCGCGCGCGTTAGCGACACGTATCGCTGGACGCAATTGGCGGTCGGTGTAGCGGCGATGGTGATGATCGCCAATTATCAATACGGCTGGACGTTCTTCGTCCCCGACATCCAGAAGAAGTTTGGCTGGGACCGTGCCTCGATCCAGTGGGCATTTACGCTATTTGTCTTGTTCGAGACCTGGCTGGTGCCCGTCGAAGGATGGTTCGTCGACAAATACGGTCCGCGCATCGTCGTGCTGATCGGCGGCCTGCTCTGCGCCATCGGCTGGGCGATCAACGCGCAAGCGACGACGCTCAACGGCTTCTATCTGGGCATGATCATCGCAGGCATCGGCGCGGGCGGCGTCTATGGCACCTGCGTCGGCAATGCGCTGAAATGGTTTCCCGACAAGCGCGGCCTCGCCGCGGGCATCACGGCCGCGGGCTTCGGTGCGGGCTCCGCGCTCACCGTCGCGCCGATCCAGGCCATGATCAAGGACAGTGGATTCCAGACCACCTTCCTTTATTTCGGCCTCGGACAAGGCATCATCATCTGCATCCTCGCCTTCTTCCTGTTTGCGCCGAAGCCCGGCCAGGTGCCGAGCGTGGTGGTGAATGCCGCGCTCGCGCAGACGCGGCGCAACTACCAGCCGACCGAGGTGCTGCGTCAGCCGATCTTCTGGCTGATGTACTTCATGTTCGTGATCGTCGGCGCCGGCGGCCTGATGGTGACGGCCAACCTGAAGCCGATCGCGGTCGACTGGAAGGTCGACAGCGTTCCGGTGACGCTGATGGCGGTGACGATGACCGCCGTAACCTTCGCAGCCACGATCGACCGCGTGCTCAACGGCCTGACGCGTCCGTTCTTCGGCTGGATCTCCGACATGATCGGCCGCGAGAACACGATGTTCATCGCCTTCGGCATGGAAGGTTTTGGCATCTGGATGCTCTACCTCTGGGGCCACGACCCGATCTGGTTCGTGCTGCTGTCGGGCTTCGTGTTCTTCGCCTGGGGCGAGATCTACTCGCTGTTCCCCTCGACCTGCACCGACACGTTCGGCGCGAAGTTCGCGACCACCAATGCGGGCCTGCTCTACACCGCAAAGGGCACCGCCGCGCTGCTCGTCCCGATCGCCAACTACATGCAGCAATCGTCGGGAACCTGGGACAGCGTGTTCATCATCGCGGCCGGCGCCAACATCCTGGCTTCGCTGCTGGCGATCGCGGTGCTCAAGCCCTGGCGCAAGGTCGTGGTCGCAAAGTCGATGGCCTGACGCGCTTCACACAACGCGTTCAAGCAACGACGCCCGGCCTCACGGCCGGGCGTTTTCGTTTTTGCAGACCCTCCTGGGCTATCGCTGCCCCAGGACGGAACCGCGCACTTTTCTTGCGTTGCGTCACAAGATTGCGCTTGCCTTCTGGAATATCGTATACCAATCTCCCCGCCGCGCTTGCGACGATAAGCCACAACATTTGCGACAATGGGTCATCTTGCAATCCAAGGTCGTGACAAATCAGGCGCCTTGGGAGGTTGTTGATGATTTCCAGCACGGATGGCGCTGTCACAGCCGCGCCTCTTCGCACAGGTTTCCGTTGGCTCCAGCTCGGCATGGGCATCGTCTGCATGGCGATGATCGCCAATCTGCAATATGGCTGGACGCTGTTCGTCGATCCGATCGACGCCAAGTATCATTGGGGCCGCGCAGCGATCCAGCTCGCTTTCACGATCTTCGTCGTCACCGAGACCTGGCTGGTGCCAATCGAGGCGTGGTTCGTCGACAAATACGGTCCGCGCATCGTCGTCATGTTCGGCGGCGTGATGATCGCGCTGTCCTGGGTGCTCAACTCCTACGCTGACTCACTCACCCTGCTCTACGCGGCTGCCGTCGTCGGCGGCATGGGCGCAGGAGCGGTTTACGGCACCTGCGTCGGCAATGCGCTAAAGTGGTTTCCTGATCGCCGCGGCCTCGCCGCCGGCGCGACCGCCGCAGGATTCGGCGCGGGCGCCGCGCTCACCGTGGTGCCTATCGCCGCCATGATCGCAGCGAGCGGCTATCAGCACGCGTTCCTGACCTTCGGCATCGGCCAGGGCGTGGTCGTGTTCGTGCTCGCCTTCTTCATCCAGCCGCCGCGGATCTCGATCCCGCCGAAGAAGAGGCAGCTCAACCTGCCGCAGACCAAGATCGACTTCACCCCGCCGCAAGTGCTGCGCGCGCCTATTTTCTGGGTGATGTACCTCGTTTTCGTCATGGTCGCCTCCGGCGGCCTGATGACTGCGGCGCAGATCGCGCCGATCGCGCACGACTTCAAGATCGCCGACACGCCGGTCACGCTCGCCGGCTTCCAGATGGCGGCGCTGACATTTGCGATCTCGCTCGACCGAATCTTCGACGGCTTCGGACGTCCGTTCTTCGGCTTTGTCTCCGACACGATCGGCCGCGAGCACACCATGTTCATCGCGTTCGGCACGGCGGCCTTGATGCTCTTGACGCTGTCGGCCTACGGCCACGTCCCGATGGTGTTCGTGCTCGCGACCGCGGTGTACTTCGGCGTGTTCGGCGAGATCTACTCGCTGTTCCCCGCCACCTGCGGCGACACCTTCGGCTCGAAATACGCGACCACCAACAACGGCATGCTCTACACCGCGAAGGGCACCGCCTCCCTGCTCGTCCCGCTCGCGAGCGTGATCTCGGCAACGTACGGCTGGAAGGCCGTGTTCGTGGTCGCGGTGGCGCTGAACGCGACGGCGGCGCTGACGGCGCTGTTCGTGATCAAGCCGCTGCGCCGCTCCTTCATCCTCGGCAAGGAAGCCGAGAGCGCCGACGCCGCAACGGGCAGCGCCAAGGCCGAGACGGCGTAGCGACCACACGCCTTGACGCAGTTGAGAAGGGGCGCAGCGATGCGCCCCTTTCTTTTGCCTGGACTTCTATTTCGACGGCAAACGTCAGTATTCCTGCCGCAAGATTTTTCGGATCAGCCAAATCGAGTGCTTGACGGTTGGCATTATGTATACCACACTTGACCATCATTTCACCCAGGGAGGTTGCAATGCTGGTCGGAGACATTCTGCGCAAGAAGACGCCGCGCGTTGTTACGGTACGAATGAACGAAACGGTGGGTATCGCCGCCAAGCTGATGCGCGCCAACAACATCAGCGCGCTGGTGGTCAAGGACGTGGTCCGCTCCGAGGGCAACACCGCGGTCGGCATGTTCACCGAGCGCGACGTCGTGCGCGCCGTCGCCGAGCACGGCGCGGGCGCCGTCAACGTCAAGGTCTCGCAGCTCGTCTCGGTGCAGCAGCTCATCTCCTGCACCTCGACCGACACGATCGAGCACGTCCGGCACCTGATGAACCGCAATCACATCCGGCACCTGCCGGTGATCGACGATTACAGCCTCGTCTCCGTCATCAGCATGCGCGACATCGCCGCTGCCGTTGACGAGGCGACCAACTCGACGCCGCAAGCGGCCTAGCTATCTCGCTTCCTGAACTGCAACCACGGAAAGACCGCGCTCCCTCTCCCGCTTGCGGGAGAGGGTTGGGGAGAGGGTGTCTCCGCTAGGGAGACTCCCCAAGAGGATAGAACCCTCACCCGCCGCGCTCTTCGAGCACGCCGACCTCTCCCGCAAGCGGGAGAGGTGCAGCCAGCCCGTGGCACGATCGATCAAGCCAACTTGCCAATTGCTCCCGCGAGGATTTCATGAAGATCTGTATCTACGGCGCCGGCGCGATCGGCGGATACCTCGGGGTTCAACTCGCGCGTGCTGGCGCCGATCTCAGCCTGGTCGCACGCGGCGCTCACCTTGCCGCGATGCGCGAGCGCGGACTGACGCTGCTCGCGGGCCAGGAGAAGCACACGGTCTTTCCCCGTTGCACCGACGATCCCGCCGAGCTCGGCGTGCAGGACTACATCATCATCACGCTGAAGGCGCATTCGATCACCGGCGTGATCGAGAAGATGCAGCCGCTGCTCGGGCCGCACACCCGCATCGTCACCGCCGTCAACGGCATCCCCTATTGGTACTTCTACAAGCACGGCGGCCAATACGAGAACTCGACGCTGGAGAGCATCGACCCCGGCGGACGGCAGTGGCGGGAGATCGGCGCCGAGCGCGCCATCGGCTGCATCGTCTATCCCGCCACCGAGATCGAGGCGCCCGGCGTGATCCGTCACGTCTACGGCAACAATTTTCCGCTCGGCGAGCCCTCCGGCGAGATTACGTCGGACGTGCAGCGGCTCGCCGATCTGTTCGTCGCAGCCGGGCTGAAAGCGCCGGTGCTCGACCGCATCCGCGACGAGATCTGGCTGAAGCTCTGGGGCAATGTCTGCTTCAACCCGATCAGCGCGCTCACCCACGCAACGCTCGACGTGATCTGCACCGATCCGTCCACGCGCGCGCTGTCGCGCGCGATCATGGTGGAGACGCAGGCGATCGCCGAAACCTTCGGCGTCAAATTCCGCGTCGACGTCGAGCGCCGCATCGAAGGCGCCCGCAAGGTCGGCGCGCACAAGACCTCGATGTTGCAGGATCTCGAGCGCGGCCGCCCGATGGAAATCGACCCGCTCGTCACCGTGGTGCAGGAGATGGGCCGCCTCACCGGAATCGCGACACCCGCGCTGGACTCGGTGCTGGCGATGGTGACCCAGCGCGCCCGCATCGCCGGCCTCTATGACGGCGTCTCGACGTCATCAGATCCCCGCGCACTGGCGGTGGCGTGATGGCCGAGGTGAAAAAATGGCTGCGCTACCGCCATGCCGGTACGACAGGTTTCGGCACGCTGACGTCGTCAAGCATCAGCTTGCATGAGGGCGAGATGTTCGGCCGCAATGCGGCCACCGGCAAGACGCTGCCCCTGTCGGAGGTCGAGCTGCTCGCACCCTGCGCACCCAGCAAGATCGTCGCGCTCTGGAATAATTTCCACGCGCTCGCCGCCAAGCTGAACCAGCCCGAGCCGCCGGAGCCGCTCTATCTGCTGAAGGCCACCACCAGCATCACGACGCCGGGCGCGGTGATCCGCCGTCCCTCTTATTACGACGGCAAGACCACCTATGAAGGCGAGCTCGGCATCGTCATCGGCAAGGCCTGCGCCCGCATCTCGCCGGCGGAGGCCGACAGCTTCATCTTCGGCTACACCTGCGTCAACGACATCACCGCCAACGACATCCTGACCAGCGATCCCACTTTCCCGCAATGGGCCCGCGCCAAGGGCATCGACGATTACGGCCCGTTCGGCCCAGTGATCGCAACCGGCCTCGATCCGGCCAGGCTCACAGTGCGGACCATCCTCAACGGCGCGGAGCGGCAGAACTATCCGATATCGGACATGATCTTCACCGCGCAGGAGCTGGTCAGCAGGATCTCCCACGACATGACGCTGCTCCCCGGCGACCTCATCGCCGTCGGCACCTCGGTCGGCGTCGGCGTAATGAAGGAGCCGGTGAATACCGTGACGGTCGCGATCGACGGCATCGGCGAGCTGACCAACGAGTTTCGGCTGTAGCGGCCGGCTGCAAATGCTGCATGCCGCAACTCGCCGGCATCACGCGGCTCCGAAAAGTTCAGACACATCACATCTGCGCGCGTCCGACATATGCCGCCAACATGTCCCGCGCGTGCCGCAACTTGGACGCATTCCGCCGCCCTTCTGTGAGGCGTGTCTGGGGGCACGGCACTGCCGTGTTTGGACCAAACCTTCAGGGGTATGACTGTGAAGAAGATTGTATTTGTCGTGGGTGCTACGCTTGCTCTGGTGACGGCTGCGAACGCTGCGGATCTGCCGCGCCGCCAGCCCGTTCCCGCCTATCCGGCGGAGCAGGCGCCGATCGGGAAGATGCCGATTGGCAAGAGCCCGGTTGGAAAGGCCCCGATCGGCAAGGCGCCCGGCCCGGTCGCTGCGCGCTACTGACGCGCAACGACAATACACGCAGGGATCTGCGTAAGCGGCCGACAGTCGAGGGGCACAGCGTGAGCAACAAACCTGATCGATCGGGATCCTGCATCCTCGCGGGATTCGCCCTTGCGGCGATGATCGCGTGCACGATGCCATCGGCTTCGGCCCACGAAGCGAACAAGCGCGTTGCCGACGCGAATGCGCTTGTTTCGACCGACACCGCATCGCGACCGGCGCCGCAATCGACGCGGCGCCCCGTCGCGCGCGTTGAGAAAGGTCCCTACTACGTCGACTTCCGCGCGCGGACGGCGGCGAGCTGGGGCCATGCGTTCGTCTGGTACGGCAAGACCAGCGAGCGCGCCGTCGAAGTCGCGGGCCTGACGCCCGCCGGCGACACTTGGGCTTATGTGCTCGGTCACCTCACCTGGGTGCCATCCGAAACCGGCGCGAGCTACGGCGATCTCGATCCGGACTATCTGACCGCGAGCTACCGCGTCTATCTGAGCGAAGCCGACGCCAAGCGTGTGTTCGCCTACATCAAGAAATTGCAGGCAAGCTCGCCGGTCTGGAACGCCGAGACCACCAACTGCACCGGCTTCATCGGCGACATCGCCGAGTTCATGGGATTGAAGGTCCCCAACCGCTGGCAGCGCCCGGAAAACTTCGTCAACAGCCTCAAGGACATGAACGGCGGCCGCCAGATGGTACGGCTGTCGGCGGAGTAGCCCGCCAGGCTCAGTCGTCATTGCGAGCGCAGCACGCTTCGCTCGCAATGACGGTGTTGGAACAGCGGGGCATGCCGTCCCCAACGTCGTCCCGGCGCCAACCGCCTCAATTATCCGCTCCGCGGAATCACCCCCACCGCTCGCATGATCGCCCCGCCCTTACCGCACACCCCCCGCAATAGACTTTTCCCGACCCGGGCGGCATCCTGCCGGCATCAACCGATAACGGAGCGCCACGCAGGCGGGGGAAACAGGTCATGTTGCAGACACGGTTTACGAAGCTCGTCGGCGTCGAGCACCCGATCGTCCAGGGCGGCATGCAGTGGGTCGGACGCGCCGAACTGGTCGCAGCGGTCGCGAATGCCGGCGCACTCGGCTTCATCACGGCGCTGACCCAGCCGACGCCGGAAGACCTGAGCAAGGAGATCGCACGCTGCCGCGACCTCACCGACAAGCCGTTCGGCGTCAACCTCACCATCCTGCCCGCGATCAAGCCGCCGCCCTACGCCGAATACCGCGCCGCCATCATCGAGAGCGGCATCACGGTGGTCGAGACCGCCGGCAACAAGCCGCAGGAGCATGTCGACGAGTTCAGGAAGCACGGCGTCAAGGTCGTGCACAAATGCACCAGCGTCCGCCACGCACTCTCGGCCGAGCGCATGGGCGTCGACGCCATCTCGATCGACGGGTTCGAATGCGCCGGACATCCCGGCGAGGACGACACCCCCGGCCTGATCCTGATCCCGGCCGCCGCCAACAAGGTCAGGATCCCGATCATCGCTTCGGGCGGCTTTGCCGACGCCCGCGGCCTCGTCGCCGCGCTGGCACTCGGCGCCGAGGGCATCAACATGGGCACCCGTTTCATGGCGACCAGGGAAAGCCCGATCCACCAGCTCATCAAGGAGAAGATCGTCGCCAATGACGAGCGCGAGACCGAGCTGATCTTCCGCACCATGCGCAACACCTCCCGCGTCGCCAGGAACGAGATTTCGACCAAGGTCGTCGCGATGGAGAAGGAAGGCGCCAAGTTCGAGGACATCCGCGAGCTCGTCGCGGGCGCCCGCGGCAAGATGGTCTATGTATCAGGCAACTCGGACGAAGGGATCTGGTCGGCCGGTCAGGTGCAGGGTCTGATCCAGGACATCCCGAGCTGCGCCGAGCTCGTCTCACGCATCGTACGCGAGGCCGAAGCGATCATCAGAAGCCGGCTCGAAGGCATGATCGCTCATCCAAACGCGCAAGCCGCGGAATAATCACTGCAAGAAGCGAGAGTAATTCATGAAGGCCTATGTCTACAGCCCTGACGGCGCTCAGATTTCCGACGTCGCTCAACCAAAGCCTGAAGGCACGCAGGTGCTGGTTCGCGTCCGCGCCTGCGGGCTCAACCGCGCCGACACCGGCATGCGCAAGGGCCACGCCCATGGCGCGGCCGGCGGCGTCGGCACCGTGCTCGGCATGGAATGGGCTGGCGAGGTCGCCGAACTCGGGCCGGACGCGAAAGGCGTGAAAGTCGGCGACCGCATCATGGGCTCGGGCGCCGCGGCGTTCGCGGAATATACGCTGGCCGACCACGGCCGGCTGTTCCGCGCGCCCTCGAACATGAACTTCGAGGAGGCCGCCAGCCTCCCCGTCGCGCTCGCGACCATGCACAATGCCGTCGTCACCGTCGGCGGCTTGCAGGCCGGCCAGGCGGTATTGATCCAGGGTGCAAGCTCCGGCGTCGGACTGATGGCGATGCAGATCGCCAAGCTCAAGGGCGCCAAGCTCGTCATCGGCTCGTCGACCGATGCCTACCGCCGCGGCCGGCTGAAGGAGTACGGCGCCGACCTTGCCGTCGACTCCTCCGACCCCAAATGGGTCGACGAGGTGCTGAAGGCGACGAACGGCGAAGGCGTCGACCTCATCGTCGACCAGGTCTCGGGCAAGGTCGCCAACCAGAACCTCGCCGCCACCCGGATCAAGGGCCGCATCGTCAATGTCGGCCGGCTCGGCGGCACCCATGCCGATTTCAACTTCGACCTGCATGCCGCGCGCCGCATCGACTATGTCGGCGTCACCTTCCGTACCCGCACCATCGATGAGGTCCGCGAGATCTTCGACGAGGTCCGCAAGGACGTCTGGGGCGCGGTCGAGTCACGCAAGCTGCAGCTGCCGATCGACAAGGTGTACGCGTTCGACGACATCGATCAGGCGTTCGCGCACATGGAGGCGAACCAGCATCTCGGCAAGATTGTCGTGACTGTGTGAGGGATGGCGGCTGGGCAAGAGCGGAGCGACGCTCTCTCCTCTCGTCGTGGTTGGGCTTGACCCGGCCATCCACGTCTTTACCCCTCGCGCAGAAGAACGTGGATGCCCGGGACAAGCCCGGGGCATGACGGAGTTGGTGGCTCCCGCTCCTGCAAATCACTAGCGACTACCCCTGTGGATCATCGCTTGATGTTCACCCATGGGCTGCTAAATCCCCGCCATGACCTCCCAGCACAACAAAACCTCGGTCGCAGCGATCTCGATCTTCGCCAGCGGCGGCATGGCAGCGGCCAAGTTCGCGGTCGGGATCGCGATCGGCTCGCTCGCACTGATCTCCGAAGCCCTGCATTCCTCGATCGACCTGGTCGCGACCATCATCACCTGGGCGGTGGTGCGGGTGTCCGACAAGCCGGCGGACGAGGAGCATCATTACGGCCACGGCAAGCTGGAGAGCATCTCCGCGCTAGGCGTCACCGCCCTGCTCTACGTGCTCGCGGGCGGCATTCTGGTCGAATCCTACAGCCGCCTGCGCGAGGGAACCCCGCCGCCGACGATCTCGGCCGTGCCGTTCGTGGTGCTGGTGATCGACATCCTCGTAAACCTGTGGCGTGCCCGCGCCCTGCACCGCGCCGCCCAGGAAACGCGCAGCCAGGCCCTCGCCGCCGACGCGCTGCATTTCGCCACCGACGTGATGGGCTCATCCGCGGTGATCGTGGGCCTGATCCTCGCCGCCCTCGGCTTCTGGTGGGGCGACGCCGCCGCCGCCGCCGCCGTCGCCGTGATGATCGCCCTGCTCGGCCTGCGCATGGCGGGCTCGACCGTGCAGACGCTGGTCGACCGCGCGCCGGAAGGGGCGCAGGAAAAGGCCACCGCCGCGATCCTTGGCGTGCCCGGCGTGATCGACGTCGAAAGGCTGCGGGTGCGCATGGTGGGAGCGACCACGTTCATCGACACCATCGCAAAGGTGCCGCGGACCTATCCGATCGACCGCGTCGAGGAGATCAAGCGCACGGCGCAGGCGGCCGTCGACAAAGCATTCAGCGAGGCCGACCTTACCTTCACCGCCGTCCCCGTCGCGCGCGACAACGAGACCGTGCGCGACCGGATCATGGTCATCGCGCACAATTCGGGCCTCGCCATCCACCACGTCACAGTGCACGACCTCGGCGCCAAGCTGATCGTCGGCATCGACCTCGAGGTCGACGCCGGGATGCAGCTCGACGCCGCCCATGACGTCGCCAACACACTGGAGCGCAACATCCAGGAGGAGTTCGGCGAGGACGTCGAGGTCGACGTCCATATCGAGCCGCTCGAACCGGAACTGCCGTTCGGCGTCGACGCCGCGCCGGAACGGGTGCAGGTCATTGCAGCGGCTCTGGCCGGGTTCGCGGGCGGCAGTGAGATCCACGACATCCACAACGTTCGCGTCCGCAACACCGAGGCCGGCGAGGTCGTCAATTTCCACTGCCGTGCCGCGCCCTCGATGAGCGTGGTCAAGGTGCACGAGCATGTCGACGCGATCGAGCGCGCGCTGCGCCGCGCGTTCCCAAGCGTGAAGCGCGTCATCAGTCACGCCGAGCCGCCGCGCGCGTGATCCAGAATGTGCGAGGAGTCACACGTTCTCGTTTCGGACTCGCCGCGCAAGTAAGTTTGCGGACGAACGACGCGCAAAGTGCGCGTTGGATAAGAATAATTTCGCGTTAACGATTCGTTGACTCTCGACAGCCCGCGAAAACTGGATTCAAATCGGCTTGATTCGAAAGCGATGTGGGGCTGCTTTCGAATCTCGTCGCAGCAGAGTTTCCAGGGGGCCGAAGGCATGGCGCGTGCAGACGCCGCGGACGCGTGTGTCCAATCCGATTCGATCAAGGGATTGGCGCAATCGATCGCGAAACCTGCCTATCATCGGCTCCTGATCGCGGAGCCGGCGCTGCGCCGCGCCGTGCCGACGCTTATCATCGCGTTCCTGATCACGATCTGCCTCGGCGCGTTCGTGCAGGTCGTCGATCAGACGCGCCAGAAGCGGCTGGTGATCCGCCACGACATCTCGGCGCTTGCCGACCTGCTCGCCGAGCGCATCGACCGTCTCATCTCCTCACGGCAGGAGCGGCTCAAGAACATCGAGAACCTGCCGACGCTGCTGCCCGATCTCATCCCGTCCTGGGGCACGGCCTCCGGCCGCCACGTGGTCGTCACCTCGACCGGAATCGACCGCCGCATCCTCGCCCGCATTCCCATCGACAGCGACCCCGCCGGCAACGATCGCCTGCTCGATGCGATCACGACGGCGCAGTTGCTCGCGGCGCCGCCGCGCGACAACGACGTCTCCGACATGACGCTGCCGAACGGCAACGCCGCGATGGCGACCTCGCGGCAGATCAAGTCGCTGCCGGGCCTCGTCACCGTGATCCAGGAGCGCAACGAGCCGATCTGGGGCTCGGACGCCGCGCTCTCGGTGACGCTGTCGGCGACCACCGGCTTCGTCGTCCTGATCCTCGGCTTCGCCTTTCACTGGCAGTCGACCCGCGCCCGCGAGGGCGACCTCATCAACGACGCCGTGCGCGGCCGCATCGACACCGCGCTCAACCGCGGCCGCTGCGGGCTGTGGGACTGGGATCTGTCGCGCGGCCGGATCTTCTGGTCGCAGTCGATGTTTTCGATGCTCGGTCTCGACGGCCGTCACGAGCTCCTCACCTTCGGCGAGGTCAACGCGCTGGTGAAGTCCGACGACATTGACCTGTTCGAGATCGCCGACCAGCTCATCTCCGAGAAGATCGACCACATCGACCAGACCTTCCGCATGCAGCATGTGGACGGCCACTGGATCTGGCTCCGGGTCCGCTGCGAAAAGACGCGCGGCGCGACCGATTCCAGCGTCCACCTGATCGGCATCGCGGTCGACATCACCGAGCAGAAGAGCCTCGCCGAGCGGACGGTGGAAGCCGATCTGCGCCTGCGCGACGCGATCGAGACCATTCCGGAGGCCTTCGTGTTGTGGGATGCCAGCGACCGCCTCGTGCTCTGCAACTCGCACTTCCAGCGCCTGCACA
The DNA here is from genome assembly GCF_023074175.1 of Bradyrhizobium sp. 139. Classification (GTDB taxonomy): domain Bacteria; phylum Pseudomonadota; class Alphaproteobacteria; order Rhizobiales; family Xanthobacteraceae; genus Bradyrhizobium. The sequence goes on from NZ_JADPKS010000008.1 coordinate 346,408, forward strand.
AGCTGCCCGACAGCGCCGTCATCCCCGGTACCTCCTACGAGACCGTGCTCGAAGTCGGCCGCATGCCGGAGGTGCGCACCCGCCACAACGAGACGGCCAGCCAGGGTCCGGGCGCGCGCACCTTCGAGGCGCAGCTCGACGACGGCAGCTGGCTGCACATCAGCGAGCGCCGCACCAAGGACGGCGGCTACGTCTCGGTCGGCACCGACATCACCCGCATCAAGGAGCACGAGCAGAAGCTGGTCGACAACGATCTGCGCCTGCGCGCCACCGTCATCGACCTGAAGCGCTCCCAGGCCGCACTCGAGCGCCAGACCAACGAGCTCGCCGATCTCGCCGAGAAGTATCAGCGCGAGAAGACCCGCGCCGAGGAAGCCAACCAGACCAAGTCGAAATTCCTCGCCAATATGAGCCACGAGCTGCGCACGCCGCTCAACGCTATCATCGGCTTCTCCGAGATCATGGGCTCGGGCATGTTCGGCGAGCTCGGCTCGGAGAAGTACCAGGAATATTGCCAAGACATCCTGACCAGCGGCCATTACCTGCTCGAAGTCATCAACGACATCCTCGATATGTCCAAGATCGAGGCCGGCCGCATGAAGCTCGACATGGAAGAGCTCGACCTCGCACAGACGCTGGCCGAATCCCTGCGTGTCGTCACCGGCCGGGCGCAGGACAAGAACCTGACGCTCGATGCCGACATCGAGACATCGATCTCCGTCGTCGCCGATCGCCGCGCCACCAAGCAGATCATCGTCAACCTGCTCTCCAACGCGGTGAAGTTCACGCCCGACGGCGGACGGATCGTGGTGCGCAGCCGGCAGCTCGACGACCGGATCGTGCTGATGATCGCCGACACCGGCATCGGGATCGCGCCGCATTCGCTGGCGCGGCTCGGCCACCCCTTCGAGCAGGTCGAGAGCCAGCTCACCAAGACCTATCATGGCTCGGGACTTGGACTTGCGATCGCGCGATCACTGGCGCAGCTGCATGGCGGCTCGATGCGGCTGCGCTCGAAAATCGACTTGGGCACCGTCGTCCGCGTGACGCTGCCACGCGATGCGATCAAGGCGGCAGCCGGGATATCGGCTGCGGCTTGAACCCTACAATTGCAGTGACGGGGCAACTTCCCGCGCGACATTGACCAGCGCCGCAATCAGCGGCGTCATCGGATCGCGCTGCGGGATCACCATGCCGATGCTGTAATTGACGTCGGGATCGATGATCGGGATCGAGCGCACCGTATCGGACAGACCGAGCGTCTCGGCAAGCTTGGCCGGCATCACGCTCGCCCAGCGCCCCGTCTTCACATGCGTGAACAGCACCAGCAGCGAGTTCGAGGTCAAGGTCGGCGTCGCCTCCGCGCCGACCGAGCGCAGGGCGCGGTCGATGATGCGGCGGTTCTGCATGTCGGGCGTGAGCAGGCACAGCGGCACCTGCCCGACCTCCTTCCACGTCACCGTCTCGCGATCGCCGAACATTGCATCCGGCGCGGTCAGCAGGCGATAGCTCTCGTTGTAGAGCGGAATGGTGCGCACCTTGCCGATCGGCTCGTTCTCGATATAGGTCAGCCCCGCATCGACCTCGAGATTTTCGAGCAGCCCCAGCACCTCGGATGAGGTGGTGGACTGGATGCGGAAGCGCACCTCGGGATGCCGGGCGCGGAACGGCGTCGTCAGGGAAGCGACCATGCCGAGCACGGTTGGGATCGCCGCGATGCGGATCTCGCCTGAGAGCTTGTGCTTGAGCCCGTTGATCTCGTCGCGCATGGCGCGGGCATCGCCGACGATGCGACGCGCCCAATCCAGCGCCCGCTCGCCCTCGGGGGTAAAACCCTGGAAGCGGGAGCCGCGCTGGACCAGCATCACGCCGAGGATCTCCTCGAGCTGCTTGAGCCCGGTCGACATCGTTGGCTGCGTCACGCCGCAGACTTCTGCCGCGCGTCCAAAATGCCGCTCCTTCGCCAGCGCCAGCAGCAGTTCAAGCTTGTCGAGCAACCGCGCGTCCCCTCGGATTTCTGTGGTGGCATGCAAGCTAGCACGCCCCATCCGTCCCAACACGCAAAAACCGCCCGGCGGAAGAGCGTTGATTGCGAATTCATCTCGGTCGATTGCGCTGACGGATCGATCAGAATTCCACGCGAAGCGGCCCTTGACGCAACCTCGCAATGGCGACCGGCAATATCGGCCGTCCCGGCGTCGGCGTGAATCCGCTGCGCGGCCAGAACAACGTTCAAGGCTCCTGCGACATGGGCTCATTCCCGCACGAGCTGCCCGGCTACCGCCACATCTCGGGACTGTGCCGGGGATTGCCGAGCACATCAAGAAGTTCTGGGATCCCCGGATGAAGCGCGCGATCTTCGCCCATCTCGACGCGGGCGGCGCGGGGCTGGAGCCGAGCGTGCGCGAGGCTCTCACCTGCTGCAGCAGACTATTTCCCTTCCAGCAGCGCTGTAAATACGCGCCTCACCTCGCTCTGCGTTTCCTTCACGCGCGCCTCCAGCGACGAGAAGTCGGGCGCATCGCCGGCGCGCGCCATCACACGGTGAAGATCGGTGCCGGCGGTGTCCGGCTTGAAGCGATCGCTGACGCAGAGCCGCAGGATTTGCGTCAGGTCGTGATAGAGCCGCGCCGCAGCGCGCAATATCTCGGTCTCCGATTGCGCGAGCACGCCGAGCCTACATGCATTTTCCAGCACCTGCATGGTGCCAACGTCGAGAATCTCCGGCTTGTCGTGGGCGTGCACGAGTTGGAGATATTGCGCGATGAAGTCGATATCGACCATGCCGCCGGCGGCATATTTGAGATCCCAATGGTCGCTCTCGCCCTTCTCCTGCGCGATTGCGCGCCGCATGTCGGCGACGTCGTTGGCGATGGTCGCGCAGTCGCGGCGACGGGTCAGGACATCGCGGATGATGCGCTCGATACGCTCGCGGAATTCATCCGAAGCCGACACCACGCGTGCGCGGGTCAGGGCCATGTGCTCCCAGGTCCAGGCCTCGTTGGCCTGGTAGTCCGCGAATGAGACGAGGCTCGACGCCACCGGACCGGCGCGTCCCGACGGGCGCAGCCGCATGTCGATCTCGTAGAGCACGCCGTAATTGGTGCGCGTGGTGAAAGCGCTGATCAGGCGCTGGGTGAAGCGCGCGAAATAGTGTGCGCCCTGAAGCGTTCTTGGCCCGTCGGAATCCGGATTGTCGCTGTCGAAATCGTAGAGCAGGATCAGGTCGAGGTCGGACGATGCCGTCATCTCGCGGCTGCCGAGCCGGCCCATCGCGATGATCGCGGTCTCCTGATCCTTGATGCGTCCGTGTTGGGCGGAGAAGCGTTCGGCGACGAGATCGTGCACGGTGTGGACGGTGCCTTCGGCGACATCGGCGAAAGCCGTGCTCGCCTGCTGCGCCGAGACGGTGCCGGAGAGAATGCGCGTGCCGATCAGAAACAGACTCTCCTGCCCGAACAGGCGAAGACGATCGAGAAATTCCTCATAGGAGTCGGCGTCGCGGACCGTCGCGGCCAATCGCGCCGACAATTCCTGCTTGTCCGGCATCGCGCCGAAGAATCTCGGATCGATCAGGCCGTCCATGAGCTGCGGCTTCCGCGCCAGCATCTCGCCGAGCCGCGGGGCCGCGCCCAGCACCAGCGCCACGAGCGCGACGAGATCGCGGTTCTGGCCGAGCAGTGTGATCAGCCGGCCGCCAAGCTGGAGTGCTCCAAGGAAATGATCGAACGCCACGACGGCGCGATCCGGCTCCTCGGCACGCGCGAGGCCGTCGATCAGGGCCGGCACGAACTCGACGAAAGCGCTTCGTGTCTGGTCATTGCGGAACACGCGGTAGTCGCCGGTGATCCAGTCGCGTATGGTCTGCGCGAGTGCGGCCGGCTTCTTGAAGCCGAGCGTCGTCAAATATTGCAGCAGGCGCGGATCGTCGGGACCTGCACTGTAGTCGAGCGCCGGCAGTTTTGCCGTGCCGGTCGGATCATCGCCCTCGAACAGTTTTTCGTAGTGTCCCTGCACGATCCGGAGCTGCCGCAACAGGTCACGCGCAAAGGCTTCGCGATCCGGATAGCCGAAGAAGCGCGCAAAGCGCTCGACCGCCTCCTTGTCCTCGGGCAGCGCATGGGTCTGCTCATCGGCGATCATCTGGAGACGGTGTTCGACCCGCCGCAGGAATTCATATGCCGTGCTCAGTTCGTCGCGCGCGGCAAAGGTGATCCAGTTGCTGGAGGCTAGAATATCGAGCGCGGCGAGCGTCGGCCGCACCCGCAACTCCGGATGGCGACCGCCGGCGACCAACTGCTGCGTTTGCGCGAAAAATTCGATCTCGCGAATGCCGCCACGCCCGACCTTGACGTTATGACCCTCGACCGAGATCTCGCTCTGGCCGCGATAGGTCTGCATCTGCCGCTTCATGTCGTGGACGTCGGCAAGCGCGGCAAAGTCGAGATGCTTGCGCCAGACGAAGGGCGCGATTTCGGCGAGCAGCGCCTCGCCCGCCCGGGCATCGCCGGCGCAGGCACGCGCCTTGATCATCGCGGCACGCTCCCAGGTGCGTCCTTCCCGCTCGTAGTAGTTCAGCGCAGCATCCCGCGATATCGCCACTTGCGTCGAGGACGGGTCGGGACGCAGGCGCAGGTCGACGCGGAAGACGTAGCCGTCATAGGTACGCTGCTGGAGAATGCGCGCTATGCCCTGCGTCACCCGGACGAAGAACGGTTGCGGCTCGATGTCGGGCGCGAGCGTCGTGGCATCAGGGTCGAAGAACACGATGAGGTCGATGTCGCTGGAATAATTCAGCTCGCCCGCCCCCATCTTGCCCATCGCGAGCACGATCAGGCCGCAGCCCTCTTCCGGAGCTTCGGGATTGGGCGGCAGGATTTTTCCACGTGCGGCTTCCTGCCGCAGCTGGTACCGGAGCGCCGCCTGCACCGAGGATACCGCGACATCAGTCAGCGCCGCCGTCACCCGCATCACCGGCCAGACGCCACCGATATCGCACAGCGCGGTGAGAAGCGCCGCTTCCGCCTTCATCCTGCGAAGCAGCCGCATCACCTCGGCCTCGTCGGTCGCCACCAGCGTCGCGTCCCCCGCCTCCGCGATGAGCGTGGCCAGATGCGCGTCCGGATCGCATTCGAGCAGCCGGATCAGGCGCGGCGCGTCGGCGCGCACCAATTCAAACAGGTAGGGCGAGAACTCCGCGATGCCGGCCAAAATATCCCGCGCGAAGGGATGAACCAGCAGGGCTTCGAGACGGGCTGATTGTACCGGCTCGAGCCCAGCCAGCCAATGTTCAAGGCGTCGTTCTTCGGTTGTGGAAGCGGCAATATGGGGAGCCTCCGCGAAGCGCGCAGCCAGACCCTCACCATGCTTGTCCGCGTTTCCCGGCGCGGAGTGGTTCATGCCACCTTCTGTGGCACATCCTGCATTGGAGGAGCAACCCTGTCGCCGGCACGCGCCGGGAGCACCAGTGTGGCGACGAGGCCGGGCTGGGCATCACCCAGCCGCAATTCTCCGCCATGCAATGTCGCAACCGCAGCAGCGAGGCTGAGCCCGAGGCCGGAGCCTGGCAGGGTGCGGCTGGCTTCGAGCCGCACAAATCGCTCGACGACATGCTTGCGATCGGCTTCCGGGATACCAGGGCCGCGATCGGTGACGCTGAGCAGCACCTGATCGCCCTCGCGCTTCGCCTCGATCGTGATCTGGCGGCTGTCCATGCTGACCACGGTTCCCCCCGTCTGCGCGACCGGCTTGCCGTATTTGATCGCATTCTCGACGAGATTGGCGAGCGCCTGGCTGATCAGCTCGCGGTTGGCATGAACCGGCGTCGGCTCGGCTCTCACCTTCAGCGTCATGCCGTCGTCTTCGGCCAACGGCTCGTAGAGCTCGTGGATGCCGTTGGCGACGTCTGCGGCGTCGAAATCATCCATGTTGCCGCGCGCCTGGCCCGACTCCGCGCGCGCGATCATCAGAAGCGCGTTGAAGGTGCGGATCAGACCGTCGGATTCCTCGATGGTCCGTTCCAGCGCCGCACGGTAGTCAGCCTCGCAGCCCGATTTCGCCAGCGCTTCCTCGGCGCGGTTGCGGAGCCGCGTCAGCGGCGTCTTGAGGTCATGGGCGATGTTGTCGGAGACTTCCTTGAGCCCTGCCATCAGCGCCTCGATCCGCTCCAGCATGGCGTTGAGGTTCTCGGCGAGGCGGTCGAGCTCGTCGCCGCTGCGCCCCACGGGCAGGCGCTCGCTGAGATCGCCGGTCATGATGCGATGCGCCGTGCCGGACATCGCATCGATGCGCCTCAAGACCCTGCGTGCCACGAAGATGCCGCCGCCGAGGCCAAGCACCACGACGATCAGGATCGACCATTGCGCCGCCTTCGCCACGATGCCGAACAGGCGCCGCCGCTCGTCGAGGTCGCGGCCGATCAGGAGCCGGAAACCGTTTTCAAGTTCGGTGACGCGCACCAGCGCGCGATGGTTGCGCTCGTCCGCGTCCTCGATCCGCTTGTAGGCCGTCTCCGACCAGCCCCGCGTCGCCATCACCCCAGGCGCCAGCGAGCCGACATTGCCGGCGATCGCCTGGCCCGTCGGCGTGGTCACGAGGTAGAGATTGGCGCCCGGCCGCAGCGCCCTGTACTCGATCGCGCGCACGAGTCCGACCAAGCCGCGGAGGCCGTAGATCTCGTTGATCTCCGAGGTCTCGGCATTGACCGTCTGGGTGATTTCCTCGGTGATCAGCCGCCGCGTATTCCAGGCGAAATAGCCTAGAAGCGAGGCCGCGAAGATCCCAAACAGAAACAGATAGACCAGCGTCAGCCGGAATGCCGTGGTGCGGACGAGTTTACCGAATGCCGTCACGGATCATGTATCCGGCGCCGCGGATCGTGTGCAGCAGCGGCCGCTCGAATCCCTTGTCGATCTTGGAGCGCAGCCGCGAAATGTGCACGTCGATCACGTTGGTCTGTGGATCGAAATGGTAGTCCCAGACGTTCTCCAGCAGCATGGTGCGGGTCACCACCTGGCCGGCATGCTTCATGAGGTATTCGAGCAAACGGAATTCGCGCGGCTGGAGCGTCAGCTCGTCCTTGCCGCGGGCGACGCGATGGGAGAGCCGGTCGAGCTCGAGATCGCCGACGCGGTAGAGCGTGTCCTCGGCCGGACCGCCGCGGCGGCGTGAAAGCACCTCGACCCGGGCCAGCAGCTCGGCAAAGGAATACGGTTTTGGCAGATAATCGTCGCCGCCGGCGCGCAGGCCCTTGATGCGATCGTCGACCTGCCCGAGGGCCGAGAGAATCAGCACCGGCGTCGAATCGTCCTTGTCGCGCAGGGCGCCGATCAGCGACAGGCCGTCGCGCTTGGGCAGCATGCGGTCGACCACCAGCACGTCGTAATCGCCGTTCTCGGCCATGGCGAGGCCTTCCTCGCCATCGCTGGCGTGGTCGGCAATGTGTCCGACTTCGCGAAACGCCTTCACGAGATAGTCGGCGGATTCGCGGTCGTCTTCGATGATGAGGAGGCGCATCGTGCGTTCGGCGGCGGTCAAGGAGGTCAACCTTCTCTAAACATGGCGCGAGCGGCAATCGCATGCAAGCCGAGCGGGGGGATCTCGGATCGAGAAAAAGGTGGGCGGTGAGGCTGGGGGGACCTCACCGCCCTGAGCCTTCCGACGGAGGGGGGCGTAATTCCACCGGAAGGTAGGCAGGGAAAGCGAACGTCACGCTGCTCTCCCGAAGGGCGCCGTCGGCGGGGGCGACTGATGCCGGCGACACCCTTCATCTCGTTGGCCTCCTGGGCGGCTTACCCCTTGGCGAGGGGTACTGCGACGAAGCGCGACTGGCCGCCGCTCTTCACGCGCATCAGGACGCTGTTCTTGCTGTCGGTCCGCGCCGTGTTGATGGCATCGCGGACGTCGCCGGCGGTGCTCACGCTCTTGCCGCCGACTTCGAGAATCACGTCGCCTTCCTTGAAGCCGCGTTCGGCCGCGGCGCTCTTCGGATCGACTTCGGTGACCACGACGCCATCCTTGCCGGCGCCGGCGACGGAATTCGCGGGCGCTACCGTCATGCCAAGCTTCGGCACGTCGGTGCCGCGGGTCGCACCCTTGTTGCTGTCCGTGTCGGTGTCAGCCTTGGCCTCGACCGCGTTCGGCAGCTGACCAAGCGTAAGGTTCACGACCTTGTCCTGGCCCTTGTGCAGCACGTTGAGCTTTACGGTCGCGCCGGGCGCCAGGCCGCCAATGGTGCGGGCAAGTTCGCGGGCGTCCTTGACGGATTCGCCGTTGACCGAGGTGATCACGTCGCCGGACTCGATGCCGGCCTTCGCCGCCGGACCGTTCGCCTGCGGCTCCGCCACCAGCGCACCTTCAGCCTTCTTCATACCGAGGCTGTCGGCGATATCGGAGGTCACCGGCTGGATCTGAACGCCGATCCAGCCGCGGCTGACCGAGCCCTTGTCCTTGAGCTGGGCCACCACGCTCTTCACGGTGCTGGCCGGGATCGAGAACGCGATGCCGACGCTGCCGCCGGAGGGCGAGTAGATCGCGGTGTTAACGCCCATCACCTCTCCGTTGGTATCGAAGGCCGGCCCGCCCGAATTGCCCTTGTTCACGGGCGCGTCGATCTGGATGAAATCGTCATACGGACCGTTGCCGATGTCGCGGCCGCTGGCCGAGACGATGCCCGCGGTGACAGTACCGCCGAGGCCGAAGGGATTGCCGACCGCGAGCACCCAGTCGCCGATCCGCGGCTTGCTGTCGGCGAGCTTGGCGAACGGGAAGTTCGAGCTGCCCTCGACCTTGATGAGGGCGAGGTCGGTGCGCTGGTCAGTGCCGATCACCTTGGCGATATAGGTCTTGCCGTCGTCGGTCGTGACCTCGACCTTGTCGGCGCCGTCAACCACGTGGTTGTTGGTCACGGCAAAGCCGTCGGCCGAGATGAAGAAACCGGAGCCCTGGCCCTGCACGACGCGGCCACGACCACCCTTCTGGCCCGGGAATCCATCCGGACCGCCGAAGCGGCGGAAGAAGCGCTCCATCGGCGAGCCCGGCTGGAACGGCGAGGAGGAATCATCGCCATCATCATTGCTGGCGGTCTTCTCCTTCATGTTGACCTTCACCGAGATCACCGACGGTTTCACGCGCTCGACCACATCGGCGAAGCCGACCGGACGCTCAACCTTCCGGACCTCGTTGTTGACCTGCGCATGCGCCGGGCTGGAGAACAGGTCGCTCGGCGAGGTCGACGGGCTGAAGCCGTGCACGGCAATCCCGAGGCCGGCGACGACCGAGGCCATCAGCGCGATCTTGCGCGCGGAGAAAACCGACCGGCGGGGCTGCCGGTAGGACGGAAGGTTCGTGAGGTCGGGACGGTCGGTCATGCGGGGATCTCCAAGGCCTTGAATTTCTTTTGGTGCCGAATGGCAGCACCTTACGGACCTGAAGATGGGGTCTCCCGCCTTACCGTGCGCTGGCGGCGGGGTTAAACTTTTGTAATGAAGGGTCGCGCCGATGCGGCAGTTTATCGCACGTCGAAAGCCGTGGTGTTACAGGAACTTAATCGAGTTTCGGTGAAACGCGTTGAGACGCCGCGCGGCGCGCGCGCAGCCTATCCGTCACCCATAGCTAGCGCGGCTTTGCGTCGTCGGACATCAATGCGGCGAGCCGCGCCTCTTCATCGGGCGTGAGCGGCGGCGCTGGCAGATCTGCACCACTCCGTGCGCGGCGGCGGATCTGCAGCCACAGCGCGAGGCCGCCGCCAGCAAGCAGCAGTGGCGCGAGCAGCCACAACAGCATGGTCTGCCGCTCGAAGCGCGGCTTGAGCAACACGAACTCGCCATAGCGGGCAACCAGGAAGTCGAGCACCTGCGAATTGCTGTCGCCGGCTGCGATCCGTTCCCGCACCAGCAGCCGCAGGTCGCGCGCCAGTGGCGCGTCGGAATCGTCGATCGACTGGTTCTGGCAGACCATGCAGCGCAGTTCGCGTGACAGCTCTCGCGCGCGCACCTCCTTCGCCGGGTCCGCCATGATCTCGTCGGGCTGCACGGCCTGGGCGGCGGGCAAAGCCAGCAGCACGAGCGCGATGATCGTGAGCATCATCCGGCGCATCAGATCACTCCGCCGGCTGAAGGCGCTGTTTGGCCCGCGCCGGCTTCGGCGCGCCGACCCGCAAACGCCGGTCGGACAGCGACAGCACGCCGCCGAAAGCCATCAGCACCGGTCCCCACCAGATCAGCAGCACCAGCGGCTTGTGATAGATGCGCACGGCGATGGCGCCCTCGGCAGTCGCGTCGCCGAGAGAGACGTAGAGCTGGCTTGCGCCGCGCGTCAGCAATGCGGCCTCGGTGGTCGAGGACCCGCGCGTCGTGAAGCTGCGCTTGGATGGCGTCATCACGCTGAGCGTATCGCCGTCGCGACTGACGTTGAACTCGGCGATCATCTCGCGGTAGTTCGGGCCCTGGCGCTGGAACAGGCGATCGAGCTTCAGATCATAACCGGCGACATGGGCAACATCGTTCTGCTTCATCGTCGCGATGTATTCGCTGTTCCAGGTGGTCTCGCAGACGATCCCGATCAGCGCGATGCCGAGCCCTGCATGAGCGAACACCGAGCCCCAGGTCGAACGCGGCAGGCCGCGGGCCCGGTGCAGCGTCGTTGCGAACGGCAGGCGGAACAAGCCGGTCCGTTCGGCGAGGTCCGTGAGCGCGCCAGCGATGACAAAGACTCCAAGCCCGATTGCCAATGGCGCCAGCGCACTGCCACCGCGCGTCCAGGCCCAGACAATGGCGATCACAACGAGCGCAGCAACGCCCGCCGCGAGCAGCCGCTGGGTGACGCCGAGCAGGTCGCCGCGCTTCCAGGCCAGCATCGGTCCTAACGGCACCGCGAGCAGCAGCAACGTGAACAGCGGCACGAAGGTGAGATTGTAGAACGGTGCACCGACGGACATTTTGAAATCGGCCAGCACTTCCATCGCCAACGGATAAAGCGTGCCGAACAGCACCACCGCACAGGCCACCGTGAGCAGCAGGTTGTTGAGGACCAGTGCCCCCTCGCGCGAGATCGGCGCGAACAGGCCGCCCTGCTTCAATGCGGTCGCGCGCCCCGCGAACAGCGACAGGCTGCCGCCGATGAACAGGCAGAGGATCAGCAGAATGAACACGCCGCGGGTCGGATCGGTGGCGAAGGCGTGCACCGAAGTGATGACCCCCGAGCGCACCAGGAAGGTGCCGAGCAGCGACAGCGAGAAGGTCAGGATCGACAGCAGGATGGTCCAGACCTTCAACGCATTGCGCTTCTCCATCACCAGCGCCGAGTGCAGGAGCGCGGTGCCGGCAAGCCACGGCATCAGCGAGGCGTTCTCGACCGGATCCCAGAACCACCAGCCGCCCCAGCCGAGTTCGTAATAGGCCCAGTAGGAGCCCATAGCGATGCCGAGCGTCAGGAAGATCCAGGCCACCAGCGTCCACGGTCTAACCCAGCGCGCCCAGGCTGCATCGATCCGCCCCTCCATCAGCGCCGCAATCGCGAACGAGAACGAGATCGAGAAGCCGACATAGCCGAGATAGAGCATCGGCGGATGCACGGCGAGGCCGATGTCCTGGAGCACCGGATTGAGATCGCGTCCCTCGATCGGCGGGTTGGCGATGCGCAGGAACGGATTCGAGGTCATCAGGATGAAGAGATAGAACGCACTGGCGATCCAGGCCTGCACGGCCAGCACATGCGCGCGCAGCGACAGCGGCAAATTGTTGCCGAAGGCCGCGACCAATCCGCCGAACAGCGCCAGGATCGACACCCACAGCAGCATCGAGCCTTCATGGTTTCCCCAGACGCCGGTGATCTTGTAGAGCAGCGGCTTCATCGAATGGGAATTCTCGTAGACGTTGGCGACGGAGAAATCCGAGCCCACGTGCAGCATCACGAGCGCGATGAACGACGCACCGACGAACAGGAGCTGCGCCAGCGCAGTGGAGCGCGCCACGTTCATCAGCGCGGCGTCGCGCAGGCGCGCGCCGATCAGCGGCACGATGGATTGGATCAGCGCCAGCCCAAGCGCCAGCACCAGCGCGTAATGTCCTGCCTCCGCGATCATCGCACGGCTCCTTGCGGATTGCCCTGCGCGGTCGTTGCCGCAGGCTTGACGCCATCGGAAGTTTTGGCACCGTAATCGTCCTTCCAATGCCCCTGCTTCTTCAGGGCATCGGCGACGTCCTTGGGCATGTAGGTCTCGTCATGCTTGGCAAGCACGGTGTCGGCCTTGAACACGCCATTGGCGTCGAGCGCGCCCTCGGCGACGACGCCCTGCCCTTCGCGGAACAGGTCGGGCAGGATGCCCTTGTAAGCGACCGGCAACTTGGCGCCGCCGTCTGCGACTTCGAAGGTCACCGCGAGATTATCGCCGCGCTGGAGCGAGCCGGGCTGCACCAGGCCGCCGAGACGAAACCGCTTGCCGGGTTCCACGTGCTTTTCGGCAACCATCGTCGGCGTCGAGAAGAACACGATGGAGTCGCGCAGAGCGTTGAGCACGAGCGCGGCCGCGAGCGCGAGCACTGCGAGGGAGCCGCCGATGATGGTCATACGTCGCTGCTTACGCGTCATGGCGTATCCGTTCTCCGCCCGTCTCGTCCGAAGATCGTCATCCGTCGACCCCGAGCGTCCTAAGGCCTTCGTTGAGCTGCCGCAGCCGCGCGGCATCGTTGGCGACCGCTTGGCGGGCATCGCTCGATGTGCCAACCGCCTTGTCGCGATCGCCCATCACGAGATAGGCGCGCACCAGGCGCAGCCAACCCTCGACATCGTCGCCGTTCTGCTTGAGGCGCGTCGCCAGACGTTCGACCATGCCGCGAACCATCGCGTTGCGATCGCCCTCGTTCATGTCCTTGGAGGCTGCGAGGGTCTCGTCCGACAGCGCCGGCATCGTAGCGCCACCGCCGCCGACCCGCGCGAGCGAGGTCTGCACGAGAGGACGCCACGGCGCATCCGCCGGCGCTTTCGCCAGCAGCGCGCGCCAGATATCGGCGGCATCGTCTTTGCGGCCGTCCTGTTCGGCGGCGAGACCGAGGAAGTAGTTCGCTTTGGGATCGTCGGCATTCAGCCCGCGCGCGCGCTCGAATTCGCCCTTCGCTTCCGCGGTCACCACGCCGCCGGCAGCGGATGCGATCGCCTCGCCGAGATCGGACCTGCGCTCCGCGCTCTCGCCATTGTAGGTCAGCGAGTTGCGATAGGCGCGCGCCGCATCGTCGAAGCGGCCAAGCCGTTCCAGCACCGGCGCGAGCACGTTCCAGCCGCGTCCGTCGGTCGGATTCTTTTCCAGATGTTGCTCGACTTGAACGACGAGGTTCTCGAGCGACTGCGCCATGCCGGACCCGGAGCCCCGCTCCCGCTCCGCCAGCGGAAAGTCGCGCAGCATGGGCGAGCCGAGCGGCATGTAGACGCCGATGGCAAGTAGCGGCAGGCCGGCGAGCGCCAGCACAGCAGCCGCGCGGCGCCATTTGACGCTCGATTTCGGCTCTGATGCGGGCTCGCTCCCGGCCGCGGCAAGCAGCCTGCGGCTGATCTCGACACGTGCGGCCTCGGCTTCGGGCGCGGCGATCAGTCCAGCGGCAAGATCACGCTCGATCTCGGCCAGCTGGTCCTTGTAGACCGCGACCTCGCTGCCCTGATTTTGTGCGCGTCCGCTGCGGCCGAGCGGCAGAAGCACGGCGAAAATCGCCGCGACCGTCATCAGCGCGAACACGAACCATAGCATCATCAGGCAAGCTTCCGGCAGCGCGCGAACCGCGCCCATAGGTGGCTTTACACCACGGCCGGACGATGCGGCAATTGACAATTGTCAATTCGGCGCGACCGCACACAGTCCCGAAACGGTGATAATCCAATGGCTTAGCCGATCTCGAAGTCCGCGCTTTGAGCGGCGTCCTCGCCGTGCCCGTTGAAGGCCCTCAGGAAGTATGTTCCCGGCTCGATTGCTTCAGGCAATCTGATGCGCAACGCTCCGACGGGAACGGGCGATGCAACCCTGGTGGCGGTCTCAGCCAGTTGCCGACCGCTTGCCTTTTCGACCAGCACCACCTTCGCGCCGACCATCAGCCTTTGATATTTGGCAACAATGACGCGGTTTTCAACTTCGATGGAGCTGATAAGAGGTTTCATGCGCCCACAGATAGAAATTCCAAAAGCTTGCACGGCGACCGTAGGGCCCGCCACCGGCATCGTCAACCACAAATTGTGATCACAAAATATGCGCTTGGATCAGCTGGCGCGCGATGATTTGCGCTCGCCCGTGGCAGCGTTCTCCGCGGCGCGGCTCATCAGCGACGCATAATCATCGCCGAACAGCACCTGGCAGAAGCGGATCGCGGCCTGCACCTGCTGCTGCCGATAGGTGCGAACCTTGTGATCGGCCGCGCGCAGGGACTGCACCAGCTGCTCGGTCGACCGTTCGACATATTGCTGGAGGTCGGAATAGGTGCGCAGCGTCACTTCGTTGATCGCAAGCTCGCTCGCGTAGTTGCGGCAGGTCGCGACAAAATCGATCAGCGCCACGGTCTCCTCAACCTCGGTGCTGTCGATGCGCGCCCCCGGCGGAATGTCCTTCTCGGCGCGCTGGCGCAGGATGCGGCGAACGCGGCCGGGAACGCTGTCGATCTCCGATTGCAGCGCATTGGAGATGTTGGCCCGGATCGAAGTCAGCTGCTTGCCCCAGGCGGAATCGTTGCGCAGATCGAGCTCGGTGCGAAGGCCGCGCACGCCGTCATGCAGCGTCTTGAGATTGTTAGCGACGTTCTCGAAATGGCCACGCTTGATGTCCATGCGCAGGATCGCGGCAACGCAGGACAAATCATGCAGGGCGATCGTGACGGCGACGCCGTAGGGCGTCGCCGCGACGCGGATCTCGTCGTCCGACGCGGCAATCTTGATGGCGAGGCGGATGATCTGCCACGGCGCGGTCATCCGCTGCGCGACGATCGACAGTGCGAAGGGCAACATCTGCGGCGTCTGCAGCACGGGGATGTTGAGCGCGGCCGTCACTGACGCGATCTGGGCATCGCCGAAGGCACGCAGGAAGCGCGGCAGCTTCTCGTTCAGCGTAGCAATGGCTTCCCTGACCTGAAGCACCGCCCCGACCGAGTAGAGGTCCTCGATCACGTTGGGCGGGCCGACGCGGGCGAGTGCGCGCGACTTGTCGCCGCCGCCGGGACCCGTCAGTACGAAGATGGCATCCGCGGCCACCGCCTGGAGCTTCTGCGCGAGGGCTTCGACCTGCCCTGCACTGTCTGAAGCCGGCAAGCGCGCCAGCGCCGCCTCGAATTCGTTCACCTTGTCCGGGGCGCCGTCGCGGCCGAGCCATTGCCAGATCGGATGCAGCGAGGAGCGGCGGATCTGGCCGACCCGGACCGGGGGGCCCGCCTCGACCAGGAATGGTTCCAGCACTTGGAACAGCAGTCGCGACAGATCGTCCGTGCGCGGCGGCGGAGCCTCGTCGACTTCGGTCTTGCGGACGATCTTGCGCAACTGCTCGAGCACGAGGGTCGCCACCGCTGTTTCCTGGCCGCGCTCGAGCGCGCGCTCGAACTCCCGCATCAGCAGCGCCTGCGACTGCGGCGGGAGCTGCGCGAGATATTCCCTCAGCCGCTCGATCGATGTCTGGCTCATGCGCCCGGGCAATACACGGTAAAATGGCGGACGTGGGATGCGTCCTGCGCGATCATAGATGGGCCCACTTAAGAAGCCGTTTAGGAAGTCGCTCCGAAATGCCTCCGGTTTCGTCCGGATCGTGGCCGGGCCAAACCAAATAATCATGCCGGAACAAAGGATTATATTCCGGGAAGGACCAGCGCGGCGCGCAGGCCGCCGGTCGGGGCACCGCCGAGCGAGAGGCTGCCGCCATAGAGCGCGGCGAGGTCGGTGACGATCGACAGGCCAAGCCCCGAGCCGGGCTTGGACTCGTCGAGCCGCTGGCCGCGCCGCGAGACCTGGGTGCGCTCGGCCTCCGACAGGCCGCGGCCGTCGTCATCGACGATGATCCGCAGGCGTGGGCCGGCGCCCGCCTGGTGCGGCGCTTCCACGAGAACCTCGATCAAGACCTGCGAGGCCGCCCATTTGCAGGCATTGTCGACGAGATTGCCGACCATCTCCTCCAGATCCTGCCGCTCGCCGCGAAATTTTGCCGACGGATCGGCCTTGGCCTCGACCACGATGTTGCGATCGCGATGGATCTTCTCCATGGTCCGCCGGAGCGCCTCGATGACGGGCGCGACCTCCGTCACGGTCGCGACCACGGAGACGCGTGCCGCGATGCGCGCGCGCTCCAGATGATGGGCGACCTGGTCGCGCATCACGTCCGCCTGCTCCATCACCTTGGCTGCGAACGGATCGGCGACGTGGGCGCCGGCCTCATTCAAGATGACCGAGAGCGGCGTCTTGATCGCATGGGCGAGATTGCCGACATGGGTGCGCGCGCGCTCGACGATCTCGCGATTGGCATCGATCAGCGCGTTGGTCTCGCGTGCCAATGGCGCGATCTCGACCGGGAATTCACCCTCGAGCCGCTCCGCCCGCCCGGAGCGGATGTCGGCGATGGATTCCGAGATGCGCTTGAGCGGCGCAAGACCGAAGCGGACCTGGAACACCGTGGTCAGCAGCAGCACGATGCCGAGCGCGGTGAAGGTGCCGCCGAGATAGTAGTCGAAGCTCCGCGTCTCGTCGAATATCTCGCTGTCGTCGCCGGCGACACTGACCAGAAATTTGCCGTCCGCGCCAAGATCGACCGGCCGCTCCACCATGCGGAGATTCTGTCCCTCGGGACCGTCGACATAGGCGAGGCGAATGCCGGCAGCGGTGAGCTCGGTGCCCTGCTCTTCCAGCTTCGGCAGCTTCTTGTCCCAGAGCGAGCGCGACGAGCGCAGCTCCGGCTTTTCGGTATCGGTCCGCGTGATCTGCCAGTACCAGCCTGACAGCGGCAGCTCGAACAGGGGCTCGCCGAGCGACTGGAACTGGCGGTCCGGCGGCTCGTCGGGGGTGGCGACCTCGGCAATGAGGGTGCGCAGATACAGATTGAGCCGGCGGTCGAAGGCGCGCTCGGTGGCGCTCTTGTAGACCGACGACAGCACCACACCGGTGATGGCCAGGATCACCACGAGCCACGCCGTCGCCGACAGGAACAGGCGGTTGGCAAGTGAGCTAGCGGGCATCGGAAGGGTCCCGGCAGGCGCAGGATGGCAGGGCGTCGGACGTCATGACCGGACCAAGGCCTCTGTTCGGCCCCCCGTCAAGTCCGGACGCCTCAAGCGCCGGGAGCTGGCGGCGGGGTCAGGAGATAGCCGAGGCCGCGAACGGTCTGGATAATGTCGACGTCAAGCTTCTTGCGGATGCGGCCGACGAAGACCTCGATGGTGTTGGAGTCGCGGTCGAAGTCCTGGTCGTAGAGGTGTTCGACCAGCTCGGTGCGGGACACGACGCGCCCCGAATGGTGCATCAGGTAGGCCAGAAGCCGATATTCGTGCGAGGTCATCTTCACGGGATTGCCGGAGACGCTGACCCGTCCGGTCCTGGTGTCGAGCGTGACGGGGCCGCAGCTCAATTCGCTCTGGGCATGGCCGGTCGAGCGGCGCAGCAGCGCGCGGATGCGTGCCAGCACCTCCTCCAGATGGAACGGCTTTGGGACGTAATCGTCGGCGCCGGCATCGAACCCCTGGACCTTGTCGCTCCAGCGGTCGCGCGCGGTGAGGATCAGAACCGGCATGGTGCGGCCGTTGCGGCGCCAGGCTTCCAGCACCGAGATGCCGTCCTTCTTCGGCAGGCCGATGTCGAGCACAACGGCATCGTAGGGCTCATTATCGCCGAGATAATGCCCCTCCTCGCCGTCGAAGGCGCGATCGACGACGTACCCGGCGTCGGTCAGCGCCTTGGTGAGCTGGCGATTGAGATCGGGGTCGTCCTCAACAACGAGCAGGCGCACGCTTCTCTCCAGAAATAAGACTGCACGATCGATCGCCAGAGATGAGCAATTCCGGCGTGAACTGAATATGAACGCGGGGAACCGGCCGCGTTACTTTTTGGTCATGTAGAGTTTCTCAGGCGCCGACGCGACTGCGCCCGCCAGGACACCGGACGAGCCGGCGGCGTGGCGGGCGCAATGTGCCGCGTTACGAGGCGAGTCGGAAGGCCCGAACCGTCCCGTCGATCGGCCGTCAGGTCCGGAAGAACACGAACCAGATGACGGCGAGGATCAGGATCGCGAGCCCGGTCGAGATGGCGAGGAGGGCGGCCACTGACGGCCCCGGCTCACCCTGACGCGCTTCTGTTGGGGTTTCGACGATCTGATCGCGCTCTCGGGTGGCTGCCATGGATGCCCTCATCTCTGCGTGTCGGCCGCGATGGTCGCGACCCCTCGCGGCCCGATGTCCAGAGCCAACGCGTGATTGGATATGATGTTCCGGCTTTTGCCACTGGATCAGGCTGCAACCGCGCTTCGAGCGGCCGGTTAACGCAGTTGCAAGATTCCGCAATCCGCCTTGCTATGATTCGTTGTTCCCCGATGGTATCCTCGTCCTCTGTCCCCGTTGCGTTTGGAGTAGCCCATGGCCCCCCGCGCCAATTGGAAGGGTTTTCTGCGTCTGTCGCTCGTGACCTGCCCGGTCGCGCTGTATCCGGCCACTTCGGATACAGAGAAAGTCTCGTTCAACCAGATCAACCGCAAGACCGGTCATAGGATCAAATATCTCAAGGTCGACGCCGAGACCGGTGACGAGGTGACATCCGAGGATATCGTCAAGGGCTACAAGGTCGACACCGACACCTATATCGAGGTCACCAAGGACGAGCTCGACGACATCGCGCTCGACTCCACGCACACCATCGAGATCGACGAGTTCGTGCCGAAGGCCGACATCGACAACCGCTACCTGATCCGCCCCTATTATCTGGTGCCTGATGGCAAGGTCGGCCACGACGCCTATGCGGTGATCCGCGAGACCATCCGTAGCATGGACAAGGTCGCGATCGGCCGCGTCGTGCTGACCAACCGCGAGCACATCATCGCACTGGAGCCGCTCGAGAGCGGCCTGATGGGCACGCTGCTGCGCTACCCCTACGAGGTCCGCAGCGAGCAAGAGTACTTCGACGACATCCAGGACGTGAAGCTGACCAAGGACATGCTCGACCTTGCCAAGCACATCGTCGAGAAAAAGTCCGGCGCGTTCGAGCCCGAGCTGTTCGAGGACCATTACGAGACGGCGCTGATCGACCTCATCAACAAGAAGCGCAGCGGCGCGCCGATCACCGCGAAGGCCGCGCCGAAGACCGGCGGCAATGTCATCAACCTGATGGACGCGCTGAAGAAGAGCATCGCCAGCGAAAAGGACGCAGGCCCTGCGGCCAAGGTCGCCAAGGAGGCCGTCAAGGAGACCGTCAAGGGCAAGAAGCCGAAGAAGCGCATCGAGGGCCAGCGCGAGATGCTGTTGCCGATCGCCGGCAAGGGCAAGGACGCCGCCGCGAAGCAAGCTCCCAAGGAAGCTTCGAAGAAGGCCGCCGACAAGCCCGTGCGCGCACCGGCCCGGGCGAAGAAGGCCGGGTAGACACAGCGCACCTGCAATCGCGACGTGATGTCTCCCCTCGCCGATCGGCCGGCCTGACATGCCCTGGTCGACGGCGTTCGACGATCCGGTTCGCGTGGGCCACAAACGCAAGCTGCTCACGCTTCAAGAGGCAGCCGACTACGTCATGCGGCTGCCCGAGGACGCGCAGCACCAGGCGCACTGGCAGACGGCGATCGAGACCCTGATCAATGCAGCAGAGACCGGCGGCGGCTGGGTGATGTTCGCCCGCATCGCGATGCTGCGGGCGCTGAATGCGGACAGCCGGCGCGAATGAGCGCCGTGGTCGGCGCCCCGGTTAGCATCCTTGCCGACCTTGACGAACAGGCTCAACAAACCGTTAAGCGGCGCTCTCGTTCCGGTACGACAGGGTATTCCTACGGGAGACAAAATTAACCGTTGATTCCCCCTGCGCGCAGCATGGTCACGATTCCGATCGAGCCAAGGGTTCGCGTGCTCCGTGCAGCAGGACGTCAGAAAGAACTACATCAGCGTCGTGAACGACGGCCCCGAGATCGAACAGGCCGCGGGCGCGCCGATGCAGCCGGGCACGGTGAAGGATCTGGTCAATCGCCTCACAGCTGTGCTGAAACGCCGTCTCCCCGGCACGCAGAGCTCCACGATCGCGCCATGACAGGCGCGGCTCGCGCGTTGAAGAGTTTTGATTGAATCCATTTGGATGGATCGACGGAACCTTAATTTAATGGATGCCATCGTATGTGACGGAGGCGCGCTCGCCCCGGCTTAAGCTTTTGGCGCGCAGAATAATCTATTCGATCTATTTACGAGTCCGAAAACGACGCGGCCATATGGCCATATATTGGGTCGGATGAAGAGGAGTTGGCAATGAGTTTGCTTAGGTCTTTCCTTGCCGATGAGACTGGCGCCACCGCCATCGAATACGGCCTGATCGCCGCCGGCATTGCGCTGGCCATCGTGACCGTCGTGAACAACACGGGCAGCCAGCTCCTCAACAACAAGTTCAACTCGATCAGTTCGTCGATGAAGTAACGGCCGCCCCGGCCTGGGGCGACGTCCTCGCACGCGCGCTGGCGCATCGCGTCGTCTCGCATTTCAAACAGCCCACATCTTCGCGTTCTCGCGGCGGTTCTCGCCCGAACTTTGCTTTCTGCTTTCGCTGTCTCGCGCCGCCGAAGCCGTCGTGTCCACCGCACCCTGCCCGTCGGGTAACGCAAGATCGTAGCCCGGATGGAGCGCAGCGAAATCCGGGAGCGGCGCAGCGGATGCAAAATGCCCCGGATTGCGCTTCGCTCCATCCGGGCTACGACGCCTCGGAGCGGTTTGATGGGTTTCGCCTTGCCCTCCCTATCCTGCGAACTGCAGCTATCCAGCTTAATTCGCCCCCATTTCCGTCAACTTTGATCGCCATATCAGTCCTGATATTTTTTTAACACAGCGTGGCTCGAAGAGTCGTGCTGTCAATCGTTAATCCAAAGCTGTTTGAAGGATGTATATGAGAAGCGCGACGCTCCTGGCTCTCGGCTTCGTGTTTGTTGGCGTCTGGTCGCAGGACTGCGCGAGAGCGCAGACTTCAGTGACGCCGCCGGTTTCGCTTGCTCCGCCCAAAGCATCGCCACAAGCGGGCGCCAGAAATTCCCCGGCATCAGTCAACAGAGCGCCGTCGACACCGGCGACCAGCGGACTTCCATCGTTGCCGAATCCCGCCGCCGACTACGATGGCTTTAGCGTCGGCACCGTCGAAGGCAATGACACGCCAGATCAGGCGACGCCACCCGTGAGGTCACGCGCAGCAAAGGGCTCCCAGTTCAATCTGGATACGAATGGCACTACGGCGCAGCAATCGATCGATAAAGAAGATGAGGCGTTGAAACGTAAGCTGACGATTTGCAAAAGCTGCAAGTAGGAAGCCACGGCACCGAAGCGCTGATCCGCTCGCGAACCCGTGAAGGGACTTCGTCAACCGCGCGGAACGAAACATTCGACCTTCGGATTGAAGCCGTTTTCCAGCGACCACGAAGTCACGGCAAAACATCGCCGAACTATGTTGCCAGCTACTCCGATTGGGAGAGGCAACAATGCGGTCACGTCAGGTTTTCGTCGCTCCAGTAATCATCCTTTGTTGCTCGCTGCTGAGCATCGCCACTCTGGTGATGGTCGGGGCGTGGTAAGTCAGGACAAACGTCCATGCGCGAAGAATTCACATCGCTCGCCTTCCTGGCCGTAACGGTGGCCGGCGTCGCGTTACTAGGGTCAGGTCTGCTCGCACTGGTTTTGGTGGGATAGGCCGCAGGCCTCCTGCCGTCCGGGTGCACGCTCGCGCTGCATAGCTGCCCCCTGCGCACGAAGCCACGCTTTACCCCCTCCAAAATTCCTGATCCTCTCTCCCCCAACCAGCCGGACCAACCGGCCTGCCAGGGAGAGAGACGCCATGAAGCTCGGCACCGCGATTGCGGAAATCATGAAGCGCGAGGGGATCGAGATCCTCTGCGGCTATCCCGTCAACCATTTGATCGAGCACGCGGCCAAGGCCGATATCCGGCCGGTGATGGTGCGGCAGGAGCGTGTCGGAATCCACATGGCGGATGCGATCTCGCGCGTGACGTCGGGGCGCTCGATCGGGGCATTCTGCATGCAGCATGGGCCCGGCGCGGAGAACGCGATGGGCGGCGTCGCGCAATGCTACGGCGAATCCGTGCCGGTGCTGGTGCTGCCGATGGGCTATCAGCGACGGCTTGCGCACATCGAGCCGAACTTCAATTCCAGCGAGGCGATGAAGCCGTTCGCGAAATCGTCCGAGCCGATCATCCTCGCTTCCGAAGTTGCCAACATCTTTCGCCGCGCCTTCACGAAACTGAAGAACGGCCGCGGCGGTCCCGTGATCGTCGAGATTCCCGCGGACATGTGGAACGAGGAGGTGCCGGAGCCGCTGAACTACACGCCGGTGCTGCGCACGCGCTATGGCGCCGACCCTGTTCATGTGAAGGAGGCGGCCGCCCTGCTCGTCAGCGCCAAGCGGCCGGTGCTCTATGCCGGCCAGGGCGTGCATTACGCGCAGGCATGGCCGCAGCTGAAACGGCTCGCCGAGCGGCTCGCCATTCCCGTCACCACCAGCCTCGGCGGCAAGTCGTCATTCCCGGAAACGCATCCGCTGTCGCTCGGCTCCGCCGGCCTCGCGGTGCCGCGCGCGGTTCCGAAATTCCTCACCGAAGCCGACGTCATCTTCGGCATCGGTTGCTCCTTCACCGAGACCAGTTTCGGCATCGCGATGCCGAAGGGCAAGACCATCATCCACTCGACGCTCGATCCCAACCATCTCAACAAGGATGTGGAGGCGACAATCGGCCTGGTCGGCGATGCCGGGCTCGTACTCGATGCGCTGCTGGAGGAGATCGGCAAGACCGTCACGGCGGATCGCGATGCCTCAGCGGTCGCGGTCGAGATCGCCGCCTCACACAAGGAATGGCTGGCGAAATGGATGCCGAAGCTCACCAGCAACGACGCGCCGCTCAGTCCCTATCGCGTGCTGTGGGACCTGCAACACACCGTCGACATCAGCAACACCATCATCACCCACGATGCCGGCAGCCCGCGCGACCAGCTCTCGCCGTTCTGGAAGTCGGTCGAGCCCCTCACCTATCTCGGCTGGGGCAAGACGACGCAGCTCGGCTACGGTCTTGGGCTCGCGATGGGCGCCAAGCTGGCAAAGCCCGACAAGCTCTGCATCAACGTCTGGGGCGATGCGGCAATCGGCTTCACCGGTATGGATTTCGAGACCGCGGTGCGCGAGCGCATCCCGATCCTGTCGATCCTGCTCAACAATTTCTCGATGGCGATCGAGTTGAAGGTGATGCCGGTCTCGACCGAGAAATATCGTTCGACCGACATTTCCGGCGACTATTCCGCAATGGCGCGCGCGTTCGGCGGCTATGGTGAGCGGGTCTTGAAGCCGGAGGACATCATCCCGGCGATCAAGCGCGGCATCCAGAAGACGCAGGAAGGCATCCCGGTGCTGCTGGAGTTCATCACCAGCAAGGAGACCGAGGTGTCGCGGCCGGGCACGTGAGGCGAGCTGGATTCCGGCGGCAAGGCTGCTAGCGCTGGCTCCGGCCGCAGGAGATGTGATAATCCGCCCCGGCCGCGCACGTCGCAGCATCAAGCCGGATTGCGAATGACCACTCCTTCCAACGATGTCGCCGGGATCGACGAGCTCGAACGACAATTGCAGTCGGCCGCGGCCGAGAACGCACAGCTGCGCGGCGAGCTTGCGACCGCAAGGGATCGCCAGAGCGCCAGCGCCGAGATCCTGCGCACCATCGCGGCCTCCCCATCCGACGCGCGGCCGGTCTTCGCGGCAATCGCGTCCAGCTCCAGGCGCCTGCTCGGCGGCTTCTCGGCGACCGTGCTCCAGTTCATCGGCGACGAGCTGCATCTCGTGGCGTTCACGCCGACCAGCACGGAAGCGGACGAAGGGCTGAAGGCCTCCTTCCCGCGGCGGATCGAGGACTTCCCGACCTTCGCGCTGGTGCGCGGCGGCGAGACGATCCAGTTTCCCGACAGCGAAGCCGATGACGTGCCGCAGCTGAACCGGAATCTGGCGCGGCTGCGCGGCTTTCGCAGCGTGCTGTTCATGCCGCTGATGAACCGAGGTACGCCGGTCGGCATGATCAGCGTCACGCGCGCCGAGCCCGGTGCGTTTGCGCCCGATCTCGTGCAATTGCTTCAGACCTTTGCCGACCAGGCCGTGATCGCGATCGAGAATGCGCGGCTCTTCAACGAGACGCGCGAGACGCTGGAGCGACAGACCGCCACCGCCGACATTTTGAAGGTGATGGCCGCCTCGCCGTCGGACGTGCAGCCGGTGTTCGACGCCATCGCCGCCAGTGCCAACCGGCTGATCGGTGGCTTCTCCACCGCGGTGCTGCGCTATATCGACGGCGCCGCGCACCTGGCTGCATTCACGCCGACCGATCCGGCCGGCGACCGCGTGTTGCAATCCTCGTTCCCGGTGCCGTTCGCACAGTTCCCACCCTACCAGCTCGTGGCCAATGGCGCCGCGGCGCAATTGCCCGACACCGAGCTCGAACCGGCCGCACGCGACATCGCGCGTGCCCGCGGCTATCGTAGCATGCTGTTCGCACCGCTGATGAGCGAGGGCGAGGCGATCGGAATCATCATCGCCACGCGGCGGACGACCGGCGCGTTCACCGAGCATCACATCCGGCTGTTGCAGACCTTCGCCGATCAGGCCGTGATCGCGATCAAGAATGTCAGCCTGTTCAACGCCACGAGGGAAGCGCTGGAACGGCAGACCGCGACCGCAGATATCCTCAAGGTCATTGCCGCCTCGCCCGCGGATGTCACGCCGGTGTTCCAGGCGATCTCCGACAGCGCCAAGGCGCTGGTCGGTGGGCATTCCTCCACCGTCACCCGTGTCATCAACGGCATGCTTCATCTGGCCGCCTTCACCACCGACAATGCCGCCGGCAACGCTGATCTGCTCAGCTCCTTTCCGGCGCCGCTGTCGTCGCCAGGCATTCACAGCCGCGTGGCGACGAGCGGAGAGTTCGCGTTCCGCAGCGACATGCAGAGCGAACCGGACCTCACGGACGCCATGAAGGAGCTGGCGCGGACCAGAGGCTATCGCAGCATCCTCGTGGTACCGATGCTGCGCGACGGCGTCGCAATCGGCACCATCGCCGTCACGCGGCCGGAGCCCGGTCATTTCCCGGACAAGGCGATCAATCTGCTCAAGACCTTTGCCGACCAGGCCGTGATCGCGGTCGAGAACACGCGCCTGTTCAACGAGGTGCAGGACCGCACCAGAGAGCTCGCCAAATCGCTCGACGATTTGCGCGCCGCGCAAGATCGGCTGGTCCAGACCGAGAAGCTGGCCTCGCTCGGCCAGCTCACCGCCGGCATCGCGCATGAGATCAAGAACCCGCTCAACTTCGTCAACAATTTTGCCTCGCTCTCCGCAGAGCTGACCGATGAGCTGAACGAGGTGCTTGCGCCCGTCCCGCTCGCCGACGATGTGCGCGCGGAGGTCGACGAGCTGACGGGGCTGCTGAAGGACAATCTTGACAAGATCGTGGAGCACGGAAGGCGCGCCGATTCCATCGTCAAGAACATGCTGCTGCATTCGCGCGAGGGCGGCGGCGAGCATCGGCTGAGCGACATCAACGCCCTGGTCGAGGAGAGCCTCAACCTCGCCTATCACGGTGCGCGTGCCGAGAGGCCGCAGTTCGACGTCACGCTGAAGAGCGAGCTCGATCCGGCGGCAGGTTCAGCCGAGGTGTTTCCGCAGGAAATTTCCCGGGTCCTTTTGAATCTGATCTCGAACGCCTTGTATGCGGTGACCAAGCGCCAGACGGGCAGCGGCGCCGCCGGTTACGAGCCGGTGGTGATCGCCGCGACCCGTGACTGCGGCAACAGCATCGAGATCCGCATCCGCGACAACGGCACCGGCATTTCGGAAGACGTGAAGGCGAAGATGTTCAATCCGTTCTTCACGACCAAGCCAGCCGGCGAAGGCACCGGTCTGGGGTTGTCGATGAGCCACGACATCATCGTGAAGCAGCACGGCGGCAGGATCGACGTCACGACAGAGCCCGGCGCGTTCACGGAGTTCACGGTCGTGCTGCCGCGCAGGAGCAACTTTGCGGAGAATGACAAAGGATAGCTTCGCCCGGGAGGATGCCTTGAAGAGTTTCGCGTGGTTCATTCGGCGGCAACTGCTCTCGCTATCCGGCATAGGCCTGATGCTGGGCGTGCTGTTCTTCGCGGCCGCGCTGACGCCGACGCTGATCCCGCGCAGCTATCTGACGC
Organism: Bradyrhizobium sp. 139; assembly: GCF_023074175.1. Lineage (GTDB taxonomy): Bacteria > Pseudomonadota > Alphaproteobacteria > Rhizobiales > Xanthobacteraceae > Bradyrhizobium. Next base: position 372,801 of record NZ_JADPKS010000008.1, read on the forward strand.
AAGGCGCCCTCGCCGGCGGCTGCTTTGCGATCGGCTATTTCGCCGGCGTTCTGTGGCGCCGGCTGTGGCACTATCTCGAACTGCCCGAGCCTTCAGCGCGCGCGAGGTCGATTGCGAATGCGCTTGTCGCAGCTGGTTGCCTGCTGGTTGTCATCGTCGCTCTCGGGCGCACCGCCGAATGGCAGAACTCGATCCGCGCTGTGATGAAGATGGCGCCGGTCGAGACCGCGCATCCGCTCAAGGTCTGCCTCATCGCCCTGCTCACGTTCATCGTGCTGCTGATGCTGGGGCGGCTGTTCGCGCTTGTCGCCGGCGTTCTTGCTGCGCGCACAAGGCGTGTCATTCCGCGGAAGGTCGCCAACGTCATCGGTGTCCTCGTCGCGGGCCTGCTGTTCTGGTCGATCGCCAGCAATGTCCTGGTCCGCACCGCCTTCAACGCGCTCGACTCTTCCTTCCGTGAACTCGATGTTCTGCTCGAGCCCGAACGGCCGCAGCCGACTGCGTCCGATCGGACGGGAAGTCCGGCATCGCTGGTGAAGTGGAAGGAGCTCGGGCGCATGGGGCGCCGGTTCATTGCCTCAGGCCCGACCGCCGCCGAGATCGGCACCGTCACGGGACGGCCCGCGCATGATCCCGTGCGCGTCTATGTCGGCCTCGGCAGCCGCGCCACGGCGCAGGCGCGTGCCAGACTTGCGCTCGACGAGCTCAAGCGCCAGCACAGTTTTGAGCGCAAAGTCCTGATCGTCATCACGCCGACCGGCACCGGCTGGATCGATCCGTCCGCGATGGATACGGTCGAATATCTCCACCATGGCGACGTCGCGAGCGTCGCGATGCAGTATTCCTATCTCAACAGCCCGCTGTCGCTGCTGTTTCAGTCCGAATACGGCGCGGAAGCGGCGCGTGCGCTGTTCGCGGAAATCTACGGCTACTGGACCACGCTACCGAAGGACAAGCGGCCGAAGCTGTATCTGCACGGCCTCAGCCTCGGCGCCCTGAACTCGGAAAAATCCGCTGAGCTGTTCGAGACAATCGGCGATCCAATCGCCGGCGCGCTGTGGAGCGGGGCGCCGTTCGAAAGCCGCATCTGGCGCTCGATCACCGCGAACCGCAATCCGGGCACGCCGGCGTGGCTTCCGGAGTTTCGCGACAGCCGCTTCGTCCGCTTCATGAACCAGAACGGGCCGACGGTGCCGCCGGATACGCCCTGGGGCCCGATGCGCGTCGTCTACCTGCAATATGCCAGTGACGCGATCACCTTCTTCGCCTACCGCGACGCCTATCAGACCCCGGCCTGGATGAGCGCGCCGCGCGGACCGGACGTGTCGCCGGAGCTGCGATGGTATCCCCTTGTGACGATGCTGCAGCTCGCCCTCGACATGGCGGTCGCGACCAACACGCCGATGGGCTTTGGCCATGTCTTCGCGCCCGAGCATTACGTCGATGGCTGGGTTGCGGTCACCGATGTTCATGACTGGTCGAACGAGGCGCTGGCACAGCTCAAAGAGCAGCTTGCGGCGAAAGCGCGGAAGACAAGCGCGGGCAGTGTCGACGACGATCCCGATCGCGGCGGCTAACCCCTACTCCGCCATTTCGACGGACTGCGTTGTGGCCGGACCTGCCAGCGGCCGCTCCTCCATCGCGATCAGGCAGAGCGCGGCGGTGGTCATCAGCGCGGTGGCGGCGCCGAAGACGTAGCGGAATGCGTGCCGCATGTCGTCGGCGGGAATAGCGACGGCGCCCGCGGCATGATGTTCGCCGGCGAGCGGAACGTCGGCACCGAGCGCGATCAGCAGGATCGCCGCGAACGCCGCGACCGTGAACGAGGACATCAGCGAGCGGAAGAAGTTCATCGCACCGGTAATGGTGCCGACCTGCGGGCGCGCGACCGAATTCTGGAGCGAGACCACGCAGACCGGGAAGGTGGTGCCGAGGCCAAGCGCGAACGCGGCCATCAGGGTCAGCAGGCCCCACAGCGGCAAGGTCGTGAGCGTGAGGCCCAGCGCGCAGATCGCGGCCCAGGAGGTACCGATGATCGCGACGCGCTTGTAATGCTTGGCCCGCGCCATGGTGCGGCCGGCAATCGCCGCGCCGCAGGTCGAGACCGCCGCGAGCGGAATCAACGCAAGTCCTGCCTCGCTGGCGCTGAGGTGATAGACCGCCTCGTAGTAGAGCGGGAGCTGCACGGTGAGACCGGTGATCGCGCCGAGACCGCAGCCGCCCGCCGTCAACGCGAACGGCGCGACCTTGCCGCCCAGCAGCGGCAGCGGCAGGAAGGGCTCGTCCGCCCGGCGCGCGTGCCAGACGAAGGTGACCGCGAGCGCAACAGCGGCGCCCACCATCGACAGAACCGACGGCGACAGCCACGGGTAGCGCGTGCCGCCCCAGGTCAGCACCAGCATGAAGACAACGGCGGAAGCCATCAGCAACACGCCGCCGAGCCAGTCGACCTTGCGCTTGCGGTGGAACACCGGGATCTTCTTCATCCTCGGCAGCAGCATCGCGATCGCCGCGGCGGCGAGCGGCAGATTGATCCAGAAGATCATCGACCAGTGCAGATGCTCTGCGAACACGCCGCCGATCACGGGGCCGAGGATGCCGCCGACCATCCAGACGCTGGAGAAATAGGCCTGGTACTGGCCGCGCTCGCGCGGGGAGACGACGTCGGAGATCACGGTCTGCACCACCGGCATGATGCCGCCGCCACCGAGCCCCTGGAGCCCGCGCGCCAAGATCAGCATCGGCATGTTCGGCGCGATCGCGCACAGCACCGAGCCGGCGACGAACAGGCTGAGCGAGATGATGATCATCACGCGGCGGCCGTAGATGTCGCTCAGGGTTCCGAACACCGGCGCAACCGCGGTCGAGGCGAGCAGATAGGCGGTGATGACCCAGGAGAGATTGGAGACGTCGTGAAACTGGCGCCCGATGGTCGGCAGTGCAGTCGCGACGATGGTCTGGTCGAGCGCGGCCAGGAACATCGTCAGCATCAGGCTGATCACGATGGTCCGGACCTCGTCCTGCGACAAAGGCGCCGGCGGTGCGAGCGAGGGCGCGTCATCGACGCTCAAGACCTCGCTTGGAAGGCGGGACAGCTCTTCGGCGATATCGTCGGGCAACGCCTGGATGTCGGCAGAACTGCTCTGCCGTTGGAACTTGTTCATCTCGATCGGAAGCCGTGAGGCGGCGCAACGCCGCGAAGGATTCGTTCTATGCAGCCAATGTAGACAGCAAAGTTCTTCTCAGGCAGGCACCGCGGCGCATGGGAGCATCCCGCAGCCGGATCATCCCGAACAATTGATCCGAGGTCGGGCGACAGATCAGTCCTTCGGACGTCGCTTCAGGCGCGCCCGTTTCGGCAGCTGCGCCGGCCATTGCACAATGTGGTTCTCGAGCTCCTCGTCCGGGATCTGCTCCTCGCTGCCCTCGACCCGGCCGCGCACAGAGACGCCGGCCTCGTGCACGGTGTCGGGATCGCCTGACACCAGCGGATGCCACCAATAGAGATCGCGGCCCTCGGCGACAAGCTTGTAGCCGCAGCTCGGCGGCAGCCAGTTCAGGGTGCGGACATTGGCCGGGGTCAGGCGGACGCAGTCCGGAACCTTGTCGGAACGATTCGTGTAGTCCTTGCAGGCGCAGGTCGCGCCATCGAGCAGCTTGCAGCCGACATGGGTGAAATAGATGTCGCCGGTGTCCTCTTCCTCGAGCTTGTTCAGGCAGCAGCGGCCGCAGCCGTCGCACAGGCTCTCCCATTCGTCCCCAGACATCTCTTCCAACGTCTTGGTTTTCCAGAAGAATCCTTCCTGGCCTGAAGGTCGTTTGGGAGCTGCGGTCATGCGCCTCAACATGGGTTCGAAAGAGCTGCGGTTCATGCCATCTAGGGCGTGCGGCCATGATGCCGCAAGCGACGCCCGCGTGAGGCCCGTAATGAACCGGGGTCAATTAGGCCTGTTGTTCAAAATCGCAAGCGTGGCCATTGGTTTATAGGCCTTGCTCGGCTAGAAGGAAAAGCAAGTCCCCTCGGACGCGAAACGGGCGCCTTGGGTTTGCCGCAACATTCCCGCAAGACGTCTCGACGCCGCCCCGGCCGGGTGCTTGAACGCTGTCGAACCGAGCCTCAAGGGTTCTAGGTGGTCCAGAACACACCATCCAACTGGAAGAACCGGGTCCGGAATTTCTTTCTGGACCTCGACGCGCGCATCGATTCCTCGCTGTTCTCTTCGGCCAAGGGCATCCGCGAGCTGTACGAGCGCTACTCGACCTTCATGGACCGGTTCTATGTCGGGCGGTGGAAGCGCTGGGTGTTCATCGAGCCGCTGTCGGAGGCCGCGACCCTCGGCCTCGGCGGCCTGGTCGTGATGCTCACGCTCGCCATCCCCGCCTTCCGCGAGACCGCGGACGAGGACTGGCTGAAGAAGTCCGATCTGGCGGTGTCCTTCCTCGACCGCTACGGCAACCCGATCGGCAGCCGCGGTATCAAGCACAACGATTCGATCCCGCTGGAAGATTTTCCGGACGTGCTGATCAAGGCGACGCTCGCCACCGAAGACCGCCGCTTCTACGAGCATTTCGGCATCGACATCGCCGGCACCGCGCGCGCGCTCGTCACCAACGCCCAGGCCGGCGGCGTCCGCCAGGGCGGCTCCTCGATCACCCAGCAGCTCGCCAAGAACCTGTTCCTGAGCAACGAACGCACCATCGAGCGCAAGGTCAACGAAGCCTTCCTCGCGGTCTGGCTGGAATGGCGCCTGACCAAGAACGAGATCCTCAAGCTGTACCTTGACCGCGCCTATATGGGCGGCGGCACGTTCGGCGTCGATGGCGCCGCACATTTCTACTTCAACAAGTCGGCGCGCGACGTGACCTTGGCGGAAGCGGCGATGCTCGCCGGCCTGTTCAAGGCGCCGACCAAATACGCTCCCCACATCAACCTGCCCGCGGCGCGTGCCCGCGCCAATGTCGTGCTCGACAACCTCGTCGATGCCGGCTTCATGACCGAGGGCCAGGTGTTCGGCGCCCGCCGCAACCCGGCCTTCGCGGTCGATCGCCGCGACGAGGCCTCGCCGAACTATTATCTCGACTACGCCTTCGACGAGATGCGCAAGCTGGTCGACACCTTCCCGAAATCCTACACCGAGCGCGTGTTCGTGGTCCGCACCGCGATCGACGCCAACGTGCAGAAGGCCGCCGAAGACGCGATCGAGAACCAGCTGCGCCAGTTCGGCCGCGACTATCACGCGACGCAGGCCGCAACCGTCGTCTCCGATCTCGACGGCGGCATCCGCGCCATGGTCGGCGGCCGCGACTATGGCGCGAGCCAGTTCAACCGCGCCGTCGACGCCTACCGCCAGCCCGGCTCGTCGTTCAAGCCTTATGTCTACACCACCGCGCTCTTGAACGGCTTCACGCCGAACTCGATCGTGGTCGACGGTCCGGTCTGCATCGGCAATTGGTGTCCGCAGAATTATGGCCATTCCTATTCCGGCTCCGTGACGCTGACGCAGGCGATCACGCGCTCGATCAACGTTGTGCCGGTCAAGCTGTCGATCGCGATCGGCCAGAAGGAGCAGCCGAAAGCGCCGAACCCGGCCAAGATCGGCCGCGCCAAGATCGTCGAGGTCGCCCGCCGCTTGGGCCTCAAGGCGCCGCTGCCCGACACGCCGTCGCTGCCGATCGGCTCGGACGAAGTCACCGTGCTCGAGCACGCCGTCGCCTACGCGACCTTCCCGAACCGCGGCAAGGCGGTGACGCCGCATTCCGTGCTGGAGGTACGCACCGGTGCAGGTGATCCGGTCTGGCGCTGGGACCGCGACGGTCCGAGGCCGCGGCAGGCGATCCCGGCCTCCGTCGCCTCCGACATGGCCGGCATGATGAGCCACGTCGTCAGCGAAGGCACCGCGCGCCGCGCCGCCCTCGACGGCATTCCGACCGCCGGCAAGACCGGCACCACCAACGCGTATCGCGACGCCTGGTTCGTCGGCTACACCGGCAATTTCACCTGCGCGGTGTGGTACGGCAATGACGACTATTCGCCGACCAACCGCATGACCGGCGGCTCGCTGCCGGCGCAAACCTGGCACGACATCATGCTCGCCGCGCATCAGGGCGTCGAGGTCCGGGAAATCCCCGGCATCGGCATGGGCCAGAAGCTGCCGCCGCAGCCGACGGCCGCGCAGGCCAATGCGGCACCGAAAGTGCTGGAGACCAAGCCCGGTCCGCCGCCCGTGCTGACCAAGCGCGGCGCCGACGTCCTGGTGCGCGTCGAGAAGCTGCTCGATGACGCCGCCAGGATCGCGGCCAAGTCGGCCATCAACGACAGCAAGCCGGGCTCGTCGACGAGCGCGCTCGCCTTTCCGCAGAACTATGCGGAAGAGAACGCGAACGCCTCCGCCCCGCGCAAGAACTGATCGAAACCCGTGCGGCTGATCCTGATCACATTGACGACCCTTCTGCTCGCGGGCGTGGTCGGCGTCGGCGCGACCTGGATGACGACGACGCGCGGCACCGAGATCGGCGCGCTGACCATCGGCCCCTGGACCGCCCGCCCCCGCACCGGCACCGCCGACGTCGATCCCTATTCGCGCGCCACCATCGTGCGCAACGGCGAGCTGCCGATCGGCACCGGTGACGGGGTCGCCTTCACCGCCACCGCCGACGACAGGAAGAAGGCGCTCGACGGCCGCTGCGACGTCGTCGTGTCCGGCGTGACGCCGCCGGCGCGGTTCTGGACGCTGACGCTCTACGACCGCAAGGGTCACCTCGTCGCCAATTCGCTGCAGCGCTACGGCTTCACCAGCCAGGAGATCGTGCGGCAGTCTGACGGCTCGTTCGAGATCCGCATCGCCTCGCGCTCGCGCGCCGGCAACTGGCTGCCGACCGGCGGCATCGAGCGCTACGCGCTGATGCTGCGCCTCTACGACACGCCGGTTGGCGTTGCGACGCGCACTCAGCGCGATGCGCCGATGCCCACGATCAAGACGGTGGGCTGCTCATGATCCGGCTGCTGCTCACCATCGTCGCGGGTGTGGTGCTGGGCCTCATCGTTCATCTCGTCAGCGTGCTGGCGCTGCCGCGGATCGCGACGCAGGACGCCTATTCGCGGCTGACGCCGATGACCAAGCTCAACGGCGTCACGCAGCTTCCCCTTGCCGATCCCAACAATTCGCCGATGCCGTTCATGGACCCGGCCTTTGCGCTGGCGATCTGCCGCTACGATCTGTCGGGCGGGCCGATCAAGCTGACGGTGCCGGTGAGCCAGGCCTACACCTCGGTGTCGTTCTACACCCGCAACGAGGTCGCCTATTACGCCATCAACGACCGCTCCGCGGGCAAGAAGGTGATCGAGCTCGACCTCATGACCGAGCCGCAGCACAACGAACTGCCCGAGGACGAGGAGATCACCGCGGCCGACCGCCTGATCATCGATTCCCCTGCTACCACCGGCCTGATCGTGATGAAGGCGCTCGCCGCCGAGCCCGGCCTGATGCCGCAGGCGCAGGCGACGCTCGCGGCCGCCACCTGCGCGCCGCAGACCGAGCCGCCGGCCAAGGCCGAAGCGCCGCGCGGCCGACGCTGAGCGCGGGGGTTTCGGCGCGCTCAGAATAAAACGTGAAAAACAACCCCATGCACAGTAGCGGGGCAATTGAATTGATTGGCTTAATCCAAAGCACCCGATCAGCAGCCGCGCGAACGGCAACATGACCGTTCCGGTCGCCTTTGACACGTCGGGCAAAACACCTGCATAATGGCACCATCGAGAAAATCGTGACACCCGCGCGGAGCAATCCGCCGCGGGTTTTTTCATGTCGGAGCAGAGGTTGCCATGATCAAAGCATCGCTATCGTCGCCCACAGCGAGCGGGACCAACTCACCAGCGGAACCACTATTGGATCTGGGTTGCTGGCCGCGCTGGATGCGTGAAGGGCTTGCGCCGCAGACAGAGACCACAGCGCCGGCAAACCCGCGAGCCGAGATTGTGCCGGCACGCCTCGATCGCTCAAGCGTGCGGAAGCTAACCCGCATGGCGTCGTGTTCGTGAGACATCACACCGCGAGGTGTCGCGGATGTCTCGGACACCGCCCCGCTGATGTCCGCTCTTGATCTGGTCATTGCCGTTGTCTGTTCGGACAATCCGAGCGCCGCGAACAGGTCAGCGTTATCGATCGCGTTCGGGAGGCTTTGCTAGGTCGGTTGGATTAGCATTCGGGCCGCAGCTTACGCTTTCGGCCCTAGCGGACATCGTCGTGCTCAAGCTGATGTCGGTTTGTGACCCAACTCGGACAAACGGAGCCCTCCCTGCAGGCTGCTAGAATCCCTGGGTGGAACGGTACCCTTACGATGCCGCAAATCGTCGCGCTCGAATTGAGTTTCAAGGACGACTGCTCGGCTGGATGAAAAACGTGCTATCAATGGAATTCGGGATAAACTCCCTGGTAGCGGGTCCAAAGCTCGGTTAGGCCACCACGCGACTGCAGGTACGGCCATGCACCAGATTGGCGACTGGCTCAAAAAGCTCGGCATGTCCGAGTATACGGAGCGTTTCGCAGAGAACCGTATTGATCTCAGTGTTCTCCCCGACCTCACAGACCAGGACTTGGAGAAGCTCGGGCTCTTACTTGGCGATCGCCGTAAGATGCTCCGCGCGATCCGGGAGGTTGCCCGTTATACCCCGGTCACACCTAACCCCGCGGTAACCGAAGCAAGACCACGAGTCGCTGCGGAACGCCGTCAGCTCACCGTGATGTTCTGCGACCTCGTCGGCTCGACTGTCCTGTCGGCCAGGCTCGATCCCGAGGACCTGCGCGCTATCATCGGTGCCTATCACCACTGCTGTGCAGCGCTAGTCGAACGCAATGGCGGATTCGTTGCCAAGTACATGGGCGACGGGGTGCTCGCCTATTTCGGCTATCCCCAGGCCCACGAGCATGATGCCGAGCGCGCTGTGCGGGCCGGGCTTGCCCTGGTTGAGGCAGTGCCGATGCTCGCTACGGCGGCCGGCTCGCCCTTGCATGTGCGTGTCGGGATCGCAACTGGGCTCGTGGTCGTCGGCGATCTCATTGGCGCGGGTGCAGCCCAGGAGCAGGCGGTTGTGGGTGAGACACCGAATCTTGCCGCCCGTTTGCAGGCCATTGCCGAGCCTGATACCGTGGTTATTGCGGAGAATACGCGAAAGCTTCTCGGCAATCTCTTCGAACTCCAGGATCTAGGGGCCAGGGATCTCAAGGGCATCGCCGGGCCTGCACGTGCTTGGGCAGCACTGCGGACGAGTTCGGTGCAGAGCCGCTTTGACGCCTTGCACACGAACGGCCTGCCCCCTCTCGTCGGGCGGGAAGAAGAGGTCGAATTACTTCTTCGCCGCTGGTCCAAGGCAAAGATGGGTGAAGGACAGGTCGTACTTCTGTCCGGCGAGGCAGGTATCGGGAAATCACGGCTCACGGCCGCGGTTCTGGAGCGCCTCGCTACCGAACCACACACGCGCTTGCGCTATTTCTGCTCCCCACAACATACGGGCAGCGCGCTTTATTCAATCATTGGCCAGATGGAGCGTGCCGCCGGACTGGCCCACGACGACAAACCGCAAGCGAAGCTCGACAAGCTCGATTCTGTGCTCGCGCGGACCTCAACCTCCGTCCAGGATGCCGCGCTCTTTGCGGAGATGCTGTCGCTTCCGAATGATGGACGATATCCTGCGCTCGATTTGGCCCCGGAACAGCGCAGACAAAGAACGCTCGAAGCGCTGATGTCGCAACTCGCGGGATTGGCACGCCAGAATCCTGTGCTGATGATCTTCGAGGATGCGCATTGGGTCGATCCGACGAGCCTGGAAGCGCTCGGCCGGGTGATCGATCGGATCGCAACCCTTCACGTGCTGCTCGTCGTAACTTTCCGCCCCGAGTTCAACGCGCCATGGGTGCGACAGTCGCATGTGACGAGCCTGACGCTCAACCGACTTGGGGAGCGTGAGGCGGCCGCAATCATAGCGCGGCTTGTCGAGAACAAGGGGCTGCCGGCGGATGTGATGGCGGAGATCGTGGAGCGCACGGACGGGATTCCCCTGTTCGTGGAGGAGATGACGAAGGCGGTGCTGGAGGCCGAGAGCGAGGCAGCCGCCCGGCTGACCGCCGCCACGGTTCCGTCTCTCGCCCAGTTGGTTCCCGCTAGCTTGCACGCGTCGCTGATGGCGCGGCTCGACCGGCTCGGCCCGGCGGCCACGGAGGTAGCGCAGATTGGAGGCGCGATTGGGCGGGGGTTTTCGCATAGCCTGCTGGCTTCGGTGGCGCGCCAAACCGGGGCGCAGCTAGGATCGGAGCTGGACCGTCTCATTCAGGCTGGTTTGCTGTTTCGGCAGGGCGAGCCGCCGCATGCCAACTATCTATTCAAGCACGCACTGGTGCAGGACGTGGCCTATGGCACGCTGCTCCGCACAAAGCGAAACGAGCTGCATGCGAGCATAGCAAGTGTCCTTGAGCAGGAGTTTTCGGATGTGTGCGAGACTCAACCTGAAGTTCTTGCTCGACATTACGCTCAGGCCGGATTGCCTGAGCAGGCTATCAATTATTGGCAGCGGGCTGGAGACCGCGCAGCAAAGCGGTCGGCCAATAAGGAGGCGGTCGCACATTTTCGGAACGCAATAAAGCTGCTTGAAACGCTGCCCGACAGGGCCGCGCATGCCGAGCAGGAGTTGCAACTACTGATCGCGTTGGGGCCGGCATTGATGACGACGAGATCGTCGGCGGCACCGGAGATCGAGCGCGTGTACGCTCGGGCTCGCGAACTGGCGCGCAATGCACAGCGGGTAGCAGATCTTTTTCCAACCGTGTGGGGGGCGTGGCTAGTTGCCTTCACGGCTGGTGATTTGGCGAGGGCCGGCCGATTGGTGGATGAGCTGTTCGACATAGCAAACACAAGCGGAGATTCGGCGCTTACGCTGCAAGCTCACCACGCAGCATGGCCAGTCTTTTTGGTAACTGGTGCCCTTGCGACGGCACGCTATCATATCGCGGGCGGACTTGCTCTCTACCGACGCGACACGCATGGCGAGCAAGCGCTGCAATATGGGGGCCATGATCCCGGCGTCTGCGGTTACGTGATCGACGCCCTCATTGCTGCAGCAATGGGTTATCCGGAGCAAGCCGTTCGGCAAATGCAGAAAGGCCTCGGGCTTGCGCGTGATCTTGACCATGCCCCCACGCTTGCCCAGGCGCTGTGGTCTACAGCAGAACTGCACCAGATCCGCCGCGAGCCGCAGAAAGTACAAGACTCTGTGAGCGTCGCTCTCCCACTGCTCGCGCGCCATGGGTCTGCCGTCGGAGTCGCGAACGCGACCATGTTGCGCGGCTGGGCGCGCGTCATGCAGGGGCACATTGAGGAGGGCCTCGCCGTCATGCGGGAAGGGCTGACCGCGTGGCGTGCAACAGGGTCGAACTTTCACGTTTCGTACCGTCTCGCCCGAGCGGCGGAGGCGCATCTCGTTGCCGGAGAAATTGAGGATGGATTACGGCTCATACGTGAAGCGACCGACCAGAGCGGAGACTGCTGGTTTGCGCCCGAGCTACATCGACTCAAGGGCGAACTGCTTCTCAAAGCGGGGCGCCGCGATGAGGTGGAAGGGTATCTGGACCAAGCCCTCAAAGCGGCACAACAGCAAGGTGCTCGGCTCCTTGAGCTACGAGCTGCGATGAGCCTCAGCAGAGTCCTGCAAGCTCAGGGCCGACGCAATGATGCCCAAAGTTTGCTTGCGCCTATTTATGGCTGGTTCACTGAGGGCCTCGATACTGCGGATCTCCAGCAAGCAAAGGCTTTGCTCGACCAGGTGGATTGAGAGGGTCGTTTTCCCGCGCGGTCAGCTGATGAGTTAGGGCCGGCAATTCCGGAAGTGCCCGCTTTGGGGGCAAATGTGTTGGCTGACGGCCTCGTCATTTAAGCCTGCAAATGTTTGGACAAGGACTTCCTGGATTGAGGAGGTGGCAATGCGCAAGCTGATGTTGGTCCTCGTGCTGTTTCAGGGTGCAATGTCGCTTATTGGCCCATCGCGTCGGTTGGCGAAGTGCAGAGGCAGGTCTGGAGTCAGGGGCAGAGCAGAAGTCATCGCCTCCGGTGCGGACCGCCGCCTTTGACCCAAAACAGTCCTCACATCGGGATCACATTTGCTCCTAGCAAAACAAGTCAAAGCTGCTGCCCGAATCGCCTTCTCAGGGCGCTGGGAAAACTACTATCCAGCGATCGGCCACAGGACTATGGTCACTTCAGTTGCCCTCCGTCACCAACGCCAAGTGACTCTAACCTTTGATATTTGGTAGCGCGTCTAATACGCGGATCAATATACGTGGGGAGGTTACGATGACACTATTCTCCCGTCGCCGTTTGCTCGACATTGCTGGCTCAATAACTGCTGCGTCTGCTCTAAGCGCGCTGCGCCCTGTCCGAGTTGCGCAAGCGACGGAGGAGAAGAGCACTTGGAATGTCAAAGGCCTTTTCATGGAAGCCTGCAATTGCGAAGCAATGTGTCCCTGCGTCGTCGGTAATGCCCCGACGCCCGGCACGTGTGGGGTCCTTCTTGGCTACCATATCGAATCCGGTCGGAAAGACGATGTCGCGCTCGATGGACTGAATGTGGTGAGAATGAACTTCTTGCCGGGCCATATTGCCAAAGGCAATTGGCGGGGGGCATTCTACATCGACGAGCGCGCAAGCCCGGAGCAGCGCGAGGCACTGAGCGCGATCTTCTCCTTCAAGCCTGGCGGTGCGTTTGCGGCGCAGGCCCGGTTGGTCGCCGAAATGCTCGGCATCAAGTTCGTACCAATCACGTTCGAGGGCCAAGGACGGCAGTGGAAGATGACCATCGCTGGAATCGGAGATGCTGACATCACTGCGATCGAGGGGTTCGGCGGCAAGGAGATCCGTGTCGAGAACTTGCTAGGAAGAGCTTTTCCACACGTGGTCGCGAAATCGACGCATACCGCGTACAAAGACTTTGATCTCCAGTGGGAGATCAGCGGCAAGAATGGATTCTATGCGCCTTTCGCCTTTAGCTCGGCCTGAGATTCCTCGCCCACGTTCAATGGAGGTTTGGCGCCGTCTACCGGTGGGAGCCTTGCTCGGGCTCTTTACCGGAGGGGCATGGACGTACCTTGTCTACATGGATTGGGGCATGCGCCACATGGATGTCGGCATGGACATGTGGATCATGCCTCATATGGTAGACTGGGACGTGACAGATCTCAGCCTCGTGCTGCTGATGTGGGCGGTGATGATGGCGGCAATGATGCTGCCATCGGTTCTGCCAGTGATCGTGGTTCTTATCCGTATCGGCGGCTCCGCGCATGCCGCGGGGTTCATCGCGGGATATCTCATGGCGTGGGGCGGATTCAGCGTCGGCGCAACTCTCTTGCACCGGGCACTGCTCAAGGCGGCTCTTGTCTCGCCGATGATGGAAAGCGTTAGCGTGCCTTTAAGTGCCGCTGTGCTGGCCGCCGCTGGCCTTTTCCAATTCACGCCATTGAAGCACGCCTGTCTCACCCGCTGCCGTTCGCCATGGGGTGCGGTGCTCAATCCGTCGAGCGCTACAATTGCGATGCGTGAGGGCTTGCGCCATGGCGCTTTTTGCGTCGGCTGCTGCTGGGCGTTGATGGCGCTGCTGTTCGTCGCAGGCGTCATGAATCTGCTTTGGATCGCGGTCATTGCTGCCTACGTCATCGCAGAGAAATGGGCACCGGGCGCGGAATGGTTCAGCCGCGCGGTTGGTGCATTGTTGTGCTTAGCAGCGGTTGCGGCGTTCGGAGCCAGCGCAAGCTAAAGACGTCTCGGATCCTCGCGACGAGCTGACGAGCTTGCGGTGCTCGCTTTTTTGGAGGGATCGCGGAGATCGCTGCATCCGAGGGAATAACTCCCTAATATCCTGAGGTCGTCTGTGAGCACTTTCTCAGCAAGGCAGTGTCGCGTTCACACTGCTGACGTCAGCTTGTGGGCCCTCAGCGGACCATAGTGACGGCCGCCAATAAGGACACCTTATCACCCACCCCCGGACATACCGAACGACGCAACAGCTTCAGCCTGTGCTCCTCTTGGCTAGTCTAGCCTGGGATGACGATCGTTGGACGACGCAGTCCGCCGGTCGGCCAGCGCAGCCCGTACCGTGTCTGCCATCGGACTCCAAGCAAACCAACCCGAGAAAGCTCGAACGTCGGCGGGCGTCCCGTCCAGCCGGACCTGCTGCCTATGCAAGGCTTCGGAGAAGCTTATGCTCCCCAGCCAAACTCTATAAAACGCCACGATGTCCGTCGAGACGATCACATCGATATCGAAGCCGGGGTTCTTGAGACAGACCGAAACGTCCGCGCGCTCGATCAGAAGCCAATAGGGCTGCCTCGGCCCGCCACCGAAGTCGAACTGGATCACCACGCGGCGTTTCCCTACGGCCTCGAAGCGCACGCGGCGCCGCATCCACCACAGCAGGACGACGGGATCGAGTTCGTTCGGCCGCGGATCACCGAAGGCCCAGCGCGCGCCCCATCCGCCAAATTGGTCGATAATCGATTGCAGGTCGCGCCCGGCGCATGTCAGTCGGTATTCAGTCTGCTTGCCCCGTGAGGCACCGCGCCGTTCCAGCACGCCGGCTTGCTGCAACCGCCGCAGCCGTCCCGCAAGCAGTGTACGGGACATGTGAGGAAGACCGCGCTCAAGTTCGTTGAAGTGATTAACGTCGGCAAGCAGCTCGCGGACGATGAGCACGGTCCAACGGTCGGCAAGGATTTCCGCCGCTCGCGCCACGGGACAATATTGGCCGTAACGGTGCATGATTGAGCGTATCACGCCGCGCGGGGGTGCGGAAGTAGTCCGGTCTTCGCACTAGCTTAGGGCCCGGCGAGCGGTTTACGCTGCGGCTTCGATTGCCATGGGCGTCGACTAGCGGCAACAGGAGATTTATCATGCCAAACGATAAACCCATCAGACGCGATTTTCTTCTGGCTCTCGCAACGGCACCGTTCGTGACATTGCTTGGACAGGCGGGCGAGGCGCGCGCGCAAGTAGGCGTAAGCCCAGTCAAAGTCGATACCAACGGCTTGATCGCCAAAATCAAGTTCGAGGCGCCGCTTGAAGGATTCCTTAAGGAGATCAATGGAAAGTACAAGCTCAGAGTCACCGAGTTGACGCTTGCCCCCGGCGGACATGTGGGCGAGCACAATCACGAGGGCCCCGGCATCCGCCAAGTCACCTCCGGCTATATGACTTACGTCTTGCCGGATAAGACTGTAGTTTACGGCCCAGGCGATTTCTTCTTTGAATCTGGCGATATAAACCACACCGTTTTCAACAAGACGGATGCACCTATGGTGCACGTGCTCTTCGAAATACTGCCGGCTAACCTGAACGGTCCTTCGCTGATTCCGGTCAGGCATCATTAGAAGGTCGTTCGCCTGTGACGTGGGCTCGCAAATGAGCTTGGTCCTGCGAGCGGGACTGTCCATTTTATCCTTGGACGGAACATCCGGACCGCTGTCAACGTGGCGTCGGAAGCCGGCAGCTCGGCAAGCTTCCCACCGCCGTCTCGCGTATCGGTCGTTGTTGCGCCTGCGCAAAAGGATGACCGCTTATGGCCCATCGCTACCGTTGAGGCAATGCGGCTACATGTCGGTTCAGAGGGGTAGACCGGAAGTTTGCGGTGGAGCGCTAGACCGACGCTTTTGACCCACAGCCGACACCGCGTTGGTTGGAACGTGGGGCATCCTCTGCGGATGCGATCGCTGGGCGCACAATGTTGCTGCGCCTACTTGGCTTGCACCAAGATCGAACCATCACCAAGCCTAAACGCGTCCGCCGCCAAAATCGTCATAATCCGAAATAAACTTACGCTGGCGGCTTCAAAATAGGTCAGCACTACACTCAGTAGTTCTCCGAGATAGCGCATCAAGCTCGGCCCCGTATGATGTGGATGCCGGGGCTGGTATTTCATCCCGAACAAGATTGCGGCCGGCAGGGGTCGCCGAAAGGCGGCCCCTTTTGATTCAGATGAAAAAAACCACCCGGCGCGGCTGAGGTCGCAGCGGGAAGTGAGCCTTGGCTAAGATCATTCTGGACAGCTCTCGGATGCGGCGTAAGTCAGTATGATACTTTAAGTTTGTTGCGTTGGGGCAGGTGTGCTGTGAGTTTGGCAGTGTCGATCCTCAAGATTTTGGATGGCCAGCCCGACGGTCGAGCCAGCCTCGATGCCGTCAAGCAGTATCTGGCCGTCTACTATTCGAGCGGCCCGGAGTGGTCGCAGCGGATGAAGGCTCTGGCAGAGCGGGCACCATCAACCATCAACATTTTCGTCCAGAAGCTGGTCACGCGAGAGCCAGGCGCGTGGCGTATCACGGAGGCGGGCAGAACCTTCCTGGTCGCCTTGGAGCGTCCGACGGCAGCCGTTCCGGAGCGCACGCTTGATGATCTCATAGATCGACCGCTGGCGAGGGAGTTCCCACCCCGGCCCAACTTCCGTATCGATGATCGCACGGGGCGTCGCGGGAAAAGGCGACGGACTGCGCGCGAGCGCCGCTCGGCATAGGGGCGGGGCGATGAAGAGCGAAACTGGTGATCGAAGACCTTTGGAAAGGCGAGCTACGCACGTCACCGAAGTCTGAGCTTGGCCCATAGCGACCTGCAGTGCGCATCCGGTCGAGGACCGCTTGTGACCCACAGCCGACTTCGGCAAGTCCGCTCAGCCTACCGGTGAAAAGATCGGTGCTCGGCGCGACGATCACCTAGTCACGTAAGGAATTGATCGGGTCATCCGCTGGCCAGAATAATGTCGAAATGCGCCGCGAGTGCGCAGCCTTCAAGACGCGAAGCCGGCTCCTGCAAGGTGATGATCAGCCGTTCCGGATGC
Source organism: Bradyrhizobium sp. 139 (assembly GCF_023074175.1). GTDB lineage: Bacteria > Pseudomonadota > Alphaproteobacteria > Rhizobiales > Xanthobacteraceae > Bradyrhizobium. The sequence goes on from NZ_JADPKS010000008.1 coordinate 389,665, forward strand.
GGGGCCGCATTGAGCCAACGGTCTGTCAGATTTTCGGCTTCGCCTGCGAAATAGAGCTGGGTTACCAGACGATCGAACCGGCCCTCAACCGACATGTGAATGTGCGGCGGCCTGATGTCACCTTCTGGCGTCGGATAGGCACCGGGCTTGATGGTACGAAAACTGTAGCGGCCCGACGTATCCGTCGTGAGGCGCGCAAAGCCTTTGAAATTGGGATCGAGCGGCGCCCGGTTGGTGTCACTCGGGTGCCGATATTTGCCCGCAGCGTTGGCCTGCCAGATATCGATACGCGCTTGCGGCACCGGGGCCCCCGAACTGGCGAGCACGCGACCACTGACATAGATGAGCTGGCCCTGTGCCTCGGCGGTGCTGCCGCTTGGGCGCGCAAGATCGGAGGCTAAATCGGGGCACTCCGTGATGGGATAGAACGGGCCGACGATCTGCGGCGGCGTGATCGCAAATGCTCGAGCTTCAGCGGGCCCCGTCCGGGCTTTGGACCATTGATGATTCATTGGGGCAGCTTAATATCCGCGTCCTTGATGATCTTGGCCCAATGGGCAACATCAGTCCGAATTCCATCGCCGAATTCGGCGGCCGTGCCGCCCACCGGTACGGCTCCGATCTTTTCCAGCGAAATCTGGATTTTCGGTTCAGCGAGAACCCTGTTGATGGCTTTGTTGAGCTTCGACGTGATCTCCGCAGGCGTCCCATGCTTGGCCGCAAAGCCGATCCAGTCGGCGGTGACGAGACCCGGAAAACCTTCCTCGACCACCGATGGAACATTCTTAAGGGCAGCGATCCGGGTGGGGGCCGTCACGGCCAGAGCGTGCAACTTGCCAGTGGAGATGAGGTCAATGACCGGAAGCGTGGTGACAAACATATATTGAACGTTGCCGCTGATCAGATCGCCGATCGCCTGAGGAAACTGCTGATAAGGCACGTGCGTGACGCACACCCCAGCCTGGAGGGCGAACATCTCGCCGATCAGGTGTGAGGGCGTTCCGAATCCTGCCGAGGAGAAATTGAGCTTTCCCGGCTTATTCTTGAGCAACGCGACCAGCTCGGCGAGCGAATTCACCTGCAGGGAGGGCGTCGTAACCAGGACGGTATAGGACCTCGATATCTTGACGACCGGATCAAAATCGACGTCAGGCCGTATCTCCGCTTTGGGAAGCAGGGACGGAGTGACCGTCATCGGGAGGCTCATGGTCAGCAGCGTATATCCGTCCGCCTCATGGCCGCCCACGTCGTTCATGGCGATGGTCTGCAATGCGCCCGGGCGATCTTCCACGATGAGCCGCCAGCCTTCATTGATGGCAAGTTCGTCGGCGACCAAACGGCTGATGATGTCAGGCGGTGTGCCGGCACCGGTTGGGACCACAATTCGAATTACCTTCGAGGGATAAGGTTGCGCGGCGGCGCGGCCGGGTAACAATAATCCTGCGAGGCTTCCCAGCAGAAACGTCCGACGCGGCAGATCATTGTTCGACATGAGCCTGCTCCAAAGCTTGGCGGTGGAGGTCAAAGTCAATTGCAGCTTGTCCGGTGCGCCTATATAAGAAAAGTTCTGTTTTTCGATCGTTCTATTCCATTTCGGAAAGGGACGGCATGCTCGACGCGTCCCAGATCAGTCGGCGGATCAAGCTGCGGCAGCTGAATGTCTTCATCGCCGTCGTGGAATACGGCAGCATGGCCAAGGCGGCCGAGCATCTCGCCATTTCACAGCCTGTTATCTCCAAGATGATCGCAAGCCTGGAGCAGACCCTCGGCCTTCAGCTGCTTGAGCGCAGTCGCGCCGGCATCGAGCCCACCCTCTACGGCAAGGCTCTGCTCAAGCGCAGCATTGCTCTCTGCAACGATTTGCGCAGCAGTGTGGTCGAGCTGCAATCGCTGGCTGATCCCACGATGGGTGAATTGCGCATCGGCAGTACGGAACCGGTGATGGCGGGTCTCCTGCCGACCATTATCAACCGGCTTTCCCAGCAATATCCACGCCTCGCGGTTCGTATTATCGAGGGCGAGCCGCCGGAGTTGCTGGACCGCCACCTGCGCAACCACGACATCGACCTCATGATCGGACGTGTGCCCACTCCGACACCAGCCGCCGATACTGATGTGGAGGTGCTGCTGCATGAAAGCGGCGTTGTCGTCGCCGGCCTGAATAATTTATGGGCGCGGCGGCGTAAAATCCGCCTCGCTGAACTGATCAACGAGCGTTGGTGCCTGCCGCCCCGCGAGAGCTTTCCGGGCGGCTGGATTGCGGCGGCATTTCATGCTTCGGGCCTCGAAGTGCCACGCGCGAGTGTGACCGTGTACTCGATCCTGATGCAGACGGCCTTGCTTACATCGGAGCGCTTCCTGAGCTTCCTTCCGGCCAGCATGCTGCATTTCAGCGCCAAACGGCTGTCACTGAAGGTTCTGCCCGTCGAAATGCCAGCTCGGATGTGGCCGATCGGAATCATTACGATCAAGGGCCGAACGCCCAATCCGGCGCAGCGCCTCTTCGTTGAATGTACGCGCGAGATCGCGACGCCACTGGCGCGCAAGCGAACTCCCTAGCTGGAAAATCCAACCGAGGAAAATGCGCCATCGACTGTTTCCGGAGGTTCCTGGGTATGTTGCTTTCAGCCCTCTTGCCTCCGTTTTTGTCACACCTCGCTGCTTTCCATACTCTGGCGTAACAGAGAGCGTTATCAATCGACAACAGTTAGGAAATGGAGGGAACATGGCACCGAAGTTAGCGACCATTCTTGTTTGCTTGGTGCTTGCCATTCCGCGCAACTCGATTGCGGGAGACACGCTCAGTGATGCTGCCATGGACAAGATGCACAAGCATTTTTCAGAAGCTTACAATCGCGGCGATCTGGATGCTATGGCCGCGACATTTGCAGAAAACGCTGTGCGGGTAACGCCCAGCGGCATCTTCCAGGGGCGGGACGCCATTCGCCGGAGTTTCAGCGACGCCCTCAAGCTCGGACTGCATGATTATTCGGTTCAAAGAACCATCTCTCGTCCCGAGGGCACCTTAGTTTTCAACGCGGGAACATGGCAGGCCAAGGTAGGTGATCGTTCTTTTCACGGTTATTACTCATCCATCCTTACTAGCGAAGGTGGACAGCCGAAGATAATCGAAGAAACGGTTGCAGTTGCCGCCCCCTGATCGTCTCGGGTTGTTTCGCAAAGAAGCGGGGCTACAGCTTTCCGCTTGGGGTCCGTAGCGGAGTCGTCACCGCGACGCCCACTGAGGACCGCTTCTGACCCGAAGCAGACCCTTTCTTGAGGCAAGGTCGTGCTCATGGACCGCACGGCGGCGCCCTGCTGACAGAGTCCTGTCAGCAGGACGGCATCCGCGTCAGCCTTTCGTACTCGCCGTCTTGTCGAGCGCCGCACGCAGGCCGGTGGCAAGCTTGATTGCGTCGTCGTTGGCCCAGAAGTGCATGAAGAAGAGGCGCGGCTGTTCATCCAGCATGTGGCTGTGCAGCGCCGTCACCTCGATGCCGTGCGTCCGCAGCACCTTGATCACGGGGTTCACCTCGCCGCTGGTCATTACGAAATCGCCGGTGATGGCCGCCTTGCCGCCGCCGGTCGGTTGAAAGTTGATGGCGGTTGCGACGCCCAGCGGACCGACGGGGCTCAACTGCATCCCTTCTTCGGTCACCGGATCGCGGCGGGGAACGTTGAACTGATAGACGCCGCCGTTGGCCTGCCCCTTGACGCCGATGATCCGATCGAGTTGCGCGGTGTCGAGATCGACGGCAGGCGGAGGGGCCGCTGCAGGAACTGCAGACAGCGGCGTCTTGCTCTCGGCAAGCGCGTCCCGGATCGCCGTCGCGATCTTGATCGGATCGCCGTGCCCGGCAACATGCATGTAGAACGTCGCCGGGCTGGCGCCGAGCAGATGATTGTGGACGGCGGTGATCTCGAGCCCGCTCCCGATCATCTTCAGCATCACCGGGTTGATTTCCGGCTCCAGCAGCACCAGGTCGCCCATCGCCATGACGCCGCCATGCGCGGGCTTGAACGCGACCCAGCCGCCAAGCGCGAGCGCCGGCTTGATGGTCACGCCGTCACGCGTCACCGTCAGGTCGGTGCGCGGAAAGCCGTAGCGATGGACATCGCCCGTGACGGCCGCCTTTCGGCCCAGTGTCTCGTCGACCTTCTGCCAATCGGCATCTTGCGCGTGAGCGGTCGCGAATAAGCAGGCGCCGATGCCGATCAGCACCGAGATTGTCTTTCGCATGGATCTGCTCCCTTGAGCTTGAGTTCCGGGCTGTCCAGCCGTCAGGGTCTCACTTCTGCTCTTTGATCTGGCCGCTGCTGTCGACGACCAGCCGCACGTTCTTGCCGTTCTTCACGGCCTTGGCGGTCGTGCCCTCGGCAGTCGACTTGATGTCGCTGACCTGCGAGTAGCCGGCCGCCTGGATCCTGGCGGCCAGTTCCTCTTGAGTCAGCGCCTGTGCACGCGACGGCCCGCCCGCGAGCGCCAGAAGCAGGACCGTGTGAAAGATTGTCCGCGTTCGCATGTTCGTTCGCATCTTCGTTCTCCTGGTCGTATCCCTGCCCCAGGTGAACCCCGTTTCGCGAACTTGCCCCTCTACGAGGCGCAGCAGGACGCCGGCATCGATGCGCACGCCGATGAGCATCGGCGCCGCCGGCGTGCCGATAAGGCGAGACAATCTGTGGGATGAAATCGAGATGTATGATGACATGCTGCGCCCTTGGTGATCAGGACGCGATTCTTGGGCATGTCGCCTCGCGAGGAGATCGCACTTCCCCGTACCCAGATAGAAAGCCCCGAGCGCGGAGCTGTCAACCGTCACTGCTCGAGCGTCACGAAGAGTTCACTGTCCGAACGGAACCGCGCCGCCACCATCTTGAAACTTGTGGGTGGCCTCATTGAGGTCCCTCACGTGGGGACAAAGCAGACTCCCCGTGAGGCCTCGGTCCAAGCGCTGTGCAGCAGTTGCTCGCGGTCGACGGCGCGTTCGTCTGGCTCGATCCGATCCATCAGGGCAAGACACGCGTGCTGAGCTCGACAGCAAGCCACCGCGAAGATGTACGGCGAGACGGTAGCGGCTGAGCGGTCAGCATCGGGGTTCAATCATTCTGCTGATCTCCTCGGGGGCAGCGAAGATCACGTCGGCGCGATCGCCCATCATTCCCGCCGGGACGATAGCCGGTGTCCCGCTCTCCGGGCCGTCCTTGCTGGTGTCCGTCTTGATCCGGAGATTGCGTTCCCAAAACGCGCGCGTCTTGCCGTCGGCCGTGGTAACGCGATACGTGTCCCGGCAGTGGGCAATGCTCGTCACCCGCTCGGAAGGCTGAAGGCTCTTCAGGTTCGGAACGAGCCCACCTCCCATCATTCCGCCCATCATGCCGCCCATGCCTTGGGCCGTTTGCCCTGGCGCTGCGCCTGGCTTGGTTGCCTCCTTCAGGAAGGCGAGCAAATCGGCGCGCGTGCGAGCATTTTTGATACCCTCGAACGGCATGGCATTGTCCGGCACCATGCGCGCCGGATCGGTCAACCAGGCGTCCAGCGAGCGGTCATCCCAAATGATCCCCGAAGCTTTCAGCGCGTCGGAGTAGCGGTCGAAACTCGGCAAGCTTCCGGCCTTCCTTCTCCAGAGGTTTGCAAGACTTGGCCCCGTCATGTTGCGGTCGGGCTCAAGCGAGTGACATGCTGCACAGGCCCGAAAATCCTGCTCCCCGCGAGCCACGCTGTCCTGCTGCGCGCGAGCCGGTGGGGAGACGAGGACAGCAGCGAGCGCCACAAGTAGAATGCGATGCATGATCAATCTCCTCGGCCTGAGAAGAACGGGTATTTGATCAACGCTGCCGCCCCCAACACCAGAACGATGACGATCAGGGCGGCCGTAAGGCCCATGTAGCCCATCATTCCCTGCATCATGTCGTGCATCATTGGCTCACCTCATTTGGCAGGCTCCGGGATTCGCAATTTCGTGACGACCGCCTTCGACCTCGCCGGCAATCGTGGTTTGCCCACAGGAGGCAACCGGAAGCCTTTGACCAGGCCGAAGATCGCCGGGATCACGATCAGCGTGAGCAGGGTCGACGAGATCATGCCGCCGATCATCGGCACCGCGATCCGCTGCATGATCTCGGAGCCGGCACCGTTGCTCCACATGATCGGCAGCAGTCCCGCCATGATGGCAACCACGGTCATCATCTTCGGCCGGACGCGCTCGACAGCACCCTCCATGATGGCCTCGCGGAGGTCGGTCCGGCTCAATGTCCAACCCTCGGCGGCGCGGCGCGCCCTGATCTCCGCAAGCGCCTGGTTGAGGTAGATCAGCATCACGACGCCGGTCTCGGCGGCGACGCCGGCAAGCGCGATGAAGCCGACGGCCACCGCGACAGACAGGTTGAATCCGAGCCACCACATCAGCCAGAGGCCGCCGACCAGCGCGAACGGCAGCGACAGCATGACGATCATCGTGTCCGTCACCGACCTGAAATTGAGGTACAGCAGCAGGAAGATGATGAGCAGCGTCGCCGGCACAACGATCCTCAGGCGGGCAGCCGCGCGCTGCAAATATTCGTACTGGCCGCTCCAGACGACGTAGTAGCCGGTCGGAAACTGAATGCTCTCCGTCACGGCGCGTTGCGCATCGGTGACGTAGCTTCCGATGTCGCGATCCCGGATATCGACATAGATGTAAGTCGCGAGCTGGCCGTTCTCCGTCCGGATCGACGTTGGTCCGCGCGCAGGCTCGATCCTGGCCACTTCGCCGAGGGGCACGGCGCCGCCCGCCGGCATCGGCACCAGGATGTCGTTGGCGATGGCGCTGGGATTGTCGCGGAGATCGCGCGGGTAGCGCATGTTCACCGTGAAGCGCTGGCGGCCTTCCACGGTCGTGGTGACCGTCTGACCACCGAGGGCGGCCGCAATGGTGTCCTGGACATCCTGGATCAGGATGCCGTAGCGGGCGAGCGCCTCGCGATCCGGGACGATCTCGAGATAGTAACCGCCGATGCCCCGTTCGGCATAGGCCGACGAGGTGCCGGCCACGGCCTTGATCACGCGTTCGATCTGCTTTGCCAACCGGTCGATCTCGACGAGCTCCGTGCCCATGACCTTGACGCCGACCGGCGTGCGGATGCCGGTCGACAGCATGTCGATGCGTGCCTTGATCGGCATGGTCCAGGCGTTGGAGACGCCCGGAAACTGCAGCGCCTTGTCCATCTCCGCGATGAGGCCGTCGATGGTGACGCCGGGGCGCCACTGCGCCTTCGGCTTCAAATTGACGACCGTCTCGAACATCTCGGTCGGCGCCGGGTCGGTCGCGGTCGCCGCCCGCCCGGCCTTGCCGTAGACCGAGGCGACCTCGGGAAAGGACTTGATGATCCGGTCCTGTGTCTGCATGAGTTCGGCGGCCTTGGTGACCGAGATGCCGGGCAGCGTCGTCGGCATGTAGAGAAGCGTGCCCTCGTTCAAGGTCGGCATGAACTCCGTGCCGAGCTGGCGTGCGGGCCAAATCGTGACGGCGAGGATTGCGAGGCAGGCCAGGATCACCAGCGTCTTGGCGCGCAGCACGCCCTTGATCACCGGTCGGTAGATCCAGATCAGGAAACGGTTGATGACGTTCCTGCTCTCCGGGACGATGCGGCCGCGGACGAAGATCACCATCAGCGCCGGCACAAGTGTCACCGAAAGAAGCGCCGCTGCGGCCATCGAAAACGTCTTCGTGAACGCCAGGGGGCTGAACAGCCTTCCCTCCTGCGATTCCAGCGTGAAGATCGGCATGAACGATACGGTGATGATCAGCAAGCTGAAGAACAGCGCAGGCCCGACCTCGGATGCGGCGTGGATCAGGATCTGCACGCGCGATTGACCGGGCTTGGCGCGTTGGAGATGTTTATGCGCGTTCTCGATCATGACGATCGCGGCATCCACCATCGCGCCGATCGCGATGGCGATGCCCCCGAGGCTCATGATGTTGGAGCCCAGCCCCAGCAGCTTCATGGCACCAAATGCCATCAGTACGCCCACCGGCAACATGAGAATCGCCACCAGCGCGCTACGGACGTGCAGCAGGAACACGATGCAGACCAATGCGACGACAATGCTCTCCTCGAACAAGGTATCCTTGAGCGTGTCGATCGCCGCGTAGATCAGGTTGGAACGATCGTAGACCGGGACTATCTCGACCGATTTCGGCAGGCTGCTCGCGATTTCGTCGAAGCGCTTCTTGACGCTTGCGATCACGTCGAGCGCATTGACGCCAAAGCGCTGCAGCACGATTCCGCTCGCAACCTCGCCCTCCCCGTTCAATTCGGCGATTCCGCGTCGCTCGTCCGGGCCGAGCTCGACATTGGCAACGTCCCGCAGCAGCACCGGCGTGCCGTTGCTGGTCTTCAGCACGATGTTGCCGAGATCGTTGATGCTCTTGATGTAACCCTTGCCGCGGATGACGTATTCGAACTCGGAGAGCTCGACGGTGCGGCCGCCGACGTCGGCGTTGCTGGCGCGGATGGCCTCCCGGATCTTCTGCATGCTGATGCCGCGGTCGCGCATCCGCTGCGGGTCAAGGACCACGTTGTACTGCTTGACGAAGCCGCCGATGCTGGCGACCTCGGCGACGCCTTCGGCCTTGGCCAACGCGAACTTCAGATTCCAGTCCTGGATCGTGCGTGTGTCCGCCAGGCTCAATTCCCTGGACATCACCGCGTATTGATAGACCCAGCCGACGCCGGTTGCGTCGGGTCCGATGGTCGGCGTGACGCCGGCGGGAAGCCGCGAGGCCGCGCCGTTGAGAAACTCCATGACGCGCGAGCGCGCCCAATAGATGTCGGTGCCGTCCTCGAAGATGACATAGACGAACGACACTCCAAAGAACGAGAAGCCGCGCACGACCTTCGATTTCGGCACGGTCAGCATGGCCGTCGTCAGCGGATAGGTGACTTGATCCTCGATCACCTGCGGGGCCTGGCCGGAATACTCGGTGTAGACGATGACCTGCGTGTCCGAAAGGTCGGGGATGGCATCAAGCGGAAGGTGGACCAGCGCATAGAGGCCGGCAGCAGCGGCAAAGCCGGTGCCGAACAGCACCAGCAGCAAATTGCGCGCCGACCAGGCGATGATGCGAGCAATCATCTGTGATCTCCGGTCGGCGTACCGGAGCCGGCCTCGGCGGCTCGGGGCGCCCCCTCGGCGAAGCCCTTCAGCGCCGCCTTCAGGTTGCTTTCCGCATCGATCAGGAAGTTGGCGGAGGTGACCACCGCCTCACCGTCCGTAAGTCCGTCCCGCACCTCGATATAGCCGCCGCCGCGGCGCCCGAGCTTCACCTCCCTCGGCTCGAAGCGCCCTTCTCCCCTGTCGACGAGGACGGCCTGCCGGCTGCCGGTGTCGAGCACGGAGCTGTCGGGCACCACCAGGACCGGGCTAGAATCGGCCGTGTCGATGTCGGCATCGACGTACATGTCCGGCAACAATATCGCGTCCGGATTGGCAAGCTCGATCCGGACACGAACGGTTCGGGTGTCGCGGTTCACCTGCGGATAGATGACGGCGATCTGTCCCGCGAAGGTTCGGCCGGGGAAGCTGCGCGCACGGACTGCGACGGACTGACCGATGGCGATATTCCCGAGATCACGCTCGGCCACGTCGGCCAGAGCCCAGACGACCGAGGTGTCCGCGATGCGGAACAGCACATCGCCGGGATTGGCGCGCATGCCTTCGATCGCGTTGCGTTCGAGCACGACACCGTCGCGCGGCGCCGACCAGCGTATGGTGACGAGCGCGGTCCGCGTCCTCTCCATCTCCGCGATGACCGGCTCCGGCACGTCGAGATTGACCAGGCGCTGCCGCGAACCCCGGCCGTAGATCTCGAGACCGCCGACCGTTTTGGAGCTGATCGTGGCGAGATATTCCGCCGCCGCGGAAACGACCGCCGAGCTGTAGATCTCCATCAGAGGCTGGCCGGCCTTCACGCGCGTGCCGGTGGTCACGTCGGCGACCTTCTGCACGAAGCTTTCGGCGCGCATCGCGATCACCGACACGCGGCGCTCGTCCAGCTGGATCGTGCCGGGCGCCTTGACGGCGACGCGGATCGCGCGCCTGCCGACCGGCTCCGACTTCACGCCGGTGCGCTGGATCTTGCCGGGCGAAAGCTTCACCGTGCCGTCGTCGGTGTCATCGCCTTCGTAGACCGGAACATAGTCCATCCCCATGGCGTCCTTCTTCGGCGCGGGCGAGGTGTCCGGCAGCCCCATGGGATTGCGGTAGTAGAGAATTTTTCGCGAGGAAGCCGCCTGCCTCTTCGGCGTCGCCGGCCCGGCGGCCGCTCCATCGTCGTCGAAGACCGGCAGATAGTCCCGCCCGCGCTCGTCCTTCTTCGGACCCGCGGACCAGAGCGGCGCGCCGGTCGGATCGCGATAATAGAGCGGAGTTCGGTCCGCGGCTGCCGCAGCCGGGGCGAACCCGGCCAGCGCGGGCTGGCGCGGGCCCTTCGAATACGAGGAGGCGCCCAGGACCAGGCCGCCGCCCAGCGCAAGAGCCGTCAGAAGACGCAGCATTTTCATGGCGTGTATCCGCGGACCCGGAGAGCGCGTCCGAATGAATGGAAAAGGAAAATATCGAGCGCCGCCGGGCGGCGCCCGAACGCTCACTTGGTCGCCGTGACGATCACCTTGCCGGTGACCGTCTCCGGTTCGCCCTGCACCTTCGCAGATAGCGTCATCTGGTAGCGGCCGGCCATCGGCAGGTCCGTCTTGAAAGCGTACACGCCCGGCTCCTTCGACGGCAGCGGGGCAACCGCCGACTCCATCTCGGCCATCCCGTCCGGAGCCATGTCGACGCGGGTCTTGAAGATGACCGCGTCCGGCACCGGCTTGCCGGTCTGCTTGTTGGTCAAGCGAACGGCGAGCATGACGTCGCCGCCCTTCTTCATCTGCGGATTGACGGGCTCGAAGGTGTAGTCGCCGGCGCCCGCGATGGCGGCCGACGCGGCAAGCGAAAGGGTGGCGGCGAGAGCCGCGGTGCTGACTTTGGAAAGCATTGTCCTGTCCTCATAGATTGATCTCAGCCGCGGCGCCCCGGGGGCGCGCGCGTCAGTCGTCGTCGCGAGCAGGCATGCCGCTCGCGTCTCAGGCTTGCGAGATCAGGTGCGAGGAGGTCGGAAGGGAGGACTGCCGCCGCGGAAGGAGACGACCTGATCGGCGGGAATGGCCAGCCTGCTCGCCGCTATCGCGAAATACCCGAAAGCGACGGACCGCACGTCGCCAAGCGCGATGATCCCGCCGACGCAGCAGAAGCCCATCCCGCACTTGTAGGTGCCGGTATGGGAGCTCGTTCCCTTCATGTCCGGACAACAATCGTCCATCGACATATCGGCGTCGCCACCCATTTGCATGGCCGTCTGCTGCATGGCCGTCTGCATGTCATCCGGCGACATGGCAAGGTCCGCAGCCGACGCGGCAACCGGCAGCATCGCCAGGGATATGGCGATTGCGAGTGCCAGGATGGTACGGACGAACCGCATCGATATTGACTTACCTTTCGGACCGAAGCGCTGCCTCAATACCATATTCCGGCGACGAAAACATTCCTTGATCCCGCTCAAGCATTCGTGACCGATGCGCTCCGAGTGCGAGCGGCGCGAGGGCATCTGTCGCCCTGGACGGAAGCGAGATCATGCCGAGCCCGCGGGGACTTGGGTCACGAGCAACCGCACCCGGCGTTGCCTGCCTTCCTGGCCGATTCATCCGCGGCGCAGCAGGCTGACGGCTCCTGCTTCGCCGGGCCGCCGCAGCATCCGGCCCCTGACTCCACGCCGCCGCGCGTGCAGACGCCGGTCTCCGGCAGCACCAGCTCGACCCGTGCCGCGGCCTTCTTGTCGCCCGCAATGTTAGCGGCGATCGAACGGACCTGCTCGTATCCCGTCACCATCAGGAAGGTCGGAGCACGACCGTAGGATTTCATGCCGGCAAGATAGAAGCCCGGCTCATCGTGCGCGAGCTCGCGAGCGCCATGCGGGCGGACCGTTCCGCAACTATGTTCATTGGGGTCGATCAACGGCGCCAGCGCGACCGGCGCCTCGATGGCCGGATCAAGCCGAAGCCGCAGTTCGGACAGGAACGAAAGATCAGGACGGAAACCGGTCGCAACGATCAACTCATCTGCGACCACGCTGCGCGCACCGCAGCATGCGCCTGCGGAAATCTCGAGGCGACCTTCGGCCTGCGAGACGTGAGTGACACCGAATCCGGTCTCGACGCTGATTTTCCCGGCGGCCACGAGCGCGGCGAAGGCGGTGCCCAATTCGCCGCGCGCGGCAAGCTTGTCATTGCTGCCGCCGCCAAAGGCTTTTGCGGGATCAGTGCCGCGCAACAGCCAGACGGGCCGCGTGCCGGGCACCTCGCCCGCAAGCCGCACGAGATCGATCAGCGTTCCCACGGCGGAATGGCCGGCCCCGAGCACAGCCACGGTCTTCCCGGCATATCTGGCACGATCGGCACCTCGCACATCCGGCATGCCATAGGCGATGCGGTCAGCGCGCTCTCGCTCACCGATCGCAGGCAAGCCGTTGCCGCCGGCAGGATTTGGAGAGAACCACGTGCCGGATGCGTCGATGACGGCATCAGCGCGCAAGGTTTCGGCGCCCTTGCCGTTCTGATAGCGGATTTCGAACGGCGCCTGCTCCCGCTCCTTGGTCTTCGCCTTGTCGAAGCCAACGCGGCTGATGGCCGTGACACGGCTGGAGGTCCGGATCGTTTTCCGCAGCGGCGTTCGCGTCGCGAGCGGCTGGAGGTAGCGCTCGATCAGTTCACCGCCAGTCGGATAGGACTGAGGCTCCGGCGAATTCCATCCGGTCGGCGCGAGCAGGCGCGCCGCCGCCTTGTCGATGTTGTATTCCCATGGCGAGAACAGCTGGACATGCTGCCACTGACGGACCGCGTGCCCGGCTTCGGGGCCGGCCTCGATCACGATGGGCGACATGCCGCGTTCGAGCACGTGCGCGGCGGCTGCCAAGCCGACCGGCCCCGCCCCGATGATGGCTATCGTCTTATTCATTTTTCTTATCCCATCTTTCTAGAATAATCGAAGAATTGGGCCGAGAAAATCAGGCTGCCGTTTGAGCATTCTTGCATCCGATCTCTTCGACACAGCACTCTGACGCCAGGAAGTCGACTAGGCCCCGCATCGCGTCAAAGTTCGCGTGGCAGATCAGGGTCGTCGATTCACGGACCTGACTGACGAGTCCGACCGCGACCAACGTCTTGATGTGATGCGACAGCGTCGACGCCGGGATTTTCAGTTTGTCCTGCAGGCGGCCGACGGGCATGCCCGAGCGCCCTGCCCGGACCAATGCCTGATAAATCTGGAGCCGCGTCCGGTTCCCCAAGGCTTCCAAACGTGCTGCTGCGTCGTCGATCTTCATGACCGCACGCTGCGCCGCTTCATGCCGACTGTCAAACGTTACTTCTAGAATATTCGAAATATTGATGCCTCCACGCTGGTTCGATTCCGGATTGACGCTCCCTCTTAATTCCATAAGTCTGGATATATGGAAACCGAAGAGGCCGTGGTTGCGCTCGCCGCGCTGTCGCAGCCGACCCGTCTGGAGGGATTCCGGACGCTGGTGAGACACGAGCCTGACGGCCTTGCGGCCGGCGATCTCGCCCGCCTCCTGGAAGTGCCCCAGAATACGCTCTCGGCGCATTTGGCGATCCTGACACGCGCGCGCCTCGTAACGTCCGAGCGGCACAGCCGCTCGATCATCTACCGGGCCAATCTCGCCGAATTTCGCGACGTCGCGGTTTTCCTGCTGCGCGATTGCTGCGGCGCACGGCCGGAGGTTTGCGATCCCGTGGTCGAAAGCCTGCAATCCTGCTGCTTCCCAAAACGAAAAGAGCGAAGCCGTGCCTGACCAGTTCGATCTCTCGCGGCGCCTTGCGGCCGAAGCACTCGGCGGTGGCGATCGCGAGATCCCTAACGAACACCTTTGCGGGTATTCGCCCCACCGATCTGCCGGGCTTCATCATCGCGGAGCTTTGTGGCGCGCTCGCCGGCATGCTGTTGATGAACTGGCTGCTCGGCCGACCGCAGGTGCGCGGTCCCATACCCATCACGGAGACAATTCGATGAGCGTCACGATCTATCACAATCAGGACTGCGGCACCTCGCGCAACACGCTGGCGATGATCCGGCAGAGCGGCGTCGAACCCGTCGTCATCGAGTATCTGAAGACGCCGCCCTCGCGCCAAACGCTCAAGCAACTGATCGCAGCGGCGGGCACCCCGGTCCGCGCGCTGCTGCGGGAGAAGGGGACGCCTTACAAGGAGCTCGGCCTGGACGACCCGAAATGGACGGACGACGAATTGCTCGATCAGATGCTCGCTCATCCCATCCTCATCAACCGTCCGATCGTGGTGACGCCAAAGGGCGTGCGATTGTGCCGGCCCTCCGAAGCCGTCGTCGATCTCCTCGACAATCCCGTCGGCCGGTTCGTGAAGGAGGACGGCGAGGTGGTCGAAGGGCGATAGCTTCGCATCGTCCTCTGCCCATCCTGTCCGGTCCCGCGCCACATTCAACCGGAATCACCGGAGCCAATCCTGCGGGCAAAACGCTCGATGGGATTCGGTTTCAGTCTCAATGCGCGCCGCACCGGCAGCGCTCGTAATCCACGGGATCATGGCTGTTGAAGATCGTGACGCGGTCGCCGCGCTCGAGCTTCAGCGCGCGCAACCGCGCCTGGTTGGCGAGCCGCCGGCCCCGGTCCATGTCGCCCTTGCGCTGGAAATGGCCGAGCACCAGCGGCATGCGCGGCGATGGATCAAGCTGGCCGTGATGGAAATAGCTGTCGCCGGCATGCAGCAGCCATTTGTCGCCTGATCGCACCGCGATGCCGCAGTGACCGAGCGTATGGCCGGCGAGCGGGATCATCAGGATGTCCGCCTCCTTGTCGCCGAGCGCGCGCACGCCTTTGAAGCCGAACCAGTCCTCGCCGGCTTCGCCATAGAACTTCCAGCTCGGTCCATGGCTCCACTGCCCGGTAACATAGCGCCCTTCCGGCGGCGCGGGCTTGCGCAGCACCGCCATGTCGTATTCGGCGCGATGGACGTGGATCGCGGCGTGGGGAAAGTCGGGCACGCCGCCGGGGCACATCGTGCCGGTGTTGAGATGGTGGATTTTCATGGAGCTTCCCTGCCTGTTGCGAGCAGGGCGTTCTTGTCGTCGTTCAATCCATAGGTAGAATATCGAATATTGATATTATCTCTAGGATGAACCTATGGACATTCGCGAGCTCCGCTACTTCGCCGCCGTCTACCGCGAACGCAATCTGACCGCCGCTGCGCGCGCCTGCTTCGTGTCGCAGCCGTCGATTTCGACGGCAATCGCCAATCTGGAGGCTGAACTCGGCACCATCCTGTTCATCCGGCACAAGAAGGGCGTGGCGCCGACAGCCTCGGCCGAGCAGTTCCATACGCTTGCCCGCCGCATCATCGACGAGACCGACGCCGCGCGCAGCCTGTTTCGGAAACCGAGCACGAAGACCACGCTGACGCTGGGCCTGATGCGCACGCTCGACGTGCCCCGAACGATCGCGCTGCTCAAGCCGCTGACGGCGCGCGCGGACATCGCGCTCCGTCTCGTCGGCAGCGACGAGCGCGCCGATGCGCGGATCATTTCGAAGAGCATGCTGCGCCCCGACGAGCACTTCGTCGCGCTCTGGAGCGAGCGCTATGTCGCGGCCCTGCCACCGTCGCATCCGCTGACGCTGAAGGAGAGGCTTCGCGCCGCCGACCTCGCCGATGCTCCGCTGATCGACCGCTGTCATTGCGAGCAAAGCGAATTCTTCGGCCGCACTTCACAACGAAGGCAGAGCGCGGCGATCGCGCAATCGGAAGACTGGGCCATGGCGCTGGTCGCCGCCGGGGTCGGTATCGCCATCGTCCCCGAGGGCGTGGCCCGCGGCAATCCCGACGTCGCGGTGCGCGAGATCGAAGTCAGGGTCAAGCGCGAGGTCGGCCTTGCCTATCCAGCATCAGTGCCGCTGGCGAATGCGCTGAAGGATCTTGTTGCGAAGCTCCAGACGGGGCGGCGCAAGCCCGGTCGAACCAAGCGCCGGCGCTGAGCGAGTCCCGGCAGCTATCCGAGCAAGCCCTTCAAACCGGCGTAAATAGAGCCGACGGCCGTCGCAGCAACGCCGACCAACGGCCCAACCGTCTGCATGAGGTCCTGGATCAATCGGGCACGGCGGCGCAGTTGTTCCTCACCGACATGCTGTCCCAGCAGGCGCGCCACGCGGAAGGCGAACGCGTTCGGTTTTCCGCCCCGGGTCAGCACGCGCGGCAGGACCTGGAAAATCACGACGCTCAAAATGTTTCCCGAGACGAAGGCGAGCAGGATGCTGGCGCCGTACTCGAAAACTTCCCGCCATTCGATCCAGATCGTCGGCAGGATAGGAACATGATCGTGGATGCCGGTCACCGTCAGCATCGCCAGGATACTGGCGCTTCCACCCAGGAACGCCAGCAGGAATGCTCCGATCGCCGAGACCCTGTGCAGGGGATAGGCGACGAAACCGAACAGCAGCGGGACGATAATCGATGCGATTCGAAGCGGGATCGGAGACAGGTTGAAAATGATGGTCACGAGGACATGCGCCGCGGTCAGCAGCACCGCTGGAATGACGACGTAGAGCAGCGCATGCGTTCCGAAATAGCGCAGCGGGTTCTTGTACCGTTCGAGCCGGACATTGACCCGGTCGAGATCCCGCCTGAGCTTGTCCAGATCGGCGACGATCTCTTCGATCTCGAGCAGTGTCGGCCGTACCACGCGAAGGTCGCGCGAACAGTGCTTGCACGCGATGGCTTCGTCCTTGATGGTCTCGGCGCAGAATGGACATTCCATCGCTAGCGCGCATGCCTCCGCTTCATGAAGGCCTCGACCTCGTCTCTGGCGCGCTTCAGCTCATCGCGCAGTTCATCGCGCTTGCGCAGGAGATCGTCCCGCTCCGCAATCAGCGTGGCGGGAACGGCAATGTCGCGCCCGCAGGAAGCGCAAACCAGTGCACCCTCCGCGTTCCCGGACCGGCAGTAAGGGCACGTCACTTGGGTGCGACCTTCAGGGTAAAGATGGTCGTGCCGGGCCGGCCATCGCTGTCCTTGATATCGACGCGCACCGTGTATTCGCCCGGCGGCAGTTCCGCATCCTGCATGTTGATGCCGTCGGCCTGCACGAAAGGCCGGACCCGAGAGGTCAGGTCGACATTCGGCGTGCGGAGGAAGATCACCTTGACCGAGTCCGGATCAATCTTTGCCCCGCCATACGACTGAAATTTCAATACCAGCCGTAGAGGCGAACTCGCCGAGCCGCCCGGCGAGACGAACTCAACTTTGGGACCGCGCATGATGCCGCGCTGATCGACAGCGACCGCTCCCTTCGGAGGCGGCAGTTTCGCTTCCTCTTCCGTGATCAATTGCGTCGCGCGCGAGGGGCCCGAGAACAACAAACCTGCAGTCACGAGGCACAGCAAGACATTCGGCTTCATTTCCGTGCACCCTTCCCCTCACCTGTTCGTCAACGCAAACCGCCATCGCCGATGATCGTGTATGGCGCCCAGAACAGCGGATGCGCATAGGCAAACTCGGTCTTGCCATCGCTATTGAGATAGCCGGGACCATCGACGAGCGCCATTGCGGCCTGGCGCAGGGCTTCGCTGCGCGACAGCTTCGGATCGTCGGCCTGCCGCTTGAACAGGTCGGTCACCAGT
Source organism: Bradyrhizobium sp. 139 (assembly GCF_023074175.1). Lineage (GTDB taxonomy): Bacteria > Pseudomonadota > Alphaproteobacteria > Rhizobiales > Xanthobacteraceae > Bradyrhizobium. The sequence continues at coordinate 407,403 of NZ_JADPKS010000008.1, forward strand.
TGCCGCGCCGACTGTGAATGCACCGACCAGTTCGTCACCAGCAGGGCGCGCGTTCCGGCGTAGAAGAACGCGCGGCCGAGCCCGGATGCGGCCTCGGCGCCGGCACCGGCGCCAGCCCCGGTGTTGCAGGCCGACAGGATGACCCAGTCCGCATCGAGCTTGAGGCCGAGAATCTCCTCCATGGTCAGGAGTCCGTCGCCGCCCTCGCCCGTTACTGCCGGGGACGACAAGGCGAGGGCCGGCTGGGTCAATCCATTGAGCTCTCCGGGGACGAGACCGTGGGTGGCAAAGGCCACAATGCGGAAGCCGGAAAGATTCATCGACTTGACGGCGCTCTCGGACGCGCTCTTGCCGAGGAACAGCACCTTCGAGGGATCGGCCTGGAGCGCCAGCGCGATCGACTTCAACTCGTCCGCGGTGTCGGGAAGCCGGGGGAGGAGACCGAGCTCCGCGCTGTCGACTCCTTCCAGCTTGGGGCTGTTGCGCCGCTTCAGCGGCACGCCGCGCGTCACGTTGCCGCCGGCATCGGCAACCTGAATCTTGTCTTGTGCGCCTTCCGCTTCGGCCTGCTGATCGCCATTGAAATAGGGATCGCCGAACGCCACGAGCTCGCCGCGTCCGGGCTTGCCCGGCGGGAGCTGGCGCAGCGTGCGCAAGGCCGCGGCCGACGGCACTGTCGATACCGCATGGGTCCGCGCCAGCCACGGCACCCTGCGGTAACCGATGAACAGCGGATCCTCGTCGGCGACGACCTCGGCCGACGCCGTCGGCAACAGGGAGAGCGGCAACAGGCCGAGCGCGCCGTTGGTCACCACGATCAGATTTTTGGCCGACTTCCACCCGCCCTCGACCGGCTTCAGCAGCAGCTCGTACAGCTCGTAGCCGAGCTTGAGATCGAACGGCGGAATGTCCGAGATCATCGCCGCCTGCGGCTCGAGCGCTTCACGCAGCTTGCGAATCTTGGTCTCGATATCGCCGATCTTCGCCTGGACGGCGGCGAATGCTACCGCCCCCGACTTCGGCACGGCCCAGACGAAGCTGCCGTTCTGGCCGAAATAGAAGGACAGCATGGCTTCGTTGTCGGCGAGCGTCGCGCGGATTTCGGCAACGCTGGGCGGCTTGGGCGAGACGAGGTCGGCGTAAGTCGGAAACTTCTGCTTGATCTCCTGGCGCGCTTTGTCGCGCTCGCCGCGCAGCGCCGCGATCGACGCCTGGATCTGCTGTACGCCCTTCTCGTCGCGCTCGGTCGAGGGAAGCGCCAGCACATTATTGAGCGTGCCGAGCTGGGCGTTGACCTGCTTGGTCAGATCCTGCTCCTTGCGCACGAGATTGGCGAGCGCAGGATCCTTTGCCGCCGCACGCGCACTCGAGGCCGCCAGCGCCTGCTGCACCGAGCGACCGCGGACGGCGTCGGCGAGGCTGAACGTCTCTTCGCCGATCTCCTTGCCGGTTCCTTCGGCCCTGGCGAGCAGCACCAGATAGCTCTCGACGATTGTCTGCAGACGCTGGCTGCGCGCGGCCACCACGGTCGTGCTCTCGTCGTCGGCGTTCTCGTTGGCGCTGGCCATCATGACCGGAATGGCGGCCTTGAATTCCCTGATGGCGTCGGCATCGCGCCGCGCGCGCATCAGGCCGATCGCCAGCGTGCCACGCGCCGAGGCGGCGTCGAAATGATTTTCGCCGACGCGTCCGACCTGCTTCTTCACCAATAGCTCGGCCGCGGCAATCCCGGCGTCGAGCTGGCCGGAGGCGTAGAGCGAGAGAATGCGCGACGGATTGAGCTCGAACACCTGGCGACGCTGCGGATCCCAATTGGCGATCGACTTGTCGATCGTCGCGAACATCTCGTTGGCCTCGGCGTTCTTGCGCTGCAGCGTCAGAATGCCGGCCAGTTGCGAGCGCAATTGCACCCTCGAATAGGAATCTTCCGGCACGCCCACTGTCTTGTTGATCTCCAGCGCGACACGGCCGAGCTGCTCGGCCTCATCGTAGCGGCCCTGATCGACCAGGATGCTGGCAAGCCCCATCACGAAACGCGGCGTCACCGGATTGTACTTGCCTGTGTTCTTCAAGCGCGACAGCAGCGCGCGGCGGGCGTCGACCTCCGCCTCGGCCAGCCGTCCCTGCCTTGCCTTCATGCGCGCCTGATTCAGGATGGTCATGTCGACGGCTTGCAGCAGAAGGGTCTCAGCCGGAGGGCTGTCCGAGTCCAATGTTGCCTTGTTGCTGGCGCGCTTGCGCAGCTCCGCGGTGCGATAGGCGGCCTCGGCTTCGGCGAACTGTCCCCGCGCCTCGAAGACCAGGCCGCGGGAAATCTCGATTTCGCCCTCCCAGCTTTGACCGAACCTGGCATACGAGGCGCGCCAGCCCGGCAGTCCGCTGGTGCGCGCTTCCTGGATTGCGGTCAGGCTGCGGCGCAGATAGGCTTCGGCCTGCGCGATGTCGCCCATCTGGACGAGATAAGACGCAATCGCGCGGTTTGCGTTGAACTGCATTCCTTTCGCGCCCGGCGCGCTGGCCGACTCGCGCAACAGCCTCTGGATGACCTCGAGCGCGCGCTTCGGATCGCCTGCGAGCGAATATGACAGCGACTGGAGCTGCATCATTCGTCCCAGCAAGAGCGGGCTGACGACTCCGCGTCCCACTTCCACGGCCTTGTTGGCGTCGGCGACGGATTCGGCGAGTCGGCCAAGCTGCGAGCGCGCATTGCCGCGATCGAAGTAGAACTGCGCAAGCTCCGCTCGGGACTCCTTCCCTGTCGGCGCCGCGTCGGCGTCCGCCTTCAGTTCCGCAATCATCTTCTCCTCAGGCTTCTCACCGTCGAGAATAGCCGTGATGTCGGAAATGGTGCGCGGCGGGGCGACGAAATCCTTAGGCAAGGCCGTGCCCGAAGCCAGCTTCGGCGCGGCCTCCTTTGGAACGTCGACCGCGACATTGGCCCGGCCGTTGGCGGCGTTGAGCGCCGCCATCACACAGGCCCTGACTTGCGGCGAGGCCTTGGCACGGCAGCCCTCGATATCGGCACCGGCCTTGCGGCCTCCCTGCGCCTGCATGCACGCATGCACGATCGGCTTGCCGACCGTCATGCGGCAGTTCTCGAGCGCCGCTTCCTTGGTCAGCGCGGCTGCGGAGCCGACCGATCCAAGCAGAATGGCAAGTGCCAGCAGGTGGCGCGGGGTGACGTCCAGACGGCTCTTAAACGGACGCGCTGCGTCTAAGCTCATCTTGAAGGACCTTTGGTAAAATGACTTGAAGAAACGAAATGATCCTATGCAACTGATCCTATCCATATGGCCCGGAAGGACAAGCGCAATCAATGTGGTTCCCGGAGGCGCTCAATAGGGCTGGCGGCGCCGGGCATGAGGTCCCAAGGATCGCACCGGTAGGCAGGCACAGGCTGATCGCACCTATTGGTCGCGGGTGAGATGGCCCTGCCCGACAGACGGCGGGCTTTGCGCGGTCAGCCCTTCGAGATGACCGCGCGGCCGTAGGGCGGCTGCGCCGCGACCGGCGGGTTGGCGGTCTGGGCTGCGAGCTCGCCGATCAGGCGGTCGGCATCGGCGGCCATGCCGTCGGGCGCCTGGATCACCAGACGCTCCAGCGCCCAACGATAGGACGAGACGCGCTGCTCGAGGCATTGCTGCACCCACTGGATAATCAGCGAGTTTTCCTGCATGCGCGCGACCGCATCCTCCTTCTCCTGCGGCGAGAGCCCGGAGACGCGCGTCATGCTGGCATTGCGCTTCTTGTCGAGGTCGATGACGCGAATCGCGCTAGCGAAGAACGGCTCGAAGCGGGCGGTGTCGTTGCGCACGTCCTCGATCAGCTGCGCATAGCGCGAGGAATGCGAGCGGTGCGGCTCGTCGATCAGCGTGCGTCCGTACATGGTGCGGTCGAACACGATCTTCTGCCGCCACGGCGACGGCAAGGCCTTGTAGTCGCCGAAAACGCTCTTCCAGGCCGGCCGCGACAGTGGCGGCTCGATCAGGGGATAAGCGAGATCGCGAAGCTGGCGCTCTTCGTCGGTGAGCTGGAATTGCGACGGCTTCAGACCGACGCTGGAGGTGACCTCCGTGCCCAGCCAGCGATGCATGTCGTCGCTGCGCATGTCGGCGCGGGTGCGGCCGAAATCCCCGCCGCTGCAGCCGGCGAGCATCGCGCCGATGAGTGCGAGCAGGACGGCCGTTACGACTGGCCGGATCTGGCGGATGGCATCCGGCATTGCAAAAGCCGGATGCTAGCGGCGACGACGACGGCGCCCCGGCGCTGTGCCCTGCTCCGGCCCGCGATCGCCGCTGGTTTCGTCGCTCTCGCGCTCGATGCGGATCACCGGGAGGATCAGAATCGTTCCCGTTTCCGTGCGCGGCGTGGCATCCCCCGACGAGCCTGCCCGGCGACCGGCCGGAAATTCGATGATGGTCCCCATATCAACTCTCTATCAATTGCCCCGCGGCCAAACGCGTCGTGCAACATGCAGTCATTAAGATCAGTTCATGGTTAACGGGATGTAAACGCGCCTTTTGGACCGTAACCTCACGGGCGGCCCTGCGTCCCGTTGCGGCACGACAACACCTGAACTTATCGGTCCGACTTCACGCCTCGTTTTCCTTAACGAGGCTTTAAAGGACCTTGCGATAGGCTCGCTGCGAGTATCTTTCCCAGGTCGCGTATCTCTCCATGACCAAGTCGCTGTTTCCCGGATTCGACGGGCTGATGTCCCTCTCCCGTCGCGAGGGCGTCGATATCCGTCCGACGCTGCTGCGCGTGCTGACCGACCTCTATGTCCAGGCCGGCAGCCACAACGACGACGAGCAGCGGCAATTCGTCGAACTCGCCACACGATTGATCGACCAGGTCGACGATGCGACGCGCGCCGCCGTCAAGGCGCGGCTCGCGATCTATCCCTCGACGCCTGCCCCGATCATGCAGAAGCTCGGCCTTTCGGCCGCTCAGGAAGGCCGCAGGGTTCCGCTCGCCCGCGAAATTCCCGCACCGCCCCCGCCGCCCGCCCCGGTCCCCGCGCCGACCGATGCCCAGCAGCGCATGGCCTCGAACATGGCGATGCAACCGACAGACGCGGCCGAGATCCATGACATGTTCTTCCGCGCCGGCGCGTCCGAGCGCGCGATGATCCTGCACAATCTGGCGCAGACGCCGCTCAAGGCCGCGCCGCGCATCCCGACCGTGCGCGCCAAGCGCGCGATCCAGATCCTGGAGATGGCGGCGATCGCGGGCGATGTCGAGAATTTCACCCTCGAGCTCGGCGACAGCCTGATCCTGCCCTCGCGCGTGGCAGCCCAGATCGTCGACGATGCCGGCGGCGAAGCGCTCGCGGTGGCCGCGCGCGCGCTCGACATGCCGAGCTCCAACTTCCAGCGCATCCTGCTGTTCTTCAAGCCGGAGATCGGCACGTCCGTGGACATGGTCTACCGGCTGTCGCGGCTCTACGACCGTCTCGGCGACCGCTCCGCGCTGGTGCTGCTGGCGGCCTGGCGCGGCTCGACGCTCGCGGTCACGCGCGCAAAATACCAGTCGTCGCTGCATGACAGCGAACGCCAGCGCGCCCGTGCGGGCGCAAGCCAGACGCGGCCGGGCGTGCAGCCCGGCTCCGCGCCTGCGGTGCGGACGGGCACCGACGGATCGGACCGCTAGGTCTTCGCCAATTCGAGGAAGTGCCGCCCTGCGCGGTCCTCGGTCTCGACGATCCAGGCGTCCGGATCGAAACGGATTTCCTTGGTGAGGCGCTCCTCCACCGCGGGCTCCGGCATCGGCTGCGGAGCAAGTGGCACGAAGAAGCGGTCGATCGGCCGGCCCTCGTCATAAACAGTCTGCGGCGCCGGTACGTAAAGCATCGCATTGCCGTCGAGCAGCGACACCTTCACGAACACTGCGCCTGCCTCCTCGGCGCCGCGACGGCGCACGGCGCCGAACACGCCCTCGGTCTGGCACCGGCGCAGATAAGCTGAGACCCATATGTTTGATTTCAGGCGCATGGAACTAGGATAGGCCAGTGCCGGGATGAGCACCATCCTTCAAGCTCCAGCCTCGGCGCAAGCGTGGCGATCATTCGACCGGATGGCCGATCGCGGCCGCGAGTTCGCGCAGCAGGCGCTCGGACACCTGACCCGTCACCTGCATCTTGTGCTCGCGCTCGAATTTCTGGATCGCGGACTGCGTCTCTGCGCCCATCGCGCCCGTGATCTTCAAATTCCCGTAGCCGTATTCGGACAGCGCGCGCTGCACGCCGGCGATACGCCGCGCGGCCGGGCTCTGCTGCACGGGAATTGGCGCCGGCGGTCGCGCGACGGCGACGGAAGCCGGCGCCGACATCGTTTGCTTGACCAGATTGGTCATCGGATCGGCCGAGCGCGGCGTCGATGCGGTCGCCTCGACCGCCTTCTCCGGGGCCTTCTCGGCAGCGCGCTCGGCAGCCTTTGTCTCGGTGGGTTTGGGCTCGGCGCGGAACTCCGTCGCTCTCGGCTCGAGCGGCGAGGTATCGGCGCCGACGGGGCGCGGACGCGGCAAGGGGTTCGACAGCGGTACGGACGACGGCGCGGGAAGATTGATCACGGTGCCGAACATCGGCGCCGGATGCCGGCCGGTCTGAAGGAACAGCGCATTGGCAACGATCGCGCCGATGGCGGCGACGGCGACGAGGCCGGCCAGCGTATCCTTGGGACTGTGCAGCAGAATCCGCAGCGCAAGATTGCGCTCGGTCTCGACATCGATGACCGCGGCCTTGGCGCCACGGCGGCGCGGAGCGGCTTCGTCCTTGGCAGATTTCTTAGGCACTTTTCTTCACCAGAGCGGGTTGGTCGTGAGACTGGTCTTGAAGCTCCTGGCGCAGCACCGGCGTCAGCGTCGCGATCCTGCTCTCCGACGTCTTGGCCTGCGGCGGCGCGTAGACGAGCGGCAGCTTGACGGTGACGGACGTGCCCTCGCCGAGCCTGCTTTGTACCGTCAATTCGCCGAGATGCAACGCGACAAGGCTCTTCACGATCGAAAGTCCGAGGCCCGTTCCTTCATGACGGCGCTGATAGGTCTTGCCGGCCTGGAAGAACGGCGCGCCGATGCGCTTGAGATCATCCGGCGCGATGCCGACGCCGGTGTCGCTGATGCGCAGCGTGAGCTGCGAGCCGGACACCGCGGCCACAACGGTGACCTGACCGCCGCGCTCGGTGAACTTGACGGCGTTGGCGACGAGATTGAGCACGATCTGCTTGAACGCGCGCGGATCGCCGGTCATGACGGGAAGGTCCTGCGGCGCGTCCGTGATGAGGTCGATGCCGTTCTCCCGCGCCTTCAGCGACAGCAGATTGCAGCAATGCATCAACGAGGCGCGCGGCGCGAACGGCTCCGACGCAATCTCGAAATTGCCCGATTCCATCTTGGACATGTCGAGGATGCCGTTGACGACCGACAGCAGATGCTGGCCGGAATCGTTGATGAGCTGAGCGTATTCCCTGCGCTGGGCCGCACCCAGCATCAGGGTCTGCTCCTGCGCGATCATCTCGGAGAAGCCGATGATGGCGTTGAGTGGGGTGCGCAGCTCGTGGCTCATGGTGGCGAGGAAGCGCGTCTTGGCGGCATCGGCCGCCTCAGTGGCGCTGCGGGCCTGATCGAGCGCCTGCTCGCCGAGCTTGCGATCGGTGACGTCGCGCATCACGCCGACGACTTCGGCCTCGCGCGTGAGGTCACGGTCAAGATCCTGGCGGCCCATCTCCTGATCGAGCGGCCGGCAGCGCATCTCGACCCAGAGAAACTCAACCTGGCCACGTTCCGAGCCAACAGGCTCTCGCCGCAGCCGGAACTCGACGGTGCGCACGTCGCCGCGGGCGGCATCGGAGAGCGCGGTGAGATAGGCCGGGCGATCGGCGACATGGACGCGGTCGAACAGGCCGTGGCCGAGCAGCTGCGCGACAGGCATGCCGAGCATCGCCTCCGCCGCCGGCGAGATGAACTGCACCGCGCCGTTGCGCTGATGCCGGGAGATCACGTCGCTCGTGTTGAGCGCGAGCAGGCGATAGCGCTCTTCCTCACGCGACAGCAGCGTCACGCTGGTGCGCGCGAGCGATTCCGCGCCGAAGGCGAGGCCCGCGGCATAGAGCGTCGCCGAGGCGACGCCGAACGCCATCAGCACGCCGCGTTGTGCGGCGCTGGTGTCTCCAGCCAGCAGCCAGCCGAGCTGGCTGCCAAGAATCAGGACGCCTGCGCAGGACAGCGCAAGCAGGGAGGCAAAGGCCGCGACGCGGCGCGAGGCCGACAGCGCGGCTTCCAGGGGAACCACGACCAGCCAGATCGCGGCGCATGATTCGATGCCGCCGGTGGTGCCGGCAATCGCCATGATCAAGCCGGCAAGCGCCAACGACGACAGCACATGCGCGCCTTCATAGCGGCCGGTGCGCGACAGGAACCACGACAAGAGAATGGGCGCGATCAGGCACGCGAAGGCGGCGACCTCGATCGCGCTCGGCGCGCCGCGCAGGGCGAGATAGACCGGGAATGCGGCAAAGGCTGCCAGGCTGCCGAGCAGCCGCGGCGCCATGAAGGCACGATGGCGCGCTCGTGTCAGCGCGTCGTAACGCGCGGAGGGATGCAGCAGCGCATCGAGACAATCGCGGATGATACTCAAAACTGTCACGGGTCTCGCGCTTCGGCTCACTCGTCGAGAAGACGCGCCGGAACGCCTCCTTATCGTTGAGCCACCGTGTCAGAGCGACCTTAAACGAGTGCTAAGGCGATGCGGGCCGCCGCCGAACACCGTGTCATCGCGGAGATTTTTAGGCGATTTGACCACGTCATCATCGGGGATGGTGAACACAGGGTTTCACCGTCCCTCGCATGGTTTCGAATTGGTGGACAAGCGGGCCGGCGGAATCACGGGGCTCCGGCGTCAACCGAAAATTTACGAGACCGGGCTTTGCGAAGATTTTTGCGCAAGTTTTCCGCGAATTAAGCGGAAGGCAATCACTTGCGATTTATCGAGAGTTGCTAGGTCCGACGCCTCGCGGGCATCGCCGCGGCGGGATCTAACATACAGGTCGCAAGATGCGCTTTCTGCTCCGCATCACATTCTGGCTCGGGCTGGTGCTGGTGCTCCTGCCGCGGGACAAGACGCCCGAATCGGAGAAGCTGCCGCAGATCGGCGCCGCCGATGCGGTGCAGGCTGCGACCGCGGCCGTCTCCGACGTGAGCCAGTTCTGCAAGCGCCAGCCGGCGGCCTGCGAGGTCGGCGGACAGGCCGCGACCATCATCGGCCAGCGCGCACAGGACGGTGCGCGCAAGATCTACCAGATCATCAACGACAAGAAGGAGCAGCTCGAGAAGACCGACAAGAAGGCGCCCGATCACACCGGCTCGATCGCGCTGGCCGGCGAAGGCGACACTGCTGCGAGCGAGGCGCCGCGCGACACCCTGTCCCAGGACGACCTCGCGCTGGAATGGCACGGCCAGGCGCCTGCGAACTGAGATGAGTGTTCGCTGGTTCACCTCTCCCGAAGGGAGAGGTCGGATCGCATCGTAAGGTGCGATCCGGGTGAGGGGTTACGGCCTCACCGAATGCTGCGGCCCCTCACCCGGATTGCTTCGCAATCCGACCTCTCCCCGCTGGGGAGAGGTGAAACAGACGACCAGCCGAATGCAATCCGATAGCCATTTGCGCCCAACCCTATCGATTTCCCGCACTCGCATCCTTATATTGGCCTGAACGGGAACACGGGCCAGCATGACGACGATCGACGAAATCAGGGACAATTTCGAGCTTCTGGACGAATGGGACGACCGCTATCGGTACGTCATCGAACTCGGCCGCACCCTGGAACCGATGCCCGAGGCTGAGCACTCCGCGGCTAACAAGGTGAATGGCTGCGTCAGCCAGGTCTGGCTCCAGAAATTGCTCGATCGCGATGGCGGCGCGCCGATCCTGAAATATCGCGGCGACAGTGACGCCCACATCGTGCGCGGCCTGGTCGCGATCGTGCTCTCGCTTTACTCCGGCCGCACGCCGCAGGAGATCCTTGCGACCGATGCGATCGCGGTGTTCGACGAGTTCGGCTTTCGCGATCATCTGACGCCGCAGCGATCCAACGGCCTGCGCTCGATGATCGAACGTATCAAGACCGACGCGAAAGAGGCGCTCGCGGAGGCCTCGTAGGCCAGATCTCGCGCGCAGCCATCCTTCGAGACGCCCGCTTTTGCGGGCTCCTCAGGATGAGGGCGGAGTGTGTTGTAAGCTATAGCGGCTCTACTTCCGCTTCCGCTGCTGCTGTCCCAGTCCCATCTGCTTCGCCAGTTGCGAGCGCGCGACCGCATAGTTCGGCGCGACCATGGGATAGTCGGCCGGCAGGCCCCATTTTTCGCGATATTGCTCCGGCGTCATGTTGTACCGGGTGCGCAGATGGCGCTTCAGCGACTTGAAGCGCTTGCCATCTTCCAGACAGACCAGATAGTCCGGCGCGATCGACTTCTTCAGCGAGACCGCAGGCTTCGCCGGCTCGAGCGGCGCGGCCTCGGTGCGGCCTGACGAGACGCGCACCAAGGCGCCGTGCACCTGGCTGATCAGGTTCGGGATCTCGGCTGCCGGCGTCGGATTGTTACCGACATAGGCGGACACGATGCTCGCCGTCAGCTCGATGAAATTCTTAGCCCCGGCCTCCGACATGGGCCCGACCTTTCCCTGACCTTGCGTCTCGCCGGATTGACGACGCCAAAGTATTCCGTGTCAACAATACGTTCGGCTGAGGTAAAACGACAGATGAATCTGAGCTGATTACCGACGAAGTGACAAGAACGATGGCGCTCTACTTGGAGGCAGCAGGTCTCAGGACCGCTGGTCGAGATGAGCGCGCAGTTCGTCGATCGAAGCGAACCGCATCATGCCTTCCGGCATCTGCGCTTCGATCGAGCCGTCGGAATAGAGCGAATAGGCCATGCCATCGACGATACCCGATTTGAGCACGGTCACGGGCGCCTGCTCGACGGCCGGCGCCGGTTCGGGTGCAGGCGGCGGCGGGCGACGCGCGGCGGGCGGCGGTTCCGGTGGCCGCGTACGGTCCGGCATCGGCCAGGCATCGTCGAAGCTCGCGGGCGGACTATCCGGGGCGGCAGGCTTCCCGGGCTCTTCATGAGGCAGCGGCGGCAAGCCGTCGGTCGCCTTCGCCTCCGCGCGCTCGCGCTCCTTGCGGGAGGTCGAGGCGAACAGCAGGTTGCGACGGCGCGGCGCTTCAGGGGACGTTGGGGCGTCCGGCTCCGGCGGCGGCTCGACGCGCGGCCGCTCGCGCGCGGCGGCCTCACTCTGCCACGGCGGCGGACCTGCGGCCGGTGATGGCGGCGTTGGCTCGATTTTCATCCCCGGCGCCGGGGACGGCTCGGACACTGGCGCGCCAGGCATCGCGAGGCCCGGCAGCACCGGCCTGACCCGAACCTCGGCCGGCGCGGCCGATCCGGCCAGCCGGCGGGCGATGCCCTTCAGTTCCATGACCACCAGGTGGAGGCCGGCCAGTAGCATTCCGGAGCAGACGCCAATGGTGCCGGAGATTATGAGGGTGCTGCCGAGACTGAAATCCCTGACTGTGTAGCCAAACAGGATCGCAAGGAGCCCCGCCACGACGGCGAAAATCCCGACGATCAACAATGCCAACGTCATCGAACTCACCCCCGGCCGCGCATCCATGCGCGACACCCGTTACGCCACGATACCGTCATACGGTGTTCCACGCCAACGGCGAATTAAAGCCTGCGTTCCTAAAGGAAAGGAAATCAGGGACTTATTCACATTCCCTTCAGCTCCGGCTCGCTACTTCTAAGCTGCTCTCAAGTTTCTGGATTTGCTGCGCCGCATCAGGAATTTAGCCATAATGCCCAATTACTTGGTAATGGAACTGCGCTATAGGGATTCCGGGGAACAGGCCCGCGCGCGCCAGCAGGGCCAAAAGGGGATTCCGGGTCACCAATAGCCATGACATCCATCACGACTTCGGCGATCGACACGCCTCTGCGGCGCTCGGTCGAACGGACTTGCGACGATCTTGCCATGCTGGTGCTGGCTGCAGTCGCCGTTATTGCAGGCTTGACCTTCCGCGACTACGGGCTCGGCTGGGACGATTACACCCATGCTGAATACGCCGACCTGTTGCTGCGCATGTTCGGTTCCGGCTTCAGGGACACGGCGGCGCTCTCCTTCGCGAATCTCTACATGTATGGCGGCGGCTTCGACATGGTCGCGGCTCTCCTGCACAAGGTCATTCCGCTCGAGCTGTTCGAGACGCGGCGTCTGGTCGGCGCCATCGTCGGTGTGATCGGACTTGCTGTGACATGGCGGCTCGGCCGCCGCGTCGGCGGCCCCCTTGCGGGTCTTGCCTCACTCTTGCTGCTCGCACTCTGCCCGATCTTCTACGGCCACATGTTCATGAACCCGAAGGATGCGCCCTTCGCGGTGGCCATGATCATCCTGATGCTCGGCCTCGTCCGCCTCGCCGAGGAATATCCGCAGCCCTCGCCACGCACGATCCTCATCGTCGGCCTCGGCGCGGGCCTCTCGCTCGGCACGCGCATCCTCGGCGGCCTCTCGCTGGTCTACGCCGTGATCGGCTTCATGCCGCTGTTCCTCGATGAACTGCGCAACGAGGGCCTGCGCGAGCAGGTCCGCCGCTTCGCCCATGTCGTCTATGTGCTGCTGCCCGGCCTCGTGCTCGGCTACCTCGTCATGGGCCTGATCTGGCCGTGGTCGATCATGGAGCCCGGCAATCCCTTCGAGGCGCTGACCTACTTCTCGCATTTCTTCGAGAAGCCCTGGAAGGAGATGTTCGACGGCGCGATCGTGTCCGTGCCCGACATGCCCTGGTCCTATCTGCCGACGCTGTTCGCGCTCCAGCTGCCTGAGGTGATGCTGGTGCTGACGGCCGGCGCGGTGTTCAGCACCTTCGCGATGCTGCCGCGCCGCGAGGTTCCGGCGCGCCGCAAGACCATCCTGCTGATGCTGACGCTGGCGGCGAGCCTGCCGCTCGCGATCGCGATGGTGAAGCGGCCGGCGCTGTACAACGGCATCCGCCACTTCGTCTTCGTGATCCCGCCGATGGCGGTGCTGGGCGGCGTCGCCTTTGCCCGGGCCATGGAGCGCCTGCGCGCCACCCACCGCACCTGGCAGCCGGTCGTGCTCGCCACCTTCTGCTTCGGTCTTGCGCTGTCGCTGGCCGAGATGATCCGGCTGCATCCCTATCAGTACACGCATTTCAACCACATCGCCGGTACCGTGCGCGGCGCCGACGACCGCTTCATGCTGGACTATTGGGGCCTCGCGCTGAAGCAGGCCTCCGACGAGCTGCGCGAGCAGATCGTCGAGCGGCAGGAAGTGGCGCCGGGAAACCGCAAATGGAAGGTCGCGGTGTGCGGTCCGCAGCGCCCGGCCCAGGTGGCGCTCGGGCCCGACTTCACCATCGGCTGGGATTCCAACGCGGCCGATTTCGCGATGACGCTCGGCGAGTTCTACTGCAAGGGCCTCACCGCGCCCGTGATGGTCGAGATCAAGCGCGACGACGTGGTGTTCGCCCGCGTCTACGACATCCGCGGCCGCAGCATTTCCAGCCTGCTGTCGATCCCGGCGCCGTAATATTCTTCTCCTGATCCGTAGCCTGGATGCAGCGAAAGCGAAATCCGGGACCGCACGGCTTCCCGCATTGCGCTGCGCTCCATGCGGGCTACGCTTGACTGCTGCGCTTTGACCACCTTGCCGCCGACTTCGACCGAGACTACGCTCCCTCCCCGCAACAACGATGTTCGGAGAGATAAGACATGTCACCAGCGGAAGCGCGCCTGAAGGAAGTGCCGTCGAACATGACAGAGGCCGAGTGGCAGCAACGGGTCAATCTCGCCGCCTGCTACCGCCTCGTCTCGCTGTACGGCTGGGACGATCTGGTCGACACCCACATCTCCGCGCGCGTGCCCGGTCCCGAGCATCACTTCCTCATCAATCCCTACGGGCTGATGTTCGACGAGATCACGGCGTCGAGCCTCGTCAAGGTCGACCTGCACGGCAACCAACTCTCCGAGAGCGACTACAGCATCAACCCGGCCGGCTTCACCATCCATTCGGCGATCCACGAGGTGCGCGAGGACGCGATCTGCGTGCTGCATCTCCACACGCTCGACGGCACCGCGGTGTCGAGCAGCGCGGAAGGGCTGTTGCCGCTCAACCAGACCGCCCAGCTGGTCACCCACGATCTCGCCTATCACGATTATGAGGGCATCGCGCTCGACCATGACGAGCGGCCGCGGCTGCAGAAGGACCTCGGCGATCACAACCACATGCTGCTGCGCAACCACGGCACGATGACGGTCGGCCGCTCGGTCGCCTCCGCTTTCGAGCGCATGTACCACCTTGAGCGCGCCTGCTCGATGCAGGTGCGCACGCGCGCATTGGGCACGCCGGTCTATCCGGTCGACGACATCGCGATCGACAAGAACACCGAGCTGCTCGCCAACCGCGACCGCGCCGAGCTGCGCGCCACCAACCTGGTATGGCCGCCGCTGCTGCGCAAGCTCGACCGCGAGCTCCCGGGCTACCGGTCTTGAGGTTTTCGGGATTTGGCGTAGAGTAGGCATCAACACCCTCTGCACGTTCTGGAATGAAACGCCGCCCAATTCCGGGCGGCGTTTTTGTTTGGCCCGTTCGTCATCGCGAGGACGGTGCTGTAGTAGGGTGGGCAAAGCGAAGCGTGCCCACCATGCGTCAGCGATTGCGGAAGAATGGTGGGCACGGCGCTTTGCGCCTTTGCCCACCCTTGTATTAGCGCGCCGAGGTAGGATGGCGTCGTTCCGTGAGGAATGGCCCAGCCCGGGCGGCCACCCGAGCTGGGCCGCCGATCGATCGGATCGATGCCCACCGAAGCCTTGAGGGCTGCGTTTCGTAGCAAGATCGCGGTCGGCACTTCATCGGGAC
>NZ_JADPKS010000024.1 GCF_023074175.1 Bradyrhizobium sp. 139
GCAGAAAGCTCGGCTGATCCCGGCTGACACCGGTCTTGAAGGTACGATTCGTCATGCCGAATCGTACCTTCCTTCGCTATAAGAATCTTGCCCAGTCTCGAAAGCGAAACCCATCCTACGAAGATGCCTTCACGCCACCGCGGCATCCGGCACGCGCGCGGATTCCATCGGCTGCTTGCCGCGGAGGAGATCCGACGCGCGGTCGGCGATCATCATGGTCGACGCATTCAAATTCGCCGAGATCATGCGCGGCATCACCGAGGCATCGATCACGCGGAGGCCTTGCAGGCCGTGGACGCGGAGCTGGTCGTCGACCACTGCCCACGTCGAATCCGCCGGGCCCATGCGGCAGGTGCAGCCGGGGTGGAAGGTGGTGGTGCCGCGTTCGGTGGCGGCGGCCAGGAACTCGTCGTCGGTGTTGATGTTCGGCCCCGGGAAATCCTCATAGGCGTAATAGGGCGACAGCGGCGCGGATTTCAAAAGTCTGCGCGCAAGCTTCATGCCGCCGACGATGACGCGGCGGTCGAGCTCGGCGTCGAGATAGTTGGTCTGGATGATCGGCGGTGCGAACGGATCTGAGGAGCGAATGCGGACATAGCCGCGGCTCTCGGGGCGCTGCTGCCAGGACGCCACGGTCATGCCGGGCTCGTCCTCGAGCTGGCCCTGCACGCCTTCCTTGTAACTTGCCGGCGTGAAGGTGAGTTGCAAGTCGGAGCTGTCGGCGCTCTCGCCGGAATGCCAGAAGCAATAGACCATGGTCGGCGAGAGCGAGAGCAGGCCGCGGCGCGCGGTCGCCCATTTCAGCGCCTCGACCCACAGCGAGAGGCCGCGGCGGAGCTCGTTGATGGTCTTGATGTCCTTGACCCGCGCCACGGTGCGCGGGGCGTAATGGTCCTGCAGGCCCTCGCCGACCGGCAGCGCGTGACGCACTTCGATGCCGTGCGCACCCAACAGCTCAGGCGAGCCGATGCCGGAGAGCTGCAAGAGCTGCGGCGAATTATAGGTGCCGCCGGAGAGGATCACTTCCTTGTTGGCGCGCACTTCCACCGGCGTGCCGCCACGGCCGCCCTTGATGTAGCGCACGCCCACGGCGCGCTTGCCCTCGAAGATGATCTCGGTCGCGTGCGCATGGGTGCGCACGTGCACGTTCGGCCGCTTCATCGCCGGCTTGAGGAACGCGGTGGCGCCGGAGACGCGCAAGCCCCTCTCGATGGTGCGCTGGCAGTAGGAGACGCCTTCCTGGGTCTTGCCGTTGTAGTCGGGGTTGCGGGGAATGCCGAGTGAGACCGCGCCTTCCATGAAGGCTTCGCAGAGCGGATCGCGCCACTCCATCGTCGTGACCGTGAGACTGCCGTCGCGGCCGCGATAAATTTCCTCGCCCTCGCCGACCCGCTTCTCCAGCCGCCGGAAGTAAGGCAGCACGTCGGCATAGCCCCAGCCGCGATTGCCCATCTGCGCCCAGGTGTCGAAATCCATGCGCTGGCCGCGGTTGTAGATGTGGCCGTTGATCGAGGAGGAGCCGCCCAGCGTCTTGCCGCGCGGCGCATAGATGCTGCGCCCACCGGTCCAGGGCCCGACCTCCTGCTGGTAGGCCCAGTTGATGCTCTTCATGTGGAAGGTCTTGATGAAGCCGGCCGGCAGATGGATGTAGGGATGCCAATCGCTCGGTCCGGCCTCGAGCACGCAGACACTGGTCGAGGGATCTTCGCTGAGCCTGCTGGTAAGCACGCAACCGGCGGAGCCCGCGCCGATGATCACATAATCAAATCTATCCATATTGCCTCGGCCGCCGCTCATCGCGGCTTGTCGTTGAGTTGATAATTCAAATGCGTCCGCACCGTCGGCCATTCGGCCGCAATGATGCTGTAGACCACGGTGTCGCGCAGCGTGCCGTCCGGCGCGACCTGGTGGCTGCGCAGAATGCCGTCCTGCTTGGCGCCGAGGCGCTCGATGGCGCGGCGGCTCTGGTGATTGAAGAAATGCGTACGGAATTCGACCGCGATGCAGTTCAGCGTCTCGAAGGCGTGCGTGAGCAGCAGCAGCTTGCACTGCGTGTTGAGCGGCCCGCGCTGCGCGCTCTTGCCATACCAGGTCGAGCCGATCTCGACGCGGCGATTGGCGGCATCGATGTTCATGTAGGTCGTCATGCCGACGATCTTGCCGCCGCTGTCGAACACGGTGAAGGGCAGCATCGAGCCCGCGGCCTGAAGGCCGAGGCGGCGGTCGATCTCCTTGGTCATGTTCTCGGGCGTCGGGATCGCGGTGTACCAGATCGTGGAGAGCTCGCCGTCCTTCACGGCCTCCACCAGCCCCTCGCGGTGCTGCTGCGACAGCGGCTCGAGACGGGCGTGCTGTCCACGCAGGGTGATGGGATCAGGCCAGGGCATTGATGTCTCTCCTTGCGTCATTGCGAGCGAAGCGAAGCAATCCAGGCTGCCAGACCCTTATCCTGAGGAGCGCGCCTCTTGCGCGCGTCTCGAAGGATGAAGGCCCGCTCTCGGCCTCGCCCTTCGAGACGCGCGAAGGGCGCGCTCCTCAGGGTGAGGGTCTAGTGGATTGCTTCGCTTCGCTCGCAATGACGGCTTGGCTCACTTGTTCAAAAAGTTCAACGGCAATCCGCCGCGCGGCCAGTCCATGGCGATCAGCTCGCCCTTGCCGGACAGCGTAATGTAGGCGGTCTTCAACCCCTCGCCTCCGAAGGCGATGTTGGTGGTGACGCGGTCGCCGGTCGGGACCTGCTCGACCAGGGTACCGTCGGGCGCGATCACCGAGATGCAGCCGGAGACGAGGGTGGCGACGCAGACGTTGCCATTCGCTTCCACCGCGAGCGAGTCGAACATCTGGTAGCCGCCGAGGCCGCAGATCGGTTTTCCCCGCTCGCCGCGATAGATTACGTCGCGCGGCTTCAGCGTGCCGGGCGCGGAGAGCTCGTAAGCCCAGAGCCGTCCGGTCGGCGTCTCCGCGATATAGACGGTGTTCTCGTCCGGCGAGAGACCGATGCCGTTCGCCGGCAGCACGCCGTGCACAATCTCGACGATCTCGGTCATGCCGGGCTTAAGATAGTACATGCCGCCGACGTCCATCTCGCGCGCGCGGCGTTTGCCGAGATCGGAGAACCACAGGCCGCCCTGCTTGTCGAAGACGAGATCGTTCGGCCCGCGCAGATCGTGCTCGCCGCATTTGGTCACGACGGTCTCGACCTTGCCGGATTGCAGATCGACGCGCTGGATCGAGCCGCCGAGATAATCATCCGGCTGCGGGCCCGGCATGATCATGTTGCGGGTCGGAATCCAGGAGAAGCCGCCGTTGTTGCAGATGTAGATCTTGCCGTCGGGGCCGAGCGCTGCGCCGTTCGGGCCGCCCGGAATCTTCGCGACGATCTCCTTGCGGCCGTCGGGATAAACGCGGGTCAGGCGCTGGCCGCGGATTTCCACCAGCACCACCGAGCCGTCCGGCATCACGACCGGCCCTTCCGGAAATTCGAGGTCGGTGGCGAGAACGCGGACGTTGGACATGTGGGGACCCTCCCGGCTGCTTGTTATGACTTGCACGCGATGTCCGGCACGGGCCCCACACGCAAGATTACCTGCGGTTATGGCAAAGTCACCGGGGCTTGCCAAGCAATCGCGATGGTATGCCAGCCTTGCGCGCTACTGCTTCACGGGCGTTGCGGCCACGCGAAATCGCAGGGTGGGTTAGCCGATCACATCACAGGTCGCGCAACGCGCGCAGGTAAAAGGCGTAACCCACCATGCCGCGGGCGAGAGAAGTGGTGGGTTACGCCGAGCGGATTGCGCTTCGCGCAGCCGCGGGGCTAACCCACCCTACTTTTCCTTCGCCGGCGGCGCGTCCTGCTTCTTCTTCACATCCTCCGCGATCTTCGCCTGCGCGGCCTGGAGATCACCGAGCGTCTTCTGCAAGCCAGCGATCGTCGTCTTCAACGCATCGATCTGACGGTTGGCGGCATCCAGCTTCTGCTGATGATCGAGGTTGAGCTTGGTGATCGTCTTCTGGAGAAAATCGACGTTGCTCTGGAGGCAGCTGGTGCGCCGCTCCATGGTTTTCTCGACGGTGCAGATCTCGAGGCCCGGCACGTCTTGCGCGCGGACCGGCGCGATCGCCAGCGTGGCGAGCGGCAACATCACGAAACAAACGCCGGCGCTTCGAAGCAGCATGCAGGTTCCTCGTCCAATCGATCACGGCAATGTGCGCTGTTTGCGCGCGGCCTGTCGAGGCTACCACACTGGTACCGTATTCTCGCGTTGAGCTTGGGTTTGTTCCCTCGGACGGGGAGCGATGATCTGCACGCGAAGGAAGTGGGCGCTCCTTCCGCGGCTTTGTTTAGGGGAGATTTTTGGAATGGCAACGCGCGACAGACGACTGGCGGAATTCGACGGCGCCGGAGAACCGCCACCTGGCCTCGCAGTCGAAGTGCTGTGCGAGGACCACAGCGGAACATATCAACTGCCGTTCGCCTGCCGCTATGTCGAGGGACGCTGGCAGAATCACGCAGCCGGGGTCGCGGTGGAAGCAACCGTGATCGGCTGGCGCGTGCCGCGCGCCAAGCATAGCGGAGCGGCCTGACGGGCCGCGCTGTCTCAAAATGCAACGGGGCCGCGCTCCGGCTTAACCTTCGGAACGCGGCCCGAACGAATCACGTCCGAATCAGCCGCAAGGCTATGTTCCCGCCTGTTCACGGCTAGATGTCGCAACGAGCCCGCGCTCGTATACAATATCTGCGCAGCGCGTGAGCAGGCCCGAGCCGGCCACCGACGCCAAAAGTTAACGGCTTCAATGACATGGCTGCCCGGTGCGGCGGCTTTAAGAGCCCGCTCCCAAAACAGGCAGGGCGGCGCCAGCCTGCCTAATATTCCACCTCGAGCTCCTCGATCTCGGCCGGCTCATCCCTGGCCGCCGCGATCCATTCCTTCATCTCGGGCATGGCCATGATGGTGTCGGCATAGGCCTTCAGGAGCGGCTCGAGCTTGACGTCATAGGTCACGAAGCGCGTCACCACGGGGGCGTACATCGCGTCCGCCATGGTGCGCCTCTCGCCGAACAGGAAGGGACCGCCGGACTTCTCCAGGCAGTCGCGCCAGATGTGCCAGACTCTGTCGATGTCGCCCTGCGCGCGCGACCAGATCTTGAAGCCGGGGAAGTGCCCCTTCAGATTGACCGGCAGCGAAGCCCGCAGCGTCGTGAATCCGGAATGGATTTCGCCGCAGATCGAGCGGCAATGCGCCCGCTGGACGCGATCATCAGGCAACAGACCGGCGTGCGGCATCACCTCGTTGAGATATTCGGCGATCGCCAGCGTGTCCCAGACGGTCGCGCCCTCGTGGCGCAGGCACGGCACCAGGATTGACGACGACAGCAGCAGGATCTCCGCGCGCGCCGACGCGTCGTCCGGCGCGGTGACGATCTCCTCGACATCGAGCCCGGAAAATTTCGTCAGCAGCCAGCCACGCAGCGACCAGGACGAGTAGTTCTTGCTGCTGATGGTCAGTGTCGCCTTCGCCATATGGCCCTTCCTCTTACGCCTGATGCTGGCACTCCGCCCGGCCCGCGGCGTGCCCATGATCTGTGCTTCCCGCGAAATGAGCAGCAAGCGATGTGCCAGTTTTGAGGGCGGCCTGACTCCCGTTTGGCTTCGATATTGCATAGCAGCACGGGACAGGTGGGCATTTCAGTATGATGTCGATGTATTATCAGGCCTTTCAGAACCATATGGACTTGACGGCGCCGTGGCGGTCGGGCGCTTCGTCCGCGCTCAAATTCCTCAATCTGGTGCCGCAGGGCCTGTCGGATCAGGTCGTCGGCCGGCTCTCGGCCGCGCTGGAGCTGATCTCGCGCTCCACCCTCACCTATCACCGTCCCGCCTATGGCATCGACAGCGTCATGGTCGGCAATCGCGAAGTCGCGGTCACCGAGGAGATCGCCTACGCGACGCCGTTCGGCTCGCTGCTGCACTTCAGGAAACCGGACGTTCCCCAGCAGCCGCGCATGCTGCTGGTAGCGCCGATGTCTGGCCATTTCGCCACGCTGCTGCGCGGCACTGTGAAGACGCTGCTCCAGGATCATGACGTCTACATCACCGATTGGCACAACCCGCGCGACATTCCCCGCAGCGAAGGCCGCTTCGGGCTCGACGACTACACCGATCACCTCATCGATTTCCTCGGCCAGCTCGGCCCGCGCCCGCACATGGTCGCGATCTGCCAGCCATCGGTCTCTGCGCTCGCGGCCGCCGCGGTCATGTGCGAGGATAACCACCCGTCGCGGCCTGCCACGCTGACGCTGATGGCCGGCCCGATCGACACGCGCATCCAGCCGACCCGGGTCAACGAGTTCGCCAAGAGCAAGCCGATCGAATGGTTCGAGCAGAACCTGATCAATTACGTGCCGGTGCAATGCCGCGGCGCGCTGCGGAAAGTCTATCCGGGCTTCGTGCAGCTCACCGCGTTCGTCTCGATGAACCTCGAGCGCCACATCAAGCAGCATGTGGATCTCGCCAACCATATCGCCAAGGGCGAGAAGGAGAAGGCGGCCAGCATCAAGACCTTCTACGACGAATACTTTGCCGTGATGGACCTGCCGGCCGAGTTCTATATCGAGACCGTGCGCGATGTATTCCAGGAGCACCTCCTGCCGCAAAGCAAGTTGATGCATCGAGGCCGTCCCGTGAACACCAAGGCCGTCAGCCGCATGGGACTGATGACGGTCGAAGGCGAGAAGGACGACATCTGCTCGATCGGCCAGACGCTCGCGGCGCAAGACCTCTGCACCGGCGTGCGCGCCTATCGCCGCGTTCACCACATGCAGGCCGGCGTCGGCCATTACGGCGTGTTCTCGGGCAAGCGCTGGAATAACGAGATCTATCCGCTCCTGCGGGATTTCGTGCACGTGAATTCGTAACCGTCATTCCCCGGCCCGCACCCCAAACGGCCAGCTAGAGAAGCGGCACGTGGCTACCGCTCTTTCTTGAGCAGCTCCTTCGCTTCTCCAAATTCGGGAAGATTTCGCTCTGCATCGAATTCAGCGAGGACGGGAGCGAGCACCTCGGATACCGCGCCCGCTCGGCCATTTTTCTTGTGCAGGCGTGCAAGTCCAAGAGCGCTGCGCAGCTCGAAAGACTTCGCCTGTTGGTGCCGTGCGATTCCCAGCGCTCGGTTGAAGGCATTTTCGGCTCCGGAATCGTCTGGAGGGGCATGACGCAACAAAAGCTCCCCCTGGACGCGATGCAGCTCGGCATCAAGCCAATGCTGGCCGGATTGCCCGGTCCACGCGATCAAGTCGCTCAAGATTTCCAGCCCGGATTCGAGTTGGCCCGCCTCTGCATCCGCCATGGCGACATGCATCCCCCAAAACGGTTCACAGAGATAGCAGTCATTCTCATGCAGCAAGGTCCAGCCGCGACGCATTTCCATCGGTCCGGCCATTCGGTCGCCGGCACGCCACTTGGCCAGGCCATTCAGGTAGGTCCCGGCGGCCACATACAGCGGCATCGTATGGTCGCGAGCGAGACCGAGCGCCAGGATGGTCTCTGTTTGCTGCAACATGCCCCCGCATAGTCCGTCGAACACAGCTCGATGAACAAGCGCGTTGGCCTGGGAAAGCGCCCGTTTTTCTCCTGAAGCACTCACCGCTTCGGCGGCGAGCCCGCGCGCGCGAGCGATCCTGCCAAGCGGCCAGAGCACCAGGGCAAGAAACCTCATGATCACGAACGGGAGATCCAGCGCCGAGGCCCTGAACGTCGCGGGATCCGGCTCGGCACCATAGATCGCTAGTGCCTGCTCAAGATGCGTTCTCGCGTTCAAGTAGTCGCCCCCGAACCAGCAGGTGACGCCGCCCGTCCAATGCGCAACGACGGCGGCCACCGGCGAGTCCGGTCGTCGGTCAGCGGCGCTCATGATGGCATCCGCCAGCTCCCGCATCGGAGCGAGTTCGCCGTGTGTCAGGCAGGCGTTGAAGAGGCCCGAATGGACCGGCGCAAGTTCAACTGGATCATTGATGTCGGCTGCGAACTGACGAGCGCGCGTCCATGCGGCTACCGTTTCGGGAGCGTTGTGCCCGAGGCTGCCCCGTAGTGCGCGGCCATATGCGATTTGAAGATGGAGCCTACTCATCATCCCGCGGGGCTCATCAGGCAACTCATCGGCGGTGGCAATCGCCTTGCCGAGATGTGCGATCGCCTCGGAATAGGCCGAGCGCTTCAGCGCCTGCTGTCCCGCCTTGCGCCACCATTCGTGGGCGACCTCGCTCAGCCCCGCCTCGGTGAAGTGGTGTGCCAGAACTTCCGGCTCAGTCTCGGCGATGACTGGGAACTTTTCGCGCAGGACATCGCCGATGCGCGTGTGAAGCAGATGCCGTTTGCTCTTGAGCAGGCTCTCGTAGGCCGCTTCCTGAACGAGAGCGTGCTTGAAACTATAGTTTGCTTCGGGCGGAGCCCCGCGACGCACCAGCAGTTCGGCCTCTTCGAGTTGCCCTAGCGCAGCGCTCAGCGTCAGATCATCGCGTCCCGCCACATATCTCAGCAGCGTGTATGAGAAGTCGCGGCCGATGGCGGCGCCTATCTGCGCTACCTCCTTGACTGGAGCCAGCCGGTCGAGCCGTGCCATCAGCGAATCTTGCAGCGTCGCGGGAATAGCGAGCGGCGGGAGCGGACTTTCGAGGCGATAGCGCCCGGCATCCTCGACGAGCAGTCCGGACTCCAGCACCATCTTGGTCAATTCCTCAACGAATAGCGGGATGCCATCCGTCTTGTCGATGATCTGCTTCATCATCTCGCGGGGCAGCTGGCGACCAACGGCCACCTGCTCGACCAGCGCGCGCGTGTCCTGCCGATCGAGCCGGTCGAGCCGCACCAGACTGACGTTGGCAAGGCCCGACCAGGGGGGCTCGAACTCTGGCCGGGACGTCATGAGCACGAGTATCGGCAGTCCCCTGATCCGGTCGACCCCGAGATCGAACAGTTCACGTGTCGTGGCGTCGGCCCAATGCATATCCTCGCAGACAATCAGCAGAGGTTGCTCTCGCGCCAACCCCTCAAGCTGATCGAGAAGGGTGGCAAATGTCTGTCGCCGCTGCTGCGCCGGGCTCAAACCAAGCGGCGGACAACGGTCGCCGGTTGGAATCGAAAGGAGAGCCGCAATAAGCGGTGTCGCTCGGGCGACCTGCTGTGTTCCAAGCGCCAGCATTGCTTCAAGCTTGTCGAGCTTTTGCCCGGACGTGTCGTGCGGGCGGATGCCGGCGGCGCGCTCGAACTGCGCGACAAAGGGATGAAGCGCACTGTTGGTGTGGTAGGGCGAACACTGATATCGCACCCGGCGGTGCGTCCCCAACGCGGGGCTTTCGGACAGCGTTGCAACAATGCGCGACTTGCCGATGCCCGCTTCGCCAGAAATCAACACCATCTGGCCCTGCCCCTGCCATGCCAGCCGCTGGCGCGAGAGCGTGAATTCGATCTCCTCCTTGCGGCCGACAAAGCCGATCGAGCGCGCTGCGCGGACCGCCTCGAAGCGACTCTCCGATGCGGCCGCCCCCTCGACCGCCCAGACCGCAATGGGTTCGGATATCCCCTTGACCTCGCGGCGGCCGAGATTGCGAAAAGTGAAGAGATCGCCAAGCAGCCGGCGCGTCGACGAGGCAACGACGACCGCCCCCGGTTCCGCCAGGCTCTGGAGCCGAGCAGCAAGGTTTGGTGTATCGCCGACCGTTGCGTGCTCCTCTGACGCATCTCCGCTGATGAGGTCGCCGACCACCACAAGCCCGGTCGCGATTGCGATCCGCAGTTCAACCCGTTCGTCGGCGCCTGTTCTGAGCTGCCTAATCGCAGAGATGGTGTCGAGGCCCGCTCGCACCGCGCGCTCCGCATCATCCTCATGGGCACGGGGATAGCCGAAATAGACGAGTATTCCGTCGCCGACGAACCTGACTATCCTGCCGTCATAAGCAGCGATGACGTTCGCGCAGGCGGCACGATAGGCCCGGATCACTTCCCACATATCCTCGGGATCGAGACGCGCCGAGAGCGCAGTGGAGCCGACCAGATCGCAAAACATAACGGTAAGGTGACGCCGCTCGGCGTCGTGAGGAGGAGCCGGCGATGCGATCAACGCGGCTGGATCGAGGTCGGCAATGGCACGCAGCATTTTACGGCGATGGCCGAGCAGGACTCCGAGCTTCTCGAAGTCCTCGTCCATCAGTTCGGGAAGGACGCCCATGTCGATCCCATTTTGGGAAAAACGCTCTGCGTATTGCCCAAGCCCCAGCTTCTCGAGCCACTCTGCAATCTGCATTGGCTCCACCGATTGCGTGGTTGGCGGTTAGCAGAATTTTGGACCACGGCGCGCGGGGACAATATCCCAACACCACCATGATGGCACGCCTTGTTTGTTGCGCGATAATTTAGGTTGCTCAGTACCGATACCGCCTTCCAGGCAGGGACATTGCTCGATGCGAACGGCTGCGCTACTAAAAATCGTCAGCACGCAGCGTTTGGCCACAGAGGTTGCGATGAGTCCTCAGCCGCCAGCTTCTCACTTTCAGACCTGAAGCCGAAACCAACACTGCGGCTTGTGCCCACGCCATGACGCCAAGCAGACGTTTTTCCGTGAGCACAGCTTTCTTCATTCCTTGTCCACGGGCGCTTCGTAGTTGCGAGCCATCGTGCCCGCCGCAACTTGAAGCGAAGAACCAACCACCCAACAGCCGGCAACAAAGCCTATCAGGCCATTGGGCAAGGTTTGATCAAGGACAAGGATGCTGACGGACAGAGTTGCTGCAATCGCGGCGCCGAACGTTCCGGCCGCACTCATGATCTCAGCCGCCTCGAAACCGTTCCATTCTTCCGTGATGCTCGAAGTCGACCTCCGAGCGGCAGTGCGGGACAAATCAATTCCGACATAACAGCTAAGAGCTCCGTACAGCATCATTAGCAGCACGATCCAGCCGCTTTCAACCAGTCCGCCTCTCTGACGCAATAAGGTCGCACCCACATAGAGGCCGCAAGACGCCCCAACGGCTGCGAGCCCAATTCTCTCAAGAACATGGGCCGATTTGATCAAACTGGAACGAGCGATCCGAAGATTGCCGGTTTGCTTCGTTACGGACAATGCGCTGGAAACTGCATTGCTTATCTTCATTGGTGAACTCCTTCTCAGGTAAGTAGCGACCTACCGGCGGACCGGAATAGAGACTGCGTGCTGGACGCGTTTCGCTATGCCCTTGATTCCAATTTCTGAAGGATCTGTTCTGAGTGATGGCGCTGGCTTGCTCGTGAGCAAGGCGAGGGCCAATCCAAAGCTGCGAGCTCGCGGCTTCGCAGGCATTGCATCTCACCCGTGTCTGTCGGTTAGCTCCGGGTGCGGCAATTTCTTATGTGAGTGGTAGCTCGAAAAGAGAGTGATGGAATATGAGATCGTTCACATACCGCAGTTCCTTGTCGCTCCATCCGGTCACAATTTCCGGAAGACAACGCCTCAGGCCGACCATTCCTCGCCCCAGACCTGGATGACGTGACCAGGTGACACTTCGCGATATTGCCGGACCGGCGGCTGATAATCCGGCGCGCGCACCGGGCTTCTGATCTCGTCATTCGAGGCCGCGCGCCGCGTGCCGCGACGCGATGGATCGGGCACCGGCACGGCGGCCATCAGCTTCTTCGTATAGGGGTGCTGCGGATTGCCGAACACGGCCGCGCGCGGACCGGTCTCGACGATCTCGCCGAGATACATCACCGCGACGCGATGGCTCATGCGCTCGACCACCGCGATGTCGTGGGAAATGAACAGATAGGCAAGACCCATGCTGGCCTGGAGGTCGAGCATCAAATTGACGACCTGCGCCTTGACCGAGACGTCGAGCGCGGAGACCGCTTCGTCCGCGACGATCAGTTTCGGCCCGAGCGCGAGCGCGCGTGCGATGCAGATGCGCTGACGCTGGCCGCCGGAGAATTCATGCGGAAAGCGCGCGGCCATGTCGGCGGTCAGGCCGACGCGCACCAGGAGATCGGCGACCTTGTCGCGCGCCTGCGACGCCGTGGCGAGCCCGTTGGCGAGCAGCGGCGCGGCGATCGCCGTCCCCACCGACATGCGCGGGTTAAGGCTCGCGAACGGATCCTGAAACACGATCTGCATCCGCTTGCGGAAGTCGCGCAAGGTGCGGCCGTTCATGGCAAGCACATCCTGGCCGTCGATCAGGACCGTGCCGCTGTCCGGCTCCGTCAGCTTGAGGATGGAGCGACCCGTGGTCGACTTGCCGCAACCGGATTCGCCGACCAGCGCCAGCGTCTCGCCGGCGCGCAAGGTGAAGGAGATGTTCTCGACCGCGTGGACCCGGCCCGAGACTTTTCCGAACAATCCCGACCGGATCGGAAAGCGCGTGGTGAGGTTGGAGACTTCGAGCAGCGGCCGCTCGGCAATCGAGACCGTGTCAGGCGTTTCCGCCGGCTCGTCCGAGGTCCCCGTCATCTTGTCGACGATCGGAAAACGCATCGGCCGCACGCGTCCATCCATCGAGCCGAGGCGCGGCACGGCCGCGAGCAGCGCGCTTGTGTAGGGATGCGAGGGTGCTGCGAAGATGCGCGAGGTATTGTCGGTCTCCACGGCCTGGCCGCCATACATCACCACGGTGCGGTCCGCGATCTCGGCGACCACGCCCATGTCGTGGGTGATGAAGAGGATCGACATCCCCTCTTCCTGCTGAAGTTCCTTCAGCAGCTCCAGGATCTGGGCCTGGATGGTGACGTCGAGTGCCGTCGTCGGCTCGTCGGCGATCAACAGCTTCGGCTTGCAGGCGAGCGCCATCGCGATCATCACGCGCTGGCGCATGCCGCCGGAGAAACGATGCGGATGCTCGTGGAAGCGCGATTTCGCCGCGGGGATGCGGACACGATCGAGCAGACGGATGGTCTCGGCCTCCGCCGCCGCGCGCGACAGGCCGCGATGCTGGATCAGCGCCTCGGCGATCTGGAAGCCGATGGTGAGCACCGGATTGAGGCTCGTCATCGGCTCCTGGAAGATCATGGCGACGTCGTTGCCGCGGATATCCTTCATGCTCGCTTCAGGCAGCGTCAGCAGCTCGCGGCCGGCGAGCGTAACGCGCCCCTCGATGCGGCCGTTCTCCTTCGGGATGAGCCGCATGATCGACAGCGCGGTGACGCTCTTGCCCGAGCCGGATTCACCGACGATCGCCACGGTCTCTTTTGCTACGACGTCGAACGACACGTCGCGGACGACCGGAATCCATTGCCGCTCGCCCAGGAAGGCCGTGGTGAGGCCGGCGACGGACAGCACGGGCGCTTGCGCTTCGGCAACGACTTGGTCAGATCTGCTTGCACCGATGCTCATGCGAGTGTCCTAGTAACCGCGTTCACGATCGACACGCCCCGGCAACTCTTCGCCGCGGCGGTGACGCGCAATAATGTCGAGCACGTGGTCGACGGCCGTGTCAGGCGTCGTCATGCTGGCATTGTGCGGCGTCAGCAGGATGCGCGGGTGGCTCCAGAAGGGATGGCTGGCAGGCAGCGGTTCGGGTTCAGTGACGTCGAGCACCGCCCCCGACAGCGCACCGCTGTCGAGCGCCGCGAGAAAATCGGCTTCGACGAGATGCGGGCCACGCCCGACATTGACGAGGGACGCACCGCGCGGCAGGCGTGCGAACAGATCGGCATTGAGGATGCCGCGAGTCTCATCGGTCAGCGGCAGCAGGCAGACGAGGATATCAGCCTGCGCAAGGAAATCTGGCAAGGTATCCGCACCGGCATAGCAGGTGACGCCCTCGATCTCGCGCGGCGAACGATTCCACCCCGAGAGCGGAAAACCGAACGCCTTGAGGCGTTCGAGCACGGCCTGGCCGAGCTGGCCAAGCCCCATCACGCCGACACGCCGTCGCTTCGCCGGCGTGATCCGGATCTCGCGCCAGACCTGTTCTTTCTGCTGGCTGATGAAGTGCAGGAGATCGCGATGCAGCGCGAGTACAGCCATGGTGACGTATTCCACCATGGTCTCGGCAATGCCGGGCTCCAGCATGCGGACGAGCGGAATATGCGCCGGAAGCTTTGTGGCGTCGAACTGGTCGACGCCCGCGCCGACCGAGAAGACCAGTTCGAGGTTGGGGAAGGTCGTCCCGATATCGTCGGGCGGCACCCACGCCACCAGATAGCGCACCTCTGCGGGATCGCCGATGTCTGGCCAGAGCCGGAACGGCACATCGGGCGCGCGCTCCGCGAAGAAGCGCGCCCATTCCGCGCCGCGAACCATGTTGGCCTTGTAGAGAACCGTCATGCCGCCACAGCCCTCAGAACGGGCTGACCGGCGCGAGCCGGCGGCCGTCGATCAGGCGCTTGTGGCTGTAGGCCGCGGGATCGACCAGCGGCGTCGCGCCGGTCACGATGTCGGCGGCGAGCTTGCCGGCCGCAGGACCGATGCCAAAGCCGTGCCCGGAGAAGCCGGTCGCGAGGAAGAAGCCGGGCAAGGCATCGACCGGCGAGATCACGGGAATGGTGTCCGGCGTGCAGTCGATCGTGCCGCCCCAGGCTTCCGCGATCTCGATGTCCTTCAGTTCGGGGTTCGATTTGATCAGAGAGGCGAGCGCCGCGTTGACCAGCGACATGTCAGGCGCGGGATCGCGTACGCGCTCGGTCTCGAACGGCGACGGCTTGTCAAGGCTCCAACTGGTGCCGCGCATGAGCTGGTCGAAGAACGACTTGCCGAATGACATCTTCAGACCATTGCGGCGATGCAGGTAAGTCGGCCAGAAGGTGCGCGCGTAGCGGAACAGATCGGGCGACAGTTCCACCGTACCACGATTGCGCAGCGCCAGCGTGAAACCGCCGTCGAGACGGCGGCGGATGCAGTAGAAGTCGGTGCCGAGCGCGCCGGACGTGATTTCCGATCCCGGCGTGGTCCGGCATGCGGTGGCGTTGACGAGGCCGATCGGCAGCTCGATGCCATGGCGGCGGCAGAACAGCGACGACCACGCGCCGCCCGACAGCAGCACGGACTGGGTGCGAATGGTGCCCTTCTCGGTGACGACGGCGCTGACGCGCCCGCCCTGCGTTTCCAGCCCGCGCGCAGCGCAGCCCTGATGGATGGTGACGCCGTGCTTGCGCGCGGCGGTAGCGAGCGCCGGCACGGCCATCGACGGCTCGGCCCGCCCGTCGCTCGGCGTATGCAGGCCCCCGACCCATTTGTCGGAATTGCCGGGCAGGCGCTCGGCGACTTCCGCTGGCGTCAGGACAGTCGAGTGGACCTGCATCTCGCGCGCCATCGCGGCCCAGCGCTCCCAGCTGGCAAGCTCGTCCTTGCTTTTGGTCAGGAACAGCACGCCGGTGCGGCGGAAGCCGGCATCGACGCCGGCGTCGCTCTGCATGTCGTCCCACAGCCGCAGCGCTTCGCGGGCGAGCGGAATTTCTTCACGCGCGCGGCCCTGCTGTCGGCACCAGCCCCAATTGCGGCTCGACTGTTCACCGCCGACATGGCCCTTCTCGACCAGCGCGACCGAATGGCCCTTCTTCGCCAGATGATAGGCCGCGGAGACACCGATGACACCGCCGCCGATGACGACGACGTCCACCTGCGCCGGCAGGCGCTCGTCGCTGTTTATACGGCTGAGCGGCGGGGACATGGGACACTCCTGGTATTCAGTTCGATCGAAGCGAGGCGGCTCGTCATGGGATGTTCATTCGCGGATCGAGCGCATCGCGCAAGCCGTCGCCGAGGAAGTTGAAGCTCGTCACCGCAAGCGTGATAGCGAGGCCCGGCGCAATCGCCAGCCATGGCGCACTGGTGAGATAGATCTGGGCGTTGTTGAGCATGTTGCCCCAGCTCGCCGCCGGCGGCTGGATGCCGTAGCCGAGATAGCTGACATAGGATTCAAGCAGGATCGCCTTGGCGACGTTCAGCGTCGCCGCCACCACGATCGGCGCCATCGCATTGGGCACGAGTTCGCGGAACATGATCCGCAGGTTCGACGAGCCGAAGGCGAGAGCTGCCACTGCAAATTCACGCTCCCGCAGCGAGCGGACCTGGGCTTCGACGACGCGGGCGACGGCCATCCAGGCGGTGGCCGCAATCAGCACGGTGGTGGTGACGAGGCCCGGCTCGGTGAGTGCCGCGAGCGCGAGGAGGAGGAAGATGGTCGGAAAGCACAGCACGGCATCGACGAGCCGCATCAGGACTGCGCCGACCACGCCGCCATAGAAGCCGGCGAAGGCGCCAACGGCGATGCCGACCGCCATCGCGATTACCATCGCGACGATGCCGATCGAGAGCGACACGCGTCCGCCCATCATCAGCCGTGCCAGCACGTCGCGACCGAGCTCGTCCGTGCCGAGGATGTGCGCGCCCGACAATGGCGGCGCGAACCGCTTCATGATGTCGATATAGGTGTCGTCGAACGGCAGCAGATAAGGACCGAATGCCGAACCGAGGACGAGGACCAGAATGATCACGGCGCCTGCAAGCGCGAGCCGGTGGCGGCGGAATCGCCGCCACGCGGCCTGGCCTGGGGCGAGCTGAACGGTGGACAGGGTTGCAGTGGTCATCGCCTAACCCACCCGGATACGGGGATCGACGACGGCATAGAGGATGTCGGCGAGCAGTGAGCCGATCAGCACCATGGTCGCCGAAAACATCAGGATGCCCATCACGACGGGATAGTCGCGGTAGCCGATGGAATCGAGGAACAGCCGGCCCATGCCCGGCCAGGTGAACACGGTCTCGGCGACCAGCGCGCCGCCGAGCAGCGTCGGAAACTGAAGGCCGGCCACCGTGATCATCGGCAGCAGCGCGTTCCGCAAGGCATGAACGGTAAGGACGCGCCATTCCGGCATGCCCTTGGCGCGCGCGGTGCGGATGTAGTCCTGGTTGATCACCTCGAGCATGGAGGAGCGCATGAAGCGGCCCCACATCGCGGTCTCGACCAGCGCCAGCACCAGCGCCGGCGCCATGAGATGATGGAGCAGGTCGAGCAGCGAGCCGTCGCCGATGGTCTCGCGATTGCCGGCCGGCAGCCAGCCGAGCTTCACCGAGAAGACGTAGATGGTGACGAGGCCGAACCAGAAGGTCGGGATCGACAGCGCGACCATGGCGCCGACGGTTGCGAGCGTGTCGAACAGCGAATAGCGGCGCAGCGCGCCCAGCACGCCGATCCAGCAGCCGAGCAGGACCGCGATGATGGTCGCCGTCGCCATCAGCTCCAGCGTGGCGCCGAGATGGGAGGAGATCACCGACAGCACCGCCTCGCCGTCGCGATAGGACTTGCCCCAGTCGCCTTTGAGCATGCGGCCGAACCAGTCAAGATACTGGATCGGCAGCGGACGATCGAGGCCGAGCTGCTTCGTGACGCGGTCGAGATCCTCCTGCGTCATCTGCGCGGAGGCCGCGAATTGCGAGAGCGGGCCGCCGGGCGCCAGATGCAAGATGGCGAAGCCGATCGCGGAAACGATCACCAGCAACATGATCGCCTGCGCCAGGCGATTGGCGACGTAACGGGCCATCTCAGGCGATCCAGCGCGCCGGATGCATCAGGCCCAGTACCATTCGCGGATGTTCCAGCAATTGATGGAGGTGTTGATGTTGGGACGGAAGCCTTGCAGGCCTTCCTTGACGCCCTCGGCGATGAAGCCCTGGAACAGCGGCAGAATCGCGAGATCGTTGCGAATCAGCTTCTGCAGATCGCCGTAGGTCGTCTTGCGCTGGGCGAGGTCGAACTGCTTGGCGCCTTCGGCGAGCAGACGATCGGCCTCCGGGCTGTTGTATTGATAAGTGTTGTAGCCGCGGCCGCCCTTGGCGGGGATCGCACCGGAGCCGAAGCGCGGCGTTACGTCGGGGTCGCTGCCCAGCATGAAGTTCACGGACACCAGCACCGAGTTGAATTTCGACTGCTGCCAGAAATCGCCCCAGATCACCGCGGCCGGCATGTTGTTGACACGCATCGCAGCACCAATCGCGCGCCAGTCCTGGATCAGCAGCTGTTGGGTCTGCTCGCGCACGGCATTGCCCGACGTCGTCGAGTTGGTGAATTCGAGCTTGACGCCGCCCTTCTCGCGGATGCCGCCGGAGCCGCGCGTCCACCCGGCCGCGTCGAGCAGCGCGTTGGCCTTGGCGGGATCGTATTTGTGCTGCGGCAGGTCCTGCTGGAACGACCACGCCTGTTGCGGCACAAAGCTCTCGGTCTGCGTCGGCAGGCCGTAGTTCAGCGCGTCGATGATCGCCTGCTTGTTGATGGCGAGGTAAAGCGCCTCGCGCACCGCGCGGTCGGCGAGCGCACCAAACTCCAGATTGGGCGCGATGTGCTCGACCGAGGACGTCGGCGAGACGAAGATCTTGCGCCCCTTCAGCGTCTTCGCCTCCTGCACGAAGTTCGGCAAGATGCCTTGCAGGCCGGTGTAATCGACCTGGCCGGTGCGGAACTGGGTGTAGAGGACGGTGAGGTCCGGAATGTATTTGAAGACCACGCGTTCGACGTAAGGGCCTTTGCCGTGGTAGCCAGCATGGGCCTTCAACTGGATGTGGTCGCCGGGCACGCGCTCGCCCCAGCGGAACGGGCCGGTGCCGACCGGCGCATTGTGGAACGGCGAGGCGTTTGGATCCGACAGCTTCTCCAGGATGTGCTTTGGCACGATGAAGGTGAGCGACAGGATCGACATGTAGGGCGAATAGGGAGATTCCATCCGCCAATGGATTTCGTCCAGCGCGACGACCTTGATGTCCTTGACCAGGTTGTGGCCGACGCGATTACGGACCCGGAAATCGGGGTTGTTGATCAACTCGAGCGAGAACTTGACGTCCTCGGCCGTGAACGGCGTGCCGTCGTGCCATTTCACGTCGCTGCGCAGCTTGATCTTCCAGGTCAGGCCGTCGGCCGACAGGCCGCCATTCTCGACCGTCGGGACTTCGCGCGCGAGGTCGGGAACGAACTTGCCGTCGGGTTCGATGAACCAGAGCGGCGAGAACACCTGCCACCAGATGCCCTGATCGACCTCGATGCCCGGCATCAGGGGATGGAAGACGGTCGGCTCCTGCGACAGCGCCGCAATCACCTGCCCGCGCGGCTTGTCCGGCGGACTGCCTGGGCGTTCGGTCTGGGCAAAGGCGTTGCCTGAAAGGCTCCACCCCGCCGCCGCGCCCGCACCGAACTGAAAGAACTGACGGCGATTCGGAATGCCGAGTTGCAGTGCCCCAACGCCGAACCTGCCGGTGTCGTCTGCCATGACCACTCTCCGTTGTCGCACGCGGCACCGTCTCCCGCGCCCCGAAACCCCGGCAAGGGACAGGAGTGAGCTTTAGTGCTTCTAAACTTTTCGATCAAAAGTTCATCATGACTAAATACGGCTGTCAATCACATTGCTAGGATGCGCGACCTTTTCACACTGACTAAAGCCTCGGGCCCAATGTGGTCCGGCGGCGAGATGATGCATGGGAGAGCGGCATGGATGGTCGCGGCAATACCAACGGTCCGAAGGACGCCCCGGCAATCGAGGCCGACGATGCGGTCGACCAGCGCCTCGGCGAGACCGTACGGCTGCTCCGCCAGCGCGCCGGCCTCTCGATCCAGGATGTCGCCACCAGGACCGGCCTCTCCAACGGCATGATCAGCCAGCTCGAACGCGCGCGCGCCATGCCGTCGATCCGCACGCTGCGCCTGCTCAGCATCGCGCTCGACGTGCCCATCTCCTACTTCTTCGAGACCACCGATCCCGCCGATTTGCAGCGCTACATCGTGCGCAAGAACAGCCGGCGGCTGCTGCGGCTCACCGCCAGCGGCGTCGTCAAGGAAGCGCTGACGCCGGCAGACAAAGGCCAGCTCGAACTCTACGAGCTCACGCTCAATCCCGGCGCCTCGTCCGGCACCGACTTTTTGCAGCACACCGGCGAGAAGGCCGGCTACATCCTGTCCGGCAGCCTGCGGCTGTGGCTCGACAACCAGGCTCACCTGCTCGAGGCCGGTGACAGTTTTCGTTTTCCGAGCATCGTGCCGCACATGTTCGACAACCCAACCCAGCAGGCAGCGCGTGTGATCTGGGTCACGACGCTGCGGCAGACCGATTCGCCGGCAGGTTGAAACGCACGCCGCCGGAGATTGCCCCTCGACGGCGGCGCACGGAGTCTGTAGCTCACGTTCGAGCGGGACTCATTGACAGGTGGGCGCGAGGGTCCGCGACTGACGTCGTTGGTGTGAGACCATGAAATTCAGGGGGCTTCTGACACTCGCGATGGCCGCGCAGGTCGTCGTGACCGCCGCGGCCCTGCTCGCCTCCTATGCCGTGACCGGAACCGGGTTCGGCCTTGCCTAGATCGTCGCCTTGCTGGCAAGCGGCGCCGTTGCGGTCCTGCTCGCGCGTCTGTGCACGCGCGCGGTCGAAACGGCGCAGGAAAAACACGCCGCCGCGCAACTGGCCGAGCAGGCACAGGCCAGCGCACAGATGACCCAGGCCGTCATCAAGACCGCGCTCGATGCCTTCATTCAGACCGATGCAAACGGTATCGTCCTGGAGTGGAGTGTTCAGGCCAAGGCCCTGACCGGATGGACGCGCAAGGAGGCGCTCGGCACCGACGTCGTCAACCTCCTCATCGCTGAGCCGCTCCGCGACGGTTTTCGGCAACGCATGGTGCGGCTCTTGCCGGAACTGTCGGATACGCCGATCGGCATCCGCTTCGAGGCGACCCTGCTGCACCGGGGGGCGACGAGATCCTGATCGAGGCGTCGAGCACAGCGCTTCAGATTGGAGGGCGGACCATCATCAACAATTTCGTCAAGGACGTCACCCAGAAGCGTGCGGCCGAGGAGCAGTTGATCCAGGCCCAGAAGATGGAGGCGATCGGCCAGCTCACCGGCGGCATCGCGCACGAATTCAACAACATGCTCACTGTGATCACGGGCACGATCGAGATCCTTGCCGACGCCGTGAAGGACAACCCGCCGCTTGCGATCGTCACCAAGCTGATCAGCGACGCCGCCGATCGCGGCGCCGGGCTGACATCGAGCCTGCTGTCCTTTGCCCGCAAGCAGACGCTCCTGCCGGCGGAGATCGACGTCAACGAGCTCATTGAGGAGCTGGCAAAACTGCTGCTCGCGACCTTCGACAAGACGATCGAGATCGTGACGAGGCTCGACCGCAACGTCTGGCTGGCTTTCGCCGACCGCGGTCAGCTGAGTTCGGCCCTGCTCAACCTCGCGATCAACGCCCGCGACGCGATGTCCGATGGCGGCAAGCTCACGCTGACGACACGCAACGTGGTGTTCGGCGTGCGCGAGGCGGTGGCGGTCGGCGCCGGCTATGCCGGCGACTATGTCGAGATCGAGATCGCCGACACCGGCATGGGCATCCCGCAAGCCATCCTCGAACGCATCTTCGATCCCTTCTTCTCGACCAAGGAGGTCGGCAAGGGCACCGGGCTCGGGCTCAGCATGGTGTTCGGCTTCGTGAAGCAGTCCGGCGGCGGCATCAAGGTCGCCTCCGATGAAGGCCGCGGCGCGGTTTTCACGATCTACCTGCCGAAGGCCGAGACCAGCACGCTTCGCCCGATCGGGTACGACGAACGCAAGGTCGTGGGCGGGGTGGAAACCATCCTTTGCGTCGAGGACGATCGCGACGTCCGCCAGTATGTCACGGTCCAGCTCGAAAGCCTCGGCTACAAGGTCATCCCCGCCGCCAATGCGACCGAAGCGCTCGCCATCGCGGCCGAAGGTACGCCGTTCGATCTGCTCCTCACCGACATCGTGATGGCCGGCGGCATCAACGGACGCGAGCTCGCCAAACAGATGGTGACCGCGCGACCCTCGCTGCGGGTGCTGTTCACGTCGGGTTATGCTTATGATTCGCTGCATGTGCAGGGACGCGCCACCATGGGCGCGCCGTTTCTGACAAAGCCGTACCGAAAAGCCGAGCTCGCGCGCATGCTGCGCCGCTCCCTCGACACTGCCGTTGACGCTGCGGGCGATCCGATCCCGACGCCCTATTCGGTGCAGGCCGAGGTCGAAGGTTTTTTGCGCAGGCAGCGGTCCGATCGCGACGGGCGTTAACGCGCGTCTTGCGCATGGACAGCGCAAGGCAGCTGCGCAACACTACGCCTCAGTCAAAATTCCATTGGAGGCGAGCCATGACTGCACTCGAAAAGGGCATCACCGCGAGCGGCACGGGCTTTAACGGCAAGAGCTGGAACATCCTGGGCCAAGTCTATTTCCCCAAGGCAATCACCGAGTCCACCTTCGCATTCGAGACCAACAGCGATCCCGGCCAGTTCGTGCCGGTGCACATCCATCCGACCCAGGACGAATTCATCCTGGTGCAGGAAGGCACGCTCGACCTCAAGCTCGACGGCAAATGGGTGAAGGCCCATGCCGGCGATCTCGTGCGCCTGCCGCGCGGAATCCCGCACGGCTATTTCAACAAATCCGACAAACCGGCCCGCGCGCTGTTCTGGGTCTCACCGATGCAGAAGCTGGAGGCGTTGTTCAGCCAGCTCGACAATCTGACCGACCCCGCCGAGGTTGTGCGCATCTCGGCCCTGCACGAGGTCGATTTCCTGCCGCCCGAAGCCAACGATTAGGCTACGATCCCCTGACCGACGAATCGTTGGGGGAACCGGCCATGCGTGCACGACGTCATGCCATCGCAGCCATAGGCGCGCTTGGGCTGCTCCTCACATTTGCCGCGAGCCAGGCGCAAACGCTGACGGCAAAGCAAGCGGAGGCGGTTGCGACCTACGAGCGCGCGCTCGGCGATTTCAAAGCCATCCTTGCCGAGCGTCGCGGCCAGATCGAGGCAAAACAGCCGCTGCCGAATCTGCCGGGCCAAGCCATCTACCTTGCGCGCGTCGCTGTGATCAGCAGCTACAAGGATCTCACCGACGCCATGCCGTCGCGGATCGGCAGGCCCAACAAGTTCGAAATGCCACCGGCTTATTTCGACGCCGACATCGAGCCGCTGATCGACGAATACGGAAGGCTGTTCGACCTCATGGAGGCGCCACCTGCCGGCGCGCAAAACTCGGCGACCCCGTTCAAGGACGTGGTCGATCTCGCCATCGCGATCGCGCGCGCCAAAGGGCTTGCACCGGCTCACGCCGAAGCTGCGGGCCGGATCAGCCTCGGGCTCTTCTTCGCCGAGACCAACGGCAAGCAGAATGTCCGCAATGGGCGCTCGAACACCTATATGGGCAGCTTTCAGACCGGCCCGTCCGAAGACCGCAACGGCCGCAGGAAGTGGGAGGTCATCAAAGGAACGATCGCGGCGGCCGATCCCGAGCTGAACGCGCGCGACGACAAGGAAGAGGCGCGGGCCCGCGGCACCGATCATCGCTTCAACCACTGGACCAACGTGCGCGACGGCCTGATGAACGCGCATGCGGATGTCTTCCGGGAGATCCCGGCGATCCTGAAGACATTGCCCGATCCGATCGACCAGATGAAGCTGTTCGAGCTGATCCAGATCGTGCCCACCCCGACGCGGTCCGCGCTCAAGTCGGGCGATCTCCTGAACTACAGGGTGTCCAGCCCGACGATCATGAAGCACTTGCGCAACAACAGCATCTTCGCGTTCGGACAGGCGGACCGGGCGCGCACCTCGGCCAGCTTCCGCGACATTCTGGCTGCGATGTGGCTGTTCAACCGAAAGTTCGAGCGCGCGATGGCGAAATATTCGGAGATCAAACCGCGCTGACGGACCGGTTGCAAACGCTACCCGCTTGCGACCGCAATCTAGCCTGATGGCGCGCAACTCAGGCCGACGGACCTATTCCGTCCGGATCGGCGAATCCTTCAGGCCATTGTTGTCATAGGCCTTGCGCAACGTGCCGTTCGTGGTCGCATCCGTCATGAATTTGGTGACGAACGCCAATGCCTGGCTGTGACCGAGCGGGACAGCGACGGCGGTCACCGTCTTCTTGAACGTCTCGTCCAGCACCCGCGTGCCCGGAATTTTCTGTGCCATCTTGTTGAGCTGATCGCGCGACAGCGCGAAGGCGTCGACCTCGCCGCTCTTGAGATGACCGAAGATCTCGTCATAGGTCTGGTAGCCGGTGACCTTGGCGTTCTTCAGATGCGCGATCGCGCCACGCATGGTGGTCGTGGCGTTGACGGCCGCGACCTTGATGCCGGGCTGGTCGAGCGTGGCGAAATTGGTGACGGCGGAGCCGGGTCTGACGATGTAGGTGGCGTCCGCGACCTCGTAGATCGGCCCAAACATCATCCTGGTCTCGCGCTCGGGATCCCTGGGCAGCCAGGTGATATCCCAGCTGCCCTTCGACGCCGCGTCGGTGATCTGCCCGGAGTTCTGGTGCACGACATATTCGACGGGCACGCCAAGCTGCGCGGCCATCTCCCTGCCGAGATCGACCGGCACGCCGGCATAGCCGGATTCGGTCTTGGTCGACCAGAACGCGCCGCCCGCCGGGCTGATCGCAATCGCGACCCGCAGCTTGCCGGTCGGCGCAATGTCGTCCTTCAGGCCGTCGGCTAGCGCTGGCAAGGCAAGCACTGCTGCGACAACGAGGCCGGCAAGGGCCGATTGGAGGGATGTGGGCATGTCATGTTCTCCTCACCTTTTCTTCTTCTCTCGTTCCCGACCGCTTGGTTTCCGTCACTCGGCCATTGACATAATTCTGGTTGATCGCGCGCACGGTGAAAAGCGATTTGTCACGACAAACCTGTCAAAGGCCACACCGCCGTTTGGAGTGCAAGGCCTGTGACTGCCATGGCTATGGTGTTCCACGGCCGGGCATTTGTTGGTAGCCTGCCGCCCCGACAGACAATAATCGGGGACCACCGAATGACCTGCGCGAATCTCGCACCACGGAACGGAGCGCGGAGACATATCGGGCGGGCACTGGCTGCCGCGGCGGCCATGGTGGCGCTCGCCGGCTGCGAGGACAAGAACAGTTTCGTGGCGCCACCGCCGCCGAAGGTGGACGTCGCGACACCCGTGGAGCGCCCGGTGACCCGCTATGTCGAGGCCACCGGCAACACCGCGCCGATCAAGAATGTCGATCTCGTCGCGCGCGTGCAGGGTTTCCTGCAATCGATCGACTATCAGGACGGCACCTTCGTCAAGCAGGGCACCCAGCTCTTCACGATCGAGCCCGAGACCTACAAGCTGAAGCTCGATCAGGCGCAGGCGGCTGAAGCCGGCGCCCAAGCCTCGCTTCGTCAGGCCGAAGCCGACTTCAAGCGGCAGGCCGAGCTGGTGCAGCGTCAGGCGGTCTCGCAGGCCACGCTCGACACCTCGACCTCGAACCGCGACAACGCCCAGGCCAACCTCCAGCAGGCCCAGGCCAACACCCGCCTCGCCGAGGTCAACTACGGCTACACCAAGGTGAGTGCACCGTTCGACGGCGTCGTCAGCGCGCATATGGTCTCGATCGGCGAACTCGTCGGCGTCGCCTCCCCGACCCAACTCGCCTCCATCGTCGCGATGGACCCGATCTATGTGAACTTCACCGTCAACGAGCAGGACGTCTTGCGCATCCGCGCCGAAGCTGCGCGCCGCGGGCTGACCGCCTCCGACCTCAAGCAATTTCCGATTCAAGTGGGCCTGCAGACCGAAACCGGCTATCCGCATGAGGGTCATCTCGACTACGTCTCGCCGACCCTCAATCAATCGACAGGCACGCTGGCTGTCCGCGGCCTCGTCCCCAACGACAAGCGGGTGCTGCTGCCCGGCTATTTCGTCCGCGTCCGCGTGCCGTTCTCCCAAGAGAAGTCCGCCCTCCTCGTTCCCGACACCGCGCTCGGCAGCGATCAGGGCGGCCGCTATCTCCTGGTGGTCAACGGCGATAATTCGGTCGAGCAGCGCAAGGTGCAGATCGGCCCTGTCGACAACGGCCTGCGCGTAATCGAAAGCGGCCTGAAGCCGGACGACCGCGTCGTCATCGCAGGGCTCCTGCGGGTGATCCCGGGCCAGAAGATCGACCCGCAAGTCACGAAGATCGAGCAGCCGCAGGCGTCTGCCAAGTAAGATCTGCAAGTAGGAGCGGCGGCCATGATCTCAAAATTCTTCATCGAGCGGCCGGTCCTCTCGAACGTCATCGCGCTTCTGATGATCCTGATCGGCGGCGTCGCGCTGTTCAATCTCGCGGTCGCGCAATATCCGGACGTGGTGCCGCCGACCGTGCAGGTTACCACGCGCTATCCTGGCGCCAGCGCCAAGACCGTGATCGACACCGTCGCGCTGCCGATCGAGCAGCAGGTCAACGGCGTTGAGGATATGCTCTACATGCAGTCCTACAGCGGCTCCGACGGCACTTATACGCTGACCGTGACCTTCAAGATCGGCACCGACCTGAACTTCGCGCAGGTGCTGGTGCAGAACCGCGTCTCCAGCGCGCTATCGCAACTGCCGGCCTCCGTGCAGAACCAGGGCGTCACCGTCCAGAAGCGATCGACTTCGATTCTGCTGTTCGTGACGCTGACCTCGCCGGACAAGACGTTCGATAGCCTCTATTTGAGCAACTACGCCACCATCAATCTGCGCGACGAGCTCTCGCGCCTGCCCGGCGTCGGCAACGTCACGGTGTTCGGCGCCGGCCAGTATTCGATGCGGGTGTGGCTCGATCCGAACAAGCTGCAAGTGCGCGGCCTCGTGCCGCAGGACGTCATCCAGGCGATCCAGCAGCAGAGCCAGCAGGTCTCGGCGGGCCAGGTCGGCGCGCCGCCGACGCCGCCGGGCCAGGCGTTTCAGTACACGCTCAACGTCAACGGTCGGCTCGACGACACCACCCAGTTCGAGAACATCATCGTCAAATCAGGCACCAGCGGCGACGTCACGCGCGTGCGCGACGTCGGCCAGGTCGAACTGGGCGCGCAGACCTACAGCCAGATCTTCTCGCTGAACAAGCAGCCCGCCACCGGCATCGGCGTGTTTCAGTCGCCGGGCGCCAACGCGCTCCAGGTCGAGCAGGCGGTCGAGAAAAAGATGGCGGAGCTCGCAAAGGCCTTCCCGCAAGGCATGAAATACGACACTCCGTTCGACACCACAAAGTTCGTGCAGGCCTCTGTGCACGAGGTCTACATGACGCTGATCGAAGCCGGCCTGCTGGTGCTGGTCGTGATCCTGGCTTTCCTGCAGGACTGGCGCGCGATGCTGGTGCCGGCGACCACCGTGCCGGTGACCATCATCGGTGCATTCGCGGCGATGGCGGCGCTCGGCTTCACCATCAACATGTCGACGCTGTTCGCGATCGTTCTTGCGATCGGCATCGTCGTCGACGACGCCATCGTCGTGGTCGAAGGCGCCGCGCACAACATCGAGCAGGGCATGAACGGCCACGACGCCGCGATAAAGGCGATGGACCAGCTGTTCGCGCCGATCGTCGGCATCACCCTGGTGCTGATCTCCGTGTTCTTGCCGGCCTCGTTCCTCTCCGGCCTCACGGGGCGCATCTATTCGCAATTCGCGCTGGTGATCGCGGCAACCGCGCTTTTGTCCGCCATCAACGCGGCGACGCTGAAGCCGACGCAATGTGCGCTCTGGCTGCGGCCGACGGTGCCGCCCGAGCAGCGCAATTTCTTCTACCGGGGGTTCAACGCCGTCTATGACCGCGTCGAGCGTGGCTATACCCGGCTGATCAGTTTCCTGTGCAGGCACGCCACGGTCTCGGTCGCGTTCGCAATGGTGCTGATCGGAATCGGCGGCTATGGCCTGTCGCGGGTGCCGACCGGCTTCCTGCCGATCGAGGACCAGGGCTATCTGATCGCCGCCGTGCAACTGCCCGACGGCGCCGCGCTGGAACGAACTCAGACGGTGCTCGACAAAGCGAGCGAACTGATCAAGGAAACGCCTGGAGTCCAGCAGGTCATCACCATCGCCGGCATCTCCGCGCTCGACAACAGCGCCAGCCTTGCCAATGCCGGGGTCGCCTACATCATTCTGAAGGATTGGGAGGCGCGCAAAGGACCGGGCGAGGACCTGCGCTCGCTGGTGTATGGGCTTAACGACAAGCTCGCGACCATCATGGAGGCACGCGCGCTGGTGCTGCCGCCGCCGCCGATCCAGGGCATCGGCAACGCCGCCGGCTTCTCGATGCAGGTCGAGCTGCGCGACGGCAACAGCGATTTCGCCAAGCTGCAAGCGATTACCGGGGCGATGGTCTCCAACGGCCAGAGCCAGAGCGCACTCCAGCGCGTCCAGTCCTCGTTCCGCTCCTCTGTGCCGCAATTCAACGTCGAGATCGACCGCGTCAAGACCCAGACCCTGCACGTGACGACGGACCAGGTGTTCTCGGCATTGTCAACCTATCTCGGCTCGTCCTATGTCAACCAGTTCAACAAGTTCGGCCGCGTGTTTCAGGTCTACACGCAGGCCGATCCCGCGTTCCGCGTCACAGAGCGCGACATCGCCAACATGCAGGTGCGCAACTCGAACGGTGATATGATCCCGATCGGCACCGTCGCCACGATCACGCCGGCCACCGGCCCCTCGCTGATCAGCCTCTATAACCTCTATCCATCCTCGACCGTCATCGGTCTGCCGGCGCAGGGCTATTCCTCGGGCCAGTCGTTGAAACTGATGGAGGAGATCGCGGACAAGACGCTGCCGCCGGGCACCGGCTACGAATGGACCGCGATGTCCTATCAGGAAAAGGCGGTCTCGAACCAGATCTATTGGGTGTTCGGCCTCGCCATGCTGCTGGTCTATCTCGTGCTCGCCGGCCAGTACGAGAGCTGGTACGCGCCGATCTCGGTGATCCTCGCGGTGCCGCTCTCGCTGATCGGACCAATGCTGATCCTCAACGCCTTGAAGATCGACAACAACCTGTATTGCCAGATCGGCCTGATCCTCTTGATCGCACTGTCGGCCAAGAACGCCATCCTGATCGTCGAGGTCGGGCTCGAGCTGCACGGCCGCGACGGCAAGCCGGTGCTGGAATCCGCCATCGAAGCGGCGCGCGCCCGCTTCCGGCCGATCCTGATGACCTCGTTCGCCTTCATTCTCGGCGTGGTGCCGCTGGTGGTCGCGACCGGCGCCGGCGCCAGCGCGCGCAAGTCGATCGGCATCACGGTGTTCTCGGGCATGCTGGCCTCGACCTGTCTTGCGGTGCTGTTCGTGCCGGCTTTCTTCGTGGTGGTGCAGCGCTTCGAGAACTGGCGCGCGTCGAAGAAGGTGCCGAAGGCGCAGCCGCTGGCGGAGGCGAAGCCTTAGGCTTTTTCTGCAGTCGTCCGGTGCGCCTCCCCGCTCGATATCAGAAGCACCGAGATCTTCGACTGCCGCAGCACGGCGTCGGCGACGCCGCCGAAGGAGAGATGATCGGCCTGGATGCGGTCGACGCCCATCACCACGAGATCGACGTCGGTGGTGTCGATCTCGCGGAGGATCGCCGCCTCCGGCGCCCGGTTCACGCGCAACGTGGTCGTGATATCGACATCGTAGCGGGCGGCGAGATCGCTGGCATCCTTGAGGATACCGGCTTCCTGGCTGAGCCCGCGCGATGCGCCGCGCTGCGCGCCCCTGTCCCGCGTTGTCGCCACATAGATCACCCGGAGCGAGCCTGATCCGGCCTGGGTCAGCGCGACTGCGACCTCGGCGCCGCGCCTGGAGACGCCGCTGCCGGAGACCGGCACGAGGATGTTGAGCGCATCGGGCACCGGCTGCTTCAGGTGCTTGCCCTTGGCCACGACGATCGCGAGCGGCCCCTCAAATTCGGCGACGATGTCGTCGATCTTGCGATCGAAACGGTCCTTGGCTGCCGTGACCTTGTCGACGCCGACGACGAGCAGATCAAAGCCCTTCCGCGCTTCCTCGGCGATCGTCTCGCCGAGCTCCGCGCGCCTTGCCCGGGTGACGACATCGACGCTGCCGGCATCGCGCTCGCCGTGGGCGGAAACGGTTTCGGCGGCCTTCTTCACCACGGTTTCGTGGCTCTCTTGCTCGTCGCGGCCCTTCTCCCGCTCATTGGCGCGGTTGCCGATATGCAGCACGGTGATCGGCAAGCCGCGCATGCCGGCGATCAGGCCGGCGATGTGCGCGGCGAAAGTGGCGTTGACGCTTTCGTCCACCGCCAGCAGGGGACGCTCGAGA
The DNA here is from genome assembly GCF_023074175.1 of Bradyrhizobium sp. 139. Lineage (GTDB taxonomy): Bacteria > Pseudomonadota > Alphaproteobacteria > Rhizobiales > Xanthobacteraceae > Bradyrhizobium. The sequence goes on from NZ_JADPKS010000024.1 coordinate 30,020, forward strand.
TTGGCAATGAAGCCGCGCTTCTCGAATTCTTCCCGCTCCAGCCGCTCCTTCTCCTCCTCATTCATCGGCAGCTTTGCCAGCGCCGCGCGCAGCATCGGCGGCATCGCCATCGTGGTCACGATCGCCATGGTCACGATCATCGTGAACAGGTTCTGGCTGAGCACGCCGATGGACAGGCCGATGGTGGCGATGATCACCTCGGTCGAGCCGCGCGCGTTCATCCCGCTCGCGAGCGCAAGCGACTCCCGCGTGTTCAAGCCGCCCAAAGTGCCGCCGACGAATGCGCCGCCGAATTTGCCGACACTGGCGATCACGACCAGCAGGCCGGTGAGCATCAGGAGATTGGGATCGCGCAGCACCGATAGATCGGCGCTGAGGCCTGCAAGGCCGAAGAACACCGGCATGAAGAAGCTCGAGATCAGGCCACGCAGGCGCTCGTCGATCTGCCTTGTCAGGATCGGGGATTCGCCGACCAGGATGCCGGCGACGAAGGCGCCGAGTACGGTGTGGACGCCAATCAGATGCGTGATCAGCGCCATGACGCACATCAGCAACAGAATGACCGTAACCACCGCCGCCGCGCTGACCAGATTGTCGTTGGCCCAGCGGATGAGCTGAGACACCAGCCGGCGGCCGATGGTGAAGCTGATGGCGAGGAAGGCGAGCGTGCCCAGCACGGCTTGCGCCACCGAGGCGATATCCAGCGTACTATGCGAGGCCAGGCTGAAGATGATCGCGATGATGATCCAGCCGATGGTGTCGTCGATGACGGCGGTCGCGACGATGATCTGGCCGACATTGCGGCGCATGAAGTTCATCTCGCGCACCACCACCGCGACGATCTTGACCGACGAGATCGAGAGTGCCGTGCCCATGAACAGCGAGGCCACCAGCCGCGCTTGCGGATTCGGCAGCAGTGCGTCCGGCAAAAACTCGCCCAGCGCAAAGCCGCAGGCGAAGGGCACGACGATGCCGGCGATCGAGATCGCGATTGCGGCCTTACCGACCTTCCTGACCAGCTTGAGATCGGTCTCCATGCCGGTCAGCAGCAGCAGGAGAAGAATGCCGAACTGGGCGATGCCGTCGATCATCGCCTTCTGCTCGGGCGTCTTCGGGAAGATCGCGTGCTGCGCCTCCGGCCAGATCCAGCCGAACAGCGACGGTCCGAGCACGATGCCGGCGAGCAATTCACCGATCACCGAGGGTTGGCCGATCCGCTGCATGATCTCGCCGAGGCCGCGGCCGACGGCGATCAGCAGCACGATCTGCGCCACCAGGAGGAATTCCGAGGGACCGGCCGATTTGCCGCCCTCTGCGCTGGCCGCAAAGGTGGTGAGGACAAGCGCCGCGGGGACAAGGCCGACCGGTCGGAGCAGGCTCCACCGCATGCAGGTCTCTTTCCCCCTTCACCCGCCCCGGCGAGGTGCCGGGGCCACGGGGATAGAACCCGCGGGAGTTGGAGCAGGTTCCAGTCGCTGGCGGTGGGGGCCAAAACAAAAAATGCGAAAACAACCCCATGCACAGTAGAGATGGCATTGAAAAAGCTTGAGAAATTTCGGTCTTGCCGAAACGGCTTGCGCCGTCGGGCAAAACACCGGCAGAATGGCATGATCGGTGGCGTGCACGAGAGTTGCGCAAGGCACCTCCTCATCCTCCGTCATTGCGGGTGGAGAGAGTGCCGATCAGCGCAGCGCCACGTCGCGGTGCGCTGCAGAGCCGGGGCCCCATGCGACACGGCATTCGGGGCTTCTGGGTTCCGGTTCTGCGCCGCAACGCTCACGCGTTGCAGCTCGTCCGAGACACGAAAACTCACGCCGCCTGCGGCGTCCTGATCTCGCGCGGCAGGATGATCGCGGCGGCGATCGCCAGCAGGCAGAGCGCGGCGAACGCATGCAGCATCGTCACGAAGCCGCCCTGCTCGTAGAGCCAGGCGACGAGGCCCACGGAGGCGCCGGCGGCGGTGAAGCCGATGAAATAGCGCACCGCATAGGCGCGCGAGCGCCATTCCTCGCTGGTGTATTTGCCGACCATGGCGTCGTTGACCGTGACCTGCCCGAACGCGCCCATGACGATGCCGATCGAGACCAGGATCAGCGGCAGATTGGACAGGCTCGCGGCGAGATAGAGGAACGGCGCCAGCATGAACGACAGCGGCAGCGCCACCGTCTTCAGCGCGTAGCGGTCGAGCAGCCGGCCGATCGTGTATTGCGTCATCGCGCCGAACACGTAGACGCAGGCGGCGATGACGCCGAGCAGCGCCGGGCTGCTGGTGAGATCGGCGAGCCGCTCGGCGAACAGCTTTGGCAACGCCACGGTGACGGCGTTGAACGTGGTCGAAATCGCGATCACGACGATCAGCAGCGACAGGATAACGCGCCACATGTCCTGCTTGGCCACGCGCGCCTGCGCCGCCGCCTGCCTGGAGCCCTTGCGGTCCTCATGCACGACCATCATCGCGAAGGCGATGCCGATCAGGATCGTGACAATGCCGGGAACGATGAAGGCAAAACGCCAGCCGAGATACTGGCCGATCACGCCGGTAACCAGCGCGGACGAGGCGACACCGAGATTGCCCCAGACGCCGTTCAATCCCATCTCGCGGCCGAGCTTGTCCGCGTATGACACGATCATCGCGGTGCCGACGGGATGGTAGATCGAAGCGAAGATGCCGATCGCGAACAGTGTCGCGCCGAGCTGCGCCGGGGTCTGCACGAAGCCGACCGAGATCATGGACAGGCCGATGCCGATGAGGAAGATCAGCATCATGTGGCGGCGGCTCCAGCGGTCGCCGAGCCAGCCGGTGAGCAGCGAGCCCGCACCGAAAGCGACGAAGCCGGGCGTCGCGTAGGGCAGAAGTTCCGAATAGGCCATGCCGAGTGCCGGTCCCATGATGATCACCGCGGCGGCGAAGATCAGCATCGCATAATGGTCGATGAAATGGCCTGCATTGACAAAACTGATCACCCGGCTGGGACTGTTCATACGAATCCTCTCCTGCTCCGAAATGAGTTATATGTCCTGGACATGACGGGATGCTGCCAATGACTGTCGTCGAAACGCCAATCCGGGACGTTCAGGGAAACCACCGCTCGACCGCGGGCGTGCACCTGGTCGCGCGCGACTATCCCAGGGGCCTGCGGCTCGACCCGCACATGCACCGGGAGGCGCAGCTGGTCTATGCCGCGAAGGGTACGATGCAGGTGACCACGCCGAAGGGCCGTTGGCTGGTGCCGCCGGACCGCGCCGTCTGGGTGCCTGCCCACCTCGAGCACGCCATCGACGTGCTCGCCGACATCGAGATGCGCACGCTGTATTTCGACCTGCCCTGGCTCAAGCGCGAAAAGCGCTATGAAGGATTGACCAAGGAATTCGTTGTGCGGGTGTCGCCGCTGCTCAATCAGGCGATCCTTGCGCTGTTCGACGCGCGGAATACGGAAGAGCGCACCGAGCTGCTGGTCCGTCTGGTGATGCTGGAATTGCACCAGGCCGAGGATTCTGCGACCTTCGTGCCGCTGCCGCGCGAGCCGCGCTGCCGGCGCGCTGCCATGATCGTGCTCGACGATCCCACCGGCCTGCATGACGTCGACACGCTGGCGCGCGAGGTCGGAACCTCCGCGCGCACGCTGTCGCGGCTGTTCTCGATGCAGACGCAATTGAGCTTCAAGAGCTGGTGCCAGCGCGCCCGCATCGCATCCGCGATCCAGCTTCTGTCGACGGATACAAACGTGTCCGTGAAGCAGCTCGCGACGCAGCTCGGTTATGCCAGCGTGCCGGCGTTCTCGGCCGCGTTTCGTCAGGTGACGGGGCGGACGCCGACGGAGTTTGCGCGGAAGGGGTAACTCCACATTCGCTGTCATTGCCCGCTTCGCGAGTGGGCAATCGCATATGAACATTCACAAGAGGTCGTCATGCCCGGGCTTGTCCCGGGCATCCACGTTCTCTGGGGCGGCCAGAGAAGGTCGTGGATGGCCGGGACAAGCCCGGCCATGACGATGCGGATGCTGCAGCACCCCAAACTCTCATGCGCAATTGCCCCGCCCTCGCAGGGCAGGCATGACAGCGTAACTCAGGGCGCACGGCATAGCTAAAGTTGCCAAATTCTTGCGCTTGATTGTGATCGGCTTCCGCCTAAATGCCGTGTAAGCTTCCCCGCATCGCACACACCGGGATCGAAAAGCCCAGATGGCCAATGCCTATTTCTCCGACCTGCTCGCCACCATCTCCGAGCGCGGCCGCACGCTGCTGCGCCGCAGGGATTCCGCTGATACCAGGCAGGATGCCGACGGGCTGATCGAGCTCTGCGGCGCCTTGTTGTCGGGCCGTGGCGAAGCTTCGGGCACCGCCATGGCGCGTGAGGTGCTCGATATCTACCAGGAGTTGGATGCGGCGGGACGCCGCGCTTTCTTCGAAGCGCTGGTGCGCGATTTCGGTCCCGATCGGGAACGCCTGTCCAAGGCGATCGAAACATGGCGCGCCAAGCCCAGTGACGAGGACGCAAGTTCCCTGCACTTTGCCTCCGAGCCGCGCCGGCAGGAGCTGATCCGCCGTCTCAACCGCGCCCCGGGCGGCACCGGCGATCTCGTCAACATGCGCGCCGATCTGCTTGGCATGATGAACGGTCACACCGATCTCGCCGCGCTCGACCGCGACGTCTCGCATCTTCTCTCTTCGTGGTTCAACAGGGGGTTTCTCGTGCTGCGCCGGATTGACTGGTCGACCCCGGCCAACATCCTCGAAAAGATCATCCGTTACGAAGCCGTGCACGAGATCAGCGACTGGGACGATCTGCGCCGCCGCATCGATCCCGTTGACCGCCGCTGCTACGCCTTTTTCCATCCCGCGATGGTCGACGAGCCCCTGATCTTCGTCGAGGTGGCGCTGACCGAGACAATCCCCGGCGCGATCGCGCCGCTGCTCGCTGTGGATCGCCAGCATCTGGCGATCGCGCGCGCCCGCACCGCCGTGTTCTATTCGATCTCCAACACCCAGCGCGGTCTCGGCGGCATCTCCTTCGGCAGCTTCCTGATCAAGCAGGTGGTCGAGGAGCTGCGCCGCGAATTGCCGAAACTCGACAATTTCGTGACGCTGTCGCCGGTACCCGGCTTCATGCCGTGGATCAAGCAGGACAAGGACCTGCCGCTGTCGGACGAGGACCGCGAGCTAGTCAAGCGTCTCGACGATCCGAAATGGTTCGAAGATGCAGAGACGACCGCGCAGCTGCGCGCCGTGGTCGAACCGCTCGCCGCGCATTACTTCCTGAAGGCGCGTACGCCGAAGGGGCGCCTGATCGACTCCGTCGCCCGCTTCCATCTCGGCAACGGCGCCCGGCTCGAGCGCATCAACTGGCTCGGCGACCTCTCCCCGAAAGGCGTGCGGGAGTCGGCCGGCGTCATGGTCAACTATCTCTACCGCCTCGAGGACATCGAGAAGAACCACGAGGCCTACGCCAATGACGGCGAGGTCGTGGCCTCCAGCGCGGTGAAGAAGCTGCTGAGGGGCGAGGGACGAAGGCTGCTGGATATGCGGTTGTCGTAAGGGACAGCCGGCTCGCCGCCACATCGTCGTCGCGAGCGAAGCGACGCAATCCAGTCGGCCTCCGCGGAAAGATTCTGGATTGCTTCGCTGCGCCCGCAATGGCGACGCCTCGCAATGGCGGAGTGTGTGGCGCGGACTTCGCGCCCCAGCACTACTCCGCCAGCGCCTTCATTTCCTTGTAGAGATCCGACTTGCCCTCGAAGCCGATGCCGGGAAGGTCCGGCATGGTGATGTGGCCGTTCTCGACGCGGACGCCGTCGGGGAAGCCGCCGTAGGGCTGGAACAGGTCGGGGTAGCTCTCGTTGCCGCCGAGGCCGAGGCCGGCGGCGATGTTGAGTGACATCTGGTGGCCGCCATGCGGGATGCAGCGGCTCGGTGACCAGCCGTAGGTCTTCAGCACGTCCAGCGTGCGCTGGTACTCGCACAGGCCATAGGACAGCGCGCAGTCGAATTGCAGCCAGTCGCGGTCCGGGCGCATGCCGCCGTAGCGGATCAGATTGCGTGCATCCTGGTGGCTGAACAGGTTTTCGCCGGTTGCCATCGAGCCTGGATAAAATTCGGCGAGCGCGGCTTGCAGTGCGTAGTCAAGGGGATCGCCGACCTCCTCGTACCAGAACAGCGGGTAGTCGCGCAGCATTTTTGCGTAGGCGATTCCGGTTTCGAGATCGAAGCGGCCATTGGCGTCGACCGCGAGCTGCGCTTCCTTGCCGATCTCCTTCAGCACCGCCTCGATGCGCGTGCGGTCGTCCTCGATCGGCGCGCCGCCGATCTTCATCTTGACGACGTTGTAGCCGCGATCGAGATAGCCGCGCATCTCGCCGCGCAGCATCGAGAGATCCTTGCCGGGATAGTAGTAGCCGCCGGCGGCGTAGACGAAGACGCGCGGGTTGGCGGTCAGCCCGTGACGCTCGGCGAGCAGGCGAAACAGCGGCTTGCCGGCGATCTTCGCCACCGCATCCCACACCGCCATGTCGATGGTGCCGACCGCGACCGAGCGCTCGCCATGGCCGCCCGGCTTCTCGTTGGTCATCATCGCGGCCCAGACCTTGTCGGGGTCGAGATTGTCACCAGCCGCATCGAGCAGCGACGTCGGGTCGGCTTCCAGGATGCGCGAGGCAAAGCGCTCGCGGATCAGGCCGCCCTGGCCGTAGCGGCCGTTGGAATTGAAGCCGTAACCGACCACGCGCCTGCCGTCGCGCACCACATCGGTGATGACGGCAACGAGGCTCGTCGTCATCTTGGTGAAATCGATATAGGCGTTGCGGATCGGCGAAGAGATCGGTTTTGTCACTTCGCGGACGTCGACGATGCGGACGGACATATGGTTTGGCCTTTTGCTTTCGTCATTGCGAGGAGCGAAGCGACGAAGCAATCCAGACTGTCACCGCGGAAAGATTCTGGATTGCTTCGCTTCGCCGCTTCACTCGCAATGACGAAGAGAGAGTGCAGGCTCCTCGCAATGACGAGGAGAGAAAGTGCGATGCGCTATTTCTTATCCCTGAAATACGGCTCGACCGGCCCATGCACCTTGATCGTCAGCGGGTTGCCGTGGCGGTCCTTGGCATTGCCGGCGGTGACGCGGACCCAGCCTTCGCTGATGCAGTATTCCTCGACATTGGTCTTCTCGACGCCCTTGAAGCGGATGCCGACGTCCCGCGCCAGGATATCCGCGTTGTAATAGGGGCTGTTCGGATCGACCGAGAGGCGGTCCGGGAATTCGTCGCTCATGATTGTCTCGCTCATAAAAGGGTCTCGATTTGCTGCCGCAATCCTTCGGGCCGCGCGGTCGGCGCATAGCGCGCGATCACCTTGCCGGCGCGATCGACCAGGAATTTGGTGAAATTCCATTTGATGGAGGCGCCCAGCAGTCCGGATTGCTGGCGTTTCAGGTACTCGTACAACGGATGTGCGTTGCTGCCGTTGACCTCGATTTTCTCGAACAGCGGGAAGGTGACGTCGTAATTGGTCGAGCAGAACGCCTGGATCTCGCTGGCCTGCCCCGGCTCCTGCGCGCCGAACTGGTTGCAGGGAAAGCCGAGCACGGAGAAACCGCGCGGATTGAGATCGCGATAGAGGTCCTCAAGGCCGCGATATTGCGGCGTGAAGCCGCATTTGCTCGCGGTGTTGACGATCAGCAGCACCTGCCCTTCGAAACGGCGCAGGGCGACCTCCTCGCCGAGCAGCGAGTTGGCCTTGAAATCGTAGATCACCGACATCGCTAACCCACGGGATCGATCGGCGACGGCGGCACGCCGCCCGCCTCGATCGCTTCGCCTGCGAGCAGGCAGAGGTCCTCACGATAGCGGCCCGACACGATGTGCACGCCGACCGGCGCCTTGCCGACGAGGCCGGTGGAGACCACCAGGCCCGGCAATCCCATGAAGGGAATGGCGATCTGCGGCAGCTGCGCCTCCCAGACGCGCTTGAAGCTGTCGTCGTCCTTGCGGTCGAGATGATCGGGGAACGGCAATTCGCCGGATACCGGCGTCAGCAGCACCGCATATTTTTCGAAGAACAGCATCCAGTCGCGCGTCAGCGTGGCGCGGCGCGTCAACGCCTTGGCGTAATTCGCCTGGTCCATTGGCGTGACCCTGGCGCGGTTGCCGCGCAGGCACGCCAGCGCGCCGGGATCGCCCTCACGCTCGGCCATCTCAAGCTGCGACTCGCAGCCGTCGCCGAGCCAGAGCTTGATCTGCCAATCGACGGCTTCGCGCATCGGCGGCGTGTTCTCGATGATATCGACGGTCCACCCCGCCCGCTCCAGCCGCTTGCCGGCATCGCTCACGGCCGCCTTCACGTCCGGCGTCGTCGCAAGGCCGTCCGGGTTAAGGCAGAGCGCAGCGCGCTTCGGCTTCGCCGGGCCTTCCAGCGGCACCGGCACAAACCAGGGGTCGCGGATATCGCGGGCCGACATCGCGGCGAGCGAAATCCTGATGTCGTTGACGGTGCGCGCCAGGGGTCCGGACACCGCCATGATCTGCGGCCCGATCGGGCGCTCCGGCAGCGCCGGATTGAAGGCCGGGATGCGACCCAGGGTCGGGCGCAGGCCATGCACGCCGCAGGCATAGGCGGGATAGCGGATCGAGCCGGCGATATCGGTGCCATGGGCGATGTGGCCGATGCCGGCGGCGACCGCTGAGCCCGCGCCGCCGGACGAGCCGCCCGGCGTCAGCGAAGCATCGCGGGGGTTCTTGGTGTCGCCATGGACCAGATTGGTGGTGAACCAGCGATAGGAGAAGGCCGGGCAATTGGTGCGCCCAAGGAGAATGGCGCCGGCTTTGCGGAAATTGGCGACCACCGGATTGTCCTCGCGCGCGATCAGGTCGCGCTGGAGTTTGAGGCCGTTGGTGGTGGCAAAGCCTTCCTGGTCGACATTGGCCTTGATGGTCACGGGCACGCCGGCGAGCATACCGGGGTCCTCCCCCCTCGCAATGGCGGCATCAACCGCATCAGCCTGCTTGAGCACATCCTCGGGCCGGTGGTCGATCACGGCGTTGAGCCTTGGATTGACGGCGTCGAGGCGGGCCAGACCGGCCTTGGCCGCCTCCCTGGCGGACACCTTCCTGGATTTGACGAGGGTAGCGAGGTCGGCGGCCGACAGGCGCCAGAGATCTTGCATGGCTTGCTCCGTGTGACCGGCGTCTTTTAGCGCCGGGAACGCGGCAAAGCCATGCGGATTTCGCAGGGACACCTCCGTCAGTGCGAGCGAAGCGAGTAATCCGGAGGCCCTCGGCGAAGGCAGGAGGGATCGCTTCGTCGCAAGGGCTCCTCGCAATGACGGTGGAGGGAATGGGCCTTAATGCCGCGTCGCGGACTTGTCCGGGATATCCAGCAGCGCCTCGGTGAAGGGAAATTCCAGCACGATCTCGCCTCTGACGTCGGTGACCTCGATGACCGCCTCAAGCAGCGCTGGCTGGGTCCCCTCGGATTTCAGGACTTCCAGGATCATCTGGCGGGCGACCTCCCACGCGCGATCGGGGTTTCGCAGGTCCTCTCCATCAGGATCCACGATCAGTTCGCTGCCGATGCGGGTGTTGAAGAAGTATCTGGGCATCACGAAGGTCCAATTGGGCCGCCTGTAGCGGATTGAAAGCTGCACTGCACTCACAACTGCTTTATCAGGACAGGGTTCGCGACCGAATGCGCCACGCGCAAGGCAGCATCACTGGAACTGGTGTTCCAGTGCCAATTTTCGCGATGCAACATGAGTTTATCGGGAAGATTTCACTAGCGAACTTTTCCGCTCGCATTACTTTAACCACGGGCGGATACGTCCGAATTCACGAAAATGGAGAGCCAAAATGGCCTGGAAAGCCCCGAAGATCGTCGAAGTGCCATGTGGCATGGAAATCAACATGTATGTGAGCGCCACCCGCAAGTAAGCGGTTGGTGAGTTCGCGTTCAGCGCAGGTGGATCTTTCGGTCACGATCGGTTTCCGGAAAACATGAACTTTGTCGGCCTCCGTGTCGGCCTGAGATCCACCTCGCGACGTTCCCTCCAGGAGACGTATCATGCTTTGCGTCGTCGTCCTGGGCGCCGGGGCCGGCGGCGGAGTCCCGCAGTGGAATTGCGGGTGTGAGGGCTGCCGGGCGGCCCGTGAAAACGGCCAGGAGCTTCAGCGAACCCAGGCCTCGGTCGCCTTCAGCGGCGACGGCGAGCATTGGTTCCTGATCAACGCCTCTCCCGATCTGCGTCAGCAATTGAATGCCACGCCGCAGCTTCATCCCAAGGCAGGCGCGCTACGCCATACGCCGATTGCGGGCGTGATCCTGACCAACGGCGAAGTGGATGCGGTGGCGGGCCTGCTCTCGATGCGCGAGGGTTCGCCCTTCACGGTCTATGCGCATGAGAAGGTGCTGGCGATCCTTGGCAGCAACAGCATCTTCAACGTGCTGAACGAAAAGAACGTGCGGCGCCAGCCGATCGCTATCCACGAGCCGTTCGAGCCGCGGCTGCCCGATGGCGCGCGCTCGGGACTTGAGGTGCTGCCCTTCGCGGTGCCGGGCAAGTCGGCCTGGTATCTGGAGGGCAAGGCGCATCCGAGCGGAGACACCGGCGACGGCGATACGCTGGGCCTGAAGATCACCGACAAATCTACCGGCAAGTGCTTCTACTTCATTGCCGCCTGCGCCGAGGTCACCGACGCACTCAAGGCCGAGATTGACGGCGCTGCGCTGGTGTTCTTTGACGGCACGGTGTGGCGCGACGACGAGATGATCAAGGCCGGGCTCGGCCACAAGACCGGCAAGAGCATGGGACATGTCGCGATGTCCGGCGACGATGGCGCGATCGCGCGGCTCGCCGACCTCACTATCGACAGGAAGATGTTTCTGCATATCAATAACTCGAACCCGGCGCTGCTGCCCGGCTCGCCGGAACGGCAAGCGGCCGAACAGGCAGGCTGGCAGATACCTGCCGACGGAACGGAGATCGTGCTGTGAATGCCGCGTCACTGACTGGAATGACCGCGCTCTCGGTCGGCAAGGACATCCGGCTCAACTCGGCCGAGGAACTGGAGGCGACGCTGCGCCATATCGGGGCGACGCGCTATCACAGCCTGCATCCGTTCCATAAGCTCTTGCACGGCGGCAAGCTGAACAAGGGTCAGGTGCAGGCCTGGGCGCTCAACCGCTACTATTACCAGAGCACGATCCCGATCAAGGACGCCGTGGTGATCTCGCGCTTCCGCGACCGCGCCACCCGCCTGGAATGGCGCCACCGCATCGAGGACCATGACGGCGATGTCGGCAGCGAGGGCGGCATCGAGCGCTGGCTCAAACTGACCGAAGGCCTCGGCCTCGACACGGCCTATGTGGAATCGACCGAAGGCATCTTGCCGGCGACGCGCTTCGCGGTCGAAGCCTATGTTCATTACTGCCGCGAAAAGAGCCCGCTGGAGGCAATCGCCTCCTCGCTCACCGAATTGTTCGCGCCGAACCTGCACGAGGAGCGCATCTCCGGCATGCTGGAGCACTACGACTTCGTCAATCCCGATATCATGAGCTACTTCAAGCGCCGCCTGGCACAGGCGCCGCGCGATGCCGGCTTCGCGCTCGACTACGTCAAGGCGCATGCGCGGACGCCGGAGGAGCGCGCATCTGTCTGCAATGCGCTGATCTTCAAGACCAACGTATTGTGGGTGCAGCTGGATGCGCTCTATCATGCCTATGTCGAGGGCCACATTCCGCCGGGCGCCTTCGTGCCCAAAGCGAGCTGAAGAGGAACCGTAATGGCCGGGCCGCGTCACATCAGCGTCAGCGAGGCAAGCCGTCCCGTGCTGCCGCGGCACGCCAAGCTCAAATACGACGAAACGCGCAAAGTCTGGGTGATCCTGGCGCCGGAACGGGTGCTGGCGCCCGACGAGATCGCGGTCGAGGTCTTGCAGCTCTGCAACGGCGAGCGCAATGTCGGCGACGTTTCCGACCAGCTGGCCGCGAAATACGCCGCGCCGCGTGGGGCGATCCTCGCTGATGTCATCGTCATGCTCCAGGATCTCGCCGACAAGGGCTTTCTCACCGAGGCCCGGGAGAAGACATTATGAGCGACGTGCTCGGCAATCCCGTCATCCCGACCGATGCCAGCGACAGCCTCGCGGTGCTGGAGAAGCAGCGCTCGACGGCAGAGACGTTTGGCATTCCGCTCGCGGTGCTGCTGGAGATCACCCATCGCTGTCCCCTGCAATGCCCCTATTGCTCCAACCCGGTCGAGCTCGACCGCTCGGCTAAGGAGCTGACCACCGAGGAATGGAAGAAGGTGTTGAGCGAGCTCGCCGAGATCGGCGTGCTCCAGGTACATTTCTCCGGCGGCGAGCCGACGGCGCGGAAAGATCTGGTCGAACTGGTCAAGCATGCCAGCGACGCCGGCCTCTACACCAACCTGATCACCTCGGCCGTGCTGCTGACGCGCGAGCGGCTGAGCGCGCTTGCGGATGCGGGACTCTGCCATGTCCAGATCAGCTTCCAGGGCACCGAAGAGGGCTTGGCCGATCGCGTTGGCGGTTACAAAAACGGACATCGCAAGAAGCTCGAAGTGGCGAAATGGACGCGCGAGCTCGATTTGCCGCTCACCGTGAACGCGGTGATGCATCGGCAAAACCTGCATCAGCTCCCTGATATCATCCAGATGTCGGTCGATCTCGACGCCGACCGGCTCGAGGTCGCCAATGTGCAATATTATGGCTGGGCACTAAAGAACCGCGCCGCGTTGATGCCGACGGTGGCGCAGTTAGAGGAGTGCACCCGCATCGTCGAGGAGGCGCGCGAGCGGCTGAAGGGCACGCTTTCGATCGACTACGTCGTTCCCGACTATTACGCGCTGCGGCCGAAGAAGTGCATGGGCGGCTGGGGCCGCCAGTTCTTCAACATCTCGCCCGCCGGCAAGGTGCTGCCCTGCCATGCTGCCGAGAGCATCACCGGGCTCGACTTCGAGTCGGTACGCTCCAATCACTCGATCGCGTGGATCTGGCAGAACTCGGATGCCTTCAACCGCTATCGCGGCACCGGCTGGATGAAGGAGCCGTGCAAGACTTGCGAATTCCGCGAGATCGATTTCGGCGGCTGCCGTTGCCAGGCCTTTGCGCTGACGGGTGACGCCGCCAACACCGATCCGGCCTGCGCGCTGTCGCCGCTGCACGAAGCCATCTTCAAGCAGGCCGAGCGCGAGGCCGAGGGCGAGACCAACCGCTTCCTCTACCGCAACTTCGCCGGCGGCACTCTGGAATCCGAGAATGGTGCCTGACGCCGACGCCGCCGCATCCGCCAAGCGCGCCGATCCCTTTGCGCCGCTGACCTCCGAAACGCTCGACGTCGGCGACGGCCACGAGCTCTATGTCGAGAGCGTCGGCCGCACCGAGGGCATTCCCGCGGTGTATCTGCACGGCGGTCCCGGCAGCGGTTGCCAGCCCGACCATCGCCGGCTGTTTGATCCCGATCGTTTCCATGCCGTGCTGTTCGACCAGCGCGGCTGCGGCCGCAGCCGGCCGAAGGGATCGCGCGAGCACAACACGACGCAACATCTCATTGCGGACATGGAGAAGATCCGCCACAAATTCGGCTTCGAGCGCTGGTTGGTGGTCGGCGGCTCCTGGGGCGCGACGCTGGCTCTGGCTTATGCCGAGGCGCATCCCGTGCGCGTCTCTGGCATTGCGCTGCGCGCCACCTTTCTCGGCACCCGCGCCGAAGTCGAAACCGGGTTCACCGTGCGCCTGTCGCAATTCTATCCCGCGCTCTACGAGGATTTTTTGAGCGTGCTGCCGCCCGGGGAGCGGGAGCGGCCGGTGGAGGCCTACTGGCGCCGCATCCTTGATGCCGATCCGGCCGTGCACGGACCCGCCGCGCGCGCCTGGCACGACACCGAGCGCGCCTTGTCGGAGCATAAGGCGGCAAAAACGCGGCTGGATCTGGCCTCGCTGAACGTCTGGCGCACGCTGCCTGCGACGCCGTTCATGGAGGCGCATTATTTCGTCAACAATTCCTTCATGAACGAAGATCAGTTGTTGCGGGATGCGGGCCGTTTGTCCGGCGTTCCCGGCATCATCGTCCAGGGCCGCTACGATCTGTTGTGCCCTCCTGAGACATCGCAGGCGCTCGCGAAAGCGTGGCCGGGTTCCGAGATTCGCATCATAGAACAAGCCGGACATTCGCTCTATGATGCCGGCGTGAGGGACGCGGTCATGAAGTCGATCGCGGACCTCGCTTCGAAAGGCGCGCGATAACAGGATAAGAACAATGCCGCTCGCCGGAAAGGGCATGCTGCTGACGTCGATGAACATCGACGCAGCCGATGAAACCGATTTCAACCGCTGGTACGACCGCGAGCATCTGGAAGAGCGCGTCGCGATCGAAGGTTTTCTGGAGGCGCGGCGCTATGTCGCGCATGCCGCCGATCCCAAATATCTCTCGCTGTATTCGACCGCGACGCTCGACGTGCTCGACAGTCCCGCCTACCGGGCGCGCCTCGCCAATGCAACAGACTGGTCGCGGCAGAGCATGGCGCGTTTCAAGAATATGCTCCGCGTGGTCGCACGGATCACCATCAGCAACGGCACCGGCCGCGGGGCTGCACTCGGCGTGGTACGGCTGCGGCCGACGCGCGACAACGCAGCGCCATGGCGTGATGCACTGCAAGACAAGCTGGCGCCGAACAAACGCGACGGCATCATCTCGATGCATCTTCTGGAGAGCGAACCGGAATTGTCGGGCGCAACGGCAGACATTCCAGCGGTGCGCAACGAGGGCGCGCGCGACTGGTTTGTGCTGATCGACGGCACCCATATCGGCGCGGTCTCCGCTGTCATTGCCGAACGCTTCACCGGCCCCGCTGCATCGCCTTTCCCGCTTCCTGTCTCCGTCGGCACCTACAGCCTGATGTGGGATCTCGCGAAGAGCGATATCGCGCCCAGCTAAAGCGGCCATCCGCATCGCAATATATTGCATCGCACGCACATCACGTGCGGCCGTTAATGCTGAGCGCGCGTAGGTCCCATGAAAGCGGGTGATCGCGAAAATTTGCCGTTGTACTTCGGAACGGTTCTAATAAGCTAACCCAATGACGTCATTCAGAAACCAGATAGACGCGCGTTAGCGTTCGCCAGACTCAAGAAAAGGCCGCGGGGTCTTCGGGCCTGCGCGGACAGGGTAGGAATGAAACCGACCGATATCGCGGCCCCCGACTACTTTCACAAAGTGGTCGATTGCCAATGGGCCTGTCCTGCGCACACCCCGGTTCCCGAATACATCCGACTGATCGCACAAGGCCGCTACAGCGACGCCTACATGATCAATTGGAAATCGAACGTGTTTCCCGGAATTCTGGGACGCACCTGTGATCGTCCGTGCGAGCCGGCGTGCCGCCGCGGACGTGTCGAGGAAACTCCGGTGGCGATCTGCCGTTTGAAGCGCGTCGCCGCCGACTTCAAGGACGACATCAGACAGCGCCTGCCACGCCCCTCACCGAAGAATGGCAAGCGCGTCGCGCTGGTCGGCGGTGGCCCGGCCTCGCTCACGGTCGCGCGCGACCTCGCGCCGCTCGGCTATCACTGCACCGTGTTCGACGGCGATCCGGAAGCCGGCGGCATGATGCGCACGCAAATCCCGAAATTCCGCCTGCCAAATTCGGTCATCGACGAGGAGACCGGCTACATCCTCAGCCTCGGCATCGAGTTCAAAGGCGGTCATCGCATCGAGAGCATGAAGGCGCTGCTCACGGAAAAGTATGACGCGATCTTCGTCGGTTCCGGTGCGCCGCGCGGCCGCGAACTCGACATTCCCGGCCGCAAGGAGGCTGCCGCCAACATCCATATCGGCATCGATTGGCTGTCCTCGGTCTCGTTCGGCCACACCGACAAGATCGGCAAGCGCGTGATCGTGCTCGGCGGCGGCAACACTGCGATGGATTGCTGCCGCACGGCGCGCAGGCTCGGCGGCGAAGAAGTGAAGGTCATCGTGCGCTCCGGCTTCGAGGAGATGAAGGCCTCGCCCTGGGAGAAGGAGGACGCACTCCATGAGGACATTCCGATCCTCA
This sequence comes from Bradyrhizobium sp. 139, assembly GCF_023074175.1. Lineage (GTDB taxonomy): Bacteria > Pseudomonadota > Alphaproteobacteria > Rhizobiales > Xanthobacteraceae > Bradyrhizobium. The sequence goes on from NZ_JADPKS010000024.1 coordinate 46,077, forward strand.
ACTTCCTCGTCCCCGTCGCCTTCGTCCACGCAGGCGGCAAGCTCACCGGCATCACCTTCCAGAAGGTGAAGGCCGAATACGACGACAAGGGCCGCCGCAACCTCGTACCTTCAGGCGAGCCGGACCAGACCATCGCATGCGACGACGTGCTGGTCGCGGTCGGCCAGGAGAACGCCTTCCCCTGGATCGAGCAGGATTGCGGCATCGAGTTCGACAAATGGCACATGCCCAAGGTCGATCCGAACACGTTCGTTTCGACCAATCCAAAGGTGTTCTTCGGCGGCGACGCCGCATTCGGTCCGAAGAACATCATCTGGGCGGTGGCGCAGGGCCACGACGCCGCGCTGTCGATCCACCGGCTGCTCTCGGGTGAGGACATCACCGAACGGCCGCTGCCCGAGGTGCAAATCTCCTCGCAGAAGATGGGCATCCACGAATGGAGCTATGACAACGACATCTCCATCGACAAGCGCTACAAGGTGCCGCATCGCGACAAGATCATCGCGCTGAAGGATATCCGCACCGAAGTCGAGCTCGGCTACGACGTCAAGCTCGCGCTCGGCGAGGCGCATCGCTGCCTGAACTGCGACGTGCAGACGGTGTTCTCGACCTCGCTCTGCATCGAATGCGACGCCTGCGTCGACATCTGCCCAATGGACTGCATCACCTTCACGGAGAACGGCGAGGAAGCCGATCTGCGCCAGCGCCTGAAGGCGCCGTCACCGCACCCGGACCAGGATCTCTACGTCTCCAGCGATCTCAAGACCGGGCGCGTGATGGTAAAGGACGAGGATGTCTGCCTGCATTGCGGGCTGTGCGCCGAGCGTTGTCCCACCGGAGCCTGGGACATGCAGAAATATTTTATCGAGATGACTTACGCAGGTTCAGCATGTCCGACAAAAAGCCGATCAGCAGCGTAAACGACTTCGTCGTCCGCTTCGCCAACGTCAACGGCTCGGGCTCGGCCAGCGCGAACGAGATGTTCGCGCGTGCGATCCTGCGCCACGGCGTTCCGGTGAGCCCCCGCAACATCTTCCCCTCCAACATCCAGGGCCTGCCGACCTGGTACGAGGTGCGGGTGACCGAAGACGGCCATCTCGGCGCCCGCGGCGGCGTCGACATGATGGTGGCGATGAATCCGCAGACCTGGGACAAGGACGTCGCCGGCATCGAGCCCGGCGGCTATCTGTTCTACGATTCCACCAAGCCGATGCCGTCGACCAAATTCCGCGACGACATTACCGTGATCGGCGTGCCGCTCACCGCGATCACCAACTCGACCTATACCGATCCGCGCCAGCGCCAGCTGTTCAAGAACATCATCTATCTAGGCAGCCTCTCGGCGCTGCTCGACATGGACCCGAAGCTGATCGAGCAGCTCATCGGCGAGCAGTACAAGGGCAAGGAGAAGCTCCTGTCGTCCAACGTCCACGCGCTGCATCTCGGCCGCGACTGGGCGCTGCAAAATCTGAAATGCCCGATCGGGCTGCGGGTGAAGAAGTCCGACAAGGTCGGCGACCGCATCTTCATCGAGGGCAACAGCGCCGCCGCGCTCGGCGCGGTCTATGGCGGCGCCACCGTGTGCGCCTGGTATCCGATCACGCCGTCCTCGTCGGTGGCGGAGGCCTTCACCGCTCACTGCAAGAAGTATCGGCACGATCCCGAAACCGGCAAGGCGAAATACGCGATCGTTCAGGGCGAGGACGAGCTGGCTTCAATCGGTATCGTCATCGGCGCCTCCTGGAACGGCGCGCGCGCCTTCACCGCGACCTCGGGCCCCGGCATCTCGCTGATGACCGAGTTCATCGGCCTCTCATATTTTGCCGAGATTCCGGCCGTGATCATGAACATCCAGCGCGCCGGCCCCTCGACGGGCATGCCGACCCGCACCCAGCAATGCGATATCATCGCCTGCGCCTATGCTTCGCATGGCGACACCAAGCATGTGCTGCTGTTCCCGGAAGATCCGGCCGAGGCGTTCGAATTTGCGGCGGCGGCCTTCGATCTGGCCGAGCGGCTCCAGACCACGATCTTCCTGATGCTCGATCTCGACATCGGGATGAACCACCGGCTCTGCCGTCCATTGAAGTGGGATGACGCCAAGCAGTACGACCGCGGCAAGGTGATGACCGCGGAGATGCTGGAGGAAGGTCGCGACTTCGGCCGCTACCTCGACGTCGACGGCGACGGCATACCCTATCGCACCTATCCTGGCGCGCATCCGACCAAGGGCTCCTATTTCACCCGCGGCACCTCGCGCGACCGCTATGCTCGCTATTCCGAGGAAGGCTCGGTCTATGCCGACAACATGCAGCGTCTGGTGCGCAAGTTCGAGACCGCGCAGGACCTCGTGCCGCGGCCGCTCCAGGCCAATGCGGCACGGCCGACCAAATATGGCGTGATCTATTTCGGCTCGACCTCGCCCGCGATGGACGAGGCGATCGGGCTCTTGGAGGCACGCGGGCATCAGCTCGACCGCCTGCGCATCCGCGCCTTCCCGTTCCACTCGAGCGTCGCGAGCTTCCTCGCCGAGCACGACTTCGTCTACTTGGTCGAGCAGAACCGCGACGCCCAGCTCCGCCAGCTCATCGTCAACGAGAACGGCATCGACCCGGTGCGCCTGGTGCCGATCGTGCATTACGACGGCTCGCCGATCACCGCCCGCTTCATCGCAAAAGCCATTGGCGACCACCAGGATCACCTCAAGGTGACCCCGCTCCGCAAGGCCGTGTCATGACCTACATTGCAAAGCCGAAATTCCATCATCCGGGCCTGAAGAAGAACGAGCTCGGCTATACCCATCGCGACTACGAAGGCAAGATCTCGACGCTGTGCGCCGGCTGCGGCCACGATTCGATCACGGCCTCGATCATCGAGGCCTGCTACGAGCTGTCGATCGAGCCGCATAGGGTTGCGAAGATCTCCGGCATCGGCTGCTCGTCGAAGACGCCGGACTACTTCCTCGGCAATTCGCACGGCTTCAACTCCGTGCACGGCCGCATGCCGTCGGTCTTGACCGGCGCCAACCTCGCCAATCGTGACCTGATCTATCTCGGCGTCTCCGGTGACGGCGATTCCGCCTCGATCGGCTTCGGCCAGTTCGCGCATTCGATCCGGCGCGGCGTCAACATGACCTATATCGTCGAGAACAACGGCGTCTACGGCCTGACCAAGGGCCAGTTCTCGGCGACCGCCGACCGCGGCTCGAAGTCGAAGAAGGGCGTCACCAACACCGACAACGCGATCGACCTCGTCGCCATCGCGCTCCAACTCGGCGCCACCTTCGTCGCACGCTCGTTCTCCGGCGATAAGACCCAGCTCGTGCCGCTGATCGCCGCCGCGATCCGCCACAAGGGCGCGTCCTTCATCGACGTCATCAGCCCCTGCATCGCCTTCAACAACCACGCCGGCTCGACCAAGAGCTTCGACTATGTCCGCGAGCACAATGACGCGGTGAACCGGCTCGACGTGCTGGTCGGTCGCGATCCGATTGCGGTGGATTACGCACCAGGCACGGTACAAATGGTCGAGCAGCATGACGGCAGCAAGATCGCGCTGCGCAAGATCGACGCCGACTACGACCCGCACGATCGCCTCGGCGCCCAGGCTTTCCTCCAGAAGCATGCCGCCAAGGGACAGATCGTCACCGGCCTCCTCTACGTCGATCCTGATGCGGAAGATTTGCACGAGCATCTCAACACCGTCGAGACGCCGCTCAACACGCTGGAAGCGGACACGCTGTGCCCGGGCTCGGCGGTACTGGACAAGTTCAACGCCAGCCTGCGGTGATCATTTGCCGCGCTGAAGCGGCTGCCTGACGCGGATGGTGATCTTGTCCGACACGACAGGTGGCTCGAACGGATAGTGCTTCGCGTCGCCCAGCACCAGTTGAAGAGTATGGGCTCCGGGCGAAAGATCGAGAAGCGTTTCGGTCTGCCCTGCCCCGAAATGTAGATGCGACTTGTCCTGCGGGATTGGCTCCTTCGGATCGATGGGATCGTTGACGTCGATCAACAAATGATGGTGGCCGGCGTTCTGGTAATCGTCGCCGGCATGCGTCACGCCCATATTGCGCAAGCCGAACCGGACCAGGAATCCGCCGCGCACCTTTTGCCGGTCATACGGTGTGATGAAATAGAGCTTTGCGTCCTTGGGAGCAGTCTTACCCTGCGGAAAGGCGGCGCCCGGGAGCAATGCGAGCGCCATCGACAGCGCAACGCAGCGAAGGATTTGCATCAGATCGACTCCAGCAATTAAGGACCGAGCGCGACGCGGAATCCATGCGTCGGATAACGAACGTTGGTATCGTAACCATCGCGGTTGGACGGTCGCACGTATCGCGAGTCGTTCTTCCAGGAGCCCGAGCGCAGGACGTGCGAGCTGCAGTCGCCGCCACTCCATGCCGAGCCGTCATTGGGCGCGCCCTGATAGGTCTTATGCCAGCAGTCTTCGACCCATTGGTCGACGCCGCCGCCCATGTCGTAGAGACCAAAGGCATTGGGCTTGAAGCTGCCGACTTTCGCTGGCTGCTCGGCCGCGGCGTCGCCGCAGTCCTTGCACCCGGCCATGCCTCGCTGGAGCTTGTCGCCCCACCAATACTTGGTCGACGTTCCGCCGCGCGCCGCATATTCCCATTCAGCCTCGCTCGGGAGCCGGTAAGGCTTTTTCGTGGTCTTGGCGAGCCAGGCGGCATATTGCTGCGCGTCGGTCCAGCTCACATTGGTGATCGGCGCGTCGTCCTTGCCGATGGCAGTGAAGCCGCACGCCTTGGCGGCGGCGCATTCATTCCATTCCTGCACCGTCACCGGATATTTTGCGATCGAGAACGACTTGACCATGACCTGATGGACAGGGCGTTCGGTCGGATCATCATTGCTTCCCATTGCAAAGCTGCCGCCGAGAATAGCAATCATCTCGGGTTCGCGGACCGGCGTCGGCGATTGACTGGGCGCTGGTGCGGGCGAAGGTGATGGAGTCAACGCGGGCGATGGTTGCGGCGTTTGCACGGCCGCTTCGCGCGGCGGAGGTTGCGGGCTCGGGGATGCGACCGGCGCGGTGGCCCGTTCGCCCACCCTGCCGGGCTGCGTCAGCACATACCAGAGCACGCCCGTGGCAATCGTCAGCAACGTGACGCCCAGCAGAAAGATCAGGACATTCTCGCGCCGACCGCGCGTCCCGCCGATCGCATTTGCGTCCGGCAGCACGCGATAGACGCGCACGGGATCGGTGATGTTCTTGACTTTGCGATCCCCGAGCGACTCATAGCCGCACACCACCTTGTGCTTGATCTGTTCGTAGATCGCGCCCGAGATGTAGACTTGGCCAGGCTCGGCAATGCCCTCGAGGCGTGAGGCAATGTTGACGCCGTCGCCGTAGACGTCGTCCGGCTCAACGATGACATCACCGAGATTGACGCCAATTCGGTATTCGATCCGGGAATCCTTCGGAAGCGAGGTATTGCGGCCGACAAGATTCTGCTGGATGACAATGCTGCATCGAACGGCCTCAACCGGACTATCGAAAATAGCAATGAAACCATCGCCCGTCGTCTTCACCAGACTCCCATGATGCTCGACGATGCTGGGTTGGATGAGATCCCGCTCGATCCGCTTGACGCGGACATGCGTGCCTTCCTCATCAGCCTGCATCAAGCGACTGTAGGAAGCGATGTCACCGACAATGATCGCGGCGAGACGGCGAGGCATCCCGCCATGTGGCGGCGGGTCATCGTGGCTTCCGGATCTGAAGTTGCGAATTTCGCCCATTGCGGGGGGACTCCAGACTTACAAAGGCAGCCCCAGCTTACGACTGCCAAAGGCCGTCGTCTGTGAAGGCTATCACATCGATGAACTGGGGCAATGTCGAACAGACTGCGGGCATCGAGTTCCGAAGGCGAAGGCGTCACATCGATTGAACCTTCGTGGCCCCACCGATGACTAATGCCCTGCGTGGGACTAATCACGTCGCTCTACCCTGCGACGATCCATGTCAGGGACTTGCGACGTTGAACGCGTCGCCCTTGGGCCGCGTCTCCAGCCTGCAGCTCGGCTGCTGCGCTTGGGGCCATCATGAAGCTTTCTGTCTTTGCTGCCCTTGCCGTTGCCGCACTCATCGGCACGGCCTCAAGCCGAGGAGGCCGACGACATCCGCGAGGCCCGCAAGGCCAAGGCCGAAACCTTCAACACACGGATGTATGCAGGCCCGCCTGGCGACAAGGCCTACGCCTGCTTCGTCCGCCGCTACGATGCCGCGCATCTGGCGCGGCATCCGAGACAGAAGGTCGCTTCGATGAAGCTGCTGGTCTCGGCGGAATACGACAAGCAGGACAAGCAGCTGCACAACTCCTTCCGGCTCGGCTTCAGATACCGAAATCGCGCTGGCGATTTCGATTCCAGCGGTTCGTGCAGCCACGCCGTGTTCACGAAGGACGGTAACGAGGTGCGTCTCGGCTGCGGCGTCGACTGCGAAAGCGGCGGCATCGGCGTTGCGCTCTCCAAGGACGACAAGTCGGCAATCGTGCGGCTCGCACGGGTCAGGGTCTGGCAGAACAACAAACCGGATGACGATGCGGAGGAGTCGCTCGTGGCCGGCGCCGACGACAAGATTTTCGGCTCGACCGCACGGATACGGGTAAATGCGCTTTGCTGGTGACCGACCGCAAGGAACTCGCCGCGCTCCGCCACAAGTGATACCTATCCGGCGGCTTCAGTCAGTCGAGGAGATCGTCATGAACCGCCGGAACATCTTGTGGAGCGCCGTCTCGGCTTTGGGCGCGGCACTTGGCGCCTCCAGCGCGAAGGCCGCGACGGAAACCAGTGCGGGTGGCAAGCTCAAGGTCGTCTATCATCTCAGCGATGCCGAGAAGGTCAATTTCGTGCTTGGCAACATCCAGAACCACATCGACGGCGTCGGCGGTCCCGATCATGTGACGATCGCGCTGGTGATCCACGGGCCGGCGCTGAAGGCGTTTCACGCGGCGCAGGCCAACCCCAATGTCAGCAAGCGGGTCGGCGACTTCTCCAAGGACGGCGTCGAACTCGCGGCGTGCGGCAACACGATGAAGGCGCAGAACGTCACGCTCACGGATCTGCTGCCCGGCTTCGTCAGCGCGGAGAAAGGCGGCGTGGTTCGCTTGGCCGAGCTTCAATCGCAGGGCTTTCTCTATCTGCGGCCCTAGGCAGTTGCTGCGAAAAAGGTGCGCTCCCTCCCCCGCTGGCGGGGAGGGTCGGTGAGAGGGTGGTCTCGCGATCGAGAAGTCCAAGATGGGAGAACCCTCACCCGACGCTGCGCGTCGACCTCTCCCGCAAGCGGGAGAGGAAAGGGGAGCCCCGCTTCCCAACCGATGCGCAGCGCGCTTGACACACCCATAACTCCATGGTTATGAGTTTACCCATAACTTGTGGGTTATAGATTTCGCATGTCCGCCTCGCACGATCTTCTGTTCAGGACGCTCGCCGATACGACCCGGAGGGCGATCTTCGAGCGGCTGTGCCGCGAGGGTGAGCAGACGGTCGGGGCACTGACCGCGGTGTCCGGCGTTTCGCAACCGGCGGTCTCGAAACATCTCGGCGCGCTGAAGCAGGCTGGCCTCGTGCGCGACCGCCATGAAGGACGCCAGACGCACTACAGCGCGCAGCCCGGCGCGCTGAATCCGCTGATCGACTGGAGCGGCCAGATGGCCGGCTTCTGGCAGAACCGGCTCGATGCCCTCGACGATCTCCTGAAGAGGATGGACCAATGACCGAAGCTGCCGCCGAGATGCGCTCCGTGGTGATCGAGCGCGAATTTGCCTTTCCGGCCGAGCGGATCTGGCGCGCGCTGACGCAACCGCATCTGATCGAGGAATGGCTGATGAGGAACGACTTCAAGCCGGTCGTCGGTCATCGCTTCAATCTTCGCGGCGAATGGGGCGGCGTGCTGGACTGCGAGGTGCTCACCATCGAGCCGCAACGCACGCTCGCCTATACCTGGAATTTCTCGCATGAGGACGCAGCGTTCGATCTGAAAAGCGTGGTGACCTTCACCCTGAGCCCGACGAGTGCAGGCACGCATTTGCGCGTCGAGCAAGCGGGCTTCAGCCCGACGCAGAAGCAGGCTTTCGGCGGCGCGCATGCCGGGTGGAAGCAGTTCTTTGCCAAGCTGGACGAAGTGCTGGCGCGAGCAGACTAGCTCTCCCGCCGGCGCCTATTCCGATCATTTTTCAGAGGAGGTCCCAATGAACTCGAACTTGTGGATTCGACAGATCCATCGCTGGCTCTCGATCGCTTTCACGCTCGCCGTCATCGCGAACATCGTCGCCATGACCATCCAGCTCCAGGCCGTCTGGATCGGCCTGCTCGCACTCGTCCCACTGATTCCCTTGCTCGCAACGGGACTCTATTTATTCGCGCTGCCCTATGTCAGCCGCAGCAACGCGTGAACGAGGCAAGATGATGAAAAAGGCAGTGACAGCTGGCAGCACGAAGGAAGCGGACGGGGTTTCAGCCTCCAAGTTGATCGACGGCAGGATCAAGGAGCTCGGCGACTGGCGCGGCGAAATGCTGGGGCGGATCCGCGGCCTGATCAAGCAGGCCGATCCTGATGTCATCGAGGAATGGAAATGGCGCGGCGTTCCCGTCTGGGAGCACAACGGCATCATCTGCACAGGCGAGACCTACAAGGCTGTCGTGAAGATGACTTTCGCCAAGGGCGCGGCGCTGGAGGATCCCGCGGGGCTCTTCAACTCCAGCCTTGAGGGAAATGTCCGGCGCGCGATCGATTTTCGCGAGGGCGAGAAAATCAATGAAAAGGCGTTGAAGGCGCTTATCCAAGCGGCTGTGGCCCTGAACACGTCCAAGGCCGGGAAAAAGCCCAGCAGACGTTCGGCGTAGACCGCGGCGTCAGGCCGCCGCCGGGATCGGACGCGGGCTCACGACATATTCGCGCAAGACCTTGTCGTTGGCATCGACCTCGATCAGCGAGACGTCGTAAGTCCAGAGATCGGCGAGGTGCTGGAGCACGCGCTTGGCGTCGGTCTCGTGGAGCTGCGAGCCCTTGATGACGTGGTGATGCAGGATCAGCCGGCGGTCGCCGGAGAGATCGACGTCGACCACCTCGATATTGGCGTCGATGTAGCCGACATCGTGTTGCCGCGCCAGCTCGCGCCGCACGCGGCGGAAACCACGCTCGTCGTGGATGGCATCGACCCGGATGCCGGCGCGTTCTTCAGGATCGTCGTGCAAATGGAACATGCGGAGGTGCCGCATCAGCTTCGGGCTCAGGAATTGAGCGATGAAGCTTTCGTCGCGGTAGTTGGCCCAGACGTCGCGCAGCACGCCCATCACGTCGTTCTTGCCGGCGATATCCGGGAACCACTCGCGGTCCTCGTCTCCCGGCCTGGTGACGATGCGCTCGATGTCCTGCATCATTGCGAAGCCGAGCGCATAGGGGTTAAAGCCGGAGAAGCGCGGATCGTCGAATTCGGGCTGGAACACCACGTTGGTGTGCGATCCCAGGAATTCGAGGAAGTTGCCGTCAGTGATGCGGCCCTGCTGGTGCAGCTTGGTCATGATGCGATAGTGGACGTAGGTCGCCGTCCCCTCGTTCATCACCTTGGTCTGGCTCTGCGGATAGAAATATTGCGCGATGTGGCGGACGATGCGCAGCAGCTCGCGCTGCCAGGGAGCGAGCCGCGGCGCGCTCTTCTCCAGGAAATAGAGCAGGTTTTCCTGCGGCAGGCCGAGCAGCTTGCGGCGGCGTTCGACGCTGATCGCGGATCGGGTCTTGCTCTTCCCTGCCGGCACGGTACGCCAGAGATCGTTGAAGACTTCTTCTTCATGCTGGCGGCGGCGCCCTGCCCGCTTCTCCTCGGCGCGCAGATCCAGCTTCTTCTTGCCGGGATAGCGATCGATGCCGTGCGACATCAGTGCATGCGCGGCATCCAGGGTGCGCTCGACCTCGACGCGGCCGTAGCGCTCCTCGCAGCTCATCACATACTTCTTGGCAAAGTCGAGATAGTCGAGAATGCCGTCGGCGTCGGTCCACTGCCTGAACAAATAGTTGTTCTTGAAGAAGTGGTTGTGACCGAAGGCGGCGTGCGCAATCACCAGCGTCTGCATCGTCGCCGTGTTCTCCTCCATCAGGTAGGAGATGCAAGGCGAGGAGTTGATCACGATCTCATAGGCGAGGCCCATCAGGCCTTTGCGATAGGAGGCCTCGTGGTAGGCAAATTGCTTGCCGAACGACCAGTGCTTGTAGAACAGCGGCATGCCGACGGAGGAGTAGGCATCCAGCATCTGCTCGGCGGTGATGACCTCGATCTGGTTCGGATAGACGTCGAGCCCGAGATCTTTCGTCGCCACCTCCTCGCAGGCATCGGTGATGCGCTGCAAGGTGTGGAAATCCCAATCGGCGCCTTCGAACAAGCGTTCCGTCATGGAGCGGCTTTCTCCTGAGATGTTTCGCGGCGCTGGAACAGGTCGTGGAACACCGGGAAAATCTCGCTGCGCTCGCTGACCTTGCGCATCGAGAGCGGTGCGCCGCTGTTGCGCAGGCGCTCGTAGAGGGTCCAGAGCGAGGAGTCGGAGAGATCGAAGGCGCTGCCGCCGGACTCCCCGACCTCGAGATAGGCAAAGAACTGGCAGACCGGCAGGATCTTGTCGGTCAGCAGCATGCCTGTGAGCTCGCCGTCGGAATAGGAATTGTCGCCGTCGGAAGCTTGCGCGGCGTAGATGTTCCAGTCCGACGGATTGAAGCGCTCGCGCACGATCTCGTGCATCGCCTGGAGCGCGCTGGAGACCAGCGTGCCGCCGGAGGCCGGGCCGTAGAAGAAGGTCTGCTCGTCCACCTCCTCGGCGCGGTCGGTGTGGCGGATGAAGACGATCTCGACGTGCTTGTAGCGCCGCTTCAGGAATACGTAGAGCAGCATGTAGAAGCGCTTGGCGAGATCCTTCATGTGCTCGGACATCGAGCCGGAGACGTCCATCAGGCAGAACATCACCGCCTGCGCGACGGGCTTGGGCACGGTCTCGAAGCGGCGATAGCGGATGTCCAGAGGATCGATGAAGGGAATTCGCCTCAACTTCACCTTCAGCTTTTCGAGCTGAGCCAGAAGCACCGTGCGCTCGTCCTCGTCGGTGCATGCGGCGATCGCGGCTTCCAGCTCTTCGATCTCATCCTTGCGGGGACGCTTGAGCGCGATGCGACGCGCAAGCGCGAGCCGCACGGTCCGGCTGACCGAGATGTTGGCAGGCGAGCCGGACGTTGTGTAGCCGGCGCGCTGGATGCCCTCGCTCTCGGTCTGCGCCATCTTGCGCTTGGCAAGATCCGGCAGTTCGAGGTCGTCGAGGAAAAGGTCCACGAACTCGTCGCGGCTGAGGACGAAGCGGAAAGCGTCCTCGCTGTCGCCTTCGCCGGGACCGGAATCCTTGGCGCTGCCCTGGCCGGATCGCTGGAGGTAGTCGCCCTCGATGAACTTCTTGTTCCCGGGCAATACCATGTCGCGCGTTCCGCCTTCACGGCGGAAACGCGGCTCGTGCATGCCGTCGAGCGGTATCGTGACCTCACCACCCTCCAGGACGTCCTTGATGTCGCGTTCCTGCGAGGTCTTCTTGACGGCGCCCTGCACCAGGGATTTGGCCCGACGCAAGAACCGCTGGCGGTTCTCAAGACTCTTGCCGCCTGGATTCAGGCGCCTGTCAATAATGTGAATGGGCACTTTTCCATCCGCCTCAACCGGCCTGCTTCACGCGCATGTACCATTCGACGAGCCGGCGAACCTGACGCTCGGTGTAGCCGCGCTCCACCATGCGTGCGACGAACTCGCCGTGCTTTTTCTCCGTCTCGCCGTCCTTCTTCGACCCGAAGGAGATGACCGGAAGCAGGTCCTCGACCTGCGAGAATATCCGCTTTTCGATCACGTCGCGAATCTTCTCGTAAGAAGTCCATGCCGGATTTTTGCCACCATTCTGGGCCCGCGAGCGTAACGAGAATTTGACGACCTCGTTGCGGAAATCCTTGGGGTTGGCGATGCCCGCCGGCTTCTCGATTTTCGTCAGTTCCTGGTTCAAAAGCTCGCGATCGAGCAGCTGGCCGGTGTCGGGATCCTTGAAGTCCTGGTCCTCGATCCAGGCATCGGCGTAGTCGACGTAGCGGTCGAACAGGTTCTGGCCGTAATCCGAGTAGGATTCGAGATAGGCCTTCTGGATCTCGTTGCCAATGAACTCGGCGTAGCGCGGCGCCAGATCCGCCTTGATGAATTCGAGATAGCGCTTCTCGACTTCCTCCGGGAGCTGCTCGCGGCGGATCGACTGCTCCAGCGCGTACATCAGATGCACGGCGTCGGCGGCGACCTCCTGCGGATCGTGGTTGAAGGTCGCAGCCAATATCTTGAAGGCGAAGCGCGTGGAGACGCCGTCCATGCCCTCGTCGACGCCGGCGGCATCGCGATATTCCTGGACGCTGCGCGCCTTCGGATCGGATTCCTTCAGGCTCTCGCCGTCGTACACCCGCATCTTGGCGAACACGGTGGAATTCTCGTGCTTGCGCAGGCGCGACATCACCGAGAACCGCGCCAGCGTCTCGAGCGTCGAGGGCGCGCATGGCGCGGCCGCAAGCTCGGAGCCCTGGATCAGCTTCTCGTAGATTTTCTGCTCCTCCGTGGTCCGCAGGCAATAGGGCACCTTGATCACGCAGATGCGGTCGATGAAGGCCTCGTTGTTCTTGTTGGCCTTGAAGCTCGACCATTCAGCTTCGTTCGAGTGCGCGAGGATAACGCCGGTGAAGGGGATGGCGCCGATATTCTCGGTGCCGATGTAATTGCCTTCCTGGGTTGCGGTCAGCAACGGGTGCAGCATCTTGATAGGCGCCTTGAACATCTCGACGAACTCGAGCACGCCCTGATTGGCGCGGTTGAGGCCGCCGGAATAGCTGTAGGCGTCGGGATCGTTCTGCGCGTAAGTCTCGAGCTTGCGGATATCGACCTTGCCGACCAGCGAGGAGATGTCCTGGTTGTTCTCGTCGCCCGGCTCGGTCTTGGAGACTGCGATCTGGCGCAGCCGCGACGGCTGGATTTTTGCGACTCGAAACTGAGAAATGTCGCCGCCGAAGGCTTCCAGCCGCTTGTAGCACCACGGGCTCATCAGGCCGGTGAGGCGACGGCGCGGAATGCCGTACTTCTCCTCGAGCATCGGCCCGAGATTATCTGGATCGAACAGGCTGAGCGGGCTCTCGAACACCGGGCTCAATTCGTCGCCGGCCTTGAGCACGTAGATCGGATGCACCTCCATCAGCGACTTGAGCCGCTCGGCGAGCGAGGATTTGCCGCCGCCGACCGGACCGAGCAGATAGAGGATCTGCTTGCGCTCTTCGAGGCCTTGCGCCGCGTGACGGAAGAAACCGACGATGCGCTCGATGGTTTCTTCCATGCCGTAGAAGCCGGCGAAGGCCGGATAGGTGCGGATGGTGCGGTTCAAAAAAATACGGCCGAGGCGTGGGTCCTTGGCCGTGTCAATCGTCTGGGGGTCACCGATCGCCGCTAGCAGTCGTTCGGCCGCGTTCGCGTATTTCATGGGATCGCTTCGACACGATTCCAGATATTCCGCCATCGACATGTCGTGTTGGCTTCTCGCCTCGAACGACTTAGCGAAAGCGTTGAACAGAGAATCGTTATACATGATCCCTCTCCGCGTGAGTTCCGCTACAAGCTGAAACGAAAGCAGTTACCGGACCGTTCCTCAGGCCGTTTCGAATCAGCGTGAGCACATGACGATCATTGGACACCCGGGTGCCAACGCGACGCAACGCACAACGTAGGCACTCGTTGAGTTACGAACAGGCACATGCCTGTAATTTGTGCGAATCTGTATCCATCTTCGCTCATTTCCAGAAAATGTCACTTGGTCGCAACATCCGGGCGATACCGGGGATGAGTGTCCATCCGGCACTGCAACATGAAGCGATCTGCGAGCGGCAATCTTATGACGCTCGTACGGCGAAGCCTTGCGGACCGTGTTCATCTTCCTGCTGCAATGCGGTGCGCGCAACGCTCGCAGCATGACAATCGCGGCAAGCGCGCAGCAATGTATCGAAGTCGGTCGCCAAGCCCTCCGAGCGGATGACAATCCGATCGTTCTGCCGATCGCTCTGCGCGCGGCGCGCCAGGGTGCGGATCGTGCAGAGCTGCCGCTGCAAGGCCGGCGTCGGCGTCAGCACGATCGTCTTCTGCCCGCGGCATTCCTCAGCCGAAATCTCCGCAATCGAGTCCCACAGCAGAAATTCATTACCGATGCGGAGGTCGCGGATGCCATGGGGGGTGACGATCACCACCGATCCCCGTTCGGCGGGCAGCATCCAGATCAGCCGGCTGGTCACCAGGCCGAACACCACGACGCCGGCATAGCCGACCGTAGTATCGTAGTCGCCGAGATCGTCCCACCAGTCGAAGGCAAGGGCCGCACTGACCAGGGTCATCGCAAAGCCCGCCGCGACCAGCAGCCGCAGCTGGGTCGTACATGGACTGATTTCAAGATCGTGGGACGCGTCGATGCGTACGGCCGGCGCGACCGATTGCGGGCTGTCGGCGACAGTGGACGTAAGGCCGTCACGATGTGCGTGCATGCTTTCCCCCAGCATGGCCATTCGCGGCCGAGCCACGATGTATCAGGCGGACCGAAATCCGCTGAAGACACTCCGCACAGCCACTAGCTGACGAGACGAAGCTGCTGACGTTACGCAATGAGACCTTGGCCAACTCCTCCAGCCAACGACTTTTTACGCAACACGGCTACTTCCGCCTGGATCGCCACAATCGCGACGGAGTTTCACAGAGAGTATGACGCTCGTACCCTTGATTGGTTCCCTCCCGGGAGCATGTAGGCTAGAGGATAGCGCGTCAGGACCGGCGCGAAAACCCCTCGCCCGCAGGCTTGGAGATAAATAAGCATCATGAATCCCGTCAAAGAACTGGAAAAGCACGGACAAGCCGTCTGGCTGGACTTCCTGGCCCGTGGCTTTATCGCCAAGGGCGACCTGAAGCGGCTGATCGACACCGACGGCGTCAAGGGCGTCACCTCCAACCCCTCGATCTTCGAGAAGGCGATCGGCAGCTCGGACGAGTATGACGCCTCGATCGGCAAGGCGCTGAAGCGCGGCGACCGGACCGTGGCCGACCTGTTCGAGACCGTCGCGGTCGAGGACATCCAGAACGCCGCCGACGTGCTGCGCCCGGTCTATGACCGCCTCAGGGGAGGCGACGGCTATGTCAGCCTGGAGGTCTCGCCCTATCTGGCGATGGACACCGCCGGCACGGTCGCCGAAGCGCGGCGGCTCTGGAAGGATGTCAATCGCAAGAACCTGATGGTGAAGGTGCCGGCGACGCCGGAGGGCCTGCCGGCGATCGAGCAGCTGATCGGAGACGGCATCAGCATCAACATCACACTGTTGTTCTCCAGGGACGTCTACCTGGAGGTCGCCGAGGCCTATCTCGCCGGTCTTGAAAAATATGTCGCTGGCGGCGGCGACCCGTCGCACGTGGCGAGCGTCGCGAGCTTCTTCGTCAGCCGCATCGATTCAGTCGCCGACAAGCAGCTGGACGAGAAGATCGCCCGCGCCAACGATCCCAGCGAGAAGGAACGGCTCGCCGCGCTGAAGGGCAAGGTCGCAATCGCCAACGCCAAGGTCGCCTACCAGGATTACAAGCGCCTGTTTTCCGGCCCGCGCTGGGACAAGCTCGCTGCCAAGGGCGCCAAGCCGCAGCGGATGCTGTGGGCCTCAACCGGCACCAAGAACAAGGACTACAGCGACGTCCTCTATGTCGAGGAGCTGATCGGCCCCGACACCATCAACACCATGCCGCCGGCGACGCTCGATGCGTTTCGCGATCATGGCAAGCCGCGCGACAGCCTGGAAGAGAATGTCGACGACGCAAGGCGCCTGCTGGACGAGCTGGAGCGCTCCGGCGTCTCGCTCGATGCCATCACCGAAGAGCTCGTCAGGGACGGCGTCAAGCAGTTCGCCGATGCCGCCGACAAGCTCTATGGTGCGGTCGCCCACAAGCGCGTGACCGTGCTCGGGCCTGCGATCGACCGCCAGCTTCTCTCGCTCGGCGACGGGCTCGGCAAGGCGGTGGCGAAGCGCAGCGAGGAATGGCGCGCCTCTGCAAAGATCCGCAGGCTGTGGCAGCGCGACAAATCGATCTGGACTGGCGCCGACGAGGACAAATGGCTGGGCTGGATCGACAGCGCGGCGAACGCCGACGTCGCCGACTATGAGGGCTATGCGAGCCGCGTGAAGGGCCAAAAGTTCTCCGATGCCGTCGTGCTCGGCATGGGCGGATCGAGCCTTGGCCCTGAGGTACTGGCCGAGACTTTTGCGCGGAAGTCCGGCTTCCCGAAGCTGCACGTGCTGGATTCCACCGATCCCGCACAGGTCCGGGCAACGGAGGCCAGGATCGACATCGCCAACACCGTGTTCATCGTGTCCAGCAAGTCCGGCGGCACCACCGAGCCGAACGCGATGAAGGATTATTTCCATGCGCGCGTCGCACAGGCGGTCGGGCCGAAGGTGAAGACCGGCCATCGCTTCATCGCGGTGACCGATCCCGGCTCGTCCCTGGAGAAGTCGGCGAAGAGCCTCAACTACGCCCGCATCTTCCATGGCGACCCTTCGATCGGCGGCCGCTATTCGGTGCTCTCGCCGTTCGGCCTGGTGCCGGCGGCAACCGCGGGCATCGACATCAAGACCTTCGTCAAGCATGCACTCGCAATGGTCCGCTCCTGCGGACCGGATGTGCCGCCAAGTGAGAACCCCGGCGTGCAGCTCGGCCTTGCCATGGGCCTCGCCGGCCTCGAAGGCCGCGACAAGGTGACGATCCTGTCGTCGAAGAAGATCGCCGATTTCGGCGCCTGGGCCGAGCAGCTCATCGCGGAATCGACCGGCAAGGAAGGCAAGGGCCTGATCCCGATCGACGGCGAGCCGCTCGGCGAACCCTCGCTCTACGGCGACGACCGCTTCTTCATCGATATCCGCATCGAGGGCGAGGCGGACGCCGCCCATGACTCGAAGCTTGCCGCGATCGAAGCGGCCGGCCATCCCCTGGTGCGCATCGTCATGAAGTCGATCGATCATCTCGGCCAGGAGTTCTTCCGCTTCGAGATGGCGACGGCGGTGGCCGGCAGCATCCTTGGCATCAATCCGTTCGACCAGCCCGACGTGGAAGCGGCCAAGATCAAGACCCGCGAGCTCACCGCCTCGTTCGAGAAGACCGGCGCGCTGCCGGCGGAGCAGCCGGTGGTCAGCACGGATGAAGCCGATCTGTACACCGACGAGGCCAACGCCACCGCGCTCCGTGCTGCCGGAGCGAATGGCGACCTGACCTCCTGGTTGAAGGCGCACCTCTCCCGCTCGGGCCACGGCGACTATGTCGCCCTGCTCGGCTACATCGCGCGCGACAAGGCTACGATCGACGCACTCCAGACCATGCGTCTCGAAGTGCGCGAGAAGCGACACGTCGCGACCTGCGCAGAGTTTGGGCCGCGTTTCCTGCATTCGACCGGGCAGGCCTACAAGGGCGGACCCGATAGCGGCGTATTCCTCCAGATCACGGCTGACGACGCCAAGGATTTGGCGGTGCCGGGCCAGAAGGCAAGCTTTGGGGTTATCAAGGCGGCGCAGGCCCGCGGTGACTTCGACGTGCTCACCGAACGCGGCCGGCGTGCGTTGCGCGTCCACCTCAAGGGCGGGCTCAAGAAAGGTCTCGCGGCGCTCAACGCCGCGCTCACGGATGCGCTGAACTAAGGGAATTTTTCAAATGCAACTCGGCATGATCGGCCTGGGTCGGATGGGCGGCAACATCGTTCGCCGGCTGATGCGCCACGGCCATTCGACCGTGGTCTACGACAAGGACGCCAAGGCTGTCGCTGGCCTTGCCGCCGACGGCGCGCAGGGATCGACGACGCTGGAAGAATTCGTCGCCAAACTGGAGCGGCCGCGCACGGCCTGGGTGATGCTGCCGGCCGGCCACATCACCGAGACGACGATCGACACGATCGCGGGCGTGATGCAGGAAGGCGACGTCATCATCGACGGCGGCAACACGTTCTGGCAGGACGACGTTCGCCGCGGCAAGGCGCTGAAGGAGCGCGGCATCCACTATGTCGACGTCGGCACGTCAGGCGGCGTCTGGGGGCTCGACCGCGGCTATTGCATGATGATCGGCGGCGAGAAGCAGGTGGTCGACCGGCTCGATCCGATCTTCGCCGCGCTCGCACCCGGCACCGGCGACATTCCGCGCACGGAGGGACGTGAGGGGCGCGATCACCGCATCGAGCAGGGCTATATCCATGCCGGTCCGGTCGGCGCCGGACATTTCGTCAAGATGATCCACAACGGCATCGAATACGGCCTGATGCAGGCCTATGCCGAAGGTTTTGATATTCTCAAGAACGCAAGCATCGAGGCTCTGCCGACGGACCATCGTTATGATTTCGACCTCGCCGACATCGCCGAGGTGTGGCGGCGCGGCAGCGTGATCCCGTCCTGGCTGCTCGACCTCACCTCGACGGCGCTCGCGGACAGCCCTGCACTCGCAGAATATTCCGGCTTCGTCGAGGATTCCGGCGAAGGACGCTGGACCGTGAATGCCGCGATCGACGAGGCGGTGCCGGCCGAAGTGCTGACGGCGGCGCTCTACACACGTTTCCGTTCCCGCAAGGAACACACCTTCGCCGAAAAAATTCTCTCCGCGATGCGTGCGGGCTTCGGCGGCCATAAGGAGCCGAAGCAGCCGGACGCTTCGAAGCCGAAGTAGCATGTAACCAAGCGAAGGCCGATCATTCGTGACAAAAGACCCGCAACCCAAGCGCAAGCCGGAAAATTGCGCCTTCGTCATCTTTGGCGTGACCGGAGACCTCACCCATCGGCTGGTGATGCCATCGCTCTACAATCTGGCGGCCGAGAACATGCTGCCCGACAAATTCTGCGTCGTCGGCGTGGCCCGCAGGGGCAAGTCGGATGACGAGCTGCGCGACAGCCTGATGCAGGGCCTTCGCGAATTCGCGACCCGCCCCGTGGACGATGTCGTCGCCCAACAGCTCCTGCAATGTGTCACCTTCGTCGAGGCCGATCCGAAGGATCCGCCCTCGTTCGACCGCTTGCACGAGCATCTCGATGCGCTGGAATGCTCGCGGGGCACCGGCGGCAACCGCTTGTTCTATCTGGCGACCCCGCCGGCTGCGTTCGCGCCGACCGCGCGCGAACTCGGCCGCACCGGGCTGATGAAGGAGAACGGCGCCTGGCGGCGGCTCGTGATCGAGAAGCCTTTCGGCACCGATCTTGCCTCGGCGCGCGCGTTGAACGCCGAACTCCTGAAGATCATGGACGAGCACCAGATCTACCGGATCGATCACTATCTCGGCAAGGAGACGGTGCAGAACATCCTGGTGCTGCGCTTCGCCAACGGCATGTTCGAGCCGATCTGGAATCGCAACCACATCGACCACATCCAGATCACGGTGGAAGAGAAGCTCGGCGTCGGCCATCGCGGTGGCTTCTACGATGCGACCGGCGCGCTGCGCGACATGGTGCCGAACCATCTGTTTCAGCTGATGTCGCTGGTCGCGATGGAGCCGCCATCCCGTTTCGACGCTCATTCCGTGCGCTCCGAAAAGGCCGAGGTTCTCACCGCGATCCAGCAGCCGAGCGAAGAAGAAGCGCTGAAGAGCTCGGTGCGCGCGCAATATCTCGCCGGCCAGATCGGCGACAACGAGATCCCGGACTACCGCAACACCGAGGACGTCAAGCCCGGCAGCACCACCGAGACCTATGTCGCGCTGAAATTGCTGATCGACAATTGGCGCTGGGCCGGCGTGCCCTTCTACCTGCGCACCGGCAAGGCGCTCGGCCACAAGCGCACCGAAGTCGCGATCAAGTTCAAGCAGGCGCCGCTCTCGATGTTCGCCGGCACGGCGGTCGACCGCCTGTCGCAGAATTTCCTCACCATCGGCATTGCGCCGACCGAGACCATCGAACTTCAGTTCAACGCCAAGATTCCGGGACCGAGCGTCACCATCGACGGCGTCGAGATGAAGTTCCGCTACGGCGACTATTTCCGCGCCGATCCCAGCACCGGCTACGAGACGCTGATCTACGACTGCATGATCGGCGACAACATCCTGTTCCAGCGCGCTGACGGCGTCGAAGCCGGATGGCAGGCGGTGCAGCCGTTCATCGACGCCTGGAAGAAAGCGGGCACCAACGGCATCGAGGCCTATCAAGCCGGCAGCGACGGCCCGGCCTGCGCCGATGAGCTGCTCCGGCGCGACGGGCGCAGCTGGCGGAAGTTTTCGTGATGGCAGCGGCCGGACAGCCGAAGCTGATTGTCAAGGCCGACGCCGAGGCGCTGGCGCAGGCCGCAGCCGAACGGGTGATGGCGCGGATCGCCGCCAATCCCGGGCGGATCGCGATCTGCCTGACCGGCGGCTCCAGCCCGAAGAAGCTCTATCAATTGCTCGGAAGCGACGCCTGGCGCGGCAAGATTCCCTGGGACCGCGTGCACTGGTTCATCGGCGACGAACGCTTCGTGGCAGAGAGCGATCCGCTCAACAACATGGCAGTCGCACGCGCGACCTTTCTCGACCGCAATGCGCCCCCCGACCATATCCACCCGATCCCGACGGGGGCTGAAAACCCCGATCAAAGCGCCGAAGCCTATGCCCGCGAGCTGCAATCTTTCTACGGCGCCGAGAGCCTCGATCCGGCACGGCCGCTGTTCGACATGGTCCTGATGGGCGCGGGACCGGACGGCCACACGGCCTCGCTCTTCCCCGGCTACCCCGCGATCGAGGAGAGTGAACGCTGGGCCGTCGGGGTGCCCCAGGCCAATGTCGCGCCTTTCGTGCCGCGGGTTTCGCTCACCCTGCCCGCTTTGGCATCCTGCCGCGAAATGCTGTTCGAGATTGCCGGGCATGACAAGCAGCCGATCTTGACGCGCCTCCTCAATGGCGAGACTCTGCCGGCCTTACGCGCGCGCTCGAATGGTGAGACCGTCTGGCTGGTCGACCAGGCCGCGCTTCCGGAGGGAATTCGTGGCGGGCGTTGAAGCACCTTGTGCATTGATCGTGATGGGCGTGTCGGGCTCGGGCAAGAGCACCATTGCGGAAGCGCTGGGCCAGCGGCTCGGCTGGCGATTCGAGGACGGCGACAGCTTCCACCCCGCCAGCAATGTCGAGAAGATGCGGGCGGGCCATCCGCTCACCGACGAGGACCGCTGGCCCTGGCTCAACGCCATTGCCGACGAGATCGCCCGGGTCTGCCGACGCGGCGGGCATGTCATCATCGCCTGCTCGGCGCTGAAGCACTCCTATCGCGACGTGCTCCTGCGTGGGCGGGATGACGTCCGCTTCGTCTTCCTGAAGGGCACGAAGGAGCTGATCGCCGACCGGCTCGCGAACCGCAAGGGCCATTTCATGCCGCCCGAACTGCTGACGAGCCAGTTCGCGACGCTGGAACCGCCCGAGGCGGGCGAGCACGTCATCACCGTCTCGATCGACGAATCGGTCGAAGCGATCGTTGACGGCGTCGTGCGGCAGCTGAAATTGGGCGGCGCGAAACGCTGAGGCCGAGAAACTCAAGGTCATGCCATGACGAAAATCTCACTCGTGGTTTCCGACGTCGACGGCACGCTGCTGACCAAGGACAAGACGCTGACGGAACGTGCGAGGTCCGCGGTGCAGCGGCTGCACCAGGCCGGCCTCGGCTTCACCATCACCTCCAGCCGCCCCGCGATCGGCATGCGCTTCCTGATCGAGCCGCTTGCGCTCTGGCTGCCGGTCGGCCCGTTCAACGGCTCCTCGATCGTCGATCCCGAGATGCGCCCCGTCGAGCAGCACCTGATCCCGGCGAGCGCCGCCAAACGGTCCTTGCAGATCCTCCGGGAGTTCGGTGCCGACATCTGGCTGTTCACCTCCGACAAATGGCTGATCGATAACCCAAGCGGCCCATACGTTGCGCACGAGCAGCACACGATCCGGTCCGATCCGACCATCGTGACGGATTTTTCGCCGTACCTTTCGAGCGCCTGCAAGATCGTCGGCGCCAGCGCTGATGCGGTCGGCCTCGAGGCTTGCGAGAAGGTGATGCAGGAGGCGCTCGGCAGCCAGGCGACCGCGGTGCGCTCGCAGACCTATTATCTCGACGTCACGCCGCCCGGTTTCGACAAGGGCACGTTCGTGCAGGCGACGGCCAAGCGCCTTGGCATTTCGACCGACGCGGTTGCCACCATCGGCGACATGCAGAACGATCTCGCGATGTTCCGCGTCAGCGGCGTCTCGATCGCCATGGGCAATGCTGCCGACAACGTCAAGGACCAGGCCACCCACGTCACCGCAACAAATGAGCAGGACGGTTTTGCCGAAGCGATGGAGATGATCTTGAAGCGAAATGGGGCCGGTTGAGGCTTGATGGTCTCAACTCTCGCCTGCCGCACCGTGTTCACCTCTCCCCGGCGGGGAGAGGTGAAGCACCCGCCGCGCCTTGCTGTATCAGTCAATATCCATCGAGCACTATTTCGACCGCTGCACAGCCGGCTTCTCGCTCTGCTGTCTTGCCGCGGAGAGATTGTGCGCGGTGTTGATCAGCGCGATGTGGGTCAACGCCTGGGGGAAATTCCCGGTCTGGCGCCGGGCGTCTGAATCATATTCTTCAGCCAATAGTCCCACGTCGTTCGCAACGCCCACCACGCGATCGAACAAGGCCTGCGCCTTATCGAGATCGCCCGACAGCACATGGGCATCGGCCAGCCACAGGCTGCATGCCAGGAACGCGCCTTCGAGCGGAGGTTGCCGCGCAGGCATCTCGCGCGGATCGTGCCGCAGCACGAAACCGTCGCGCATCAGGCATTTCTCGATGGCTGCGATGGTGCCGCGGATGCGCGGATCTTCCGCGGGCAGGAATCCGACCGCGGGCAGCAGCAGCACGCTGGCATCGAGCAGTTTCGAGCCGTAGGACTCGACGAAGGCATTCTCCCCCGCGTCAAATCCCCTGTTGCAGACATCGCGATGAATGGCTTCGCGCAACGTGCGCCAGTGCAGCAGCGGCGCCTTGAAGCCGAAGGTCTCGGCGCTCTTGATGCCGCGGTCGAACGCGACCCAGGTCATGACCTTGGAGAAGACGTAGTGCCTGGGTTGCCCGCGCCGCTCCCAGATGCCGTGATCGGGCTCGTCCCAAACCTCGGCGAGATGGTTGAGCACGGCGCATTCCAGCGCCCAGGTCGCCTCGTCGTCGAGCTTGAGCTTGGCCGTGCGCGACTGGTGGAAGGCGTCGATCAGTTCGCCGTAGACATCGAGCTGGAGCTGCGCATGCGCGGCATTGCCGACGCGCACCGGCTGCGCGCCCTCATAACCGCCCAGCCAGCCCGCCTCCCATTCCAGCAGACGCCGCTGGCCCCAGATGCCGTACATGATCTGCATGTTCGACGGCGAGCCTGCCGCCGCGCGCAGCAGCCAATTGTGCCAGGCCGATGCTTCCTCGGTATAACCCGAGTTCATCAGCGCCAGCAGCGTGAAGGTGGCATCGCGCAGCCAGCAGAAGCGGTAATCCCAATTCCGCATCCCGCCGAGCTTTTCCGGCAACGAGGTGGTGGGCGCCGCGACGATGCCGCCGGTCGGGCCGAAGGTCAGCGCCTTCAGCGTAATCAGCGAGCGCACGATCAGATCGTGATAATCGCCGTCGCGGGTGCAATTGCTGCACCAGTGTTGCCAGAATTTCTCGGTCTCCTGAAGCGCAATCTCCGGGTCGATCGGCGCCGGCAGTTCGAGATGCGAGGGGCCGTAGGTCAGCACGAAGGGTACGGCCTCACCGGCCTTCACTTCGAAATCGGAGACCGTGGTCAGATCCTCGCCGCGGGTCTCCGCCGGCGTGCGCAGCACCGTCATGTCCTGGCCGGCGACCGCCAGCAGCGAATGGTCGATGCGTCGCACCCAGGGAATGTCAACGCCGAAGCCGAAGCGAATGACGAGCTCCATCCGCATCTTCACCGCGCCGCTCACACCGCGGACCAGCCGCACGACGTCGGAGGCCTTGCCGCGCGGCGGCATGAAGTCGATGAGCGCAACGGCGCCGCTCTTGGTCTCGAAGCGCGTTTCGAGGATGAGGGTGTTGCCGAGATAGCGGCGCGAGATACCGGTGACGTCCTCGCTCGGTGCGATCAGCCAGCGGCCGTTCTTGTGCGTGCCGAGGATCGCGGCGAAGCAGGCATCGGAATCGAAGGCCGGCCAGCACAGCCAGTCGATCGAGCCGTTGCGCCCGACCAGCGCCGCGGTCTCGCAATCGCCGATCAGCGCATAGTCCTCGATCCTCTGAGACAATGTCGTTCGAACCTTGGGAAGTCGAATCCCCGGGGTGATCAACTCTCGCCGGTCAACGAACGTTCCCGCGTCGCGGCCTTCAAAGCCGCGAGATCGACCCTGGCGGCGATCCTGTCGAGCGCCACCGGCAGGCGCTGGCGCCAGTTCGGATGCTCGTCGATGGTGCCGGGAATGTTGGGCTGGTCGATCACGCCGAGCAGATCCTCCAGCGACACCGCCAGCAGCCGCGACGGCGTCCGCGACAGGAAGGCGAGCACCGAATAGAGATCGTTGGCGTTGATGCCGTTCTGGTGCAGGATCTCGTCGAGCCTGCCGAGCGCATCCCAGCGCGCCTGGTCGTCCTCGCCGGGATCGAGCCCGAGCGAGAGCTTCATCCTGAGGTCGCTGAAGGAGCGCCAGCCTGCATAGGTGCACAGATCATGCGTGTTCAGCGTGACCAGCGCATTGGGCCGGTAATGATCGGTATTGCGGAAATGGCCGGCATCGTCGCGCTCGAACATCATGACGAGATAGGACCAGATGCCGAAATCCTGCATGGTCTCGCGAAAACCTTCCGGCACGGTGCCGAGATCCTCGCCGATCACGATGCATTTGTGCGCCGCGCTCTCGCGCACCACTGCGCCGAGCAGCGCTTCGAACGGCATCTGCACATAGGCGCCGTTGTCCGGTTTGAATCCGCGCGGCACGAGATAGAGCCGCTTCAAGCCCAGCACATGATCAAGCCGGATGGCGCCGGCATGGCGCATCGAGGCAGCCAGCATGTCGGCGAACGGCACGAAGGATTGGGCCTCCAGGCCACCGGCATTGAAGCCGGCAAGGCCCCAGTCCTGTCCGACGGTGTTGAGCACATCAGGCGGCGCGCCGACGGCGAGATGGCGCGATATCGCCATCTGCTCGTTCCAGGCGTCGAAGCCGTTGGACTGCACACCGACGGCGACATCGAGATAGAGGCCGACGCGCATGCCAAGCTGGCCGGCAAGTTCCTTGGCCGCATGCAATTGCGAATCTGCCGTCCACTGCGCGAATTCGACGAACTCGACGTCGCGCTTGACGGAACCGTTGCGGAGCTCGGCGCATTTGGCTTCATCCGGCTGCTGCCATTCTTGCGGCCACTCCCACCATGGTCCGGTGAAGCGATGCCGCAGCACCTCGAAGCAGGCAAAGCGGGACAATAGCGGCGCGCGCGCGGCACGGAATGCGTCAAATTCCTTGCGGCGCGCTTCGCTCGCGCTGGTCAAGAAACTGCTGAAGGCGGCGCGCAGGCCCAGCCATTTCAACGCCGCCATGTCCGCATAAGGCACACGATCGCCTTCACGCAGCCGCGCGGCGGTCGCGGCCGCATCGGGGACGAGGTCGGGGGAAAATTCCGGGATCGCCTCGACGTCGATGTAGAGCGGGTTGAGAAACAGCCGGCTGTTCGGCGAATAGGGGCTGCAATCGGCCGGCTGATTGTCGAACAGGACGTGCAGCGGGTTGAGCCCGACGCCGTCGGCCCCTAACTGCCTGGCGAGCCGGACGAGGCCGGCAAGATCGGTGAAATCGCCGATGCCCCAATTGCGGTCCGAGCGGACGCTGTAGAGCTGCACGGCAAGCAGCCAGCCGCGGTCGAAATCGCCGCCGAAGGCACGTTCGGGCGCCACGATCATCGGCACTTCTTCAGTCACGCCTTTGGCATCGGTCAGTGTCAACCGGTGATAACCGAGCGGCAGGCCCGCAGGCCACGCGATCACGGGCTCGCGCGTCTCGCCTTGTGCGATCACCTTGCCTTTTCCGGTGATTTTCCATTGCAGCGGCGCAGCGCCAATGGCCGCCAGTTCGGTCCGCGGCTTTCCCAAGGCGCGCACCACGACCGGCCCGCTGACGAAGCGATAGACCCGCTTCTCCGGCAGCGCATCGAGGATGGATTTGAGGGCCACGGGATCGGTGACCCGCAGCTTTCCGAGGGCGTCTACGAATTCAGACTGGACGCCCTTGATCCGGGCTTGAGCTAAAAGATCCATTCGGCACGCGGCTTGCAGGCCACCCTGTCGTCGGGGGCATCGATTTTTACGAGGCGGTGGAAGACGTTAGTCAGACTTAACTCGCAACCCGGGCTGGCCGTTCCCAAGGGAACTAATGCCACACAACCGGCTTTCTATATAGGTATCAAGCGTAGGTTCCCGACAAGGGAAACGGGCTCCTGCTTTCTTGTCAATGGCATCACCGTGAACAAGACAATTCAAACTGTCGAGAGTGCCGCAGCCGGCAGCGCTTTCCTGATCGAGGACGTCTATCCCTTGATCGACGGCGGCCGCTTCGCCGTGAAGCGGATCGCGGGCGAACGGATCGAGGTCTGGGCCGACATCTATCGCGACGGCGATGCAGTGATCGGAGCAGCGCTGATCTGGCGCCGCGAGCAGGACCGGGAATGGCGGAGCGAGCCGATGATCCATCAAGGCAATGACCGGTGGTCCGGCGCGTTCACAATCCTCGAGCCCGGCCAATATGTCTACGCGATCGAAGCCTGGACCGATGAATTCGCCACCTGGTCGCACGGGGTCGCACGCAAGCAGCGCGCCGGTGCGGACATCAGCCTCGATGCGATCGAGGGCGCCGGCCTCCTGACCAAGGCGCATGGCGCGCGGCAGGACGCTGCGGCGGTCATCGTGAAGCAATGCGAGGATTATCTTCAGACCGGCGATGTCGGCTCGCTGCTTGCAGCCGAACTCGGCGCGGCCATGGCTGAAAGCCAGTCGCGGCCCGACCTGACCCGCTCGCAGAACTTCCCGTTGATCGTCGACCGCGACAAGGCGCGCTTTGGCGCCTGGTATCAGATGATGCCGCGCAGCCAGAGCCAGATTCCCGGCCGGCACGGCACGCTCCGTGACTGCATCGCGCGCGTGCCCGACATCGCCGCGATGGGCTTTGACGTGCTTTACTTCACGCCCATCCACCCGATCGGCCACACCCGCCGCAAGGGCCGAAACAATACGCCGGTGGCGACCGAAGGCGATCCCGGCTCGCCCTATGCGATCGGCACTGCCAAGGGCGGGCACGATGCGCTGCATCCTGAGCTCGGCACGATCGAGGATTTCCGCGCGCTGGTCGCGACCTGCCTCGAATACGGCCTCGAGCTCGCACTCGACTTCGCCGTGCAATGCTCGCCGGATCATCCCTGGCTGACGCAGCATCCGGAATGGTTCAAGTGGCGGCCGGACCGCTCGGTGCGGACGGCGGATGGCCCCTATTCGGACATCGTCATTCCCGATTTCGCCTCCGTCGACAGGGCCGGGCTGTGGAACGCGTTTCGCGATGCCATGCTGTTCTGGATCGACCATGGCGTCACCATCTTCGCCATCGACAATCACGACACCGCGCCGCTTCCGTTCTGGGACTGGCTGATCGGCGATATCCGCCGCCGCCATCCCGAGGTAATCCTGTTCTCCAAGACTTTTGCGCGGCCAAAGCTGATGAAGGGCCTCGCCAAGCTCGGCTTTGCGCAGTCCTTCACCTATTTCCCCTGGCGCACGGCGAAGTGGGAGCTGGAGCAATATCTGGACGAGCTGACCCGATATCCCGGGCGGGACTTCTATCGGGCGAACCTGTTCGTGAGCACGCCCGACCTGCTGCCGTATCATCTCCAGGGCGGCGAGCCCTGGGCGTTCAAGTCGCGAGTCGCGCTGGCCGCGATGCTGTCTGGCAGTTACGGCATCTACAGCGGATTCGAGCTGCTGGAGCACGACGCGATCCCCGGCCGCGAAGAATATCTGGATTCCGAGAAATACCAGATCAGGCAGCGCGACTGGGATCGGCCCGGCAACATCAAGCCCTACATCGCTGCGCTCAATCGCATCCGCAATGATAACGCCGCACTTCGGCAAACGCAGAACTTGCGCTTCCTCGGCATCGAGGATGGCGAGACGATCGCTTTTGCCAAGGAGGCGGCTGATCCGGCCAATACCGTCGTCGCGGTCATCGCCCTCTCGCGCCGTGTGCGCGAATTCTGGCTGCCGCTCGGCGACCTCACCATCGACGCCGGCGGCGCGCGCCGCCACGTCACCGCACTCGAAAATATCCTCACAGGCGAACAGTCCCGCGTCGAATGGGGCGGGATCAGATTGCGTATCGATCCCGACCGCGATCCGGCGCTGCTGTTCCGCTGCCTGGCGTAAAGGCGCACGCCATGAATGTTTTGTCTTCCGTCGACGCCAAGAAAGCCGAGGTTGCCGAGATCGTGGACGAGCTCTGGTACAAGGACGCCATCATCTACCAGCTCCACGTCAAGGCGTTTGCCGACAGCAATCAAGACGGCGTCGGCGACTTCGCCGGGCTGACCGAGAAGCTGCCTTATCTCCAGGAGCTCGGCGTCACCGCGCTGTGGCTGCTGCCGTTCTATCCGTCGCCCGGGCGCGACGACGGCTACGACATCGCCGATTACGGCTCGGTCAATCCCGATTTCGGGACGATGAAGGACTTCAAGCGCTTCATCCAGGAAGCGAAGCGCCGCGGCCTGCGGGTGATCACCGAGCTTGTCGTCAACCATACCTCCGACCAGCACAATTGGTTCAAGCGCGCACGCCGCAGCCACCCCGGCTCGAGCGCCCGCAACTGGTACGTCTGGAGCGACACCGACCAGAAATACCAAGGCACGCGGATCATCTTCACCGACACGGAGAAATCCAACTGGACCTGGGATCCCGAGGCCGGCGCGTTTTACTGGCATCGCTTCTTCTCGCACCAGCCGGATCTCAATTTCGACAATCCGCGCGTTGTCAGCGCTCTGATCCAGGTGATGAAGCGCTGGCTCGATGCCGGCGTCGACGGCTTCCGGCTCGATGCCATTCCCTATCTCTGCGAGCGCGAGGGCACCTCGAACGAGAACCTCCCGGAGACGCATGCGATCATCAAACGCCTGCGCAAGGAGCTCGACGCCTACTCCAAGGGAAAGCTGCTGCTGGCCGAGGCCAATCAATGGCCGGAGGACGTGCAGGAATATTTCGGCCGTGGCGACGAGTGCCACATGGCCTACCACTTCCCACTGATGCCGCGCATCTACATGGCGATCGCGCAGGAGGACCGCTTCCCGATCACCGACATCCTGCGCCAGACGCCGGACATTCCCGCGAACTGCCAATGGGCGCTGTTCCTGCGCAACCATGACGAGCTGACGCTGGAGATGGTCACCGACGTCGAGCGCGACTATCTCTGGACCACCTACGCCAACGATCCCCGCGCCCGCATCAATGTCGGCATCCGCCGGCGCCTCGCGCCGCTGATGGACAATGACCGCCGCAAGATCGAGCTGATGAACTCGCTGCTGCTGTCCTTCCCCGGCACCCCGATCGTCTACTACGGCGACGAGATCGGCATGGGCGACAACATTTATCTCGGCGACCGCAACGGCGTGCGCACGCCGATGCAATGGAGCCCGGACCGCAATGGCGGCTTCTCCCGCTGCGACCCGGCCCGCCTCTATGCGCCGCTGATCATGGATCCCGTCTACGGCTACGAATCGGTGAACGTGGAGGCGCAGTCACGCAGCCTGTCCTCGCTGCTCAGCGCGACCAAGCGCCTGATCTCGGTGCGCAAGTCGACGCTCGCTTTCGGCCGCGGCACCATGACCTTCATCCGTCCGGCCAACCGCGCCGTGCTGGCCTATGTCCGGCAGTACGGCGACGAGGTGATCCTCTGCGTCGCCAACCTGTCGCGCGCTGCGCAGGCGACGGAGCTCGACCTGTCGCCATGGAAGGACCGTATCCCGCAGGAGATGCTCGGCCGCACGCGTTTTCCGGCGATCGGCGAACTGCCCTACATGATCACGCTCGGGCCCTACGGCTTCTACTGGTTCCAGCTCACGGAGCGCAACAAGTCCGAGCCGGTGACGCCGCGTGCGGTGCCGGAATTCGAGACGCTGGTGGTGCCGGTCAATTCGACCTGGGTGTCGCTGGCCCGCGAGCGGGGCGTGTTCGAGCATGACGTTCTGCCGGGATTCCTGTCGCGCACGCGCTGGTATCCGGAGCACAACCCCAAGCGCATCAAGCCGACGCTAACCTCGGCGGTGCCGTTCTGTGACATCGGCGATAACCGGCCCTGGATCGCGTTCTTCGAAGCGGCGCAACAGGATGCCACGGCGCGCTACGTGCTGCCGATGCAGATCGAGTGGGTGCGCTTCGACCGCGAACGCTTCAACCCGAGGGCGCTCGCCGCCGTGCGCCAGGGCGCGCGCGAAGGCACGCTGCTGGATGTGGCGACAGAGCAGATCTTCATCGGGCTGTTCCTGCGCAATTTGTCGCAGAACCTGGTGGTGGAAGAGAACAATCTGCGGCTGGAGTTCAAGGCCACCAGCCGGTTCGCCGATTACACCATCAAGGAGCCCGAACGCATCCGCGCGATCGAGCAGTCGAACAGCACGGCGCTGGTCGACAATCAATATGTCGCCAAGATCTATCGCCGGCTCGAAGGCGGCATCAATCCCGAGATCGAGATCGGCTCCTATCTCACCGACGTCGCGCACTTTGCCAATACGCCGGCGTTGCTCGGCAGCGTCGAGCTGGTCGAGGGCGATAGCCGCAGCGCTCTCGGTGTGCTGCACGCCTATGTCGAGAACCAGGGCGACCTCTGGGCCGTCACCACGGGTTATCTCGACCGCTATATCGACGAGCAGCGTGTGCTGCCACCGGGCGAGATGCCCCGCGAAACCCAGGAGCAGGCGCCATATCTGCACTTCATGGCGCAGATCGGACGGCGGCTTGCCGAACTGCATGTGGCTCTCGCCGCCGCAAAGCCCGACGATCTCGCGCCGGAGCCGATCGGCCCCGCACACGTCAAGCGCTGGGCATCCGAGCTCAAGGCACGGGCCGAGCGCATCTTCGAACGGCTTTCTGACAGCCGCGACGGCCTGCGCGAGGCCGATCGGCCTTTGGTCGACCAGCTCGCCGCGGTGCGAGCGACCCTGCCCGATCGTTTCAACGCGCTCTTGCCATCCGACATCGGCGGGTTGAACATCCGTCATCATGGCGACTTCCGCCTCGGGCAAATTCTGATCGTGAAGGACGATATCTTCATCATCGACTTCGACGGCGATCCGCGTCTGCCGCTGGCCGGCAAGCGGCGCAAGGCGCCGGCTGCACGCGACGTCGCTGGCCTGATCCGCTCGATTGATCTTTCGGTTAACGCTGCGATTAACCGCGCGCTCACAGGCGCATCCGACGAACAGGACCGGCTTGCGACCGCACTCGACGAATGGCGCGAACGCGCCGCCGCGACATTCCTTGCGGCCTACCGCGAAGCCATGACCGATCGCCGGCTGTGGCCGGAAGATCGGCAATCCGCGGAAGGCCTGTTAAGGTTTTTCCTGCTTGATCAAGCGTTCGACGAGGTAGAGTACGAGCTGTCCCACCGGCCTGAGGGGCTCCATGCGCCGCTGGCCGGACTGCTTCGCATGTTGTCCAGTGCCGAGAGCGAAGCCCATGCCTAAACTGCCAGCCGAGGCCTACGCGATCATCGAGGGCCGCCACTCCGACCCCTTTCATTATCTCGGCTTGCATCCCGAGGGCGGCAAGAGCGTGGTGCGCGCGTTCCTCCCCGAGGCCGCCAATGTCGAGGTGGTGGGCGACCATGGCGAGGTGGCGAAGCTCGATCGCGTCCACGATTCAGGCCTGTTCATCGGCGCCCTGCCGAACGGCTCGAAGCACTACCAGCTGCGCGCCAAGTTCGGCGACAAAGTCGTCGAGTTCGAGGACGCCTATCGCTTCCCGCCGATCCTGACCGATTTCGATCTCTATCTGCTCGGCGAAGGCACCCACCAGCGCCTCTACGACAAGCTCGGCGCGCACCCGATGCGGCTCGAAGGCATCGAGGGCGTCGGCTTCGTCGTGCTGGCGCCGAATGCGCGGCGCGTGTCCGTGGTCGGCGATTTCAATTTCTGGGACGCGCGGCGCCATCCCATGCGGGTGCGCGGTGCCGGCTATTGGGAGCTGTTCATCCCGCACGCCAAGAGCGGCGATCACTACAAGTTCGATATCATCGGGCCGCGCGGCCATCAATTGCCTCTGAAGTCCGATCCCATGGCATTTGCGAGCGAGGTGCGGCCGAAGACGGCTTCCATCGTGTTCGACGAGGCGCATCTGCCGCGGCCGCGCCCGGCGCCGGACGGCATCAACGCGCTGTCCGCGCCGATGTCGATCTACGAGGTCCATCTCGGTTCGTGGCGGCGCAAGAACGGCGACGAATGGCTCACCTATCGCGAACTGGCCGAACAGCTGCCGGCCTATGCCCGCGACATGGGTTTCACCCATCTCGAATTCCTGCCCGTCAGCGAGCATCCGTTCGACGGCTCCTGGGGCTATCAGCCGACCGGCCTCTATGCACCGACCAGCCGCTTCGGCACGCCGGAGGATTTTGCCGCGCTGGTCGATGCCTGCCATCGCGAGGGCGTCGGCGTGCTGCTCGACTGGGTGCCCGGCCACTTCCCCGACGATCCGCACGGGCTCGGCAGCTTTGACGGCACCTCGTTTTATGAGCATGCCAATCCGCTCCAGGGCCGCCACCTCGACTGGGGCACGCTGATCTACAATTACGGCCGCACTGAAGTGACGAACTTTTTGGTGTCGAACGCGCTGTTCTGGCTCGAGCGTTACGCGATCGACGGCCTGCGCGTCGATGCGGTCGCGTCCATGCTCTATCTCGACTATAGCCGCCCGCCCGGCGCTTGGATTCCGAACCAGTATGGCGGCCGGGAGAACATCGAGGCGATCGCGTTCCTGCGCCGCTTCAACACCGAACTGTTCGCGCGCTTCCCGCAGGCGACCACGGCGGCCGAGGAATCCACGGCATGGCCGCAGGTCTCACGCCCGGTCGAATTCGGCGGGCTCGGCTTCGGCTACAAGTGGAACATGGGCTGGATGCACGACACGCTGAACTACATCAGCAAGGATCCGATCCACCGCAAGCATCATCACGGCGAGATCCTGTTCGGCCTGCATTATGCTTTCTCGGAGAATTTCATCCTGCCGCTGTCGCACGACGAAGTCGTGCACGGCAAGCGTTCGATCCTCGGCCGCATGCCCGGCGACGAATGGCAGCGCTTTGCGAATTTGCGCGCCTATTACAGCTTCATGTTCGGCCATCCCGGCAAGAAGCTGCTGTTCATGGGCGCGGAGATCGCACAGAGCCGCGAATGGAATCACGACCAGTCGCTCGACTGGCACCTGCTCGAATACAAGTATCATTCCGGCATCCAGGCACTGATCCGCGACCTCAACCGGCTCTATCGCGCGGTGCCGGCGCTGCACCAGATGGATTGCGAACAGGCCGGCTTCGAATGGCTGATCACGGATGACGCCAACCGCAACGTGTTCGCCTGGCTGCGCAAGGGATTTGACGAGCATGCGCGGTGTCTCGTGATCATCAACTTCTCACCCAACGTCTATCGCAACTATCGCGTCCCCGTACCTTTTGCCGGCAAGTGGAAAGAGGTGTTCAATTCCGACTCCGCCCACTATGGCGGCACCAATGTCGGGAACATCGGCGAGGTTCATGCGGTTGACGGCAAGATCCCCGAGCTTCGCCTCACCATTCCGCCGCTCGCCGCGATCTTCCTCGTTCCGGAAAGCTGACCGATGCGCCTGACTGCCGGATCGCCCGCACGCCTCGGCGCAAGCTGGGACGGACGCGGCACCAATTTCGCGCTGTTCTCCGCCAATGCCGAGAGGATCGAACTGTGCCTGTTCGACAGCCAAGGCCGCCGCGAGCTCGAACGCATCGAATTGCCGGAGCGCACCGAGGACGTCTGGCACGGCTATCTCAACGACGTCTCACCGGGCCAGCTCTACGGCTACCGGGTGCACGGCCCCTACGAGCCCGAGCACGGCCACCGCTTCAACGCCAACAAGCTGCTGCTCGACCCCTACGCCAAACGGCTCGCCGGACGGCTGGTCTGGAGCGATGCGCATTTCGCCTATCGCACCGGCTCGCCGCGCGAGGACCTCTCCTTCGACCGGCGCGACAATGCCCGCGGCATGCCCAAGGCGGTCGTCGTCGACGAGACCTTCAACTGGGGCCGCCGCGAGATCCGCCCCCACATCGCCTGGGAAGACACCATCATCTACGAGGCCCATGTAAAAGGCTTGACGCAGAAGCGAGGGGACGTGCCGCCGAACCTGCGCGGCACCTATGGCGGACTGTCGTCGCCCGCAATGATCGAGCATTTGAAGAAGCTCGGCGTCACCACGATAGAGCTCCTGCCGATCCACAGCTTCATCGACGACCGCATTCTTGTCGAGAAGAAGCTTGTCAATTACTGGGGCTACAACACGCTGTCGTTCTTCGCGCCGGAGCAGCGCTACGCCCAGGACAATGCGCTCGATTCCTTCCGCACCACGGTCGCGCGCCTGCACGATGCCGGCATCGAGGTGATGCTCGACGTCGTCTACAACCACACCGCCGAAGGCAATCACCTCGGTCCGAGCCTGTGCTATCGCGGCATCGACAATGCCTCCTATTACTGGTTGAACCGCGAGAACCCGCGCTATTACGACGACTTCACCGGCTGCGGCTCGTCGGTAAACCTCACCCATCCGCGCGTGCTCCAGATGGTGATGGATTCGCTGCGCTATTGGGTCGAGGTCTGCCATGTCGACGGCTTCCGCTTCGATCTCGCCACCACGCTCGCGCGCGGGCCGAACGGTTATGATCGCGGCATCTCGTTCCTGACGGCGATCCGGCAGGACCCGGTGCTGGCGACGGTCAAGCTCGTCGCCGAACCCTGGGATCTCGGGCTCGGCGGCTACCAGGTCGGCGCATTCCCTTCACAATGGTCGGAGTGGAACGATCGATATCGCAGCGCCATGCGCCGCTACTGGAGCGGCGAAGGCAGCCTGATCGGCGACATCTCCAGCCGCATGACGGCCTCATCCGACCTGTTCAACCATGATGGACGACGGCCGCGCGCCAGCATCAACCACATCACCGTGCATGACGGCTTCACACTCGCCGACCTCTTCAGCTACAACGAAAAGCACAACGAGGCCAATGGCGAGGACAACCGCGACGGCTCCAGCGACAACCACAGCAACAATTGCGGTGTCGAGGGTCCGACCGACGATCCGAACATTCTCGGGCTGCGACGGCAGCTTCGCAGGAACGTGCTGGCCTGCCTGATGCTGGCGCAGGGCATTCCGCTGATCCTCGCCGGCGACGAGGTTGGCAATTCGCAGTCCGGCAACAACAACGCCTATTGCCAGGACAACGAGGTCGGCTGGGTCGGCTGGGACAATCTCGGCAAGGACGGCGACGACATGGTCGATTTCGTCGCCGGGCTCGCCGACATCCGCCGCAGGTTCTCGCAGCTTCGCAGCCATCGCTGGCTCGACGGCCGCCCCAAGGACGGCATCTCCTACGGCGCGCTGTGGCTGACGCCCGCCGGCGACGAGATGACGGAGAGCGACTGGAAATTCCCGGAAGGGCGGTTCCTCTCTTATGTGATGGGGCCGATGGAACCCGGCAGCGCCGCGATCTTTATCGTACTGAACGCCGCCCCCGAAGAAATCGCATTCAAATTGCCCAAAATGACCGAATACAAGAGCTGGCAGCAGATCCTGAACACCACCGATGCCAAGCTGAACAGCGTTGATTTCCTGCCTGGAAGCGACAGCAAGGCGTCGCCGCGCTCCGTGCTCGCCTTCGCGGGGGCGCTATGAGGCCATCCTTCGGGGCGAGGCCGACCAAGGACGGCGTGTCGTTCCGGCTGTGGGCGCCCGGTGCTCGCCGTATCGATCTCCTGCTCGACGGGAGGCACGCGATGCAGCGCCGGCAGGATGGCTGGTATGTCGCCGAGATTGCCGGCTTGAGCGTCGGCAGTCCCTACAAATTCAGGATCGACGACGAGATCGACGTGCCCGATCCTGCATCCGCCTTCCAGCCAGAAGACGTTTCTGGCCCGAGCGAAGTGGTCGATCATGATGCCTTCGCATGGCGCGCGCGCGATTGGCGCGGACGTCCCTGGGAAGAGACGGTGCTGATCGAGACCCATGTCGGCACCTTCACGCCTGAGGGCACCTGCCGCGCCATGATCGACAAGCTCGATCATCTCGTCGCAACCGGCATCACTGCGCTGGAATTGATGCCGCTGGCCGATTTCGCGGGCCGCCGCGGCTGGGGCTATGACGGCGTGCTGTGGTACGCGCCCGACAGCGCCTATGGCCGGCCCGAGGACCTGAAGGCGCTGATCGACGAGGCGCATCTGCGCGGGCTGATGGTGTTCCTCGACGTCGTCTACAATCATTTCGGACCGGAAGGAAATTACCTCGGCCGCTACGCGCCAACCTTCTTCACCGATGCGCACACGCCCTGGGGCAGCGCAATCGACTATCGCGTGCCGCAGGTGCGTGCGTTCGCGGTCGAGAACGCACTGTCCTGGCTCAGCGACTACCGCTTCGACGGCCTGAGACTCGATGCCGCCAATCACATCATGGCGATCCCGGGCGAGCAGTCGATGTTGCAGGACCTCAGTGTCGCCGCCGGCGAGCTCGCCAAGGCCACGGGGCGGCACATCCATCTCGTGCTGGAGAACGGCGACAACCGCGCCAGCCTGCTCGATGCCGGCCAGGATCCGCCCAACGGCAAATATCGCGGGCAGTGGAACGACGACTATCACCACGTCTGGCACGTGATGCTGACGGGCGAGCTCGCCGGCTACTACGCCGACTACCAGACGCCGCGCATGGATCTTGCGCGCGCGCTCGCGTCGGGCTTCGTCTATCAGGGCGAGATCTCGGAATTCTGGGGCAAGAAGCCGCGCGGCGAGGCGAGCGGTGAGCTGCCGCCGGCCACCTTCGTCAACTTCCTGCAAAACCACGACCAGATCGGCAATCGCCCACTGGGTGATCGGCTCGAGAGCCTGGCATCGCCGCAGCAGATCGAAGCCGCGCTCGCGGTGACACTGCTCGCACCGATGGTGCCGATGCTGTTTCAGGGCGAGGAATGGGGCTCGACGGTGCCCTTCCCGTTCTTCTGCGATTTCCAGGGTGGCCTTGCCGACGCCGTGCGCGAGGGTCGCAAGCAGGAATATGCCTGGGCTTACGAGAAATATGGCGACGAAGTGCCCGACCCGCTCGATCCCGCAACGCTGCAATCGGCCGTTCTGGATTGGACCGGCCACACGCCGGAGCAGGACACGCGGCTCGCCCGGGTGCGGGACCTGCTCGCACTCCGCCACAAGGCGATCGCGCCGCGGCTGAAGAATGCGAAGTTCGGCGATGCCGCGGCGGCCGATAGCGGCCTGCTCACCGCGCATTGGCGCATGGGCGATGGCACGACGTTACGCCTGACCGCCAATCTCTCGGACAAGGACATCGCACGTCCCGGCGATGCTACGGGCACGCCTATCTGGGGCGCTATCAACGGCGATCGGCTCCCGCCCTGGTCAGTGATCTGGCATCTCGGAGGTTAGCATGCCTCCTGCCATTCCGCTTGCGACCTATCGGCTTCAGCTCACCGCGGATTTCGACTTCGACAAGGCCTCAACGATTATTCCCTATCTCAAGGCGCTGGGCATCACGCATCTCTACGCCTCGCCGGTGATGAAGGCGCGCAAGGGCTCGACCCACGGTTACGACACCGTCGATCACAGCCAGCTCAGTCCCGAGCTCGGCGGCGAGGCCGGCTTTGCCCGGCTGAGCGACGCCCTCAAGCAGCACGACCTCGGCCTCATCATCGATTTCGTTCCGAACCATGTCGGCGTGCACTTCGCCGACAATCCCTGGTGGCTGGATGTGCTGGAATGGGGGCAGGCCTCGCCGCATGCGGTTTCCTTCGACATCGACTGGGATCAACTGGCCTACCGCGCCCGCGGCGGCGTGCTGCTGCCGATCCTCGGCTCGCCCTATGGCGAGGCGCTGGAGCGCGGCGAGATCGAGCTGCACTACGATCCCGACGAAGGCAGTTTTTCCGCCTGGTATTTCGAGCATCGCCTGCCGATCGCGCCGGAGCGCTATGGCGAAATGCTGCGCATGATCGTGAAGGAAGCGGACGCCGCCGAGACGGAGGCCGGCAAGCGCCTGCTCGCGCTCGCGGCGCGCTACACCGGATTGCGCCGCCCTAACCGCAAGCAAGCGCCCGGCTTCAAAGCGGAGCTCAAGGATATCGCAGGCAGCGCCGACATCATCGTACGCGGCCTCGCCGCCTATCGTTCCGCCAAGGATCGTCCGGCGCAGACGCTGGCGCTGCATCATCTGCTGGAGCGCCAGCACTACAAGCTCGGGCACTGGCGGCTTGCCTCCAGCGACATCAATTATCGCCGCTTCTTCGACGTCAATGGGCTTGCGGGGCTGCGCGTCGAGGATCCCGGCACGTTCGCCGCCACGCACCGGCTGGTGAAGCAGCTCATTGCGGACGGCAAGCTGCAAGGCATCCGCCTCGATCACATCGACGGCCTGCGCGATCCCGCCCAATATTGCCAGCGGCTGCGCCGGCTGGTGCGCGACGCGCAAGGCAACACAAAACCGTTCTATACCGTGGTCGAAAAAATCCTATGCGAGCACGAGCGCCTGCCGCATCTTGCCGGCGTGCAGGGCACCACGGGCTATGAGTGGATGAACGTCATCACCCAGGTTCTGGTCGACGCGAAAGGGCTGGAGGCGCTGAACGAGATCTGGCGGCAGATCAGCAACCGGCCGCCGCAGCTAGCACCTTACGTCAAGGACGCCAGGCGGCGCGTGCTCGAGACCCTGCTGACCAGCGAATTCATCGTGCTGAGCCGTCTGCTCGCGCGCATTGCCAACGGCCACTACTCGACCCGCGACTTTTCCGCCGACAGCCTGCGGCAGGCGCTCGAACTCTATGTGCTGCACTTCCCGGTCTATCGCACCTACCTGACGCATAGTGGCCCGACTGCCCTCGACCGCAAGCTGATCGACGGCACCATCGAACGCGCCCGCTCGGACTGGTTCGCCGCGGACGAAGGCATTTTCGCCTTCCTGCGCGACGCGCTGACCATGGACCTGCTCAAGCCCGGTCGTCCCCCGCACAGTGCGCCGCGGGTGCGCCGCTTCGCGTTGAAGGTGCAGCAGTTCACGGGACCGATGACGGCGAAGTCGCTGGAGGACACCGCGTTCTATCAATTCCACCGGCTGCTCGCCCTGAACGAGGTCGGCGGCGATCCCGCGAGCACCGGCCTCACGATACCTGCCTTCCACGAGGCCATGCGCGCGCGCGCCAAAGAATGGCCGCAAGGGATGACGGCAACCGCGACCCACGACACCAAGCGCGGCGAGGATGCCCGTGCGCGGATCGCGTCACTCAGCCAGATTCCCGGCGAGTGGACCAGCGCGGTTTCGCGCTGGAAGGTGCTGAATGCGCCCCACCTCGCGCTCCAGGCCGATCTGCGCGCGCCGTCCGCAACGGTCGAATACATGCTCTACCAGACCCTGCTCGGCGCCTGGCCGCTCCAGGGGCCGGCGGATGCCGACTTCGTCGAGCGCATCCAGGCCTATGCGCTGAAGGCTGCGCGCGAGGGCAAGGAGGAGACCAGCTGGCTCAATCCGCACGAGGCGTACGAGAACGGCATCAACAGTTTCATCGAGAAAATCCTCGACCCCGCGCAATCCGGCGAGTTCCTGGAGGCGCTGCAAACCCTGGCGCGCCGCGTCGCGCTGCTCGGCGCCTTGAATTCGCTGAGCCAGCTCACGCTCAAGGCGACACTGCCTGGCGTGCCTGATTTCTACCAAGGCACTGAATTCTGGGACATGTCGCTGGTCGATCCCGACAACCGCCGCTCCGTGGATTTTGCCGCGCGGCAGGCGGCGCTCGCCTTGCTGGAAACTCCGGACTGGCGCGGTCTGATCAAGACCTGGCCGGACGGCCAGCTCAAGCTGGCCTGGACGCGGCACCTCCTCAAGCTTCGCAACGAACTCGCAGACGTCTTCATGCAGGGCGATTACCAGCCGCTGG
Source organism: Bradyrhizobium sp. 139 (assembly GCF_023074175.1). Lineage (GTDB taxonomy): Bacteria > Pseudomonadota > Alphaproteobacteria > Rhizobiales > Xanthobacteraceae > Bradyrhizobium. The sequence goes on from NZ_JADPKS010000024.1 coordinate 86,342, forward strand.
AGGTGCGCGGCGCCCACGCCGACCATGTCATCGCCTTCGCCCGCCGCCGTGGCCGCAGCGCGGCAATCGTCGTGGTCGGGCGCCTGTTCGCGCCATTCACGCAAGCGGGGCGGGAATGGCCGGTGCTTGAAGAATTCGACGCGACTGTCGATATCACAGGCTATGCGGCGCCGGGACTTTCGGCCAATGAACTGCCGCTCGCGCAGGCCTTCCGCGATTTTCCCGCTGCCGTCATTGAGGCGCGCGCCGAAAGCACTGTGAAGTCCGCACGGCCACGTGTGCGCGCCTGACGCCTATTTTCCCTCGTCCTTGGTGAGCAGAACCTGCCCGCGCTTGCGGATGGTCGCCTGCGCCATCTCGGCAAAACGCTGCAACAGCCACGGCAGCACCACCTCGACCCGGACGTGGTCGTCGGCGACCTCGATCTGGCCGCTAGCGATCTGCCCAAGCGCGCGGATGCGGAAATTCATGCTGTCGCCGGTCCAGTGCGCCTCCTCGACCTGCAGCACAGGAATGCTGGTTGCGGCGCGGCCGAGCCCGGTCTTGAGCCGGCGCACCGCCTCCTCGCGGCCGAGACGATGCGGAATGGAAACGACAAGCGGTGCCGACATGGCCCTGCCCCGTGATGATTGATGCTCACATAGTCATGCCGGCCGGACAGGCAAAGGTTCCATGCAACCCGGCCTGTTCGCCGTGTTTCCGCGGGGGAACTTTAAAATCTGCGGCAAGTTGCCTTCCACATCGGGGAGGATGCAACAACCCTTCCAACAGAGGGCGGAGGAGATTCGCATGTCTATCGGTACGATCATTTTGATCATTCTGGTCATTGCCCTGCTCGGTGGCTTCAGCGGCATCGGCGGCGGTCCGTTCTACGGCACCGGCTATTACGGCGGCGGCGGCCTCGGCCTCGTCATCGTCATCCTGCTGATCCTGCTATTGCTGGGACGGATCTAGCCGAGGCACGAACGTAGGTGGGTTAGCGGTTGCGGCGGCGCCAAGCGCAGTCCGCTCGGCGTAACCCACCTCTTTCGTTCCGCAGAAACGGAACTGGTGGGTTGCGCCTTCGACTAAGAACCCACCCTATTTCATTTTCCCCGCCAGCTTTTTGATCGCCGCCTTGATTGACACGGCGGCATCGTCATAACCCTCCCACGCCTTCGATCGCGTCAGCAGGCCGGGCACAGTCCGCATCGTGTACCGCTTCGGATCGAGATCACCCTTCACCTGCGCCCAGGTCAGGGGCATCGACACGGTCGCGCCATCGCGCGCGCGAGGCGACAGCGGGGCTACCGCCGTCGACATGCGGTCGTTGCGCAGATAATCCAGGAAGATCTTTCCGTTGCGCAGCTTCTTCGACATGTTGAGCAGATAGCGCTCGGGATCGTCGTCGGCCATCCACTGGCAAACGCCTTGCGCGAACGCCTTGGCTTCCTTCCAGCTCACCCTGTCGCGCGCGCCGTGGAGCAGCGGCACCACCACGTGCAGGCCCTTGCCGCCGGTGGTCTTGCAAAAGCTCTCCATGCCGACGCCGGTGAGGCGCTGCCGCATCTCCTTGGCTGCTTCCACGACATCGGCGAACTCAACATCCGGCGCGGGATCGAGATCGAACACCAGCCGGCCCGGCGTGTCATACGCGTCGGGCGCGCAATTCCAGGGATGCAGCTCGACGCCGCCGATTTGCGCGACCGCGGCAAGCCCCTCGATTCGATCGATCTGCAGGTAGGGCTTGCGGTCGCCTGAGACCCGCGCGAGTTCCAGAAGGTTCGACGTGCCCTGCATGGCGTGGCGCTGGAAGAAGCATTCACCCTTGATGCCGTCAGGGGCGCGGATCAGCGAGCACGGCCGGCCCTTGAGGTGCACGATCATCCATTCGCCGACGGCTTCGAGATAGCGCGCGAGATCCAGCTTGGTAACGGGATCGCCATTGCCGTCGTCCGGCCAGAGCTCCTTGTCCGGCTTGGAGATGACGACACCCATCACTTCGGCACCGCCGCCGGCCTGGGCCGTTCGTGCGCCGGTCGTTGCTTTCGAGCGCGGCTTGGCCTGCCGCCCGGTCGAGGGCTCAGCGAGCTCGGTGTCGGCAGGTGTTTCCGCCTCGACCTCCTCGGCCGGCTTGTCCTGCCGCAGCCCTTTGAAGGCGGCCTGGCGGATATTGCCGTCGGCGGTGAAGCCGGCGAACTCGATTTCGGCGACGAGATCCGGCCTGAGCCAGTGCATGTCACGCGTCTTCTTCGGTGCATTCTTGCCGCCGAAGGGATTGTCCTTGGCCTCCCTGGCTTTCAGGGACGGCATGATGCGCTTGACCTTGTCCGCGCCGAAGCCGGTGCCGACCATGCCGACGAAGGCGAGATGATCGCCGCGGTGCACGCCGGCCATCAGCGAACGGAATTTGCCGTTGGTGGTCTTGTAGCCGCCGATCACGACCTCATGGCCGGCACGGCATTTTGCCTTGGTCCAGCTCTCGGTGCGGCCGGAGCGATAGGGCGCATCCAGCTTCTTCGACACCACGCCTTCGAGCTCGAGCTTGCAGGCCGATCGCAGCACGGCATCGCCGCCGCTCTCGAAATGCTCGACATAGCGGATCTGGCCCGATTTCTTCTTGCGTGCTTCCAGGAGTTCCTTGAGCCGTTCCTTGCGCTCGCCGAGCGACAGGCGCCGGCAATCGAGGCCCTCGGCGAACAGGAGGTCGAAGGCAAAGAAGATCAGGTCCTCGGTCCTGCCGTCCGACAGCGCGGCCTGGAGCGAGGAGAAATTCGGCGCTCCGTTGTGATCGAGCGCAACGATCTCGCCGTCAACCATGACGTCGGCAAGCTCGCGCGCCTCCTTCACGATCGCCGCGAACTTGTCGGTCCAGTCGAGGCCCTTGCGCGTCTTCAGCGTCGCCTCGCCGTCCTCGACGCGGAGCTGGACGCGATAGCCGTCAAACTTGATCTCGTGACACCAGCCATTGGCCGCCGGCGGCCGCTCGACCGAGGTGCAGAGCTGCGGCGCGACGAAGTCCGGCATCTCCGAGACTTTTTTCGCGTCTGTCGCGGTCGCTGCCTTCTTTTTTGTCCCCTTCCCCCGCTTCAACGCCGCGCCGGGCGCCGGCCTGACCGTGCGCCCTTTTGGCTCCTCGACACGATTGGACTGCCACACCGCGTCGGCCTTGGCTCCCTTCCCCAGCATGAACGGTTTTGGTGCGCGCCCCTTGCCTTCGGCGATCTGATCCATCGCGCGGCCGGAGGCCACCGACTTGTCCTCGTCGAGAATGTCGTTGTCCGCACCCTCGCGGACATATTCGTCGCGATGCTTGATCAAGAGCCAGTTGGTGCGCTTGCCGCCGGCGCGGTCGTTGCGCATGCGCACGAGCACCCAGCTTCCATTCAGCTTGTCGCCGTGCAGCGTGAACTTCAGATCGCCTTTCTTGAAGCCGCGCTCGGGATCGTCGGACTCCCAGGTGCCGCGGTCCCAGAGCATGACCGTGCCGCCGCCATACTGCCCTTCCGGAATCGTGCCTTCGAAATCGCCATAGTCGAGCGGATGGTCCTCGACCTCGACCGCCAGCCGCTTGTCATGCGGATCGAGCGAGGGTCCCTTGGTCACCGCCCACGACTTGAACACTCCATCGAACTCGAGCCGAAGATCATAGTGCAGCCGCGTCGCATCGTGCTTCTGGATCACGAAGCGCCGCTGCTTCGTGGGCGCCACTGCCGTCTTGCCCGACGGCTCCGGTGTCTTCTCGAAATCACGCTTCTGGCGATAGGTGGAGAGTTTTCGCAGCACGACCGGTCCCGCATTTCTCTTCGGCGTTGAAGCCTATCACGGCAAACGTCCCACCCGGAACCAAAACCCGATAGGGCGGTTGGGTTCCAAAATGCCTTGAAACCGCTGGAGAACGGAATGGCCCCGCGCGCCTATTGGAAGGGAACGTTAAGGCTCTCGCTGGTCAGTTGTCCGGTCGTGCTTTATCCGGCGACCACCGCGGCCGAGAAGACGCGGTTTCACATGATCAATCGCGAGACCGGCAACCGGCTCAAGCAGCAGATGGTGGACTCCGAGACCGGTGACGTGGTCGAGAGCGACCAGAAGGGACGCGGCTACGAACTGCGCAAGGGCAAATATGTCGAGATCGAGCCGGAGGAGCTCGAGGCAGTCCAGATCGAGAGCAACCACACCATCGACATCGAGAGCTTCGTGCCGAGCGACGAGATCGACCAACGCTACCTCAACCACCCCTATTACATGGCGCCCGAAGGAAAGGCCGCGATCGACGCCTTTGCCGTGATCCGCGACGCCATGAAGGATGAGGATCGCGTCGCGCTCGCCAAGATCGTGCTCACCAATCGCGAGCACATCATCGCGATCGAGCCCCTTGGCAAGGGTCTGCTCGGCACTACGCTGCGCTATCCCTACGAGCTGCGCGACGAGGACCAGTTCTTCGACGATATCAAGAGCCCGAAGATCACCAAGGACATGGTCGAGCTCGCTGGGCACATCCTGCACGCCAAGGCCGCGCATTTCGATCCGAGCAAGTTCAAGGATGAGTACGAGGACGCGCTGAAGTCGCTGGTGAAGCGGAAAGCGAGTGGCAAGAAGATCGAACTTCCCGAGCGCGAGGAGCAGCCGAGCAACGTCGTCAACCTGATGGATGCGCTGAAGCAGAGCCTGAAGGGACGCGGTGGGAAGACGTCGGCGAAGTCTCATCCGCGCCGCGCGACCGGGCGGCAGCGAGCCGCGAAGAAGGCTCATCGCTCGACGGCGGCGCGTCGCAAGGCGGGCTAGTTGGCCTTGTCATTCCGGGGCGATGCGAAGCATCGAACCCGGAATCTATCGCGGCAAGCGTGATGTGTGGAGAAATGGATTCCGGGCTCGCGCTGACGCGCGCCCCGGAATGACGGCGCGGCTCAATCCCCCGCCTTCAACCGGTACCCGACCCCCGTCTCGGTCAGCACATATTGCGGCCGTTCCGGATCGGCTTCGATCTTCTGGCGGAGCTGGCGGACATAGACGCGCAGATATTGTGCGTCGGTCAGCTCGTCCCAGAGCTCCTTGAGCAGGAACCGGTGCGTCAGCACCTTGCCGGCGTGCTGCACCAGCACGCGCAAAAGATCGTACTCTTTCGGTGACAGTTTTATCTCACGCTCGCCGACCTTGACGATGCGGCGCACGAGATCAACGGAGAGATCGCCGGTGCGGAACACCGGACGCTCGCCCTGAACCTGGAGCTGGTGGCGCAGCGCGGCGCGCAGGCGCGCCAAGAGCTCGTCCATGCCGAACGGCTTTGTCAGATAATCGTCGGCGCCAAGATCGAGCGCTTGCACTTTGCCGGCCTCGTCGCCGCGGCTCGACAGCACCACGAGCGGCACCCCCTCGTTGCGGCCACGGATGGTGCGCAGCAACTCGTGGCCCTGGATGTCTGGCAGGCCGAGATCGAGAATGATCAGCGCGGGTTCTTCGGCGAGCTTCTCGAGCGCGGTCTTTCCGTTCGACGCCTCCAGGATCTCATATCCTTGTGTCGAGAGTCCCATTCTCAGCAATTTTCGGATCGGCGGCTCGTCGTCGATGACCAGAACCTTGATCGGGGCAGCGCTCATGCGGCGGTATCCAATGCGTGGGTCTGTGCCGGAATGGGCAGACGGATGGTGAGGATCGCGCCGCTCCGGTCGCCGCGGTTGGCGGCCGAAATCGTGCCCCGCATCGCCTCGACGAAGCCGCGGGAGATGGCGAGCCCCAGCCCGGTGCCGGGACGGACATGGTCGCCCTTCTGCACGCGATAGAACTTGTCGAACACGCTCTCAAGCTCGTCAGGCGGAATGCCACCACCCTGGTCGGCGATCTCTAGCACAACATGATCCCCCTCGCGCTGGCTGCGGATCGAGATTGTTGTATCGGGCAGCGAATATTTTGCGGCATTGTCGAGCAGATTGAACAGCACTTGCTCGAACAGCACGGCATCCAACTGAAGCATCGGCAGATCGGCCGCCAGCACCAGCTCCACCTTGTGGGCCGTCAAGATCTTGCTCGCACGCCGGAGCGCGCTGCCGACGATCTCGCCGAGATCGTGCAGCGCTGCGTTGGGCACGATGGCGCCGGATTCGAGCTTGGTCATGTCGAGCAGATTGGCGATAAAGCGGTTGAGACGCTCGGACTCGTCGATCACGGTGGCGAGCAAATCGCGCTTCTCGGTGTCGGACAGCGCACCGGCGAGATCGCGCATGGTCGAGGCCGCGCCAAGCACGGAGGCGAGCGGTGTCTTGAGATCATGCGAAATCGAGGTCAAAAGCGCAGAGCGCAACCGCTCGGATTCGACGGTGCGCTTGACGCGATCCACGTCCTCGACCAGCAGCACGCGCTCGATGGCCAGTGCGCCCTGGTCGACGAGTGCATCGAGCAGCCGGCGCTGGTCCGGGGTCAGCAGCGGACCGGTGCGGTCATCGTCGATGCCGATGACGCCGATCGGACCACGCCCGGTGCGCATCGGCAGGAACAACCGTTTGGCACCCGGCAGCGTGTCCGAGCCGCGGCCCGCGGAACGATCGTTGCTCCAGGCCCAATTGGCGGCGGCAAGATCAGCCTGATCGAGCTCATCCTCGGGCGGATAGCCGGACTTCACCATGAGCGGGCCTTGCTCCGGCAGCAGCAGCACCACGCGGACCTTCAGCATCAGCGCGATCTGATAGGCGGTCGCCCACAGCACGTCGTCGAGCGTACCGGTGCCGGCGAGCTTGCGGCTGAAAGCATAGAGCTGCTCGGTCGTCCGGACGCGGCCGATCGCGGTATCCGCCTGGGTGCGCACCCGCCCAGCGACATTCGACACCACGAACGCAATCAGCATGAAGAAGAAGAACGCCGCGACATTGGTCGGATCAGTGATGGTGAACGTATAGACCGGCGGCAGGAAGAAGAAATTGTAGGCAAGTGACGCCGCCACACTCGCGAGCAGTGACGGCCACAATCCGTAGCGCACGGCGACCGTCACCACGGCGGTCAGGAACATCAGGTCAACGTTCTCAATACCAAAATACGGCTTGATGGCTACGGCAGCAGCAAGGCCAAGCGCGGTGATCCCGAGTGCCTTGAGAAAGGGCCGGGCATCGAACGGGTCCGATCGCGCTGCGGTCTGCACCGCCGTCTTCGGCGCCGGCTGGTCGGCGAGTTCGTCGCCAGGAACGACATGTACGCTGATGTTCCCCGCACGGCGCACCAGATCGTGCACGACCGACCCGCGTGTCATCTCGAACCAGCGCGAGCGGGTCGACTTGCCGATCACGATCTGCGTGACGTTGCTGCCTTGCGCGAAATTGATGACGTCGTCGGCAATGCGCCGGCCGACAGCCGGAATGGTCAGCGCCTCGCCGCCAAGCGCCTCTGCGAGCCGCAGCGTATCGGCAACGCGATCGCGCTCCTCATCCGACAATTGCAGCGATCGCCGCGTCTCAATCGAAACTGCGGTGAACGGTGCATGCAGCCGGTCGGCCAGCCGCTTTGTATAGCGCACGAGCCCGGCCGAGCGGGGATCCTCGCTGACACAGACGAGAATGCGCTCGCCCGCGGCCCAGGGACCGGCGATGGCGTTCGCCTGCATGTGATTGAGAAGCTGCTCGTCGACCCGCTCCGCCGTTCGTCGCAGCGCAAGCTCGCGCAATGCGGTCAAATTGCCCGGCGAGAAATAGTGGTCAAGGGCCCGCTCGGCCTGCCTCGGGACATAGACCTTGCCTTCTCTCAGCCGCTGGATCAAATCGTCGGGCGTGAGGTCGATCAGTTCGATCGCATCCGCCCGGTCAAACACCGAATCCGGCACCGTCTCGCGCACCCGCACATGAGTGATCTGGGCGACGACGTCGTTCAGACTCTCGATGTGCTGGATGTTGACGGCGGTATAGACGTCGATGCCATGGGAGAGCAGCTCCTCGACGTCGAGATAACGCTTGGGATGGCGGCTGCCGGGTGCGTTGGTGTGGGCGAGCTCGTCAACCAGTGCAATTTTCGGCCGCCGCGCGATCACGGCATCGAGGTCCATCTCCTCGACGATCTGGCCGCGGTAGTCGATCCTCCTGCGCGGGACCATTTCGAGTTCACGCACCAGCGCCTCGGTCTCAGCGCGGCCATGGGTCTCGACGAAGCCGACCACGACGTCGATGCCGGCCTTGCGTTTGGCATGGGCGCTTTGCAGCATCTCGTAGGTCTTGCCGACGCCGGGGGCGGCGCCGACAAAGATCTTCAGCCTGCCGGTCGCACTCTCCTCCCGGCGCGCTGCTTCCAGCAGCGCCTCCGGAGACGGACGTTGTTCGGGATCGCGGCGCTCTCGGACCATCACACCAATATAATCATCCGGGCGCCGCGAGCCTAGACCGCTACTTCGCGGCCACGCGATCGAGCGCGAGGTTCAGCGCCAATACGTTAACGCGGGGTTCGCCAAGCAGGCCTAACAGACGGCCTTGCGTGGCCGAGGCCACGAGCTGCTTCAACGTGTGCTCCGGCATATTCCGGGCCTTGGCGACGCGCGGCACCTGGAATTGCGCCGCTTCCGGCGAGATGTCCGGGTCGAGGCCGCTGGCCGAGGTGGTGACCAAATCGACCGGCACTACGGCGTTCGGATTTTCCGCCTTCAGCTTGTCCACGTCCTCCTTGAGCCGGTCGGCCAGAGCCTTGCTGGTCGGGCCGAGGTTGGAGCCGCCCGAGTTGGCCGCGTTGTAGGGTGCTGGCACCATCTTGGTCGAATCATTCGGATCCGGCGCGAGCGTCGCCGAGGGGCGTCCGTGGAAGTATTTGTCGTCCTTGAACTCCTGCCCGATCAGGGCGGAGCCGACCACCTTGCCGCCGCGCTCGATCAGGCTGCCCTGCGCCTGCGCGGGAAAGATCGCGCCGGCAATAGCGGTCATCGCGAGCGGATAGGCCAGGCCGGTGATGGCGGTGAGCACCAGCAAGAGAACGATGGCGGGGCGGATTTCTCTGAGCATGTTACGTCTCCAATGTCTTCGTCATTGCGCGAGGCGCGCGCTGCGCGCCACGCGACGACGATCAAGCCAGGTGCAAGGCAACCACGACGAGGTCGATCGCCTTGATGCCGATGAAGGGAATGACGATGCCGCCGAGGCCGTAGATCAAGAGGTTGCGACGGAGCAGCGCGCCGGCACCCACCGCACGATACGCGACGCCCTTCAGCGCCAGCGGGATCAAGGCGATGATGATCAGCGCGTTGAAGATGATCGCCGACAGGATGGCGCTTTGCGGGCTCGACAGGCTCATGACGTTGAGCACGTTGAGCTGGGGGTAGAACGCCAGGAACATCGCCGGAATGATTGCAAAATACTTTGCAACGTCGTTGGCGATCGAGAACGTCGTCAGCGCACCGCGCGTCATCAGCAGCTGCTTGCCGATCTCGACCACCTCGATCAGCTTGGTCGGATTGGAATCGAGATCGACCATGTTGCCGGCCTCGCGGGCGGCCTGAGTGCCGGTGTTCATGGCGACCCCGACGTCGGCCTGCGCGAGCGCCGGCGCGTCGTTGGTGCCGTCGCCGCACATCGCAACCAGCTTGCCCCTGGCCTGCTCGTCGCGGATCAGCTTGAGCTTGTCCTCGGGGGTCGCCTGCGCGAGGAAATCATCAACGCCCGCCTCCGCCGCAATCGCCGCAGCCGTCATCGGGTTGTCGCCGGTGATCATGATGGTGCGAATGCCCATGCGGCGCAGCTCGGCAAAGCGCTCACGGATGCCGCCCTTGATGATGTCCTTGAGCTGGATGACTCCGAGCAGCTTGCCGTCCCTTGCTACCGCAAGCGGCGTACCGCCGGCCTTGGCGATCTCATCTGCAATGGTCTGGACCTCACGGCCGACCTCCGACAGCCCGGCGGGCTGGATGGCGCGCGCCGTGTTGCCTGAGGCTACCGCCAGCGGCGCGCCGCCGCCGACATAGTTGAGCATGGCATCGACCGCGCCCTTGCGCACCGAGGAGCCGCCGGCATCGACGCCGCTCATGCGGGTCTGCGCGGTGAACGGGATGAACGTCGCACCAAGTTCGGCCATATCGCGGCCGCGGATGCCGTACTTCTCCTTGGCCAGCACGACGATGGAGCGCCCTTCCGGGGTCTCGTCGGCGAGCGAGGCGAGCTGGGCTGCATCGGCGAGCTCCTGCTCGGCGACGCCGCGCACGGGACGGAACGCAGTCGCCTGGCGGTTGCCGAGCGTGATCGTGCCGGTCTTGTCGAGCAGCAGCGTGTCGACGTCGCCGGCAGCCTCGACCGCGCGGCCCGACATCGCCAGCACGTTGAAGCGCACCAGCCGATCCATGCCGGCGATGCCGATCGCCGACAACAGCGCGCCGATCGTGGTCGGGATCAGGGTCACGAACAGCGCGACCAGCACGACCACCGAGATCGAGCCGCCGGCATAGGCCGCATAGCTCGGAATGGTGACGGTGGCGAACACGAAGATGATGGTGAGGCCGGCGAGCAGGATGTTGAGCGCGATCTCGTTTGGCGTCTTCGCCCGCTCGGCGCCCTCGACCAGCTTGATCATGCGGTCGATGAAGGTTGAGCCTTGGGCGGCCGTGATACGGACGCGGACCCAGTCGGACAGCACCTGCGTGCCGCCGGTCACCGCCGAACGGTCGCCGCCGGACTCGCGGATCACGGGCGCGGATTCACCGGTGATGGCGGCTTCGTTGACGGAAGCCACGCCCTCGATCACCTCGCCGTCGGAGGGGATGGTATCTCCCGCCTCGACCAGCACGATGTCGCCGACCTTCAGGCTGGTGCCCGGCACGAGCCTGAAGGCCGGGCCGGCCCCGGTCAGTAGCTTGGCCTGGCTCTCGGTACGGGTCTTGCGCAGCGAGTCGGCCTGGGCCTTGCCGCGGCCTTCGGCCACCGCTTCAGCGAAATTGGCGAACAGCACCGTGAACCAGAGCCAGAGGATGATCTGGAAGGTGAAGCCCAGGCCAGCACCTCCCGTGAGAACATCGCGCAGAAAAATCACGGTGGTGAGCGCGGCCACGATCTCGACCACGAACATCACGGGGTTTTTGACCATCAGCCGCGGATCGAGCTTGGCGAAGGACGCGCGGATCGCGGGCACGACGATCCTGGGCTCGAGCATCGCCGAGACGGACGCGCGTTTTTGCAGTTTCATGGTTTCCATGACGGTCACTCCAAACAATCAGAGGGCTGTCGATCAGAACACTTGCTGTTCAGAAGATTTGGCCGGCGTTCATCGCGAGGTGCTCGACGATCGGGCCGAGCGCAAGCGCCGGGAAGAAGGTCAGGCCGCCGATGATCAGGATCACGCCGACGACGAGACCGACGAACAGCCCGCCCGTGGTCGGGAACGTGCCCGCCGAGGGCGGAATGGATTTCTTGGCGGCCAGCGAGCCCGCAATCGCCATCGCCGGAATGATCATGAAGAAGCGTCCGACGAACATCGCGGACGCACCGGTGAGGTTGTAGAAGGGGATGTTGCCGGTGAGGCCGGCGAAGGCCGAGCCGTTATTGGCCGTCTGCGACGTGAAGGCATAGAGCACCTCCGAGAAGCCGTGCGGGCCGGCATTCGCCATCGAGGCAACAGCCGTCGGATAGACCACGCCGACCGCGGTCCAGCCGAGATACATCAGCGGCAGCACCAGGATCGCGAGCATCGCCATCTTGACCTCGCGCGCCTCGATCTTCTTGCCGACATATTCCGGCGTGCGGCCGACCATCAGGCCCGCCACGAAGATCGCGAGCACGACGAACAGCAGCATGCCGTAGAGGCCGGCGCCGACGCCGCCGATGATGATCTCGCCGAGTTGCATGTTGATCAGCGGGATCATGCCGCCGAGCGCGGTGAAGCTGTCATGCATGGCATTGACCGCGCCGCAGGACGCCGCCGTCGTGATCACGGCGAACAGCGAGGACGCGACGATGCCGAAGCGAACCTCCTTGCCCTCCATGTTGCCGCCGGTCAGGCCGAGCGTGTGCATGGTGGAGGTGCCGCTGGCTTCCGCCCAATAGGTGACGGCGACGCCGGCGACGAACAGCACGCCCATCACCGACAGGATCGCCCAGCCCTGGCGCTGGTTGCCGACCATGCGGCCAAATACGTTGGTCAGCGCGGCGCCCAACGTGAAGATCGACAGCATCTGCACGAAGTTCGACAGCGCGGTCGGATTCTCGAAGGGATGCGCGGCGTTGGCATTGAAGAAGCCGCCGCCATTGGTGCCCAGCATCTTGATCGCGACCTGTGAGGCGACGGGACCGACCGCGATGGTCTGCTTGGCACCTTCGAGCGTCGTCGCTTCAACATAGCCGCCAAGCGTCTGCGGCATGCCCTGCGAGACCAGGAACAGACAGTACACGACACAGATCGGCAGCAGCACGTAGAGCGTACAGCGGGTGACGTCGACCCAGAAGTTTCCGACCGTGCGCATCGAGGCGCGCGAGAAGCCGCGGATCAGGGCCACCGCCAGCGCAATGCCGGTTGCCGCCGACAGGAAATTCTGGTGCGTCAGGCCGAGCATCTGCACGAGATAGGATAGTGTGCTCTCGCCGCCGTAATTCTGCCAGTTGGTGTTGGTGATGAAGGAGATGGCGGTATTGAAGGAGAGGTCCTCCGCGGCGGCCGATTGCCCGGCCGGGTTGAACGGCAGTATCGCCTGAAGCCGCATCACGCCGTAAATGACGAGGAAGCCGCCGACATGGAACAGCAGCATGGCGACCGTATAGGTCAGCCAATGCTGCTCGCGCTTCTCGTCGACGCCGGAGAGCCAGTAGATCCCGGCCTCGATCGGCCGCAGCACCGGCGACAGGAAGGTCCGCTCGCCGTTGAAGACGCGCGTCATGTACCAGCCGAGCGGCCTGGTCAGCGCGATGATGATCGCACAGAAAAGAATGATCTGGAACCAACCGATCACAGTCATGGAATCAACCCTTCAGGCTTTGTGTCCGGCGCAACAGCGGCAGGAGCACCGTCAGCAGGCAGGCGACGAGCGCGGCGCCCGCCAGCAGCAATTCGACAAGCAGCAGCACGGCTCAAAACCGCTCGGGCCGGAGCAGCGCGTAGGTGAGGTAGAACAGGAGACCGAACGAGACGGCACCGGCGAGCGCATAATCGAAAATCATGATCCGCTCCCTCACAGCCGTTCGCAGGCGTAGGTGTAGCCGATCGCAACGGCAAAGAAGCCGAAGCCCAGCGCCAGCATCAGAAGGTCCATCATGGCAATACTCCTCATTACGAGACGATATCCGGCGAAGCCTGTCTCTGGATCCTGGCGGCCCGACTGCTGCGCGCGAATGCAACGCAAATCTCCCGGCGACCGGCCCGAACTTTCACCGTGCTGAAGTGCCACCGTGTACATAGGTTTTCGAGATGACGCCTATGGCGAAGTTATAGGAATCTCATAAAGACGGGGTACGTCCGGACCGGCGGCCATACGACCCTGACAGCGCATTCCAAGCGGTCGCGCCGGACCAGCGGCGCAGCGGCAGCGATCTACCGTCACCATCACTGCCGATTGTTACGTCGGACTGTGGCCGAGGTCTTTTCAAAAAGCCTGCTTCTATAATTGTCCGCTTTTCGCAGTCGAAAACGGACGCTGCCCAAATCCCGGACCCGGCGGCATCCGTGCGTTTATGAAATCCCTATATCTCCCGCCCCGTCCCCACCTCGTTTTCAAATGCCCTTCCAGCCATCTTGGAGAGGCCGGCCGACTGACCGACGCCAATTCCAGGAGGCCTGACATGACCGCCGCACTCCGACGCTACGATCCGCCCTCACTCAGCGACCGCTTGCGCAATGCGCAGGCGACGACGCGTCCGTTGATGCTTGACATCATCGAGCACGCCTGCCGCCGCTTCCCTTCGCTCGGACAAGGCGAACGCTCCGCACGCGTCATGCGCCTGATCGATGCCGAGGCCTGGGCCGATGCCGCGCTGGCGCTGATGGAGCTGGAGCTGCCGCTGTGGCAGGTCCGCCGCATCGCCTATGACGAGGGTGAATGGCATTGCGCGCTCTCGCGCGAACGGGAATTGCCCGATTGGCTGGATACCGCAGTCGAAGCGAGCCACGCTGATCTGGCAATCGCTTTGCTCTCGGCCTTCATCGAGGTCCAGGCCCTGGCCCTGGAGGTGTCGCGTCCAAGCGTTCCCACTGTGCGCCCCGCCCCGGACCCGCTCTATGAGCCGGTCGGCTGCGAGAATTTCAGCTAGTCCGCCGGACAGGTTCTGCCTTGCCGCAATCTTCGGACATATCGCGGGCCCTGAGCCCGACACGGGTGATCGCACGCTTTGCCGTCCGTGTTGCCCTCCTCAGGCGCGAGCCGCTGTTCGGCGCCGTCCTCAATCATTGGGACGAGTGCGCTGCATTCGGCGCGCTGTTCGCCCTGGTCCACGTCGTCAATGAGCTGACCTGAACGCTGGCCTTTATAGCGCGCCTATGAGATCGCCGCACAGCCTCACTCGAAATCATATCTGCTTGAAGCGATATTGATCGGACGGTTGCGGGACATGCGCCCGCCGTCCGCATCAATCGGAAGGAGTACACCCGTGAAATTCGTCGAACCTCCCTCGTGCAGCTCGCCCTCGACCATCGTCCTCATCGGCCGCAACCACAGGGGACAATGGGTCGCCCAGGAACAGAACGGCCTCTATGGCGGCCTGTTCGTCAGCCGCACGCAGGCGATCAAATATGCGCTGTTCGAAAACGGCCAGCATCCCGAAACCATCGTCGAGTTGCCGCGCGAGATCGAGCTCGACATGGGCAAGAGGCTAGATGCCGCAGCTCCCAAGCGCGCCGCCTGACTCACCCGCTCTGCCAACGACCATGTTCATTCCACCCTCAGCCTGGTTCACGGGCTTCATTCCCGATCTGCCGACGCCGTTCGATGCGGCGGACGCGGTCGATCTTGGGGCGTTCGCCGCACTCTGCGAGCGCCAGATCGGCGCGGGCGTTCCCGCGATCGTGGTCTGCGAGACCGCCGGCGAGGCACCAACACTTTCGCCGGCCGAGCAGGAGCTGATCATTCGAACCGCGGTCGACGTCGCCCGCGGCCGCGTGCGGATCATCGCTGGCGCGGTGTCGAATGGAACAAGCCATGCCGTCGCGCTCGCACGGCGCGCGGAAGCCGCCGGCGCCGATGCCGTCATGGCGGTGGTGCCCGCCTACAACAAGCCCATGCAGGAGGGAATGCTTGCGCATTTCCGGGCCATCGCCGGTTCGATCGGATTGCCCGTGATCCTGCACGATATCCCTTCCCGCACGCTGCGCCCGCTCGCCGACGAGACGCTTCTGCGCCTCGTCGAATCCCGCCAGTTCGTGGGCCTGCGCGATGGAAGCGGTGACATCACCCGCCCGATGCGCCTGTCCCGGCACCTGTCGGCCGGCTTTCGCTTTCTGGCCGGCGACGACAGCACTGCGTTCGGCTTCATCGCGAGCGGTGGTGACGGCGCGATCTCGGAGGTCGCCAACATCGCGCCGGATCTCTGCCGCACGATCTTCTCACAGGTCAGGCAGGGCCGCCTGCAATCCGCCCGCTATTTGCACAAACGGGTGATCCCGCTGATCGCTTGCCTCTCCCGGGAGAGCCCGGCGGCGCTCAAATATGCACTCAGCGTGCTTGGCCTGATGTCGGCAGGCACACGGTTGCCGATCGTGCCGCTGGACGCGGCCGCGCAGAGAGAGGTGGTACGAGCATTCGCCGCGATCGCCGACGAGGAGCTGATCGACAGCATTGGCGCCTGAGGGGTCGCGGGGCATCCGGTTATCTCATGCTGCAATCAGTCAAAGAATCTCACAGGCTGCTCCGCGCCTGGCAGTTGGCGCTGTTGCGCTTTGCCGTGACGATGGATGAGTCCGACAGGCTCAATCTTGTGGCGCTCGCAGCGGAGCTCGATCGTTCCGGCGACCAGCGTGACGGCGGGGACTCTCTCCACTTCTTCCGGCGGACCAGCTCGCAACTCTGCGCGGCCATCAGCGGGCAGCGACAAGACGCGGACGCGATCCTGGATTGCTTCTGCAAGCAGATCGAGGAACCACGGCTGCGGCTGGCCTTTGCCGCGGCGATTGGGCAGGCGCATTCGGATCCTGCGCCGTCTCAGGCCGCCCGGCCGAAGCGGAACCCCGACCTCTTCAGAGGGCTTCCGGCGCGTAGGTCGGCGTCTTTATGACTTTCCTATACGCGCGCGTCTGCGCTCATCTCGCAATCCTACGCAGCGATCGACATCATAAGCGGCAGATTGGAGCGGCCGTCTCGCCGCGCCACTGACAAGGACTTCCAGAATGTCGATCCTGACACATGGCTTTGACCGGCCCTTCGATGGGGCCGAACGCCCGGCGCGACTGTCAACGGCGCGCAAGGCCCAACTCAAGCGCATCGCGCTCCGCGCTCTGGCCGTGCTCTCGATGGGCAGCGTGCTCACCGCGCTGATCGCGCTGAAGACCGCGATCTATGTCTGGCACCTCCACGCCTGAACGGCATGGGAGACCATCATGACCTTGCAGATGTGTGAAGAGGCCGCCATGGCCGCGATCGCCCTTCAGGCTACCCGTCGCCGGCCTGAGAGCAGGCAGACGCAGGCGACCGTACTCAGGCCGCTCGATCCGGATGTCGTCAGTGCCGCCATTCCCGCGTTCTTCATCGGACGCAACGGCGCCGGGCTCTGGGTCGCGCGCGAGGCGAACGGACGCGTCGGCGGTCTGTTCCTGTTCAGGAGCTCCGCGGTCGATTTCGCCAACCGGCAGAGCCGGCCGACACGGTGCGCGCTGGTGTTTCCCGCCGAGACTTTCGAGCTCGACATCGAGAACCGCGGCAATCCCCTGATCATGGCGGCGGCAACCAGACAGCTCCTTGCACGCGTGGCGGCAAGGCTGCGGACATGATCGAGCTCAAGGTCGCCATCCTGGTTGCGTTGATGGCTGCATTGCTGCTCGGCATGTGCGTGGGCGCCACGCCCACCCCGGACAAGTAGCATGCAACTCCTCAAGGGAAATCTGGAGCAGGCGGTCGCCACGACCATCCTGACGATGACACTAAGCCTGATCTGGGGCGCCATCCTGACGCTCGTGATCACACTCCTTGCGCGCGGGCTCGGGGTCTAAAGCTTCCGCACCGCGATCGACCGTGAATTGACCATGGCTGCCCACGAGGCGAGGAGCCGGACGCGCAGCGCGGTTGCGATGCCCGAGGCCGCGTATCCCGCGGAAAAAACCCGGTCGATCTGGCGCAATTTCACGGAACCGTGTAGAGCGGTTTCATGAGCACCAGCAACGTCAACGTCGTCGCCCATCCCCTGGTCCAGCACAAGCTCTCGCTGATGCGGGAGAAGGACCGCTCGACCAAGAGTTTTCGCGAGATCCTGAACGAGATCGGGATGCTGCTCTGTTACGAGGTGACGCGCGATCTGCCGCTGGAGCTGGTGGACATCGAGACGCCGATCTCGCCGATGCGGGCGCCGAAAATCGCCGGCAAGAAGCTCACGCTGGCGCCGATCCTGCGCGCGGGCGTCGGCTTTCTCGACGGCATGCTGGCGCTGATGCCCTCGGCGCGCATCGCCCATATCGGGCTCTACCGCGACCCCGAGACATTGCAGGCCGTGGAATATTACTTCAAGGCGCCGCAGGACCTGTCGGACCGCACCGTGATTCTGATGGACCCGATGCTGGCGACCGGCAACTCGGCCTGCGCCGGCGCCTCCCTGCTCAAGGCGCGCGGCGCCCGCGACATCCGCTTCGTCTGCCTTCTGGCCGCGCCCGAGGGCATCGCGCAGTTCCAGAGCGAGCATCCCGATGTGCCGGTCTGGACCGCCGCGATCGACGAGCGGCTCAACGACCACGGCTACATCGTGCCGGGCCTGGGCGACGCTGGCGACCGGATGTTCGGCACCAAGTAGACAGGTTTGCCCGATCGGGTTAGTCCGGTTGCCATGAGCGCCAGCCAATTTTCGCTGCAATCGCTAATCGGCACCGAGCCCGCCGCGAATCCCCCTTTCGTATTCGACGGCATGCCGGTCTCGCACGCGGCATTCTCAGCCAAGGTCGAGCAGACCGCCGCCTGGCTCGCTGCCCAAGGCGTCGGCAAGGGCGACGTGGTCGCAGTCTGGCTGGTCAACCGAATTGAATGGATCGCGCTGCTGTTCGCCGCCGCCCGCTGTGGTGCAATCGTCGCTGCCGTCAACACGCGCTACCGCAGCGCGGAAGTCGCGCACCTGCTCAAGGTGGCCGGCGCGAAGCTGATGGTGGTCGAGGCCGCGTTCCGCTCGATCGACTTTGCAGCCATCCTCGCCGATGTCACCAAGGACGAAGTGCCTGCGCTGCAAAGGCTCGCGGTGGTCGGCGGGGATGCGATCCCCGCGCACTGGCCCTGTGTGCGCTTCGATGCCTTCGACCGGTCTTATCCACCGGCTCCGCCGCTTCAGGACGATGTCGATCTGCCGGTGCTGCTCTACACGACATCAGGCACGACCAAGGGGCCGAAGCTCGTCGCGCATTCACAGCGGACGTTAGCAACCCATGCCGTTTGCGTCGCCACGGCGCTCCAGCTCTCGCCCGAGCGCCATTCATTGTTGGCCATGCTGCCGTTCTGCGGCACCTTCGGCATGACAAGTCTGCTCGGGTTCATCGCCGCAGGCGCGACCATACATGTGCTCGATGCTTTCGAGGCGGGCCCGGCGTTGCAGCTCCTCGGCGGACACAAGATCACGCACGCCTTCGGCTCCGACGAGATGTTCCGCCGCATCCTCGCGCTCGCCGATACGCCACGGCCATTCCCGCATCTCGACGTCTGCGGCTTCGCCGCGTTCCAGCAGGGCGTCTCCGGCGAGCTCGAGATCAGCGCGCCCTCGCGCTTCCTCGGCTATTTCAACAACCCCGAAGCGACGCGCGATGCGATCACCGCGGACGGCTTCTTCCGCACCGGCGATATCGGCCGGCTGCACGGCGACGGCGCCTTCGTCTACGAGACCCGTGCGGGCGATGCGATGCGGCTCGGCGGCTTCCTGGTTGCGCCCGGCGAGATCGAGGATGAGCTCAAATCCTGCGCTGGCGTTGCCGATGCCCAAGTCGTCGCGGTCGATATGAAAGGGAACGCGCGCTGCGTCGCTTTCGTGATCCCGGCCGAAGCGCCGCCTCGGCCGGAGGCGCTGGTCGCGCGCCTGCGCGAGCGCTTGGCCGGCTACAAGATCCCGGCTCGGATCTATATCGTCGACGCGTTCCCCGTCACCGACAGCGCCAATGGCGTCAAAATCCAGCGCGCCAGGCTCCGCGCCATGGCGATGGAGCAGATTGCCGCCGAATAGGCCGGCCTATTTCAGATAGCTCGCGAGATTGAGGCTCAGGATCTTGCCGAGCGCCGAATAAGATGCGGTGAGCTGCGCCTGGTAGGTCGAGAGCTGCGCCGTGATCGCGGCGACGTCGACGCTGGTGAGGTCGTTCGAGAGCGTCTCGGCATAGCTCTTGTAATCGGTCTGGCGGGCGCTCGCCGTCTCGATCGACGACGCCGCATTCGACAGCTTGGCCTGCACCGCCGCAGTGTCGTCGAGCGCCGTGCTGGCGAGATCGAGCGCGCTGGAGATGTCGGAGGACGACAGCGAAGTGCTGTTGGCCACGAACTTCAGGACGCGCATCACCTCCTCGAACGCCGAATTGTCGGCTGTGACGCCGTAGGACACGGTCTCGTCGGCAGCGACGCGCACCGAGGCGATCTCGTCGTCGCCATTATAGTAGCTGGTGTCTGCTGTCGTGGTGGAGCCGGTGCCGGACGAAAAGTTCGCGAGATCGATCGGCGCCGTGTCCGTCTTGCCGCCGGCAAAGACATACTGCCCGTCATATTGCGTGTTCATGAGCGAACCCATCTCCTCCAGCAACTGCTGGGCCGAACCGATCACCGAGTTCGTCTCGGTCGAGCTCCCGGTCGAGGCGGCGCTGAGCTGGGAACGGAGCTGGGTGAGGATGTCGGTCATCGAGCCGACGGCCGAATACATCACCTGGACCTTGCTGTCGGCGAGCGTGGCGGCATCGATATAGGATTGCGCGCGCGTCACCGAAACCTGGAGATTGACGACATGCTGCGCGTCCGCGCCATAGCCTCCGAAATCGGTCGAGATGACGCCCGAGGATTCCTGGATCTGCTTGTTGGCCATGACCGACTCCACCCGCATGGCGTCGGCGATCATCTTGTTCGACTGGGCGAATGTGGCCACACGCATCGCGACCATGGCGCATCCCCTCTTACGTCGACTGCACGGCGGTGAGCAGCGCCGAGTACATGGAGTTGATGGCCTGGATCAGCGCGGAAGCCGCCGAATATTTATTCTGGAGCGTACTGAGCTTGGCGGATTCCTCGTCGAGGTTGACGCCCGATTGCGACGACAGCGAGCTCGCATAGGTCGACTGCGCGGTCTCCTTGGCGGTGTAGTTGGCGGACGCCTGCGAGGATTTGCTCGCGACGTCGGACACGATGCTCGATGCATAATCGGCAAAGGAGCCGGTGGTAGCGGCGAGCCCGCCGGTGGAGGAAAATGTCCGGGAGTCCGTCAAAGCGTCGTAGAAGGCATTGACGAGGGTGGCAGACCCCGACGACAGCACCGAGCTACCAAGCGTCAGGCTCGGCGAGGAGTCCAGCGTCGCGAGCTGAAGCTCGTTCGTTCCGGACAGGATCTTGCTGTTGACGGCGATATCCGCCGCACTCGTTCCGGTCACGAGATCGTTGAGGCCAAAATAATCCGAAAATCCTTCACTCGAACTCCCCATCGAGCTCGTCATCTCGTTGATGGCAACGCCATTGCCCGAGCCGGTCGCCGCAATTGAGAGATGGCCGGCCGAATCGACTGAGGCCGACAGTCCGGAGATGCCGTTGATCGCGGTGACGAGATCGCCGACCGTCGAATAGGACGACAGATCGAGATCGCCATAAGAGACCAGATTGCCGCTCTGGTCGGTGACCGCAAGGCGCACCGTTCCGGTGGCGGAGAGCGCCGTGCTGCTGGTGATGCTGGTCGTGCCGGTGAGGCTCGTCGGTGCCGGCACCGCGGAAGCGCTGTTCGAGACGCTGTTCATCGCCGACGCAAGCTGCTGCGCGAGCTGGTCGAGTTGCGACTGCGCCGCCGGCAGGGTCTTGTCACGGAGCGCAATTAGCGCGCCGATATCGCCGCCGGTGATCTGCGAGGTGATGTCGACGCCATTCACCGTGACCGCGCTGAAGCCACTCGACGAAGAACCTGCGGTGTAAGTCGTCGATGAGGTCACATTCGACGCGGCAGTGTAGCTGATCGTATGCGCGCTGCTGTCGAGCAGCGCCTGACCAGATGTGGTGTAGATCTGGAGATCGCCGTTCGACGCCGTGAAATAGCTGATGTTCATCTGGGAAGCGACGTCCTGGAGCGCCGTGTTGCGCTGGTCTTCCAGGTCCGCGGTCGACTGGCCGGTCGCTGCCGTCTGCTTGATCTGGGCGTTCAGATCCGCGATCTGCCGCAAGTCCGTGTTGACGTCGTCGATCGAAGACGCGATATGCTGATCGGCGTCGGCGCGGAGCTTCTGGATGCCGCTCGACGTCTCCCGCAACTGACTGGCGACGTCGTCGAGCGCGCTGATGACGTTGGATTGCAGCGAGGCGCTGCTCGGCGTACTCGCCAGCGACGACAGCGCCGATTCCAGCGAGGCAATGCTGTTGGCGAGCGAGGTTCCGATCGACGCATCGTCCGTGCTGCTGGTCGATCCGTAGAGCTTTTCGAGCGACGTCAGATAGGTATTCGTGGTGTCGGCCGAGCCGAGATCGGAGGTCGCCGAGATCAGCGACTTCAACAGCAGCTTGTCGACCGTCGAGGTGATGCCCGTCACCGTGACGCCGGTGCCGGCGCCATTGGTAACGCTGCTCGACTGGTTCGCAGTCTTCGTCGTATAGCCCGTCGTGTCGGCGTTCGAGATGTTCGACGAGGTCACGCTGATCTGCACCGACGTGGCCGACAGACCGCTGAAGGCGATTGATCGTGCGATATCGAGTGACACGGCGGGTTCCTTGCGGGTCAGGCGCTGCGGCTGGTGCCGCTGGAGACCGCGCGAGCGGCAACGCGGCCGGAGGCGCCATAGGGCGACACCGCCGCGATCTGTTCGCGGATCGCCTGCATGACGGCATCGATCCGGCGGTTGCTGGCCTCGATCGCTGCGCGCAGCCGCGCCAGATTCTCGTCCATCGCCCCGCGCAGCTTCAGGATCCGTTCCATGAGCTGCTCGCGCAGGATCCTGTCCCCTACGTTCAGGCTGGTCGTCCCCGCCGCGCATTCGGCAACGGTCCGTTCGAAAACCTCCGCCAGCCGGTTCTTCTCGTCGACCTGCTTCAGGCGCGACGCCGGCAGGCCCTTGGCGAGCTCCGCATTCTCCTCCGCGACCAGCGCGGTCAGCGTCTCGATCAGCACGATCAGCGACCTGATCCGGGCATCGCCATTTGCGGCGTTCACCCTGGTGGCTTGGCTCGCCGCTTGGCTCTTGGCTTGGGCTACAGTCATGGTCATCGCCTTTTTCTAATTGTGCCGTTTGCCGCGGCCGGCCTGCGAGTTGCGCAAATATGCGCCGATCGCGGTCGCCCTGACGGTTGCCTGCCTCATCTGGCCCTCGACCTCCGCGCATTCCTTCAACAAGCCGCGGCGGGTCGTCTGAACGTCGTCGATCAGTGCAAGCAACTGCCTGCGCTCGCCGCCCTTGACGGTCGCGGCCCGCGCCACCAGCCGACGTAGTCTGCGCAGCAGCGCCTCTCCGGCAGCGCTCGCCTTTTCGCTATGCATCGCTCACCTCATCGCCGAGATCAGCGTGTCGTACATCTTGTTGACGGTCGAGATGACCTGCGAGGCCGCGGAATAAGCCTGCTGCGCCGAGATCATGTTGGAGAACTGGCTGCTGGTGTCGGTGGTCGAGGATTCCAGCTCGCTGCCGTAGATCGTGCCTGCGCCATTCTCGCCGGAGCCCTGCAACGAGGCGTTGCCCGACGTCACGGTCGCCGAGTAGATCCCGTCGCTAGAGACAGACAGGCCGTCGGGAGCGGCGAAGGTCGCCACCGCGATCTTGTAGATCGCGATCGTCTGACCGTTGGAGTAGGTGGCGTCGACCACGCCGTTCTTGCCGATCGAGATGCTGGACAGCTTGCCGTAGGACAGGCCATCCGAATCGATGCTGGTGACGTTGACGGACGGCGTCGTCTCGCCGGAGGCGTATTGCGTCAGCCCGTCGGTCTTGCCGGCGGTGCCGAGATCCATGGTGATGGTGCCGTCGGCCGCGCCGTCGGTCCAGCCCGTGATCGAGACGGTCGCCGGATCCGGGCTGGTGCTCGCCAGCGAGCCGTCGCTGTTGAAGGTGATGTCGATCGTGCCCGAAGCGGTGCCCGTCGCGGTCGTCGTGTCCGAAGCCGACGTCGGATTTGCAAAACTCGCACTCCAGGTGTTGGTGCCGGTCTTGCTCCAGGTGATCTGCATCGAATTCGCGGCGCCAAGCGAATCGTAGACGGTCATCGAACTGGTATAGGTGTCGCCGGTCGCCGCATCCGACGGCAAGTTGGCCGCGATCGTCGTCTTGGTGGTGGCACTTCCGCTGGTCGAGGCGACCTGGGTGTTGATCGCCTCGAGATTGCTCGCCGACTCGCTGCCGACGACATTGCCGTCGGCGTCGGTGCGCCACCCCTCCAGGTAATAGCCGTTGTTCTCGAGATAGCCGGCATTGTCGGTCGTGAAGGCACCGTTGCGGGTATAGGAGACAGTGCCGCCCGAGGTTGCGTTGGTCACCGCGAAGAAGCCAGACCCCTGGATCGCGACGTCGGTGGCGTTGGAGGTCGCGGCCAGCAGGCCCTGCTGGGTGATGTTGGCCCGGCCGGAGACGGTGACGCCGCCCGAGGCATAGGAGGTTGCATTGCTCGACGCCGTGACGAGCGCGTCGAACATCCCGCTTGTCGTCTTGTAGGCGGTCGTGTCGGAGTTGGCGATGTTATCGCTGATCATCGACAGGGACTGGCTCTGCGCGCTGAGCGCGGAGATCGCCGAGGACAATGCACCGCTGAGACTCATGATAGAACTCCGGAAGTGATCAGGACGTGACGCCGATGATGTTGGCGGCGCTGACGGAAACGCCGTTGACGGTGAGCGACGGTGTGGAGGTCGAGGTGTCGATGCCGGTCACCGTGCCGGTAACGGTCGTGTAGTTGAGGACCGAATTGCCGGTGGAATCCGTCGCGGTCACCGAGATCGTGTACTGGCCGCCATCGGTGAGCTGATTGGCGCTGGAGTCCTTGCCGTCCCAGGTAAAGCTGTTCGATCCGGCATTGCCGCTCCCGGTGCCGGTCCACACCGTTGAGCCCGAGGAGTCTTTGACGCTGATCGAGACGTTCGAGGCGGCCGAGGAGAGCGAGTAGCCGAACGTCGCCGAGCCGTTGCTCAGCGTCGAGGTGTCGGTCTTCGCCTCGACGGTGTGGCCGATATAGTTGACCGAGTTGAGCGTCACGAGGCTCGAAAACGAGCCCGCGAGCGAATTGAGGTTGGAATTGATCGACTGCTGGGAGGTGAAATTGGCGTAGGAGGTAAGCTGATTGACCAGGTCGGTGGTCGAGGTCGCATCCAGCGGATTCTGGTTCTGGAGCTCGCTGACGAGCAGGCTCAGGAAATCGCTGGACGTCAGCGTCGAATTGGACGACGTGCTCGACGACGACGACGTCGTCGTCGCAGTCGAAGCAGAACTCGTGGCGGAAACGGTCATCAGAAACTCCGACTTTCTTGCGCGGCCGGCGACCAGATGTCTGGTCTGCGCGCTTGAAATCTGTGTGCTGATGAAACGGGTGGGCGCGCGGATTCAGGCGGGGATTCACGCGCGCGAAAATGGCTTTCAACACGGCAAAATCTGCCGCGTACATGCGTTAGAAGAGCGTGATGTCAGCTTGATTTGTTGCGGCGCGAGTGCGCTCCCTATCCCCGCAAGCGAGGCGAGGTGGAGACGCGAACCTCAGAAGTCGGAGAAAGACCCGTTCAGCTCCCCGCCGTCTCGCCTTCCGTGCGCGGCTCGGCGGTATCGCTTTTCGTTTTCGCAGCGACGGCGACGATGCGGTCGGCCAGGCCTGCGGGCGCTCGGACCGGAGGCGCTGCAAGCGCACGACGCAAGGCGCGCGCCTCGTCCAGCAGGGCTTGCGCAGCGGACGAGCGCGCCAGCAGCTCTTCAGCGGGCAAACGCCGATCGTCGGGCCAGAGGGAGAGATCCTCGCCCAGTCGATCGATCAGTTCCTCAAACTCGGTGACGTCCATCGCCCGCCGGTCCCGCCTCGGTCAGGGCACGTCATAAAGCATTGCTGGCGCGGCGGAAACTGGATTTCGGCACGTTTGGGCGCCAAAACCGCCCGCAGCACTACGGAAAGCGTCCGCAACGACCGGCCGCAGAATCGCCGGCGCGCTCCGGAATCAGGCAGCCCACGCTTTCAGCCCCTGCGGGCCGAATCGGCCGGCACGGCCTTGCCGCTGCGCAACGTCGCGTCGACGTGCTCCCAAGCCTCCCGCAGCTCGGTCAGCCCGGCGACGATGCGCCCAAAGCTTTCGCGCGCATGTGGGCGGCCGAAAGCCTTGAGGCTCGCCAGGATCATCGCGTTGTAGGTCTGGAACAGCCGCTCGGCCACCGCGCCGCCGTTGGTGAAATCGAGATTGTGGCTGAGCCCGCGCAGGATTGCGGTCGCCTTCATCAGGTATACGTGCCCCTCCTCGAAGCGCCGCGCTTCCTGCGCCGCCTGCGACTTCTGGAGGAAGGTGATCGCACCGCCAAGCAGCATCGAGATCGCCTTGAGCGGCGGCACGCTGGTCGCGGCTCCCCGATAGGCCTGGTTGGCCATGTACGCCATCGGATTATGCATCATCAATCACTCGAGCTGGAATTGAGCAGGGCCTTGAGGTAAGTGAGCGTGCTGTTGGCGCTCTCGATCGCGGCCTGGTATTTCGCGTATTGCGTCTCAAGCCGCGACTGCAGCGTCGACGCCGCGCTGTTGATGTCGTCGACCTTCTGCTGGAGCTCGTCATCGCGCGTCGTCAGACTGGTGATCTGCGTTTGCAGCGCGCCGGACGACGACGCGTAGTTCTTTGCGATCTGATAGAGCTGCGTTGCAATGCCCGAGGTCGACGTCACCGTGATCGACTGCGAGGTCGAGCCGCTATAGGTGAAGGCCATGCCGGCATAGATCGAACCAGAGGCACCGATGATGGTGGTGCCGCTGACGGTGAAGAGCGATGAATCGCCGTCGATCGAGGCCGAGCTGAGATTGCCGGAGGAATCGACCGTCAGATCCAGAGTGAAGGACTGCGGCGAGGTTCCGGTATTGACGACGCTGAGCTGGCTCGACGACGTCGTCGTCTGAGCCGACAACAGGGTGGTCACACCGCTCAGATTGGTGCTCAGGATATCCGACAGCGTAGAGGTGTCGAGCTCGAGCTCATTGCTCTCATTGAAGGACAATCCAAGGTCAGCCATCGTCAGACCGCTCACGGTGCTGTTGAGTGCACCCTGAAGCTGATCCATGATGTCGCGCATGGTTCCGTCGCCGAACAGCACCGCACTCGAGGACGCCGTACCGTCCGTGCCGGTCGCCTGCTGGGCAATGACCTCGTCGCGAAAAGCGTTGTAGTTGGTGACGAACGTCTCCAGCGCCGATTCGATCTGGCTGGTGTCAGTCTCGATGCTGATGTTCAGCGTCGCTCCGTCCGGCGTCTCCTGCAGCAGGCTGAAGGTGACCCCACTCAAAACGTCCGCGATGTCGTTGGTGTTGCGGGTCATCGCGATGCCGTCGAGCGTGAATTCGGCAGCCTGCGCCTGTTGGAGCACGTCGGCGAAACTCCCCGAACTGTCGGTCACACCGAGCTCGTTCAGAATGTCGTCGCCGGACGTGCTCGAATAGGTGATATCGGCGGCGTCCTCCATACCCGTCAACACCATCTCGTACGAACCGCTGGAGACCTGCACGATCGACGCCTGGACGTTGGTTGTCGAGGTCTGGGCGTTGATGGTGTCGACGACGTCCTGAAGCGACATCGTGCCGGTGACACTGATGTCGGCGGTGCTGCCGCCCTCAAGACCGATGGAAAACGTGCCGGAGTAGCCGAGCTCGTCGGTTTGGCTCGACTGCGACGCACCGACCACCTTCTGCGCGGTCGCGAGCTGGCTTATCGTCAGCGTGTGGTCGCCGATCGCAGCCCCGCTCTTGATGGTCATGGAGAGCGCCGACGAGGCGCTCACGTCGCCGGTGGAACTGATGCTCGCCGTGCGCGTCGCAAATGCGCTGGTGGACAGCGAGTTGACCACCGCGGTCGAAAGTGACGCCAGCCCCGAATATAGCGTCTTCAGATCGCTCTGGAGCGTTTGATAGGCCGAGATCTTGGCCTCATTGTTCGTAATCGTGGTCGATATCGTCGTCGCCTGCGCGGTCTTCGCGTCGACGGCGGATTGGATCAGCGCCGACCAATCGATGCTGCTCGAATTGGTGGTCCCACTCGTCGTGACCGACGCGCCCGAGGAACTTGTGCTGCTGGTGCTCGAACTGACGCTGGTCACTTTGCTTGGCCGCCCCTGGCAGAGAGGGCCGGGCCGGCATCATGCCGGCCCGGTCAGTTGATCATCAGCCCAAGAGCTTGAGGAGGTACTGCGGCATCTGATTGGCGGCAGCCAGCGCCGACACGGCAGCCTGGGTCTTCACCTCGGCCGAAGACAGCTTGGACTGCTCGGCCGCGATATCGACGTCCTTGATCGCGGAGTTTGCCGACTGGAGATTCTGCGTCTGGGTCGAGATCGAATCCGACGAGAAGTTGAATCGCGATTCCTGAGCACCGATCGAGGCGCGTGCGGCCGAGACCGTGTCGATCGCGGTATCGAGGGCGTCGAGCGCCGAAGTCGCGCCGGACTGGGTGCTGACGTCTAGCGAGGTGACGGCGAGCGACGACGCCGTCAGGCTGGTCAGCGTGATGGTGATCGTGTCGGAGCCGTCCGAGCCGACCAGCACGGACACGCCGGACGAGAATACGCTGGTGCCATCGAGCAGGCTCTGGCTGGAATAACGAGTGCCGGTCGCGATCGAGTCGATTTCGTCGTTGAGCTGCGAGAATTCCGATTGGATATAGGCGCGGCTGGAGTCGGTCGTGGTGCCCGAGGCCGATTCGGAGGCCAGCGACTTCATGCGCGCGAGAATGTCGGAGATGTTCGAGGCGCCGCCGTCGGCTGTCTGCAGGATCGCGTTGGCCTGCGAGGCGTTGGTCGCGGCCTGCTGCAGCGTGGTGACGTCCGAGGAGATGCGCGTGGAGATCGCAAGGCCCGCGGCGTCGTCGGATGCCGAGGTGATGCGCGAACCGCTCGACAGCTTCGAGAGCGAGCTGCTCTCCTGAGCGGAGTTGATGTTGAGATAGCGGACCGCGGCGTTGGCGGCGGTATTGGTACTGATTGCGGGCATGTGAAGCTCCTGTGCTGATGGGCATGGCGTGCCGCATCGTTGAAGACGATTGACGACGCAGACCGCAGCCCCGTCCGTTCGCTCAAACGACGGAGCGCAAGCAGATCAGGCGCGAAACTTTTCGCGAGCCGAATTTTATGGTTAGCAATCGGTAAACGCGGTGCGGATGTCGCGCTCGTGCTTGCGCAGCAGCTGGCGAAGCTGCTGACGGCCGCGCTTGAGCAGCGACTCCACGGCAGCCACCGTGGTGTCCATCACCTGGGCGATCTCGCCGTTGCTCATATTCTCGTGGTAGGACAGGATCACGGCGATGCGCTGCTGCTCGGGCAGGCGCTGCATCGCGAGCTCCAGCATGCCGTTCAGCTCGTTGCGCTGGATGATCTCGACGGCACCGGGCTGACTGTCGGCGACTTCCGGCACGGTCTCGACATTCTCGTTGCGCGGCTTGCGGCGCAGATCGATGCAGCGGTTGGAGATGACGCGGTAGAGCCAGGTCGAGAATTTGGCGCGGCCGTGCTGCCAGCGACCGCGATGGCTCCATATCTTGAGCATGGTGTCCTGCACCACGTCTTCGGCGTCCGCCGCGTTGCCGACAATGCGCAGCGCGATCGCATAGGCGCGGTCGATGTGACGCTCGACCAGCAGGCGGAACGCGGCTTCGTCGCCGGTGGCGAGCTTGTCCAGAAGCTCGCTGTCCTCGTCGTAGACGACATCGGTGGTGACAGGAGCGCTGTCCGGCGCGAGCGGCACCGACGGCATCACCGGTACGATCGCATCGACCGGCGCCGTCGTCGTGATCCCGGTCCCGGCGGGAGCCCAGACATCAGCAGCGTAACTCATCCCGCAACCTCCAACCCGCAATGCCGGCAGCGCACGTGCCACACGGCTTCCAGGCGTTGAACGCGGCACCAAAACGATCCAGGCGGAGATTTTTTGTTATTTTTCAAGACGTTATCCGGACTCTTTTGCCGAGTATCGGGCAATAATTGCCGACTGCGCGCGCCTCTCGCCCATCACACCTTGCAATCATCACATCGTCTCGCACCATGGCGGATCATTCATCCTGAACAGATGCACTCGGAAGAAAATGCTGACATTACGCGGCACTAGGTGATCGAACGCGACACGCGCCTGGCGCGTGAAGAAGCGATTGTTTCGGAGTGTGAACGAACGCGAGACGATTTCTGCACTCGGCAATTTTTTCCGAATCACCTTTTTCGAACCTAGCGATTTTTTTGAATCTGTCAGTCGCGACGAATGCGATTTCGAATCGTGCGCGCAGTTTTTTCGCTGTTGTGGCGCCTGACTCCCCGCATGCGCACGTTAATCCTCCCGGTGGACGGGGAATTGTCGCATGAAGATCGCAATGGCCGGGCTCGAGCCCCGCGCGCAAATTGTTTCTGCTTGGTCGTTCGATGTTTTCGATACATTTCTGCTTCGCGCCTGCACGACGGCAGATGGTGTATTTGAAAGGACTTACGAGCTTTCGGGTATTTCAAGAACTTGTCCGAATGTTTCCGTGAGTTTCGTTCAGCATCGAATTCAGGCCGAAGCACGTGCACGCAGAACCGCGAACGAGAAGCGCGGCGCGAGCGAAGTCCACATCGCAGAGATCTATTCCTATTTTCCGTTCAGGCTGTTCGGCCTCACACGCCCTGATCTGAACGGTCTGGTCGAATCGGAGTTCGCAGCCGAGATCGAGCTTTGTCGCGCCAATCCAGACATGCTTCGGCAATATCTGGACACGAAGCGCGCCGGTCACCGCGTCGGATTCATCTCCGACACTTATTGGGATTCCGACCGGCTGGCACGGCTGCTGCGAGCCTGCCGTCCCGGGCTGACATGGGATTTCCTCTACGCGTCCTGCGACCACGGCAGCAGCAAGAGCGAGACGATGTTTGCCAGATATCTGTCTGAGCAGGGCATCGACGCGGCGACCTCCTTTCACGTCGGCGACAACGAGAAGGCCGACATCAGGGGCGCAAAGCGCCACGGCATCCAACCCCGCTATTATCCGCAGGCGACCGCGCAACTGGCCTCCAGGTTTCAGCGCGAAACGGCGCTGTTCGAACTGTTGTGTGCCGGCGCGCCGTCGCGGCTTGATCATGGTGCGCGAACGCTACGGCGCATGGTCGTCTCCCGCAGCGCCGAGAAATCTCCAGCCTTCCATCTGGGGCTGACCGTCCTCGGCCCGGTCATGGCCGCATTCGATGGCTTCATCGCCAGGCGTTGCGAAGAGGTGTCCGGTCCCGACCGAAAGGTCGCGCTCGGCTTCCTGGGCCGCGATGGCTTTCTGCCGCACCGGATCTGGAAGAATCTGCACGGCATGACGTCGGCCTATATCGAGGTCAATCGCCGCGTAAGCCTGATCGCCTCAGCGGATACGATGCGGCCGTTGCTCGATCTCCTCAGCAAGATCTTCAAGATCGACGCGCCGACCTTCCGCGACATCGTGAAAATCATGCCGCCGAAGGTCGCAGCCTTCTTCGCGAGCTTCCCTAACGGGATCGCCCCCGGCGAGGATCTTGCCAAAGCACTTCCCGAACTGATGGACGCCGGCGAGATCGTCGAGCTGGCGGCGTCCTTGCGCGCGCGGCTGCTCGCCTATCTACGGCACATGATTCCCGGCTTTGACAACTGCACCGACCTCGTGCTCGCCGATCTCGGCTATTCCGGCAGCGCACAGAAGGCGCTGCGCCGCATCTTCGACATGGAAGGCCTCAATATCCGCCTCCACGGTGCTTATTTACTCTCTCTCGACGACGCCTTCGACGACATCGCCGAAGAGGACAGCGCGGAAGGATTCATCTCCGACCTCGTGGTCACGCCCCATGTCAAGCGCATGCTGATCCGCAACATTGCGCTGCTGGAACAAATCTGCTGCTCGGCCGACGGCTCGGTGCGCGATTATGACGGCGACCAGGTGCTGCGTGAGGTCAATCCGCGCCCAGCGAGCCAGATCGCGCTCGCCGCGGAGATCCAGGCTGGCGCCCTCGCCTTTGCAGCGAGCGCGGAGGATGTCGCGCTCGACTTTTGTCTAGACCCCTATGCCGCGCCCGACGTCGCCGCGCGCTGGTGCATGGCGACGCTGGTGCGGCTGTTGCTTCTGCCTGATGACGGCGAACTGGCACTGCTCGGCGAATTGAAGCACGACGTCAATCTCGGCACGCATGCGCTGGCGCCGATGATCGACGCCGACTTCGTCCGCAATCAGATCACCGCCCGCGGCCTTTCCGCAGCCTGCACGTCGGCCGCGCCGCCGATGTGGCTCGCAGGCAGCTTTGCGCGCCTGTCGCCATCCCACGCCTATCTCTACACGCTGTTCGGCGCCAACCGCTTGCCGGCCGACGTCTTCGAGGAACGCCCCTGTGGCCCGATACAGGTCGGGCTGTTCCACGCCAATGGCGAAGCGACACTGGAGAGGGTGACCGTCCACCGCACCGGGCTCGGCGAGTTGCGCGTGCGCATTCCGGTCTCGCGCGCGATGAGCATCGCCATGATCGCACTGCCGCTGCCGAAGTTTGCCGCTGAAGGCCTGCTGCATGGTGTAACCATCCAGACTGCCGACGACGTCCGCGACGCCGCCGAGAGCCAGGAGGTGCTCGGGATCGCGGCTGAAAGTCTGGTTTGTGCCGGGATTCAGAGGAACGGCGACCACTATCGCGCCGAGACCGAGGACGGTTGTCTGCTGATCCCGGTCGCGCCAATGACGCAGAACATTGCGATCTATTCCGTGGCAATCGCACCACTCGGTTCCAATCCCAAATAGTTCGCCTGATCGCACCACTCGAGTCGTTGAAGTCCTAGGGCTGGTGACGTGAGGGGCACGGAATTGACAGACGGGACACACGAAAAGCTTGATCGGCTGCTGCAATCCGGCGGTATCCGGCTCGGCCGGTCCCAGCGCGATCGCTTGGACTGGCTGGTCGGCGAGTACGGCGCGCCGACGCTCGACGATCTGCCGGACAGCCGGCGAAACGGCGTCATCATCCTCAAGGAGCCGCTGAGTGGCGCGGCGGCCGAGCTGTTTTACCGCTCGCTCACGCCCGGCTCCGCCGTCGTCATTCCCAGAAGCGAGAATCCCGGCTTCGACTTCCTCAAATCGAAGCTGACCGAATTCGGCACCGTCAGCCCCTGCGGCGCGGACGGCCCGCACGAGATGTGGTGGGGCGGCATCGGCTGGTCGAAATTCCTCACCGCGGCGGATGCCTCCACCCTCCGACCGCGGATTGTGTCCTGCTATCCGCGCGGCGGCGACGCAACCGCCGCCTTCGCGCTCCGGCACTCGCTCGAGCGATTTGATCTCGCCTGCCATATCGAACCGATCGAGACGGAGTTCAGCGACCGCCTCCTCTGCTTCGAAAAGGCCGAGTTCATGATGCGGATGTGGAACAAATATCGCGAACCGCTGCTGTTCGTCGAAGCCGGCGCCGCGCTACGGGAGCAGCCTTTGCTACCGTCCTTCCTCGGCTGCGACGTCGCGCTCCACAAGTGGAATCGCTGGGAGATGTCGGCACGCACGCTCTATCTCGGCCGCACCGAGCGCGCCGAAATGCTGTTGCGCGCGTGGCAGCAGCTCGCCGCGTCGTATCCTGCGATCTGGGAAGGTTATCTGCTCGACCAGGTCTGGAGCCTGACCTCCTCGCAGGTGCCGCTCGACACGGTGTGGCTGCCGCGGTCCTATCACGCGCTGAAGGGCGATCTCGGCGCGATGCGCGCCACAATCCTGCATGACCAACAGACGACGACGATGGAGCTCGGGCCCGATCCGGCCTTTGCAAACATCGTGCGCTCCGCCCGCCGCGCCGGCCGCACCGGCGCCCGCGATGCCTTCATGGTCATGACCGCGAAGCCCGAGACCGCCAACGGCATCGCCGTGGTCCTGCGCGACGTTTCGGCCAGCGACGCGGGCGCGGTCGCCGCAACGGTGGAAGCCGTGACCGGCGCCTACGCCGCCGATTGCGGCGGATACGGCCGGCTCGAGCTGTCGCTCTGCGCCTGGCAGGAGGATGTCGGCATCGCGCGCGATGCCGCAGCACTGGCGCGCCACCGCATCCTGGAGATCGCGCCGGGGCAGCGCATCGCCAACGACTTCTTCGCTCACCACGCGGCCGACGATGCGGCCCTGACCGCCCGCCACCTCTTCCCCTGACGGACATTACGCGATGCTCAAGACCATCATCCTGCTCACCGATACCGTCCCACAGCAGCAACCGCTGGCCAATCTGCTCCGCGAGCACAATCGCGAGCTCGCCTTCTGTTCGGCACTGCGCGCAAACGACCTCGGCGCAATCGATCCGGACGTGCTGAGCGAAGCGCGCCTGGTGTCCTTTGCCAACGAGGTCGCCATCTCCGAAAAATTCCTGCTCCAGCTCGGCTATGGCGCCTACAAGTTCTACGCGGCGCCGGTGCAATATCCAGGCTTGCCGCCCGCGCCCGACGAGAGCGATGACGATCCGCGGTGCTACTCCGTGATCGCGCAGTCGATGACGATCTGGCCGGATTTCAAGAAAGTGGTCGGCCTCGAAACCGTGACAGTCCCGGACAGCACCGTTCCTGCCGAACGCGAGCGGCTGGTGTTCTCCCGCCTCGCCCATCTGTTCTGGCGAATGTCGGGCATGATCGCCGGCGAGGCGGCGGATCTCCCCGGCATCATCGAATCCAGCGAGAGCCAGCGTCCGACGCTCGCAATGATGAACTGAGCTAGCGCAGGGACCCGCGGAGCTGTGCCGACAGCGCGTCGCGGTGCCCCGGCGCCGCGATCGCGATCATGCGCCGCGCACGCTCGGCAAGGCCGCAGCCGCGCAGCTCCGCGATACCCCATTCGGTAACGATGGCATCGACGTCGGCGCGCGGTGTCGTCACCGTCTCGACGTCAGTGACGATCCGGCTGGTCCCGTCGGATGCCGTCGCCGGCAGCGCGATGATCGCCCTGCCCCCGGGCGAGGCATTGGCTCCGCGCACGAAATCAAGCTGCCCGCCGATTGCTCCGACCGCAATGCCATTCAGCGTTTCGGAGTTCACGCTGCCATCGAGCCCAACCTGAAGCGCCGAGTTGATCGCGACGAGCCGGTTGATCCGCGCCAGCACGCCCTGGCCATGCGTGTATGACGCTGGCCGCACCGCGACGGCCTTGTTCTCGTGCACGAAGCGATAGAGCCGCTGCGTCCCGATCACCTGGTTGGTGACGGTGATACCGGGATCGATCCCCTTCTCCGCATTCGTTACCGCGCCCCGCGCGATGAGGTCGACGGCGGCATCGTTGATCAGGCCGGAATGGATGCCGAGATTGCGCGCATGGGACAGTGAGGACAGGATCGCATCCGGAATCCGCCCCACGCCGAATTGGAGCGTGCTGCCGTCGGCGATCAGGCTCGCCGCATTGGCGGCGATACGACGCGACACCTCATCAAGCGGCGGCAAAGCGAATTCGACGGGTGGACGGCGGGCCGGCACGCGGACATGGATCGTCAGGCCCTCGGGCCATTCCGCTCCGAACGTAAAGGGTGCATCCGGGTTGATCTCGGCAATGACGAGGCGTGCGCCGCGCGCAGCATCGATGACATAGTCGTTGGAGAGGCTCGCGCTCAGCCGCCCCTCGGACTCCGCGAGCTGCACCAGAACGACATCGGCCTGATGGCGGCGCGCGGCGAAATCGGAACAGAAGGCGCTATAGTTGCTCGGGATCACGTCGAGCCGTCCGGCTTTTGCCAGACGCCGCGCATTACCGATCACGCCATAGCTCTGGAACGAGACGTTGGGCGCGCAGGCTGCGAAAAATGTGTCGGAGAACACCGGGCCGATCATCATGCGAAAGCATGGCAAGTCCCCCGCCCGTGCCATCAGCGCTTCGGTCAAGGTGACCGGCTCCGCCGTCGCCTGCCCGCACACGACGAGATCGCCCTCGCGGATCAGGCTGGAGAAGTCGACCGGTGCCGTGCGCTCGGGCATTGCCGCGTCAGTCCATCGGCGCAAGGCGAACGGAGGACTCGCCGAGCAGCGTCCGCAGCTCCGTCTTCACGATCTTCCCGTAGCTGTTCTTCGGCAGCTCGCCGGTGATGTAATAATGCTTCGGCCGCTTGAAGCGGGCGATCCAGGCATTGCACATCTGGTCCAGCTCAGCGCGCGTGACCGTCCGTCCCGCGACGGGAACGACGACCGCCACCACCTCCTCGCCCCATTCCGGATGCGGCCGGCCGATCACTGAAACCTCGGCGACGGCCTCATGCCGCAGCAGCACCTCCTCGACCTCGCGCGGATAGATGTTGGTGCCGCCGGAGATAATGACGTCCTTGGAGCGGTCCTTCAGCGTGAGGAAGCCGTCCGTGTCGAAGGCGCCCATGTCACCGGTGTAGAGCCAGCCGTCGCGCAGCGTGCTCGCAGTCGCCTCAGGATTTTTCCAGTAGCCGGACATCACGGTGTCGCCCCGCACGATGATCTCGCCGACCTCACCTGGCGCGACGTCTCGTCCGGCGTCATCCACGGTGCGGACTTGCACAACGCTTTGCGCGATGCCGACCGAGGCCAGACGCTCCTCCTGGCGCGGATGCCCGGCATCGATATGCATGGCTTTCGGCAAGTAAGTAATGCTCATCGGCGTCTCGCCCTGACCGTAGATCTGCGCGAGTTTTGGTCCGAACACGGCAAGCGCCGCCTTGCAATCGGCGACATACATCGGGCCGCCACCATAGATGATGGACTTCAGCCCTGGCGCAGTCGCACCTGCCGCTTCTGCCGCGACCGTCAGGCGACGCACCATGGTGGGCGCGGCGAAGAAGGAGACGCCGTCGCGCTTTGCCGTCAGCTCCAAAATCTCATCCGGCTCGAAGCGGCCGCTCTCCGGAACGATCTGCGCGCCCATGCCGAGCACGTGCGGCACCATGTAGAGGCCTGAGCCGTGCGACATCGGCGCGGCATGCAGCAGCGCTTCGCCTGGGACGACCGGATTGACCTCGGCGAGATAGTTCAGCGACATCGCCAGCAGATTGCGATGGCTCAGCACCGCGCCCTTCGGCCGACCGGTGGTGCCGCTGGTGTAGAAGATCCAGGCGGGATCGGTGATCGCGATATCGGCGATGGCGATGCCTTCGGCCTTCTCGAGGCTGCGATGTTCGGCCGAGCCGATTTCGACGATGCGCGGCTTTGCCGTGCCGAGCTCCAGCGCTTCCGACGCGACACCAGCCATATCCTCTGTCACGAACACGACCGCAGCACCCGAATTGTCGAGAATGAACGCGATCTCACGCGGATGCAGCTTTGCATTGATGGGGACGGCGATCAGCCCGGCATGCCAGCAGGCATAGAGGCAGGCGACGTAGTCGGGCACGTTCTTCATCAGCAGCGCGACACGCTCGCCCTTGGCTAGGTCAAAGCGTTGCTGCAACGATGCGGCTATCGACGCGACCGTTGTGGCGAGCCGGCCGTAGTCAGCCACCGGCGTCAGCCCCTTGAATAACGCCGGTGCGGACGCATCAGCCTTGGCGGCACGCAGGAGATGATGAGCGAGGTTCATGGCAATCCTGCCGAACTATCCGCGCGACCTTAGTAGGACTTCGCTAGCCCCAGCACCTTTTCCGCGATGAAGCTGAGCGCGAGCTGCGGACTGACCGGCGCGATGCGCGGGATCAGGACCTCGCGCAGATAACGCTCGACGTGGAACTCCTTGGCGTAGCCGAAGCCACCATGGGTCATCACCGCCTGCTCGCAAGCCGAGAAGCCGGCCTCACCCGCCAGATATTTCGCGGCGTTGGCCGCGGCGCCGCAGGGCATGCCCTTGTCGTACTGCCAGGCCGCCGACATCACCATCAGCCAAGCCGCCTCGAGCTCGACCCAGTTCACCGCGAGCGGATGCTGGATACCCTGGTTCTTGCCGATCGGGCGGTTGAAGACGACACGCGTCTTGGCATATTCGGTCGCGCGCGACAGCGCGAGCTTGCCGAGGCCGACCGCTTCCGCCGCGATCAGGATGCGCTCGGGGTTCATGCCTTCGAGGATGTACTGGAAGCCCTTGCCTTCTTCGCCGATGCGGTCCTCCATCGGGATCTCGAAATCCTCAAAGAACAGCTCGTTGGAATCGACGACCTTGCGGCCCATCTTCTCGATCTCGTGGACCTTGATCTTGTTGCGGTCGAAATCGGTATAGAACAGGCTGAGGCCATGGGTCGGCGAGCGCACCTCCTCCAGCGGCGTAGTGCGCGCCAGCAGCAGAATCTTGTGCGCGACCTGCGCGGTCGAGATCCACACCTTCTGGCCGTTGACGATGTAGCGGTCGTTCTTGGCGACGGCGCGGGTCTTGAGCTGGGTGGTATTGAGGCCGGTGTTGGGCTCGGTGACGGCAAAGCACGCCTTCTCGCGGCCCTCGACCATCGGCGGCAACATGCGCTTGCGCTGGTCTTCAGTGCCGAACACGACGACGGGATTGAGACCGAACACGTTGATGTGCACCGCGGATGCGCCGGACATGCCGGCGCCGGATTCCGCGATGGTGCGCATCATGATCGCGGCTTCAGTGATGCCGAGCCCCGAGCCGCCATAGGCTTCCGGGACACAGATGCCGAGCCAGCCGGCATCGGCCAACGCCTTGTGGAAGTCGTGCGGGAAGCCGCCGTCATGGTCCTTCTTCAGCCAGTAGGCGTCGGGAAAGCCTTCGCAGATCTTTGCGATCGCGTCGCGAATGGCTTCCTGCTGATCGGTAAGCGCGAAATCCATGTTGTTGATCTCCTTGATTGGAGCCGCCACGGTCCGGGCGTGCTAGCGTCCCATCTGCGAGGGCAGCCAGAGAATGATGGACGGAAACGCCACCAGGATCGCGATGGCGATCAGGTGCGCGATGAAGTGCGGGAAGGTGCCGTGGAACACCTCCGCGACCGGCCGCTTGGCATAACGGGCGACGATGAAGCAGTTCAGACCGACCGGCGGCGTGATCATGCCGACCTCGGCGGTGACGATCTTGATGACGCCGAACCAGATCGGATCGAATCCGAGCGTCTTGATCAGCGGCAGCACGATCGGCACCGTCAACACCAGGATCGCGATCTGGTCCATGAACGAGCCGAGCACGATGTAGCCGCACAGGATCAGCGTGATGATGACCCAGCGCGAGGTCTCCAACGAACCGATCCAGGCGACCAGGTCCTGCGTGACATGGGTCAGCGTGAAGAAGTAACCGAAGATCGAGGCGCCGACCAGGATCGTCACGATCATGCAGGTGCCATGGCATGCGCTGAGCAGCGCCTTGTAGAGCGAGCCGGGGGTCACCCTGCCCTTGGCGACGGCCAGCCCCAGCGCTCCTGCGGCGCCGAGCGCCGAAGCTTCCGTCGGCGTCGCCACGCCGAGATAGATGGTGCCGGTGACGAGCGAGAACAGCAGCGCCATCGGGCCGACCTGCCACAGCAATGCGAACCGCTCCCGCCACGGCACCGGCTCGACACGCGGGGCCCGCGACGGGTCCTGCCAGACCAGGAAAAGGATCGTTGCCATGATCGTGGCGGTCACGAGCGCCGCTGGAATGATGCCGCCGATCAGGAGCTGCCCGATGTTGACCTCCGCGAGCAGACCGAAGATCACTAGCGCCACGCTGGGCGGAATCAGCATGGCCAGCGTTCCCGAGATCGCGACGACACCGGCCGCCATCTTTGGCTCATAGCCCTGGCGGATCATCGCCGGGAGGCTGGTTGACGACAGCGTCGCGGCGGACGCCGTCGAGGTGCCGCAGATCGCACCGAAGCCGGCGCCGGCCAGCGCCGTCGCCATGCCGAGGCCGCCGGGAATCCGGCCGACCCAGGCAGACGCCGTCTTGAACATGTCGTCGGCGACGCCGGACAGCAGCACGAGGTCCGCCATCAGCAGGAACATCGGAATGGTGATCAGTTCATAGGACGAGACCGTTGAGAGCGGCGCCGTCTGGAGAATGCCGAACAGCGTGCCGGTGCCGCCGACCATCAGCAGGCCGACCGAACCCGCGAAGCCCATGGCGAAACCGACCGGCGTGCCGATCGCCAGCAGGAAAAAAAGCAGCCCGAGCACAAGAATGACTGACATCGATACCGCCGTTATTCGAAGGTGTGGGCTTCGCCGGTCTCGTTCACAGGCGGCAAAGGAAAGAGATCACGTCCGGTGAGGAGGCTGAGCACGTTACCGAGGAGTTGCAACGCCAGCCGCAGCACGAGCACGCCGCAGCCGAACGGCACCAGGGCGGCCGAAATCCCGGTCGGCCACGCAATGGCGCCGGCGAGCACATCGTGCTGCTCGTAATTGTCGAGCGCGCGCTCGAACCCGACCTTGCTGATCAGGCCAAAGACGAACAATCCGGTGAGCGCGGTGACGATCTCCGACAGGCGCCCGCCCGCTGGCGGAAAGCGCGACAGCAGGATGTCCACGCCGACATGCGCGTGCACGCGCAAGGTGTCCGACAGCGTCAGGAAGAACACGCCGGCCAGGAGATAGAGCCCGATCAGGTCGTAGGTGAAGGAGAACGGGCTGTTCAGGACGTAACGCATGAACACGTCGGCCACCACCAGCGCCATGATCGCGAAGAGAGAGATCGCCGCGATCACCGTCAACGCGCGCTCCATCGCGCCGAGCACGTCCGCTGCCCGCTTGATCATCTCTGACGTCTCCATTCCGCTGCGAACCTGCCGCGCTACTTC
This sequence comes from Bradyrhizobium sp. 139, assembly GCF_023074175.1. Taxonomy (GTDB): domain Bacteria; phylum Pseudomonadota; class Alphaproteobacteria; order Rhizobiales; family Xanthobacteraceae; genus Bradyrhizobium. Next base: position 126,377 of record NZ_JADPKS010000024.1, read on the forward strand.
GTGCCGCCGGCGGCAAGCAAGCCCTCGAATTCCCTAAGCGCGGAGGAGGCCTGCTTGCCGCGACCGTCCAGCCCTGCCGCCCATTCCTGCGCGACGCCCTTGAGCTTTTCCTTCATTTCCGCGCGCGTGGCGTCCGGAAGCGCGGTGAAGCTGATGCCCTCGTCTTTCATCTTCTGCCGCGTCACGTCTTGCTCCTTGTCGACGTCGGCGCACGCCTTCGGCGTGATCGCCTCCGACGCCGCGTCCATTGCCTTCTTCACGTCGTCCGGCAATTTGTCCCAGACCGACTGGTTGATGGAGTAGGCGACGATGAAGCTGCCGAAGCTCACTCCTTCGGTCGCATGCTTGACGAGCTTGTCCAGGCCATAGGCGACGACGCTGTCCATGGGGAATAACAGCCCGTCCATCGTGCCGCGGGACAGCGACTCATAGGCGTCCGGCGCGGCCATGCGCACCGGCACGGCGCCGAGCGTACGTACGGTCAGATCCTGTGCGCCGCCCGTGGTGCGCAGCTTCAGGCCTTGCAAGTCCTTGATCGTCTCGACCTTCTGCTTCGCGGTCCACACCTGATAGGGCGGCAGCACCACGGCCATCAGCAGCTTGATCTTGTTGGGCGCATATTCGCGGCTGGCGAGAATGCCCTCGCGCGCAGTCTTCCAATAAGCGAGCGTGCCCTGGCAACTGGTCTGGAACGCGCCCGGCAATTGCGCGACCTCGGAGAGCGGCATCTTGTCGGACACATAGGACGGCCCGATGTAACCGATGTCGACCACGCCGGACTGGGTCAGCCGCAACATGTCGGTGGCTTTACCGATCTGCTGGTTCGGATAATGGGTGAAAGTGACGGCGCCGTTGGTCCGCTTGGCGACGTCGTCCATCCACGGCTTGAGCATCAGACGGACGAGATAGTGGTCGGCGGGGAAGGAGTCGGCGACCTTCAGCTCCAGCGCCTGCGCCGACATTGTCGAGACCGGCAGCGAGAGAGCGAGCATTGCGGCAGCCCGGACCAGGTTCTTCTTCATTTCGTTCTCCTTGGCGCGTCCCCATGCCGAAGACGGCAGCCTTTCGCCGCCAGCCGACCGGCCCTCGCTCCATTTCTTGCTTGAAGAAAGTGTACATATCGGTGAATTTATCTGTCAAGTATATGAACTAAGCATAGGCCCATGCGCGACAAGCTGAGGCCGGCGAATTGACATCGAGCTTTTATGAACTCTAACTCCACTGCTATGAATTCATCCAACGAGGCCTCATGGGACCGCTCGCCGGCTTCACCATTCTCGACCTGACCTCGGTGTTGATGGGCCCTTACGGCACTCAGGTGCTGGCGGACATGGGTGCCGACGTGATCAAGGTCGAAAGTCCCGAGGGCGACATCGTCCGCCAGATCGGTCCCGGCCGCACGCCCGGCATGGGCGGGATGTTCCTCAACGCCAACCGCGGCAAGCGCAGCATCGTGCTCGACCTGAAGAAGAAGGAGGGGCGCGACACGCTGCTGCGGCTGGCAAAGCGCGCCGCTGCGCTCGTCTATAATGTGCGCCCGCAGGCGATGGCGCGGCTCGGCCTCGATTACGAGACACTTCGCGAGATCAATCCCGCCCTCGTCTATGTCGGCGCATTCGGCTACGGCCAGTCCGGCCCCTATGCCGCAAAACCCGCTTATGACGACTTGATCCAGGGCGCCGCCACTATTCCGACACTGCTCGCGGCCGCCGGCGACGGCACGCCGCGCTACGTTCCCGTCACCATCGCCGATCGCATCGTCGGCCTGATGATGGTCAATGCAATCATGGGCGGGCTGATGCATCAGCAGCGCACAGGTGTGGGCCAGCGCATCGACGTGCCCATGTTCGAATCGATGACGGAATTCGTGCTGGTCGATCATCTCGGCGGTCTCACCTACGATCCACCGCTCGATCATGGCGGCTATGCCCGCCTGCTCTCGCGCTATCGCCGGCCCTACAAGACCAGCGACGGTTATCTCTGCGTCCTCATCTATAACGACAAGCACTGGCGCAGCTTTTTTGAGGCGATCGGGCAGCCGCATTTTCTCGATCAGCCGCGCTTCGCCAACCATGCCGCGCGCACGAAACATATCGACGAGATCTACGAAGAAATCGGCCACATCTTTGTCACACGCACGAGCGCGGAGTGGCGCGCGTTGCTGGAGCACGCCGACATTCCGGTGATGCCGATGCATACGCTGGAAACGATCCTCGAGGACCCGCATCTCAAGGCGATCGATTTCTTCAAGACGGTGGATCACCCCGTGGAGGGCCGCATCCGCCAGATGCGGGTGCCCTCCACATGGAGCGTGACCCAGCCGGAAGCCTCCGGTCCCGCGCCGACGCTCGGCCAGCATGGCCGCGACATCTTGCGCGAGGCCGGGTTCTCGGCTGAGGAGATCGAGCAGCTTGCAGAGAAGAAAGCAGTTCACGTGGCCGCGCCGCCCTAAAGGCAGCGCTGGCCAAATCGCAGGATATAGGGAGGGAACCGCGATGGCCGGACTTTATTTCGAAGACTTTTCCGTGGGCCAGGAGTTCAGGCATCCGCTGACCCGGACGGTCACGGAGATGGACAACACCATGTTCAGCCTGCTGACGCTCAATCCGCAGCCGCTGCACATCGACGCGCATTTCTCTGCAAAGACCGAGTTTGGCCAGCGCATTTTCAACAGCCTTTACACCCTCGGCATCATGATCGGCATGACGGTCTATGATACGACCATGGGTACCACCGTTGCCAATCTCGGCATGACCGACGTCACGTTTCCAAAACCGGTCTTCCATGGCGACACCTTGCGGGCGACGACGAAGGTGCTTTCGTTGAGGGAATCCAAATCGCGCCCCAAGGCGGGCATCGTCGAGTTCGAGCACCACGCCTTGAACCAGAACGACGAGATCGTCGGCAAATGCCGGCGCATGGCGATGATGCACAAGAGGCCGGTCTGATGCGTTCGATGCTGTTCGTGCCGGGCGATTCCCCGCGCAAATTCGAGAAGGCGAGCGAAGGCAAGGCCGACGCGCTGATCATCGACCTCGAGGACTCCGTCGTCACCGAGAGGAAGGAAGAGGCGCGCGGGTTGACACTCGCGATGCTCAGGGGTCGCCGCGGCCCGCATCAGCTCTATGTCCGCGTCAACGCGCTCGACACCGGCATGACCCTCGCCGATCTCGCCGCGGTCACGCCGGGCGCGCCCGACGGCATCGTGCTGCCGAAATCGCAAGGCGGCGATGACGTGCGCCAGGTTGAAACCTGGCTCGAAGCCTTGGAAGCCGCGGCCGGCATCACGGTCGGCGCGACCCGCATCATTTGCGTTGCCACCGAAACCGCGGGCTCGATCTTCGGCCTTGGCAGCTACAAGGGCTGCTCCCCCCGCCTCGCAGGCTTGATGTGGGGCGCGGAGGATCTCTCCGCCTCGCTCGGCGCAACGGAGAAGGCTTCGGGCGGCGTGTTCCACAGTCCCTATCGTCTTGCGCGCGATCTCTGCCTGATGGCGGCAGCCGCGGCCGATGTCGCGCCGATCGATACCGTCTACACCGACATCGACAATCTGGCAGGCCTCGAGCAGGAAACGCGCGCCGCGCGTCGCGACGGTTTTTCGGCGAAGGCGCTGATCCATCCCAAGCATGTCGACATCGTCAATGCGGCGTTCGAGCCAACGGATGCCGAACGCATCTGGGCGGAGAAGGTGATTGCGGCGTTCGCGAACAATCCGAACTCCGGCACACTGCGTCTCGACGGCCAGATGATCGACAAGCCGCATCTTCGCGCCGCGAAGAAGATCCTCGGCCAGCCCTAGATCAGGACGCAAGCCTCGCCATGATCGTTCGCCAAGCCGCAAATGTTCTGGAGATCATGGAATTCTTCGCGCAAGCGAGGAAGCCGGCGACCCTCGCGGAGATCGCCGATCATTTCGGCTGGCCGCGCTCGTCGACCTTCAACCTGCTCGCGACGCTCTCCGAGAAGGGCTACCTCTACGAACCGCGGCCACGTGCCGGCTTCTATCCGACGCCGCGCTGGCTCGCGATGGCGCGGATGATCTCCGAGGTCGAGCCGCTGCCGACCTGGACGCACACGCTGATCGCCGATCTCTCCGCTGAAACCGGCGAGACCGCTTCCATCGTAGCGCCGGCGGGCGTGATGGCGGTGTTCATCGACGTCGTCGAGTCCCAGGCCGCCATCCGCTATTTCGCCACCATCGGCCATCGCGTGCCGATCCACGCCACCGCCAGCGGCCGCGCGCTGCTGCTGCAATATTCGCAGGAAGAGCGCGACTCCGTCTATCGCAAGATCGAATTCAAGCAGTATGGTCCGTCGACACCGATCAGCATCGAGGCCGTGGAGGCGGAGCTGCGCAATTCGATCGCGCGCGGCTACTGCCAGAGTTTTGGCGATTACAGCCGCGACCTCGCCGGCGCCGCGATCCCGCTGCCGATCAGCGATCGCAGACTGTCGGTCGTGGTCGCCGGGCCGGAGTTTCGGATCGGCCCGAAAGTCGGCGAAGTCGCCGCGCTGATCGCGCGGACGGTCGACCGGCTGCGGCGGAAGACCGCGGCGTAGGATAACTTCAGTCGAATCCCTGAACGGGGGGCGTCGAAGTCTGCGCCGGCACCGCAGGAGCAGCCTGAACAGGCTGCACCGCGGGCGCGGTTTGAACCGGCGGATTGCTGGCAGCTCTCATCTGGCCGCTGGCATCCATCGCCTCGCGTGTGCGCGGCGGAGCGCCATTCGTGGCTGCGCGATACGCCTCGCGGCGCGGCGGCTGCCGATGTCTCGCCGAGTGCGAACCTCTCACGCCCCAGGACCGGGCGATTGAAGGTCCTGCGGTATAACCGACCACCGCGCCCGCGACGGCACCGATCGGACCCAACACGACGGCGCCTGACAGGGCTCCCAGCGCTGCGGCACCAGCGCGCTCCTGCGCGATGGCGCTTGCAGGCACGCCAGCCAGCATCACGACGGCCATAATCATAGCTTTCTTCATAGGAGCGCCTCCCTCACGGGAGATCACTCATGCTCAAATATGGCCGCAGGAGGTCTGTTCATTGCCCAACACGCGGCAATCGCCGATGGAACTCCGGCAATACAAGGGCGAGGCCCCGGAGCAGGCAGATCGAGGCGACTACGGCGCAACCTTGTCGCCGGTGAATCCGTTGCCGTCGAGCGCGCGGCGCACCGTGCTGTCCGCCTTTACCTCATCGAGGAAATGCGCGGCCCAGAGCTTCGCCGCAGCCTTGCCGTTGGGGACGACCACGACCACCCCGGTTCGATTGCATCACCTCACTCTTTCCGATCAACTCGGCTGCCGCGGGGCTTTTCGGTGAACGGATCACGCGTCGTCCAGAACGCCGACGCAGCGGGGCCGACGGCCATCGCCACGCGCAGTGTTCCGGCGCGACGTCGCTGGATCCCTCGGCTTTCGCGCCGGCAATGCCGGTCACCACGAAGGTCAGGCCCAGCGCAGCAAGCAATGCCGCGGCATATCGTGCCTCCAGGATTAGACGATGCGATGCGACCTCTCCCCGCAAGCGGCCGTTCGCGGGGAGAGCTGAAAGCGCCTACACGATCTTGATCGACATGTCCGGCAGGCCCTCGAGCTTGCACAGCAGCACGTCGCCCTTCACCACCGGGCCGACATTCTCCGGCGTGCCGGAATAGATGATGTCGCCGGCCTTGAGCTCGAACGCTTCCGAGAGCTTTGCGATCTGCTCGGCAACGCTCCAGATCATCTTGCTGAGATCCGAGCTCTGCTTGACGGTGCCGTTGATCGCCAGCGAAATCGCGCCCTTGTCGAAATGGCCGGTCTTGCTGGCCGGATGGATCGGGCCGATCACCGCGGCGTGGTCGAAGCTCTTGCCGATCTCCCACGGCTTCTTCTCCGCGGCCATGCCGTTCTGGAGATCGCGCCGGGTCATGTCGAGGCCGAGCGCGTAACCATAGACATGGTCGAGCGCCTTGTCGGCCGGGATGTTGGTGCCGCCGGATTTCAGCGCGGCGACCAGCTCGACCTCGTGGTGATAGTTCTTGGTCAGCGACGGATAAGAATGATCGGCGATCTCGCCGACCGCGACGTTCTGGATTGCATCGGTCGGCTTCTGGAAGAAGAACGGCGGCTCGCGGCTCGGATCCGAGCCACGCTCGATTGCGTGCGCGGCGTAGTTGCGGCCGATGCAGTAAATGCGGCGGACCTGGAACACCTGGGTCTCGCCGACGATGGGGATCGCGACCATCGGCACCGGGAAGATCGGCTTCGGCCCGGCCTGCGCCGCGGCCGGCGTTGCTTCGGCGATGCCCGCCGCCGCTATTGCGGCTGCGGCGGTGAGGACGTCACGTCGAGAAGTCTTTGTCATGGTTCTGTTCCCTGGCTTGGGGCACTCGTTTGCTACGTGGCTATTCTTAGGGCGAAACAACTCAATGGGCCAATGGATCTGGCCATCATCGATGCGGCCGTCAACATTCTTGGTGAAGAAACCGAGCGGGTATGGATTGCGCAGGTTCACCAACTCGCCGTTGATCAGCGCGAGCAGCGGCTCGCTGCCATTGGCGCTTGCGATCGGCACGTTCGCGCCGAGACCGAACGTGTCGTAGCGGTCGACCCAGACATAATAGGCTTGGTTGGCGCTGCCGCTCGCGTTCAGTCACCGCTGCCGGCGACTGCTGAAGACCAGGCTGTCGGAGCTGGAGCGCCATTGATCGAGAGACGCCTCGCGGAGGAACGGTCGGCGCTTGATGTCCTGACCACCGCGACCTTCCCGGTTGCTTTCGAGCCCATGGCCGCCCCGCGGCTTCCCAACTCAGGCCGCGCGGTGATCCAGCTGCGGGCGTCCGGAAACTCCCGGCGTCGATTGCGAGGTAAAATGGAGGTAAAATTGTCGATATAGGCAAAGGCCAGGATTGCCTCTTATGCATCTGGACCGTCAGCGCGCATGAAGAAGCACCGGACAGCACGTGACCGGCAAGGATCCCGAACGCGCCGGACGGGTCGCGCAGCAGGCGCAATGACGATTGCGCTGTTCGCTGCTGCATCCTTGTGCGCGGCGCACGCCGCCGATATCTCCATCGCGCCGGCGGAACTGAAGGCGATCGGCGCAATCGATACGCGCTTTCAGTCCTACAACATCGAAATGGTGAAGGTGACCGGCGGGCGGTTCTGGAAGCCCTATCCGCGAACGACGCGGGTCTTGGACGCGCGGGATCGATACAGCAAAAGAGCACCGATCGATCTTGCCAATGCGCGCCTGCGCGGGCTCGCGGCTGCGTTGGCGCCGGCCTATCTGCGGGTGAGCGGAACCTGGGCGAACGCCGCGTTCTTTGCCGATGCGCCGGGCAAACCGCCGCAGGGATTCGACTCCGTGCTCAGCCGCGAGCAGTGGCGCGGCGTCGTCGAATTCGCGCGTACGGTCGATGCGGAGATCGTCACCTCCTTTGCGATCAGTCCCGGCAGCCGCGATGCGGATGGCAGGTGGCGACCGGATCAGGCGCAGCACCTGATCGACTACACGCGCGCGCTGGGCGGCCGCATCGCCGCCGCCGAGTTCATGAACGAGCCGACGCTCGCAACGACCAACGGTGCACCGGCGGGATATGACGCGACCGCCTATGGCCGCGACTTCGAGATCTTCCGCGACTGGATGCGGCGCGCCGCGCCGGACACGCTGATCCTCGGCCCTGGTTCGGTCGGCGATGCACCATCGTCCGCCGGCTCGGGCATCACCACGCGCGACCTGCTTGCCGCGTCCGGGTCCGGCGTCGACCGCTTCTCGTATCACCATTACAATACGATCTCGCCGCGCTGCGGCGGGCACGATGATCCGGCGCAGGCGCTCTCGGAAGGATGGCTGGCACGCACGGATGCGACACTCGTGACCTACCAGGCGCTGCGCGACGCATTCGAGCCGGGCAAGCCGATCTGGCTGACGGAGACGGCCGACGCCGCCTGCGGTGGCAACCGGTGGGACAAGACGTTTCTCGACACGTTCCGCTATCTCGACCAGCTCGGACGGCTGGCGAGGGCCGGCGTCCAGGTGGTGATGCACAACACGCTTGCCGCCAGCGACTACGGCCTGCTCGATGAAGGCACGTTCCGTCCGCGGCCGAGCTACTGGGCTGCGCTGCTCTGGCGCCGGCTGATGGGAACGATCGTGCTTGACGCGAACTCAGTCGCAGCGCGAGATTTCCATCTCTATGCGCATTGCCATCCGGACATGCGGGGCGCGGTGTCCGTGCTCGCGATCAACGCATCGCAGCATGCATCATCTACCCTCACGCTGTCACACCCTGCCGAGCGTTACACGTTGCATGCGACGCGGCTGCAAGGCGCGACCGTGCAGCTGAACGGCAAGACGCTCGCGCTGAGTGCCGATGACGAACTGCCCCGACTCGAGCCGCGCGCAGCAATCGCGGGAGCGATCCGGCTTGCCCCGGCGACCATCACCTTCCTGGTATTTCCAACGGCCGCGAATCCTGCCTGCAGTTAGCCGCTCTCAGGATTTCAACGTGTCGCGCGCCGTCTCGGGAGCCATCAGCGTTGCGACGATCGTGATGATCGAGAGCCCAATGATGTAGAGCGACACCGGCGAGTACGAGCCGGCCCAGGCGAGCAGTGCGGTCGCGATCAGCGGCGAGAAGCCGCCGCTCAGCGCGGCCGCGACGTTGGCGCCAAGCGACGCACCGCTATAGCGCACCTGGGTTCGGAATAGTTCCGGCATGAACGCGGCCTTCGGCCCGAACAGCAGCGCGTGCGTCAGCGTCATCGTGACGACGAGCGCGAACGTGATCATTGCCGGCTCCCTGGTGTCGAGGAACCAGAACAGCGGAAACGCCAGCGCCACCGAGAACACGCCGCCGGCGAGATACAGCGCCTTGCGGCCAAAGATGTCGGAGAGCCAGCCGGCGAGCGGCAGCGTCGCGAACTCGACGATCGCGGCATAGACCACCGCATTCAGGATCACCTGCCGCGGCAGGCCGAGTTTCGTCGTGGCATACACCACGGTGAAGACGGTGAGGAGATAAGCGAGCCCGACTTCCGACACCGTGATGCCGACCGCGAGCAGAAAACTGCGCCAATCGCGGCGAAGCACCTCCCATACCGGCTGCGCCAGCACTTCCTTGCGCTCCACGACGTCCTTGAAATGCGGCGTCTCGGCCAGCCTCAACCGAACGATGAAGCCGACACCGACCAGCAGAATGCTGATCCAGAACGGTACGCGCCAGCCCCAGCTCAAAAAATCCGCCTCAGGCAGTTGGGTCATCAAAGCGAAGATGCCGGTGGACGCTGCAACGCCGACCGGAAAGCCGATCTGCACCAGGCTACCGTAGAAGCCGCGGCGGTTGCCGGCATACTCGATGACCATCACGACAGCGCCGCTCCATTCGCCGCCGAGCCCGATTCCCTGCACGAAGCGCAGGATGATGAGCAGGATCGGCGCCCAGACGCCGATCTGGCTGTAGGTCGGCAGGCAGCCGATCAGGAACGTGCCGAGCCCCATCGCGATCATGGTCGCGACCAGCATCTTCTTGCGGCCGAGCCGGTCGCCATAATGCCCGATAATCGCGCCGCCGATCGGCCGCGCCACGAAGCCGACCGCATAGGTCGAGAATGCCGCCAGCGTGCCGACAAAGGGATCGAAGCTCGGGAAGAACAGCTTGTTCAGCACCAGCGCGGCCGCCGTGCCGTAGATCAGGAAGTCGTACCACTCGATCGCTGTACCCAGCGCGCTCGCCCACACCACATGCGCCGTCGTCGATTTCTCCGCCGCCGCGGAGACGCCGGTTGCTGCCGTCATGCCCTGCCCCCAATTTCCGAGCGGGATCATGGCCAATCGCGATGGCGGTTGCAACCAGCCCGCGTGCTGGCTTTTGCCGCGCGATTTGTGCGCGACTGCTTCAACACCCGTCATTGCGAGGAGCCTTTGCGACGAAGCAAACCAGACTGTCTCCGCGAACCGATTCCGGATTGCTTCGCGGAGCCTGTCATCGGGCCGCGCTTCGCGCGGACCCGGTGGCTCGCGATGACGAGTCTGTTGAACCGGCTGTGCCCTACCCCGCCGTCGGCCTGGACGACAGCGGAGGGACCCGATCTGAACCTAACTTCGCTATTGACAAACTCATTCGCCAATATCTAATTTGCTGCCAGAACAAACGGCCGCGCCAAGCGGCCCATAAACGAGAGGAAACGACGATGAGAGGGCTTTTGGCCTGCGCGATGCTCGCGGCCATGACTTCGGCGGCGATGACGACGGCTGCCACCGCGCAAGTCTCCGATGACGCGGTGCGGATTGGCGTGCTGACGGATCTGTCGAGCTGGGGCCGCGACAACAGCGGGCCGGGCTCGGTCGAGGCTGCCAGGATGGCGGTGGAAGAATTCGGGCCCACCGTGCTCGGCAAGCCGATCGAGATCATCAGCGCCGACCACCAGATGAAGACCGACGTCGGCGTGCAGATCGTGCGCGGCTGGTTCGACAACAGCAAGGTCGACGCCGTCGTCGACATCCCCAATTCGGGCATCGCCATCGCCGTCCACAACATGGTGCGCGAGCGCAACAAGATCGCGCTGCTCTCCGGACCCGGCGCGAGTTCACTGACCGACGAGCTGTGCAGCCCGAACACCGTGCATTTCACCTACGACACCTACGCCCTGTCGAAGGTGACGGCCTCCGCCGTGATCAAGGAAGGCGGAAAGTCCTGGTACTTCATCACCGCTGATTACGCTTTCGGCCAGCAGCTCGAGAAGGATGCCACGCGGTTCATCAACGAAATGGGCGGCAAGGTGCTGGGCGGCGTGAAGCATCCGACCAACACAGCGGACTTCTCATCCTTTGCGCTCCAGGCGCAGAGCTCGAAATCCGACGTGGTCGCGTTCGCCAATGCCGGCCAGGACACCGACAACGCGATCAAGCAGTCCGGTGAGTTCGGCCTGGTCCAGAGCGGCCAGAAGCTCGTGGGCCTGCTGATGTTCGACACCGACGTCCACGCGGTTGGCCTCAAGGCCGCACAGGGCACCTACATGACCACGGCGTCGTACTGGAATATGGACGAGGCGACGCGTGCCTGGTCGAAGACGTTCTATGAGCGCACCAAGGTGATGCCGACCATGATCCAGACCGGCGTCTACGGCTCGGTGCTGCATTACCTGAAGGGCATCAAGGCCGCCGGCACCGACGATCCCGCCAAGGTCATGGCCAAGATGCGCGAACTGCCGATCGAGGATGTCTTCGTGCACGGCGGCAAGTTGCGCGAGGACGGCCGCGTCATCCGCGATATGTATCTGGCCAAGGTGAAGTCGCCTGAGCAGTCCAGGGAACCCTGGGACTATCTGGAGATCGTCAAGACCGTGAAGGGCGAGGACGCCTTCCGCCCGGTCTCCGAATCCAAATGTCCGCTGCTGAAGAAGTGAGGCCCGCATGACCGGCAACGAGCATAGCGCAATTGAGACTTACGAGTGCGATGTGCTCGTGGCCGGATCGGGAGCATCCGGCATGTCGGCGGCGATTACCGCGCGCTACCGTGGCCTCGACGTGCTGATCGTCGAGAAGGAACCGCGCTTCGGCGGCACCACCGCCCGCTCCGGCGGTTGGTCGTGGATTCCCGGCACGTCGCTGGCGAAGGCTTACGGCATCGAGGAAGCGCCGGAGCAGGCCCGCACTTACTTACGCCACGAAGCCGGCAACAACTTTGATGCCGCGCGGGTCGACGCGTTCCTGAGCGCCGGCCCCGAGGCGGTGGATTTCTTCACCACCAAGACGGCGCTGCGCTTCGACATGCCGCTGGTGTTTCCCGACTATCACGCGGAGGCGCCGGGCGGCGCGCAGGGCGGCCGCTCGATGGTGACGCGTCCGTTCGACGGCCGCGAGCTCGGCGAGCTCATCAAGACGCTTGGCATGCCGCTGCCCGAACTCACCGTGTTTGGCATGATGCTGGGAAGCGGCAAGGAGATCATCCATTTCATGCGCGTGACGAAGTCGCTGACCTCGGCGGCCTATGTCGCAAAGCGCCTGTCGCGCCATTTGATGGACGTGCTGCGCTATGGTCGCGGCATGACTTTGACCAACGGCAATGCGCTGGCGGGGCGGCTGGCAAAATCCGCGCAGGATCTGAAGATTCCGCTGTGGCTGTCCTCGCCGGTGCGCGAGCTGACGATCGAGAACGGTGCCGTGACCGGCGCCATCGTTTCGCGTGAGGGACGCGACGTACGCGTTCGTGCACGCCAGGGCGTCGTGCTCGCCTGCGGCGGCTTTCCGCATGACGTCGAACGGCGCAAGAAGATGTTTCCGCATGCGCCGACCGGCAACGAGCACTATTCGCCCGGACCGACCGGAAACACCGGCGACGGCCTGCGCCTTGCGGAAAGCGCCGGTGGGCATATCGAGAATCGCTTGCCGAACGCGGCCGCCTGGGTGCCGGTGTCGCTCACGACGCGCAAGGACGGTTCGAAAGGTGTGATGCCGCACTTCATCGACCGCGCAAAACCCGGCGTGATCGCGGTGATGCGCGACGGCAGGCGCTTTGCCAATGAAGGCAATTCCTATCATGACTTCGTCCAGGCCATGGTCAAGGCCGCCAAGCACGGCGACGAGATCGCGGCCTTCCTCGTCTGCGATCACCAGACTCTGCGCAAATACGGCCTCGGCTGCGTGCCGCCCTTTCCGATGCCGCTCGGCCACCACTTGAATACCGGCTATCTCATGCGCGGCGACACGCTGGAGGCGCTCGCGGCCAAAGCCGGCATCGACGCCAAGGCCTTCGTCGAGGCCGTCAAGCAGTTCAATGCCACGGCGCCACAGGGTTATGACGCGGCCTTCGGCAAGGGTTCGAAGGCCTATAACCGCTATCAGGGCGATGCGCTGCATGGCCCGAACCCCTGCGTCGCGCCGATCGCGAACGGCCCGTTCTACGCCATCAAGATGGTGATCGGCGATCTCGGCACCTATGCCGGCATCGTCACCGACGAGAACGCGCGGGCGCTCGACGCGGAAGGCCGCGTCATTCCAGGCCTCTATGCCGCCGGCAACGACATGGCGAGCATCATGGGCGGCAATTATCCCGGGGCCGGCATCACGCTTGGGCCGGCGCTGACCTTCGGCTACATTGCCGGCCGTCATCTCGCCGACAGCGCCGCCGAGCGCGACGCGGCGTAAGCCACACGCCAGGAGGCGCATGAAGAGAGAAAGCCGCGGCATCCAGTCGATTGAGGTCGGCGGAGAATTGCTCCGCGCGCTCGCCAGGTGCGGCGAGCCGATGATGTTGCGCGATCTCGCGCGCGAAGCCGGCATGACGCCGGCCAAGGCGCATCCTTATCTCGCCAGCTTCTCCCGCATCGGGCTGATCGAGCAGGACGAGACCACCGGCCGCTACGAGATCGGCGCGCTGGCGCTGGAGCTCGGCCTGATCAGCCTGCGCCGCCTCTCCGGCGTGCGCATCGCGCGTCCCAAGATCGCAGGCCTCGCAAGCCAGATCGGACACGCCGTCTCGCTCGCGGTCTGGGGCACGCATGGCCCGACGGTGGTGCAGCTCGAAGAGCCCGGCCAGCCCGTGCACATCGTGATGCGCGCCGGCTCGGTGATGGCGCTGCTGGAGACCGCGACCGGTCGCGCCTTTGCGGCGTTCCTGCCGGAGAAAACCATCAACGCCGCGCTCGAAAGCGGCCTCGACCGTCATGGCGTCGGCTACAATCCGAAGCGGGCGGTGAAAGGCGCGAAGGTCGCCGAGATGCTCACCGAGGTCCGCAAGCACGGCCTTGCGCGCGCGCTCGGCGATCCCCTGCCCGGCGTCAATGCGTTCTCCGCACCGGTGTTCGATCATTCCGGCCATGTCGCGCTGGTGATCACCGCGATGGGCCCGGAAGGCACGTTCGACGCGCGCTGGGACAGCCCCATCGCCCATGCCCTGCGCGACTGCGCAGGCGGCATCTCGAAGCGGCTCGGCTACGGGATGACGATCGCAGCGGAGTGAAGCGCGCCCCTATTTCTCCTTCACCGGCACCGTGTAGTTCAGGATCAGCCGGCCGCCATCCGGATAGATGGTCTGGCCGGTGATGTAGGACGCGTCGTCGCTGGCGAGGAACGCGACCACGGAAGCAACCTCGCTCGGCTCGCCGCCGCGGCCGGCTGGCGTGCGCGACATCACGGTCTTGCGGGCATCCTCGGACGTGTAGATCGCGGATGTCACCATGTCGGTCAATATCGTGCCCGGCCCGACCGCGACGACGCGGATGTTGTGCGGCGCAAGCGCGACGGCAGCCACCGAGGTGAGCTGCTTCATGCCGCCCTTGGACATCGCGTAGGTCGCAAGCGTCGGGATCGCCAGCAGCGCGTTCACCGAGGACATGTTGATGATGACCCCGCCGCCGCCCTGCGCGATCATCCGCTTCGCCGCAGCCTGCACACCGAAGAACGCGCCTTTCAAATTGATGGCGATGACGTCGTCGAAATCCTGCTCGGAGATTTCCAGAATATCCTGGCTGCGGGCGACACCGGCATTGTTGACCATGATGTCGAGCCGGCCGAATTCCTTGGTCGCAGTCGCGACGATCCGATCGACGTCGGCGCGCTTGGCGACATTGCCTGGAACGGCGCGCAAGGCATCCGGCCGCCCGAGCTCAGTGGCCGTTTGCGCAAGGCCATCGGCATCGACATCCGAGATGACGACCTTGACGCCGTCGTCCAACAATCTTTGTGCGCAGGCTTTGCCGATGCCGCGCGCCGCCCCGGTGATGGCGGCGACTTTGCCCGATAGTTTCATGGGTCTCACTCCAGGATAGCTGCGTGGGGCAGACTGTTGCCGGGTGAGAAGCCCGGCTCAGGCCGCCGCGAAGCCGAGATGAGCACGGAACCGGTTCTTGATAAAGACGGCATCGCGCGAGGGCAGCGAGCGCGGCGGATTTTCCGCCAAAACCTTGACGACAAAAAGCCGCGGGCCATCGGACGGCTCGGCGATTTGCGCGGCGAGGCGTTGCACCGCCTCAAGCGTTCGCGCGGTCCCTACCGCGGCAAAGCCGCAAGCGGCGGCAATTGCCGTGAGATCAACGCCGCGGCCGGTGTGGCTCGCCTGCATCCCGGTCTCGCCGAAATGCTGGTTGTCGATCACGACAATGTCGAGATTGCGCGGACGCGCGACGCCGATGGTGGCGAGGCCGCCGAGCCCCATCAACTGCTCGCCGTCGCCGGTCAAGGCGAGGACGCGCTTTCCCGGCTGGGCTTGCGCGAGCCCGAGCCCGATCAGCGCGGCGCCGCCCATCGCGCCCCAGAGATAAAAATTGCCGTCGTGATCCCCGACGGAATGCAGATCGTAGGTGGGCGAGCCGAGGCCGGAGACGACCAGCATGTCCTTGCGATCCTTCAGGAGCGCGGCGACAGCGGCGCGACGATCGAGTTGAGCTTGCATTGGCATCACCACTTCTTCTTGCCGATCAGGCGCTGCCCGATCAGAACCGCGATCTGCTGGTCTGAATCGTAGGCGAGCGACGCCGCCGATTCGACGGTCTCGACCAGGTCCTCCGGCGTCTCCGCGCGCATCACCTTCAGCCCGATCGCCTCCAGGGATGGCTGCGTCGCCCGGCTCATCGGCACCTGCCACGGATTGAACTCGGCCCATTCGCCGCGCATCGTCACCAGCATCAGAAGCGGAAATCGCCCGATCGCCGACAGCGACAGCATGTTGATGCAATTGCCGACCCCGCTCGACTGCATCAGCAACACGCTGCGCTGGCCGCCGAGCCAGGCGCCGGCGGCGATCGCGACGCCCTCCTCCTCGGTCGTCAGCACATTTGTCGTGACGTCGCTGTCGGCCGAAAACAGGCGGATGAGCTGGCTGTGGCCGGCATCGGGCACATAGGACATCTGCCGGACGTCGGCGGCTTTGAGGATGCGGTACAGCTGGGACGGCCAGTCGTCACTTGTGCGCGTGTCGAGATTCGGTTGAGGGCTGTGCACCACTTGTCTCCGTGAGATTCGAGCAGCACGCTAGCGATTATTGCGCGCGAAGGCTCTGACCGTCCAGCATGACCAGATATCGAGGAATTGTATAGCTGCGGCAAAAGTGGGATGCACATTGCAACGCCCTCTCCCCTTGTGGGCCCACAAGGGGAGAAGGGAGGACCGTCGCTTTGGCTTGCAGCTCAGTTCACCGAAGACTTCGTCGTCGCCGGCATATAGATCTGCGCTTAGCCTTCCTCGATCGCGGAGGTGATGCGGTCGATAGGCAGCTTCTTGACCTCTAGCCAAACCGGCGCGGGCGTAGCCCGGCATGAAACCACGTGATCATCGAATAGATGTCGTAGACGGGAAGCCCGACCTCGGCCTGCAAGGCCGCCGCATAAGGCGGCATGTTGGTGCATTCGAGCACGATGGCGCCGACGTCGGGGTTCTTCGCGACCAGTTGCTTGCCGGCCTCGACCACATCGCGCTCGGCTTGCGCGATGTCCATGTCGTCTTTCTCGGCCTTGATCAGGACACGGAAGAACTCCTTGCCGTTCTCGGTGCCGACCAGCGGCGTATCGAGCGGCACGCCGGCGCCTTCGAGATGAGCCGGCGTCAAGGTCGAGCCCGACACCGTGACGAGGCCGACGCGCTTGCCCGGCGGCAAGGTCGCCTGCACCCACGGCACCTGCATCAGCGACGAGGTCGCAACGGGAACGCCGACGGCGGCCGCGATCTCCTTCTGGAACAGCGAGAGGAAGCCGCAATTGGTGGTGATGGCTTCAGCCCCCAGCCGCACCAGATCCTTGGCCGCATCGATGAAATCGGGCAGCAGGCCGGCGGCGCCGTTCAGCACCACTTTCTCCGGCGAGGCGCCGCTCACCACACGATAGAGCACCGGGAACGGCCAGGTCGTGCCGTTGCCCATGTCGCCGGGAATGCGAGGGAAGCGCGCTTCCAGCATCAAGATGCCGAGCGGCGCGCCATAGATGGCCTTGCCGCCGCGGGCGATGCGAGAGGACGAGTTGGCTGGTGAGGTCATGGTGCGATCTCAGAGGAAGCGAGTGGGCGCGAACGGCGCCAGCGGAATCTCCGGCGGCTTGCCGCTCAGAAGCTGCGCGACGAGACGGCCGGTGCGAGCCGAGCCGACCAGACCGACATGGCCGTGGCCGAAGGCGTAGACGATGTCGCGCGAGGCGCGTGCATGGCCGATACAGGGAAGCCCATCCGGCATGCTCGGGCGATGACCAAACCAGGTCTTGATGCGCGAGGCCGGGATGTCCTTCGGCAGTTTTGGGAACATGCTGAAGAGATGGTTGCGTAAAATGTCGGCGCGTTTCCAGTTCGGCGCGGCCTCGAGGCCCGCAATCTCGACCGTGCCGGCAGCGCGCAGGCCCTTGTCGGTCCAGTTCACCACCATCCTGGCATCGGACGCCATCATCGAGCTGCGCGGACCCGATTCCGGGTTCTCGATCATGACGTGATAGCCGCGTTCGGTCTCGAGCGGCAGCGGATCGCCGACCGAGGCGGTGAGCCGCTTCGAATGCGCGCCCGCGGCGATTACCGCGGCGTCGCAAGGAATTTCGCCGGTATCGGTGATGATCGCAACGAGCTTGTTGCCGGAGAGCTTGAGGCCCGTCACCTTGGCGCGCACCAGCTTCGCGCCGCTCGCCAGCGCATGATTGGCAAGCGCCGCAACGTAAGCGCCGGGATCGCGGCAGCGGCCGGCTTCCTCAACCACCACGCCAAACGTGTAGCGCGGGTGCAGGTCCGGCTCGCGCTGACGCATCTCGTCGGCGGACAGCTCCAGCCATTCGACGCCGACCCGTTTGCGAAGCCGCCAGCCGAGATCGTTGTCAAAATTGCCACGCGACGGGAAGACATGCATCACGCCGTTGCGCTCGACGAGCTCAGGCACGCCCGCTTCCTCTGCGAGCTTTTTGTGCAGGAGCGGCGCGTCCTTGAGGAGGTCACGCAGCGCAAACGCCGTCTTTTCAACGCGCGCTTCGGTCCAGCCCGAGAGCAGATACTTGATCAGCCAGGGCAAGGCTTTCAGCAAGTAAGACCAGCGGATCGCCAGCGGTCCGAGCGGGTCCATCAGATAGAACGGCACCTTCTTCCAGATCCCCGGCTCGGCCGGCGGGATCACCGAATGCGAGGAGAGCCAGCCGGCATTGCCGTAGCTCGCCGCCTGTTCGCCACCGGGCTCGCCCGGGTCGATCAGCGTGACGCGATGACCCTCACGCAGTGCCTCGATGGCGCTGATCACGCCGACCGCGCCGGCCCCGATGATGGCGACGTGGCGGCCTTCCGGCATCGCTTACGCCTTCACTGCGGGTGTAAAATCCTTGCCGACCGAGATCGCGCGCGGATCGATGATGCAGTGGAGGATCGACGGTTTTCCTGACGCAAGCGCGCGCTCGAACGCCGGCGCGAACTCTTCCGTGCGCTCGACGCGCTCGCCATGACCGCCGAACGCTTTTGCGTACATCGCAAAGTCCGGATTCTTGAGCTGGGTGCCCACCACCCGGCCGGGATAGTCGCGCTCCTGGTGCATGCGGATGGTGCCGTATTGCGAATTGTCGACGACGATGACCACCAGCGGCGCATCGTACTGCACGGCAGTCGCGAATTCCTGGCCGTTCATCAGGAAGCAGCCGTCGCCGGCAAAGGCGACGACGGTCCGATCCGGATATTGCCGCTTGGCAAGCACCGCCGCAGGGACGCCGTAGCCCATTGAACCCGAGGTCGGTGCAAGCTGTGAGGCAAAGCTGTGGAAGCGGTGATGACGATGGATCCAGCCGGCATAATTGCCGGCGCCGTTGCAGACGATCGCGTCCTTCGGCAGGCGGTCGCGTAGCCAGGTCATGACCTGGCCATACTGGAACGTGCCCGGCAGCTCGCGCGCCTTGTCGGTCCAGGCGAGATAATCGGCGTGCGCCTTTGCCGCCTCGTCCTTCCAGGCGACCGTCGCGGCGGGCTTCAGCGTCTCGACGGCGGCGGCGAATGCAGCGGGCGTCGCCTGGATCGCGAGCTCAGGCTGATAGATGCGGCCAAGCTCTTCCGAGCCGGGATGCACATGGATCAGCTTCTGCTGCGGGGTCGGAATGTCGAGCAGCGTGTAGGACGAGGACGGCATCTCCGACATGCGGCCGCCGATGAGCAGAATGACATCGGCGCCATCGATGCGCGCCTTCAATCCCGGGCTCGGCCCGATGCCGAGATCGCCGGCATAGTGCGAATGATCGGCGTCGATGAGCGACGCCCGCCGGAACGAGGTCGCGACCGGCAGGTCGAAGCGTTCGGCGAAGCGCGCGATGCTCCTGGTCGCTTCATCGGTCCAGCGCGAGCCGCCGAGAATGACGAGCGGCGCCTTGGCGCTCGCGAGCATGGCGCTGACGCGCTCGATATCTGATGGCGCGGGCCAGCTCACGGCCGGTTCGATGCGCATGGCATCGGCGACGGCTGCAGTCTCGGTCAGCATGTTCTCCGGCAGCGAGATCACCACGGGGCCCGGTCGGCCCTGCATGGCGACGCGGAAGGCGCGTGCGACCAGCTCCGGAATGCGGTCGGGGCGGTCAATCTCGACGGCCCATTTCGCCATGGTGCCGAACACCGCCTTGTAGTCGAGCTCCTGGAACGCCTCGCGCTCGCGCATGCCGGTATCGACCTGGCCGACGAACAGGATCATCGGCGTCGAGTCCTGCATCGCGATGTGGACGCCGTGGCTGGCATTGGTGGCGCCGGGGCCACGGGTGACGAAGCAGATTCCGGGGCGGCCGGTAAGCTTGCCATAGGCCTCCGCCATCATCGCAGCGCCGCCTTCGGCGCGGCAGATCATGACGTCGATCGCGCTGTCATGGAGCGCATCGAGCGCCGCGAGGTAGCTCTCGCCCGGCACGCAGGTGACGCGCTCGACGCCTTGGGCGACGAGCTGATCGATCAGGATCTGGCCTCCGGTGCGGGTGTTGCGAATGGTCATGACAGCTCCATGCAGGCTTTGGCGATGCGCTCGGTAGCTTCGCGCAAGTTTTGTTCCGAGGTGGCGTAGGACAGGCGGAAATAAGGTGCAAGGCCGAAACAGCTGCCCGGCACCACTGCAAACGCAGCTCTGCATTCTCCCGGCGCATTTTGCCCGAGTTTTACGCTTCTCTTCATATCCTCTTTGGAGAGGCAGGCGTGCGCGTAGGCGATGTTTTCTGCGTCATTCCGGGGCGCGCCTCTTGGCGCGAACCCGGAATCCATTTTGCGGCGTTGCCTGCTGCCCGATGGATTCCGGGTTCGCGCTTCGCGCGCCCCGGAATGACGGCTCCCCAGCTGATGCGCCGCCTGCTATTGATGCTCGATCGCGCGGATCGCGCCACGGAGCTCGGCGAGGCCGCGCAGGCGGCCGATCGCGGTGTAGCCGGGATTGGTGCGCTTGGTGGCCGCGAGATCGTCGAGCATGCGGTGGCCGTGATCGGGACGGAACACGATTTTCTTGTCAGGCGAGCGCCGCGCGTTCTCCTTCAAGAGGGCCTTCAGCACCGCGACCATGTCGACGTCGCCGTCGAAATGATCGGACTCGTAGAAGGACAGGCCGTCGGCCTCACGCCTGGTCGCGCGCAGATGCGCAAAAGCTATGCGCGGGCCGAAGCGCTCGGCCATCGCAGGCAGATCGTTCCCGGCGCGCACGCCGAGCGAGCCCGTGCACAGGCAGATGCCGTTGGCCTTGGACGGCACGGCATCGAACAGCGCCTGGTAGTCGTCAGCGGTCGAGGCAATGCGCGGCAGGCCAAACAGCGGCCGCGGCGGATCGTCGGGATGCAGCGTCAGGGAGACGCCGAGCTGCTCGGCGACTGGCGCGACGCGGCCCAGGAATTCGGCGAGATGCCGGCGCAGGATGTCCCGTGTGATGTCGCGGTATTGCTCCAGCCGGTCGCGGAATTGCGGGAGCGTCATCGGCTCGGTGGTCGAACCCGGCAGCGCACTGGCGATGACCATGATGAGATAGTCGATATCGGCCTGGCTCATCTTCTCGAAGAGCTTGTTCGCACGCGCCTGCTGCTCCGGCGAATATTCCTGAAGCGCGGCCGGGCGCTTGAGGATATGCAGCTCGAACGCCACAAAACGGTCCTGGTCGAAACGCATGGCGCGGGCGCCGTTCGGCAGCTCCCATTCGAGATCGGTGCGGCACCAGTCGACCACGGGCATGAAGTTGTAGCAGATGATCTTGATGCCGGCGGCGGCCACGGCCTCGAGGCTTGCGATCCAAGCCTCGATCGAGGCCGTCGCCTTGCCACCGAGCCGCTTCACGTCATCCGGGATCGGGACCGATTCCACCACCGACCAGGTCAAGGGCGAGCGGCCAGGCTGGCCGTGCTCGATAAAATTCTTGCGCTCCTCGACCGCCTTGCGCGTCCAGGCCTCGCCGATCGGTACGTGATGTAGCGCCGAGACGATATCCGTCGCGCCGGCCTGCCTGACGTCATCCAGCGACACGGGATCATCGGGCCCGTACCAGCGCCATCCCTCTAGCATCATGTGCGTTCTCCAGGAGCGTTTTCGAGCGAAGCGGACACCGGTTCGCGAAAAGAAAACGCGTCAAAACAAGAATCTGGAGCCCCGTTCCGATTTCATCGGAACGGGGCTCTAGGGTCAGTTCGCAGTCAGCACGACTTTGACGCTCTGCGAGCGGTCGAGTGCGAGCCGCAGCGCCTCCGGCGCGGTCGACAGCGGCCGCTCGGCGGTGACCAGCGACAGCACGTCGACGCCACCTGCAGCGATCAGCTCCACCGCCGTCATGAACTCGAGCCCGAAGCGGAACGAGCCGCGCAGGTCGATCTCCTTGGCCATCACCGCGTTGGCCGGCACCGGAATCTGCCCGCCGGGCAGATTGCCGATCTGCACCACCGTGCCGCCGCGCCTGACGATGCCGATCGCGCTGGCAAGGCCCGCGGCCGTGCCCGAAACCTCGAAAGCGACGTCGTAGGGACGCGAAGCAGCCTGGGCCTTCAGGCCCTCGTCCCCGGCCCCGACGTTCTCGACGTGAGAGGCGCCGAGCCGGCTTGCGAAGGCCAGCGGCGCCGGCGCGATGTCGGCCACGGTGATGTCGGCCATGCCGGCGCGATGCGCGGCGAGCATGGTCAGGAGCCCGATCGGGCCGGCACCAAAGATGATGCCGCGCTTGCCTTCGATGTTGCCGGCGCGCGCGACCGCGTGCAGGCAGACCGCGAGCGGCTCGGCCAGAGCCGCAGCCTGGTAGGACACGTGGTCCGGAATCTTGACGCACTGCGCCGGGATCGCGTCGAAATAATTGGCAAAGCCGCCCTGCATGTGCGGCGTCTTCGAGGCCGAGCCCATGAAGTAGATGTTCTCGCAGAGGTTCGGCCGTCCCTCACGGCAGGCGACGCAATGACCGCACCAGCGCGACGGATTGACGGCGACGCGGTCGCCGACCGTCAAACCAGCTGCGGAACCGGAGATTTCCACGATTTCGCCCGAGATCTCATGACCAAGAACCAGCGGCGATTTCACCACGAAATCGCCGGTCCGGGCGTGGCGGAAATAGTGCATGTCCGAACCGCAGATGCCGCCGGCGCCGAAGCGGATGCGCACCATGCCCGATGCCAGCTTGTCGAGCGGATGCTCGACCATGCGCAGATCTTCGGGGCCGAACAGGGTTGCGGCGAGAGCTGAGGAGGTCATTTGGAAAGTCCCATGTATTTTGGCAGCCAGAGAGTCAGTTCGGGAATGTAGGTGATCGCGATCAGCGCGAGCATCAGCGGCACCAGCCAGGGCAGGATCGCCACCGTCGTGCGCTCGACCGAGAGCTTCGCCACGCGGGCAAGCACGAACAGCACCATGCCGAGCGGCGGGTGCAACAGGCCGATCATCAGGTTCAACGTCATGATCAGACCGAAATGGATCGGATCGATGCCGAGCTTGAGCACGATCGGCAGCAGGATCGGCACCAGGATGGTGATCGCCGCGGTGGTGTCGATGAAGCAGCCGACGAACAGGATCAGGACGTTGGCGAGCGCCAGGAACACCCATT
The DNA here is from genome assembly GCF_023074175.1 of Bradyrhizobium sp. 139. Classification (GTDB taxonomy): domain Bacteria; phylum Pseudomonadota; class Alphaproteobacteria; order Rhizobiales; family Xanthobacteraceae; genus Bradyrhizobium. The sequence continues at coordinate 149,327 of NZ_JADPKS010000024.1, forward strand.
TGTTGTGCGTGATGCTGAGCATCCAGTCCGAAAGCAGCTGGGCTGCATGCGACACCGTGAGGAGCCACGCAAAGATCGAGGCAGCGGTGACGATGAACAGCACCGAGGCCGTGGTCTCGATGGTGTCGAAAGTCGCCTTCGCCACCGTCTTCAGCGTCATGGTGCGATAGCGCACGAGACCGAGGAACAGCGACCAGATCACCGCGGCAACTGCGGCCTCCGTCGGCGTGAACCAGCCGAGCGTCATGCCGCCGACAAGGATCACCGGCGCCATCAACGCCATCACGGCGGAGAAATCGAAGTACCAGTCGATCGCGAGCAGCACGACCAAGCCAAGGCCAACTGCCCAATTGGTGGAGAGACCGGCAACCGTCAGAAGCCAGACAGCCATCGGGAAGCTCAGCACGATGACGATCTCGAGCCCCGCCGATCCCAATTGCGGCCAGGAGAAAGGCGTATCGCTGCCCCATTTGTTCTTGTGCGCGAAGTAGGTGACGGTCGCCATCATGAACAGCGTGAGGACGATGCCGGGGATGACGCCACCCAGGAACAGCGCGCCGATCGAGACGTTGGCCATCATGCCGTAGATCACGAAGGGCAGCGATGGCGGAATGATCGGGCCGAGCGTCGCGGAGGCCGCAGTGACGCCGACCGAGAACTCGGTCGAGTAGCCGTGGTCCTTCATCGCCTTGATCTCGATGGTGCCGAGGCCGGCGGCGTCCGCGATCGCGGTGCCGGACATGCCGGAGAAGATCACCGAGCCGATGATGTTGACGTGGCCGAGGCCGCCGCGCATCCAGCCGACCAGCGCCACGGCGAATTTATAGATGCGGCCGGTCACGCCGGCGATGTTCATGAGATTGCCGGCCAGGATGAAGAACGGTACGGCGAGCAGCGGGAAGCTCTCGACGCCGGCGATCATGCGCTGCGCCAGCGTGACATCAGGCGTCACGCCGCTGACCAGGATGTAGAGCAGCGACGACGCAGCCATGGCAATCGCCACGGGAAGGCCGAGCAGCATCAGGATGAGAAAGCCTCCAAGCAACAGCAGCATGAAATTATCCTTCCGATCCGTCGTAGGCCCCGGGACGTTCGAGGACCGAGTAGCCCTGCCGCCAGTTTTGCACTGCCACCTGCACCGAGCGTGCGAACATCAGCACGAAGCCGAGCAGCACGGCGTAATAGACGTAATTCTTGGGAAAGTTGATCGTGGTCATCGTCTCTTCGCCGATGATCTGGATGTAGATCCAGACCAGCCGGACCGCATAGCCGAAGAAGGCAATCCGGATCAGGTCGATCACCGTCGACAGTGCGCGGCCCACGAGGTGCGGCAGATAGCGGTAGATGAGATCGACCTGGATGTGCCGCGACAGCCGCACGCACATCGACGCGCCGATGAAGACCACGCCGATCAGGCAGTAGGTCGCAATCTCCTCGGTCCAGGCGTAGCTGTCGTTGAGCACGTAGCGGGTGAAGAACTGGAGGAAGACGGCGAGCGCCATCACCCAGAAGATCGCCAGCGCCACCCAGTCCTCGAAAGCGTAGATGCCGAGATCGACCTTCGGCGTTGCCTCCTCCTCGAAGGTATGGGCGATCTCGTCCCCGGTGATCTGCCGGTGCACTTCGACGCTCGACATGTGGTACTCCCCAAACGACGTGAACGTCATTCCGGAGCAACGCGAAGCGGCGGCCCCGGAATGACGGCTATTGCGTTACTTGACGGCCTGGATCCGCTCCCAGTCGGCCTTGCGATAGCCGAAGGTCTCGAACGGGACGTTCTTCAGCACGATCTCGCGGAACTCGTTCTTGTCGACCTCGGTCACGGTCAGGCCCTTCTCCTTGAAGAAGGCGACAAGCTTGGCTTCGTTCTGCTTGATCTCGTCGGTCGCCTTGGCGGCGGCTTCCTGCGCAACGTCGGTGAAGATCTTCTTGTCCTCATCACTGAGCTTCTTCCAGAGCGCGCCCGCCACCACGGTGTTGAGGTGGTCGACGATGTGGCCGGTCAGCACGATGTGCTTCTGCACCTCGTAGAACTTCTTGGCCTCGATCGTGGTCAGCGGGTTCTCCTGCGCCTCGACGGTGCCGTTCTGGAGCGCGAGATAGACTTCCGCGAACGCGATCGGCGCGGTGTTGGCGCCGCAGGCGCGCGGCATCGCCAGATAGGCCGGCACGTCTGGCACGCGCATCTTCAGGCCTTTCAGATCGGCGCAGGTCTTGATCGGCTTGTTCGACGAGGTCTGGCGCACACCGTAATAGGTCACTGCAACGATGTGGTGGCCGCTCTTGTCCTCATAGCCCTTGGCGAGTTCCTTGAAGATGTCGCTCTTGGTGTAGGCAAGGAGATGATCGGCGTCGCGGAAGGTGTAGGGATAATAGGTCACGCCGATCGGCGGAAAGCTCTTGGCCGCGAAGCTCGAGCCGGAGATGATGATATCGACCGAGCCGAGCGAGAGGCCCTGGTTGATATCGGCTTCCTTGCCGAGTTGGGACGCCGGATAGACGTCGATCGCATAGCGCCCGTTGGTGCGCTTGCCGATCTCCTGCGCGGCCCAGACCGAAGCGGTGTGGAACGGCTCCGAGGTCTCATAGACATGAGCCCATTTGAGCTTGGTCTGCGCCATGCCGGCATTGGTCGTGGCCAGCAGCGTGGCGGCGGACATCGCCGCGGCAATCGTCATCTTCTTCAACATCGACTTTTCCTCCATCGTTCAAGTCTGCTTCTTGTTCACCCGCCCCGAAGTGGATGCGGGCCGCCCAATGTCATCGCCGCCGCGCGTTGCCGTTCTTGGCCTGCATCTTCGGCGCTCGTACTGGTTTTGTCGGCTTGGCCTGAGGCGCCGTCCGGCCCCGCCCGGCGGGCGGGGCTGCGGCGGTCTCTGCGCCGAAATTCTGCGCAAATCGCTCCTGGGAGCGCACCAGATGATCACGCATGGCATCGCGCGCGGCTTGCGGGTCATGCGACGCGATCGCATCGCGGACGGCACGGTGCTCGTCGAGGGCGGTGCGCCAGGTCCCCGGGCTCTCGAAATAATGCGCGAGCTGCGCGAAATAGGGATTGAGACGCTGGTCGAACAGCTCGCCGACCACGCGCACCAGGACGGCATTTCCGAGACTTCCGGCGACCGCGACATGGAACGCGCGGTCATGGATCATCGAGGCCTCGCCGGGATGCTCGACATTCTCCATCGCGAGAAGGGATGCATCGATGCGTGCGAGATCGTCCTTCGTCGCCACGCGCGCGGCCTGCTCGGCGATCGCGCTTTCCAGCAATTCGCGGGCGCGCAAGAGCTCGAACGGACCTTCGATGACAGAAGCGGTTGCGGGCGCTGCGACGGCAGCGGGCTCGATGACATAGATGCCTGAACCGACGCGGATACGGAGGCGGCCTTCGACCTCGAGCGCGATCAGGGCTTCGCGCACCGTCGGCCGCGAGATCTTGAGCTGCTCGGCGAGTTCGCGCTCGGTCGGCAAGCGGCTGCCGACCGCGTACTCGCCGCTGTCGATCAGGCTTCGCAATTGATCGGCGACCTGGCGATAAAGCCGTCTCGCCTCCACAGCTTCCAGCGGCACGCTGGCCTCCCCGAAAAGGGTCACGCAGGGTCGTCTACACCCGCGGCCCGCCAATTTTGGAAAATTGGTCTTACCAATTGACCGAAGCATTGACCGAGGACAGGTGCCATGTCAAGCAACGGCCAAACAAAGGGGAGAGACGACCATGCGGCCTAGTTCAACGCGGCTTGGCCGCGCCAATCTCGACCGGCTGCTACCCAGCGTCCGCCGCCCGGCCTATGACCGTTCGCGCGTCACACCCGGCATCGTGCATCTCGGCCTGGGTGCCTTTCATCGTGCCCATCAGGCGGTCGTCATCGACGACTGCCTTGCCGCCGGCGCCACCGCCTGGGGCATCATCGGCGCAAGCCTGCGCAGTCCGGATACGCGCGACGCCCTCGCTCCGCAGGACCATCTCTACACCGTCGCCGTGCGTGCCGCCGAAGGCACCGGGCACCGCGTGATCGGGGCGCTGCTCGACAGCGTCGTCGCGCGCGAGAACCCGGCAACGCTGGTCGACAGGATGGCCGATCCCGCCATTCGCATCGTCTCGCTCACGGTCACCGAGAAGGGCTATTGCCACACGCCGCAGACCGGCGATCTTGACGAGCGGCATCCGGATATCGTGCACGATCTCAACAATTTTGACGCACCGCGCTCCGCGCCAGGCTTCATCGTCGCTGCGCTGGCGCGCCGGCGGGCGCAGGGGCTCGCGCCCTTCACCGTGCTGTGCTGCGACAATCTCGCCGCCAATGGCCATACCGTGCAGCGGATCGTGACGCAGTTCGCCGCGCTGCGATCGAAGGACCTCGGCAAGTGGATCGCGGATACCGCCACCTTCCCCTCGACGATGGTCGACCGCATCGTGCCGGAGACGAATGATGCCGACCGCGATGCGGTTTCATCCGCGCTCGGCTTGCGCGACGCATGGCCTGTCATGACCGAGCCGTTCACGCAATGGGTGGTCGAGGACCGCTTTTGCGCAGGCCGGCCCGATCTCGCTGCCGCCGGCATCGAACTCGTCACCGACGTCAAGCCGTTCGAGTTGATGAAGCTGCGGCTGCTCAACGCCAGCCATTCAGCGCTGGCCTATCTCGGCTATCTTGCGGGCTACGAGACCATCGCCAACACCATGACGGATCCGCATTTTGCCCGGCTCGCCGCGCAGGTGATGGAAGACGCCGCGATGACGCTGACGATGCCGGCTGGCACTGATCTTGCCGCCTATCGCGCCTCGCTGCTCAAGCGCTTCGCCAACCCGGCGCTGCATCACCGAACCTGGCAGATTGCGATGGACGGTTCGCAAAAGCTTCCGCAGCGCCTGCTCGGCGCGATGCAGGACCGCCTGCTCAAGAACCTGCCTGTCGCAACGCATGCGCTCGCGGTGGCCGGCTGGATGCGTTACGTCACCGCGATCGACGAGCACGGCCGACCGATCGACGTGCGCGATCCCCTTGCCGCCGAGTTGGCCTCGTTGGCGCGTGAGGCCGGTCCGGTCGCCGAACGGCTCGCGCCTGCGCTGCTCGGCGTTGGAAAGGTGTTCGGGCTGCTGGGCGCCGAGCCGCGCCTGCGCGAGGCCGTGACCACCGCGCTCGGCCGACTCTATCAGGATGGCGCGCGTCGGGCGGTGGAAACGCACGTCTCGGCGTGACCACAAAGTGGGCAGCAATGCTGCAATGCGATCAAAATCGACGGAAGTCGCGCTTGATTTTTGCCTGTCATTGCCGCACCCGAGAGGCATGGCAAAGGAAAACAAGGTCATCGCCGCGAATGCGGCGTTTTACGCCGCCTTTTCAACGGGCGACTTCGACGGCATGGAACAGATGTGGGCGGATGACGACGCCATCTCGTGCATCCATCCCGGCTGGCCTGCGATCATCGGGCGGGCCACGGTGATCGGCAGCTGGCGCGATATCCTGCAAAACCCCGAGCGTCCGCAGATCGTTTGTGCCGAACCGCAGGCCATCGTCGACGGCGACAGCGCGCGCGTGCTGTGCATCGAGATCGTCGACGGCACCGCTTTGGCCGCTGCCAACCATTTTCGGCGTGTCGGCGACGGCTGGCGCCTGGTGCATCACCAGTCGAGCCCAATCGCGCAGATTGTCGAGCAGGCTGAAGACGATAGAACGAGCCACCGCGTCCACTGAACGCGGCCGTCACGCCGGCGTGATCTACTGTGCATGGGGTTGTTTTTCAGTTTTTTGTTGTGCGGCCTCATCCAAGCCCCGACAGATCCTCCAGCACACACCGCGCATCAGTGAAATCATCATCCCGGAAGAACATGCTGCGCGTGATCAGAACCGGAATGTCGGCGCGCGAGGCCGCGATCAGGCCATTGGCGGAATCCTCGATCGCGACGCAGTCGGAGGCCTCCAGCTTCAGCCGGGCCAGGGCTTCCAGATAGACGTCCGGCGCGGGTTTCTTGTGCCGGACATCGTCGCCGGCGACGATCGCGTCAAAATCCGCAGCCCAGCGCGTTCCCAGCGCTTGCGACAGCAGCGCATCGATATTGCCGTGCGAGGTGGTGGTCGCAATCGCAAGCCGCTGGCCTCGCGCCTTGGCCGCAGCGAGCAGATCCGCCACGCCCGGCCGCAGCGGGCAGCAGCCGGTCTCGATCAGTTCGGCGTAACGCGCGGACTTGATGCGGTGAAGGGCTGCGATATCCGCATCCGGCAATGGCGGGGCGACCCGCAGCCTTGTGTGGAAGGCGCGCATGCGCTCCTTGCCGCCGGTGACACGCAGCAGGTCCCTGTAGACGGCCCGGTCCCACTCCCAGTCGAGACCGTGGCGAACGAAGGCGTGGTTGAAGGCCTGCCGATGCAACTCTTCCGTCTCGGCCAGCGTACCGTCGACATCGAAGATCAGCGCGGCGGCGCGCCGGATCAACTCCGCGGCATCGCATAGCACTGCGGCCGGCGCTTCTGCCTGCATCACCGACGCCTCCCTCCTGACAAGCGATCATCGCCTGCACTGGCGGGCGAGTAAAATTGCAATATCTTTTGCCGGACCCAAAAATCTCTTATGAGCGAAAGGCGCGCTGCGGCGCGAGCGGGAACTCTGACCAGCACGGGAGACGCATGCGGCTCTTCATCCTTGGCCTCGGCTACAGTGCCCGGCATTTCGTCCGCCGATTCGGCGGCACCTTCTCGCATATCGCCGGCACGGTGCGCGATCCCGGAAAGCGGAGCGACCTTCCCGGCATCGAGGTGCATGCCTTTTCCGGCGGCAGTCCGGCACGCGAGGCGGTGGAGAGAGTCCGCGACGCCGATGTCCTTCTCATATCGATCCCGCCCGGCAGCGCGGGGGATCCCGCAGTTACGGCCTTTGCCGACGCGCTCGCGGGCCGGCGGCGGAAGATCGTCTATCTCTCCACCATCGGCGTCTATGGCGATCACGCCGGCGGATGGGTGGACGAGAGCACACCGCCGCAGGCCACCCTCGACCGCACGCGAATGCGAGTCGCGGCGGAGCAGGCCTGGACGGACACGGCGCGCGGCGATGTCGCGATCCTGCGGCTTGCGGGCATCTACGGCCCCGGCCGCAATGCGCTGGTGATGTTGCGGGCGGGCACGGCCCGGCGCATCATCAAGCCGGGGCAGGTCTTCAACCGCACCCACGCCGACGACATCGCGAGCGCCATCCTGGCGGCGGTGAAGCACAGTGACGGCGGCACCTGGAACGTGTGCGACGACGAGCCGGCTCCGCCGCAGGACGTGATCGCTTATGCGGCAAAGCTGATGAACGTTGCGCCGCCGCCCGAGGAGCCGTTCGAGACCGCCGAGATGTCGGCGATGGCCCGCAGTTTCTATGCCAGCAGCGCCCGTGTCTCCAACGCGAGATTGAAGCGAGATCTCGGCGTCAAGCTGGCCTGCCCGACCTACCGGCACGGCCTCGACGCGCTGTGGCGCACGGGGGAAGGGCGATAGGGTTCGGGCACCTTCGACGCGTCCCAGACTTGCCTTGCCCGCGCTTGACTTCGCGCCGGTGCGGTCGTGATCTAATCACCGAGCGGGCCACTGCATAACGAGCTCGCGCTTGGGAGGATACAATGAAGACGATCGCCATGATCGCGACGGCGGCTGCCGTCATCACGTTCGGCGTAGCGCGCGCCGCACCGCTGCCCGAAACCAATCCCGACGATGTGGGCTTCTCCAAACAGGGCCTTGTCCGGCTCGACGATTTCTTCGCCCGCGAGATCGCCGCCAAGCGCGTGCCCGGCGCCGTCGTGGCGGTGGCGCGGGACGGCAAGCTCGTGCACTACAAGGCCTATGGCATGCTCGATCCGGACAAGGGCACGCCGATGCCTGTCGACGCGATCTTCGCATTGGCCTCGATGACCAAGCCGATGGCGGCGGTCGCTGGCCTGACGTTGATGGAACAGGGCAAACTGCCGCTCCAGGCCAAGCTGTCCGACTATTATCCCGGCTTTGCCGACATGAAGGTCGGCGTTCAGCAGGGCGACGGTTCTTTGAAACTCGAACCGCAGGCGTCACCGATCTTCATTCACGACCTGTACCGACACACGTCCGGTCTGATGTATGGCGGTCGCCCGGACAGCTCCAGCACGCTTGCGCGAGCATATCCGGAAGGCACCGCGCCGGCGATCGAAGGCGACACCCAGGCGTTCATCGACCGCATCACAAAGCTGCCGCTGGCGCATCAGCCGTCGACCGAATTCGAATACGGTTTCTCGATCGACGTGCTCGGCGCTGTCGTCGAGAAGGTCAGCGAGCAGAAGCTCGGCGACTATCTCGCCGCCAATGTCTGGCAGCCGCTCGGGATGAAGGACGCCACCTTCCATCCGACCGACGCACAGCGCCCTCGCCTCGCCCGCCCGTTCGCCAACGATCCGCTGACCGGCAAACCGCAAGCCATCAAGCTTTTGGACACGCCGACAAAATTCGACTGCGGCGGCGCCTGCTCGTTCGCGACCGTCGGCGACTACATCCGCTTTGGACAGATGCTGCTCAACGGCGGCGCGCTCGATGGCCAGCGCATCCTCGGTCCCAAGACCGTGCATCACATGACGATCAATCATCTCGGTCCCGAGATCAAGAACAACGTGGCGAACATCGAGCCGCATCGCGCCGGCTTCGGCTTTGGCCTCGCAGTCGCTGTCCGCACCGGCGAGGGATTGTCGTCGGTCCCCGGCAATCCCGGCGAGTTCACCTGGAACGGCGCGTACGGGACGCAGTTCTTCTGCGATCCCAAGGAGCGTCTCGTGGTGGTGGTGGGAACGGCCGCGCCGGGCGAGCTGCGGAAATATTATCGTGAGCAGGTGCAGGACATCGTCTATGGCGCGATGGTGAAATGAGATCGGCACGCCGCAATAGAAGGAGGGCGGCCGATTGGGCCGCCCTCTTGAATTATTTGAGCATGATCTTGTCGGAAAACCGCTGCACAGTTTTCCGGATCATGCTGCGACGTCAGCTCAACACGCCATATTTCTTGAACCAGGCCTGGGCCTGCTTCCAGGCATCTTCCGCCGCATCCTTGCGGTAGCTGCCGCGGTAGTCGGCATGGAAGCCGTGCGGCGCCCCCGGATAGATCTTGAATTCCGCCGTCTTCTTGTTCTGCTCGAGCGCCGCTTTGAGCTGCTCGACCTGGGCCACGGGAATGCCGGTATCGGCGCCGCCATAGAGGCCGAGCACCGGCGCCTTCATCTCGGGCGCGAGCTGCATCGGGCTCTTCGGCCACAGCGGATTGGGCGCATCGACCGGCGGACCATAGAAGGCGACGCCGGCCTTGAGCGTGCCGCCGTGGGCCGCATATTCCCAGACGGTGCGGCCGCCGCGGCAGAAGCCGATAATGCCGAGCTTGGTGGTATCGCCGCCTTGCGAGCCCGCCCATGCCACGGTCGCATCGAGATCGGACAACAGCTCGGCATCCGGCTTGGCATTGACGACCGGCAGCAGGTCCTTGATATCGCTGATCTTGGTCAGGTCGACGCCCTTGCGGAAGTAATAGTCAGGCGCAATCGCGAATGCGCCGAGCTTGGCCAGGCGCCGTGTCACGTCCTTGATGTATTCGTGCAGGCCGAAAATCTCCATCGCCACGACGATCACCGGCGCCTTGGTGTTGCCGGCGGGGCGAGCGAAATAGGCAGGCATCTCCTCGGAGCCGACCTTGATCCTGGCGTCGCCGGCCTGGAGGCCGCTGGTGTCGGTCGTGATCACCTCGGCACGGACCGGCCCGGCCGCGAGCGTGTAGCCGGCGGCGACGGCCGCGGTGGCGCTCATGAAGCCGCGACGTGAGACCGGGGCGACCTTCGTCAGCCCGACGACGTCGGATGTCATGGTGATTTCGATGCTCATCGGTTCATCCTTCCTGATGCCTGACCCCGATCCTTGAGGCGACGCATTCGTCGACGGTTGCCGGCGAAACGCAAATCACCAGCCTGCGAGCTGTCTGTCAGGAAGTCCGGTATCGGCGACACATGCAGCGCGTTCTGCCTATGGCGATCGTATTTCGGATTTAACCGGCTGGCTGCATTGCAGCCCAATATCCATTAACTGCAACGGGCAGTTCTCTTACCGCCATTTGCACCGCCACGCGTGCCGGCGCTCCGCCTGTTCGCGCGATTCGAAACGTCCTGCGGCAACAAATGGGCTCCGCAGTGGCCGTAACGACACATCATGTTGCTCGCACGCGGCACTTGATCGGAATCTTGCGTGCGACCCTCCGTCATTTGACTGAAATTTTCAGAAGAGTTGAGTCGTGCGATTTACTCGAACTTTCTGTGTGACGCTCTAGTTCCACATCCGAAAGTTCCATCTCCAGAACGGAGAAGCGTCTTCCAAGCGCCGTTGGTCGTCCGCTTCGCGCGAAGCATCGCTCGACAGCTTCGTCTCGCCCGCCCGGATTGCGCGACCAAAGACGCCATTGAATAAAGCTTTATCCGATCCGGACTTGAGATGATTTTAGCTCGCGAAGCGATTGAATTGTTGGGACAGATGGCCCGCATCCTGTGGTTCGAAGGCAGCAAGCATGGCTTGCGCGACCGCGAATGGATGGCCTTGCGCTTTCTCTCCCGCGCCAACCGCTTCTCGCGGACGCCCTCGGCGCTCGCGAGCTACGTCGGCACCACGCGCGGCACCGCCTCTTTCATCATCGGCGAGCTCGAGCGGCTCGGATATCTGCAAGCGATGCATCTTCCTGCGCGAAGATCGCTCCCCCACGGACGGCAAGCCGAACGTCGAGTTCAGCTGCCGCCTGTTTCGCGCGCCGATCGCGGAGGCGGAGGCCGATCTGCTATGCACCAGCTTCGAGCATCACCGCCAGTAGATGGCCTTCGATCACGGCGTCGCCTTGCGTGACGAGTAGATGACACCGCCGCTGGACTCCACCACCAGACGGCCGTTCTCGTTCTTGATTTCTTCGATGCGGCCAAGGCCGGGCACCTGCTGTCCCAGCATGGCCTCAATGACGCCGTTCGGGCCTTGCAGGATCGCAATCCCCTCATAGGCTTGGCGCACCGACCAGCCCTCGACCGCCTTGCGCGGCGCCGACGGAGGAACCGAACCCGTGATCTCGGGCGCGGCAACCGAGGCCATCATCGGCATCGTCTGGGAGGGCGGCTGCGAGGCAACGGCCGCCGGCGCCGGGGCTTGAGCCTGAGCCAGGGCCAGCTTGTCGAGCTTCACCGTCGAGGACGAGCTCACCCGCTCGATACGGTCCAGATTCTCGCCGAACCTGCCGAAGCGATCGTTGGTCGCCTTGCTCGACTGATCGACCGCGGTGCGCAGGCCGTCGAGATTTTCGGACACGCCCGACACCTGCTTGCGCAGCTGCGCGACCGTCTCGCGCAGGTTCCTGATCTCCGTGTTGGCCGCAACGCTGCTCTGGGCGGGCTGCGTGGTCAGATAAGCGATCACACCGGTGCAGGCGCAGACCACCAGGATCGCAGCGATTGCCAATGTTGCGGGCGGCGCGACCCATGTCGGACGCGGCAGCGGCGGCTTGGCCACGATCATTGCCGGCTTGATCACGGTCGGCGCAGGTTTCGGTATCCCCATCTTGTCGAAGCGCGCCTTGGCGCGAATACGCTTCACCCCCTCGAGCGCCTCTTTCGCCAGAGTTTCGTCGTTCGCCGCAGCCGACCCAACCTTTGCATTTGCAGCGGGCTTGGCTGTCCCTGTCGTGTTTGTATCGCGCGCTTCCAGAGCCGCTTTCGCCGCCGCGGAAACATCAGCGGTCGCGTTGGGACGAGCTTGTCCATCGGACAACATGTGAAAATGCTCCGTTCGGTTCGATCTATCGAAGGGTGAAGTTATTTGCCGAAGCTCGCCTGAAACGTGCGTAACGAAAGCTTTTCGTCGCGCATGATACGACGTCACATGAGTCAAAAACGTCATGCGCGTGGCGAGCCAGGGGTGAGGCAGGAGCGCGCGGCCTGACGAAAGACGCGACTTGGCAACACGCGGTGAGATGGGCCCCGGCTCTGCCGCTGCACCCTCGCAGTAGCGCTGCGCTACGTCCGGGGCACGAACACTAAGCTGAGATGCACACTCCCTCCACGTCGTCATTGCGAGCCAACGGGTCCGCGCGTAGCGCGGCCCCGTTGGCTCGCAATGGCGGAGCAAGGGGCCTCGTCACCAACGCGCATCTCACCCGTAGGATGGGTAGAGCGAAGCGAAACCCATCAGGTCTCATCCACGCGGGAGCATGATGGGTTTCGCAAGTGCTCTACCCATCCTACGCCTTCCTCTCGTTTCAACTTCCAGACACAGCTTCGCGCCCTCGCGGCGCAATTTGCCCGAGTTTTGCTTGGTCGCTCCACCCTCTTGAGCCAAGAGAGCGCAGGGAAGACCGGGTGCCGGCTGGCACCCGCGGTCCGCTGCGCGAAAAACACACGCAGAAAAACCGCACAGCAGCATACAGGTGAGCCCAACACACGGCCTTCCCTGCGCGATGGTTGGACGGCTTATGCCGTGCTCTCCCGGGAGCCGAGTTCCTTCTGGCCTCCCTCACCCCAGCGAAAGTCGCCGACACCGCGCCGGTTGACGCAAATGCCGCCTCCGCAAGAGCTTGACCGTAGCAACGACGGCCAGGACCACACGGTTTTGCCGTACGCACGGTTCGCTTGCTCGCCACATTATCTCCCGACGTTGTCGACGTTGCCGGAAGAATGCTGGCGAGACAAACCTGACAGCGCCGTCCGTCCGCGCGAAGCCTCGGGCTCACGGAGAGCAATCCGCCCTGCCCTTAACCTCTCGCGCCCGACGCTGCCGCGTCCACCGCAAGCCCGGCTCGCGAAACGTGACGACACAAGATCGTCCCTCAAGATGAGCCGGGATGCGCGATACATACGCCGTTTCCGAATTTCGGTAAAGTGGAATATTTTCGCGCGCGCGGATTGACAGCTTCGCAGGTGTTTTGCCCGTCGGGTCATGCGGCCAGTCGTGTTGATGGAGCGCGGCGCGATTCGGGAAAGGAGAGCGGTGGTCCGGGTTTTGTAGTTTTTAGTTGCGGCGGCGATTAGATTATAGATTCCGTTTGATGACGGAGCAGGCACAACTATGTGCTCTCAGCGTGAATTCTCATGATAAAACTCAGCGTGAAGCTCATGGCCACATCCAGCGCGCCGCCATCGCGATGCGGCGCAAGGTGCAACGGATTGCCGCTTATCGATGCCGGCTGTCGACGTGGGACCAAAAGCTGACGAGACGAACCATCGGCGCGACTCATCCACACGTCGCCACAAAGTCACAGGGACACTCCGTCATAGGCACACCCGGCGCCCTGCCCGCACTCGATATTTCCGAATTCGGCAAAGTGGAATATCCTGCGAGCGCTCCCGGACAGCTCTCCGCACGATGCACGCTATGGCGGGCAAGTCGCTCCATCGGGCTGGCGAAGATCACTGGCGCCTCCTTGTATCCATTATCCCAGTTGCCATCGCCGGGGACTTCGCTTTACATGCCGGCAATTCGCCCTCGGATGACGGCCGGGGCTCAAAAACCGCACAAGTTTTGTCAAAGGGACGGAATATGGCGCGTAACATCCTGATTCTCGGGGCTTCTTACGGCTCGCTGCTGGGCACGAAGCTGCTGATGGCCGGACACAACGTCACCCTGGTTTGCCGCTCAAAAACGGCAGAGTTGATCAATCGGGACGGTACCGAGGTGCGCATCAAGCTGCGCGACGAGGCGGTGCACCGTGCCATCTTCTCGCGCCGCCTGCCCGGCAAGCTCGATGCAGTGACGCCGGCAAATGTCGACCTCTCCCGCTACGACATGGTCGGCCTTGCGATGCAGGAGCCGCAATACACCAACCATACGGTCCGCGTTCTCATGGTCAAGATCGCTGCGGCGAAGCTGCCGTGCCTGTCGATCATGAACATGCCGCCGCTGCCCTACCTGAAGCGGATCCCCTCCCTCGCAGACATGGATCTTGAGGAGGCCTACACCAACGCGCAAGTGTGGGAGCGCTTCGAGCCGGGCCTGGTGACGCTGTGCTCGCCCGACCCGCAGGCCTTCCGCCCGCCGGAAGAGGCCGCGAACGTGCTTCATGTCGGCCTGCCCACGAATTTCAAGGCGTCGGTCTTCGCAGACGAGAAGCACAACAAGGTGCTGCGCGAGCTCGAAGCCGACATCGACGCGGTGACCCTCGATGACCATGACGTGCCGGTCAAGCTGAAGGTATTCGACTCGCTGTTCGTGCCGCTGGCGAAATGGTCGATGCTGCTCACCGGCAACTACCGCTGCATCACGCCGCACGAGCCGCAATCGATCCGCGACGCCGTGCACGGCGATCTCGCGCGCTCGCAGACGATCTACGACCATGTCGACGCGATCGCCCGCCGCCTCGGCGCCGATCCGCAGGATCAGGTGCCGTTCGCGAAATACGCCAAGGCCGCCGAAAGCCTGCTCAAGCCGTCATCGGCCGCGCGCGCGGTCGCGAGCGGCGCGCCCTTCATCGAGCGCGTCGACCTCCTGGTGAAGCTGATCTCGCATCAGCTCGGCACGCCCAATGCCGAGATCGACCGCACGGTCGAGACCGTGGACCTGAAGCTGAACGAAAAGATCGTGCAGGGCGGATCGGGCGCGCAGTAGCGCCCCCTTTCCGGCGACGTCAGCACTCACGCGCTCAGGAACGATTTGGCGGGATCAGGCCGGTCACTGCAAGAGCGCGACCGGCGCCGATGGGCGTGATCGGGTCGGGATGCCCAGGCGGGCACCGCGGCTGAGCGTCGCGCCCAGTGTCACCCACGCCGCAATCGTAAGTGATCTCGCGCGGCCCTGTTCCCGGTGTGACGCAAACTTAACGAGAGTGATCGCGAATCGTTGATCACGCGATCGTGTCGCCTCCACTTGGTTCCCGCTCTCACTCGCAAACATCACGTGTGCGTGAGACCACGGCAAATTGCCCGTCATGTCTCGACGTGACGCAGCGTGAAAACGCGTTATTTCCGCTCGAGCCGAACCAAAGCGCTCAAAATTCTTCTCCGCCGCGCGCGCAAATGAACTCGCACGCTCGCGCGCGATCCTTCATTTGCGCAAACGCTGCATGCGCATGCGGCAGGCCCGTCTTCTTGTCGCGCGCACAGGGCTGAGTAACGTAACCGTCCGGTGAGGGCCGCGGGATAACCGCGTTGGCGCGGTGGCCCGATCAGGCCGCGGACTGAACAGGGGTTTTCTTCCAGTCCCAAGGCAGCAG
>NZ_JADPKS010000025.1 GCF_023074175.1 Bradyrhizobium sp. 139
CAAAACCCCCGCTCCAACACCCGCGAAAAGCCTCCTAGCGACATGCCGGGGCGGAAATGCGTCACTGCGCCGGTCACCCCGTAGACCTCCACCACCTCCACCACCTCCGCCGGCATCACGCAGCGCCGAATTGTAGCGGGGGTCGGTCTGCTTCATGTAAGTGGGCGAGATGTCGCGATTGGTGACGTTACGCCCGCGTAAGCCGGGCGGCCGGAGAGGGGACGTTACGTCGCAGCGAGATCGCGGAGCATGTAGGTCGCGCCATCGCCGTAGGGTGCGAGCTTTGCGCGCAGGTCCGCATCCGCCGTGACGGGCCGAAAACCGAGATGTTCCCACAGCGGCCGTGTGCCGTAGACCGAGACCAGCGCGAGCGTTGTGATGCCTGACGCGCGCGCCAGCTCCGCGACCGCCGCGATATAGTCGCGCGCAGCGCCGCCGCGAACGTGCGGCAGCACAGCGACGTCGTGCACGTAGAGGCAATCCGCATCATCGGGCAATCGTTCGAGGAAGCCGTCGAGCGGCGGAATCCGGTTCTGCGTCCAGGGATGCGTGAGGCCATAGCCGGCGATATCTTCACCGGCGACGAGCACGCGGCAGCCATCGGGATAGAGCCGCATCTTCTCCGCAACCACTTCGGGACGCTCAGCGAGGTCCGGATGGATGCGCGCTGCGATGGCGCTGATCGCGGGCAGGTCGGAGGTGCACGCGGGACGCCAATGCGGCTTGCTCATGTCGATCCGTTGGTCCGCCTCACTCATTCCAGTTTATTCCGCTGCGCAGATGCGCGCAGCGAAAAATATCTTTGCCGCCGTCCCAGGAATAGGAAACGTTGCGCGGCGTCCTACCCATGCAAGCCAACTGCATGACAGGAGATACCATGACGTCCTCGATCCGCCTCGCACTCACGCTCGCAATATCGCTCGCGATCATCCCCGCTGCCTTCGCCGCGCCGCCGGCCAAGACCGGCAAGTCCGACAAGGGCAACGTGCTCACCGATGCCAAGGGCATGACGCTCTACACCTTCGACAAGGATGCGGACGGCAAGTCGGCCTGCAACGGCCCGTGTGCGACAAACTGGCCGGTGCTGAAGGCCGAGGCGAGCGATGCCGCGGCTGACGGCTACACCGTCATCACCCGCGACGACGGCTCCAGGCAATGGGCCTACAAGGGCAAGCCGCTCTACACCTTCGCCAAGGACACCAAGCCCGGCGATATCAGCGGCGACGGCTTTTTGAACGGCGCCTGGCATCTGGCGATGCCGTGACGGCGATGTGAGGAGCTGCCTACCGCAGTCCCTCATACACCATCAGCCCGCGTGCGATCTGCAATTTGCGGATCGCCCGCGGCAGCAGCTTCTCCGGCTGATGCAGATAGCGCCAGGAGGTGAGGGTGAGCGCGGACAGCGCGCCGCATTCGTCGTCGAACGGCGCAAGCACGCCGGTGACGCTCACCGGCGTATGCGGGCGGGCGTTGAAGGGCAGCAGCAGCAGCTCGAGATGCGCCTTGCTGCCGTCCTCGCGCGCCGCAGTGACGCCGGCGATCGCGCCGAGCGTCTCGTCGGCGACGATGGTCGTGATCTCCTCGATCTCGCTGCGGCTGGCGTCGGTGAACAGCGCCGCAAAGCTCTGGTCCTTCAGGTCCGTTCCCGCAAGCGCGCAGACGCGCGTGCCGGCGACGCGGAACGGGAAGCCGAGGTTTTGCTCGCAGGACAGCACGAAGATGTCGCCGAGCAGGCCGCGGACGGCGGCCGGATCGATGTCGGCCCTGTCAGGGGCCCGCGCAGTACCGCGCTTCTTGTCCCAATAGGCGAAGAACGCGCGGCTCGACGGATGTTTCATGACTGAACGCTCGCCTCGGGGCGCAACCTCACGGAACAAACCTGTCCCGCTTCAGTGCACCCTCGATCCCTGTGTTGTTGTGCAGGAGGGGATTTGCAGCGTCCATGCCGCGGAGGCGTTTTCGCATCCCCGGAGGCCGTCTTTGCGTCGTTAACGTTAAATTAACTATGCGCTTTCCGCCCGACGCCCCGCTGCTATGGTGATCGCGGTCGCACGCCTCGCCGCTTTCATCCAGGTTCTCGGCGAGGCCTGTACACAGGCGTCAAACAGTTTGGTCGCGGGCCGCGGGGAGGGTGGGGATACACCTTATTCCTCCGCCTCCCAGAAGGCCGACACGGACAGGCAGGGCTTTCCCAGGGCCCTGCCTTTTCCTTTTGTGCACTTGCACAGGGTGGGCAAAGGCGACTATCTCCAAGATTGTCGCTCCGATCGCCCTGAAAGCGAAGCTGCCTTGGATTCCCCGCAAAATTCTCCGCCGCAAGATCCTCCGCCGCAAA
Organism: Bradyrhizobium sp. 139; assembly: GCF_023074175.1. GTDB lineage: Bacteria > Pseudomonadota > Alphaproteobacteria > Rhizobiales > Xanthobacteraceae > Bradyrhizobium. The sequence continues at coordinate 2,336 of NZ_JADPKS010000025.1, forward strand.
ATCTGGCGCAGGACGTGCCGGCCGTCGTCGAGGAGGCTCCGCGCGAGCCGATCCTGACGCTGCCGGTCGCGCTGACCGCCTACATCATCCTGCTGGCGGTGATCCATCTGCGGATGCTGCTGCCGCCGGAGATCGAGAACTGGACCATCGACGTCTTCGGCTTCATCCCAAAGCGCTACGATTCCTCGCTGCTCAATCTGCAGATCCCCGGCGGTACCGGCGCCAAAGTCTGGACCTTCGTCACCTATTCGCTGCTGCACGCCAATCTGACCCATCTCGGTTTCAACGTGCTGTGGCTGCTGCCGTTCGGCAGCGCGCTGGCGCGGCGCTTTGGCGCGATCAGGTTCTTCCTGTTTCTCGCGGTGACGGCGGCGGCCGGCGCGCTCGCTCATCTGATCACCCATGAGCACGCGGTGGCGCCGATGATCGGCGCCTCGGCCTCCGTGTCCGGCGCGATGGCGGCGGCGATCCGCTTTGCGTTTGCCCGCGGCAGCTTCCTGTCATTCAGCCGATCGGACGCCGACACCGCCGCAAGGGTTCCGGCGCTGCCGCTGTCGCGTGCGCTGCGCGACAGGCGGGTGGTCGGCTTCCTCGCGGTGTGGTTCGGCATGAACATCATCTTCGGCGTCGGCGCGATCGGCGTCGATTCCGAAACCACAAGCGTCGCCTGGCAGGCGCATATCGGCGGCTTTTTCGCAGGCCTTCTGCTGTTCGCGCTGTTCGATCCCGTGCCGCGCGTGCGAAACGATGCTGCGGATGCGTCATCACAGGACATTTCAAACCGTATTTGAAGCAGCGCTTGCGGCGCCGCCCGAATTCATCCATCATTCCCGAGAAGAATGTTCCCAAGTGACAAGCCGCTAGCGGCGGTCCTTCGCAAAGCGCCTGAGCGTGAAACCGGCGCCTAAACTGTTAGTTGAAGACTCGAAGAACAAGTCCGGACCGCGAGCAGCGGACGGATCCGATTCAGGGAGGCGACAATGACGGTACGTTCCATTCTCAATACCAAGGGCCACCAGATCATGAGCGTCGAGCCCGACGCCAAGCTGGCTGCGGCGGTCAAGCTGCTCGGTGAGAAGAAGATCGGCGCGGTGCTGGTGATGAACCAGAGCCGCCTCGAAGGCATCCTGTCCGAGCGCGACATCGTGCGCGTGATCGGCGAACGCGGCGCCGGCGCGCTGGAAGAGCCGATCTCTCAGGTCATGACCCGCAAGGTCGTGACCTGCAAGGAGACCGACACGGTCGCCGAGCTCATGGAGATCATGACCACCGGCAAGTTCCGCCATCTGCCCGTCATCGACAGCGGCAAGGTGGTCGGCCTGATCTCGATCGGCGACATCGTCAAGCGCCGAGTCCAGGAATACGAAGCCGAGCAGGAGGCCCTGCGCGACTACATCAAGACGGCCTGAGCGGCCTCACTCGTCCGCCTTGGACGCGTCCGTTTTGGGCGCGTTGCCCGCGGGCGCCGGCGCGAGCACCTCGATGGCCTCCTGAATCGAATCCAGCGCGCGTTCGGCCGCACGCACTCCGTGCGCGATCAGATCCTCGGCGCGATGGAAGTCGAACCAGCCGAACTGGCCGACCCGCGGCGTGATCAGAAGATCGGGCGGATCGCCTGCGAGGCGCGCGCGGGTGATGCGGTCCTGCATGATGTTGAAGGCGTCGACCATCACCGAGGAGATGCCGGGCCGTCCGACGCCGCCGAAGAACTCGCGCTTCATGGTTTTTTCCGGCGAGAACAGTCTCGGAAAGCGTCGCTTGGGCGTCGTCTCCTCGACCACAGGCGGGGCCGGGTCGGGCATCGCGCCGTGTGAATAGATCGTCGTGGAATGCGTGAAGATGTCGCTGGAAAGATTTGCGGCGATGACGATTTCGGCGCCAAGCGCGCGCGCGGCCGAGACCGGCACCGGATTCACCAGCGCGCCGTCGACCAGCCAGCGGTCGCCGATCAGGACCGGCGAGAAGATGCCGGGTAGCGCATAGGAGGCGCGCATCGCGTCGACCACGCGGCCGCGGGTCAGCCAGATTTCGTGGCCGGTGCGGACCTCGGTTGCGACCGCGGCGAATTTGATCGGAAGATCCTCGATCAGGGTCTGGCCGACCGCATGCTCAAGCCGGGTGGCGAGCTTTTCGCCGCCGATCAGCCCGGAGCCGTTGAGGCGGATGTCTAGATAGCCGATGATGTTGCGCATGCCTTGGAGGCTGCGCCCCCAGTCTTCCAGGGTGTCGAGCCTGCCGGCCGCATAGAGGCCGCCGACCACTGCGCCGATCGAGGTGCCCACCACGACGTCGGGTACGATGCCATTGGCAGCGAGGGTTCTCAGGATGCCGATATGGGCAAAGCCGCGCGCCGCGCCACCGCCGAGTGCAAGGCCAACGACCGGCCGTCTGACGCTGCCAAGACCGACCTTCTCGCCATTGGAGCCGTTCGCGCCCCGACCCCTCAACATATCCAGCACCAAAACTCTCCTCCGCCAGGGCCGGCCTCACTGATCAGACTAGGCACCGCAGTTGCACTCCGCCAGAAACCTGCACTCCGCCAAAACCGGGGCGAGGCATGGTTTATGCCGGTTTGGGTAAGGCACGGGGCAGGAGTATGGCGATGGACGGTTACCTCAGGACTAATCACGCAGGCGTCAACCGGGTTCCAAAGAACCGTATCGGAGCCGTACTTCTTGGGATTTCAGAGGCTTGAATTTGCCGCGTTTTCGGTGAAAAGCATGTGGCATGACTCTCGGGGGTGACGGCATCATTGGATGGCGGCGCAGCACATCGCTGCTGCCGGCGCTAATGGTTGCTGCGATCGTTACCCTCGGCCAAGTTACCTTCGGCCAAGGCACTGCCCAGGCGCAGTTTTTCTCCGATCGTCCGCCGCCGGTGCCGCCCGCCTCGGTGCCCGACCCGGGCGGCGCCGTCAGCCTGGCGCCACCCCCTGGCCCGGGCGCCGGGCCTCCGAGCCTGCCGCCGACCCTGATGCAGCCGGCAACGCCCAGCATGCCGCCGCCCACGGCGAGCGTGCCGTCGGCCCCGCCGCTCAACGCGGCCGCGCCCGGCCAGGCCGTGCTGTCGCTGACCGCCAAATACGGCAAGGATACCCCCCCGATCACCAGCGGCCTGGTCTGGCGCGTGTTTGCCGATCGTCCCGACGAGAACGGCACCTTCAAGCTGATCCGCGAGGACCGCAACGCCACGCCCAACATCGTGCTGCCGCCGGGCAATTACGTCGTGCACGTCGCCTTCGGTCTCGTCAGCGCGGTGCGCACCGTCAGCCTCAAGGCCGAGACCGACCGCGAATCCTTCCTGCTGCCGGCCGGCGGCCTGCGCATCGAGGGCCGCGTTGGCACCAGCCGCATTCCGCAGAACCAGATCTCGTTCGCGATCTACAAGGGCAGCCAGTTCGAGTCCGGCGAGCGCGCCTCGCTGGTGCCGAACGTCGCCGCCGGCGACGTCGTGCTGATACCGGAGGGCACCTACTACATCATCTCCAACTATGGCGACGCCAATTCGGTGGTGCGCTCGGACATCCGCGTCCAGGCCGGCAAACTCACCGACGTCACCATCACCCACCGCGCCGCCGTGATCACGCTCAAGCTGGTCAGCGACAGGGGCGGCGAGGCGCTCGCCAACACCGCCTGGTCGGTGCTGACCCCGGGCGGTGACGTCATCAAGGAATCGATCGGCGCCTTCCCGCGCGTCGTGCTCTCCGAAGGCGAATACCGCGCCATCGCCAAGAACGAGGGCAAGGTCTACGAGCGCGGCTTCAACGTCGTCAACGGCGTCGACGGCGAAGTGGAAGTCGTCGCGCGCTAGTGCCTAAGCGATGATGCCGCATGCGGCCCGACGCTGGACTTCGCGCCTGGCGCAATACTTCTCATCCAGCGCACGAATGTCCCATCTCCCGTTACCGCTAAAGCAGATGCTCTCCGCCACGCCATTTTGTCTTCCGTTTTGAATACCTCAATCAGCGCTACCAAACTGCGTCGGAGGGCCGACAAGCACCGGCACCATCGGCTTATTCCACAAGCGTCGCGACTTCGTCACAGCCGTGCAAGATACCTGTTTCCGATAATTAATTTTTTTCTCTTTCCGTCCTGCTGCGTTATATGTCGGGCATCCGTCAAACGGGGGCCGGAGCAGGCGTATGCCTTGCGAAACCGGCAGGAGCAGGGGACCAGGCGCGTCGGCATGTTCGAAGTGATCCTCACCAGGCGCAAGCGGTTTGGCTGGCGATGGCAGGTGTGCGACCAGTCCGGCAAGATATTTGCCGATGGCTTCGAGCGCACCCGGCCGTCCGCCAAATATCATGGCGAGCGCGCATTGTTCTTCCTGTTGTCGCAGGCCGATCTGCGCAATCGCTCCGCGGCGTCCAGCGAGGACTAGACGATCGATTCCAAGAAATCTGCGTCGGAACTGATTGGGTGTTGGCGGATTCCTCGTTTGCGATTGGCGCAATGAGGAGCGACATCATGGCAGGA
>NZ_JADPKS010000175.1 GCF_023074175.1 Bradyrhizobium sp. 139
CGTGCCGGAAATCAGGATCAGGAGCTTCCTGGCGTCCGGGCTGCCAAAATACGCCACATCCGTGAACAGAGCCTCGCCTGATGGCCCCTTTGAGCTGCACGGATACGATCTTGACGTGGGCACCGCAGCCACGAATTTCTCTCTGGCTTCCAGATACCTGTCAGAAAATACGACAGAAGCCGTTTGCTGTGCGATGTCAAAGTTCACGCCGCTTTACCTCCCCCTCATTTCGTTCCCTGCATGCGGGGACGAATAGCTAGAAACGCAATGATGGCTCGACGAGGCGTCGGACCCTCGCCTACTCGAAGGCACTTACGCTGCGACCACGACTATGTTCGCTTAGTAATTCCCTTGCAATCCACGGCGGCAAAACCGTCGCGTTTGTTGACCGCCTTTGCGTGATGTTGTGACGATGGTCGTCCACCATGATGCTTAGATAAGTATAGCGCGAACTGAAGCCGGGTCCCTCTAATGTGGGGCATCGCACGGCCGAAACTCTGGGCGAAATGGGAGAAATGCGATGCTTTTATGCATCAAGCATCGCGCTTGGGTCGCTGAGTCACTGCTGACGCCGCACGATGAGATTGCTCATGGCGTTGAGGCGAATCGCTTCGCTTGCCCCGTCGTAGATCGGAAAAGCCCGCGTCGTTGCATACGAATTTCCTTACAGCGCCGGGGAATCGTGCTTGCCTGGACGCGATTGACCAGAATATAGGGGATCGGTGCAACGAAGCAATCAGCTCACCGCCCCCGAGATGGCGACTACAAATCGATGACGCCGATAACCGTAGCGACGAATACGCTGACTCCCTAATGGGAGGGACAACGAGGCGCATTTTCCATCATCTTCGTGGGAGCTCATCAGTATGCTGGTCACGGTGTCGCTGAAGCGGAAGAGAGACGACAACATCGGCGCTTGAGGTAGTCGACCCGTACTATGCATGCCTGCCTCCGAGGCGAGCATCCAGTGCCACACCTATCCGAATGTGCGGCGAGCCCGATCGTAGCGCCGACGATCATGGCGACGATAGCAGTCAGCTTCGACGTCATTCAGCTTCTCGGTCACGAAGCTCGCTCTGCTGTGGAGCGCCATATTCGAGGCACCAGATTTCGGTGGAGATACCGGGCACGGAGTGTCGCGCTGTGGAAAATCGCGGACATTTCGCCGATGCGCGTGTATGAAGGCTTCAAGCCTTACGAACTATACGATAAAGCGTGTGTGATGTACGGCTGAGTATCCCCGCGTAATTTTCTCAAGGGGCAAAAGCGACTGAACCGCGGCCCCTATCCGATATATCAAGGCGCCTCTGGCAAGCGATGGGCCCATCATCCCGTCCACTGGCCCGGCGCGCATGGGCAAGGTGCATAGCAGATTAGCGCAGGATGGCGCGTCCTCCGCGGTTAAACCAGCGCTAACTGGACGGCCTTTGCGGCACATGGCTTCAGCTCCAGCGGGCAAGGTAAGCGCGAGCCTACTGGCAGGCCGAAATGATGTCGTGGGGCTTTTCAGCCGCGACAGTCGACTGACAAACAGCACTTGATAGTTGAGGCTACCGATGGGCAGATTGGCCCTTCCGACGCCGGCCTCGCTTTGCGTGGGGGCGAGGCGGTATTCGAGGTTGATGGTACAAATGCGCACGCAAGACCAAGGTCGATGTAGTTGGCGGGCGCGTCAGATGCCTGACCTCAGCAGGCGCTTCCTGCCGGCAAGCCTGACATCAAACGCTTCAAGACAGGTCGTGATTGACCGAGATGAAAGAGTGTTTTACGATCGAGGCAACAACCCGCGACGACATCTGACGACATCTGAAGGGTGGGCGGCTCAAGTCGCGGGCTCTGGGAGCGCGCGCTGAGCGCTCGGTCTCGATCGCCACCAGGTGACGTAAAGGGCGATTAGCCATACCACGGGCAGAAGCACAAGCAGCGACGCTAAGGCGGCGATCGTCGGGTCGATCTCGTGACGCATGTCCTCCCACATCTTCAGCGGAAGGGTACGGATTGATACCCCGCTGACCAGCGATGTTTTGACAACTTCGTCGAAGGAATGCATAAACGCGAAAAGGGCTCCACCGGTGATGCCTGGCCTGATCAGTGGCAGCGTCACCCTAATAAATGTCCACAGTGGACCGGCGCCCATGCTCATCGCCGCCTGCTCCAACCGACGATCGAAATTCGCCAGAGTGGCCGAGACGATTACCAGGACGTACGCAATGGCCCCAAGGCTATGCGTAAGGGCGATGCCGGTCTTCGTACCGATGAGTCCGAACTTGAGCAGTCCGAGATAAGCCGCGATGCCGACGACAATACTCGGAAAGGTGATCGGCGCCAGGACTACCAAGGTCAGGAAGCTGCGCAGACGCGGAACGGTGCGGTTGAGGCCGTAGGCCGCGAGCGTCCCCACGATGGTTGACAGAAGCGTGACCCCAAGACCGATCTGGATGCTAGTCAAGGCAGCGCCGGTCCAGGAGGGATCGTCGAAGAAGCTGCGGTACCACTTCAGCGAAATGCCCGGTGGAGGGAATTGCAGGAACTCTCCGGCGCTGAAGGACATGATGATGACCACAATGCTTGGAAACAGCAGGAAGCACATCGTGAGCAAAACGAAAACCGTGCCAGAAATTTTCCACCAACGGTTGTTGGCCACGGCATGATAGAGGCTGGCGTTCCAGTACTTCGCCCGATAGTAAGCGGCAAACTCATTGAAATAGCGCATGGGCGTGCCGAACAAATGCACCCACTTCCAAGACGTCCGCGCCGCCCGGCCGCGCGGACCGGAGAGATCGAGCCCGAAAATGACGAGCATGACTACGGCAATACCCAAAAGGACGAAGGCCGATGTGGCAGTGCGCGCCATGTCGAAGGACGTCTCAACCTGCGCCGCGATGAAAGTCGACAGCATAGCATCGCGCAGCCCGCCGAGGGCGGCCGGCGTGATATAGAACCCTAGGCAGAGCACGAAGACCAGCAGCGAGCCGCTGCGGATGCCGGGCAGACTGAGCGGCAAGAACACGCGCCAGAAAGCGGCAAAAGGCCGCGCTCCCATGCTGCGGGCTGCCGCCATCAGCGATTTGTCGATGCCAAGCATGACGCTCACCAGCGGGAGAATCATCAACGGCAGCATGATGTGCACCATGCCGAGATAGACAGCCATGCGGGTGTACAGGAGCTGCAGCGGGCTGGAAATTAGCCCGAGATCGCGCAACACATTGTTGATCAGGCCGCGGTCACCGAGAATTACGATCCATGCATAGGTGCGCACCAAGAAGCTGGTTAAATAGGGGATGACGACTAGCACGACTAGCGTCGTTCGCAGGCCCTTTGAGACGGCCGTGATGAGATAGGCTGCGGGATAGCCGATGATAAGGCAGAGCGTCGTGGCTACAAGGCTCACCTCGATGGTCTGAAAAAGCACGCGGACATTCGCACCATGACCGAAGAAGGCCTGATAGTTTGCGACAGAAAAAGTCGGCGCATCGAGGCTGATCAGGAAGAGCAGGACCATCGGAATGCCAAAGATGGCGAGCAGGATGGCGAAGGCCGGAACAGCGAGCCAGATTGGGGTTCCGGCGAGTTTCTGGAGCGTATTCATGCGTGATATCCTCTCGGCGCTTCACGCCGCGACGAATCGTACGTCGGACCGAAGCCATTCCAGCCGCACCTCGTCACCGGGTCGGAATATCTGCTGACCTGAGGCGACGTGTTCGCGCACGACAATTAGGTCGCCGCCGGCACGCACGTGGTATTTCCGCAGCGGGCCCGCATAGATCATGTCGGCTACGGTCCCCGTAACGGATTGCCGTAGGTCTGAATCAGCGTGCTGCGGCGCTGCGGGAGCAGCGACACCTATGCGCTCCGGCCGGAGCATGGCCACGGTGCCGGAAGGCTGCACCACATCGGACTGGATCTTGAAGCCGGGATTTTCGAAGATGTTGGCTTCGCCCAGAAAATTCGCCACGAAACGTGTTGCCGGCCTGTCGTAAAGGACCTCCGGCGCATCCGTCTGTTCGATGCGTCCTTCGCGCATGACGACGATGCGATCCGACAGCGTGAGCGCCTCGTCCTGATCGTGGGTAACGCAGACAGTGGTGATGCCGAACTCTTTGTGCAGACCCTTGAGCTCAACCTGCATCTGTTCGCGCAGATTGCGATCGAGCGCGCCAAGCGGCTCGTCGAGCAGAAGGATCGGCGGATCGGCAATAAGCGCGCGAGCAAGCGCGACGCGTTGTTGCTGACCACCGCTCAGTTGCGACGGCATGCGCCCGCCAAAGTCATTCAGGTGTACTCGCTTAAGGATGCGCTCGACCCGCTTTGCCCTCTCCGCGGACCTTATCCCGCGCATTTCAAGCGGAAATTCGAGATTCCGACGCACTGTGAGGTGTGGAAACAGCGCATAGCTCTGAAAGACAATACCTTGGTCACGGCGATAGGAAGGCACCGCAGCAACCGACTTGCCGCCAATCAGAATATCACCCTTGCTTGGCGTTACGAAGCCGGCAAGCAACATCAGCGTCGTTGTCTTGCCCGAACCACTTGGACCGAGGATGGTCAGGAACTCGCCGCGACGAACGATCAGCGACAGGTTGCTGACAGCGGGGATGGGACCATACATCTTCGTGACGCTGCAGAATTCAATCTGCGCGGGAAGCTGGCTGCTTTGCAATGCATCATCCTCGGCAACTGAGACAAGAATTTCTGACATACACGGCCACTATTTGATGCTCCAGGACGTTGAGTTGCGTAACCGACTGTAGAAGCGCCACGCCGGATCCTAACCGACTCCGCCCGCGACAATCTTAGCGAAGAGTGCGGGCTTCCGCTGGGCAGAAAATTGTCGTCGGAGACGAGCACGGACGCCCATGCCCCCCCGATACACCCGACTTGGCAGCCTCCATCAAGATGCGCCACACACAATCGAGCCGTCTTCTTCCCGCACACTCCCCCGGATTCGCACCTAGCGGAGCACCCACTCGTTCCAGCGCTCGCGGAGCCGCTCGGCGTTTGTCAGACCACCTGATCCACGCTCGCTGTACCATTGCATATTGATGGGAATCGCGTTCGCCATGTAGTCAGGGTGGGTAGGAAGTTTGCGGGCTAAGTCCTGCGGCAAGAACTTGAAGGCGTTCTGGTTGGTTGGGCCCTCCGGGAAGAGCCGCGCGAAGGCAGCTTGGCGCTCCGCCCGGGCAGTGAACTCGATAAACCTCTGCGCATTCTGCGCATTCGGACTGCCCTTCGGGATCACCCAATAGTCCCACTGCAGCTTGGATTGGTTTCGATTGAGCTCCATTGGAGCACCTCGCGAAATGGCCACTCCAGCTCGTCCACTGTAAGATTGCACAAGGTCGGCCGCCTTATCCTGCATGATTTGCTGAATCTCAGACCCCACCGTCCACCACTTCCGGATGTGAGGCTTGATCCTGTCCAGGCTGGCAAAAACACGGTCGATGTCCATCGGATAAATCTTGTCCGGTGACACACCCTCTGCCAGCAGAGCCTCCTCCCAAGGGCCCTCCGCTCCGTTGCGGCCCGACACCAACGCGCGAATGCCAGGAAACGTCTTGACATCCCAGAACTCGGCCCAATTGGTCGGCCGCGGTTTGTTGGCGGGGAATTTCTCTGTATTGTAGACCATCAGGTAGGAATAAATCACCATACCAACCCCAAACGGCTGCTTGGCGAAGTCAAAGAGTCCGTCCAACTCCCCCTTGCTATAAATTGAGTAATCAATCTGCTCTAGAAGGTCTTTCCCAGCAGCAACTAGAGCCGAGCCCTGATTCATGGATGCAACGTCGACACTAACGCTTTTCGTGGTCACCATCAGATCAAATTTTGCCAAGCTGATCTGGTCTGTGATCGCAATCACCTTGATGCCGGTCTCGGCTTGGAATGGTCTTACATAGGCCTCGATGTACGCCTTTCCAACATCGCCACCACCGACCAACACTCGCAGCTCATGCGAGGGTACCGCCAAAGCCCGGCTACTAAAGGAGTCCAACGCTCCGATCAGAAGCGCCGAGGAACTCGCCTGCATGAGGCGCCTGCGATCCACCAATTGGCCCATTTGTTCACCCCCCGTTTCGCTTCCGCGTTGTTGATCTATCGGAAACGTTCATCCCGAAGAGACCCTAGGGGCTCCCGAAGCCGATAGCCCCCAATTGTGGGGCCCGAATGGCGGAAATCCTGCGCCGAATGGAGGAATGAGAAGGTTTCATGCATCAAGCATCGACTTGCAGGACACGTGCGAGTCACGCGAAGTGATCGGCCTTGGAGCGATTTTGCCGGCACAACGAAATTGCTGTCAGGCCGACAGCTTCTCGTCGAGCTAGTGCTTTGGTTTCGCTCTTCAGATCGCGCGATGGCATCTAGACGATCGTTTCCTTGATTCGAATCATATTCAGGCGGCCTCGGCAAGTTTGTAGGACCAGGTATGGATGACCGGATGGCGGTTGACGTCGTCGATG
>NZ_JADPKS010000121.1 GCF_023074175.1 Bradyrhizobium sp. 139
ACGCAGCCCTCAAGGCTTCGGTGGGCATCGATCCGATCGATCGGCGGCCCAGCTCGGGTGGCCGCCCGGGCTGGGCCATTCCTCACGGAACGACGCCATTATAGTCCGGCGCGCTAATACAAGGGTGGGCAAAGGCGCGCTCTTCGCGCGCCGTGCCCACCATCTTGCGACGATAGCCGGAGGCGCGGTGGGCACGCTTCGCTTTGCCCACCCTACGGCAGCGACGCTTCGCTACGAACGCTAGTGCTTCCCCGGCCCCATGTATCCAAACAAGAACCCCGCCACCTTGCGCATCTGGATCTCCTCGCTGCCCTCCGTGATGCGGTAGCGGCGGTGGTGGCGGTAGATGTGCTCGAACGGCTTGTGACGTGAGTAGCCCATGCCACCATGGACCTGCATGGCGCGGTCGGCGGATTCGCAGCAGAGGCGGTTTGCCCAGTAGTTGCACATGGAGACGCGGTCGGAGAGCGTGCGCTCGATCTGCTCTTCGGTGAGCTTGTCCATCTCCCATGCGGTCTTGCGGATCAGGAGCCGCAGCATCTCGGCTTGCGTGGCAAGCTCGACCAGCGGGAACTGGATCGCCTGATTCTCCGCGAGCGCCCTGCCGAACGGCTTGCGCTCGCGCGCGTACTTTACACTTTCATTGATGCAGTAGACGGCGGCGCCCAGCGAGCTTGCGGCCTGGCGGATGCGGTTCTGGTGCACGAAGCACTGCGCCAGCGACAGACCACGGCCGACCTCGCCGAACAGCGCATCATCAGGCACGAACACGTCGGTAAAGCTGACGCGAGGGTGATCGGTCGGCATGTTGAAAGTCCACATGTACTCCTCGATCTTCACGCCGTGGCTCTTCGCCGGCACGAGGAAGCAAGTTATGCCGCGCGCGTCGCCGTCATTGCCACCGGTGCGCGCAAACAGCGCGCAATGCGTGGCGACGTGCATGCCGGTCGTCCACATCTTCTCGCCGTTGATGATCCAGCCCTTGACGTTGTCGCGGGTCGCCGGCACCGCGCGCGTCTCCATGTGGGTGGCGTCCGAGCCGTGATTAGGCTCGGTCAAACCAAAGGTGATGCGGTACTTGCCCTTGATCGAGCCGTCGATCATCGCCTTCTGGTCGTCGCGGCCGCAGCGGTCGAGCATGGTGACGACCGGAAAATTGCCCACGATGGAGTGCTCGTTCTGAAGGTCGTTGTGCAGACCGAGACCCTTCGCCGCAAAATGCTCGCGGATCACGGCCATCCAGAGGTTGGAACCGTCCTTGCCGCCGTATTGCTTTGGCACCGGGAATCGCAGGTGACCGGCGGCATCGGCGAGGTCCTTGGCCTTCCTCAGCAACGCTTCCCATTCATGCCGCGGCAGGCCGGCATTCTCGAAATCGGTGCGCGCCCATTCGCGGCGATGATCGAAGAAGCGGATATTGTCGTCGACCTCTTCCAGCGGCTTGATCTCGCGTTCGATGAAACCGTCGAGCTCTCCGAGATAGGCGACGAGATCGGCAGGCAATGAGAAATCCACGGTTCTCTCCCGGATGATTTTTGTCGTTTTGCGTTAAGGCGCTGTGCGCGCTTTTGCTTCCCACGAGTAAGGCGAGAAGAGCGTGCGCAAGTCAAGCAAGCCGAGGCGTGTGAGAGGCGCAAGGCGCGCCCGCGCAATTCGATGGTGTTGAACTGCGCCCGCGCGCTAGTATGACGCCAATATTCCTTCACGAGAAACTGCGGAGCGACCATGGAGCTGAAATTTTCAAAAGTGGAACGCAAGGGGCCGATCACGATCGTCACGCTGTCGCGACCCGAGGTCTACAACGCGCTGCATACCGACGCGCATTTCGAGCTGCAAAAGGTGTTTGACGATTTTTCCGCGGATCCCGAGCAATGGGTCGCAATCGTCACCGGCGCCGGCGACAAGGCGTTCTGCGCCGGCAACGATCTGAAGTGGCAGGCGGCGGGCGGCAAGCGCGGCTGGGACAAGGGCGGCTTTGCCGGACTGACCTCGCGCTTCGACTGCGACAAGCCGATCATCGCCGCGGTCAACGGCGTCGCGATGGGCGGCGGCTTCGAGATCGCACTGGCCTGCGACCTGATCATTGCCTCCGAGAATGCGACCTTCGCCCTGCCCGAGCCGCGCGTCGGCCTCGCCGCGCTCGCCGGCGGCCTGCACCGGCTGCCGCGCCAGATCGGGCTGAAGCGCGCCATGGGCATGATTCTCACCGCGCGTCATGTCAGCGCTAAGGAGGGACACGAACTCGGCTTCGTCAACGAGGTGGTGCCGCAGGGCGAAGTGCTGTCCGGCGCGCTACGCTGGGCGGAGATGATCACCAAGAACTCGCCGATGTCGATCCGGGCCTCGAAGCAGACCATTCAGAAGGGCCTGGCCGTGTCGCTGGAGCAGGCAATCGAGGAGCAGCGGGAATACCCGGCGGTGAAGGCGATGGTGGCCTCGCAGGACTACATCGAGGGCCCGAAGGCGTTTTCGGAGAAGCGGCCGCCGAAATGGATGGGGAAGTAGGACATCCTCTCTCCTCGTCATTGCGAGCGAAACGAAGCGCGTAGGATGGGTAGAGCGCAGCGAAACCCATCGATAGACCGCGCAATGATTAAGATGATGGATTTCGCTTCGCTCTACCCATCCTAGCGATTCCGCGACAGCTCGCGCTTGTACGAGGCATAACTCGGCTGATCGACCGCGAGCTTGTCCATCGTGGTCTGCCAGAGGTGCTCGGCGAGACCCGGCGTCGCGAGGTCGACCTCGCCCTTGGCGATGCGCTCCGCGAGCGCACGATTGAGATCGGTCACCGAGCCGTCCATGCCGAGCAGCGCGCGCAGGCGCTCCATTTCCGCAGCGTCGCTCCCCTCCTCCCGCATCAGCTGCCGCGCGACGAGGTCGAGGATGTTGACGGCGACGCGGAGCTTGAAGGCCTGGTGGCCGGAGATCAGCGGCGTGATGTCGTTGCGGAGGAAATCGGCGACTGCCTTGGTCAGCTCGATCGGTGTCGGTTCGTCCTGCATGCTTCACTCCCCGCGCGGCGCAAGCAGCCGCAAGAGATCGATCTCGGTTTCCGAAGCTCGGCGGCCGATCATGGCGCGCTCCATGGAGTGGTCCGGGCCTTCGCGAAACCGCTGCATCATGCCGCCGCACATGATGCCCCAACGCAGCGTCCCCATCACTTCCCAAAACTTGACGCGCGCTGCATCGACCTTGCGGCCGGCGGCCTCATAGCCGGCGAACATCTCCTCGCGCGAGCCAAAGCCGCCGACGGGCTTGTCGAGCTCGCCGAAGCGCCACGAATTGACACAGACCCAGCCGAGATCCTCCATGGGATCGCCGAGATGGGCGAGCTCCCAGTCGAGCACGGCGCGGACGCCGTCGGCGCCCACGATGAGATTGCCGTTACGGAAGTCACCATGCACCAGCGTCTCCTCGTCCGAGGGTCCTGGATCGTGGTCGCGCAGCCAACGCAGCGCCAGCTCGAACACGGGCTTGGGCCAGTTCAGACTGCGATAATCGCGTTCGAACTCGCCGATCTCCTTCGCCGCGGTCATGTGCCGCAGTTCGGGTAGCTTGTCCTGGGGCAGCTTGTGCAGGCGCGCCAGCACGCCGCCGATCTGCCGCGCAAGCAGCGGCCGGGCCGCCGCAAATTCGTCGTCGCGCAAAATCTTGCGGGCGATGGTCTCGCCCTCGACCCGCTGCATGATGAAGCCGGTGCCGAGATCCTCGTCGGGCGTCAGCACATGCATCACGCGCGGCGATGGCACCCCCGCCTCATAGGCGAGTTGCATCAGCCGCGCTTCAGCCGCAAGGCCCGCCGCGCGCGTTGGAGCGGCGCCATAACCCCTCGGCGAGCGGCGCAGGATCGCGCCGATCGGCCCATCGGGATGCTCGATGTCGAAACGCCAGGTTTCCTGGCTGGCCCCGCCTGACAATCTTGCAGCAGCCGTGACGCCGGTGGCGCCCTCGCACCATCGCACGACGCTGCGGGAAAGCTCCGCTTCGATCATTTGCCTTTGAACTGCGCCGGACGCTTCTCCAGGAAGGCGCCAACGCCTTCTCGGAAATCGTCCGTGTCGCCGGCACGCAGCTGGCACTGGAATTCGAGATTGAGCTGGTCCTCGAAGGAATTCTCCGGGCTGTCCCAGTAGAGCTTGCGGATCAGCGCCAGAGCGACTGTCGGACCGCTCGCAAGATCATGCGCAAGCTTCATCGCTTCGTGCATTAGCACGCCATCGTCATGGACGCGGTTGACAAGGCCCCATTCCAGCGCCTTCTCGGCCGGCAGCCGCTCGCCCATCAGCGACAATTCGATCGAGCGCGCCCGGCCGACGAGCCGCGGCAAGAGCCAGGTCGAGCCGCAATCCGGCACCAGGCCGATGCGGCGGAAGGCTTGCAGGAAATAGGATGATCGCGCGCACAGAATCATGTCGCCGAGCAGTGCGAAGCTCATGCCGGCGCCAGCCGCCGGGCCGTTGACCGCGGTGATAACAGGGCAGTGCAGATTGCGGATGCGCCGCAGGAACGGATGAAAGCCGGTCTCGAGCGTCATACCGGCCTTGGTCTTCTTCGCCTGGTTGTTGCGGCCCTGGAGATTCGCGCCGGTGCAGAACGCCCGCCCCGTGCCGGTCAGCACGACGCAGCGCACCTCCTCCTTCTTCTCCTCGATCGCGTCGAGCGCATCGGCGAGGCCGCCCAGCATGTCCACGGAGACGGCGTTCATCACCTCCTGATGGTCGAGCCTGAGGATCGCGACCGAACCGTCGAAATCGAGCGTGACGTGTTTGAACTGCATGTTTTCCTCGTCAGTTGTAGTCTTAAAGATGTTTCGCAGACCGGAATTCCTTTTTGCCGGGGCGCATATTTGATTTTTGCCGCGGCCTTGTCCATGGTGGTCCGAACATACCTTGTCGTCGTATCGCACAATCTTGCGCGCACAGGCTGGCGTGCGGCCGTGCCAAAAACAGGAAACGCGCCATGAACCTCTTCGATCTCACCGGCCGCGTCGCCGTGATCACCGGCGGCAATGGCGGTATCGGGCTCGGCATCGCGCAGGCGCTTGCCGGCCAGGGCTGCAGCGTCTCGATCTGGGGCCGCAATGCTGACAAGAACAAGACGGCTGCCGCGAGCATGGCGGGCCTCTCTGGCAAGGTCGACACCCGCGTCTGCGACGTCACCGATCCGGCTTCCGTCAACCTGGCGATGAAGGCCACGCTCGACACCTTCGGCCGGGTCGACGGCTGCTTCGCCAATGCCGGCATCGGCGGCGGTGGCCGGCGCTCCTTCATCGAACGCACCGAAGAGGAATGGCGCACGATGTTTGCGACCAACCTCGACGGCGTGTTCCACGCGTTCCAGGCCGCGGCGAAGCACATGACCGACCGCGCCAACGCCGGCGATCCCTTCGGCCGGCTGATCGCGACCTCGAGCCTCGCCTCGATTTTCGGCACCGCGCGCAACGAGCATTACGCGGCGACCAAGGCCGCCATCAACGCGCTAGTGCGCGCCCTCGGCGTGGAGCTGGCGCGCCACGGCGTCACGGCGAACGCGATCCTGCCCGGCTGGATCAAGAGCGACATGACCTCAGGCCTGATGGCCAACGAGAAGTTCGTCGCCAACGTGATGCCGCGCATTCCGGTGCGGCGCTTCGGCGAGGCCAGCGATTTCGGCGGCATCGCGGTGTATCTGATGAGCAAGGCGTCGTCGTATCATACGGCCGATACGTTCGTGATCGACGGCGGCTATACCGCGTTTTGATTTTTCAAGTGTAGCCCGGATGGAGCGCAGCGTAATCCGGGACCGGCGTAACTTGGGGCAAGCCCCCGGATTTCGCTACGCTCCATCCGGGCTTCTGTAACGGGCCTTGGTTAGTCAATCCCTTTTTGCGTCATCCGCTTGCCGGGAACCTGCTTCTGTACGGGATCAACGCGATGG
>NZ_JADPKS010000115.1 GCF_023074175.1 Bradyrhizobium sp. 139
GACCGCCAGCGCCAAGTCCATCCTCGCAAAGCACCGCCGAGCCAAAAAAGCGCTCGCAATCACAAAAGCGGGATGCGAATGAATGAGTCAGAACACTAGAGAAGCCGGTCGCCTCGGAGAGTTGCCCAATTGCAACTCCCTCCAGCGCGCGGTGAAATTCCAGGGATGCTAAGTATGTTCCTTTATCAGCAGCCCACTCGCTGACCGACACTGCTGTAATCCCCGCGTCACTGAAGAGACCATCCGCGATCCGGCAGCCATATTGAACCGTGAGAATGACCCGCTCGTTCCGAACTCCGACCGGCTCTCTATCGGCGGCAGTGATCGTGCACGCGTACCGCCTTGTGTCCGCAACCGCGCTCGCGCTTAGCCCGAGCAACTCGAGAGCGGAACATAATACAAAAGCGATAACGGGTCTTCTCATTCGGCTACACCTAGGGCCTGTCCTCAATTGAGCCAGATGATAGCAGCCGCGAGGTGGATTGCGGCGAGGAAATTTCTGGCGGTTTTGTCGTAGCGGGTGGCGATGGCG
>NZ_JADPKS010000134.1 GCF_023074175.1 Bradyrhizobium sp. 139
TGATCGCAGGTGTCAGATTCAACGACGGCATCGAGGTCATCCACATGCCGGCAAACCACGCCGCCTGATCACCTCGTCACCCAAAATCCCGCATAGCTCGGACGCCGTGGGCGGTAGCTACTGAAAGCTCAGAGCGCGATACCAAGTAGAAGGTGCCGCAAAGACACGAGCAAGGCTATCACAATAGGGACCTCCCGCGCAGTCTGCCCATCAGCTCGCAAACTATAGGCTGGCGCAAGCGGGATCAGCGTCGCCAGACTCTGCGACCAGGGATGCAGCGCGATCAAGACACCACGGAAGCCTATCAGGACCGTAGTCCACCGTCGCTGGCGGCCGGCGACCTGTCGTTCAGAATATTCCCGAGAAGGCGGTGACGAAGATCGGAGGGGCGAGATATACCACGGAAACGGCGGAGCCATGGCTGGTGGATGAAGTGGTCACGCTACCGCGAGTTCAGCGCGAGCCGGAGTAAAAACGGCTCGACCGAATAGGAGGTAGCAACGAATTTTCCCGTGAGATCACCGAACGAGTACGGGAAGATCGACAGCACCTCGAGCGCGACGCTCGTCTGCTTTGCGGAGCGTTTCATCGCAGGCAAACGTTTCTTGAAGAGAGCCATCAGGACCGTGTCGCCACGATCAGCGGGTTCATGCTGCGTCGCTTTAAGTTGTTAGACTCCTGATGGAGCATTCGTCAGTAGACTACAATCCGATCAAGGCTTTGCGTTTGTTTGCTATTTCCATCTGTTCTCACACAACAGTCGCCCTGCCTCCAATCCAATTCAAAATACGAGCACATCCGCAGCCGAAAAGACGGCACGCACACATTGACCGGGGGCAAGTCCTTGGATCCTCCCAGCGTTCTTGCGGATCGCCAGCACACGGGCTTTTCCAGGAAGCTCAACAACGACATGCACGTCAGGACCAAGAGATGCCACGTCGAGAACAACACCCGTCATGCTATTGTGTTCTGCGCCGCGAAGCGCCTCAGGAGCGGCACTGTCGATGAGCTCAATGTGTTCCGGTCGCACGCAAAGATCAGAGCCGCCGTTGTAACCGGATGGCGGCGACTTCGCCCGGATCTCAACTCCATCGCTGGTAATGTAGGAGGTGAAGCCCGCAACCGATTGACCGCTCCTGATTACCTGGAACCAATTGGACCGCCCAACGAACTCAGCGACGAACTTGTTGGCGGGCGATTGATAAATCTGCGTCGGAGCTCCGCGCTGAACGATCCCGCCAGCATGCATGATGACGACCTCGTCGCCCAGGCTCAAAGCTTCCTCTTGATCGTGCGTCACGACGATCGTTGTGGCCCCGACAGATCTGAGAATTTCCTTCAGCTCGATGCGCAATTCGAGTCGAAGCTTGGCATCGAGTGCCGACAATGGCTCATCGAGAAGAACAACCTTTGGATCGGTTGCGAGCGCCCGCGCAAGCGCGACACGCTGCTGCTGTCCGCCGCTTAGTTGATTGGGATATCTCGCCTCCATTCCGCCCAGTTGTACAAGCGACAACATCTGCTTGATCCGTGAAGGTATCGCAGCTGCCGGTGCTCCTCGGTACCGCATTCCGTAGGCAACATTCTGGGCCACCGTCATGTGAGGGAAGAGCGCATAATCCTGAAACAGCAGTCCTACGTTGCGCTCATAAGGCTTCAGCTGGCCGACATCCTCGCCCGCAATTTGAACGGTCCCGCCATCCGGTACGGCAAAACCTGCAATGATGCGCAATGTAGTCGTTTTTCCACAGCCGCTTGGCCCGAGGAGAGAAAGCACCTTCCCTGGCTCTAGCTCCAGCGACACGTTTTCGACTGCAGTGAAGCTGCCATACTTTTTCGTGACGTCTTTCAGTTCAAGAACATTCATCTACCGAATCCTATTGGTTCCATGCCCCATTGCCCGCTCGAGCCCGAGCACGCGGTCAAGCACGATCAGTAGAACAATCGTAAGGCCCATCAGTGCTACTGCGGCCGCAGCGATGGTCAGATCGAAGCTCGACTTGATTAGGGTGGTGAGCGCGAGGGGAAGCGTATACGTCTGGAAGTCACTCATGAACAGGCTGACCGCAACGTCGTCCATGGAGGTCGCAAAAGCAAAAATCGCGCCGGCGGCAATACCATTCTTGGCGAGTGGCAATGTGATCGTGAAGAAGACCTGGCGCTCGTTCGCACCGAGCGATAGTGCCGCCTCGCGTAGCGTTTGGCTGATCCCGGCAAGTCCGACCAGCGTCATTCTTATCGTGAAGGGAAGCGTGATGATCAAGTGACCTGCAAACAGTTTTAGAAAGACCGGCACCTGGTTAAAAGCCGCAAAGAACATGAGCAGACCAAAACCGATGATCACCCCTGGCAAGACGAGGGGCGACAGAAACATGGTAGTGACAAAGTCACGCCATCGTGGCGACATCCAGCTGATCGCTAAAGCTGCCAGCGCACCGATAGCTGCCGCAGCGGCGGTCGTGGCAGCTGCCAGTAGCAGGCTGGTTTTGAAGCCCGCCCATATGTACGTATCCTCAAGGAGCTTGCCGAACCATCGGGTCGAAAGCTCCGTCGGAGGGAATGGACCGATGTAGTCGCGCGCATCGAACGCCATCAGTACGGTTACGACGACCGGGAACAGCAGGAACAACGCTGTCACCGCAATGATCGCAGTCACGGCGACAGTAAGAAGGCTATCAACACGTCGCTTGCTGAGTATCGGTTTCGCGCTGACGAGCGCCTTTGTTCTGACCGTCACTTCCGCGTTGAGCCTCTCTTTGGTGCTGAGCATCTTATTCTCACGCGCGTTCAAGTGACGTCGCCAGTCTAGACATCACAAGGATCAGAAGCAACGCGAGGACCATCATGACAATCGAAATCGCCGCGCCGCTCGGATAATTGGCGATCTCGCTAAACCGGCTGTAAATAAGATTCGAAATGAACAGGATGCGCCCTCGCCCAAGAATCAAGGGTATGACGAATGCGCTTACGCCAAGGGTCATTGAGACCAAAAATGCCGACACAATCCCTCGGATGGATAAAGGGATCGTTACGGTGAGGTGAGCCGCAAGCGCAGGGGCGCCAAGAGACAGAGCCGCCTCAGTCAGGCGCGGGTTCAGATTTTTGATCGCCCCGATCAGGATCAGGATTGACATCGGTATGCAATATTGAAGCAATCCCGCGAGGATTACGAAATTGATATAGAGCCGGCTATTAGTATTGATGTCCATAATCGACATTAGTGGAGCAAGTACTCCGGTGGAGCCGAAAGTCAGTTCAAGCGCATAGACCCGCACGAGAGAGCTTAGGAACATGAGTCCAACAATCGCGGAGATCGAAGCTTTCTGCATCCATGCAAATTCAGCTCTCGCGATGCAATAGGCAATCGGGAAAGCAAATACGATAGAGACGGCAGACGAGCAGATCGCTAGAACGTATGTCTGGGCAAAGTACTGCCCATAGACCGGTTGAAAGAGCTCCGCATAGTTTGCAAGAGTAAGCGGACCTCCTTCGACCGATCCAATTCGACCGGGCTCGAACGTGTGGAAACTCTCATTGAGTACGATCAAAATCGGGAACACCAAGAAGAGAACGAATACTGCCACTGCCGGAAGCAGCAGCAGCAGTTTATATCTCGCAGACTTCATTCGTTCTCTCCAGGCAACGCAACGCGTAGGTTCATCGTGCGCGTTCTGCCGCTAAAGCAGCGGCGCGATTTCCTGCTCCCACCGCTTCATCCAGGTATCTAACTGTGATGAGAGATAAGCAAAATCCGGAATATAGACGTACCTCTCCATCTCTTCGTTGCTGAAGGCGATGGGCTTGGTTTCGTCGGGCATCTTCGATTTCATATTGGCAGGCACCGCATGGATGGCCTGGTTGAACTCCGCGTTGGCTTCCGGGCCGATTGCAAAGTTCGCGAACTTGAATGCCGCGTCCGTACGACCTCCCTTTAGAACGCACCACCCCTCCTGTAAAACGAAGGTCCTGAAACCCGATTCCTTGTCCATTTTGCTTAAGAGTCGGGTCTTAAACTTACGCCCCACCTCAATCGCACCCGGGCCGCTCCGGATGCCTATGCAAGTCTCGCCCGAGGTAGTTGAACTGGTGATGTCGGTGTCCGAGATCGCTACACGTCCAATGTTTCCGCTGCGCGCCAGTGCCTTCATGAACTCCCATGCTGGCTCCATATTTCTCTCATCGCCACCTTTATGCAGAGCCATCGTTACCATTTGGAGGTTGTTGTTCAGTGTGGGGACGGGGAAACAAATCTTTCCCTTTAGCCGGGGGTCCAAAAGATCTTCGATCTTGGTGATCTGGAATGGGACTTTGTCTTCCAGATAGAACCAGATTAGCGACGTGATTGTGCGCGGAATATTTATGATATTTCCAGCACCGTCCCTGACCAGCAGTTTTTTCGGAATGTCGGCCAGATTGGGAACCTTATCCAGCGTCACCGGCTCCGCCCAACCCTCGCGGGCAATTGCTTGCCACGACGCATCCCAACCGGTCAGAAGGTCTATACCCGGCCGCGGCCATGTCGCCTTAATCTTGGGCAAAATCGCCATGGCGCCGCCTGCGTGGAGCTGCCAATTGATTTTCACATCCGACTGCTTGGCTGCAAGCTTCTTCATCTCGTTGCCGTAGTTGCCGCCCCATTCGACGGCAGTAATCGTCTCGTCAACTCGGGCGCCCACAGCACCTGCTAACGACATGCCCGTGCCGAGAGCGGCGGCGGAGGCAGCGGTTTTTAGAAATTCGCGACGCGATGATGACATGCCCGTTTCTCCCTATTGAAGGCGCATAGCTGCTTTGTTCGACAGCATAGCACCTCCTTCAGCGAGGAATTTAACGGGAGTACGGGGCAGTTTCGCAGAAATTCGGCCTTTTTTTTGCGAAATGCCAAGCTTTTTGTGATGCGCCCCCGGCAGGTGCCAATGCTGCGGAATGCAAGCAGCAACGGATTTAGATGGCGAGTCCGCCGTTCACAGCGGCGCGGAAGTTGGAAACCATTTGTTTTATGCGGGGAAGTTGTGCCTCGGTCGGCAGATTGACGCTCGGGCCAAGGCAGGTTGAGAGACATTCGGAGCTTGGGAAGTGGGCGATGCCGGGGTAGGCGTTGCCGAAACAGCAACGATGAGCTCGCTCGCCGCGCTCGCGCTGCCCCAGCTGGCAGCACCGCCACGAAAACCTGAACTCGATAGACCGATGCGACTGGCGCTCAAAGGTCCTTGCCATCAACAGAGCCGATGCAGGGAGGTGAAGGAGATGGCGCCTAGATGGATCATCAAAGCCGGCTGGAGGGGACCGACAATTAGCTGACTTATGCGGCTGCCGTTACCTAGAAGCTTGTCGAACTCCCCTCCGGGACCAAGAGAGCGCGGACAATGCCTTGCGGGGCCCCTGTCAAAAACGACCCAATACCACCGATCTCTAAGAATTTCTGGACGAATATCGGCGATCGGCGCGCTAGATCCGGGGCTAGCATTCAGCGGTATGGACCGCGCGCGGTCAGAAGTTAGCACCCCAACTGCGTCGCCGTCCGAGGATTGACGCGGGAGTCTCTTCCTTAATCTACCTTCGTGCGGTTTTTCATCGCCCCTTCGCATACAACGCCAGAAACCATCATCTAGATGCGCCTAACTTAGGGTCTGTACCTAATTAGCGATCTCTGATTCCATGGCGCCGAGTTGATTCGGGCCCGGGGGACTTCGATGCGCAAAGGACTGTTCTGGCTGAACGACAAGCAGTGGGCTCAGATAGGGCCGCATCTGCCAACGAACCAGACAGGCCCGGCGCGCGAA
>NZ_JADPKS010000005.1 GCF_023074175.1 Bradyrhizobium sp. 139
GACGACCATCGCGTTGATCCCGTACAGAAGCAGGTTCCCGGCAAGCGGATGACGCAAAAAGGGATTGACTAACCAAGGCCCGTTACAGAAGCCCGGATGGAGCGAAAGCGTAATCCGGGATTCTTGGACGCGGCGCGACCTGCCCCGGATTGCGCTGCGCTCCATCCGGGCTACAGGCTGCACTACATCCCTCCGCCGCGCGTGAGCAAGAACACGCCCTGCTCGCCGAACAGATTCCACACCCACCACGGCATCCGCAGCCGCAGCGGACGGCCGTAGAGATCGAGCGCCTCGGCGCGCTCCATCTTGACGTTGATGGCGTCGCAGAGCTCGACGAAATCCTTGATGGTGCAGAAATGGATGTTGGCGGTGTCGTACCAGGTCGCGGGCAGATTCTCGGTGCGCGGCATGTGGCCGCCGACCAGGAGTTGGAGCCGCATCTTCCAGAAGCCGAAATTCGGGAACGACACGATGGCCCGGCGGCCGATGCGCAGCAGATTCTCCAGCACGACCCGCGGCTGCCGCGTCGCCTGAAGCGTCTGCGACAGGATGACGTAATCGAAGGCGTCGTCGGGATAATTGACGAGATCGGTGTCGGCATCGCCCTGCACCACCGCGAGACCCTTGGCGACGCAGCGGTTGACGCCCTCGCGCGAAAGCTCGATACCGCGCCCGTCGATGCCGCGGGTCTCCAGCAGCTGGAGCAGGTCGCCCTCGCCGCAGCCGACGTCGAGGACTTTCGATCCGGGCTTGACCATCCCGGCGACCAGCAGATGGTCGGCACGAAACTGGCCGGACTGCTCCGTCGCAACGCCGCCCAGCGGCAGCACTTCCTGTACAGACATCGCTAGCCGTCCTTGGCGGTAAGTCCGCGCGCCTTGCCCGCCGATTGCAGGAAGGCGCGGGCGATATCGAAGAATTCAGGCACGTCGAGCAGGAAGGCGTCATGGCCGCGATCGGTCTCGATCTCGGCGAACGAAACCCGTGCGCTCGACGCATTCAGCGCATGCACCAGCGCGCGTGACTCCGAGGTCGGGAACAACCAGTCACTGGTAAAGGAGACCACGCAGAAACGTGTCTGGATGCCGGCGAACGCTTTGGCCAGCACGCCGCCGTGGTCGCCGGCGATGTCGAAATAATCCATCGCGCGCGTCAGATAGAGATAGGAGTTGGCGTCGAAGCGCTCGACGAAGGACGAGCCCTGGTAGCGCAGATAGCTCTCGACCTGGAAATCGGCGTCGAACGAGAAGGTCGGCAACTCGCGGTCCTGCATGCGCCGGCCGAATTTGCGATGCAGCGCCGCGTCCGAGAGATAGGTGATGTGCCCGGCCATCCGGGCGACGGCGAGGCCGCGGTGCGGCAGGGTGCCCTGTTCGAAATAGCGCCCAGCGCGCCAGTCGGGATCGGCCATCACAGCCTGGCGGCCGAGTTCGTGGAACGCGATGTTCTGCGCCGAGTGACGCGTTGCACAGGCGACCGGCAATGCCGAGAACACGCGCTCGGGATAGGCCGCGGTCCATTGCAGCACCTGCATGCCCCCCATCGAGCCACCGATGACGCACAACAGCGTATCGATGCCGAGGCGATCGAGCAGCATGGCCTGCGCACGGACCATGTCGGGAATCGTGACGACTGGAAAATCCAGTCCCCACACCTTTCCGGTTGCCGGATTGATTGAGGCCGGGCCGGTCGATCCCATGCAGCCGCCGATCACGTTCGAGCAGATGATGAAATATTTGTCGGGATCGAGCGGGCGACCGGGACCGACCATGATCTCCCACCAGCCGGCCTTGCCCGTCAGCGGATGCAGATTGGCGACATGCTGGTCGAGCGTCAGCGCATGGCAGATCAGGATCGCGTTGGAGCAATCGGCGTTGAGCTCGCCATAGGTCTGGTAGGCAATCTGGAACGGGGTGAGATCGACGCCACAATCGAGCGGCAACGGCTGGTCGGTGCTGAAATGCGCGACTTGCGAACTCGGATGATCGACCTCATGCGACCGGTCGTCGGCACTGATCGCAGGACTTGGTATCGACGTGACGCCAACCATCTCTGACCTTCGTCCTCGTTTGCGATCGGACTAGATCGCCACTGACATCAGGCCATGAAAAACCCGGCCTGAACGATAGGTTCGGCCGGGATCGAAAGTGTCCCCGGCCTGTTTAGCGAGTTTTTTAACGTGGCTGCAAGCCGGCCGGCTCAAATGACCACGGAACAGGCAAATCCTACTGGCTTGGGCTGTTTTCGTCAAGTCGCAGTCCGGATTAACCAAATTCGTCTCTGTGCCGTCAGCGGAAAAGGCCCTGAGTTCTCCTTGCATTTCTCTTTGCTTTCGCCGCCCTGACTGCCTAATCAGGACATCGATCGCAGCGGTGACGGCCTTGCCAGTTTGCCTGGCCGACCCGCATTGGAACGCCTCTCAACAGCCCCTGTCAGACATGTCCCAACGTCCGCCCGCGCCGCCATCGCTCCAGGAATTGCGCAACGAGATCGACGCGATCGACGAGGGCATGCATCGTCTCCTGATGCAGCGCGGCGACATCATCGACCGCCTGATCCAGGTGAAGCAGACCCAGGAGGTCGGCTCGGCGTTCCGCCCGGCGCGCGAGGCCGCCATGATGCGTGACCTCGTCCAGCGCCATCGCGGCATCCTGCCGCTCGACACGGTGGAGAGCATCTGGCGCGTCATCATCTCGACGTTCACCTATGTGCAGGCGCCGTTCTCCGTGCATGCCGACATCTCGGTGAGCGAGCCGGCGATGCGCGATTCCGCGCGCTTCCATTTCGGCTTCACCGTGCCCTACGTCGCGCATTTCAGCGCGCAGGCCGCGGTCGAAGCGGTGGCGAAATCCAAGGGCGACCTGGCGCTGGTCTCGGCGACCTCGAGCCGCACGCCATGGTGGCTGGAGCTGGAAGCGGACGGGGCCCCGAAGATCATCGCGCTGATGCCCTTCGTCGAGCGTGCCGACCATCCGGCCGCATTGCCAGTGTTCGCGATCTCGCGCGTCCCCGACAGCGCCCTGGTGACGGAGGTCGAAACCTTCAGCATACGTGTTTCGGGGTGGAACGCCGAGGTCGCGCGCGCCCTGTCGCCGCTCGCCGAGATCGTGGCGGTGCCCGATACCGCCTTCGACGGCGCGGCCCTGCTGGTCTCGGTCACGAGCGCAACCAGCATCGACAAAATCAGGGCTGCCCTGATCGAAGCGGGGGCCTCGGTGCGCTCCACGGCCCTCGTCGGCAGCCACGCAACGCGCTATACGGTGCCCCCGGCCGGGTCGAAATCGTAAGTCACGAGCAGCCCAGCCAATCCGGAGTTGAAGATGTCCCGCCCCGTGCCGAATCCCGGCATTCTTGATATTGCGCCCTACACGCCCGGCAAGAGCCCGGTGGCGGAGCCGGGCCGCAAGGTGTTCAAGCTCTCGGCCAATGAGACGCCGTTCGGGCCCTCGCCGAAGGCGATCGAGGCCTTCAAGAACGTGGCGACGCATCTGGAAGACTATCCGGAAGGAACCTCGCGCGTGCTGCGCGAAGCGATCGGCCGCTCCTTCGGCCTCGACCCCAACCGCATCGTCTGCGGCGCGGGCTCGGACGAGATCCTCAATCTGCTCGCCCACACCTATCTCAGCCACGGCGACGAGGCGATCTCCACCACCCACGGTTTCTTGGTCTACCCGATCGCGACCATGGCGGTCGGCGCCAGGAACGTCGTCGCAGCGGAGAAAGACTTCACCTGCGATGTCGATGCCATCCTCAAGGCGGTGACGCCGCGGACAAAGCTGGTCTGGCTCGCCAACCCCAACAATCCGACCGGCACCTATGTGCCGTTCGACGAGGTCAAGCGGCTGCGCGCCGGACTGCCGTCGCACGTGCTGCTGGTGCTGGATGCCGCTTATTCCGACTACGTCTCGCGCAACGATTATGAGATGGGGATCGAGCTCGTCGCCACCACCGAGAACACGGTGGTGACGCACACCTTCTCCAAGATCCACGGACTCGCCGCACTGCGCATCGGCTGGATGTTCGGGCCGGAGCACGTCATCGACGCCGTCAACCGCATCCGCGGTCCCTTCAACGTGTCGACGCCGGCGATGTACGCTGCCGTTGCCGCGATCGAGGACACCGCGCACCAGGCGATGTCGAAGCAGTTCACCGAGACCTGGCGCAACTGGCTGACCGAGGAGATCGCCAAGCTCGGGCTGAAGGTGACGCCCGGCGTCGCCAATTTCGTGCTGATCCACTTCCCGGAAAAGGGCAAGACCTCAGACGAGGCCGACGCCTACCTCACCAGGCGCGGGCTGGTGCTGCGCGGCTTGAAGAACTACGGCCTGCCGCATTCGCTGCGCATGACCATCGGCACCGAGGAGGCCAACCGCCTCGTCGTCGAAGCCCTGCGCGACTTCATGGCCGGCAAATGAGCACCTCACCGCACTTCCAGCGCGTCGCGCTGATCGGCTTCGGGCTGATCGGTGGATCGATCGCGCGCGCTGCGAAGCTCCAGGGGCTTGCCGGCGAGATCGTCACCACCGCGCGCTCGGAAAAAACGCGCGCGCGCGTGATGGAGCTCGGCATCGTCGACAAGGTCGTGGCGACCAATGCGGAAGCCGTGACGGATGCCGATCTCGTTGTCCTCTGCATTCCCGTCGGCGCCTGTGGGCCGGTGGCGCAGGAGATCGCGGCGCATTTGAAGTCAGGTGCGATCGTGTCCGACGTGGGCTCGGTCAAGGGCGCGATCGTCAGGGACATGGCACCGCATCTGCCTGATAACATTCATTTCGTGCCGGCGCATCCCGTCGCGGGCACCGAGCACTCGGGCCCCGATTCCGGCTTCGCCGAGCTCTTCATCAACCGCTGGTGCATTCTCACCCCGCCGGAAGGCGTCGACGCGGCGGCCACCGATCGCCTGCGTGCGTTCTGGGCGGCGATGGGCGCCAAGGTCGAGGTCATGACGCCGGATCATCATGATCTCGTGCTCGCGATCACCAGCCATCTGCCGCATCTGATCGCCTACACCATCGTCGGCACCGCCGACGAGCTGGCGCAGGTGACGGAGTCCGAGGTGATAAAATTTTCCGCCGGCGGCTTCCGCGATTTCACCCGCATCGCCGCGTCCGATCCGACGATGTGGCGCGACGTCTTCCTCGCCAACAAGGAGGCCGTGCTGGAGATGCTCGGCACCTTCACCGAGGATCTCGCAAAGCTTACGCGCGCGATCCGCCGCGGCGACGGCGAGGCGCTGTTCGATCACTTCACCCGCACCCGCGCCATCCGCCGCGGCATCGTCGAGATCGGCCAGGACTCGGCCGCGCCCGATTTCGGCCGGCCGCATGCAGCGTTGAAGAAGCAGTAGCGCTCGAGTAGATGGGGTAACGGGCCCCGGGCAGCCTTCCAGCCAAGCCGCGCTAGCTACGGCGCTATTTGTGGCGCGCGTCGCGCGGCTTGGTTGGAAGGCAAGC
>NZ_JADPKS010000110.1 GCF_023074175.1 Bradyrhizobium sp. 139
GCTCTGGACCGGATAGAACCGTTACCGTCGTCACGTTTGCTCATTTGTTTGCAAATTAATGAGCAAAGCATCTCACGCTTGAGCACGATCCGGGAAGGCGGCCTTCACCGGGGGCTTACGGGCGAAGTCGCACCGGCGATACCTAAATTCGGTACCCAAGCAGGTCGAACAGAGCAGGCACGGAGCTAAATTATTGAAATCACTGGTACAGTTGGGTGGGCTCGAACCACCGACCTCCTGTTCCACAGACAGGCGCTCTAACCAACTGAGCTACAACTGCATCCTTGCGAGCCGCACCTTAGGGCGCGCCCTGAACGGGCCGGTCACCGAGGGGGCTGGACGGGGCGGAAACTAGGTGCAACGGGCGTTTTTGGCAAGGCCGCAAACGGACGAAAAGCCGGGGTAAATCGCCCTCACGCGATGAAATCGGGCTTGATGGCGACGATGAGGGTGTTGCGGTGCTTCTCCCGCCTGCGCCGAGACTTCCCGTGGGGAGAGAACCCTCACCCGGCGCTTTGCGCCGACCTCTCACGCACGCGGGAGAGGTGAAGAAAAACCCGGGCCCTTGAGGCCCGGGTTTCTTAATCAGTTCAAGACCCGATCGCTCAGGCGGCCGGCGTGTAGAGCTTCGCGGCGCTGGCCTTGATCGGCTCGGCGGTCGCGGCGGCGACGCGCTGGGAGAGCTCGACCAGCTCCTTGGCCTGGGACTGCAAGGTCTCAAACTGGTTGCGGGTGTGGCCGGTCCACAGCTCCAGCGCTTCCGCCGGCGATTTGAGGCCGAACAGCTGCTGGGCGAAGTCGAGTTGGGCGGTGGTGTTGGCCTTCATGAACTCCACCAGCTTGGCGGTGTACTCGCTCGCACCCTTGTTGGCGGAGGTGAACACGGCCTCGACGGTGCCGTTGTGGGTTTCGGCCGCGTCCTTGAATTTGGCGTAGCTCTCGCGGGCCTGCGAAACGCCCTTTTCGGCGAATGCACGCATCTGCTCGGGCACCTCGAACGGAATGATCGAGGCAGAGAATGGATCAGTCGCACCTGTCATGGTTATCCCTCACACGAATGAAAAAACGGAGTGAGCCTTCTGGCGCGCCCGCTGGCCCCGATCTGGGCCTTCAATTCAGCGGGTACGAAGACTGGAAACGCGAAACGAAATGAGATGGCTCGCCCAGCGCCGCCACCATGGCTGCCTATCGTGTCAACATTGTGCATCGCAACGCGCCAGGAGGGTGCGTTGCGAAAATTTTATCGCGGTGGGGATGAGGTTCCGGGTTAGGGGAACTCAGGGTTGAGGTAATTCCGATCCGTCATTCCGGGGCCCGAGCGGAGCGAGGGAGCCCGGAATCCATCGGGCCGCGGAGTCTGCCGGAAAATGGATTCCGGGCTCGCGACTTCGTCGCGCCCCGGAATGACAGGGTGATCCAGTGCTTCGGCCCGGCCCTCACCAATCGCCGCAGCCCCTCGAATCCTGCGGATGCAACTGAGGTGCGGCTTGCGGGTTCAGCCAGATTAAGGTTATCGCGGCTTTGGGCTGCCGCTGGGGACCGGGGCCGTGGACCTGCCCGCGCCTGCGCGCGATACTAATCCTTTCTTAAGGCTGTCATTCCGGCAGCCTTGCACCCTGATGCCAACAAGCGAGACTTGAAGCCGGTCGGATGACGAGTTCGGATTTCCAGTTGCGAGGCGTGGGCGATCCCCGGCTGGCCGTGCACGCGACCTCTGCGCTGCCCGCCTGGCTCTGGTCGATCGACGGCACGCGCGTGCTGTGGGCCAATCCGGTCGGCGCCAAGCTGTTCGGCGCGGCCCATGCCGCAGCCCTCGCGGACAGGACGTTCGGCCCTGCGGATAGCCATCGCCGCCAAATCGTCCGGCTTGCCCGCCAACTGCCGGCGAACGGCGCGATCCGGCTCGAACGGCTGCGCGGCTTCGGCGCCCGCTTCGGCATGCTGATGACCTGCGCCTGCGCCCGGCTCGACTTTGCCGATGGCGGCCATTTCCCCAGAAGATCCGGCGTGCTCGTCACCGCGATGGACCCGGCCCTGCGCACCATGCCGCTGGTCGAGCGGCTGCATCGTCTGGTCGAGGGCGCCAAGGTGCCGATGGCCGCGTTCGCGCCCGACGGCCTGTTCGTCGGCGCCAGCGAAGCCGCCCGTCCTCTGCTCGGCTTTCGCGATCTCGGCAAGGCCGGCCTCGACCAGGCCCGCAGCGAGGCGCTGGCGAAAGGCCGCGCCGAGACGCCGATCGGCATCGGCAATCTGGTGCTGCAACGGGTCGGCACGGGCGCCGATGTCGGCCTGGTCGCGCTGATCGAGCCTGCCGCTCGGCAGGCGGCGCCTGCGGCAGCGGATGCCGCGCCGGAAGCCGCTGAGGACATCGCGCGCGAAGCGACTGCGCGCGAAGAAGCTGCTCAGCCTGCACCCGAGACGCCGCCATCCGAGGCTCCGGTCGCGGTGCCGGACTATGCGCAGCCTGCGCTGTCGAACGAGGCTCCATCCGAATTCGCGCTGTTCGACGCGTTCGCCGATCCGGTCGAGACGCCGGCTCCGACCGAGACGATCGCGCCTGAGTTCGCAACGATCCGGGAAGCAGGCGAAGAAGCGATCGAAGAGCCTGTCCAGGAAACGACCAGCGAAGCGGTCGAAGCCGCGCCCGAAACTCCGGTTGAAAACTCGCCAGAGGCCATCGTGTCGCCGCAGGACGCGCCGACCATTTCAGGCATGGTCGAGCCGCCGCCGCACCAGGCAGAGCCGCCTGAACCGCGTCAGCATCCGCTACGCTTCCTGTGGCAGATGGATGCAGAGGGGCGCTTTGTGCTCGCAACCAGCGCGTTCATCCGCCTGATCGGCGCCCACACGGCCGCCCGCTTCGGCCGCCGCTGGCGCGAGATCGCCGACGAATTTGCGCTCGATCCGGAGGGGCGCGTGGCGCAGGCGCTTGATAGCCACGACACCTGGGCCGGCATCACCGTGAACTGGCCGGCCGATGGCGGCGAACATCTGACGGTCGAGCTTGCAGGCCTTCCGGTCTATGACCGCGAGCGCAATTTCGCAGGCTTCAGGGGCTTTGGCGTCTGCCGCGATCTCGATGGCCTCAACCGGCTGGAGGCGCTCCGGCGCTTTGAGCTGCTCGCAGAGCCGCCCGCGCAGCACGGCCTGTCGGCGGACATCATCGAGCCCGAGCCCGAGGCGGAGCCACCGCCTCCGCCGATCGAGCCGCCCGCACCTGAGCCTGAGCCGACACCTGAACCTGAACTGCCCGACCCTACACCCGAAGCGAATTCACACCCAACCGATCCGGAAACGCCAGTGGAAACGCCTCCCAATGTCGTGCCGTTCCGCCCGCACGGCGATGCCAGACCGCCGACGCTGACGCCTGTCGAGAACAGCGCGTTCAACGAGCTCGCCCGGCAATTGTCCGAGCGACTCGAACGCGAGCGTGAGACAATCGCTGCCGTCACGTCCGAACCACCAACGCCGGAGCCTGAGGCGCCGCACGCGCCGGCCGAATGGCTGACCGAACCCGCGCCGGCCGCGCGCGGCCACAGCGTGCGCGACCGTGCGCTGCTCGACCTCGTGCCATCAGGCATGCTGATCTACCGGCTCGATCGCCTGCTCTACGCCAACCCCGCCTTCCTCGCGCGCATGGGCCATGCCAATTTGGGCGCGCTGGAGGATGCCGGCGGGCTCGATGCGCTCTATGTCGAGCCGGGCGTATCCTCAGTGAGCAGCACATCGCAGGGCGGCACGCCGGTGACGATCAGCGCGACGCTCGCCAACGGCGAACAGCCGCTTCCGACCACCGAGGCGCATCTGCACACGATCGACTGGGACGGCGAGAGCGCGCACGCGCTGATCTGCGCGCTGCCGCCGGCATCAGCTGTCGTGACCGAGCGTGTTGTCACCGAGCATGTCGTCGCCGAGACTTTGGCAACGATCCCCGCCCTGCCCGAGCCCGAGGCCGGCGATGCAGATGCCGAGGATCTCGCCGCGATCCTCGACACCACGGCCGAGGGCATCGTCATGTTCGATGCCGAAGGCAACATCCACGCCTGCAACCGCAGCGCGGAGGCGCTGTTCGGCTATGACGGCGACGCGCTGATGCAGAAAAACCTGGTGACGCTGTTTGCGCCGGAGAGCCAGCAAATCGTCGTCGCCTATTTCGAAAGCCTCAAGAGCCAGGACATCGCCAGCCTGCTCGACCACGGCCGCGAGGTGCTGGGACGCGAGAAGAAGGGCGGCGTCATACCGCTCGCCATGATCATGGGCCGCACCAGGCCCGACGGCCCGAACTTCTTCGCCGTATTCCGCGACCTCTCGCAGAGCAAGCAGGGCGAGAGCGAGCTGACGCGGGCCCGCCATCTCGTCGACGGCGCGGCGAACGCCAAGGCTGACATGCTGGCGCGGATCAGCCACGAGATCCGCACGCCGCTCAACGCCATCATCGGCTTTTCGGAGGTGATGATCTCGGAGCGCTTCGGCACGCTCGGCAACGAGCGCTACGGCGAATACATGAAGGACATCCGCGCCTCCGGCGAGCGCGTGATCGCCATCATCGACGATCTGCTGGAGCTATCGCGGATCGAGACCGGCAAGCTCGATCTCAATTTCGCCAACCTCAACCTCAACGACCTCATCGAAGCCTGCGTCGTGGTGATGCAGCCGCAGGCCAATCGCGAGCGCATCATCATCCGCACCTCGCTCGCGCACGCGCTGCCGCAGGTGAGCGTGGACGCGCGCGCGATGCGGCAGATCACCATCAATCTGATCTCGAACTCGATCCGGCTCGCCAGCGCCGGCGGCCAGGTCATCGTCTCGACCGCGCTGAACGACCGCGGCGAGGTGTGCTTGCGCATTCGCGACACCGGCCATGGCCTGTCCGAGCGCGAAGTTGCGGCCGCGATGGAGCCGTTCCGTATGCCGCCCCCTGGCGACGCCGCGGACAATTCGGCGCTCAGCCTGTCGCTGACCAAGGCCCTGGTCGAGGCCAACCGCGCCCGGTTCAACATCAAGCGCACCGCCAACACCGGCACGCTGATCGAGGTGGTGTTCGCATCGGCGCTGGCGCGGGCGTAAGCGACGGAACGGCTCGGTCTCGCGCCGGAAGGCGGCGCTCCTCCGCATGAGGCTCCTTGCACGAACTCAGGCCGCGCGCACGCGCGCCCTGGTTCGAGCTAACCCGACGAGCGATCAGTAGTCCCAGAAGACCGGCACGAAACGGAAGGCGTCGCCGTCGGCCGCCACCCGGCCGATGGACGGGAACGGCAGGTGAGTGGCCACCAGCATCTCGCCGCTCTTAGCCAGCTCCCGC
>NZ_JADPKS010000018.1 GCF_023074175.1 Bradyrhizobium sp. 139
TCGCGGCAATCTCTTGAAGGTGATCTGGCATGACGGCCAGGGCGCCTGCCTGTTCACAAAACGCCTGGAGCGGGGTCGCTTCATCTGGCCGAGCCCGGCTGGGGGTGTGGTGACGATCTCGTCGGCGCAGCTCGGTTATCTGCTGTCCGGGATTGACTGGAGGCACCCACAAGAGACGTGGCGGCCGACATCGGTCGGATGAGGCTTTGAGCTTGCGGATCGCGATGGATGTGATTCCATCATCGTCGTGACCACCTCTGAATCGCTCCCCACCGATCTGGCCGCCGCGCATGCGATGATCCTCGCGGAGCGCGCCGCGCGCCTCCAAGCGGAAGCAGTCGCGGCGAGCGCCAAAGCGGAAGCTGCCGACGCGAAGGCGGCCGAAGCCCTGATCAGTTACCTCAAGCTCGAGATCGAGAAGCTGCACCGCCAGATTTACGGCAGCCGCTCGGAGCGCAAGGCACGTCTCCTGGAGCAGATGGAGCTTCAGCTTGAAGAGTTGGAGGCGACCGCAACCGAAGACGAG
>NZ_JADPKS010000101.1 GCF_023074175.1 Bradyrhizobium sp. 139
TTGCCTTCCAACCAAGCCGCGCGACGCGCGCCACAAATAGCGCCGTAGCTAGCGCGGCTTGGCTGGAAGGCTGCCCGGGGCCCGTTACCCCATCTACAATGCTCGCTCACACACGAAGCACCTCGCGCATAGTTTCACGCATCACGATAAATTATTTCCCGAAACCGCTTCGCAAACCCTCCCGTAGTTCGGTCAACGACGCGCTACTGCTTCACGTCAAACTGTTGCAGGCGCCGTTGTTGCACCAACTCAAACACCGGCAACGGTCACCATCCAATCGGGAGACTCTCCATGTCGAAGCGTATTGCCTATCTCGCTGCCGCCGCCCTCAGCGCCCTCGCCATCACCGCGACCGTGGTCGCGCCCGTTCGCGCCGAGGAAAAGACCGTCATGGTCGGCGGCGCCGCGATGTTCCCGTCCAAGAACATCGTCCAGAACGCCGTCAACTCCAAGGATCACACCACGCTGGTGGCAGCGGTGAAGGCGGCCGGTCTCGTGCCGACGCTGGAAAGCAAGGGTCCGTTCACGGTGTTCGCGCCGACCAACGCCGCATTCGGCAAGCTGCCGGCCGGCACTGTCGACACTCTGGTCAAGCCCGAGAACAAGGCGAGCTTGACCAAGATCCTCACCTACCATGTCGTGCCCGGCAAGCTCGAGGCGTCCGACCTCACCGACGGCAAGAAGATGAAGACCGCCGAGGGCGAGGAACTGACGGTCAAGAAGATGGACGGTAAGACCTGGATCGTCGACGCCAAGGGCGGCACCTCGATGGTGACGATCTCCAACGTCAACCAGTCGAACGGCGTCATCCACGTGGTCGACACCGTGCTGATGCCGGCGACATAACACCGCGCGATCCGGTTTCATCTCCAACCAGGATGCGATGAAACGGCGAGCCGGGGCGGAACCCGGCTCGCTTTATTGTGACCATCATAGCCCGCCGGTATCGATTCGATGCCGGAGAGGGCGTAACGAAAGCGGAAGCATCGGCGTATAATTGCTGTCAGACGATGTTCAGGACGGAACCATCATGTCGAGCCTCACAGTCACCGACGAGCAGGTCAGCGCCACCCCGGCCAAAGTGGTCCAGCCGGCCTGGGTCAGGGTGATGCACTGGATCAATGCCCTCGCCATGATCCTGATGATCCTGTCGGGCTGGCAGATCTACAACGCCTCGCCGCTGTTCGGCTTCAGCTTCCCGCGCGAGTACACGCTTGGCGGCTGGCTCGCCGGCGGCCTGCTCTGGCACTTTGCGGCGATGTGGCTCTTGATGATCAACGGCCTCGCCTATCTCGTCACCGGCCTGGCCACCGGACGTTTCCGCAAGAAGCTGCTGCCGATCACGCCGTCCGGCGTGATCCACGACGTCAGGGCGGCGCTGACCTTCAAGCTCGGCCATGCCGATCTTACCGTCTACAATTACGTGCAGCGCCTGCTCTATGCCGGCATCATCGTGGTCGGAGTGCTCATCGTGCTGTCCGGCCTGTCGATGTGGAAGCCGGTGCAGCTCTATTATCTGGTGATGCTGTTCGGCGATTATCCGACCGCGCGCTACGTCCATTTCTTCTGCATGGCCGCGATCTGCGCGTTCCTCGTCATTCACGTCGCGCTTGCGCTGCTGGTACCGAAGAGCCTGCGCGCCATGATCATCGGTCGCTGAGGGGAGGAGATTATGGCCAAGCGTTCATTCCTGATCCCCGGCGTCGACAAGCGGTTGCTGATCAAGGACTCCATCAAGACGATGCCGGATCTCACCCGCCGCCGCTTCATCGCGGGCGGCGCCAGCCTCGGCGCGCTGACGTTGCTCACGGGCTGCAACGTCATCGACTCATCCTCCGCCGAGGAGATGCTGAAGACGGTCTCGAAATTCAACGACGCCGTGCAGGATTTCATCTTCAATCCCGACGCGCTGGCGCCGACCTTCCCCGAGAGCGCGATCACAAAGCCATTTCCGTTCAATGCCTATTACGATCTCGACGACGCGCCGGAGGTCGACGCTACCGACTGGAAGCTCGAGGTTCGTGGCCTCGTCGACAATAAGAAGTCGTGGGCCCTTCCCGAGTTGTACAAGCTGCCGCAGGTCACCCAGATCACCCGCCACATCTGCGTCGAAGGCTGGAGCGCGATCGGAAGCTGGACCGGCACCCCCTTGCGCGATTTCCTCAAGCTGATCGGCGCCGACACCCGCGCCAAATATGTCTGGTTCCAATGCGCCGACAAGGATGGCTACAACTCGCCCTTGGACATGCGTAGCGCGCTGCATCCACAGACGCAGATGACCTTCAAATACGCGAACGATATCCTGCCGCGCGCCTATGGTTTTCCCATGAAGATCCGCGTGCCGACCAAGCTCGGCTTCAAGAACCCGAAATATGTGGTGTCGATGGAAGTCACCAATGACTACAAGGGCGGCTATTGGGAAGATCAGGGGTACAATTCGTTCAGCGGGAGCTAGCTCCGCCTTTGTAGGGTGGGCAAAGCGAAGCGTGCCCACCAATTTTGCATTCGCGCGGACGAACGATGGTGGGCACGGCGCTATGCGCCTTTGCCCACCCTACGGCGCCGATGATTTGGCCGGCCCCACCTTGCGCTGGCATAGCGCCGCAACTGCCCCGAGCGCCAGCAATGCCGCCGAGACGTTCAGCGCGTAGCTCAAACTCCCCAGCGCATCCGTGATCGCGCCGACCACGATCGGGCCGAGCGTCTGCCCGACTCCGAACGAGATTGTCATCGCCGCGATCGCGGTCGGCCACACCTCGGGCGGGTAGTTGAAGCGGACGAAGGCGGTGGTCGAGCCGACCACGGCGAAGAAGGCGACGCCGAACACCACCGCCGACACCGCGAGCCATGCCGGCGAATGCCCGAGGATCGGCAAGGCCGCGCCGAGCGCGTTGGTGCCGAGGATGATGGCGGTGGCGAGGCCACCGCGATCCAGTGCCAGCACGCCGCGCCAGGCCCAGGGCGTCGCAAAGGCGCTGAGGCCGATCAGGCTCCAGAATGCGGCCTGTGCCGCGGCGCCGCCGCCGCCATCGCGCACATAGGCGATCATGAAGGTCATGTAGGCGATGTAGCCCGCGCCGAACAGGAAGTAGCCGGCGAGATAGATCAGCACCGGACGAATCGCGAAGCTGGCGTGGCTGCCTTGCGAGAAGCGCACTCCGCTTTCGATGCGGATCAGGAATAGGGGCACGGTCATAGCCGCCGAAAGCAGGGCCATGGCCCACCACACTATCCACCATGAGCCCGGCCCGAAATGCGCAAGCGTGTAGGGAGCGATCAGCCCCGAGGCGAGAATGCCGATGCCGGGTCCGGCGTAGAACAGGCTGAGGAGGAAATTGGCCCGCTCCGGGCGCGACTGCGCGATCGAAGCGGCCAGCGCGCCGCCGGCGACAAAGCCGGCCGCGGCGCCGAAGCCGAGCACGAGGCGCGCGAGGCTCAGCGCGACGAAATTGCCTGTTAGCGCACAGATGGCGAGCGCGGCGACGCAGGCCAGGGTTCCACCGCGGATCGCGGCCGCCCAGCCGACGCGCTGGATCAGGCGGGACGCCACGAGCGCGCCCGCGAGGTAGCCGACGGCGTTGATGGTGTTCATGAAACCGGCCGCCGAGTAGGACCAGCCGAGAGCCTCCCGCATATCCGGCAGCACCAGCGCATAGGCAAAACGGCCGATGCCGAGCCCGACCGTCGCCGCCAGCGACAGGGTCAGGATCAGCCGCGCGGCGTGTGCGTCGGGCTCGGGGCGGCGATCTTGAGGAAAGCAGTCTTGGGCGTGCAAGGGGTACTCCGGCGTGCGCAGTGTGGCAGGCTCCGCCCGCCTTGCACAGTCGCGAGGCGGCAATGGTGTCTTGCCAAGCGCGCAACGCCGCTCTAGCACTCCGGCCGAAAATCACGAGGCGGCGTCATGCCCGGCCTTGTGCCGGGCATCCACGCCTGCTCCGCCGCCTAGGCGAGACGTGGATGGCCGGGACAAGCCCGGCCATGACGAGGAAACAACTGAGGTAACGAATCATGGCGACCCACAAACTGCTGCTGCTCCCCGGCGACGGTATCGGCCCCGAAGTGATGGGCGAGGTGAGGCGGCTGATCGACTGGCTCAATGCGGCAGGGATCGCCAAATTCGAGACCGACACCGGCCTCGTCGGCGGTTCTGCCTATGACGCACACAAGGTGTCGATCTCCGAGGGCGACATGGCCAAAGCCAAGGACGCCGATGCGATCATCTTCGGCGCGGTCGGCGGCCCGAAATGGGATGCGGTTCCTTACGACGTGCGCCCCGAAGCCGGCCTCCTGCGTCTGCGCAAGGATCTCGGCCTGTTCGCCAACCTCCGCCCCGCAGTGTGCTATCCGGCGCTCGCGGACGCCTCGAGCCTGAAGCGCGAGGCGGTCGAGGGCCTCGATATCATGATCGTGCGCGAGCTCACCGGCGGCGTTTATTTCGGCGAGCCCAAGACCATCACCGATCTCGGCAACGGCCAGAAGCGCGCCATCGATACCCAGGTCTACGACACCTATGAGATCGAGCGCATCGCCCGCGTCGCCTTCGACCTTGCCAGGAAGCGTAAGAACAAGGTGACGTCGATGGAGAAGCGCAACGTCATGAAGTCGGGCGTGCTCTGGAACGAGGTCGTGACCCAGGTCCACAAGCGCGAATATACCGACGTCACGCTGGAGCATCAGCTCGCCGATTCCGGCGGCATGATGCTGGTGAAATGGCCGAAGCAGTTCGACGTCATCGTCACCGACAATCTGTTCGGCGACATGCTGTCCGACATCGCGGCGATGCTGACGGGATCGCTTGGCATGCTGC
This sequence comes from Bradyrhizobium sp. 139, assembly GCF_023074175.1. GTDB lineage: Bacteria > Pseudomonadota > Alphaproteobacteria > Rhizobiales > Xanthobacteraceae > Bradyrhizobium. Next base: position 4,808 of record NZ_JADPKS010000101.1, read on the forward strand.
CGTCCGCCTCGCTCGGCGAGGTCGACGTCAAGAGCAAGCAGCGCAAGGCGCTGTACGAGCCCGTGCACGGCTCGGCGCCTGACATCGCAGGCCAGGGCCTCGCCAATCCGATCGCGATGATCTCGTCCTTCGGCATGGCGCTGCGCTACTCCTTCGATATGGGCGCGCTCGCCGACAAGGTCGACGCCGCGATCGCCGCCGTGCTCGCCAGCGGCCTGCGCACCGCCGACATCAAATCGGAAGGCACCACGGCCGCCTCCACCACGCAGATGGGCGAAGCGATTTTGAAGGAATTGCAGAAGCTGCACGCGTAGAGTCGTAGCCCGGATGGAGCGAAGCGAAATCCGGGGTTCTTGCCACGCGTCGAAATTCCCGGATTGCGCTTCGAGACTGGGCAATTATTTGTTTTGTCGCCGGCTTACGCGGTCGTGTCGGAATGTTTGACGGATTTAGGCTCGGAGTGGCGCTGGGGCGGCCCGTAGCCG
>NZ_JADPKS010000098.1 GCF_023074175.1 Bradyrhizobium sp. 139
TCCTGCCATGATGTCGCTCCTCATTGCGCCAATCGCAAACGAGGAATCCGCCAACACCCAATCAGTTCCGACGCAGATTTCTTGGAATCGATCGTCTAGTTATGCGGCGGTAACTTCGCCAAATCAAGCCGAGGCAATGTCAATGGGAAGCAGTCGCCAGGGGATCTTGGTTGCTCGAAGGCATGCGATATCGCGAACGCCGGCATCGCAAAGGAATTCCTGCAAGTCAGGCGATGCCTCGTCCTATGAAATCAATCAGGCTCAAGCCGACGCCGAAGGCTTACCCGATCCAAAGACACCCCTTTGCGTGAACTCCGAGATCCGACGCTCGTCGTAACCAAGCGTATGACGCAGGACGTCCTCGGTATGCTCGCCTAACAGGGGGGCAGCAACGGGATCGACCGGGCCGGTCAGGCTCATGGTAATCGGCGGCTCGATGTTGGGGACCCATTTCGCCGTAGGATGTGAAATCTGGCTCAAGCGATGGCGCTCCCGAGCCTCGGGTGCGTTAAATCCCTCTTCAACGGTCCGGAGATAGCCAACGGGGATATTCGCCAGCTTCATCTTCGCCATCCAGTTCTCGAGGGTATCGCCCGCGAAGACCCCGGCGATGGCTGCCCGCAGGAGCTCCTTGTTCTCGGAACGTGCTTTGCGCGAAGCGAACCGCGGATCGGTGATCAGATCGGGCCGGTTCAGCACCTCGACCACCAGCCGGCGATAGAGTCGGTCGTTCGCGCAGGCCATGTAGAGCGGCCCATCGGAGGCCTCGTAGACGCCGACGGTGGGAGACCCGCTCGGCGAATTACCGAACCGCCCAGGGTTCTCGCCGGTGATCAGATAAGCCATGCCGTAGAAGCCCGTCATACCCATGGCGACGTCGAACAGGGCGACCTCGACATGCTGCCCGCGGCCGAGCCGATCGCGCGCCAACAGCGCCAGCAGGATGGCGTTGCAGGCGGACATCCCCGTCGCCATGTCCACGATCGGCGGGCCGGTACGAACTGCCGGCCCATCGGCAAACCCGTTGAGCGACATGAAGCCGCTTTCCGCCTGCGTGATGGGATCGAAGCCGGGGCGCGAGGCGAATGGCCCGGTCCGTCCGTAAGCGGAAATCGAGCAATAGACCAGGCGCGGGTTGAGCGGCGCGACAGCTTCATAGTCGAGGCCAAATTTCTTCATGACCCCGCTGGAAAAGTTCTCGACGACCACGTCGGCCTTGCGAATCAAATCCAGCGCGATCTGGCGGGCCTCCGGCACGGCTAAATCGAGCGCGATACCGCGCTTGTTGCGGTTCAGGCTCAGATAAGCGGCGCTTTCGCCGCCGATTTCGGCGTGCTCATAGGCGCGCGTATCGTCGCCGCCGTCCGGATTCTCGATCTTGATGACGCGCGCTCCGAAATCGGCAAGCGTCTGAGTGCAGGCCGGCCCCGCCACCACGCGCGTGAAATCGACCACCAGAAGACCATCGAGCGCGGTAGGCGCGCCCGTCGTCCGCGACGAACGTTCCGGCAATTGAGGCTTGGTGGGCATCGACGGCGCTCCCTTACATCGGCTTATGGTCGCCGAATTCTTGCAAGAGCAAACATAAAGCCCGGCGCCGCCGACTCCGCAAGTGCTTCAGCAACATCGCTTCAATACGCAAAACGGCCCGGCAGCCGTCAAGCTGCCGGGCTCTCGGACATTCCGGGTGTACAAGGTTCGCCCTGCATCTCACGTGGGCCATTCCACGTGGAGAAGGTCACGTTCCGCTCCACGGAAACCCTGCCCCATTTCCCTCAGCGAAGCCACTTTCGCCAATAAAGCGTATGCGCCCAGGCCCAAGGCACTTCGGGTTCGTAGAGCCGATAGCCCGCCTGAATGAAGTTATTGGCAGATACTGGATTGTCCGTCGTATCGGAGACGATGCTGTGCCATCTATCCTCGTATGGTGCACAATACCGGTCTCGGCTTCGAACCAATGCCAACAGCTCAAGCATTCAAGAATAACGCCGGTATAGCTCGCCGTGACACGCAATCTGTTCTGATAGGATACTTCTCGCGTCTGACGCTTTAGTGGTACCAATTGCAGACCGCCTACGAGCCCACCCATATTCTCGATCCACCGCGACGACCTCACCAGCGAATCCACCCGCCGCTTGCTCGCGCTGCACCTTGCCGGCATGCACGCGAGCTCGCCGCCGGGCAGCGTGTTCGCGCGCCCGGCGTCACCGTCTGGTCGGTGCGCGAGGGCGAGGAGGTGGTCGGCATCGCGCGCTGAAGGAGCTCGACGACGGGGGCGCCGAGGTGAAGTCGATGCGGACCCATCCTGATCATCTGCGCCAAGGCGTCGCCGCACTGCTGCTGGACCTCATCCAGCCGAGCCCCTTCAACCAGTTCCTTCACCTCGCGCTAGGGTCCCGAGCCTGCCGCGCGTGTCAGCGTCGATCTGCCCTCGCCATGAGACGTGCGCGAAGATGTCCCTTGTCCAACTTGTCGTGTATCGCTGCGGTCAACACCTTACTCCCCCGTCAACTTCCGCTCGATATAAGCATCCACCGTCTCGGCGAAGGAGCGCTGCACCCCGGCCGCGGCACCGTGCTGGTCGAGCGCATCGCGCCGGAGCACGCGCAGGCCGCGCCCGCGCAGGCAAGCCGGCGCGGTGTTCAGATATAAATCGATGGCGCCTTGGGCGAGCGGGATGGCCTTCGGATCGCCCCTCGCGATCAAGAGACGCAAGAGGCTCTGGCAATCGGCCAAACCGGGCATGGGACCAGCTCTCAGCTTTGCTGCGAGTTCGACTTCGGCCGCTTGACCGGCTGGGTGTGCGTGCCGAACAGCGCCAGCAGAAACGCGATTTCTTCCTTCGAACCGACCTGGATCATGACGTGTCTCCTTTTCGCTCGGTTGGTCGGGGCGAGCGGACGCAGCGTTCAGGACAATCGGGTTTCAGCACTGTTTCAGGCGTGTTTCGTCGGGCCTCAAGCAGGCTTGAGGCTGCAAGACCATGCAGCGCGGCCTGCAAACGCCACAAGAACTTTGAACGGTCGCGCCCATCTCCGCGGCAAAGGGGAGCGCCATGGCGCAACACAGACCGTGCAGAACCCGTACACCCGCCGGCCATCTTGGTGAACCGGCCGCAATTCGGGGGTACTGACCTGTCTCCGGGCTCAGTGGCCGAGTTTGAATTTGGGAGTGGCCTAGCTTGCCTGTTGGACTCGAGGCCCAGCAAAAAATGGCCCCAGCTCCGGGGGCAATGGGGCGGTGGAGCCGGGGCCAATCGGGGTTGCCCTTGGGGAAGGGCATTGGGAAAACTCGGCAATCGGCAATGCGTTCCGCGCCTGCCGTCTTGCCGCGCCAGAACTGTCAGCGATCCTTGTCAGGTTTGCCGTTGGGGCTGCCGTCGCCGCCGCCATTACCCCAGCCGTTGTTGCCATGATGCACTAACCCACCGCCGGAATGCGCAATGGCCGTGCTGGTAAGAGAGGTCGAGAGTAGCGCCGTAACGGCGGGCGGAGTCACAACCGCGAATCTCCCACAGTTTTTTAGAAATTCACGGCGATCATCCTGATCCGAGGGCATCGTCGTTCCTCCTGCTCTGCAGTTGGGATATTAAATAGCCGCAGCAGAATTAAATCAATTTAAATAATTCATGTTCCTTCACGAATTTGAGAGGCCGCCTCCTAGCGCCGGGCGTTTCCCTGGGTGGCCTACTCAACCGCGCCTCGGCAGGCTGCGGCAATCGGATCACGGATTGGTGGCGTCTTGCCCGTGATTTGCCCGACCGGTCAAACTTTATCCAAATGCAACAAAACGGATTCGGCGGACCGAAATCTCTTCGCGCCATGCTGAGACATGCCCCTTGCAAGGACGCAAACGGGCGTAGCCGGAGACCGTCGATGTATTACGTCGCCGCCGCATTGCTGGTGCTGTCGGGACTGTTCTACTCCGCGAGCCATCACGAGCTCGGCCAGTTCGGCGCGAACATGTGCAGCTATGGCAGCACGTTCTGCGACAACCCGGTGGTCGTCTTCACCGGCGGCGCGCTGGCCGCTGCCTGGGGCCTGTTCGTCAGCGTCAAGTAGCAGCACGCGACCGGCTTGCAGCACGCCGTAGATCAGCGCCGCGAGCAGGATAAGGGCGCCGGCAGAGAAGACTGCTCCCGGCCCATGATGTCCTCCGTCAAATCCTTGCGTTGAACGCGCTAGCCCGCCAGTTCCTTGCGGACGGCGGCGGCCGAATTGCCGACCTTGTCGACCGCCTTTTGCAGCTCCTCCTTCGATACGCCGAGCGCGTGCGTCCAGTACTTGACCTCGAAGGCCTCGTGCATGTTGATCTTGCTGCGGTCCGGTTGCTCGCGCTTCGTCAGATTGTCCATTGCTTCCTCCAGGCGGAACAAACGCCGCCATGGACCGGCCGTTCCACGTCTCGGCCGCAGCTCACACGTTCAGCACAGCACGGACGCGAGCACCGCTGAAAACCTGCGCGGCGATTGCGTGCTGAAGCTTCAACGCGGCAGTTGAAAAATGCTCCACGAGGAGAAGCTCGAACTCATGGCACTCCGTACAATCCAAACGTGCTGTTCGCAATGGCGTTGCGCGTCGTTGCAAGGCGCGCCCTGGATCAGCAAGACCGTTTTGAACGTGGGGATCGGCATAGGGGGCGACCTTGTGGGTCGCTCCCCTGCCACACCACCCGGCATGCGGGTCCGCACCGGGCGGTTCGAGAAGTTGAGGTCATGAGAGACG
>NZ_JADPKS010000040.1 GCF_023074175.1 Bradyrhizobium sp. 139
CGTTGATCCCGTACAGAAGCAGGTTCCCGGCAAGCGGATGACGCAAAAAGGGATTGACTAACCAAGGCCCGTTACAGAAGCCCGGATGGAGCGCAAGCGTAATCCGGGTCTTCACGCCGCGGAAAGACTGTCCCGGATTACGCTTCGCTGCATCCGGGCTACGAACTCCGTCGGGGATACAGCAACTACCTCCCGAACTCGTCCCGCATCCTGGCCTGGATCTTGGCCATGCCGCCGATCCAGCGGTCGTAATTCTCGGTCTTCTTGCGCATATAGCCCAGCACCTGCGGGTGCGGCAGGATCAAGAACGTCTCCTGCTCGAGGCCGGCGAGCACGTCATTGGCGACCTGCTCCGGCTTGAGATCGCCGTCGCCGGATTGCGGGCCCTTGGGGATCGCGCGCAGCATGTTGGTGTCGACGCCCTGCGGGCAGAGGATCGAGACCTTGATGTTGTGGGCCTTGTGCGAGATCGCGAGGTTTTCGGCAAAGCCGACCGCGGCATGCTTGGTCGTGGAATAGGCGGGGCTGCCGACTTGCGACAGCAGGCCCGCGGCCGAGATCGTGTTGAGGAAATAACCGCCGCCGCGTGCCTTCATGCGCGGGATGAGATGCCGGGCCGCATAGACATGGGCCATGACGTGGATCGCCCAGCTCCGCTGCCACGGCTCATCGGAGGCGCCGCCGGCATTTTCCGACATCGGATCGAAGCCGCCACCAATGCCGGCATTCGAGCAGAACAATTCGATCGGACCGAACTGCCGTTCGGTCTCCTCGATGACATGCGAAATATCCTTCTCCTGCGCGACGTCGCATTTGAAGGCCGCGCCATCAACCGTGGCAGCGACCGCCCGTGCATTGTCGGCGTCCATGTCGGCGACGACGACCTTGGCCGCACCCGCCTTGTGAAAGGCCTCGCAGAGCGCCTTGCCGATGCCGTTTGCGCCGCCCGTGACGACCACGACCTTGCCGGTCACCTGCATGCGACGTCTCCTCTTTTATTATACCGCGTGTTGGTTGTGCTCAGCTCAACACGAGGTCGAGCACCGCGGTATAATGGCACGCCGCGCCGGCCAAGACAAAGCCGTGCCAGATCGCATTCTGGAAGCGCAGCCGCCGCCAGGCATGGAAGATCACGCCAAAGCTGTAGAGCAGGCCGCCTGCAAGAATGAAGCCCACCACCAGCGCAGGCAGTGCCTTGACCACGGCGTCGTAGAGCATCACGCCGCTCCAGCCCATGGCGAGGTAGATGCCGACGGCGACGCGGTCGAACCGGCCGGGGTAGAGAAGTTTGAGCACGATGCCGAGGATCGCGACGCACCAGACGCCGGCGAGCAGCACCAACGCGAACCCGCTGTCCTTCACCTCCAGGATGAACGGGGTGTAGGTCGCCGCGATCAGCAGATAAATCGCCGAATGGTCGAACCGCCGCAGCAGCCATTTGGCCGGCGAGACCGGCCAGAGATTATAGGTCGCCGACAGCACCAGCATCGACAGCAGGCCGGCGACATAGATCGAGACCCCGACGATGTCGGTCGCGCTGGCATAAACCGCCGTCAGCACCACCAGCACCGTCGCGGCGATAATGCCGGACAGGACGCCGATCGCGTGGATGATTCCGTCGGCGACCAGCTCGGCACGGTCGTAGTTCCAGCCGATCGCGTCGGCGGCGGCGTGGACGGAGTTGGATGCAAGCTGTTTCAGTTGGAAGTCGATCATGGCAATCCGCAAGGCGAGACAATGCCCTCTCATATGGGTGTTTCGGGATCGGCGGTCGTTCAAACGGCTGATTTGCCGAGAAAGGCGGTGGAAGTATGAAGCTTGATTTTCTTCACGCAATTGCCACTTCTGTGAACAGTCTCACATTTCCGCCCGCCCGAGATCCCTTAACGTTCATATGGCATTCAGTTTCCAGGATATGGTCGAAGAAGCGCGGCTGTCGGCGAGGGCGCTGATCGACTATGGCGAGCACTTCTTCAACCCGACGGTGCGGCTCGGGGTCACCGGCCTGTCGCGGGCCGGCAAGACCGTATTCATCACCGCGCTGATCCACGGCCTCACCCGCGGCGGCCGGTTTCCTGTGTTCGAGGCCTATGCCTCGGGCCGGATCGCGCGGGCGCATCTTGCGCCCCAGCCGGACGACGCAGTGCCGCGCTTCGCTTACGAGAACCATTTGCACGCGCTGGTCGAGGAGCGGCGCTGGCCGAACTCGACCGTCGACATCAGCGAACTCAGGCTCGTCATCGACTATCAGCGCCACAACGGGGCGGACCGCACGCTGACGCTCGACATCGTCGACTATCCCGGCGAGTGGCTGCTCGATTTGCCGCTGCTCCAGAAGAGCTATGAGCAATGGTCGGCGGAGAGCCTTGCGCTGTCGCGCGAAGCGCCGCGCGCGCATCTTGCGGCGGATTGGCACGCGCATCTTGCGACGCTCAAACCCGAGGCGCGCCAGGACGAGCAGGCGACGCTCGCGGCCGCCAAGCTCTTCACCAATTATTTGCGCGCTTGCCGCGACGAGCGTTTTGCAATGAGCCTGCTGCCGCCCGGGCGCTTCCTGATGCCGGGCAATCTCGCAGGCTCGCCGGCGCTGACCTTTGCGCCGCTCGACGTGCCCGCAGGCGGCCAGGCGCCGGACGGATCGCTATGGGCGATGATGGTCCGCCGCTTTGAGGCCTACAAGGACGTCGTGGTGCGGCCGTTCTTCCGTGATCATTTTGCCCGGCTCGATCGCCAGATCGTGCTGGCCGATGCGCTCGCCGCCTTCAACTCGGGACCCGAGGCGCTGCACGATCTCGAAGCCGCGCTTGCCGGCATTTTGGATTGCTTCCGGATCGGCCGCAGCACGTTCCTCTCCAGCCTGTTCCGGCCGCGTATCGACCGCATCCTGTTCGCGGCGACCAAGGCGGACCATCTGCATCATTCCAGCCACGACCGTCTCGAGGCTGTGCTGCGCCGTGCGGTCACTCGCGCGGTTGCGCGCGCGGAAGATACCGGCGCAGGAATCGACGTGGTGGCGCTCGCCGCTCTTCGCGCCACGCGGGAGGCCCAAGTCGCGCATGGCCGCGACAAATTGCCGTCACTTCTGGGAACGCCGGCGGCCGGCGAAAGCGCCGGCGGCGAGTTCTTCGATGGCAAGACGGAGGTTGCGACCTTTCCGGGTGACCTTCCGCTGGACCCCGAGCCGCTGTTCAACGGCACGGATGCATTCCGCGGCCTCTCGACGGAGGCCGGCGAGAAGAGCGACTTCCGCTTCCTGCGCTTCCGTCCGCCAAAGCTCGAACGCGAGGGCAATGACGAGCCGACGCTGCCACACATCCGCCTCGACCGTGCCTTGCAGTTCCTGATCGGAGACAAGCTGTCATGAACGACCGATCCCAGCAGCGGAGGCCGGCGACGTTCCGGCTCGACGATCCCGGCGTCGTCGTCACCGAAATCGACGAGACGAGCCGGATCAGCCGCGGCACCATCCAGATCACGCCGGAGCCAGATCCTTCCACGCTGCCGGTGCCCATCGAGCCGTCACTCCCGCCGCGGCGTGGCTTTCCCTGGGGCGCGCTGTTCTGGTCGGGCCTTGCCGGGCTGACGCTGCTCGGGGTCGGGCTCGGCGTCGTCCATCTGATCGAGGACCTGTTTGCGCGCAGCGAAAGCCTCGGCTTCGTTGGCCTTGCGCTCGCCTTGGTCACGGCGCTCGCGCTCGCGGTGGTGATCGGGCGCGAGGCGTACGGGCTGGCGCGCCTTGCGACGATCGAGAAGCTGCATCAGCGCGCGTCCGCGGTCCTTGCCAGCGACGATCGCAAGGAGAGCCGCGCCATTGTGCAGGACCTGCTACAGATCGCGCACCAGAACCCGCAGCTCGCGCGCGCCCGTGCCGCGCTGGAGAGCCACGCCGGCGAGATCATCGACGGCGCCGACATGATCCGGCTCGCCGAGCGCGAATTGATGTCGCCACTGGACGCCGAGGCGCGGCGGCTGGTGTCATCAGCCGCGCAAAAAGTCTCGATCGTCACCGCGGTTTCGCCACGCGCGCTGATCGACGTGTTGTTCGTGTTCGTGGCGTCGCTGCGCCTGATCCGCCAACTTGCCCGGCTCTATGGTGGCCGTCCCGGCGCACTCGGCATGATCCGCCTGCTCCGCCACGTCATCGCCCATCTTGCCATCACCGGCGGCATGGCCGCGAGCGACAGCCTGGTGCAGCAGATGCTCGGTCATGGCATTGCGGCCAAGCTGTCGCAGCGGCTGGGAGAAGGTGTTCTGAATGGATTGCTGACGGCGCGGCTGGGCCTGGCCGCGATCGACGTCACGCGGCCGCTGCCGTTCGCGGCGCTGCTGCAGCCGAAGCTGTCGGACCTTGCGACGGATCTGCTGCGGAAGAAGAACGAAGAGTAGCACTCTTCTCGCGCGACGCGGCCGCTGTCTCCTCTCCCCTTGTGGGCTAGGGTGGCTCCACGCAAAGCAGCGAGACGGGTGAGGGGTCTCTCTCCGCGTAAATCTTTCGCATTAATTCGCGGAGAGAGACCCCTCATCCGGCGCTTCGCGCCACCTTCTCCCACAAGGGAAGAAGGGAAGAGGTTGTCCAGACCGGATAGATAGGTAACACACTAGACCGGATGGATAGGTGACAGTTCTCTGTCGGCTGGGAGGATCAGCCGATGCCTTGGCGAGAGAGCTG
>NZ_JADPKS010000136.1 GCF_023074175.1 Bradyrhizobium sp. 139
GCCTGGTCGTTTACGCCGAGCGGGCTGGCCGACGGAGCGCATACCATCGTCGCGAGCCAGACCGACAGCTTCGGCAACACCGGTTCGGCGTCGCTGAGCTTCACCCTGGACACCGCAGCACCCGCGGTCGCCATCACCAGCGCGGGCGGACCGGTCAACCAGGCCAGCCAGACCATCACCGGCACGGTCGACGTGGCCGATGCCGGCGCCGCCGTCACCATCCTGGACGGCATCACCACGATCGGCACCGCGATCGTGCAGGGCAACGGCAGCTGGAGCACCACGGTCACGCTCAGCAGCGGCCCGAACGCGCTGACGGCACGGGTGAGCGATGCGGCCGGCAATACCGCGACCAGCGGCGCAGTGGTCTATACGCTCAGCACCACCGGCCTGGCCGTGACCGAGGCCCTGGTCGCCGACACCGGCAGCTTGGCCACCGACCATATCACCGCCAACCCGGCGCTGAGCGGCACCGGCCTTGCCAACACGGTGGTGCACTTCACCATCGACGGCAGCCCG
>NZ_JADPKS010000020.1 GCF_023074175.1 Bradyrhizobium sp. 139
CGGCTGACATCGAGCAGCTTGCGCGGCGTTCCATCGGGACGCGAGGTGTCGAAGGTGATTTCGCCGCCGTAACCGACGACGTCAGCCACGACCCGCGCGAACTCGGCGATTGTGATGTCCTCGCCGGTGCCGATATTGACCAGCTCCGCACTCGAATAGCTCTTCATCAGGTGCACGCAGGCATCCGCCATGTCGTCGACATAGAGGAACTCGCGCCGCGGCGTGCCGGTGCCCCACACGGCGACGCTCTTTGCGCCCGAAACCTTCGCCTCGTGGAAGCGGCGGATCAGCGCGGCAACGACATGGCTCAATTCGGGATGATAATTGTCGCCGGGGCCATAGAGATTGGTCGGCATCACGCTGATGAAGTCGCTGCCGTACTGGCTGCGATAGGCTTCCGCCATCTTGATGCCGGCGATCTTGGCGATCGCATAGGGCTCGTTGGTCGGCTCGAGCGGGCCTGATAGCACCGAATCCTCGCGCAGCGGCTGTGGGGCCAGCTTCGGATAGATGCAGGA
>NZ_JADPKS010000173.1 GCF_023074175.1 Bradyrhizobium sp. 139
GCTTGCCTTCCAACCAAGCCGCGCGACGCGCGCCACAAATAGCGCCGTAGCTAGCGCGGCTTGGCTGGAAGGCTGCCCGGGGCCCGTTACCCCATCTACGATGCCTCCAATCAACAATGATTGGGAGCAATACCCATGAGCTCACTCGCCGACAAGCAGGGTCCGCGTTATCGCCACACGGCCGAAGACGGCGCGCCTTATGAGACCATCGGGGTCGAAAAGCTGACGCCGATCATCGGCGCGGAAATCTCCGGCGTCGATATCGGTGAGCTCGTCTCGGACGATGCTCGCTCCAACCGGCAGATGGACGAGATCCACCGCGCGCTGGCCGAAAACCTCGTGATCTTCTTCCGCGATCAACACATCACGCCAAAACAGCATCTCGCCTTCGGCCGCAAATTCGGCGAGCTGCATTTCCATCCCGCCGCGCCGCACGAGGACGAAGACCCGGCGCTGATGAAGATTTATGCGGATGCGAACTCGCCACGCGCCAATGGCGAGGGCTGGCATTCCGACGTATCCTGCGATCTCGAGCCGCCGATGGGATCGATCCTCTACATCAAGCAGTGCCCGCCGCGCGGCGGCGACACGCTGTTCGCCAGCATGTATGCGGCTTATGAGGCGCTGTCGGACCGTATGAAGGCCTATCTCGACGGATTGACGGCGCTGCATGACGGCGAGCCGATCTATCGCGGCCTCTACGCCAATTACGGCGTCGCGGACCGTCCCTCCTATCCGAACGCCGAGCATCCCGTGCTGCGCACCCATCCGGTCACGGGCAAGAAGGCGCTCTACGTCAACCGCGGCTTCACCCGCCACATCAACGGCATCCCGCGCGACGAGAGCGACGCGATGCTCGCCTATCTCTACCAGCAAGCCGAGAACCCGCTGTTCCAGTGCCGCTTCCGCTGGACCGAGAACGCCATCGCGTTCTGGGACAACCGCTGCACCCAGCACCGCGCGATGTGGGATTACTGGCCGCATACGCGCTCAGGGACGCGCGTGACGGTGAAGGGGAAGCGGCCGGTTTAACAGGAGCGTAGGGCGGATTAGCGAAGCGCAATCCGCCATCTCCGGCCGCGGCGCGACAACCCGCGGCCTACGCTTCGCTAACCCGCCCGACGCACTACGGACCGCGTTCTGCGTTGACGTCTTCCCGCGCCCGCGCCAATCTTGCCGTAAACAAAGACCGTCGGGAGAATTCTCCATGCTCCGCGCCGACGACAACAAATTCCTGACCGAGTCCGGCCCCGGAACGGGCATGGGCGAGCTGTTGCGCCGGTTCTGGATTCCCGTGGCTCTCTCCGAAGAGCTTCCCGAGCCCGACGGTGAGCCAAAAAAGATCGTCGTGCTCGGCGAAGAGCTGCTTGCGTTCCGCGACACGCGCGGGATCGTCGGAATCATCGATCAATACTGCCCACATCGCGGCGCCAATCTCTGGCTCGGACGCAATGAGGAATGCGGCATCCGGTGTGTCTATCATGGCTGGAAGTTCGACACCGACGGAAGGTGCGTCGACATGCCGACCTCCTATCCCGATCTCAACGCAAAAGACCTCATCCGCATCAAATCCTATCCGGTGCGCGAATGGGGCGAGATGATCTGGGCCTATATGGGCCCGCTTGAGGCCATGCCCGAGCTGCCCGATCTCGAAATGGCGCTGCTGCCGGCCTCGCACCGCTACGTCAGCAAGAAATGGCAGGACTGCAACTGGGTGCAGGCACTGGAAGGCTCGATCGATACGGCGCATTTCACTTTCGCGCATCTCTCCTTCGACAAGGAGGAGAACGAGATTTTGGACATCAGGAAGCACTTTGTGAATCCGATCGCGCGGATGTCGAGCGACCACATGCGCTGGATCGCCGAGGACCCGCGGCCCGTGATCAAGATCGCCCCGCACGACGCCGGCCTCACCATCGCCGGCGGCAGGCTCACCGGCGGCGACAACATTTATTGGCGCATCGCGCAATTCCTGATGCCGTTCCATGCCTACGCGCCGAGCGCGATGCCGGGCGAAAACATCTTTGGCCAGACTTTCGTGCCTGTTACCGACACCAATTGCTGGATTTACACCTATGCCTGGAATCCCGAGCGGCCGCTGACGCAAGCCGAGCGCGACGCCTTTGACCGCGGCAATGGCGTGATCGCGGAGGTGGGCGACAATTACGTGCCGCTGCGCCACAAGGGCAACGACTATTTGATCGATCGCAAGCTCCAGAAGACCAGGAGCTACACCGGCATCAAGGGCGTCTCCGAGCAGGACGCCGCCGTGCAGGACAGCCAGGGGCCGATCGCCGACCGCACCCGCGAGCATCTCGGCCCCACCGATCTCGGCATCATGCATTTCCGCAAAACCGTGATGGACCTTGCGCGCGCACTCCAGCAGGGCGAGCCGCCGCCGCAGGCCGCGCATCAGGATCGTTACGCGGTGCGCTCCGGCGCCTGTGTCACCAGCAAGGCCAAGGATTTGCCCGCGGTGATGCTGGAACGCTTCGGCGATGTCGCCGGCTTCGTCGGCCGGCCGCGGATTGCGGCAGCGGAGTAGGATTTGGGGCAGTCGCGGGGCATCATCGTAAGTCTCGTCTTGACGCTCGTCGCGTCGATCCTGTTATCGTCGCTGGCACCTGCTGTCGCGCGAAAGACTGCGAATCCCAAGCCGCTGCAGTCGCCGGCCAAATGTGAGATGCCGAAATTCCGGATCGTCGTGGATGCCGGGCATACCCCGGATTCCTACGGCGCGTTGAGTGCGCGCAATGATCCGGAATTCGGCTTCAATTTCCGGCTTGCAAGCCTCATCACGGCGAAGCTCAGGTCCGAAGGCTTTGCCGCCACCCGCCTGCTCGTCACGGACGGCAAGGCGCGGCCAAGCCTCTTCAAGCGCGTCGGTACCGCGAATGACGGCCGGGCCGATCTCTTTCTGTCGATCCATCACGATTCGGTGCCGGACAAGCTGCTCGAGACCTGGGAATTCGACGGCGCGAAGAGCCATTTCAGCGACCGGTTTTCGGGCCACTCGCTGTTCGTGTCGCAGCAAAATCCGCGCTTCGCCACCAGCCTGATGCTGGCCCGGATGATCGGCAGGCAGTTGAAGGAGCTGGGCCTGCACTATGCCAGCCAATACAGCCTGCCGGTGATGGGCCGCTACCGGCGCCAGTTGCTCGACAGGGATGTCGGCGTCTATCGCTATGACGGGCTCGTCGTGCTGTCGCGAACGAGAAGCGCGGCAGTGCTGCTCGAAGCCGGCTCGATCATCAACCGCGACGAGGAAATGGCGATGAACGCGCCGGAGCGGCAGGAACTGATTGCGGGAGCCGTGGCGGTGGCGATGAAGGAGTTTTGCGAGCGGCGGTAACGGCCGTCATTGCGAGCGCAGCGAAACAATCCAGATTGTCCCTGCGGAAAGATTCGGGATTGCTTCGCTACACTCGCAATGACGAGAAGCTACAGCGGCGCCCCGCGATATTCTCGGTTCGCCAGGCTCGCCTCTTCCAGGTCCAGGTCGCGTTCGATCCGGCGCCGCGTTTCGTCGGTGATCTGGCCCTCCCGCAGGAGGTTGTGGATGAACTTGCGCTCGGCGGCGATCAGGTCGCGGGTCAGCGCGGTACCGGCCGCGGAGACGTCGTGATGGGTGGGATCGAGCGAGTCCGGGAGCTGGTTGACGCGGATGTCGTGGCGGGCGCGCAGGAGCCGCATCACCTCGTCCGATACTTCGTTCTCCTCGGTCAGCGCGTCGAGCCACTTCAATGCCGCCTCGAGCGCCTGGCGGCGCGCCGTGATCTCGGCCTCGTGCTCGCTGACATATTCGTGGCGGCCGGCCTCGGCGATGCCGAGCCAGCGCACCACCGCCGGCAGTGCCAATCCGACGCCGATCAACGTGATGAAAATGACGCCGAAGGCCACGAACAGGATCAGGTCGCGAAACGGAAAGGCCTCGCCGTTCGGCAACGTGAATGGCAGCGCCAGTGCGGCTGCGAGCGACACCGCGCCGCGCACACCGGTGAAGGCCAGCGTGAACGCCCACTGCCAGGGTGGTGACGGATCGCGCTCCCGCAGACTCCTGCTCAATACCCGCGGCAGATAGGTCGCGGGAAAGAGCCAGGCAAAGCGTGCAATCACGACGATCGCCACGACGACGGCGGTTGCGATCATGATGTCGTCGAGCGGGAACGCCTTCGACTTCTCGTAGAGCGCGCGCATCTGGAAGCCGGTGAGCAGGAACAGCAGGCCTTCGATCAAGTAGATCACGAGATCCCAGAAGAAGATGCCCTGCAGGCGCGTCGACGCGGAGATCAGCAGCGGCCCGTTCCAGCTCACATAGAGCCCGCAGGCCACTGTCGCGATCACGCCGGAGCCACCGACGTGCTCGGGCACCCAGTAGGAGACGTAAGGCGTGATCAGCGACAGTGTCAGCTCGACCTGCGGGTCTCTGGACCATTTGCGGAAGCGCAGCGAGAGCCAGCCGACGCCGATGCCGAAGGCGATCTCACTGGCGACGATGAGGGCGAACTCGCCGGCCGCCAATGGCAGCGAGAAATGCCCGACCATGATCGCGGCCAGCGCGAAGCGGTAGAGGGTCAGCGCGGTGGCATCGTTGGCGAGCCCTTCGCCCTCGAGCACGACCAGGATCCGGCGCGGCATATGCAGCCGTCGCGCGATCGCGAGCGGCGCCACCACGTCGGGCGGCGCGACGATGGCTCCCAACAGGAAGCCGATGGTCCAGGGCAGACCGATCAGGTAGTGCGTGGCGGCCGCCACCATCGCCGCAGTGAAAACCACCGCGCCGACCGCGAGCAGCACGATGGGGCGGAGGTTCTTCCTGAACTCGCGCCAGCTCATGGCGACGCTCGCCGAGTAGATCAGCGGCGGCAGCACCATCAAAAGCACCAGTTCCGGCGGCAGTTCCACCGGCGGCATGCCCGGCACGAAGGCGAGGCCGACGCCGGCCAGCATCAGGAGAATAGCGGGTGCCACGTTGAAGCGGCGTGCGGCCAGCGCCACACCCGCCAGCACGGCAAGCAGGATGAGAAAAATCTGAAACTTCGCTTCCATGATGATCTGTCTTCACCCGGAAGCCGCCGCCAGGTCAATGCGTGCGGCTCATACCAGCCGCTCGGCCACCATGCGTCCGATGCGCGCGAATACGGCTTCGATCTGCGCGGCGTTGGGCGTGCCGCCCTGGGTATAGGCCGCGATCAGGATCGGCGGGTCGGGCTTCGGCCAGGCGACCGCGATATCACCCGATGCATCCTTGCCGTTGTTGCCGGTCTTGTCGCCGATCTTCCAGCCTGCCGGCAGGCCGCCGCGCAGCCGGTTGGCGCCGGTCTTGCAGCCCACCATCCAGTCGGTGAGCTGCTCGCGCGATTTTTGCGACAGTGCATCACCCGTGACCAGCCGGCGCAGATTACCTGCCATCGCCGCCGGCGTCGTGGTGTCATGGGGATCGCCGAGCGGTGAGCGGTTGAGCTCGGGCTCGTTGTGGTCGAGCCGCGAGGTGGTATCGCCGAGCGACCGCCAGAATGCCGTAAGCGCGGCGGGGCCGCCGATCCGCGCCAGCAGCAAATTGGCGCAGCTGTTGTCGCTGAGCTCGACGATCGCCTTGCACATCTCGGTGACCGACATCGCGCCGGCGGCGAGATTTTGCTTGGCGACCGGCGCGTGGTCCAGCAAGTCGGCCTTGCCGTAGGGGATCACGGCCGCAAGCTGGTCCTCGCCGCGATCGACTCGCGCCAGCACGCAAGCCGCGAGCGAAGCCTTGAACGTCGAGCACATGACGAAGCGCTCGTCGGCGCGCCAGGCGAGCCTTGCGCCGGTCGCGAGGTTCTCGGCATAGACCCCGATCCGCCCACCGCTCTCGCGCTCATAGGCTTCGAGCTCCGGCGGCGCGTCTGCGGCAAGCGCCGGAGCAGCGGCCATCCAGCACAGCGAGGCGAGCAGCGAACGGCGGTCGAGCGACATGGGGATTTCCTTTCTTCGCCTCTCCCCGCTTGCGGGGAGAGGCCGTATCGCATCGCAGAGGCGAGACGGGTGAGGGGGACTCTCCGCGAGTCCGTCTCTTACAGTGATTGCGGAAGCAGCCCCTCACCCCAACCCTCTCCCCGTAAGAACGGGGAGAGGGGCGCACCTGCGCCTCACTCCCTGAGGTCATACCGATATGATTTCGACACGATCTGCCAGCCGCCGGCGAGCTTCATCGCCACCAGATAGTCGGTGAAAAAGCGCGGCGGCAACTGGCACCTGACCTTGATGAAGGCGGTGTTGTCGTCCGAGCTGTCGATGGTGACGATGAAATCCTCGCGCGGCTTGCCTTCCGCCTTGGCGGAGGCGCGCTTGCGCACGCGATCGAGCCAGTCGGGCACGGTCAGCACTTGAAGCTCGCCCTTTTCGACCCAGCGCAAATCGGCGGAGGGATGGAAGATCGCGCCGAGCTTTTCGGCGTCGCCCTCGTAGAGTCCGTCGAAATAGGATTGCACGACGGCTTCGACGCTGGAACGGTTCTGGTTCATGGGTCATCCCTTTGAATGATGGCTTGGGGCGAACTTAGTCGTACACACCAAAATGCGCTATGGGTGTCTGCCCCAATTGCGCGAGGACGTTGGAATGACCGGATCAGAAAATTCGAACGCTCGTATCATCGCCGGCGAATGCTACTGCCGTGCCGTGCGCTACGAGGTTGCGGACGAGTTCTCTTATGCGATGAATTGCCACTGTTCGAACTGCCGCCGCACCACCGGCTCTGCGTTCAAGCCGTTCGCCGGGATCGTGCAGGATAAGCTGCGCATCGTCCATGGTGAAGGCCAGCGCATCGTCTTCGGCGGCGACACCGCCCATGACGCCCACTGCGCCCGCTGCGGCTCGCTGCGGCTCGCTGCTTTATTCCCGGGTCCGCGAGGGAAAATGGGTCCATGTCGCCATGGGAACCCCTGGTCGATGCGCCCTCGATCCGGCCGAGCGCCCACATTTTCGTGGGCTCGAAGGCGCCCTGGCATGAGATCACGGACAATCTGCCGCAATATCGGGGGCACACCGGGGATGGCTGAGGGAAACCAGGCCCGCACGCGCAATGGCAGCACGCGCCGTCGCTCACCAATCCCGTCAACGACGGCTCGGCGATGGCCAGGACGCTGAAGGAGGCCGGCTTCGACATCGTCGATTCCCGGCACGATCTGTCGGCGCTGGACACGCGGCGCGTGCTGCGCGAATTCGCCGATGCAACCCGCGATGCCGACATCGCCGTGGTCTACTATGCCGGCCACGGCATCGAGGTCGAAGGCTCGAATTATCTGATCCCTGTTGACGCCAAGCTCGAGCGCGACACCGCTGCTGCCGCCGGTGCAGGTCGTGCATCAGGCGGCGGGCAGGTTTTCTGCAATGGCGGCGGCTGCCATGCGGTCAGCCGCGGCTGCCATCTCGAATATCGTGGCGGCGGCGGCGCCGGCAACGTCGCCAATGCCGAGGTGTGCAACTAGGGATCTCGCACCATTCCTGACATCGTCCCGGAAGGCCGGGACGGCGTTACGTCGAGATCGCGCTCGCCGCGATGTTCACTGTCAGCGCCAGCAGCGCGGTGTTGTAGATGAATGACACGATGCCGTGCGCTGTCGCGGTGCGGCGGATGATCTTGTCGGAGATGCCGACGTCGGAGACCTGCGCGGTCATCCCGATCACGAACGAGAAATAGACGAAGTCCCAATAGTCGGCGTGGCCTTCCTTGTCGCCGCTGGGAAACTGAAGGCCGCCCGGCGTGGCGTGACGATAATAATCATGCGCGTAATGCAGCGCGAAAGTCGTGTGCACGGCGGCCCAGGACAGCGCGATGGTGGCGATCGCGATGATCAGCTCCGCGGCGCCGCGGTGGGCGCCGAGTTCGGCGACAATCGCCGCGATGCTCGCGAACGCGCCGATGGCCGTCACCAGCAGGATCACGAAGCGGCCGTCGTCCTGCATCGCGGCATTACGGCGGATATGCTGATGGTCGTTGTTCAGCATCATGAGGTAGACCAGAACCAGATAGGCCGCGATCAGCGCATCCCAACCGAGCACAAGCCGCGTCGCCAGCCGCAAGGAGCCGGGCAGTAGCAGGCAGACCAGGATCCCGAAACCGAGCGAAATGAATGTCCGCGGCCGCGCGTAAACCACGCGGATTGGCCGCGACATTTGGCGGAAGCGAACGAGGACGGGATCTTCTTTGTCGACGCCCGCCATCGATGAGCGCTAATTTTTGCGCTCGGCCACGAACCGTGCGGCCGCTTGCAGCACGGCGGCGCGGTCGCCGAAGATCGACACGGCGCTGTCGGCCCGCGCGAGCAGGTCGCGCACGCGCCGCTTGGCGCCTTCGATGCCGAGCTGGGTGACGAAGGTGGTCTTGCCCATCGCTGCGTCCTGGCCCGACGGCTTGCCGAGGGCGGCCGCATCGCCCTCGACGTCGAGCAAATCGTCGGCGATCTGGAAGGCCTCGCCGAGCGCGCGGCCGTAATCGTCGAGCGCCTGATATTCCTTGGCCGTGGCCTGTCCGAGGATCGCGCCGGCGATGCAGCCATAGCGCAGCAGCGCGCCGGTCTTCATCTGCTGAAGGCGCGCCACGTCGACCGGTTCGCGGTCGCCGAAACGGCCTTCGCCGGCGAGATCGAGGATCTGGCCGCCGACCATGCCGCCTATGCCGGCGCAGCGCGCCAGCGCGCGCGTCAGCAGGAGGCGCACATTGGCGTCGCGGTGGATCTCGTCGCGGGTGATGATGTCGAAGGCGAGCGTCAACAGGCCGTCGCCGGCGAGGATCGCGGTGGCGTCATCGGTCTTCTTGTGCAGGGTGGGACGGCCGCGGCGCAGGTCCGAATTGTCCATCGCTGGCAGGTCGTCATGGATCAGCGAGTAGCAGTGGATGCATTCGAGCGCCGCGCCGGCGAGCAGTGCCGCCTCGCGCGGCACGCCGAACACGGCCGCGCTCTCGACCACCAGGAACGGCCGCAGACGTTTGCCGCCATTGAGGCTCGAATAGCGCATTGCGTCCATCAGTCGCTTGGGCCGGGCGATCTCATCGTGCAGGATGTCGTCCGACAACAGCCGACCGAGCAAGGCCTCGGTATCATCAGCGGTCTTGTCCAGGCGTTTGGCGAAATCGGACGGGGACGTGCCGGTCATCAAGAAAGGCTCCAGAACTAAAATTCGGCCGGACAATCCTTTATGAGCCCGCCTCAGTCAATCGTTTGGAAGGCCTAAAAAGTGCTGGAAAAGGCCAGAATTATCACAGACTTAATGGACCGGCCTGGAGCCGCGTTTCATTTTGCGCCGGAAAGGTCGATTTGCGCACCGTTAAGATCCTGCTGGTGATGCTCGCGGTCGCAGCTCTCGCGCCCTATGTGATCGCGCCGTTCTACCGCACCGGCCACCCCGTTTCGACGCTGATGGCGTGGCGGTCGCTCCGGGGCGCGCCGATGCATCGGGAGTGGATCGATCTGGCCGCGATGTCGCCCTCACTGCCGCGCGCGGTGGTGGCGGCCGAGGATGCGCATTTCTGCAAGCATCATGGCATCGACTGGGGCGCGCTGCGGGAGGCGATCGACGACGCGCAGGAGGACGGCACGCCTTTCCGTGGTGCCTCCACCATTACCCAGCAAGTTGCCAAAAACCTGTTCCTCTGGCAGGGGCGGGATTTCGTCCGCAAGGCGCTGGAATTCCCGCTGGCGCTGTGGATCGATTTGGTCCTGCCCAAGGCGCGGATCCTCGAGATTTACCTCAACATCGCCGAGCTGGGACCGCAGGGCCAGTTTGGGGTGGAGGCGGCCAGCGCCTATGCCTTCGGCAAATCGGCCGCTAGCCTCTCCCCCCGCGAGGCGGCACTTCTGGCCTCGATCCTGCCGAATCCGGTCAAACGCAGCGCCCGGACCCCCGGGCCTGGCGTCCGGCGGCTGGCGGGGACCTATGTGGCGAGGGCTCAGGCGAACTCGCTTTCGACCTGCTGGCGGGATAATCGCTGATTTCGGGCCGTTTCGGGTGCATTTTCCGGTCCAAAAGCCTAGATTTACGGCCAGCCTTCCTCTATAAGCCCGGCCTTGATCGGCATTCAGCTCGCCTCGGTTTGCGGGTGCTGAGCCGTCCCCTCCCGGACGATGCCCTGATAACACCAATCCCTAGAGGATACTGAAATGGCCGTTCCGAGAAGAAAAACCTCGCCGTCGCGTCGTGGCATGCGCCGCTCGGCAGACGCCATCAAGAAGCCGACCTATGTGGAAGACAAGGATTCCGGCGAGCTCCGTCGTCCGCACCATCTCGACCTCAAGACCGGCATGTACAAGGGCCGTCAGGTCCTGAAGAAGAAAGAGTCCTGAAGCCAGGACCTTTCTCCAGGCAGGATGATTGCGCCTGCCTGATTTCGGCCAACCCATGAGATATGACGGTGACGGCGGCGGAGCAAATGCTTCGCCGCCGCATTGTCCTGCCTGGACATCTTGATCGAGAAGGCATTTCGCCGATGGTCGGTTTCCCGCTGCTCCTGATTCCGCTTGCGGTCTACAACATCATCGCCTTCCTGATGCCGAGCGTGTCCTTCACGGACGTGCTGTTCAACGTGCCGATGGTGTCAGGCGAGACTTGGCCGGTCACGCTTGCCGACGTCATGCTCGCGCTCGGCGTCGTGCTGCTGCTGCTCGAAGTGGTCAAGGGCGCGCGGCCCGGCTCGAAATTCCTGATGGATCATTTGCTGTCGCTGATCGTGTTCGGCGCGGCTGCGGCCGAATTCGTGATGTGGCCCAAATTCGGCAACTCCACCTATTTCCTGCTGGTGCTGCTCGCGATGGCCGATTTCCTCGGCGGCATCGCCCAGCGCACGCGCCGTCGCGTCACCTATGTCGCGGAGACGACAGTACCGGCGCCGCGCAAGGCCAAGCGCCAGGCCGGAGCGCCGGCAGACGATGCGGTGTCCGAACCCAAGTTCGAGCCGGTGTCCGCGCCGGCGGTGCCGCCCGCGCCCGCACCTTCGGCGCAGTCGGTCGCCGAATCCGTGCTGAAGGATCCCCCCGCGCCCAAGCCGGTGCAGAGCACGCCCTCGCCGGAAATCCCATCACCGCATTTGCAGCCGGGCAACGGCACGCCGTCGTCTCCCGACGCGCCGCGCTGATCGGCCTCAAGCCACCTGCCGCGTGCGCGCGGTGACGCTCGGAAGCGGGCGCTTGCCGCCATAGGCTATCTGCGCGTCTTCAGAAGAGGCACGGCGGAGCCGGCTGGCCTGGGGCAGGTGCTCGGCATTGGCGATGAGTTGGGTGACGAAGCTCGGATCGGGACGGGGCAGCGGCGCCTTGTGGACCCACTGCAACGTCGGTAGTAGCGGCATCAGGGCCGTGCCCGTGCCGTTGTCCGCCTCGTCCGATCGATCAGTACTTAACATCGCAATCACCGTTAATCCGGCGAGGCCTGTCGCGTTTCGAGACGCTGGCGCCGGTGCGTGTCATGTACTCGCAAGGCCTATGCCGGCCGGGCCGGTTTGGTTCCGTGGGCCTGCGAAACATGGTTTCCGAATTGTTTATGAACTTTGCCTAGGGTCGGGGGCGAATCTGGCCGTATTCTGTGCCGGCGTAGGACTCCCTGCCGTCCCGAAACGAGGCGATTTTGACCCCTGCATTGCCGCAAGCCTCCGACATTCTGGCCGCCCTCGGCCAGGCCGTGTTCGCCTGGGACATCGCCAGCGACGCCATCGTGTGGGGTGAGCAGGTTGCCAGCGTCTTTCCCGACATCCCGGCCGAACGGCTCGCGACCGGCGCCGAATTCGCCAAGCTGATCGAGCCCGCGCAGACGCTGCGGACGGCGGCGCTGGCGCAGACCTCCGCGGTGCACGGCGCCGACGGGACGCCCTACCGGGTCGAATACGGTGTGCGCACGAGCGCCGCCGATCCCGTGGTCTGGATCGAGGAGACCGGCCGCTGGTTCGCCGGCCCTGACGGCCGCCCGGTGCGCGCGATCGGCTCCGTCCGCATCAACAATGAGCGCCACGCCCGCGACGAGGAATTGACGAAGCTGGCTCGGCTCGATCCCCTGACCGGCGAGCTCAATCGTTCCCACCTGATCGCGGCGCTGGCCGAGGCGATCGAGGAGACGACCCGCTTCCGCTCGACCGCAGCCTTCATGCTGGTCAGCATCGATCATCTCGCCCGCGTCAATGACGCTTTCGGCTTCGACGTTGCCGACGCCGTGATCCTCGAAATCGCAAAGCGCATCCGCGCGCGATTGCGCGGCGGCGACGTGCTCGGCCGTTTCTCGGGCAACAAGTTCGGCCTGATCCTGAAGAACTGTACCGTCGACGACATGAACGTCGCCGCCGAGCGCTTCCTCGCCGGCATCCGCGACGAGGTGGTGCCGACAAAATCCGGCCCGGTCTCGGTCACGGCTTCGATCGGCGCGGTCAGCGTGCCGCGCTATGTCCGCAACACCGACGAGGCCGTCAATCGCGCCCATGAGACGCTGGACGCCGCAAAACAGCGCCGCGTCGGTTCGTTCGCGGCGTGGCGCCCGGATGCCGCGCGTGACGCACAGCGCCGCGTCAACATCCGTGTCACCGACGAGATCGTCACCGCGCTGAACGAACGCCGCATCAAGCTCGCCTACGAGCCAGTGGTCTCGGCCGTCTCGCGCGAACGCGCGTTCCACGAATGCCTGGTGCGAATGGACCAGGGTGACGGCCAGGTGCTGCTCGCGCCCGATATCGTTCCGGTCGCCGAACGGCTCGGCCTGATCCGCCTGGTCGATCACCGCGTGCTCGAGCTCGTGGTCGCCGAGCTCGCGGCCGCGCCAGACATCTGCCTCAGCCTCAACATCTCGCCGGATACCACGATGGATCCGGACTGGTGGGCGGGCATCGAGTCGCTGATGCTGGCCCATCCCGGCGTTGCAGAGCGGCTTATCGTCGAGATCACGGAGACGGTCGCGATCCAGGACATCGACGACGTGCGCGGCTTCGTCACCCGGCTCAAGAATTTCGGCAGCCGCATCGCCATCGACGATTTCGGCGCCGGCTACACCTCGTTCCGCAACCTGCGCAAGCTCGGCGTCGACATCGTCAAAATCGACGGCGCCTTCGTCCAGAACATCACTCGTTCCGCCGACGACCGCGCCTTCGTGCAGACCCTGATTGATCTTGCCCGCCGCCTCGACATCAAGACGGTCGCCGAATGGGTGCAGGACGAAGAGGCCGCAAACATGCTGCGCGACTGGGGCTGCGACTACATCCAGGGACGCCTGATAGGGCTCGCCGCAGCCGAGCGCCCGTGGGGCGCGCCGCCGGACAACGTGCTGCCTGTGGCGGGTTGAGACATCGTAGGCTGGGCAAGCGAAGCGTGCCCACCGTTCGCGTCAGACAGTTTTGGAGAGATAGTGGGCACGGCGCATGGGCGCCTTTGCCCACCCTACGAAGCCTCCTCACGCCCCTTCATCCAGCGCGACCAGCTCGCGCTTCTTGCGCAACGCGGGCAACAGGGGCGCGATCAGCAGCACCATCGCCAGCGCAAGACACGTCGCCGAGATCGGCCGCTGCACAAAGGTCCAGAGGTCGCCCTGCGACAGGATCAGCGATTTGCGCAGATTGTTTTCCATCATCGGCCCAAGCACGAACGCCAGTACCAGCGGCGCCGGCTCATAGCCGAGCTTGCGCATGAAATAGCCGATGATGCCGAACGCGATCATCACATAGACGTCGAACACATTGTTGCTCGAGCAGTAGACGCCCAGGATCGTGAACAGGATGATCAGGGGGAACAGGATGTTGTAAGGCAGCTTCAGCAGCTGCACCCACATGCCGATCATCGGCAGGTTGAGAATAAGAAGCATGACGTTGCCGATATACATGCTGGCGACGATGCCCCAGAACAGGCCGGGATTTTGCGTGATCAGCAGCGGCCCGGGCTGGAGGCCGTGGATGACGAAGGCGCCGAGCAGCAGCGCCATCACCACGTTCGGCGGGATGCCCAGCGTCATCAGCGGAATGAAGGCGCCGCCGGCCGCCGCATTGTTGGCGGACTCGGGGCCCGCGACCCCCTCGATCGCGCCATGGCCAAAACGCTCCGGCGTTTTCGACAGGCGCTTCTCCAGCGCATAGGACGCGAACGAGGCCACCACCGCGCCGCCGCCCGGCAGAATGCCGAGCAGGAAGCCGAGCAGCGTGCCGCGCGCCACCGGGCCGGCGCTCGCCTGCCAATCGGCCTTGTTGGGCAACAGCTGCGTGATCTTGGCGTTGATGATGTCGCGCTTGATCGCCTGCTCGGTATTGAGCAGCACCTCGGCGACGCCGAACAGACCCATCACAACGGGCACGAGACCGATGCCGTCGATCAGCTCCATGCGGCCGAATGTCAGCCGCGGCTGCGCCGTGATGCTGTCGAGTCCGACCAATCCGAGCACGACGCCGATGCACGCCATCAAAAGCGCCTTCGGCATCGAGCCCTGGGTAAGGAAGGTGAGCACCACGAGGCCGAGCACCATCAGGCTGAAATATTCGGCCGGGCCGAACGCGATCGCGATGCCGGCAAGTCTTGGCGCCACCAGCATCAGCGCAACCAAAGCAAACGTGCCGGCGATGAAGGAGCCGAAGGCGGAGATTCCGAGCGCGGGGCCCGCGCGACCCTGTTTCGCCATCTGGTGGCCGTCGATGCAGGTGACGACGGAGGCGGCTTCGCCGGGGATGTTGACCAGGATCGAGGTGGTCGAGCCGCCATACATCGAGCCGTAGTAGATGCCGGCCATCATGATGATGCCGGACTCCGGCGTGCCCGACAGCGTCACGGGCAGCAGCAACGACATCGCCGAGATCGGCCCGATGCCGGGAAGCACGCCGACCAGCGTGCCGATGAAGACGCCGATGAAGCAGTAGAGCAGGTTGATCGGTAGCAGCGCGACGCCGAACCCGTGCGCGACGTTGGCAAGCGTATCCATGCGGTCAACCGACCCCGAACAGGCCCGAAGGCAGTTGGATCAACAAGAGGCTCTTGAGCACCCACCACATGCCGGCCGGCACCAGCACCGCGATCGGGATCGCCAGCGTCCAGCGCACGGGGTCGATCACGCGCAGCAGCACAAGCATCAGCGGGATCGACGACAGCAGGAAGCCGAGCGGCTCAAGCGCGAAGGAGAATGCCGTGAGACAGGCGATCAGCAGGAGCGGCTTGCTCCATCGCACATTCTCCCAGCGCGAGGCCAGCGTCGGCCCGCCCTCAGTAATTGCCGAGACGATGATGCTTGTTGCAAACACGCACATCAGGATGCCCGTGTAGAACAGCACGTAGCCGGAGCCGGGATCGTTGATGGTGCCGAGCTTGAGCTTCAGCCCCTGCCAGATCACGAAGCCGCCGAGCGCCAGCCCGATCAGCCCGCCCCAGAGTTCGGAGTTGGCAAGGCGGAGTTTGACGTTGGTTTGGTTGCTCATCTGATACACCTCTCGACCACCGTCACCCTGAGGTGGCCGCTTCTTCAGCGGCCCTCGAAGGGCGGCGGTGCCCCGATCCATCCTTCGAGGCGAGCCGCAAGAGCGGCTCGCACCTCAGGATGACGTCGAATTTGGGGTAGCTCAAGTTGTTCTTCGCTATTCTATTTCTTCGCAAGCCCGAGCGTGTCGATGACCTTGCGCTCCGACTCCGTGACCTCGACGACGAATTTCTTGTAGTCCTCGGTGTTCTTGTAGTTCGGCACCATGTCGTATTTGGCGAGGGTCGTGATCACCGCGGGGTCCTCGACCGCCTTCTTGAAGGCGTCATGCAGCTTGGCGACGATCCTGGGGTCCATGCCCTTCGGACCGGCCACGCCGAACGGAGAATCGTAGACCATGGGATAGCCGAGCTCCTTCAAGGTCGGTGCGTCGGGATAGTTGGGCGACCGTGCGCCGGTCCACACCATCAGCAATCGCAGCTTGCCGGCGTCGACCAGCGGCCGCCAGCCGGTGGAGTCGGCTTGCAGCATCGTGTGCTGGCCGAGCACCGCGGCATTGGTCTCGGCGCCGCCCTTGAACGGCACCTGCGTGAGCTTGACGCCGGACATCGCCGCGATCTGCTCCATGCCGATATGAAGCGAGGTGCCGGTGCCCGGCGTGGCGTAGGTCACCTTGCCCGGATTGGCCTTCGCGAAGTCGACCACATCCTTCCAGGACTTGAACTGCGATTCCGCGCTGGTGGTCACGCCGAACGTATAGCCGGTGAGGTGAATGATATAAGTGAAGTCCTTCGCCGGATCCCAGGACACTTCCTGCATCAGGGGCAGGCGGAAGACGGTGATCGGAATCTGCGCGATGGTGTAGCCGTCCGGCTTCGCGGCCGCTGCCATGGTCGCAGGTCCGACCGTGCCGCCACCGCCCGCCTTGTTGTCGATCACAATCGGCTGGCCCAGGACTTTCGAGGCGCTGTCGGCGATCGCGCGCATCGAGATGTCGGTCGATCCGCCAGCCGGCCATGGCACGATCAGTGTGATCGGTTTGCTGGGATAGTCCTGTGCATCGGCAGCGGTCGAGAGCAGCGCGCCCATGACTGCATGCATGGCGGCAAAGGCGATCGTCTTCAGCCCGCATCGCGGCATCGAAATTCCTCCCTCGCAGCGGCCTCGTTGGGCCGCCGCTTCTCGTTGTTATGACGGGATTGTCCCCGAAATCACGAGAGAAGAAAAGCGCCTTCGCGCGGACCGAACGTAGGGGACGAGGCGCCAATTCGGCCGGAAACGGCACGTGCGACATTTGGTCGTTTGGAGGCATGCCGAGACACGGAATTTGGCGCGGGCGGAGTCTCTACGCCACGCGGCGGACTGCGTTCAGCGTCTCAATCGTGCGTCCGACCTCGGCTGCCGGGCACGGCCTGCCGAAATAATAGCCCTGCACTGCGGTGCAGCCGCATTCGCGGACGAAATCGAGCTGCTCGATGGTCTCGACGCCCTCGGCCGTGGTCTCGACGCCGAGCACGGAGCCGAGGCTGGCGATGGTGCGGACGATGGCGACGCTCTCCGGGCTTTCGCCGAGCGTGCCGACGAAGGAGCGATCGATCTTGATGCGGTCGAACGGAAACTTGCGCAAATAGCTCAGCGAGGAATAGCCGACGCCGAAATCGTCGAGGCTGACGCGCACGCCGAGCGCGCGGAGCTGGTGCAGGATCTCGATCGTGGCCTCGCTGTCGTCGAGCAGCGCCGTCTCGGTAACCTCGAGCTCGAGCCGGCGTGGCGGCAGGCCGGCGTCCGCAAGTGCGCTCGTGACCATGGCGACCAATCCGCGCGAGCGAAACTGCACCGGCGACAAATTGACCGCGACCGTGACATCGGGCCAGGACGCCGCGGTCGCACAGGCCGTGCGCAGCACCCATTCGCCGATCGGAACGATCAGGCCGTTCTCTTCAGCGATCGGAATGAATTCGGCTGGCGAAACGAGGCCGCGCGACGGGTGTTTCCAGCGCAGCAGCGCCTCGAAGCCGGTGAGCTCGGACGAATCGAGCCGCACCTGCGGCTGGAACACCAGGTGGAATTCGTTGGCTTCCAGCGCGCCGCGCAGAACGTGCTCCAGCGCGTGCCGGCGGCGTGCCTCTTCCTCCATCTCGGGCTCGAACAGCTGATAGGCGCCGCGCCCCTTGGCCTTGGCCTGGTACAGTGCGAGGTCGGCGCATTTCATCAGCTCATCGGCATCGAGCCCGTGATCGGGCGCGATCGCGACGCCGACGGAGACGCCGACATGGACTGACTGGCTTTCCAGCGGCGGCGGGTGGCCGATGATTTCGACCAGGCGGCGGGCGAGTCGTTCCGCCGATTGCGGCTGCGGCCCGCGCTGGAGAACGGCGAACTCGTCGCCGCCGAGGCGGGCGACGGTGTCATGCTCGCCGACATTCTCCTTCAGCCGTGCCGCAACCCAGCGCAGAAGCCGGTCGCCGGCGGCGTGGCCGAGGCGGTCGTTGACGGTCTTGAAATTATCGAGGTCGAAGCACAGCACGGCCATCGCACCGCCAGCGATCGCAACTTGGTTCAGTCCCTCGCTCATTTTCTCGCGGAATAGCGTGCGGTTGGGCAGGTCGGTGAGTGAATCGTGCTGCGCCATGTGCGCCACGCGGGCCTGGGCTCTGTGGCGCTCGGTGACGTCCTCGTAGGTGACGACCCAGCCGCCATGCTCCATCCGCTTGTGATTGAGCTTGATGATGCGGCCGTCGGTGAGATGGTGGTGGAGCGTGTGCTCGCCTTCGCGCAGCCTCTCGACATAGTCGGCATAGAGCCTGGCACCGGTCGTGTTCGGATGGATGCCGAGCTCGCAACTGTGCTCCATGATATCGCGCATCGAGACGCCGGGCTTCACGACCTCAGGCGACAGCCCGTACATCTCGATATAGCGCCGGTTGCAGACGATCACGCGCAGGCTCGAATCGAGCATGCACAGGCCCTGGCTCATGTTGTTCAGCGCCGCGTCGAAGCGACGATACTGCTCGCTCAGCTCCTCGACGGCGCGTTCGCGCTCGGTGATGTCCTCGTAGGTGGCGACAAAGCCGCCCTCGGGCAGCGCGCAGTAGCGCACCGAGATCACCGTGTCGTCCGACATGCGCCGGCGCATCGGCGAAGAATCGCGGTTCGCGATCCTCGCGCTGGCGGCTTCCAGCAGCTGTTGCGGACTGTATTCGGAAGCGAACGCCCCGTTCACCATCGACCGCTCGATCAGCTCGGAAAGATGCATGCCGGGCCGAGTCTCCTGCGGTGACAGCCGGTAGATCTTGCGGTAGGTGGTGTTGCAGACGCGCAAGCGCATGTCGCTGTCGTAGAAGGCGAGCCCGTGCGCCATGTTTTCCAGCGCTGCATCGAGGATGAAGTTCTGCTGCCTCAGCGTTTCCTCGTACTGCAGCCGCTCAGTGACGTCCTCATGGACCGTCACCCAGCCGCCGTCGGGCAGGAAGCGGGAGACCGCCTGCACCATCCGTCCGTCATAGCGCATCACCAGCAGGGTTTTCGGCTTTCTGGTGCGAACATCCTCCAGCCTGGTGTCATGGAACTCGTCGGCCGACATGCCCGGCAGGTTGCCGCGCGACATCCAGTGTTCGATCACAGCGCAATGCGAGATGCCCGGCTTCACGATTTCGGAATCGAGGTCGTAGAGGTTCAGGAAGCGCTCGTTGCAGACGACGACGCGGCTGTCGGCATCGTACATGATCAGCCCGTGCGACATGTTGGCGAGCGCGTGCTGGCTGCGTTCCGTCTGCACGCGCAATTCCGCCTCGAGCCGGGCGAGGCGGCTGACGTCGTCGCAGATCGTCATCCAGCCGCCGCCGGGAAGCGGCTTCAGCTCGAGCGCCATGACGAGGCCGCTCGCCAGATGCTGCTCGGTCCGGAATGGCTGGCCGCCCGCAATCTGCTTCATGCGCCTGGTATAGAGCGCATCGAGCTCGCCCGCCGGGAAGTTGCCGAGCTCTGCGCTGTGTGCGAGCACGTCGCGATAGCTCGTGCCGACCCGCACGATCTCGGCCGACATGGTGAACAGCGACAAATAGCGCTGATTGACCAGCACGATCCGGTTGGCCGCGTCGTAGACGCAGACGCCCTGCTCCATGTGGTCGAGCGCGAGCTGGCTCAGCGAGACCAGGGCCTGCGGGCCCTGTACGCGGCGTGCACCAGGTTCGTTGTCGGGGAGCGACGTCATGGGTTCGACAGGGTCTCGGCGGGCAATAGACTTAATGCAAAGTAATTCAGCTGCCGAGGGTAGCGAAGAGGCGGGAAAATTCCCTTAAGCGTGGTAGTTTACGGAGGGTGACCAGCGATGGAGAGTGAACGCGCAAACGGCCATCCGGCAATGCGGTAGGCGCGTGGCCGGATGAGCAACACGATATCCGGGGCAGCAGTTCCCGCATGTCGCTACGCTCATGCGGGCTATAGCAAAGGCCGGGGGAGGCGAGAACGGGATCGATCCCCTAGGGCCCGTACAGCACGAGCTCGGTGTCGGTGAGGTCGCCGAGCTGCGGCCGGTGCGGGCCCTTGAAATATTTACGGCCGCGCCGCTCGGTGTAGATGCCGGCGAGGCCGGGAATCGGGCCGTTGGAATCGATCGCCACCGAGATCTTGCCGAGCCGCAGCAGCAGCCGGCCGATGCGGCCAGCGCAGGCCGCGTATTCGGCGGCGCTGCGGCAATAGATCAGTTTCATCGCGGGCGGTGCGATGAAGCCGCGGCGGATGCGCACCGGTTGCAGGATAAAAGGGAACGTTCCCTCCGGCGTGCGGCAGACGAGGCTGAGACAATTGTAGCGGGCATGCCGCGTCAGCAGCTCGGTCTCGGCATCGGAGAGCCCATCGATGGTCTTGGCGTGCTGCGAGATGACCTCGATCTTGCTCCAGCGCGGGGTACGCGCCAGCGCAGGCACTGAGAAGAAGATTCCACGGCAATAGGCGCGAAAGCCCTGCGTCTCGATGATGGGCCAGGTCCATGGCGCCGGGCTGATGTTGAGATAGGTGACATCCTTGTGCCGCTGCGCGATCTTGGTCAGCAGCGGGGCGTAGTTGCGGTAGGCCGGATCGACATACCAGCTCGACAAATTGCACTGGATGGCGGTCTCTTCGCCGTTCTTCCGCGCCGTGTAGATCAGCAGCAGCACGCCGACCGGTGTGCCGTCATTGTCGAGCATGTAGCCGAAGCGCGGATAGCCCTCCGGCACGGGCCGGAAGGCCTGCCGGCGCAGGCCCTGAATCCAGTAATTGCGCGAGCGGCCGACGAAGCCGCGCGTCAGCAGGTCCGCGACCGCATCGACGTCGGCCTCGGTGATCTCGCGGCATCGGACCTTGGTGTGGATCACGCTGGTCTTTCCCGTGGAAATGGGAGGCCTCGTTCTGTTAGCGCCAGCCTTCGCCGTGGGCATCGGCCGTGGCTAACGGCTGCATGCCCATGATCTCCCGCACCCTGGCGGGCCAGGCGGAAAGATCAGCGCCGTGGGTGTGGAACATGGCGACGGCCAGGCGGTCCATGCCGAAGGCAACGCAGCCAGTGTGGGCCGGTTCGTCATTGGTATCCTGGATGCCCCAGGTCGTGCCGAAATGCTCGCGGTGGTAGTTGAAGCTCATGCAGGCGGTCGGCTGATCCTCCGAGCGGAGCGGGATCAGCAGCTCGAACTTGAGCTCCTGCTGCTTCTGGCTCACCGCCTTCATCTGGCCGATGCGGCCGAAGAAGGGATCGCTCGCATAGTCGACGCGGAAGGTCAGGCCGAGGTCGCGGGCAATCGCTTGCGCGCGCACCATCCAGCGCTCGCGGAAATCGGCGACGTCGTCGGGGCTGCCGATGCAGACATATTCGCGCATCCGGAACGATTGCAGCCGGTCGAGATGCTTCGACGGCTCGCGGCGGAAGCAGTCGGCGGCGACGTCGAAGCGCAGGCCGCCCTTCGGCAACTGGCCGCGGCTCGCCGCGATCGGATAGACCGGGTAGCAGGCCGCCGGGGACAGCACGAGGTCGGCGGGCGAGAGTGACGAGGTCCAGTCGCCGCCGGCATCGAAGCGGCTCACCGCGGCGTTGATCTCGCGTTCGGTGCCGTGCAGGCCGCAGACGCAGCCGAGCAGGTTCGGAAAACTCTTGAGGTAGCCGGACTTCTCAAGCTGGGTGCGGCTCATCACCGGCGGGAAGCGCATCACTTCGGTGCCCGCCTCGCGATGCCGGGTGATCAGCGCGGTCAGCCGCTCGACGACGCCTTCATAGAGCGCGGTGCGGGCGTAGACGCCGTCCGCGCCCATGGGGTGGAACAGCTTGTCGGCGAGATGATCGAGCGGATCGATGGCTTGCGGCGCGGTCTCGGGCGAATCGGGGAGAACAGCAATGTTCATGTTCGACTTCCTGCTATCTGAAATTATTCTTGTTGGTCGAGAAGGTTCGTGAGTTCTAAGACACGTCAGTCCCTAAATGTTTTCGGTCCCGAAGACTTTTAGTCCCGAAGACTTGCCGGCACGCCGCTCATCAGCGTCGAAGTCGCGGCGTTGGCCAGGATGCGGTCGTTGTTGATCATGATCGGCGACGACAGCACGTCGCGCAGGTGGCGGCCCATGGTGAACTCGCCGTCGTTGCGGTAGCCGGAAAGGCCCGCCGTTCGCATCGCATGCATCACTGTCTCGACCGCAAGCTCGGACGCCTGCACCTTCAACAGCGTGATCGATGACTGGAAGTCGAGCGAGCTCAGCGCGCGCTCGTCATGCTCGACGCAGGCGAACGCATCGACATTGGCTGATATCAGCGCGCGCAGCTGGGCCAGCGACATCTTGGCGGCGGTGAAATGCGCGGCGGCCGGCGGCATCTGGCCGCCTGAGGTGCGGGCCGCCTTGCGGACGAAGGCCTGCGCACGGGTGACGGCGGCTGCAGCGATACCAGCCCAGGCCGATGACCAGCACAGATGCGCGAACGGCGTCATGGTCTGGGCGTGGATCTTGTCGTAGGATTCCGGGAAGACGCGATCAGCGGGGCAGTCGACCTTCAGCTCGAAACCGGTCGAGCAGGTGCCGCGCATGCCGAGTGTTTCCCAGCCCAGCGTCCGCTTCAGCGAATAATCGTCCCTAGCGAGCGCCAGCAGCACCTGGTCGGACGCAGAAGCATCGGTGGCGCGGCGGGCGATAGTGACGAGGCCGTCGGCCTCCGCGCCGTAAGAGATCACGGTGGCGTCGCGCACGAGCGAGACGGTGTCGCCGGCGAGGTCGACCGCCGCGGCACTGGCGCGAATGTTGCCGCCGTTCTGGCCTTCGGTGGTGGAAGAGGCGAGCAGCCATTGGTCGCGGGCGACCCGGCGCATCATGGTTTCCATCCAGGGGATGCCGTGGCCGTGCCTGACGACACAGGCGACCTTGGTCTGGTGCATCGCATAGACCATCGCGGTCGAGGCACAGGCGCGTCCGAGCGTGTAGCAGATATCGGTGACGTCGTAGATCGAGGCACCGAGGCCGCCGTACTCGACCGGGATCATGACGCCGAGCAGTTTCTGCTCACGCGCGACCTCGAAAGCCTTGTGGGGGAAGTGGGCGTCGCGATCGACCCCGTCCGCGTCGGCCGTCGCCGCCGCGGCCGTCCGGGCGGCGCGCTCGATGAGGGAGGGGCCCTGTTCGAGAAATCTCGTTTGCGCTTCGTCGACAGTGAGGACTGCTTCACGCACGTTCATACTCGTCCGCCTCCGGTTTGCCGTTCAGGATCGCCGGCATCATTCGCGATGCCGTGCAAGCGATCCTCCGACCATCTTTGCTTGTGAGACGAGGCTACGGATTTAATTCAAATTCGTCGATGAAATAGAGGGTAAACAAACCCCAATTCCGAACGAACAGTTAAGGTCAGGTTGTTTGCATCGCCCGAATTTCCGCGATCGCGTTTAGGGATCTGGAAGGAGTCAAAATCCCGGACATCTGAGTCATCGTTTACTAAGAAACGCGAAGTAATGGTGGCGCCCATTGTGGGATCGGCCCGTCGCGCCCATCGTGGCCGGCAGCCGGCCCGACCGCTTATAGACAGATGGGAATTTACCGATGCAGGCCTTCGATACCGACGTGCGCGATCGCATCATCAAGCTGGTGAAGGGCATCCTCGTTCAGAATTCGCTTGCTGCCGACGTCACGCCGTCGGCCAGGCTCGTCGACGCCGGCCTGACCTCGATGGACATGGTCAATCTGATGCTCGGCGTCGAAGCCGAGTTCGACTTCACCATCCCGCAGTCCGAGATCACGCCGGAGAACTTCCAGTCCGTCGAGACGCTGGAACGCATGGTCGCAGTCCAGTTGCAGCTGGCGACCGCGGCTTAAGTCAGGCACAGGTCTCCTTCCTGGCGGCAAGCCCTCAGCACCCCCGTTCCAAAACCGCCGCAAAGCTGGCATAGCTTCCTCACGGGATCGCGATGGCGCGAAACGGGGGTGGAGCAGGCATGACGCAGGCGGTATTGGGCATCATCGGCGGCTCCGGCATCTATGATCTGCCGGGTCTTGAGGGCGCGCGCGAAGAGGTGATCGAGAGCCCCTGGGGCGAGCCGTCGGCCCCTCTGCGACGCGGCTCTATTGCCGGCCTGCCGATCGTGTTCCTGCCGCGGCACGACAAGGGTCACCGGTTGTCGCCCTCCGACATCAATTATCGCGCCAACATTGATGTTCTGAAGCGGGTCGGCGTCACCGACCTGATCTCGCTTTCGGCCTGCGGCTCGTTCAAAGAGGAACTGCCGCCCGGCACCTTCGTTCTCGTCGACCAGTTCGTCGATCGCACCCACAAGCGCGAGAGCTCGTTCTTCGGCAGGGGCTGCGTCGCGCATGTGTCGATGGCGCACCCGGTTTCGCCGCGGCTGCGCATCCATCTCGCGGCCGCCGCCGAAGCCGAAGGTATCGCCGTCGCGCGCGGCGGCACATATGTCTGCATGGAGGGACCGCAATTCTCCACCTATGCGGAGAGCATGACCTATAAGACGCTGGGCTACTCTGTCATTGGCATGACCAACATGCCCGAGGCGAAGCTCGCACGTGAGGCCGAGATCTGTTACGCCACCGTCGCGATGGTGACCGATTTCGATTGCTGGCATCCCGATCACGATGCCGTCACCGTACAGGACATCATCCGCGTGCTGACGTCGAACGCCGACAAGGCGAAGGCGCTGGTGGCACGTCTGGGGAAGGACTTTCCGCGCGAGCACGAGCCGTGCCCGATCGGTTCGGACCGCGCGCTCGACACCGCGCTGATCACGGCGCCCGAGGCGCGCGATCCCGAGCTTTTGAAGAAGCTCGATGCG
This sequence comes from Bradyrhizobium sp. 139, assembly GCF_023074175.1. Classification (GTDB taxonomy): domain Bacteria; phylum Pseudomonadota; class Alphaproteobacteria; order Rhizobiales; family Xanthobacteraceae; genus Bradyrhizobium. Next base: position 24,690 of record NZ_JADPKS010000173.1, read on the forward strand.
GTGGCCGGGCGCATCCTGCGGGCGTGAGACGAAAGGCAGAATGCCATGAAGGTTGACGGCAAGCATTTCCGCAGCATTTGGCGTGAACGCGATGGCTGGTCGGTCGGCGCGATCGACCAGCGCAGGCTGCCGCATGAGTTCGTCGTCGCGCGTATGACGTCATGCGAAGACGCAGCGGTTGCGATCCGCGACATGTTGGTGCGTGGCGCCCCGCTGATCGGCGCAACAGCGGCCTACGGCATGGCGCTCGCCATGCGCGAGGACTCCTCGGACGCTGGCCTGAAGCATGCCTACGAGACGCTGGTCGTGGCGCGGCCGACGGCGATCAATCTGAAATGGGCGCTGGGCGAGATGCGCAAGGCGCTCGCGCCGGTCGATCCCGTTGAAAGGGCGGAGGCGGCCTACGTACGCGCTGACGAGATCGCCGAGCAGGACATCGAGATCAACCGCGGCATTGCCGGCAACGGCCTGAAGCTGATCGAGGCGATTGCGGCGAAGCGGCCAGGCGAGACGGTCAATTTGCTGACCCATTGCAATGCCGGTTGGCTCGCGACCGTCGACTGGGGCACCGCAACGGCGCCGATCTATCTCGCGCATGAGCGCGGCATCAAGATCCATGTCTGGGTCGATGAGACGCGTCCGCGCAACCAGGGCGCCTCGCTCACCGCCTGGGAACTCGGTCATCACGGCGTGCCGCACACCGTGATTGCCGACAACACCGGCGGACATCTGATGCAGCACGGCATGGTCGATCTCGCCATCGTCGGCACCGATCGCGTCGCGGCAAATGGCGACGTCTGCAACAAGATCGGCACTTATTTGAAGGCGCTTGCCGCGCACGACAATGGCGTGCCGTTCTATGTCGCGCTGCCGTCGCCGACGATCGATTTCGCCGTTGATGACGGCATCCGCGACATTCCGATCGAGCAGCGCAGCGGCACGGAAGTTACCGACATGACCGGCCGCACCGCGGATGGAAGGCTGGAGACGGTGCGGATCGTGCCGGAGGGCTCGCCGGTCGCGAACTACGCGTTCGACGTGACGCCGGCGCGGCTCGTCACCGGCCTCATCACCGAGCGGGGCGTGCTGAAGCCGGATCGTGCTTCGCTCGCCGAAGCGTTCCCCGAACGGATCGCCGCCGCGGCGGAGTAGTCAGTTCGCCAGGCGAGACCGTTCCGCGCCCGCAATGACGAAGGATGGACTGGCTAACCGAGCTTCAGCCCCGTCGCCGCCTCGAGCTCGGCGATGGCCTGGGCGCCACTTGCAACCTTGATCGTGGTCATGCCCATCTCGCGCGCGGGTTTGAGGTTGACGCCGAGATCATCGAGATAGATGCACCTCTTCGGATCGACCTTGAGCGTCTCGACCATCATCTTGTAGATGCGCGGGTCGGGTTTGCGCAGGCCGATCTTGGCGGACTCGATGACGTGGTCGAACAGGGCCATCACCTCGGCGACATAGAGCGTGCGCCCTGTCAGGCTGCCGATCGCATTGGCCGGCAGATTGTTTGTGATGCAGCCGGTCTTGAATTGCGCCTTGATGCGCTTCAGGGCTTCGACCATCTCGGGACGCAGATCGCCCTGGAGCAGCGGCAGCACGTCGCGGCCGCGCACCTCCGCGCCGAGCGCACGCGATTCCTCCGCGAAAAGCTTGTCGAAGGCGTCAATATCGACCTCGGCGCGCTCGAACTTGGCCCAGGCGTTTTCCAGATGATTGGCGGCGTTGGTGCGCCGGATGATCTCGATCGGCAGGTTGCGCTCGGACTCGAACCGCGCGAACGCCTCGAACGGCGAGCTCGTCAGCACGCCGCCAAAATCAAAGATCACAGCCTCGATCGTCAAGATTTCGCCCTCGTCAATTCCTTTCCAAGAGCGCTAGCATGCGCTATCGGCAAGGGCCAGTCTGAAGCAATCCCCGTCGTCACTGATGCTGACGCCAAAGCGTGTTCCCATGAAAAAGCTCGTAACTCTCGTCACAGCCGCGCTGCTGTTCGCCACGCCCGCGCACGCCATCGTCGGCGGCGGCACGCCGCAGGCCGAGGGTGTTGCGCGCGCGGTCGTCACCATCGTCGGCTCGCGCGGCAATTTCTGCACCGGCAGCTTGATCGCGCCAAAGCTCGTGCTCACCGTTGCCCATTGCGTGCAGCCCGGGGCCGACTACAAGATCGTCGATCGCAGCGCTGACGGTCAGCCGCAATTGCTGAATGTACGGACAGTCGCGATCCATCCCAACTTCAACATGCAGGCAATGCAGGCGCACCGCGCCACTGCGGACGTGGCATTGCTGCAACTGGAAATTCCACTGAAGGGAAAATCGGCGATGCCGGTCGGTGCGCCGAATATTCCAATCCAGGTCGGCAGCCGCTTCGTCATCGCCGGTATCGGCGTCACCGTACGCGGTGACGGCAAGAGCGGCGGCGCGACGCGCGTTGCCGGCCTCGTTGCCACGGGCCAGCCCGGCACGCTTCAGATCCGGCTGGTCGATCCCGTAACCAACGGTGTTCGCGACGGAATTGGCGCCTGCACCGGCGATTCCGGCGGCCCAGTGTTCGAGGACAAACCGAACGGTCCGGTGCTTGTCGGCGTCATCAGCTGGTCCACGGGGCCGAACGGCGGCGCCGGCTGCGGCGGATTGACCGGCGTCACGCCGCTCACGCTCTACCGCGACTGGATATTGCAGACCGCGCGGAGCTGGGGTGCGGCGCTGTGATTTGACCACGATTTGATCTATGTCATTTTGAAATGGAAGCGCGATAGGCAACCATGCCCGTCGCGGAGGAAACGCGCCGCCCGGTTAAAGGGCGGCCACCAAAACAAGCAAGGCATAGAAGCAACAATGAATGTCGCTGTTCGCAGTCACGCCACGGCCAAGCAGGCCTCTGAACATTTCGACGTGCTGATCGTCGGTGCCGGCATCTCCGGCATCGGCAGCGCCTATCACGTCACAAAGCAGCTTCCGGGCACGAGCTACGTCATTCTGGAAACGCAGGCGACGTTCGGTGGCACCTGGACTACGCATCGCTATCCCGGCATCCGCTCGGACAGTGACCTCCACACCTTTGGCTACAGCTTCAAGCCGTGGGTTGGCCCGCCTATAGCGACCGCCGAAGAAATCCTCGCCTACATGAACGAGGTCATCGACGACAACGATATCGCCCGGCATATCCGCTACAAGCACAAGATCAATTCCGCGAGCTGGTCGAGCGAGCAGAATCTCTGGACCATCGAGGCGGTGACGACCGACACCGGCGAGCCAAAGATCTTCACCGCGAACTTCCTCTGGATGTGTCAGGGCTATTATCGTCATTCGGAAGGCTACACGCCGGAATGGAAAGGCACGGACCGTTTCAAGGGCCGCATCGTCCATCCGCAGACCTGGCCGGATGATATTGAGCTCGCGGGCAAGAAGGTGGTCGTGATCGGCTCCGGCGCGACGGCGGCGACACTGGTGCCGAACATCGCCGACAAATGCGCGCATGTCACCATGCTGCAGCGCTCGCCGACCTATTTCCGCCTCGGCCGCAATGCCATCGAGATCGCAGAGGAGCTGCGCAGGCTTCAGGTTGACGAGGAGTGGATTCACGAGATCGTTCGCCGCAAGATACTGTTCGAGCAGGATGCGTTCACCAAGCTCTGCGTAAGCAAACCCGAGCAGGTCAAGAAAGAGCTGATCGGGCAGATCAGCGCGGTCCTCGGACCGGACTACGACGTGGCGACGCATTTTACGCCGAGCTACCGGCCGTGGCGGCAGCGCATTGCTTTCGTGCCCGATGCCGATCTGTTCAAAGGCATCGCCAGCGGCAACGCCTCCGTCGTCACGGACGAGATCGAGAGTTTCGTCGAGAATGGCATCCAGCTCAAGTCCGGCAAGCTGCTCGAAGCTGACCTCGTCGTCACCGCGACCGGCTTCAACCTCGCCGCGCTCGGCGACATCGCCTTCGCGATCGACGGCAAGCCGCTCGCGTTCGGCGACACCGTCACGTATCGCGGCATGATGTTCACGGGCGTGCCGAACATGGTCTGGGTGTTCGGCTATTTTCGTGCGAGCTGGACGCTGCGCGTCGACCTCGTCGCCGACTTCGTCTGCCGTCTGCTAGGCCACATGAAGGCCATGGGCAAGAAGAAGGTCGAGGTCAAGCTGCGGGCCGAAGACCACAACATGCCGATCCTGCCCTGGATCGATCCGGAAAACTTCAACCCCGGCTACATCATGCGCGACATGGACCTGCTCCCCAAGCGCGGCGACAAGCCGGAATGGCAGCACAGCCAGGATTACTGGACCGAGAAGGACGAGATTCCGAAGACGGATCTGGATGATGGGGCGTTTGTATATGGGTGAGCCGTTGGTGCCGAGGTGTGGCAACGATTGCCGCACACTCCAGTGTCGTCCCGGACAAGCGTAAGCGCAGATCCGGGACCCATACCGCGGAATCTATCGGGTGGTGGCAGTCCCGCCACTATAAGTCGTCGCCAAACGCCTTCATGTGGCTATGGGTCCCGGATCAGCGCTCCGCTTCGCTTCGCTTGTCCGGGACGACGCTGTTTGTTGGGTGAGTGGCGTCTCAACTCATTCGCAGTACGGTTACGAATTCCGCCTTGTCGTATTCGTCGCGATTGCCGCCGCCGCGGTCCGGTTCTCCACGCCGAGCTTGGAATAGATCTGCTCCAGATGCTTGTCGACCGTGCGCGGGCTCAAGCCCAAGATCTGCGCGATGTCGCGGTTGGTCTTGCCCTTGCTGAGCCAGGCCAGCACCTCGCCTTCGCGGGTGGTGAGGCCGAGTTCGCTGATGAATTCGGGCGGCAGCGTGGTGCCGGATTCCTTGGAGAGCCGCAGCAGGAACTCGTTCGGCGCGGTTTCGCCCATGTAATAGAACCGGAGTTGCGGATTGTCGGGCAAGGAGCCGGGCTGAGACTTCGAGCTGCCCTTGCCCTTCGCCTGCTCCAGCCATTGCAGCAGTGATGGCGGAAGGACGAAGTCGTCGTCGACCTGCTCGCTGTGATGGTCTGACAGTAGCTTCTGCGCCTGCGGCGTCGCCCAGAGAACCTTGCCCAGGCGGTTGACCGAGAACAGGAAGCGGCCGGAGACGTCGAGCGCGGCGCGCGCGCTCTGGGTCAGGCGGGCATTGCCGAGATGGACACGGATGCGCGCCAGCATCTCCTCGATCACAATCGGTTTTGTCACGTAGTCGACGCCGCCGGCCTCCAGCCCGCGCACGATGTGCTCGGTCTCGGCAAGACCCGTCATGAAGATCACGGGCACGTTGGCAACGCCCGCATCGCGCTTGAGCCGGCGGCAGGTCTCGAATCCGTCCATGCCGGGCATCACGGCGTCCAGCAACACGATATCGGGCGTGATCTGGTCGACGATGCGCATCGCGGCCGCGCCGTCGAGCGCCACCATCACCGTCATCCCGGCGCCATCGAGTGCGTCGGTGAGCAGCCGCAGCGTCTCCGGCGAATCGTCGACAACGAGCGCGACGTCGCGCTTTTTCGACTCAATGCTCATGCGCATACAACGCTTTCAATGTGGCCATGTACTGGTCGAGATCGAAACGGTCGACCAGCGCTCGCATCTGCGCGACGAAGTCGGCATGTTCGGGATGCTCGCTGCCGATCTCGTCCAACTTCAATTGAATGCCCCTGACGTAGCCGATCTGACCGAGCCCGATCAGCGCCTCGATGTGCCGCACCGGCGGCCGCGAGCCGCTCTCCGGCTGCCACAGCGGCACGATGATCTCGTCCGAGCCATACTGCCATTCGATCCTGAGGAGCTGGCGGATGCTTTCGAGGAGCCGCGGAATGTCGATCGGCTTCATCAGATAGCCGTCGTGGAAGGGCTGCGCCAGCGGCGTGCCGTGAGCTTCGAGCGCGCTGGCCGACACCATCAGGATGCGCGCCTGATGATGGCCGTTCGCGCGCAGCGTCTGCGCGACCGCCCAACCGTCCATGCCCGGCATGGAGATGTCGAGCAGGAACAGATCGGGCCGGCAGTGCTGCGCCAGCGCCAGGCAGCCCGGCCCGTCGGGAGCGCTGAGCAGGATGAAGCCGAGCGGCGTCAGCACCTCGCGCAGGAGGTCGCGATGCACGGGGTCGTCGTCGGTAATGAGGATGGTCTTGCGGGCGCCGTGATAGCCGGAGACCGGCGCCTCCACCGGCGCGATGCGCTGCGGATTGGTGACTTCCGACAGCAGGATCTTGACCTTGAAGGTGCTGCCGGCGCCGACCGTGCTCAAGACTTTGATGTCGCCGCCCATGACGCCGGCGAGCAGCCGGCTGATGGTCAGGCCCAGCCCGGTTCCGGTCTGCGGCTGCGAGACGCCGAGCGCGCCGCGCTCGAACGGCGCAAAGATGCGTTCGAGGTCGTCACCCTGGATGCCGGGGCCGGTGTCGATCACCTCGAACTCGGCAACGGGGCTGCGATAGTGGACGACGAACTGAACGCTGCCGGTCTGGGTGAACTTGATCGCGTTGGAGAGCAGATTGATCAGTACCTGGCGCAGCCGCTTCTCGTCGGCATAGACCACGACCGGCAAATGCGCGGGCCGCCTGAACACGAAGTCGATGCCCTTGGCGGCGGCCTGGAGACGGAACATGCCGACGAGCTGGTCGAGGAATTCGCTCAAGCGCACCTCGTCACGCGAGAGATACAGCCGTCCCGCCTCGATCTTGGAGATATCAAGGATGCCGTCGATCAGGCCGGAGAGGTGATCGGCGCTGCGGCGGACCACGCGGACCTGGTCGCGCGGCTTGGTGTTGAGCGTCGCGTCCTGCTCCAGCAGCTGGGCATAGCCGCTGATGGCATTCAGCGGTGAGCGCAGCTCGTGGCTCAGGCCCACCACGTAGCGGCTCTTGGCGAGGTTGGCGGATTCGGCGACCTCCTTGGCGCGCTGGAGCTCGGCGTCGGTGCGCTTGTGCGCGTCGATCTCCTGGATCAGAAGTGCAGTCTGCCGCCGTGTCTCGGCCTCCGCCGCCCGCCGGCTCTGCTGCGCCAGCACGAACAGCCAGGCCACCACGCCGATGATGATGCTGAGCGAGAAGAACACGTTCCAAAGCACGTCGGAGACGAGCCTGTTCTCGCCAGGGACGCTCGCCGAGGTCTGGAGATAGATCAGTCCCAGCACCAGTGCGACGAGGCCGGCGGAGATCACGAACACGCCGATATAGTGACCGAACTGCGAGTTGATCCGCTGATAGATCGGCTGCGGCAAAATCCTGCCGAGCGCGTTGGCGAACTGCACCTGCGCCCGTGCATGCGGCTTGCAGAGGTCGTGGCAGCGCGCATCGAGCGAGCAGCACAGCGAGCAGATCGGGCCGGCATAGGCGGGGCAGGACGTCATGTCCTCCGGCTCGAAATTGTGCTCGCAGATACAGCACTGGATCGCCTCGATATTGGCCCAGCTCCGCTTCGGTTTGCGTGCGATGTAGAAATTTCCGCCGGTGAGCCAGGCAATGACAGGCGCGGTGACGAAGGCGACCGTCAGCGCGACGAAGGCCGCGAGCGCCTTCATGGTCGGGCCGAATAGGCCGTAGAATGCAGCGATCGAGACGATGGTCGCAATCGTCATGGCGCCGACGCCGACCGGATTGATATCGTAGAGATGGGCGCGCTTGAACTCCATCTGCGGCGGGCGCAGGCCGAGCGGCTTGTTGACCACGAGATCGGACACCAGTGCGCCGACCCAGGCGATCGCGACATTGGAGTAGAGCGCCAGCGTCTGCTCCAGGGCCTTGTAGACGCCGATCTCCATCAAGAGCAGAGCCACCATCACGTTGAACACCAGCCAGACCACCCGGCCGGGATGGCTGTGCGTCAGACGCGAGAAGAAGTTCGACCAGGCGATCGAGCCTGCATATGCGTTGGTGACGTTGATCTTGAGCTGCGACAGGATCACGAACGCACCGGTGAGCGCCAGCGCCATGTCAGGCTGCGACAGCACGTAGCGAAACGCCTCGAGATACATGTGCGCGGGCTCGGCAGCCAACTCGCCGGAGAGGCCGTGGTTCAACGCAAAGAACGCGAGAAAGGAGCCCAGCAACAATTTCAGTGCGCCGAAGATGATCCAGCCGGGGCCCGCGATCAGCAGAGCGATCCACCACGACGTTCGCGAGGTGCGGCGGTCGCGCGGCAGAAACCTGAGGAAGTCGACCTGCTCGCCGATCTGCGCCACCAGCGAGAACACCACGGAGGATGCGACGCCGAACAGCAACAGATCGAAATGCCCGCCGGGGTCGCCATGCTCGCCGGCAAACTTGCGCCACTCCGTGAACGAGTAAGGGTTGGCCCAGGCGATCGCGGCAAAGGGCAGGATGTGCAGGATGATCCAGATCGGCTGCGTCCAGAGCTGGAAGCGGCTGATCAGCGTGATGCCATAGGTGACGAGCGGGATGATCGCCACCGCGCTGATGAGATAGCCGATCGGGCGCGGAATGCCGAAACACATCTCCAGCGCCGTCGCCAGGATCACCGCCTCGATGGCGAAGAAGATGAAGGTGAAGGAGGCGTAGATCAGTGAGGTGACGGTCGAACCGATATAGCCGAAGCCGGCGCCGCGGGTGAGCAGGTCAATGTCGATGCCGCATTTGGCTGCGTGATAGGCAATCGGTACGCCGCAGAAGAAGTTGATGATGGAGACGACCAGGATCGCGGCGCTGGCGTTGGTAACGCCGTAGTTCAGCGTGATGGTGCCGCCGATCGCTTCCAGCGCCAGAAAGGAGATGGCGCCGAGTGCAGTGTTGGCGACGCGGGCGGCAGACCAGCGGCGCGCGCTCTTGGCAGTGAAGCGCAGCGCGTAGTCTTCCAGCGTCTGGTTGGCGACCCATTGGTTGTACTGACGCCTGACGCGGTCTATTCGCTGCCGCCCTGCCACTTAACTCCACTCCCGATACCGACCCGGAGCCCTCGCAAATCCCATACCAAAAGCCTACGTCGGCATTTTGCGGTGCAGTATACGCGATCTTGCGTATGCTTGCGTTGCACAAATTCGAGCCATCCTCACGGCACCAATCGCGTGTCCTCGAACAAAAAGTGGGGTGCTCATGTCAGACAAAGCCAACAAGGGCCTGTTGTCGCCGCTCCGGCGCAAACTATTGATGGGAATGGCCGCCGTGCCTGTTATCACGATGCTGCCGCGGGCGTCTTTTGCGCAGACCCCGGCGACCTCGGCGGTCAACACGACCGGCCTGGCGATCACCGACACCGAGGTGACGGTCGGCATCCTGCACTCGGCTACCGGCACCATGGCCATCTCCGAGACCGGCTCGATCGAAGCCGAAAAGCTAGCCATCGAGCAGATCAACGCCATGGGCGGCGTGCTCGGGCGCAAGATCAAGTTCATCCAGGAAGACGGCGCCAGCGATTGGCCCACCTTTGCGGAAAAGGCCAAGAAGCTGCTCGTCAACGACAAGGTCGCGGCGATCATGGGCTGCTGGACGTCGGCATCCCGCAAGGCCGTGCTGCCGGTCATGGAGCAGTATAACGGCATGCTCTATTACCCGACCTTCTACGAAGGCCTCGAGCAGTCCAAGAACGTGATTTACACCGGCCAGGAGGCGACCCAGCAGATTCTCGCCGGCCTGAACTGGATCGCCAAGGAAAAGGGCGCCAAGTCGTTCTTCTTCATCGGCTCCGACTACATCTGGCCGCGCACCTCGAACAAGATCGCGCGCAAACACGTCGAGAACGTGCTGAAGGGCAAGGTCGTCGGCGAGGAGTACTATCCGCTCGGCAACACCCAGTTCAACTCGGTGATCAACAAGATCAAGTTGACCAAGCCCGACGTGATCTTCACCGACGTCGTCGGCGGCTCGAACGTCGCATTCTACAAGCAGCTCAAGGCCGCCGGCATCGACCTCTCCAAGCAGGCGCTGCTGACGATCTCGGTGACCGAAGACGAGATCGACGGCATCGGCGGCGAGAACATCGCGGGCGCCTATGCCTGCATGAAGTACTTCCAGTCGCTCGACAATCCGAACAACAAGACCTTCGTTCCGGCGTTCAAAACGATGTGGGGCGAGAAGACTGTCATCGGAGACGTTACCCAGGCTGCCTATCTCGGCCCGTGGCTGTGGAAGTTGACGGTGGAGAAGGCGGGCTCCTTCGACGTCGACAAGATCGCCGCGGCTTCGCCGGGCGTCGAGTTCAAGAACGCGCCGGAAGGCTATGTGCGCATCCACGAAAACCATCACCTCTGGTCGAAGACCCGGGTGGGACGCGCCAAGCTCGATGGCCAGTTCGAGCTGATCTACGAGACTGCCGATCTCGTCGAGCCGGATCCGTTCCCCAAGGGCTACCAGTAAGACGCGGCGTTCGCCGCCGTTTCCCTTCAAGCCAAAACCGCTCCCTGGCGTGGATTGCAAGTCCAGCCCAAGACCCCCGCGTCGCGAACCTGCTCGCGACGCGGGACCTTATCCCCGACGGAGGACATCGATGTTCGGCGACTACTCGCTTGGTGATCTTGGCTCCATTTTCGTCATGCAGGGTTTTGCGGGACTGATCCTGTTCTCGGTCTATGTCCTGATGGCGCTCGGGCTTGCCATCATCTTCGGCCAGATGGGCGTCATCAACATGGCCCATGGCGAGTTCATGATCCTCGGCGCCTACGTCACCTGGATGACCTCGAATATCTTCCAGTCCTATTTGCCGAGCCTGTTCAGCGGCTACTTCTTCCTCGCGATGATCCTGGCCTTCGTCGCATCCGGCGCGCTTGGAATGTTGGTGGAGTGGGTGCTGATACGGCATCTCTACAAGCGCCCGCTCGATACGCTGCTTGCGACCTGGGGTCTCAGCCTGATGCTGCAGCAGGCCTATCGCTCCGTGTTCGGCGCGCGCGAGGTCGGCGTCGAGTTGCCGCAATGGATGCTTGGCTCCTTGCACGTGACCGACAGCATCGAGGTGCCGATCAACGGCGTCTTCGTGATGTGCCTCACCCTCCTGATCACCGTCTGTGTCGCTTACGTCATGTACAAGTCGCGCTGGGGTCGCCAGGTCCGTGCGGTCGTGCAGAACCGCGTCATGGCCGGCGCGGTCGGCATCAACACCGAAAAGGTCGACCGCTATACCTACGGCCTCGGCTGCGGCATCGCCGGCATCGCCGGCAGCGCCTTCACCATGATCGGCTCCACCGGGCCAACTTCCGGGCAGCTCTACATCGTCGACACGTTCCTGGTGGTCGTGTTCGGCGGCGCCGCGAGCCTGCTTGGCACCATCGCCTCGGCCTTCTCGATCTCGCAGACGCAATCCACCCTCGAGTTCTTCATGTCGGGCTCGATGGCGAAGGTGCTGACGCTGCTCGCCGTTGTCGGAATCCTGATGCTGCGGCCGCAAGGGCTGTTCGCCCTCAAGGTCCGCAAGTGAGAAACTGGGGCTGATGCAATGACCGACAATCGTTTCTTCAATCGATCGGAGTTCATCGGAATTCTGGTGCTCGCGGTTTTCCTGATGGTGATCCTGCCGCTCACGCTCGATGTCTTCAGGCTCAACCTGGTCGCAAAATATCTGACCTACGCCTTCGTCGCGCTGGGGCTGGTGGTCTGCTGGGGCTATGGCGGCATTCTTAGCCTCGGCCAGGGCGTTTTCTTCGGACTCGGCGGATACTGCATGGCGATGTTCCTCAAGCTCGAGGCCTCGAGCGTGGAGAACACCAAGATCCAGTCGACACCCGGCATTCCCGATTTCATGGACTGGAATCAGATCACCGCGCTGCCATTGTTCTGGAAGCCTTTCAGCAGCCTGACCTTCACAATCGCCGCCATCATTCTCGTGCCCGGCATCTTTGCCCTCATCATCGGCACTGCGATGTTCAAGCGCCGGGTCGGCGGCACTTATTTCGCCATCATCACCCAGGCGGTCGCGGCCATCCTGACGATCCTGATCGTGGGCCAGCAGGGCTACACCGGCGGCATCAACGGCATGACCGATTTGCGCACGCTGAAAGGATGGGACATCCGTCCCGACCACGCCAAGGTCGTGCTGTACTTCTTCGAGGTCGGGTGCCTGTTCGTCTGCATCATGATCGCGCAGTTCGTCCGACACTCCAAGCTCGGACGCATCCTGGTTGCGATGCGTGAGAAGGAGGACCGCGTCCGCTTCTCCGGCTACAGCGTCGCGAACTTCAAGATCTTCGCCTTCTGCGTCGCTGCCGTGTTCGCCGCGATCGGCGGTGCCATGTTCGCGCTCAATGTCGGCTTCATGTCGCCGTCCTTCGTCGGCATCGTGCCGTCGATCGAGATGGTGATCTACACCGCGGTCGGCGGCCGGTTGTCGATCCTCGGCGCGGTCTACGGCACGCTGCTGGTCAATTTCGCCAAGACCAGCCTGTCGGAGACCTTTCCCGAATTGTGGCTGTTCGGATTGGGCGGGTTGTTCATCGCCGTGGTTCTCGCCTTCCCGAACGGCCTTGCCGGGATCTGGGGCGATTATGTGCAGCCGCACATCGATCGCCTGATCTCGTCGCGCAAACCGAAACCCGAAGGCTGGACCGACAAATCGGTCACCGACGGCGCCCCGGCGGAGTGAGGAGATCATCATGCTCGTAGGTCACCAGCCCAAGGAATTCCTGCTCGCCGTCGAAGCGCTGACCGTGTCGTTCGACGGGTTCAAGGCGGTCAACGATCTCTCGTTCTACGTGGACGAGAACGAAATCCGCGTCATCATCGGTCCTAACGGCGCCGGCAAGACCACCGTGCTCGACCTGATCTGCGGCAAGACCAAAGCAACGTCCGGCTCGATCCAATTCCGCGGCAAGGAGCTGACGCGGATGAGAGAAAACGAGATCGTCAAGACGGGGGTCGGTCGTAAATTCCAGAACCCCTCGATCTACGACGATCTCACGGTGTTCGAGAATCTGGAGATCTCGTATCCGCGCGGACGCTCGGTGTTCGGTGCGCTGACCTTCACCCGCGACGCCGCGGTGCGCGACCGGGTGCATGAAGTCGCCGAAATGATCTTCCTGAAGGACCGGCTGAACGTGAACGCCGATCTGCTCAGCCACGGCCAGAAGCAGTGGCTCGAGATAGGCATGCTGCTGATCCAGGATCCGGATTTGTTGATGCTGGACGAGCCCGTCGCCGGCATGAGCGTGTCCGAGCGTGCCAAGACCGCCGAGCTGCTCAACCGCATCATCAAGAACCGCTCTGTGCTGGTGATCGAGCACGACATGAAGTTCGTCGAGGACATCGCGCACAAGGTCACCGTGCTTCACCAGGGCCAGATCCTCTCGGAAGGGACCATGGAGAAGGTGAAGAACGACCTCAAGGTCGTCGAAGTCTATTTGGGTCACTGACGAATGGCCAACGTGAGTCAAACGAGTGCTACGGGCTCCGTTCACCTCTCCCATAGGGAGAGATCGAATTGCGAAGCAATTCGGGTGAGGGGCTCCGCTCTCTCGTGGGACCCGATCCCCCTCACCCGCGCCTTCGGCGCGACCTCTCCCCGACGGGGAGAGGTGAAGAACACCAAGTCGTAGGAGCCTCGCATGCTCGCTATCTCAGATCTTCACGTCGCCTACGGCCAGAGCGAGGTGCTGCACGGGCTCAACGTCAACGTCGCGCCCAACGAAATCGTGGCGATCATGGGCCGCAACGGCATGGGCAAGACCACGCTGATGAAATCGCTGATGGGCATCCTGCCCGCGAAGAGCGGCTCGGTGATCATGGACGGCGCCGAGCTCGGCAGCCTGCCGAGCTACGAGCGCGTCGCCAAGGGCCTCGCCTATGTGCCGCAGGGCCGCATGATCTTCTCGACCATGACGGTGAAGGAGAACATCGAAACAGGTCTCGTCGTCTCCGGCGGGTCGGAGGTGCCCGGCGACATCTACGAACTGTTTCCGGTGCTGCTGGAGATGAAGGGCCGTCGCGGCGGTAATCTCTCCGGCGGCCAGCAGCAACAGCTCGCGATCGCCCGCGCGCTCGCGACCAAGCCCAAAGTGCTGCTGCTGGACGAGCCGACCGAAGGCATCCAGCCGTCGATCATCAAGGACATGGCGCGCACGCTGAAGCGCATCCGCGATGAGCGGGGGCTGTCGATCGTCGTGTCCGAGCAGGTCCTGAGCTTCGCGCTCGACATCGCCGACCGCGTGCTGGTGATCGAGAACGGCGAGATTGTGCGCGACGATCCGCGCGACGCCGTCGATGCCACGCAGGTCTCGAAATATCTGTCTGTCTAACCAACCGTATAAAAGGGGAGCATCTCGATGCCAGAGACACTGATCAAGGTCGATCTCACCAAGTCGGCTTACGATAATGACATGGTGCATAACCGCTGGCACCCCGACATCCCGATCGTGGCCTGGGTCAACCCCGGCGACGACTTCATCATCGAGACCTATGACTGGACCGGCGGCTTCATCAAGAACAACGACTCGGCCGACGACGTGCGGGATATCGATCTGTCGATCGTGCACTTCCTCTCGGGCCCGATCGGCGTCAAGGGCGCCGAGCCCGGCGATCTCCTCGTCGTCGATCTGCTCGACGTCGGCCCGCTCAAGGAGAGCCTCTGGGGCTTCAACGGCTTCTTCTCCAAGCAGAATGGCGGCGGCTTCCTCACCGACCATTTCCCGCTGGCGCAGAAATCGATCTGGGACATCAAGGGCCTCTACACCTCGTCGCGCCACATTCCCGGCGTCAACTTCGCGGGCCTGATCCATCCCGGCCTGATCGGCTGTCTGCCCGATCCGAAGATGCTGGACACCTGGAACAAGCGCGAGGCCGAGCTGATCGCGACCAACCCGACCCGTGTGCCCGGCCTTGCCAACCCGCCATTCGCGCCGACCGCTCATGGCGGCCGCGCCAAGGGCGACGTCAAGGCCAAGATCGGCGCGGAAGGCGCGCGCACGGTGCCGCCGCGCGAGCATGGCGGCAATTGCGACATCAAGGATCTTTCGCGCGGATCGAAGATCTACTTTCCGGTCTACGTGCCCGGCGCCGGTCTCTCGATGGGTGATCTGCACTTCAGCCAGGGCGATGGCGAGATCACCTTCTGCGGCGCCATCGAGATGGCCGGCTGGCTGCATCTGAAGGTCGAGGTGATCAAGGACGGCATGGCGAAATACGGCATCAAGAATCCGATCTTCAGGCCGTCGCCGATCACGCCGAACTACAAGGACTATCTGATCTTCGAGGGCATTTCGGTCGACGAAGCCGGCAAGCAGCACTATCTCGACGTCACTATCGCCTACCGCCAGGCCTGCCTGAATGCGATCGAGTATCTGAAGAAGTTCGGCTACTCCGGCGCGCAGGCCTACTCGATCCTTGGCACCGCACCGGTTCAGGGCCACATCTCCGGCGTGGTCGACGTGCCCAACGCCTGCGCCACGTTATGGCTGCCGACGGAGATCTTCGACTTCGACGTGATGCCGTCGTCGGCGGGACCGATCAAGCACATCAAGGGCGACATCCAGATGCCGATCTCACCGGACAAATGATCCCTGCGCGACGGGATGCGGGACGGCAGCGTATTTGCCGCCCCGCATCCGCCGCGGAATGGCTTCTCATACAGGCAACAGCGTAGGGATGATGCAATGCCGGTCTATGAATATCTCTGTGACGATTGCGGGCCTTTCAAGGATATGCGCCCGATGGCCGAATGCGACGATCCGCAGGCCTGCCCGCATTGCGAGACGATGGCGCCGCGCGTCATCCTGACCGCGCCGAACTTCTTCTGCACGCCGGCCGAAAAACGCAAGGCGCACGCCGTCAATGAGCGCAGCTCGCACGCGCCGCAGACGCTCGCGCAATACAAGGCCTCGCACGGCCCCGGCTGCGGCTGCTGCTCCACGGGCAA
This sequence comes from Bradyrhizobium sp. 139, assembly GCF_023074175.1. Taxonomy (GTDB): domain Bacteria; phylum Pseudomonadota; class Alphaproteobacteria; order Rhizobiales; family Xanthobacteraceae; genus Bradyrhizobium. The sequence goes on from NZ_JADPKS010000173.1 coordinate 40,467, forward strand.
GAACACGCCGGACAAGAAAAAGCCGGCGCGGCTGGTGACCAAGACCAGGAGCGGCGCCAAGGGCTTTCCGACGGCGCGGCCCTGGATGATCAGTCACTAATTCACGCGGCAATCTCAAACAAAGTGGAGGAGCAATTCCAATGCTTCACGGTGACATTTCCAGCAGCAACGACACCGTCGGCGTCGCAGTGGTCAACTACAAGATGCCTCGCCTGCACACCAAGGCCGAGGTGCTCGACAACGCCCGCAAGATCGCCGACATGCTGGTGGGCATGAAGACCGGTTTGCCCGGCATGGATCTGGTGATCTTCCCGGAATACTCCACCCAGGGCATCATGTACGACCCCAAGGAGATGTACGAGACCGCCTCGGCGGTGCCCGGTGAAGAGACCGCGATTTTTGCCGAGGCCTGCCGCAAGGCGAAAGTCTGGGGCGTGTTCTCGCTGACCGGGGAGCGCCACGAGGAGCATCCGCACAAGGCGCCCTACAACACCCTGATCCTGATGAACGATAAGGGCGAGATCGTCCAGAAGTACCGCAAGATCATGCCGTGGGTGCCGATCGAAGGCTGGTATCCCGGCAACTGCACCTATGTCTCCGAAGGCCCGAAAGGGATGAAGGTCAGCCTGATCATCTGCGACGACGGCAATTTTCCGGAGATCTGGCGTGACTGCGCCATGAAGGGCGCCGAGCTGATCGTGCGTTGCCAGGGCTACATGTATCCGGCCAAGGAACAGCAGATCCTGATTTCCAAGGCGATGGCGTGGGCCAACAATGTCTATGTCGCGGTCGCCAATGCCGCCGGCTTCGATGGCGTCTATTCCTATTTCGGTCATTCGGCGATCATCGGCTTCGATGGACGTACGCTCGGCGAATGCGGCGAGGAGGACTACGGCATCCAATACGCCCAGCTCTCGAAACATCTGATCCGCGATGCGCGCCGCAATGGCCAGTCGCAGAACCATCTCTACAAGCTGGTCCACCGCGGCTACACCGGCATGATCAATTCCGGTGAGAGCCCGCGCGGCGTCGCGGCGTGTCCGTATGATTTCTACAAGAACTGGATTGCCGATCCGGAAGGCACGCGAGACATGGTCGAGGCGATGACCCGCTCGACGCCGGGCACCGACGAGTGCCCGATCGACGGCATCCCGAATGGGGCGTCTCCGAGCAACTACTGAGCCATTGCCCGCGCCACGTCGAGAGGCGGAGGGCACGGCGTGCGCATTGGATGATCAGCCCTTGATGTGAACGGCCGTACATGGGTGGACGTTCTGACCGCATGCGCGCGATAGGAGCGCGCGGACAAGTCGTTTGCCGCGGCCGGCGGCCTGATGATGACCCTGCGCGGCCGCGTCGCCTGGGCGCATGATTACAATGCGGACCGCAGCCTCGGCGCGGCGTTTCAGACGCTGCCGGGATCGGCCTTTGTCGTCAACGGCGCCGCGCAGGCGCGCGATTCCGCGCTGACCACGGCGGCGGTGCAGATGAACTGGATGAACGGCTGGTCTGCGCCGGCGACCTTCGAGGGCGAGTTCTCGAACGTGACCCGTTCCTACGCGGGCGAGGGCGTCGTACGGTACGCGTGGTAAGCTTTACTGCTTCTTCTGCGGAGGCTTGCGCGGCGGGCGCGGGGATGCGGGGACGGCGGGCGCCCCGCTCATCTTGTTGGCGGCCTCGCTGACGTCGAGCAGTGAGCGACGGATATCCTCGACGTAGCTCGCCGACTTCTTCTTCATGGTATCGGCAAGATCGTGCAGTCCCTTGATCTTCTCGAACAGTTCGTCCGCCTTGCCATCGGCGAAGCCGGGCACCACGCCTTCGATCTTGGTGACTGCCTTGTCGAATCCCGCAAAGGCGCTGTCGACCTTGGCCATGATAGAGTCGATTTCGCCGCCCTTGCTGCGCAGGTCGGCGGTGTGGTCCTCGAACGTGCGCAGGCCCTCCCTGATCGCGGGAGCGTTGCTCACGATCGTGCGGTCGACACTATGCAGGGTATCGACGATGGATTCGGCGTCGCTGAGATCCGCGGTCAGCACGGGGACGCCGTCCGAGTCCAGCGGCACCGGCGGGGCGGAGGGCGCGCCCCCGATCAGCGAGATCGCGGCGACGCCGGTGAGGCCCTGGAACTCGATGCCCGCAACCGTGTCCTTGCGGATCGGCGCGGTGTTGTCGAGCATCACCAGCGCCACGATCTTGCGCGGATTGTCCAGCTTGATCGACAGGATCTGGCCCGCGGGAACACCGTCGAAATTGACCGGCCCGCCGCGGCGCAGTCCGCTGGCGGAGCCGCCCTCGAACACCACGCGCAACTGGCTGCGGCTCTGGGCGGTGCGCCATTTCTGCACGCCGAGCACGCCGCCGAACGCCACGGCGATGACCGCCAGCGTCGCCGTTCCGATTACCAGGTTGCTCGCGCGTGCCATGCGGGACGATTTTACGGCCAAAGCGGGGTGGTTGGAAGGAGCCCGGATCAGGCTATGACCGCAATGTTAAATAGGGCGGGTTAGCGAAGCGTAACCCGCCAATCCGCCCTGTGCGATATCAATGCCCGGCCGCGCGCTTTGCTGCAGCATTGTTCAACACGATCAGGGCGTCGACGGCGACGCCCGCCTTGGTGTTGATCAGGAACGGGTTGACGTCGATCGAGGCGATCCGGTCGCCGGCATCTGCGATCAGGTTGGATAGGCCGACCAGCGCTTTCACCGCGGAGGCCTCGTGCAAGGCCGGCTTGCCGCGATAGCCGCGCATCTTGATACCGGCCTTGGTGCGGCCGATCAGGAGCCGCGCTTCGGCCTCGTCCAGCGGCGCGCCGGCGAGCGCCACGTCCTTCATCAGCTCGATGTCGATGCCGCCGGTGCCGAACAGCACGACCGGACCCATCTCGGCATCGAGCGAGGCGCCGACCACGAGCTCGAGATCGGCCTTGACCTGCTGCGCGATCAGGATGCCGTCGAGCTTCGGCTTTCCCTTCAACCTGCTCACCCGCGCCGTGATGTCAGTGAATGCCTTCTTCACCTCGGCCGCGCTATTGAGGTTCAGCACCACGCCGCCAATATCGGATTTGTGCAGGATTTCGGCGCTGACGATTTTTGCCACGACCGGAAAGCCGATCTGCTTGGCGATCTTCACGGCCTCGGCTGCCGTCTGTGCGATCGCCTCCTTCGAGATCGGGATGCCATAGGCTTTCAGCAGCTTCTTCGAGGCGACCTCGTCGAGCGCGGCGCCGGTTGCCGATGTCAGCGCCTTCTCCAGCATGGCGCGCGCGGCAGGCTTGGAGCTCGAGACGATGTCGGGCACTTCCTTGCGCAGTTTGGCATAGTCGAGCAGGGATTTGATCGCAGTCACCGCACGGTCCATGCCCTGCATGACCGCGAGATGCGGCAGCGATTTGCGCAAGCTCTTGGTGAATTCGGTGAAGCCGATCGACATCGCGCTGATGTAGATTACCGGCTTCGAGGCCCGACTGGCCATCTCGTCGACGATGCGCAGATTGCGCTCACGCTGTTCGTGCGGGGCCTTCGGTAGTTCGGAATCGATGATGACGATGTCGATATCGGGATCGTCGATCATCAGCTTGATCGAACTCATGTAGACGGAGGGGTCGACCACTGCGGCAAAGCCGGCGTCGAGCGGATTGCCGACGATCGAGCCCGGCCCGAGCATCTTTGCCAGCTCCGAGCTGACATGCGGGCTCAGCGGCGCAAAATTCAGGCCTTCGGCATAGAAGGCATCGATCAGCATGCCACGCTTGCCGCCGGACAGCGTGACCGCGGCGAGCCGGCCGCCTTTGGGTACGGCAGAGTGAACAAAGCATTCGGTGGTCTCGATCAGCTCGTCGAGGCCGCCCACCCGGATCACGCCTTCGCGTGTTGCGATGGCGTCGAACGTCTCGATCGAGCCAGCGAGCGCGCCGGTGTGTGCCATCGCCGCCGCGCGGCCGCCTTCCGACGATCCGAGCTTGAGCGCGATCACCGGCTTGCTCGCGGCGCGCGCGGCCTTGCAGGCGTCGCGGAACGCCCTGGTGTTGCGGACGCCTTCGAGATAGACCACGATCACCTCGATGCTCGGATCCTCGGCGAAATAGCGCATCAGGTCTGGCGTCTCGAGCCCGGCCTCGTTTCCGGTCGTCACCATGTAGCCTACACCAACGCCGCGATCCTCCAGCGCCTGGCGGATCGCCATGACGATGGCGCCGGATTGCCCGGCGATCGCCACCGCGCCCTGTTCCATGGTGACGATGCGGTCGTCGATGTTGGTGAAGAGCTTCTCGCCGGCGCTCAAATTGCCGAGGCAGTTCGGGCCGGTGACGGCGAGGCCCGTCTCGCGCACGGCCGCTTGCAGTTCGGCGGCGAGCTTCTGGCTCTCATCATCCTGCAACTCGCTGAAGCCGGAGGTGACGATGGTGGCCGACCGCGCGCCGGCTGCGGCGGCGTCGCGGATCACCTGCACGGCAAAGCGCGCCGGCACCAGCACCAGCACATGATCAGGCTTTTCCGGCAGGTTCGCAAAATCCTTGTAGCAGGGGACGCCCCAGATCGTCTCGCGCTTGGCGTTGACCGGATAGAGCCCGCCCTCGTAGCCGTACTTGACCAGATTGTTCCAGATGCGCTCGGCATAGTTGCCGGGCTTGTCGGTCGCGCCCACCAGCACGATGTTGTGCGGGTGCAGTAAGGCGTGGATGCCTTTGACGACGTCACTGGCGTCGGGCGATGGAGACCATGGGCGCGGAGAAACGGACGCAGCGGATATGAACGCTGCTGGCACTTGGGCTTCCATGGTGCTTCCTCATCTTTTGTTCTTGTTGCAGCGCGCTGTCATGCGCCGGCTTCTGGCGGGGCTGATCGTGCGGGCTCCATGCCGCGTGGCGGAATGGTGTGGCTTCGCGGCAAGGCTAGCATCACCAGACTTTTGGCGAAAGTGCGAACGATCGGAGCCGCTGCTGCTGGCGGATGACGATGATGTGCGGCTCGACTTCAAGGCGCGATGGCCCAGAGGGCGCGCCTCGAATTCACCGATTCCGAGCACGACATCGGGCTCTGCGCATTCGGCGCGACCAAGGCCCGCGGCAACATCTGTTCTTCGGAGTCGCATTGCAGGCCCGAGCCTGGTGTGATCGAGCTCTGCATCCTCGCGATCGATAATCATCCGGATTGGGCCGGGTTTTCCTGCCGGTCCGTGCCGATCTGCCACAGCCGCCTGTCGCAGGCGGAGGCTGCGACAGGATCGGCGCGCATTTCTATCTCGACGGCGCGCCCGTCAGTCCGGAAGCGATCGTGACCGGTGGCGACAGCTACACGCTGAGCCTCGATCTGCCGCCATCCGGCATTGCCACTCTTGCGTGGTCATGCCCGGTGCTCAGGGGTGTCCGCGATTCGCGTCGCCTCGGCCTGTCCATCGTGGCGATCGACCTCGGACAGGACATTCCGGAGGCTGAAAGCGCCGGAAGAGCATCGTCGCTCGCCGAAAGAGAATAGCGGCCCTTCGGCCGCCATTCGCATTTTCGGGCTGGTACTTTCGGTCGAACTAGCCGCCCGTTTCGGCGCTGATGATATCGCCGAACAGCTCCCACTGGCCCTTCTTGAACCGCCACATCTTGAGCTGCTCGATCGGCGCGAAGTCCGCAGCAGAGGTGTTGATCTTGATCCCCGGGATCAGCGTGTCGGGGACGAAGTCTTTGAGGCTCGCGGCCTGCTTCATCACATTCTCCCGGGTCAGATTGTCGCCCGCCTGCTTCAGCACCTGCACCATGGTCTGGGCAGCGGCATAGGCGTAAACCAGATTGGCGTCCGAAATGTTCGCACCGGGCATGTACTTGTCGATGAAGGCCATGAACTTCTTCATGCCCTCGTCGTCCTTCCATTGCGGATCCGACGCATCCTTCAGATAGCCGGCCGACAGCACGCCTTCGGAGGCCTCCAGGCCGGCCGGCTTCATCACCGCGCCGATGGAGACCGAGACATCAGTCATGAGGTGCAACGGCTTCCACTCCAGCTCCGCGATCTTCTTGATCGCCTGTGCCGCGAACTTCGGGGTCGCGATGTTCACGAAGACATCGGCGCCGGTGCCCTTGAGCTTGACGATGTGAGCATCGATCGACGGCTCCGACGTCTCGTAGCTCTCTTCGGCCACAATCAACTTCGCCGCCTTGTCGCCGAATACGTCCTTGATGCCGGCGAGGTAGTCTTTGCCGAAGTCGTCGTTGGCATAGAAGATCGCGACCTTCGCGTCCGGCTTCTCCTTCAGAATGTACTTGGCGAAGATCTGTGCCTCGACCCGATAACTGGGCTGGAAGCCCATGGTCCAGGGAAAGTTCTTCGGGTCGTTCCACTTGCTGGCGCCGGTGGCGAGGAAGAGCTGCGGCACCTTCTTGGCATTGTGATACTTCTGAACTGCGGTCTGGGTCGGCGTGCCCAGCGCGTTGAAGACCAGGAAGACCTCGTCGCTCTCGATCAGCTTGCGGACCTGCTCCACGGTCTTCGGCGGCGAGTAACCGTCATCATAGGAGATCCAGTTGATCTTGCGGCCGTTGATGCCGCCCTGGTCGTTGATCATCTTGAAATAGGCTTCCTCGGTCTTGCCGATGATGCCGTAGGCGGAAGCGGGACCGGAATAGGCTTCGACATTGCCGATCTTGATCTCGGTGTCGGTGACGCCGGTGTCGTACGCCTTCTGCGCTTGGGCGGCCTGGGCGGTGAACAACGCCAGCGCCGTTGCTGCGGCAAGCAGGGAGAGCTTCTTGTTCATGAAAATTCCTTAAATTCCCTTGGGGTTTCTTCCGGGTTGGAGCAGGCACGTCGAAAAAGAGAAGCGCCCGCGAGAGGGGCGCATTGATCAGGCCCTGGCGACGTTCTTGTCGACTTCCGAAGCCACCGAGAATTGCTTGCGCAAGGTCGGCTTGTGGATCTTGCCGGTGGCGTTGCGCGGTAACCCATCGACGAAGCGCACCTGGCGCGGACATTTGAAGCGCGCGAGATTCGCCGCGCAGTGTGCAAAGACATCCGCCTCGGTCAGCCGCTGGCCGGGCTTGACCGCAACGATGGCGAGGCCCACCTCGCCCCATTGCGGATCGGGAATGCCGATCACGGCGGCCTCTGCGATTCCCGCGATTTGGTGCAGGACGTTCTCGACCTCGGCTGGATAGACGTTCTCGCCACCGGAGATGTACATGTCCTTCCAGCGGTCGACGATATAGTAGAAGCCTTCTTCGTCGACGCGCGTGGCATCTCCGGTGTGCAGCCAGCCGTTGGTAAAGGCGGATTTGTTTGCTTCCGGCCTGTTCCAGTAGCCCGGCGTGACGTTCGGTCCCTTGACCCAGAGCTCACCGAGCTCGCCGACATCGGCGTCGCGGCCGTCGGGACGCACGATGCGGACTTCCGTGTGCAGCACCGGCTTGCCGGCCGACCCCGCCTTGCGCGCCGCGTCCTCGCGATCCAGCACCAGCACGGCGGGCGAGGTCTCGGTCATGCCGTAACCCTGCTGGAGCGCGACGCCGCGCGCCTCCCATACTTTCAGCAGCGGCACCGGCATTGGTGCGCCGCCGACACCGCCGACGATCAGCCGGCCGAGATCGGTCGTCGCGAAGGCCGGATGCTGTGCCATGAATTGGTAGATCGCGGGTACGCCGAAGAAGACATTGATGCCCTGCGCGGGATCGTTGATCAGGCCGAGCGCGGTGCCAGGATCGAAGGCGCGCATGATCATCACGGTGCCGCCGGCATGCAGCACCGGGTTTGTGTAGCAATTCAGTCCGCCGGTGTGGAACAGCGGCAGCACGGTCAGCAGCACCGAAGACGGCCCGATACAGGCCGGGCCGCCGAGATTGACGCAATTCCAGAAGGTCATGCCATGGGTGATGGTCGCGCCCTTTGGATGGCCCGTGGTGCCCGACGTGTACATGATGGTCGAGACATCATCGAGCGTGACTTCTTCGGCGCGGTCGAGCGGCCTGGCAGCGGCGATGCCGGCCTCGTAGGTCCCGTCGGGGCCAAGCCGCAGGCTGGTCGCGACATTGCAGAGTTTTGCCACGCTAAGCGCGGTCTCGGCCAGATCGGTGTCATAGATCATCACCTTCGGCGTGCAATCGCCGGTGATGAACTGGAGTTCTGGAGCGGTGAGGCGGGTGTTCAGCGGCACGAAGATCGCGCCGAGCCGCCCGCAGGCGAATTGCAGCTCCAGCGTATCGGTCGTGTTCAGCGCCAGCACCGCGACGCGGTCGCCACGCGAAACCTTGAGAATGTCACGGAGAAACCCGGCCAGGCGCGAGACGCGGGCGTCGAGCTGCGAATAGGTGAAACGGCGCTCGCTCGCGAGGTCGATGACCGCGACCTTGTTCGGCGTGCGGCGGCCATGATGGACGATCCAGTCGTAGTAACGAACGGCCAAAAATCCCTCCCTCGGCGGTCTTGTGCCGCCTACGTCCCTGCACCATGCCCGGCATGGCCCTGGGGCCAGCCGGAGTTTGTGCGCCACGTCTTTTTTAACCCGGAGTTGGCCCGCGAGGAGCGAAAACCGTCTTGCGTTGAGTTGCTAGGTCACGGCCCGTGCGGAGTGGCTTCCCCGGGCAGCCACTCCGCGCAAGTGAGCCGCCAAGGTTCCGGCCATGGTTGACGGGACGAATCCGTCCGTGAGGCGAGAGCGCGATGAAGAGCCCGTTCTATAGCGCCGAGCATGACACCTTCCGCGAGGTGATGCGCCGCTTCGTCGAGAAGGAGATCACGCCTTTTGCCCATGAATGGGACGAGGCTGGCGAATTTCCCCGCGTGCTCTATCGCAAGGCGGCCGAGATTGGGCTGTTGGGGCTCGGATTCCCCGAGGAATATGGCGGGATCGCCGCCGACCAGTTCATGAAGATCGTCGCCAGCCAGGAGTTGGCGCGGGCCGGCGCCGGCGGTGTCAGCGCCAGCCTGATGAGCCACACCATCGGCTCGCCGCCGATCGCGCGGGCGGCACGTCCTCAGGTCAAAGCGCGGGTGCTGCCGCAGGTGCTCGCCGGCGAAAAGATCTCAGCGCTCGCGATCACCGAGCCGGGCGGCGGCTCCGATGTCGCGAACCTGCGCACAAGGGCGCGGCGCGACGGCGATCACTACGTCGTGAGCGGCGAAAAGACCTTCATCACCTCCGGCATGCGCGCCGATTATCTGACCGTTGCGGTGCGCACGGGCGGCGAGGGTGCTGGCGGCGTCAGCCTGCTCCTGATCGAGGGCGATACGCCCGGCCTTTCGCGGACAAAACTGAAGAAGATGGGCTGGTGGGCCTCCGACACCGCCACGCTGCACTTCGACGAGTGCCGCGTGCCGGCCGGAAATCTGATCGGCGAAGAAGGCCAAGGCTTCAAGATCATCATGCAGAACTTCAACAGCGAGCGCATGGGCATGGCGGCGGGCTGTATCGCATTCGCGCGGGTCTGCCTCGACGAGGCGGTTGTCTATGCCAAGGAGCGCAAGACTTTTGGCAAGCCGCTCGCCCAGCATCAGGTGATCCGACACAAGATCGTCGACATGGCGCAGAAGGTCGCGGCGTCCCAGGCGATGCTGGAGATGCTGGCCTGGCGTCTCGAACAGGGCGAGAGTCCGGTTGCCGAAATTTGCATGATGAAGAACCAGGCGACGCAGACCATGGCGTTCTGCGCCTCGGAAGCCGTGCAGATTTTCGGCGGCGCCGGCTTCATGCGCGGCATCAAGGCCGAGCGCATCTACCGCGAGGTCAAGGTCAACGCCATCGGCGGCGGCACCGAGGAGATCATGAAGGATCTTGCGTCGAGGCAGATGGGGTTGTGATTTTCTGTCATTCCGGGGCGCGAAGCGAAGCGGAGCGAGCCCGGAATCCATTAGACCGCATATGCCGTGGAGAAATGGATTCCGGGCTCATCGCTTCGCGATGCCCCGGAATGACGAGAGGATGGAGTTCTAGAGAGAGCATGCTGTTTACCGCCGACCACGACGATATCCGCCGGAGCTTGCAAAAATTCATCGCCAACGAGATCAATCCGCATGTCGATGAATGGGAGAAGGCCGACATCTTCCCGGCGCATGAGCTGTTCAAGAAGATGGGAAATCTCGGCTTCCTCGGGCTCAACAAGCCGGTCCAATTCGGCGGCTCGGGCCTCGACTATTTGTACGCGCTGATGATGGCGGAGGAGCTCGGCGCCATTAGTTGCGGCGGCGTGCCGATGGCGATCGGGGTCCAGACCGACATGGCGACGCCGGCGCTGGCGCGGTTCGGCTCGGACGAGGTGCGGCGCGAATTTCTGGCGCCCTCGATCTCGGGCGACTATGTCGCCTGTATCGGCGTCTCCGAGCCGGGCGCGGGGTCGGACGTCGCCTCGATCAAGACCGCCGCGCGCTCGGACGGCGACGACTACGTCATCGATGGCGGCAAGATGTGGATCACCAATGGCACCCAGGCCGACTGGATCTGCCTGCTCGCCAACACCGGCGACGGGCCCGTTCACCGCAACAAGACGCTGATCTGCGTGCCCATGAAGGCCAAGGGTGTCACTGTCGCACGAAAACTCGACAAAATGGGCATGCGCTCGTCCGACACCGCGCAAATCTTCTTCGACAATGTCCGCGTGTCCAAACGCAACCGGATCGGCGAGGAGGGCAAGGGCTTCACCTACCAGATGATCCAGTTCCAGGAGGAGCGGCTGTGGGGCGCGGCTGCTTGTCTGAAGGCAAATGAATACATCATCAACGAGACCATCGAATACACCCGCAACCGCAAGGCGTTCGGGAAGTCGATCCTCGACAACCAAATCGTGCACTTCAAGCTCGCGGAGATGCAGACGGAGATCGAGCTGCTGCGCGCGCTGATCTATCGCGCCGCCGAGGCGCTGGTGGCGGGCGAGGACGTGACGAAACTTGCCACCATGGCCAAGCTGAAGGCAGGCCGGCTCGGCCGCGAGCTCACCGACGCCTGCTTGCAATATTGGGGCGGAATGGGCTTTACCAACGAGACGCCAGTCAGCCGCGCCTATCGCGACAGTCGCCTGACCTCGATCGGTGGCGGCGCTGATGAGGTCATGCTGATGGTCCTGTGCAAGATGATGGGCACGCTGCCCGGCAGTAAAGGAGACGCCTGATGATCACGCTCTATCACTGCGACGCCGCGCGCTCCTTCCGCCCGCTCTGGATGTTGGAGGAGATGGGGCTTCGTTACGAATTGAAGATGCTGCAGTTTCCGCCGCGGGTGTTTGCCAAGGACTATCTCGGCATCAATCCGCTCGGCACGATCCCCTTCCTGATCGACGGGGAGACGCGGATGACCGAGTCCTCCGGCATCTGCCACTATCTCGGCGTCAAACACGGGCCGACGCCGCTGATGGTCGGTCTCGAGGATCCCGCCTATGGCGCGTTCTTGAACTGGATGTATTTCAGCGACGCCACGTTAACCTTCCCGCAAACGCTGGTGCTCCGATACACCCAGCTCGAGCCGGAGGAGCGACGTAATCCTCAAGTGGCTGGCGATTACGCAAAATGGTTCCTGGGCCGGCTGCGCGCGGTCGAGGCAGCGACCGCGAATGCCGAAACCTTGTGCGCCGGCCGCTTCACCGCGGCCGACATCGTGATCGGCTACGCGCTCCGGCTCGCCGACAATATCGGGCTTGCCAAGGACTTTGGACCAAATGTCGCGGCCTATTGGGCCCGCTTGCAGCAACGCGATGGATTCAGGCGCGCGGTTGCTGCGGAGCAGAAGGCCGGCATCGAGCAGAACGTCGTGCCGAGGGCGAGGGCGTAAGTTGTTTTGCGTCGTTCCGGGTTCGCCCTTCAGGCGCCCCGGAATGACGAGCCTGTGGCCAATGACAGCGCTATCCCGCCGTGACAGCGCCCAAATTTCCGCTAAGGTGACCTCCGTCCGCAGCGGCCAGAGAGCCGCGCGAGGAGGATCCCAATGGAAGATAAGGGTCGCGAATCCGACCATCTGATGCTGATCACGCCGGAACGGGTCTTCTATGCCGGCCTGCTCGGCCGTCCGCGCAAGCGGACCCCCGGCTGCTGCCACATCTATGTCGCAGTGAAGGGCAATTTGCATCTGACGATCGACGACGCCCTCGCCACCGGCGAGCTGTTCGTCACCCTGCCGAACCAGCGGCATTCCATCGCCAGCGACTACCGCACTGCAATCAGCGTGACGCTTGAGCCGGAAAGCATGCCCGACGGCGCGATCGAGGCCCTGGCCGAGCGGCTGATTGGACCCGACCGGGCCGTTTATGCCCGCAAGATCCTCGCGGCCTACGCTCTGCTGCGGCAGCGCCGCTATGGCGACATCACCACTGCCGAATTCGACGAGATGTGTTTTGGTGAAGCGCTGCCGCGCCGCGTGCTCGACCTGCGAGTCATGCGCGCGGTCGCCCGCATCGGGCGTTTCTCCGGCGAGCCCGTGACGGCAGATACTTGCGCGGCCGAAGCGGGGCTCTCGGCCTCGCGTTTCCTGCATCTGTTCAAGGAAGAGACCGGCATCTCCTTCCGCTCCTTCCGCGCCTGGAAGCGTGCGCGGCATCTGCTGCACTTCGCCAACCAGGACCTCAACCTCGCCCATCTCGCGCAGGACATCGGCTATCCCGACAGCACCCATTTCAGCCATTCGATCCGCCGCTTCTACGGATTGAAGCCGCGCGCGATCTTCGTCGGCTCGCGCGACCTTGCGATCTACCGCAGCACCGAGACGGTGAGGCTCGCGGAGGCGAGCTGAGATCGTCGTTCGTAGGGTGGGCAAAGCGAAGCGTGCCCACCATTTCCGCCAAGCTTGGAGAGCTGGTGGGCACGGCGCAAGAGCGCCTTTGCCCACCCTACGATTTCTCGCGTTTTTCCAGCTTCTCCGCGCAAGAAGCCACATGCCGCGCGTCACATGATCGCAAGCGTTGAATTCTCAACGTGCGAGACATCCAGGTTATGGGCGACAAGGCATGAGCGACAAGGCCGTCATCACCTGCGCGCTGAATGGCGTGCTCACCGATCCGAAGCAGCACAACGTGCCTGTGACGCCCGAGCAGATGGCGCGCGAGGCCAAGGCTGCGTTCGATGCCGGCGCCAGCATCATGCACATCCATCTGCGCCAGCAGGCGCCGAACAAGGGGCATCTGCCGTCCTGGGACGTGAGCGTCAGCAAGGAGATCCAGCAGGCGATCCGCGAGGCCTGCTCTGGCGTCATCATCAACCACACCTCGGGGGTATCAGGGCCGAACTACAGCGGCGCGCTCGACTGCATCCGCGAAACAAAACCGGAGATCGCGGCCTGCAACGCTGGCTCGCTGAATTATCTGAAGGTGAAGGCCGACAACAGCTGGGCCTGGCCGCCGATGATGTTCGACAACGCGGTCGAGAAAGTGAAGGACTATCTCGACGTCATGAACGCGGTCGGCACCATCCCCGAGTTCGAATGTTTCGACGTTGGCATCGTCCGCTGTGTCGGCATGTACAACCAGGTCGGCATGTACAAGGGCCCGCTCGAATATAACTTCGTGATGGGCGTTGCCTCCGGCATGCCGTCCGATCCCGAGCTGCTGCCGATCCTGATCAAGCTGAAGCGCCCCGAGGCGCATTTTCAGGTCACGGCGATCGGCCGCGAAGAAATCTGGCCGCTGCACCAGCGCTGCGCCGAGCTCGGCGGTCATCTCCGAACCGGTCTCGAGGACGCCTTCTATCTAGCCGATGGCAAGAAGGTGACGTCGAACGGTCAGTTGATCGAAGCCATCGCCGCCTGCGCCCGTCGCGCGGGCCGCGCGATCGCGTCTCCGGCGGAAGCGCGGAAGATCTTTGGGACCAATCGGTAGTCACACTCCGTCATTCCGGGATGGCCCGAAGGGCCAGGCCCGGAATCTATAACCACGATCGAGTATAGATTCCGGGCTCGTGCTGCGCACGCTCCGGAATGACGGGCAGGAGAATTAATGTCCATTCTCGAAAACACCATTTCCCCCGGCAGCGCGGCCTACCACGCCAACCGCGACGGCATGCTCGCGCTGATCGACCGCATGCGCGCGCTGGAAGAGCGCACGCGTGCGGCCTCGGCGGCGGCAAAAGACCGCTTTCACAAGCGCGGGCAATTGCTGCCGCGCGAGCGAGTCGCGCTGGTGCTCGATCCCGGTGCGCCCTTCATCGAGCTGTCGACGCTCGCGGGCTACATGTTCGACGTGCCGGATCCGAGCAAGAGCGTGCCCGGTGGCGGCGTCATCGCCGGCATCGGCTTTGTCTCCGGCATCCGCTGCATGGTCAGCGCCAATGATGCCGGCATCGATGCCGGTGCGCTGCAGCCCTATGGCCTGGACAAGACGTTGCGGGTGCAGGAGCTCGCGCTGGAGAACAAGCTGCCCTACGTCCAGCTCGTCGAAAGCGCCGGGGCCAATCTGCTGCGCTACCGCGTCGAGGACTTTGTCCGCGGTGGCAACATCTTTCGCAATCTCGCGCGGCTCTCGGCGGCAGGGCTGCCCGTCGTCACAGTGACCCACGGCTCGTCCACCGCGGGCGGCGCCTACCAGACCGGCCTGTCCGACTATATCGTCATGGTGCGCGGCCGCACGCGCGCGTTCCTTGCAGGGCCGCCGCTGCTGAAGGCTGCGACCGGCGAGATCGCGACCGAGGAAGAGCTCGGCGGCGCCGAGATGCACACGCAGGTCTCCGGCCTCGGCGACTACCTCGCCGAGGACGATCGCGACGCGCTCCGCATCGCACGCGAGATCATGGCGGCGCTGGAGTGGGAGCGGCCGGGCCGAGCGGCGGCGCAATTCAAGCTGCCGCGCTACGACCAGGACGAGCTCCTGGGCATCATGCCGATGGACCACAAGCGCACCGTCGACATGAAGCAGGTGATCGCGCGCATCGTCGACGATTCCGACTTCACCGAGATGGCGCCGAATTACGGCCCCGCCACCGTCTGCGGCCATGCCCGCATCGAAGGCCACGCCATCGGCATCGTCACCAACAACGGACCTCTCGATCCTGCGGGTGCCAACAAGGCGACGCATTTCATCCAGGCCTGCTGCCAGACCCGCACGCCGCTGCTGTATCTGAACAACACCACCGGCTACATGGTCGGCAAATCCTACGAAGAGGCCGGCATGATCAAGCACGGCTCCAAGATGATCCAGGCGGTGACGTCGGCGACGGTGCCGCAGATCACGATCTATTGCGGCGCCTCCTTCGGCGCGGGCAATTACGGCATGTGCGGCCGCGGCTTCCATCCGCGCTTCTGTTTCTCCTGGCCCAACGCCAAGACCGCTGTGATGGGCGGCGAGCAGGCCGCTGAAACCATGGCAATCGTGACCGAAGCTGCCGCGGCGCGTCGCGGGAAGCCGATCGAGAAGGACAAGCTGGAGGCCATGAAGGCGCAGATCGTCGGCGTGTTCGACGGCCAGATGGACGTGTTCTCGACCAGCGCGCGCGTGCTCGACGACGGCGTGATCGATCCGCGCGATACCCGTGCGGTGCTATCCGAGGTGCTCGCGATCTGCCGCGAGGGCGACGCGCGCACGCCCCAGTGCATGCAATTCTCGGTGGCCCGCCCATGAGGAACGGATCAGTGCAGCACCGGCCGTTCTTCAAGGTCCTGATTGCCAATCGCGGCGAGATCGTGCTGCGTGTGATGCGGAGTGCGCGCAATCTCGGCCTCGGCGTCGTTGCGGTCTATTCGGATGCCGATCGCGATGCGCTGCATGTGAGACAGGCCGACCAGGCCGTGCGCATCGGCGAAGCCTTGCCGGCGCAATCCTATCTCAACATCCCCGTGATCATCGCCGCGGCAAAGGCCAGCGGCGCGGATGCCGTCCATCCCGGCTATGGCTTCCTCGCCGAGAACGAGGATTTCGCGCAAGCCTGCAAAGACTCGGGTCTGGTCTTCATCGGACCGTCGCCACAGGCGATCGAGGCGATGGGCAACAAGGCCGGCGCCAAGGCGATCATGAAGAAGGCCGGCATCCCTGTCGTGCCTGGCTATCAGGGTGCTGACCAGAGCGACGAGGTGATGCTCGGGGAAGCCACGAAGATCGGCTTTCCCGTGATGATCAAGGCGGTCGCTGGCGGCGGTGGCCGTGGCATGCGGCTCGTGACGAATGCAGCGTCGTTTCCGGATGCGCTGCGCAGCGCGCGGTCGGAGGCGAAGGCGGCTTTTGGCGATCCCACCGTCATTCTTGAGCGCGCCGTCCAGAATCCCCGGCACATCGAGATCCAGGTGTTCGGCGACAGCCACGGCAACGCCATCCATCTCGGCGAGCGCGATTGCTCGGTGCAGCGGCGGCACCAGAAGCTGATCGAGGAGGCGCCATCGCCCGCGGTGACGCCGCATCTGCGCGCGAAAATGGGCGAGGTCGCGGTCGCCGCCGTCAAGGCGTTGCGTTACGAGGGTGCCGGCACGCTGGAATTCCTCCTCGATGAGAGCAGCGAGTTCTATTTTATGGAGATGAACACGCGACTCCAGGTCGAGCATCCCGTGACCGAGGCGATCACCGGGCTCGATCTCGTCGAGCTGCAATTGCGCATCGCGCGCGGCGAGCCGTTGCCGATGAAGCAGCAGGACATACGCTTCTCGGGCCACGCCATCGAGGTCCGGCTGTGCTCGGAGGATGCCGCGCAGGATTTCATGCCGCAATCCGGCCGCATGGCGTGCTGGCAGGTGCCTGATAGCATCCGCGTCGAGCACGCGCTGCAATCGGGTGCGGAGATCCCGCCATTCTACGATTCCATGATCGCCAAGGTCATCAGTCACGGTGCGACACGCGAGGAGGCGAGAGGGCGGTTGATCGTCGGCCTGGAGCAGATCACTGCTTTTGGCGTGACGACCAATCAGGCGTTCCTGATGTCTTGCCTGCGTCATCCCGGTTTTGCCCGAGGCGACGCGACGACAGCCTTCATCGGCGCGCACCGCGACGAGATGCTGGCGCCGCGGGCGGACGCCGCATTCGATACGGTGTTGGCAGGTCTGTTGCTCTACGTCACGAACCCGCGTGCGCCAGCATGGCGCCCCGGCCGGAGCCTGTCGGCAACGTTCCCGCTGCCGGCAAAAATCGAGATCGCCGGCCAGACGCACGAACTCGAAGTCACCCGCGAGCGCGACGGCGGCTACACCGTCGCTATCGACGGCCGGCAGGACAGGTTCGAAATCGACCAGCTTGATGCCGACGCCATTCGCTTCCGCCACAACGGTGTGACCGACAGCGCAAAGTTCCTGCGCGACGGCGACCGGCTCTACGTTCAGCATCGCGGCGTCCCGCTAGCGGTCGTCGATCTCACTCTCGCCGCGCCGAAGGCCGCCGCAAGCAACGGCGGCGATGGCAAGGTTCGCGCTGCCATGAATGGTCGCGTCGTCGCCGTCCTGGTCAAGCCAGGCGATCGGGTCAGCGCCGGCCAGCCGGTGCTGACGCTGGAAGCCATGAAGATGGAGCACGTCCACAAGGCCGGCATCGATGGCGTGGTCGCCGCGATCGACGTTGCCGAGGGTGAGCAGGTGACGACGGGCCGGATCGTCGCCGAGATCGGGGCATGATAACACGGCAACAGCGCTGCCGTAGAGTGGGCAAAGGCGCGTAGCGCCGTGCCCACCATCGTGCCGTGCTTGCAATTGGAATGGTGGGCACGCTTCGCTTTGCCCACCCTATGGCGCTACGATTGCGGCCGGCCCGTCCCCTCATTGAGCAAGCACGCCACCTGATGTCCGTCATCCGCTTCCACGAGCGCCGGCCGCTCCATTCTGCACCGCTCCATCGCAAACCGGCACCGGGTGTGAAACGCGCAGCCCGGCGGTGGATTGACCGGGCTCGGCACGTCGCCGTCGACGAGCGGCGCCAGCTTCCTGGCCAACGGATTCGCAACCGGCACCGAAGCGAGCAGGGCCTGCGTGTAGGGATGGCGCGGATTGCGGAACAGTTCGTCCTTGTCGGCGATCTCGACGATGCGGCCGAGATACATCACGGCGACGCGGTGGCTGATATGGGCGACCACCGCGAGATCATGCGCGATGAAGAGATAGGAGAAACCGTGCTGGCGTTGCAGGTCGATCAGCAGGTTAATCACCTGCGCCTGGATCGAGACGTCCAGCGCCGACACCGGCTCATCACACACGATCAGACGGGGCCCAAGCGCAAGCGCTCGCGCGATGCAGATGCGCTGGCGCTGTCCGCCGGAGAATTGATGCGGGAAATTGCGCATCTGGTCGGGCCGCAAGCCCACCTGCTCGAACAGCTTTGCGACGCGCGCCTCGAGCGCCTTACCGGACGCGAGACCATGAACGGCGAGCGGCTCGCCGACGATGTCGCCCGCGACCATGCGCGGATTGAGCGAAGCAAACGGGTCCTGGAACACGATCTGCATGGAGCGGCGGTGCGGGCGCAGCGCCGACTTGGAGAGGTGTGTGATGTCCTCGCCCTCGAGACAGATCTGCCCCGAGGTCGGCTCGACCAGCCGCAGCACGCTGCGCGCTACCGTCGATTTGCCGCAGCCGGATTCGCCGACGAGACCCAGCGTCTCGCCGATGCCAACCGAAAAGGAGACGCCGTCGACCGCGTGCACGGTGCCGACCTGCCGGCGCATTACGCCGGCGCGCACCGGATAATGCTTTTTGAGGTCGGTGATTTTGAGCAGCGCCTCGGTCATGCCACCTCCGCCACTTCCGCCGCACGCCAGCAGGCGGCGAGATGGCCGCCGCCCCAATCCGTAAGCGGCGGATATTCGGCCTCGCATCGCTTGATCGCAAGCTTGCAGCGTGGTGCGAAAGCGCAACCCTTCGGCAGCTGCACCAGCGACGGCACGGTGCCCGGAATTTCGTTGAGGCGCTCTTGCGCGGCGACGCCGGATGCCGGCACGGCCGGAATCGAGGCCATCAGCCCGCGCGTGTAGGGATGTTTTGGCGCGGCGAACAGAGCTTCAACGGTTGCTTCCTCGACCTTCCGGCCCGCATACATTACGATCACGCGCTGCGCGGTCTGCGCCACGACGCCGAGATCGTGCGTGATCAGCACGAGGCCGGTACCGAGCTCCTTCTGGAGGTCGAGGATCAGTGCCAGAATCTGCGCCTGGATGGTGACGTCGAGTGCGGTGGTCGGCTCGTCCGCGATCAGCAGCGCCGGCCGGCAGGCCAGCGCCATCGCGATCATCGCGCGCTGGCGCATGCCACCGGAGAGCTGGTGCGGATATTCCCGCGCGCGCCGCGCTGGTTCGGGGATGCGCACCAGGCGCAGCATCTCGACTGCGACGTCGCGGGCTTCTCTGGTGGACATCGCCCGATGCAGCCGCACGGCCTCGACGATCTGGTCGCCGATCCGCATCACCGGATTGAGCGACGTCATCGGCTCCTGGAAGATCATCGAGATCCGGTTGCCCCGGATTGCGCGCATGTCGGCTTCGCTCAGCGCGAGCAGGTCAGTGCCTTCGAGCAAGACCGACCCGCCGACGATACGGCCCGGCGGATCGGGCACCAGCCGCATCAGGGACAGCGCAGTCACGCTCTTGCCGCAGCCGGATTCGCCGACGATCGCCAGCGTCTCGCCGCGCTTCACAGTGAACGAGATATCGTCGACGGCCTTGAAGAGACCAGAATTGGTGAAAAACACCGTCTTCAGGTTTTTCACGTCGAGCACGAGATCGGATTGTTTCGCCATCAGCCGCGCTGCCGGGGATCGAGGATGTCGCGCAAGGCGTCACCGAACAGATTGGCGCCGAACACGGCGAGGCTGATCGCGATGCCCGGGAAGATCACCAGCCATGGTGCCGTGCGGACATACTCGGCGGCGGATTCCGAGAGCATGCGGCCCCAGGACGGATAAGGCTCGGGAATGCCGAGGCCGAGAAAGGAGAGGGAGGCTTCGGTCAGGATGGTCGAGCCGAGCTGCGCCGTCGCGAGCACGATCAGCGGCGCCATCGTGTTCGGCAATACGTGGCGGAGCGCGATCCGCGTCTCGCTCATGCCGATCGACTTGGCGGCTTCGACAAAGGGCAGTTCGCGCAGCGCCAGCGTATTGGCGCGGATGACGCGCGACACCGTCGGGATCAGCGGAATCGCGATCGCGATGATGACGTTCGGCAAGGACGGACCGAGTGCGGCCGTCATGATCAGCGCCAGCACCAGCAGCGGCAGCGCCTGGAGGATGTCGGAGACGCGCTGGAATACGAGATCGACCCAGCCGGAGAGATAGCCTGATGTCAGTCCCACGATCACGCCGATCGTGCCGCCGAGCGCGGTCGAGCCGATCCCGACGGCAAGCGAGATCCGCGCGCCGTGAATGATGCGGCTGAACACGTCGCGGCCGAAGGAATCCGTGCCCATCCAGTGCGCCATGCTCGGGCGCGCCAGCGCACGGGCGGCGTCGATCGTCAGAGGATCATAGCGCGCGATGAAGTCGGCAAAGATCGCCGTGAACACGAACAGCGTCATGATGATGAGCCCGGCCGCGCCCAGCACGTGCCGCTGCGCGAGGAACAGCACGCGCCGCCAGCCGCCGGTCGCATGCGCCCCGGCGCGCCTCAATTCAACGTCATAGTCGATCGCGGCCAATAAGCTCTCCTAATCCGTATACCTGATCCGCGGGTCGAACACGGCGTAGAGCATGTCGACGATGAAATTCGCGCTCACCACCACGACCGCAATCAGCATCACGAGGTTCTGCACGATCGGATAGTCGCGCCAGCGGATCGCTTCGACCAGGAAGCGCGCGACGCCGGGGATGTTGAACACGGTCTCGGTCACGATCAGGCCGCCGATCAGGAATGCCGCCTCGATGCCGATCACGGTGATGACGGGCAGGATCGCGTTCTTCAGTGCATGCTGATAGTTCACGGCGGCATCCGAGGCGCCCTTGGCGCGGGCGGTGCGGATATAGTCCTGCCGCAGCACCTCCAGCATCGAGGAACGGGTGATGCGCATGGTCAGCGCGGCGCTGCGGAAGCCGACGGCTGCGGCGGGCACGGCATAGGTCGCAAACGCCTCCAGCCAGGTCTGCGGATTGGGATTGAAGATCGGCATCTGGCCGAACATCGCGACCGATGCGGTGAGGATGAGCAAGCCGAGCCAGAACGAAGGCAGCGACAAGCCGCTGAGGCTGACCACGCGCAGCGCATAATCAAGCCGCGTGCCCTGCTTCACCGCGCTGATGACGCCGAGTGGAATGCCGATCGACGCCGAGAACAGCAGCGCCAGGCCGGCGAGCCGCGCCGTGATCGGGATTCGCGGCAATATCTCCTGAAGGGCGGGCTTCTCGGAGACGTAGGAGTAGCCGAAATCACCGCGCAAGAAGCCGCTGATCCAGTGCCAATATTGCACGACCAGCGGCTGGTCGATGCCGAGCTCTTTCTCCAGATTGGCCTTGTCGGCGGGATCGACATAGCCGGCCGCGGCAAACAGGATGTCGACGATGTTGCCGGGCACGACACGCAGCAGGAAGAAGATGACGACCGAGATCCCGAACAGGGTCACGAGCATCAGGAACAGGCGCCGCACCAGATAGGCAAACATGCATCGCCTCCTGTCGAAACCGTCAGCCGCGCGCGCTACTTGTCCATCCAGACGTCCTCATAGCGGTACCCATTGTAGGAGCTGTTCGACATCACGGTCACGCCCCTGACGTAGGGCTGCCAGCAGGTGCCGGCGCGTGCATGGAAGATGATCGGGCGGGCGACGTCTTCCTGGAGCTTCCTGTCGATGTCCCACACCAACTTCTTGCGCTTGTTGAGATCGGTCTCTTGCGACTGCGCGTCGAAGAGTTTTTCGATCTCCTTGTTGCAGTAATTGGTGTAGTTGCGCTCCGAGCCGCAGGAATAGTTCTCGTAGAACGACTGGTCGGGATCGTCGACGGCACTGCCGGTCAGGTTGAGGCCCAGCATGTAGTCCTTGCGTGCGATCTTCGGGAACCAGTTGGCGGTCTCGACGACGTCGAGCTCGCCGTCGATATAGATGCTCTTGAGCTGGTCGATCAGGATCACCGCGGGATCGCGGTATTCCGCGAGGTTACGGGTGGAGACCTTGACCGCAAGGTGCTTGTCCGGGCCGTAGCCCGCCTTCTGCATCAGCTTGCGCGCCTCCTCGCGATTGGCGTTCACATCCGGTCCATAGCCGGGAATGCTCTCCAGCATGTCCTTTGGCATGCCCCAGAGACCCTGCGGCGGCGGCAGCATGGTGCCGCCGATATCCGCTTGCCCCTCGAACAGGATGGAAACGAACGCCTTGCGGTCGAGCGACATCGCCATGGCACGGCGGATGTCGATGTTGTCGAAGGGCGACGATGATGAATTGACGATGATGTTGGTCGAGACGTTGGTGGGCTCGACCGTACAGACCGCATTCGGTGACTGGGATTTCACGTCCTTCAGCAGCGGGATCGTGATATGCGTCGGAAAGGTCATGTCGAACTTGCCGGCGACGAAGGCGAGAATCGCGGTCGAGCGATTCGGGATGATGGTGAACTCGATGCCGTCGAGATAGGGGCGCCCCTTCCGCCAGTAGTCGGCATTGCGGACCAGCTTGATCGACTCGTTGGCCTTGAACTCGACGAATTTGAACGGGCCGGTGCCGATCGGATGCGTGCGCATGTCGCCGGGCGAGACGTGGCAGGGATAGACCGGCGTGTAGCCCGAGGCGAGCAGCGCCAGCAGCGAAGGCTGCGGCCGCTTCAGGTTGAACGACACCTCGAGATCGCCGTTGGTGGAGACGTCGTTAACCTGTTCGTACCAGGTCTTGCGCGGGTTCTGCCGGAACTTCTGCTGCGACTTGCCCATCAGCATGTCGAAGGTGCATTTGACGTCGGCGGAAGTGAACGGCTTGCCGTCATGCCATTTCACGCCTTGGCGCAGCTTGAAAGTCAGCGTCTTGCCGTCGCCCGCCCAGGCCCAGCTCTCGGCGAGCTCGGGCACGATGGTGTCCATGCTGTTCTGCGCCACGTCCTGCTTGTAGATGACGAGGTTGTTGAACACCGGCATGAAGGGAACATTGAGCGAATAGGTCGCGCCTTCATGGATCGAGGCGTTGCCTGGGCTGTCGCGGTGGTACATCCGCAGGATCCCGCCCTGCTTGGGCTCGCCGGCGAGCGTGGTGGTTGGGGCCGTCAGCACAGATAGCGCCGCCACTGCGGCGAGCGCCCACACGCTCCGCATGCTCATCCTCCCTGGACAACGGCCTTTGCGGCCTGTTTGCCAGACGATAGCGACGCGCGTGCAGCGAGGCAACCGGCAAGGCTGTCCACGCTCTCGACAATTCGGATGACGGGAGGCCGCAAGGGTTTTCATGCTCTCATCGTGTGAGAGTGCAGGTGCGAACGGACGGTTCCTGTGCCGCTGTTGCGCGCAACCGCACCAACAAACCCCGCTGTCGTCCCGGACAAGCGCAGCGCTGATCCGGGACCCATAGCCACAGGGAGCAGTTTGGCGACAATTCGGAGTTACCTGCTCGCGCGACGACTACTCCCTGTGGTTATGGATCCCGGGTTCGCGACTCGTCGCGCCCCGGGACGACAGCAGAGCTTGTGGCTGCGCCCTCACACAATTCGCGACGCCTTGTTCCCCCAGTAGCGGTCCCGCAGCAGCCGCTTGTACAGCTTGCCCGTGGGCAGCCGCGGCAGCTCCTTCTCGAAATCGACCGAGCGCGGCACCTTTTGCCGCGACAGCGACCCCCCGCAGAAGGCGATCAGTTCTTCGGCGAGCGCCGGCCCCGGCACGATGCCGGGCATCGGCTGCACCACCGCCTTCACCTCCTCGCCGAGATCGGGATTGGGCACGCCGAACACCGCGGCATCCGCGACCTTCGGATGGGTGATCAGCAGGTTTTCGCATTCCTGCGGATAGATGTTCACCCCGCCGGAGATGATCATGAAGGTCGCGCGGTCGGTCAAATAGAGGAAGCGATCTTCGTCGACATAGCCGACATCGCCGACCGTGCTCATGCCGCCGTCGGCCGAGCGCGCCTCCCCGGTCTTCTCGGGGTCGTTGAAATATTCGAACGGCGAGGCCGTCTTGAACCAGACCTGGCCCGGCGTGCCGATCGGGCATTCCCTCATGTTCTCGTCGAGAATGTGGAGATCGCCGAGCAGCACCTTGCCGACGGTGCCGCGGTGGGCAAGCCATTCCTCGCTGTTGCAGGCGGTGAAGCCGAGTCCTTCGGTCGCGCCGTAATATTCGTGGATGATCGGTCCCCACCATTTGATGATGTCGTCCTTGACCAGCGCCGGGCAGGGCGCCGCGGCGTGGATCGCGATCTCGAGCGACGAGAGGTCGTAGCGGCTGCGCACCTCCTCCGGCAACTTGAGCATGCGCGAGAACATCGTCGGCACCAATTGCGTGTGAGTGATGCCCCATTGCTCGACGAGCTGGAGGTAACGCTCGGGATCGAAATTCTCCATGATGATGACGGTCCCGCCCATTCGGATCGTGAGGTTCACGGCCGCTTGCGGCGCGGAATGATAGAGCGGGGCCGGAGACAGATAGACCATGCCCTCGCGGTAGTGCCAAAGCTTGGTCAGAAAATCGAACAGCGGCAGATTGTGCTTTGGCGGCTCCACCGGCAGCGGCCGCAGGATGCCTTTCGGCCGTCCGGTCGTGCCGGACGAATACAGCATCGCTGTGCCCAGCCACTCGTCTGCGATCGGTGTTGTCGGCAGTTCGGCGGTCACCTCCGCAAGGCCGACGATGCGCTCGCTCTCGCCGGCGCCGTCGGCAACGATGCAGAGCTTGACGTCGGGACAGGCGCTGATCGCCTCGCGTGCGATGTCGAGCTTCGCTACGGACGTGATCAGGATTTTGGACTGGCTGTTGACGAGCAGATAGGCAAGCTCGCCCGCGGTGAGGTAGGAGTTGATGCAGGTGTAGTAGAGGCCGGAACGCTCGCCCGCACCGCAGGCCTCAAGATAGCGGGAATTGTTCTCCATGAAGATCGAGTAGTGGTCGAGCCGCTTCAGGCCATGCCTGCGGAACAGATGCGCCAGGCGGTTGCTGCGCGCATCGAGCTCGCGATAGGTGACGGCCTCGCCGGTCGCAGCCATGATGAAGGCGGGCTGCAGCGGACGTAGACGGGCATGCTGACCTGGGTACATCAGTCCTCCGGCTGTAAATTATGCGGCGAGAAGCAGGATTTCGCGCACCTGCGCGGGGCCGTCGATCTTGCGCGGGTTGCGCGGGATCCAGTTCGTGCGCATCGCCTGCTCGGCGATGGCGTCGAAATGCTCCGGCGAGACGCGGACGTCAGCGAGGCTGCGCGGCATGCCGAGCGAGCGGATGAAGGCATCGAGCACGTCGGCGGCATCGCGGCCGGGAAAACCCATCGCGGCGGCGACGATCATCTGGCGCTCGGTGTTGTCGCGCGCATTCCAGCGCATCACCGCCGGCAGCATGATGCAGGAGGTGTAGCCGTGCGGCACGTCGAAGGCTGCGCCCAGGACGTAGCCGATGCCGTGGCTCGCCCCCATCGGCACGCCGGCGGCGAGCGCGCCCATCGACAGCCAGGTGCCGATCTGCGCATCCATCCGGGCGTCGAGGTCGGCAGGGTCGGCCTTCACCCGCGGCAGCGCGTCGGCGAGCATGGCGAGTCCCTTCACCGACTGAGCGTCGGCGTAAGGATGCGTCTCGCGCGAGCAGATCGCCTCGACGCAATGATCGACGGCGCGGATGCCGGTCGAGAGGAACAGCCATTCCGGCGTGTGCACGGTGATGGCGGGATCGAGGATGGTGGCACGTGGCACGGTGAGCGGATGCCGCAGCATCTGCTTCACATGCGTGCCGCGGTCGGTGACGCCGGCGATCGCGCTGAACTCGCCGCCGGCGATCGTGGTCGGCACGCTGATCTGGCGAACCGTCGGGCCCGTCATCTCGGGCGCGACGCCCTTGTGGACGCGGATGCGCTCGATGCCGTCGACGTCGTCGATGCCATTGGCAAAGCAGAGCTGCACCGCCTTGGCGCCGTCGGTGATCGAGCCGCCGCCCACGGTCACGATCAGGTCGGCGCCGGCTTCGCGCGCCGCATGGGTGGCGGCGATCACCGCCTCGCGCGGCGTATGCGCCGGCATGGCGTCGAACAGGCCGGCGCATCGCGCGCCCAGCGCCTGTTTGATCTTCGCGATTTCGTCGGTCTGCCGGTTCAGCGTGCCGGAGACCATCAGGAAGGCGCGGCGCGTCCCCAGCCGGTCCATCTGCGCGACGATGGCCTCGGCTGCGGGATGGCCGAACACGACCTCCTCGATCGCGCCGTAAACGACACGTCCCTGGTGCACGCCTGCCCTCCCCGGACAACTCGTCTTTGTTTTTGTGAGGGTAATCTAGCCGAGCCGCCGGCATCCGTCATGCGCGAAGACGCTGGCCGCAATTCTTACCCTCCCCTGGAGGGGCCCTCCAGGGGAGGGTGACCCCTTCGACGCACCGCCGCCTGCCGTTCATGAGCCCGGCGAATAAGTCCATTCGCATCTCGCCGGCTAATCGCCCCGCGTGGGGGCGGCTATGCTCCTGTCAACCCGCCGTCCGGCCGGGGCATCCGTCCGAGCATTGCGCGTGCCTTGGTCTTGAAGAGTTCATCATTGCCGCCCATCTTGTGCGGCCCGCGGGCAGATGAGTACCCTGCTTTTTCCGCGGCGTTTATGCGAGGACCTGGGATGGCTGGACCGGACGGAAGCGAGCAATTTGTCAAAAAGCACGATTTCGTTCAGCCCTTGCACGGCGCGCTCGCCGGGCTTCTCGCCGCAGCGTTCGCGCTCGCCGGCTGCGGACAGCCTGCCTCGCAAGCGGCTGCACCACCGCCTGCGCCGGTGACCGTCGCCGAGCCGGTCAAGCGCACCGTCACCGATTGGGATGAGTTCACCGGTCGCTTCGAAGCGGTCGAGGAGGTGCAGGTGCGTCCCCGCGTTGGCGGCTTCGTCAACTCCGTCGAATTCCAGGACGGCGCGATCGTGCGTAAGGGCGACCTGCTCTACGTCATCGACCCTCGCCCGTTCGAGGCGGTGGCGGAGCAGGCGGACGGCCAGCTTTCGGACGCGCGCGCGAAGGTGGAGCTTGCCAAGCGCGAGCTCGACCGCGGCCTGAACCTGGTTCAGACCAGTGCCGTCTCCGAGCAGGTGGTCGACCAGCGCCGCCAGGCCTTGCAGGCGGCGCATGCCGCGGAGGCGAAGGCCGAAGGCGCGCTGAAGGCTGCGCGACTCAATATCGAGTTCACCCATGTGACCGCGCCGCTCACCGGCCGTGTCAGCCGCCATCTCGTCAGCCCCGGCAATCTCGTGCAGGGCAGCGATACCGGCACTTCGACGCTGCTCACCTCGATCGTCACGCTCGATCCGATCTACGTCTATTTCGACATGGATGAGGCGACCTTCATCAAATACAGCAAGCTGTGGTTCGCAGGCCGGCGCCCGAGCTCGCGCGACACCGCGAACCCGGTGCAGGTGACGCTCGCCGGCGAGACCAAGGCGTCGCATGAGGGCACCATCAACTTCCTCGACAACCGCCTCGATGTCTCGACCGGTACGCTGCGCAGCCGTGCCGTGATCAAGAACACCGATCTCTCCATTCTGCCCGGTCAGTTCGGCCGTGTCCGGCTGATCGGCAGCGCACCCTATGAGGCGCTGCTGATTCCCGACGTCGCGGTCGCGACCGACCAGTCCCGCAAGATCGTGTTCGTCGTGAAGCCCGACGACACGGTCGAGGCGCGCCCCGTGGTGCTCGGTCCGCTCGATGACGGCCTGCGCGTGATCCGCGAGGGATTGAAGGCGGAGGACCGCGTCATCGTCAACGGCATCCAGCGCGCCCGCGTCGGCGCCAAGGTCGCTCCGTCTCCCGCGCCAGCGCCGGCCGGTGGCAAGCCCGGTGACAAGTCATGAACCTTGGCCGCCTCTCCATCAACCAGCCCATCCTGGCGATGGTGCTGTCGATCGTGCTGCTGATCGTCGGCGCGCTCGCCTATACGACGCTGCCGGTCTCCGAATATCCGCAAGTGGTGCCGCCGACCGTCGTCGTCACCACGCAATATCCCGGCGCCTCCGCGCAGACCGTATCCGACACGGTCGCTGCTCCCATCGAGCAGGAGATCAACGGCGTCGAGGACATGCTATATCTCTACAGCCAGGCGACCTCGAACGGCCAGCTCACCATCACCGTCACCTTCAAGCTCGGCACCGATCTCGACAAGGCCCAGGTGCTGGTGCAGAATCGCGTCGCGATCGCGCAGCCGCGTTTGCCTGAAGAAGTCCAGCGCAACGGCGTCACGACGCGCAAGAACTCGCCCGACATCCTGATGGTCGTGTTCATGCTGTCGCCCGACGACACGTTCGACCAGCTCTACATCTCCAACTACGCGCTGCTCCAGGTTCGCGATCAGCTGCTGCGGATCGACGGCGTCGGCGACATCCAGATCTTTGGCGCACGCGACTATTCGATGCGGCTCTGGCTCGACCCTGACAGAATCGCCAATCTCGGCCTGACCTCGACCGAAGTTCTGGCCGCGATTCGTGCGCAGAACGTGCAGATCGCGGGCGGCCAGATCGCCGAGCCGCCGATCGCGGACCGCGGCTTCCAGCCGAACCTCACCTTTACGGGCCGCCTGAAGGACCAGAAGCAGTTCGAGGACATCCTGATCAAGGCCGGCTCCGACGGCCGCACCGTGCGCCTGCGCGACGTCGCCCGCATCGAGCTCGGTGCGCTGGCGTACTCCACCAACAGTTTCCTGTTGCGCAAATCGGCGGTGGCGATGCTGGTCACTCAGCGGCCGGGATCGAACGCACTCGCGACCGCAAAAAACATCTCCGACACGATGACGAAGCTCAAGGAGAGTTTTCCAAGAGGTCTCGACTACAATATCGGCTACAATCCGACCGAGTTCATCGCGCAGTCCGTCCACGAGCTGATCAAGACCATCTACGAGGCCATGCTGCTCGTGGTCATCGTGGTGCTGGTGTTCCTGCAAGGATGGCGGCCGGCGATCATTCCGATCATCGCGATACCGGTTTCGCTGGTCGGTACCTTCGCGGTGATGGCGGCGCTGGGCTTCTCCATCAACAATCTTACGCTGTTCGGCCTCGTGCTCGCAGTCGGCATCGTGGTCGACGACGCCATCGTGGTGGTCGAGAATGTCGAGCGGCATCTCGAGCACGGCATGAGCCGGCGCGATGCTGCGCTCAAGACCATGGAGGAGGTCGGCGGCGCGCTGGTCTCGATCGCGCTGGTGCTGTGTGCGGTGTTCGTCCCGACCGCCTTTCTGGGCGGCATTTCCGGACAGTTCTTCCAGCAATTCGCCGTCACCATTGCGGTTGCGACAGCAATCTCATGCTTCTGCTCATTGACGCTATCGCCGGCGCTGGCCTCGCTTCTCCTGGTTCCGCACGAGGAGAAGCGGCCGCCGGCGCGCTGGAATTTCATCGCGCGCGGATGGGGCGCCTTCACTGGCGTCTTCAACCGCGTGTTCGACCGGCTGGCGCATGGTTATGCCGGCCTCGCCAATTTCGTGATCCGGCATTCGGCGGTGATGATCCTGGTCTATGTCGTGCTGATCGGAAGTGCCGGCTGGCTGATCGCGACCACGCCGCAGGGCTTCATCCCGGCGCAGGATCGCGGCTATGTCATCATCTCCGTGCAATTGCCGGGCGCGGCGTCGCTCGCGCGCACCACCGAGGTCGTGCGCGAGATCGAGCGGATTTCGCTGGATACGCCGGGCATTGTCCGCGTTGCCGCCTTCGCCGGCTTCTCCGGCGCGACGCGTACCCAGGCTGGCAACGCGGCCGCGCTCTTCCCGGTGTTCGACGAGCCTGAGGCGCGGATGAAGAAAGGGCTGTCCGCGAACGCCATCACAGCCGAGCTGCGCAAGCGCCTGCTCGCGATCCAGGGTGCGTTCATCATCGTCATCCCGCCGCCCGCCGTGCCCGGCATCGGCACCGGTGGCGGCTTCACCATCCGCATCCAGGACCGGCAGGGCCGCGGGCCGGAATTGCTCGCGGCCGCGACCGACGAGCTTGTCGGCGCAGCGCGCAAGGCGCCGACCCTGACCTCGGTGTTCTCGCCGTTCTCAGCCAATACGCCGCAGCTCTTCGTCGACATCGACCGCACCAAGGCGCAGAAACTCGGCGTGCCCATCGCCAATATCAACGACACGATCCAGACCTACTTCGGATCGACCTATGTCAACGACTTCAACCTGTTCGGCCGCACCTATCATGTCACGGCGCAGGCCGATTTCCCGTTCCGCAAGGAGCCCAGCGACCTCGCGCGACTGCGCACGCGCAACGGCTCCGGCGACATGGTGATGCTCGGCAGCGTGGTCGAGTTTAGGGATGTCTCTGGCCCTGACCGCGTCGCGCGCTACAATCTCTATGCGGCCTCCGAACTGCAGGGCGAGCCTGCGCCGGGAACGAGTTCGACGACCTCGCTCAACACCATCAAGAAGCTTGCGGACGATACGCTCCCGAGCGGCTTCACCTTCGAATGGACGGATCTGTCCTATCAACAGATCACCGGCGGCAATGCCGGTCTTTACGTATTCCCGATCTGCGTGCTGTTCGTCTATCTCGTGCTCGCCGCGCAATATGGCAGCTGGACCTTGCCGTTCGCGGTGATCCTGATCGTGCCGATGTGCCTGCTCGCCGCCACCATCGGCGTGCGCATCATGGGCCAGGACGTCAACATCCTCACCCAGATCGGCTTTGTCGTGCTGGTGGGATTGGCAGCAAAGAACGCGATCCTGATCGTTGAGTTCGCGCGCGACATCGAGAACGAAGGCAAGCCGCGTCTGGAAGCCGTGATCGACGCCTGCCGCCTGCGGCTGCGGCCGATCCTGATGACCTCCTTCGCCTTCATCCTCGGCGTGCTGCCGTTGGTGATATCGTCCGGCTCCGGCTCGGAGATGCGCCAGGCCGTCGGCGTTGCCGTGTTCTTCGGCATGATCGGCGTCACCTTGTTCGGACTGCTGTTCACGCCGATCTTCTATGTGGTGGTGAGAAACCTGGCGGAAGGGCGGCGCGACAAGAAGCCGGAGGCGGCGGCGTAATCGCCTCCGGCGCACCACACCTCAGCTGTCGTCCCGGACAAGCGCAAGCGCAGATCCGGGACCCATATCCCCAGGGAGTGGTTTGGCGCGAAGCAGGCAACCACGAGTCCTCGCCAAACGTAATGCTGTGGTTATGGGTCCCGGGTCTGCGCACCGCTCCAGACAACGTTGCGCGTTGTCGGGAGCTGCGCTTGTCCGGGACGACGAGGAGAGATTGCGCCGCGCACCCTCCATACTAACGACCAACATGAAATGGATGGGCAGGCGCGGGGTTCTTCACTAGTATCCGCGCGATTTCAAAACAGAAAACTGCTGGGAGCTCAAATATGAAATCAGCACTTTTGGCCGCTGTCGCGGCGTCGGCCCTCCTGCTCGCTGCGCCGGTCTCCGCGCAAGGCGTCAAGATCGGCATTCTCAACGATCAGTCGGGCGTCTATGCAGACTACGGCGGCAAATGGTCGGTCGAGGCCGCCAGGATGGCGATCGAGGATTTCGGCGGCGAGGTGCTTGGCCAGAAAGTCGAGCTCGTCACCGCCGACCACCAGAACAAGCCGGATCTTGCGAACTCGATCGCGCGGCGCTGGTACGACGTCGAAAACGTGGACATGATCACGGAGCTGACGACCTCTTCGGTCGCGCTGGCGATCCACGAGCTCTCCAAGGAAAAGAAGAAGATCGACATCGTCGTCGGCGCCGCGACATCGCGCCTCACCGGCGATGCCTGCCAGCCCTACGGCTTCCACTGGGCCTATGACACCCGCGCGCTCGGCGTCGGCACCGGCGGTGCGCTGACCAAGGCCGGCGGCAACACTTGGTTCTTCCTCACCGCGGACTACGCCTTCGGTTACGCGCTGGAGAAGGACACCAGCGAGATCGTCACCGCCAACGGCGGCAAGGTGGTCGGCTCGGTGCGCGTGCCGCTCAACTCCTCGGACTTCTCCTCCTTCCTGCTTCAGGCGCAGAGCTCCAAGGCGAAGATCGTGGGCCTCGCCAATGCCGGCCTCGACACCACCAACTCGATCAAGCAGGCGTCCGAATTCGGCATCGTCTCCGGCGGCCAGAAGCTCGCCGGGCTCCTGATGACGCTCGCCGAAGTGAACGGCCTCGGCTTGCAGGCGGCCCAAGGTCTGGTGCTGACCGAAGGCTATTACTGGGATATCAACGACCGCACGCGCAATCTCGGCGAGCGCTTTCTCAAGCGTACCGGCCGGATGCCGAACATGATCCAGGCCGGCACCTATTCGGCGACGATCAGCTATCTCAAGGCGGTCAAGGCCGCCGGTACCAAAGACCCCGATGCGGTCGCCAAGAAGCTGAAGGAGCTCCCGGTCGACGACGACTTTGCGCAAGGCGGCAAAGTGCTCGAGAACGGCCGCATGGTCCACGACATGTATCTGTTCGAGGTCAAGAGGCCGTCGGAGTCGAAGAAGCCGTGGGACTATTACAAGCTGCTTGCCACCGTCCCCGGCGACAAGGCGTTCTTCGCCGCCAAGGACAGCGGCTGCCCGCTGACGAAGTAGCGGGAAGAGTCAACGCCGGCGCCACATTCTCGCTGTCGTCCCGGACCAGCGCGCCTCAAGCGCGCGCAGATCCGGGACGACGGATGAATTCTTGGTCGCAGCTCGGCCCTCACACCAGCTGCAACACCATCGCTCCCACCGCACCGGCCCAGAGCACGATGCTGGCGATGCCTTGAATCGCAAAACCCGGGCCGCGCTTTGCGGCCGCTTTCGAATAGCCGATAAAATAGACGATGCGACCGACGATCCAGACCGCGCCGATCGCCGCTGCGCCGGCGTCGCTGATGTAAATCGCAAACAGCCAGAGCGACGGCAGGAAGATCGGCATCCATTCCAGGGTGTTCATCTGGATGCGAAAGGCGCGCTCGAAATCCGGATGTCCCGACACCGCAGGCACCTTGATGCCGGTTTTGGTGCGCGAGCGCGACACGTTGATGCTGGTGAAAAAATAGAACAGGATCGCCAGCAACGTGACGAGGGCGGTGAGGTGATACATCGCTCGATTCCTTGAAGAGACCTGGCTTCAATAGCCGGTCAGCTCGAGATAGCCAACGCCGTCATGGGTTCCGGCAAAGCTGATCGGCCCCTCCCAATAGGAGAAGCCGGTCCCCATCCAGGCCTTCGGATTGAGCGGCTTGCAGGCAATCGAGAACGATCGTGAAGGGATCGCGATCTGCCATTCCACCGGGAGCTTGTGTTCCGCGATCTCGGCGGTCGCTTTCGGAATCATCTGGATATCGCTTCCCGCGATCAGTTGCGTGTTGCCGGCGGCGCTGATCCAGTTGCCGAACGGATAATCCTTGCCGTCCTTCTGGCGCAGCCGGTACAGCATCAGCTTGTCGCCGGATGCGAGATGCAGCGACAGCCAGTCCCAGCCGGTCTGGTCGCTGTCGAGCGGCTGGCTGCTCCATTCGCGATCCATCCAGGCCTGGCCCGAGACATCGACGGACTTGTCGTCTATCGTGAGGCTGCCGCGGGCTCGGTAGAACGGCTGGCTGTAATAGTAGGACGCCTGGCCGCGCTCGGACTTGCGGCTGTAGCCGCCGTCGCCCTGCAACACCACCGGAGGGTCGGCTTCGAGCGTCAGCGCGTAACTGAAGTCGGGTCCTGAAGCCTTCAGTGTCAGCGGCGCCAGGGTGCGATCGTCGGTGCGCTCGGACGCCTTGATTTCCCAATCGTCGATCCACGCCGCGAACGGCGTTGCCGTGACGCCGGCCTGTCCGATCCCGCCGCGCGAAAACAGCTCGTTGAAGCGGTGGGTGTCGGCGCGCGTCACCGCGGCGTGTCCCATCCAGACCTGTGGATCGGCCCAGCCCTCGCCTTGCGGCCCCGGCTGCGTCGCCTGGCGGAACAGCGTCCATTGCAGACCGCAAGCCGCGCCGCGGCTGTCGACGAGATTCGCCGTCAGATACCACCACTCGATGCGAAACTCCGGATGCGGCCCGTGATCGGCCGGGAAGCTGAACAGCTTTCCCGGTGTCACCCTCGCAAAGCCGTCGGCCGTCTCGCCGAGCCCGGCATAGCCTTGCGCGTCCGCGCGGCGGGCAGTCGCGAGCGCGGCGATGCCGCCGGCGAACGCGCGCCGCGAAATTCGATCAGCGCTCATTGGCAAACACCTTGACGAGGCTTGCCGGCTGCATCCGCGCCAGCCGCGCCACCGGCAGAAGTGCGGCAAGCAGCGACGCGAACAGCGCGACCGCGACCAGCTCGATCAGTTGCAGCGGAAAGACGTGGAA
This sequence comes from Bradyrhizobium sp. 139, assembly GCF_023074175.1. Classification (GTDB taxonomy): domain Bacteria; phylum Pseudomonadota; class Alphaproteobacteria; order Rhizobiales; family Xanthobacteraceae; genus Bradyrhizobium. The sequence goes on from NZ_JADPKS010000173.1 coordinate 74,647, forward strand.
CGGCAGCCGCCAGCCGAATGCCTTCACGTTGACGATCGCAATCAGGCACCACGCCACCAGCAGCCCGAGCGGCACGGCAAGGAGAGACGTGAACAGCGCAACCGACAGTGTCTTGGTCAGTTCGATCGCGGCAAGGCGCGGCCGCGTGATGCCGATCGCCCAAAGTGGCGCAAGCTGCGGCAGGCGGGAATTCGCCAGCGTCAAGAGGCTGGTCAAAAGCGCGATCCCGGCGACGCCGAGCGTGAAGGCATTCAGCGCCGATGTCACCGCAAAGGTGCGCTTGAAGATGCGGATCGATTCCGCCTTCACCGTCGCCTGGTCGGCGACGCTGCGGTCGTCGAGCGCAAACTGCGTCTGCAAGGCCGTGATCAAGCCGGGGATATTCTCTTTCGCGACGATCAGGCCGATGCGTGTCTGCGGCGTCTGCGGAAATTGCCGGATCAGCGCCGCGACGTTGACGGCAAGCTGCCCCTTGGGGTTGCCGTAGTCGGCATAGATGCCGACGATATCGAGCTCCCAGGTGCCGCCGGGTGCCGGCACCTCGACAACGTCGCCGACCCGGACGTTGAGGCGGCGGCTCAACTGCTCGCTGATGAAGGCGGCATTGCCCGGCACGAGCCGGGTCCAGGCGCGCGGCGCGGTTTCCAGCAGCGGCCAGCGCTCGCGATACAGCGCGTGATCGGGCAGGCCGAGCAGTTCCACCGGCTGCCCCTGTACTTGCGCCTCGGCGCGCCCGCCGGAGAGGATCGCCCGGACATCGCTGCGCTCCTTCAGCCAGCTCCGGATCGCAACGCCTTGCGCGTTGTCGGACGTACTGATGTAGACGTCGGCGGCAAGCCGCCCGTTGAGCCAGCCGATGAAGGTGCGACTAAAGGTTTCCACCATGGTGGAGACGCCGACATTGACGGCGAGCGCGAGCAGCAGCGCCATCAGCGCGAGCGACAAACCCGAGAGCTGCTGCCGGCTATCCGCCCAGAACCAAAGCGCGAGCGGCTTTCGCGCGAAACGCTGCCCGGCCAGCAGGATCACTTCGAGGAACGCCGGCAGGATCAGTGCCGCGCCGAACATCAGTGCCGCGAGCACGCCGAAGCCCGCGATCAGCGATTGTCCATAGTAGAGCAGCAACAGCGCGACCGCGAACACGACGCAGGCCGCACCGCTTTGCAGGATCAGCCAGCGGCGCTGCCGCTGTTGCCAGGCGCGCGGCTGCGCGGTCGCCAGCACAGGCATTCTCACGGCCTTGATCAGGCTGGTGGCCGCGGCCACCAGCGCGCCGGCGATGCTGATGCCGATGCCGGCGAGCCACCACTCCGAGCGCAGCGTGAGCTGCCCCGGGATCTGCGCGCCATAGAGCCCGCGCAGCGATGCCGCGACGTCGGGCAGCAGCGCAGCTGCGATGAAATAGCCGCAGACAAGCCCGATCAGCCCGGCGACCAGCGCCAGCGCTACCAGTTCGACCACCAGCACCGTGTTGACCAGCCGCGCCGAGGCACCGCAGGCCCGCAACGTGCGCAGCATCGGCAGCCGCTGCTCGAAGGCGAGGCCGACGGCCGAGTTGACGATGAAGAGGCCGACGAAGAACGACAGCAGGCCGAAGGCCGTGAGGTTGAGATGGAAACTGTCGGTGAGGCGCTCCAGCTCCGTTTCCGCATTCGGCTCGACCCGCTGGAGCTGGTCGCCGACGACGCTTTGAAGCGGCGCCGGCTTGCCCTTCGGCTTGCCGATCAGCAGCCGCGATAGTTGATCCGGCTTGTTCAGCAGCCGCTGCGCCACGCCGATGTCGACGACGAGCACGTCGGGCACGAGCTGCGGCTGCATGCGCAGCGGCGGCAGCTTTGCGCCGCTGCTGATCGGCGGTGCCGCGCCTTCCGCTTCCTGCAGATCGCCCAGCGTCTCCCGCGCCACCAGCGTCTGGCCCGGCGGCGCGACGAAGCTGCTCAAATCGGAGGCGCCGAGACGCGGCGCGTTGCCGACGTCGAGCGGCAGCGTCACCGGCTCGATGCCGAGCAGCCGCACCGAACGTCCGTTGACCTGGACGCGGCCTTCCAGCACCGGCGAGACCGGCCAGCCCGCGCGGCGGAGCTTGACGAACAGCTCCTGCGAAAAGGTCGCCGCGTCAGGCGCGACCAGCATCGCCGTACGCACGCCGCCAAAAGTCGCCGCCGCGCGGTCATAGGCATTGCGGGCCTGCTGGTTGATCGCCTGCACGCCGCTCCACAATGCAGTTGCCGCGATCAGGCCGATCAGCAGCGTCGCGAACTGCATCTTGTGCCGGCGCCAATGGCTCAGGAGCACCGCAAGGACCCACAGCGCGCGCCTCATGCGATCCGTCCCGCATGCAGGGTGAGGTGGCGGTCGAGCGTGCCGGCCAGATGCAGGCTGTGCGTCACCATCAGGAAGCCGCAGCCAGTGCGCGCGACGAGATCCCGCGCCAGCGCCAGCACGCCGTCGGCGGTCGCTTCATCCAGATTGCCGGTCGGCTCGTCCGCGAGCAGCAGCGACGGCTTTGTCGCCAGCGCCCGGCCGATCGCGACCCGCTGCTGCTGGCCGCCTGATAATTGCTCTGGGTACCGTTTGAGCAGGCCGCCGAGCCCGAGCCGCTCGACCAGCTCCTTGCTCCAGGCCGCATCATGCCGGTCGGCGATGCGCGCCTGGAAGGCCAGATTATCCGCGACCGACAGACTCGGGATCAGGTTGAACTGCTGGAAAACCAGACCGATCCGGTCGCGCCGCAGCTCTGCGCGGCCTGCGTCCGACAGCTTGGTGACCTCGGTGTGCTCCAACCGGATCGAGCCGCCATCGGCGGCATCGAGGCCCGCAATCAGGTGCAGCAGTGTGCTCTTGCCGCTGCCGGACTCGCCGGTCAGCGCGACGCGTTCGCCGGCCTTGAGGTCGAGATCGACGCCGCGCAGCACATGGACCGGTTCGCCGGCCGAGGAGAACGTCTTGGAGAGATTTCGGATGCTCAGCACGATCAATGGCGCCGGACGGAATTAACGGAAATGCTGCGTAGCACACCTGATGCGGAAATGCCGGGGTTGCGTTGCCGTTCAAGCCGTTGTTAGCTTCAACAACGGCCAAATCATAAAAGTGCCAAAAAAGACATACGGGGAGAATGATGAGCGCTCAGGGAACGCCGTCCGCGGCGGGCAGGACGGCAGGGGTGTCCGACACAATAAGGCAAACGCCGAAGGGCGCCTGGACCGTCACCTTTCTCCTGTTTCTCTTCATGGTCGTGAACTTCGCGGACAAGATCGTCGTCGGTCTCGCCGGCGTGCCGATCATGACCGACATGAAGCTCGACGCCGAGCAATTCGGCCTGCTCGGCTCCTCGTTCTTCTTCCTGTTCTCGATCTCGGCCATCGTGGTCGGCTTCATCGTCAACAAGGTGCCGACGCGCTGGGTGCTGCTGACGCTGGCGGTGATCTGGGCGCTGGCGCAGTTCCCGATGGTCGGCACCGTCTCGTTCACCACGCTCCTGATCTGCCGCATCGTGCTGGGCGCGGGCGAAGGCCCGGCCTTCTCGGTCGCCGCGCACGCGATCTACAAATGGTTCCCCGACGAGAAGCGCACGCTGCCGACCGCGATCCTGTCGCAAGGCTCGGCGTTCGGCGTCATCCTGGCCGTGCCGGCGTTGAACTGGGTCATCGTCAATCACTCCTGGCACTACGCCTTCGGCGCGCTTGGCGTCGCCGGCCTGATCTGGGTCTGTGCCTGGCTCACGTTCGGCAGGGAGGGCCCGCTCGAGGATGCGCAGGTCCTCGCCGCCACCGAGCCGAAAATCCCTTATGTGCAGCTTCTGACCTCGCGCACTTTCCTCGGCTGCGTGATCGCGACCTTCGGCGCCTATTGGGCATTGTCGCTCGGCCTCACCTGGTTCACGCCGTTCATCGTCAAGGGCCTTGGCTTCTCGCAGAGTCAGGCCGGCTTCGTCTCGATCCTGCCCTGGGTGTTCGGCGCCACCGTCGTCATCCTCACGGGATGGATCTCGCAGGTGATGATGGCGCGCGGCTACACCACGCGCATCTCGCGCGGCGTGCTCGGCTCGGTACCGCTGATCATCGGCGGCCTGATCCTGGCGATGATGGCGCATGTGCAGGGTGCGGGTCTTCAGATCGCGCTGCTCGTCGTCGGATCGGGCCTGTGCGGCGCGATCTATGTCGTCTGCCCGCCGATGCTCGGCGAGTTCACGCCGGCGTCGCAGCGCGGCGCCGTCCTCGCGATCTACGGCGCGCTCTATACGCTCTCTGGCATCATCGCGCCGAGCGTGATGGGAACCGTGATCCAGCGCGCCGGCAGCATGCTCGACGGCTATATGACCGGCTTCACCATCAACGCGGTGGTCATGGTTGGCTCCGGTGCCCTTGGTCTGCTCCTGCTCTGGCCGAACACGGAAAAGGCCAGGCTGACGCGCGGTGCCGCTCCGCAGGCAGCGGCGCTGAAAGGTGCGATCTCGCCGACGTAAGGGGCGCTGTTCGCCCCAACGAACGCTGTCGTCTCGGACAAGCGGAGCGCCGATCCGGGACCCATGGCCCCAGGGAGTAGTTTGGCGAGGACTGGGGGTTACCAGTCTTGCGCGACAACTTCTCCCTGGGGGTATGGGTCCCCGCCTGCTGCGCGGGGACGACACTGAGATTTGTGAGACGCCTCTGCGCCTCACGCGCAGTTGCGCTTACTGCGCCACTCCCTGCGCACCCCGAATCAACTTCCCCGGCCGTTGACCCGTCGCCTCGCCCTGCCGCCGCGTCACCACGCCCGACACGATGGTCGCTTCATAGCCGTCGACATCCTGTAACAGCCGCCGGCCGCCGACCGGCAGATCGTAGTGCACCTTCGGCGGATGCAGATGCAGGCGGTCATAGTCGATCAAATTGACGTCAGCCTTATATCCGGAAGCAATAAGTCCGCGATCGGTGAGGCCGACCGACAGCGCGGTCTTGCGCGACTGCGCCGCGACCACGAACGGGATCGTGAGCTTCTCGCCGCGCTTGCGGTCGCGGGTCCAGTGCGTCAGCAGATAGGTCGGGAAGCTCGCGTCGCAGATGATGCCGCAATGCGCGCCGCCGTCGGAGAGACCGGGCACCGATTGCGGATCGATCAGCATCTCGCGCGTCGCATCCAGATTGCCGTCGGCATAATTGAGGAACGGCACGTAGAGCATGCCCTTGCCTTCGTCGGACAGCATCGCGTCGTAAGCGAGCTCTTCCGGCCGGCGGCCCTGCTTGCGCGCCTGCGGTCCCAGCGCGTTCTCCGGCGGCTGTTCGTAATCCGGGGGATCGCCGAGCAGGAACATCTTGTCATAGTTCGGACGGAAGAACAGCGGATCGTCGGTGGCGGTGGCCGTCTCGCTCAAAATCGCCTTGCGCACATCGCTCTGATGCAGCCGCGCCAGCCGCTCGCTGAGCGGCAGATGCGCGATCGCCTTGTAGCTCGGATGGGTCTGGAACGGGTTTCGCGACAGCTCGAGCCCGAGCAGCAGGCCGACCGGGCGTGCCGCGATCTGCGCGGTGACGGAGAGGCCGCGCCTGGCGGCCGCATTGATCTCGTCCAGCGTCTGGCGCCAGCGCTGCGGCGCCTTGTCGTTTTGCGTGATCGAGAACGAGATCGGGCACTTCGTGGCATCCGCGACCCGCAGCATCATCGGCAGGTCTTCGTGAAGGGTGGAGAGGTCGAGCACGAATTGCAGCACGCTGCGGCCCTGGCTGTGCATCGCGCCGGCAATCGCGGTGAGCTCGTCCTCGCCCGCCTTCAGTGTCGGCGTGAAATCGCCGGTCGAGGTGCGATGGTTGAGCGTGCGCGAGGTCGAGAAGCCGAGTGCGCCGGAGCGCACCGCCTCACCCGCGAGCTTGGCCATCGCCGCATTGTCTTCCGCCGTCGAGGGATCGCGGCGCGCACCGCGCTCGCCCATGACATAAACGCGCAGCGCGGCGTGCGGCAGCTGCGCGCCGACGTCGATGTCGAAATCCCGCTTGGAAAGCCAGTCCATATAATCCGGAAAGCTCTCCCACGCCCAGGGAATGCCGGCGCTCAGCACCGGCTCGGGAATGTCCTCGACGCCCTCCATCAACTGGATCAGGCGGACGTGGTCGGCCGGCTTGCACGGCGCAAAGCCGACGCCACAATTACCCATGATCGCGGTGGTGACGCCGTTCTGCGAGGATGGCGTGATGTCCTGGCTCCAGGTCACCTGCCCGTCGTAATGGGTGTGCACGTCGACGAAGCCCGGCGTCACCAGCTTTCCGCGCGCGTCGATCTCTTCGTTGCCCTTGGCCGAAACCTTCCCGACCTCGCTGATCCTCCCACCGGTGATGGCGACGTCTGCCTCAAACAGCTCGCCGCCGCTTCCGTCCGCGACAGTGCCGCCGCGGATCACGAGATCAGGGGTGCTCATGGTGTTTCTTCCCGTTGGCTATTTTGCTTGGGTTGTTTTGCTTGAGCGCATTCTCGGGTGCACAAGCTTGGTGTCAACCGCGGGGAAGTGCACTCAGGGTTGCGTCGCAGCCGTGGCTTGCGGCTTCCGCTCCGTGAACGGCGATAGCACCACGGTCGCGACCATGAAGATCACCGAGGCGCCGAACACCCAATGCGGCGCGCTCTGGTCCATGATCCAGCCGAACAACAGCGGGCTGGCGATACCGCCGAGATTGAAGCCGGTGGAGACGATGCCGAAGGCGCGGCCTGCGGCGCCGGGAGGCGCGGCATTGCGCACCAGCATGTCGCGCGAGGGCGCGATCACGCCGGAGAGGAAGCCCGCCATCATCATCGCGGCCGTCAGGGTCCAGCCCGGCAGCGTGACCAGCGCGATCAGCAGCACGATGCCTGCATTCGCGGCAAAGCAGGCCGCTGCGACATAGCCGTGGCGCTCGGTATGGTCGGCGAGGAAACCACCGGCGAGCACGCCTGCGGCGCTGGCGGCGAGGAACGCGGTGAGCGCGACGTTGGCGGCGGAGTAGGATGCGCCGTAGCCGTTCATCAGCGCCACCACGCCGAAATTGTTGATGCCGGCGACCGACAGGCTGAGCAGCATGAACAGCACGGTCAGCGTGATCAGTGCCGGCGTGATCACGGCCTGCTTCGGCGCGTTCTCACTGCCCGGCTTTGTCTTGTGCGCGCCGGCATCGGGAATGTTCATGACGACCAGCAGCAGGGCCACCAGAACGCCGATCGCGCCCGAGGCGATCAGCGCACCCGTGCCGCCGGAGACGGTGACGAGAGCCGCGACCACCGCCGGCGCTACGGCGCCACCGAGATAGCCGGCAAAGGTGTGGATCGAGAAGGCGCGGCCCATCCGAGCCTCATCCATATGCTCGGCCAGGATAGCGTAGTCGGCGGGGTGATAGACGCTGTTGGCGAGACCCAGCAGCACCGCGCAGCCAATCAGCGAGGCATAGCTGAGGTGCAGGCCGAGCAGGATCAGCGCGAAACCGCCGAGCGCGAGCCCGGCCAGCAGGATTTTGCGCGCGCCAAAATGGTCGACGAGATAGCCGGTCGGCGCCTGCGTCAGGCCGGACACGACCGCGGACACGGTGAGTGCGAAGCCGAGCTCGATATAGCCGACGCCGAGCTCGCTCTTCAGGAACGGAAACAGCATCGGCAGGACCAGCAGATGGAAATGGCTGACCCAATGCGCGATCGAAATCCCGGTCAGCGTGCGCACCGCACTGTCCGCCTTGCCTTGCTGCGGTGCGGCGAGAACGTCGACCATTGCAGTTCCGTTTCACGTCCTTGAGGGGACGCGCAAACTATCGGGCAGAGCAGTTATTTGTCCATGAACGCGGGCGCATGGCAGGTAGCGCGGGTGGGATCTATCCGTCGTCCCGGCGTTCCAGGGACGACATGGGAGGGTGGGGTAACTCCTCACAACGGCTCATCATCCGGGCCGTAGCGGTCACGCTTCGGCGTGGCGATATCGCCGTCTTCGTGATCGTCCTCGGTGTCGCGCGGAGGCGAGGGCTTCTTCGCCTTGTCGTCCGGCTTCTTGGGCGGCTCGCTCGGCTTGGCGATCTTGGCCATGGCTGTTCCCGGATGGTGATGCGTCATCCGCTTCTAGCCCGAAAATATGGGCGGTTCCTGACCTATCCCAAGCCCGCGACGATGACGTCAGCCGCGGACCACCGGCCCGCCCGCCTTCTTCCAGGCGTCGATGCCGCCGGCGATGTGGGCGGTGTTGGTGAGCCCGGCCTCCTTGGCGGCAGCCACGGCCATTGCCGAGCGTTCGCCGAAGGCGCAGAAAAACACGATGCGGCGGCCGGTCGAGGCCGCGACCTCGCGCAGCATGCCGCCGGGCTTGAGGCTGTGTTCAACGGACGGATAGGGTGTGTGCAGCGCGCCTTCGAGCATGCCGTGCTTCATCCGCTCATTGGTCTCGCGCAGATCGACCAGCAGGATATCGGGACGGCCGAGCGAGCGGATCGCCTCGCCGGCGCTGACTGCGCGGCCCTCTTTCTCCAGCTCCTCCTGATGCAGGCCCACATGCATGTTGGCGGGCACGGCGACGTCCATCATCTTCGGATTGGGCAGCTTCAGGTTCGCCATCAGCTCGATATATTCGTCGACCGAGCGCACCTGGAGCCGCGGATTGTAGCGCTTCTCCTCGCCGATGGTGGAGACGGTGTCGCCTTTGTAGTCATGCGCCGGGAAGACCATCGTCTCGTCCGGCAGCTTGAGCAGGCGGTTGAAGATCGACTCGTACTGCGCGCGCGAGGAGCCGTTCTGAAAATCGGTGCGCCCGGTGCCGCGAATCAGAAGCGTATCTCCGGTGAAGACGCGGTCGCCCATCAAATAGGAATAGGAATCGTCGGTATGGCCGGGCGTGTACATCACGTCGAGCGACAGGCCCTCGATCGTCACCTTGTCGCCGTCGGCGACCCGCATCGCCACCACGTCGGCCTTGGTCTGGTCGCCCATCACCGTCATGCAATGAGTGCGGTCGCGCAGCTCGCCGAGCCCGGTGACATGGTCGGCATGCAGATGAGTGTCCACCGCCTTGACCAGCTTGAGGTCGAGCTCGCGCAGCAGCTGGCAATAGCGGTCGACCTTCTCCAGCACAGGATCAAGGATCAGCGCCTCGCCGCCGGGGCGGCTCGCCAGGACATAGCTGTAGGTGCCCGAAACGCTGTCGAAGAGCTGGCGGAAGATCATGGCAGGAACCCGGCGTGGACTGATTCCACTTCCTACTACGCCACGGGCTGAAAAGAGAAGCAAGTCACTGTATAGGGAGCGAACTAGGGAATATTATTTTACGTAACTGTCGTGACCGCCTCGCTGGGGCAATCCTTCGAGACGCCCGCCTTTGGCGGGCCCTCAGGATGAGGGCGTCTTCGTGGGAAGTCTTAAATCCTCGTGGTGAGGAGCGCCGCCTTACGGCGCATCTCGAACCATGAAGGCCCGCATGCGCAGGCCGGCGCCTACGGCCTCACCACCGTGTACCCATTCTCCGCCAGGAACAGGATCTGTCCGACCCCAACCTGCACCGGCGTGGCGGCGGGGATGAACTCCGGCCGCTTGCCCGTCTCCCGCTCGATCGTGTCGACGGTGTTGAGGCAGATATCGAAGCGCACGCCCTGCGCGATCAGGCTTTCGACCTGCTTGCGGCGCTCGCTGCCGGCAAGCAGCAGGTCGATGCCGGGGCCGAACGCCACCACCTCGATCGCGACCTTGTCGGGATCATAGGCCTTCAGGAGATTGTTGGCGACGCTCAGCACCAGCGCCTGCTTCTTCACATCGCCGTCGGAGAGCTGGAGCACGACCTTGTGCTCCGCGAACGGCTTGTCCTGGAGCGGCACTTGCTGCGCCCAAACCTTCTGGCTCAAAGTCAGGGGCATGGCGGCGAAGGCGAACATCGCCAGCAGCATCGCGGATAAGATTTGCGACCGTATCATCCCTGCCCTGCAATGCCTGGATTGCCATCGACGCCTTTCAGCGTGACGCCGGAGCCGAGACGCTCCGGCATCATGCGGCCCGAGCGCAGATATTTGGCGACGACGTCCCACACCGGTGCGCCCTGCTGGCCATTGACCGAGGCCCAGCCCGCGATCTTGTAGCGGTGGCTCGCACTGAGCGCCTTGCCGCTATTGAGCTTCAGCTCGGAGATGCGGCTGCCGACCGTGGCCATCGGCGTGCAGGTGTAGCTGAGCCCGCCGGCGCGCACCATGTCGCCGCCCTGCTGATAATAGGGATCGGCGTTGAAGAGGTTGTCGCAGATGTCTTCCAGCACGTCCTTGATCTCTGCGCCGGTCATCTCCTGCACATAGGTCTCGGGATAGGTGATCGCGGTTTCCGCGAGCAAATCCTCCATGGTCAGGGCTTGGCCGGCCAGCGCCGTGACGCCCCAGCGGAAGCCCGGCGACACCGCGATCTCGGCGTCGAGTTCGGCGCGGAGTGCAGTGCAGATCAGCTCGTCGACGGGACCGGCGAAATTGTCGCGGCGATACAGCAGGCGGTCTGGCGTTGAGATCTTCTCCGACCAGTCGGTCACATGCGGCGCGCGCAGCCGGCCGATCAGCTCAGCCATGGCGGGATCGGGCTTCAGCAGCTCGGAATAGACCGGCAGCAAATGATACCTGATGTCACCGACCTTGCCCTTGTCCAGCGCGAGGTCGAGCACCGCCAAAAATTTTCCGTTGGAGCCGGCATTGGTGACGAGCGTCGTACCGTTGGCGTTCTTCACCGCGATGGGCTGCGGGATCGCATCATGGGTGTGGCCGCCGAGGATGACGTCGATACCGGTGACGCGGCTTGCGAGCTTGAGGTCGACGTCCATGCCGTTGTGCGACAGCAGAATGACGGCATCGACCTTGTCGTGGCCGCGCACGGCATCGACGTGTTTCTGCAGCTCTTCCTCGCGGATGCCAAAAGTCCAGTCCGGTGTGAACCGTTTGGGATGTGCGATCGGCACGTAAGGGAAGGCCTGACCGACGATGGCGACGCGATGGCCGCCGAGCTCCTTGATAACAGAGGGCTTGAACACGCGCCCGCTCGCCCTGTCGAAGGCGCTGGCGTCGTTGAAGGCGGCCTCTTCGGTCAGGAAGACGTTCTGCGCCAGAAACTCGCCCTTGAAGCGCTCGAGATTGTCGCGCAGCGCCTGCTCGCCATAAGTGAACTCCCAATGCCCGGTCATCGCTTCGATGCCGAGCAGGTTGGCGACCTCCACCATGTCGCGGCCTTGCATAACATTGGCAAGCCCGGTGCCCTGCCAGAGATCGCCGCCGTCGAGCAGCATGGAGTGTTTTTCGCCAACGTCGTTGCGCAGACGGTCGACCAGCGTCTTCAGATGGGCAAAGCCGCCGAGCTTGCCGAAGCGGGCGGCGGACTTCTCGAACTCGAAGCAGCTGAAGGCGTAGGCATCCGCGCTGTCGGACCGGATGCCGAAATGATCGAGAAACGCGCGGCCGACCAGGTGCGGCGGCCGTCCCGCCATCTCGCCGATGCCGATATTGACGCTGGGCTCGCGGAAATAGACCGGGTTGAGCTGCGCATGCGTGTCGGTGATGTGCAGGATCCGCGCATTGCCGAACCGTTCAAGGTCGTAAATGCCCGCCGCTTCAGCGCCGCGCGCGAGCCGCGGCAGGCTGAGCGATGCGGCGGCAACGCCGGCACTCTTCAGGAAATCGCGGCGGCGGATCGCCATCCAGAAATTCTCCGCGCCCTCTAGTGGTCGCAAGGCTGTTGCACCAGCGAGCAGTCTAGCGGATTTCCATCGTCTTCCAGGCCTCTTTTTCGGACGTGGCCTGGAAGATCGATGCTTTCGCCAGCGCCTCGGCCTCTTTCGCGGCGGTCACCGCGCGGTCGAAATCGCCGCCGTCAGCCGCCTTCTTCGCTGCCGCCAGCGCCGAGACAGTCACGGTCCACTGGTTGCGCATGCCGGCCGCCTCCTTGGAGGCGGCTTCGGCGGCGGCATAGGCCGCCTTGTAATCCGCCTCATTTGCTGCGCGCGCCGCTGGCGCGAGGCTCAGGGCAAGCAGCATGGCGAGGGGAAGTGACCGCTTCATGGCCGCGCTCCCGGGCCCGATATTGGCAGGCCGTTGGCGACGTAGGAGAGGAAATATTCGACGTCGCGATATTCGTCCGCCTGCGGCTCCAGCGGAACCGCGCGGGTCTGGCTGTTGCAGGTGACGAAGCGGCGGCTGGTGGTGCCCATGCCGCTCCATTCGGACCGGTAGATTGGCATCGCGTTCAGGATACCGAGCGCCGGCGCCAGGACCTCGGCGCGGATGCGCTCGCCGGGGCTCTGCACATGGCAGCTCGCGCAGGAGAAATTCATCTGGCCGCGCCGGGTGTAGAAATAGCGCTTGCCGTTCTCGAACGCCGCGAGTGCGCGGGGATCGTCGGGGACCTTGATGTCCATCGGCTTGCCGCGCGAGGTGAAGGCCATATAGGCGGTCAGCGAGGCCATCTCGTCCTTGACGTAGGAATAGGGCGCCTCGCCATTGGCCTCGCGGCAGCGGTTGAGCGCGAGCTCCAGCGTGACGACCTTGCCTTCCTTCTCGTCGAAGTAAGGATAGTTCTGGCGGATGCCGATGCCGCCGTTGGGGAAGCAGTCGGCATAGGTTTTCCCGTTCTTGAACGGGGTCGCGAACATTTCCTTGCCGGCGTCGAGCGCGAACTCGTAGGGCGGGAATTCCTCCTTCTCCTGCCACTGCCGCTTCATGTCCTCGTTCATGGAATAAGGACCGTTGACGAAATCCTCGTGCTTCACGGTCGGAAACTTCTGGAAGAAGAAGTTCTGGAACGCTTTGGCGTCGGCCACGGGATCGACCTTGTCGGCCGCGATCACGCGCGCAGAGGTGAGGGCGAACGCGACGAGCGCGGCGCACACCGAACCAAGCAGGAGGGCAGACCGGAACTTCATCACGAGATCTTCGCGGTGGTCGTGTCCGACTTACCCTTGTTATCGGTCCAGGAGACCTTGAGGTCGTCGCCCTTCTTGGCCCCCTTGAAGCTGAACTTGACATAGGGGTCCTTCGAGACCGCAGTGCCCCAATCGGCAACGAAGACGTCCTTGCCGTTATATTCGAACTTCAGTTCCTGGATGAAATGCGCGGGGATCAGCTCGCCCTTGGCATCCTTGACGAAGCCGGTGTCCATGGGGTGTTGGATTAGCGTCTGCACCTCGGTGATGTCGCCGTTGGCGGTGGCGCGTACGCGAATGCTGGATGCCATCTGTTTCTTCCTTCGCCGTTAGCCGCCGCAGCCGCCGACGGTGACTTTCACTTCCTTGGTCGCCCTGTAGAGCTTGCCGTCGGCTTCCACGATCGCGGTCACGTTGGTGGTCTTGGCCATCTTCAGGCGGTTGGCGACGCTCGGGATCGTGCCGTCTGGAATCCTGTAGCTTGCCGCGAGCGCATTCGGGTTCTCGGCCACGAAGAACGAGATCGACGTCACCTTGTCGAGCGTCGTCGTCACCGAGATCGGCACGACGCCGCCGTTCTCCGCGATCTCGGGCGCGTCGAGCTTGACCTTGTCGGACGGCTCGGCGGTCCTGCCATAGAGCGACTTGATCGCATCCGCCTCGCGCTTCTGCTTGAAGGCTTCTTCCGGATATTTGTCGTTGGCCGCGGCGCGTGCGGGAGCGGCGCCGAACGGCAAATTGCCGAGGCCGAGCAGCGCGACCGAGGCGGCGCCCTGAAGGATCAGGCGCCGCGTCGGATGAGGGCCGGTACGTGTCGTCATCAGAGGTCTCCTGGCGTGCCGGCGGTCACAAGGTCTGGAGGAAATCAACGATCGCGCTGATCTCCTGTTCGGTCAAAATCCGGTTCCGGCCGAACGGCGGCATCATGGTCTGCGGATTGCGCTTGGTCTCGTCGAAGATGATCGCGGCCAGCTCGTTGCGATCAGGGTATTTCGCCTTGATGTCCTTCAGCTCCGGCCCGATCGTTCCCGGCAGGTCGCCCCCCTTGATGACGTGGCAGGTCAGGCAATTGCCCTTGCCGCGGTCAAAGGCGAGCTTTTGGCCGTCAGTCACGGCGGATTGCGCCAGCGCCGTGCCCGCGGCAAAGCCGGTGAGGGCGGCCAGCGCGAGAAGCAGGGCGGGCTTGCAAGGAAAGGCGGTCAAGGCGTCGTCCCGGAGCGTTATGCAACATACCAAAAGATAGTGTTCAAAAGCACAAAGGCCATGTCCTGACAATCGAGACTATGCAGGCTGCAAAATGGCGTTAATATCTTCCGCATTGCAACTGAAGAGATAGATCGCCCGTCAGGCCGGTTTGGACTGGCAAATTATTCCAGGGTGTTTGGCCCTCGTCGCGTTTTCGTCTGCTTTCTCATTTCCGGGGACTTCAATTGGCTGAATATGTCGTCGAATTTGGCAGGGACGGTGGTCGGGTCGAGTCCGACGGCCGCCTCGATGCGCCTGCCTTTCACCGCAATCACGAGCCGCTCTTGGCGGCGCTGGAAAAGCATCTCGCCGGGAGCACCGGCGACGTGGTCGAGGTCGGCAGCGGAACCGGGCAGCACGTGGTCCATTTCGCTCGCCACACGCCCGGCCTGGTCTGGTGGCCCAGCGACCTCAACCAGCGGCACGTGAAGAGCATCGAGGCCTGGCGCGTGCATTCGGGCCTGCAAAACGTCCGCAGCCCGCTGCGGATTGATCTCACGGATCCCGGCTGGTGCCCGGAGATGAAGGGCGGGCAGGCGCCGACGAGTCTTGCCGCCGTGTTCTGCGCCAATGTCATCCACATCGCACCATGGAGTGTGGCCGAGGGCCTGTTCGCAGGCTGCAGCCGCTATTTGCGGGCCGACGGCAAGCTGTTCCTCTACGGCCCGTTCAAGCGCGGCGGCAAGCACACCGCGCTCAGCAATGCCGTGTTCGACACCTCCTTGCGCGAAGGCAATCCCGATTGGGGCGTGCGCGACATCGGCGATGTCGAGACGCTCGCGCGCGGAGTAGGTCTTCGCCTCGTCGATACGATCGACATGCCGGCGAACAATCTCACGCTGGTGTTTTCGCGTTAGCCACGAAGAAGGCGCGCTCCCTCCCCCGCTTGCGGGGAAGGGCTGGGGAGAGGGTGCTTCCGCAGCCAAGAATCCCGAAGAGGATATAGCCCTCACCCGGCGCTTCGCGCCGACCTCTCCCGCAAGCGGGAGAGGTAAGCGGTGCGCTTGGTCTGCACCGATCGAATCAACCTCAGACCTCGCCGTCCCGCCAGCCGATCTTGTCCTTCAGGAATCGATAGCCGAGCACCTCGAAGCCGGCGCGCTCCTTGTTGTCCTTGCCGTAGCCGTGGCCGCCCGCCTCCGGCTCGTAGAACCAGGCCTCATAGCCCATCGCCTGGAGCTTTGCGGCCATCTTGCGCGCGTGGCCGGGATGGACGCGGTCGTCGCGCCGTGTCGTCGCGATCAGGATCGGCGGGTAAGTCTGTCCGGGTTTCGCGTTGTGATAGGCCGAGTAGGTCTTCAGCCAGTCCCACTCTTCGGGCTTGTCGGGGTCGCCATATTCCGCGATCCAGCTCGCGCCCGCGAGCAGCTTTGTATAGCGGCGCATGTCGATCAGCGGAATGGTGCAGAACAGCGCGCCGAAACGCTCGGGGTAGCGCACCAGCATGTTGGTGATGAGGATGCCGCCGTTCGATCCGCCCTGCGCGGCGATCCGCTTTGCTTTCGTCACGCCGCGGCGTACCAGATCGGCGGCAACGGCTGCAAAATCATCGTGCGACAGCTTCTTGCCGGCGAGCCGGCCGGCATCGTGCCAGCGCGTGCCGAACTCGCCGCCGCCGCGCAAATTCGCCTGCACCATCGTGCCGCCGCGCTCCAGCCACAGCTTGCCGAGCGACGGGTTGTAATACGGCTTCACCGAATGGGCGAAGCCGCCATAGGCGCTCATATAGACCGGCGCATCGCCGGTCTCGGTCGCGGGGCCGGTCTGGACATAGGGAATGCGCTCGCCGTCGACCGAGATCGCCTCGTGCTGCGTCACCACGAGGCCGTCGGCGGTGAACGTCTTCGGCGCCTGCTTCAGCACGGTCGGGCTTGCAACGCCGCGCTCAATCAACAGCAGCGACGGCGGCGTGAGCGGATCCTGCACATTGGCGAGCAGGTCGCCATTGCTTTCGGACGGATGGCGATCGAGCGGCCAGATGTCGACGACGCCGATTTGCGGGAGGCCGCCGAGCGTCTCGCGGGTCCAACCTGAAGCAGATGGCGTGCAGATCTCGAACTGCGGCTTGAGCTCGTCGAGGATCGACAGCACCAGTCTGCCTGCGCTCCAGAAGAAGCCCTGTAGTGCTCGCCGCGGTCCGGGCTCGAACAGGAGCGTGAAGTCGCGGCTGCCGGCCACAAACGCCGAGAGCGAAATGCCCAGCATGGCGTCAGCGGCGTAGGTTCGTCCTTCGATCGACCAGGGCTCGCGCAGCTTCATCGCGAACCAGTCGCCATGCGCCTGCATCCAGATGCCGGTCGGCAGGTCGAGCTTGGTCGTGGTGCCGGTTTCGTCGCGCAGCCAGATGCCGTAATTGAAGAAGTCGATCTGGTCGGTGATCCACGCGCGCGGCTTCGCTCCGGTGTCGTCGGCGCCGCCATAGATCACCATATGATCGGCCGTGGTCTCGATGATCACTTGCGCCTGATCCACGCGCTGGCCGCGCCGCCACAGCCGAACGGTCCTCGCATATCCGGAACTCGTGGCCATGCCCTCGCCATGGGCGCTGGACAGCAGCAGCGTATCGGCATCGACCCAATCGACGCCGCCTTTGGCTTCCTGCAGCGTAAAGCCGTCCGCAACGAAGCTCTTCGTATTCAGATCGAATTCCCGCAAGGTGACAGCGTCGCTGCCGCCGCGCGACAGGCTCAGGATGACTCGCGAATGTCCCGGCAACGAGCTGATCGAGCTCAGCAGCCAGTCCTCGCCTTCGCTCGCCGCAAGCTGGTCGATATCCAGCACGATCTCCCACGCCGGGCTCACCTTTCGAAACTCCGCCAGCGTGGTTCGCCGCCACAGGCCGCGCGGGTTGGTGGCATCCTTCCAGTGATTGTGCAGATCGGCGCCGCGCCGGCTGACATAGGGGATGTTGTCGGGACGATCGTAGATCGTGGCGAGGATGTCACGGTCGCGCTCGAAGTCCTTTCCACCAAACGCGTCGAGCGTCAGCCGATTCTGCCGCGCGACGAAATCGAGCGCCTGCGCGCCTTCGATCTCCTCCAGCCAAAGCCAGGGATCGTCGTCGGGAGCGCTGAGCGTAGGCCTGTCATCGATGGACATGAATGAAACTCCGGAAGTCGCGGCGGATAGGATTTGATCGAACGCAAGCCGTCAAGAGCGCAGCCCGCTATCATCCTTTCGATTGCGTCGGAGGCATGGCCCGCGCCCGGTTGCGCCGGTTGCCCGCCCTCCCGCGCTCCTCCATAGTGCCGGGAATCAACAAAGCACCTTTAAAGGCCCTTGGGCGGAAATGCCGATGCTTGATGTGACTGCAGCCGATCAGATCGGCGCCGATGCCCGCGTGCGCGCCAATGTGGTGCGCCTTGCCGCAGCGCAAGCGCTGACCGGCGCCAACTCGGCGGTGATCTTCGCCACCGGCTCGATCGTCGGCGCCACGCTCGCGCCAGACATGTCGCTCGCGACAGTGCCGCTGTCGATGTACGTCGTCGGGCTCGCCGCCGGCACGCTGCCGACCGGTGCGATCTCGCGCCGCTTCGGCCGCCGCTGGGCCTTCGTCGTCGGTACCGGCTGCGGTGTGCTTACCGGCGTGCTCGGCTCGTTCGCGATCCTGCACGCCTCGTTCGCGCTGTTTTGCGTTGCGACCTTCCTCGGTGGCCTCTACGGCGCGGTGGCGCAGTCCTATCGCTTCGCCGCCGCCGACGGCGCCAGCGCCGCCTACCGGCCCAAGGCGGTGTCATGGGTCATGGCCGGCGGCGTGTTCGCCGGCGTGCTCGGTCCGCAACTCGTGCAATGGACGATGGACGTCTGGTCGCCCTATCTGTTTGCCTTCAGCTTCCTGGTGCAGGCCGCGGTCGCGCTGGTCGCGATGGGCATCGTTGCCGGCGTCGACATGCCGAAGCCGGCTCCGGCCGATCTGCATGGCGGGCGGCCGCTGCTCACGATCGTAAGCCAACCACGCTTCATCGCGGCCGCTCTGTGCGGTGTCATCTCCTATCCCATGATGAATCTGGTGATGACCTCGGCGCCGCTCGCAATGAGGATGTGCGGCCTCAGCCTCAGCGATTCCAATTTCGGCATTCAGTGGCACATCGTCGCGATGTACGGGCCGAGCTTCTTTACCGGCGCGCTGATCGCGCGCTTCGGGGCGCCTGTTATCGTCGCAGCCGGCCTGCTGCTCGAGGCCGGCGCCGCCGGCATCGGTCTCTCCGGCCTCACCGCGATGCACTTCTGGGCGACGCTGATCGTGCTCGGTGTGGGCTGGAATTTCTCGTTCATCGGAGCCTCTGCGTTGGTGCTGGAGACGCACCGTCCGCAGGAGCGCAACAAGGTGCAGGCCTTCAATGATTTTCTGGTGTTCGGCATGATGGCGATCGGCTCGTTCTCGTCCGGGCAACTGCTTGCTAATTACGGCTGGTCCGCCGTGAACATGGTTGTGTTCCCGCCGGTGCTGCTCGGGCTTGCCGTGCTCTCGCTGGCGTCCTGGGCGCGCCGCCGCAGGGCGCGGCTGGATGCGGCCATGGGAGAGTTCCCGGACGCGATCTGAATTGGCGGGAGGTTGTCAGCAGCGTTGATCGTTCGATCGCTATCGAAGTGATTTTCGGGGGCGAGTTATTAGATGTTGCGTCATGGCCGGGCTAAAGCGTGAAGCGCGTCTTGACGCAAAATGTCCCGGCCATCCACGTCTTAGGGCGGATCGAATTAGGGCGGATCGAAGAACGTGGATGCCCGGGACAAGCCCGGGCATGACGGAGTAGGCGGCATGCTCGACAATCCTCAACACGCCACGATCGACGAATCCTCTCTCCGCTACGAAGGCTGGCGCATCGTTGCGGTCTGCTTCCTGCTCGCGACTTTCGGCTGGGGGCTCGGCTTCTACGGCCAGAGCGTCTATGTCGCCGAGCTTCAGCGCGCGCACGGCTGGTCGGCTTCGCTGATCTCCTCAGGCACGACGTTCTTCTATCTGTTCGGCGCGCTGCTCGTCGTCTTCGTCGGCGAAGCCGTCAACAAATATGGCCCGCGACTCGGCTTGATCGCCGGCACGCTGGCGATGTCGGCCGCCGCCGTCGCCATTGGCGCGGTGCGCGAGCCCTGGCAGCTTTATCTCGCCGACGCCGTGCTCGCCTTCGGCTGGGCCGGCACGAGTCTGGCCATGATCACCAACACGATCAGCCTGTGGTTCGACCAGAAACGCGGCATGGCGATCAGCCTGGCGCTGAACGGCGCGAGTTTTGGCGGCATCGTCGGCGTGCCGCTGCTGGTGACCTTGATCGGTCATATCGGGTTCGCCAGTGCGATGTTCACCGTCGCCGCCGCCATGCTGGCGCTGCTCGTGCCGGTGATCCTGATCGTCGTCGGCCGGCCGCCGGATCTCCACGGTTGGCGTGCGGCGACGAAAGCGAAGCCGCAATCGTCGACGGAGATCCGCAAACATGCGCTGCGTGATGTCGGCTTTCTCACGGTGACGATTGCGTTCGCGCTGGTGCTGTTCGCGCAGGTCGGCTTCATCGTGCACCTGATCTCCTTCCTCGATCCCGTGATCGGGCGCGAGCGTGCCGCGGTGGCCGTCGCGGTGCTGACCGCGATGGCGGTGATCGGCCGGGTGCTGTTCTCGATGGTGATCGACCGCCTCAACCAGCGCCTTGCCTCCGCGCTGTCATTCCTCAGCCAGGCCGCGGCGCTTCTCGTCGTCATCAACCTGCACAACGATTATGTGCTGATCGCGGCCTGCGCATTGTTCGGTTTCTCGGTCGGCAATCTCATCACGCTGCCGTCGCTGATCGTGCAGCAGGAATTCGATTCCGCCTCGTTCGGCGTGCTGATCAGCCTCAACACCGCGATCAACCAAGTGACCTACGCGTTCGGCCCCGGCGTCGTCGGCTTCCTGCGCGATTGGTCCGGTGGCTATTCGCTGCCGTTCTACCTCTGCATCGCACTGGAGGTGGCGGCCGCGGCGCTGATCATGGTGCGGGGGACGCCGCGGGCGAGAACTTCGTAGGGTGGGCAAAGGCGCAAAGCGCCGTGCCCACCACCTGCTCTCCGCTCGTGCTGTAAAAATTGGTGGGCACGCTTCGCTTTGCCCACCCTACGGCATCACGCTTCCCGCTGCCTCAGCAACTCCTCGACATCCAGCCGCTTGGTGAACATCGCGAGCTTGCCGTCCGCTCCAAACGGCCATTGCTCCCTCGGCCTGTCCCAATAGAGCTCCACACCGTTCTCGTCGGGATCGCGCAAATACAGCGCTTCGGACACGCCATGGTCGCTCGCCCCATCCAGCGCAATGCCGGCCGACAGCACGCGGTGCAGCGCATCCGCCAGCGCGGGGCGCGTCGGATAGAGGATGACGGTGTGATAGAGTCCTGTCGTCCCCGGCGGCGGCGGCGAGCCGCCCTTGCTCTCCCAGGTGTTGAGCCCGATGTGGTGATGATAGCCGCCGGCCGAGATGAAGGCCGCGCCCGAGCCCATGCGCTGCATCAGCTCGAATCCGAGCACGCCGCAATAGAAGCCGAGGGCGCGATCGAGATCGGCGACCTTGAGATGGACGTGGCCGATCCTGGTGCCGGCGGCGACGGCGGGGCTTTGCGACATGTGAATGCTCCGTTGTTGTACTCCACATAGGCCGGGCCCCGGGACAGTGCTACGGGACTGTCCGGAAACCCAGCGTTTCCGGATGCGAGACTGACTGCGCACCCGGTTGGGCAATCAAGCGAGCTCCGGCACCTCGCCCTCGGGCAGCTCGAACTCGAACGTGTTCAGCGTCATCGACACCAGCGTGTAATAGCCGCACAGCCCGATCACCTCGACCACGCCGCGCTCGCCGAGCAACGCAACGGCCGCATCGTAGAGGCCCTTCTCGATACTATGGCCTTCATGCAACGACTTCGCCACGTCGTAGATCATCTTGGCCTTGGGATCGTCGAACGCCGGCGTGCGGCGGTCGCGGATCGCGTCGATGATTTTCGGATCCATGCCGCCGGCAAGCGCCAGGCGTTTGTGCGCGTACCATTCGTACTGCGCGGTCCAGTGCCGCGCCGTCACCAGGATCGCGATCTCAGAAAGCTTTGCGGGGAATATCGTGTCGAAGCGCAGGACCTCGCCGAGCCGCGTCGCGTGACGGGCCATCTCGGGGCTGTTCAGCCAGGCCATCATCGGCGCCGGCGGCTTGCCGCGCTTGCCGGCAATCGACTCGTCATAGGTCTGCCGCTGGCTCTCGTTCATTTCGCCAGGCGAAAGGAGTTTAAGGCGCATCGTTGTTTCCTCTTTGTTTTTAGGCGTCGCCGTGGCGGCGACTATAGCCTGACGACGACGAGGGTGAGTAGCCGATGGCTGCAGAAGTGGTTGAATTCCGCGATGCGATGGCCCAGAGTCACGTCCAACAAGTCTATTTTAGTTGATGGAAACGAGCCATGACAGATTCTGAGACCGCTGATCTCGAACAATTCCGCAGCGAGACGCGCGCCTGGCTGGAAGCCAATTGCCCGCCGGAGATGCGCAAGCCCGCGACATCCGACGTCGACGTGTTCTGGGGTGGACGCAACGCGAAATTCGCGTCCGAGCCGCAGCGCATCTGGTTCGAGCGCATGCGCGACAAGGGCTGGACCGTGCCGGACTGGCCTAGGGAATATGGCGGCGGCGGCCTCAGCGCCGCCGAGCACAAGGTGCTGCGAACGGAGATGGGAAGAATCGGCGCGCGTCCGCCGCTGTCGAGCTTCGGCATCTGGATGCTCGGGCCGGCGCTGCTCAAATACGGCAACGAAGCGCAGAAGCAGGAGCACCTGCCGAAAATCGCGGCGGGCCTGATCCGCTGGTGCCAGGGCTATTCCGAGCCGAACGCCGGCTCAGATCTTGCCTCGCTCCAGACGCGCGCCGAGAGCGACGGCGACGATTTCGTCATCACCGGCCAGAAGATCTGGACATCCTACGCCAACTACGCCGACTGGATCTTCTGCCTCGTCCGCACCGACCCCGCTGCGAAGAAGCACGACGGCATCAGCTTCATCCTGTTCGACATGACCTCGAAGGGCGTGACGACCAAGCCGATCCTCTTGATCTCCGGCTATTCGCCGTTCTGCGAGACCTTCTTCGACAATGTCCGCGTGCCGAAATCGCACGTCGTCGGCACCGTCAACCGCGGCTGGGACGTCGCGAAATATCTGCTCCAGCACGAGCGCGCGATGATCTCCGGCATGGGCGAGCGCGGCGTCGGCCGTCCGCTCGGCCAGATCGCGGCGGATTCGGTCGGTACCGATGCGCTGGGGCGGCTCGATGATTCAATGCTGCGCGGCCGGATCGCCAGCTTCGACGTCGACGAAGCCGCACTCGCGGCCTGCGCCGAGCGCGCGGTCGATCTCGCCAAGGCGGGTCAGGCGCATCCGGCGTTCTCCTCCGCGATGAAATATTACGGCACCGAGCTCAACAAGCGTCGCTACGAGATCCTGATGTCGGCCGGCGGTGTCGACGCGCTGGAATGGGAGAGCGAACGTTCGAAACTGGGCGCCCGTCCGCGCGCCTGGCTGCGCACCAAGGCCAACTCGATCGAGGGCGGCACCAGCGAGGTGATGCTCGGCATCGTCGCCAAGCGCATCCTCGATCTGCCGGGGGCCTAGGAAAGAGCCTCATCCTGAGGAGCGGCCGTCAGGCCGCGTCTCGAAGGATGAGTCGGGCCTGCATGGTTCGAGACGGCGCACGCGCCTCCTCACCATGAGGGTCAACACTGAATCCAGTCGAACAGCACTTTTTTGGAGCCCGTCATGGCCCTCGTCCTCACCGAAGAACAATCGATGCTCCGTGACAGCGCGCGCGGGCTGATCAGCGACAAGGCGCCGGTGTCGCATCTGCGGCACTTGCGCGACTCCAGGGATCCGACCGGCTTCTCCAGGGAGTTTTGGCATTCCTTCGCCGAGATGGGCTTTGCCGGCCTGCTGGTGCCGGAGGAGTTCGGCGGCAGCGGTCTCGGCTTCGTCGAGGCCGGCGTCGTCATGGAAGAGATCGGCCGCACCTTGATGCCGTCGCCGTTCCTCGCCACCAGCGTGGTCGCGGCCTCGGCGCTGAGCCGCGGCGGCAATGCCGCGCAGAAGTCGGAATATCTACCAAAAATTTCCAGCGGCTCGCTGCTCGCGACGCTGGCGATCGACGAAGGCGCAAAACATCGCCCGCTCCAGACCAGCCTTCAGGCGGTGCGCGCCGGCAACGGTTTCAGGCTCAGCGGTGCCAAGGCGCTGGTCGTTGACGGCCATGTCGCCGATCTTCTCATCGTTGCCGCGCGCACCGCCGGTGCCGCCGGCGAGCGTGACGGCTTGACGCTGTTCCTGGTCAACCCCAAGGCCAGGGGCGTCGCGATCGAGCGCACGATCATGGTCGATGCGCATAATGCGGCGCGGATCGAGCTTGCCGATGTCGAAGTCAATGCCGACGGCGTGCTCGGCGAGGTCGATCAGGGCGCTTCCCTGCTCGATGGCGTGCTCGACATCGGCCGCGCTGCGGTGGCCTCCGAGATGGTGGGTCTCAGCGAGGAGGTGTTCAATCGCACCGTCGAGTACCTCAAGAGCCGCAAGCAGTTCGGCAAGTTGATCGGCGAATTCCAGGCGCTCCAGCACCGTGCCGCCGAGCTCTATGTCGATATCGAGATCACCCGCGCCGCCACGATGAAGGCGCTCCAGGCGCTGGATGTGGACGTCGCCAAGGCCGGCTCAGCCGTCGCCGTGGCAAAAGCCCGCGCCGGCACCACCGCCACGCGCGCGGTGCAGGAAGGCGTGCAGATGCATGGCGGGATGGGCATGACCGACCAGTTCGACATCGGCTTCTTCATGAAACGCGCGCGGGTGTGCGAGGAACTGTTCGGCGATGCGAATTACCACACCGAGCAGCTGGCGCGAGCGCGGGGGTATTGAGCTCTCACCTCGTCATGCCCGGGCTTGTCCCGGCCATCTACGTTCTTAATGTGCCTCAAAACGTGGATGCCCGGGACAAGCCCGGGCATGACGACTGAGGATGTGGCGCTTCACTTCTGCCTTCGCTCTTGGAGCTTCGGCGGACAGGTCGCTTCGCAATGTCGGCCGAGAGACTGCCTACCGCACCGGCGGCGCGTACTGCACACCGCCGGCATTCCACAGCTGGTTCATCCCGCGCGGGATCTTCAGCTTGGACTTCTCGCCGATGTTGCGCTCGTACATCTCGCCGTAATTGCCGACGTGACGGATGATGCGGACGACCCAGTCCTTGGTGAGGCCGAGCTGCTCGCCGTAATTACCCTCGGTGCCGACCAGGCGCATCACTTCCGGCTTCTTCGACTTCAGGGCCTCGTCGATGTTCTCCGAGGTGACCCCTAGCTCTTCGGCGTTGATCATCGCATAGAGCGTCCACTTTACGATCATCATCCAGTCGTCGTCGCGCTGGCGCACGACGGGGGCGAGCGGCTCCTTGGAGATCATGTCCGGCAGGATCATCTGGTCGCCGGGCTTGGACAGGTTCAGCCGCAGCGCGTAGAGCTGGGAGACGTCGGCGCTCAGCGTGTCGCACTTGGCGGTATCGTAGGCTTTCACGACCTCGTCCAGCTTGTCGAACTTCACCTCTTCATACTTCATGTTGTTGGCACGGAAGTAATCCGCGACGTTGAGTGCCGTCGTGGTTCCAGCCTGGACGCAGATCTTGCTGCCGGTCAGGTCCAGCGACGTCTCCTTGTTGCGCGAACGCGGCAGCATGAAGCCTGCGCCGTCGTAATAGGCGACCGCCGGGAAATAGAGATCATAGTCGAGCTCACGCGCCATGCTCCAGGTCGAGTTGCGCGAGAGGATGTCGACCTTGCGGCTCTGCAATTCCTTGAAGCGCTCGCTGGCGTCGAGCGGGACGAACTTCGCCTTGCCCGGATCGTTGAAGATCGCCGAGGCCACCGCGCGGCAGAAATCCACGTCGAAGCCGGTCCAGTTGCCCTTGTCGTCCGGGATCGAGAAGCCCGGCAGGCCCTTGTTGACGCCGCACAGCACCTCGCCGCGGCGCACGGTGCGCTTCAGCGTGCGGGTGTCGTAAAACTCGTAGATCACCGCCAGGACGCCGACCAGCACGGCGACCGCGAGCCCGATCAGCAGGCCGCCTCGAAAAGTGCGCATCATGTTGCTCTCTCGAAAATATCGGGAAAAGGAATTTTGAAGAAGGTGGGAAGATCAGAGCTCAGGCTTCTGCCGCACCACCACCTTGGTGCCGACCGGGACGCGATCGTAGAGATCGGCGACGTCGCGGTTGACCAGCCGGAAGCAGCCCGAGGAGACCTTTGTGCCGATCGTGTCCGGCCGGTTGGTGCCGTGGATCCGATAGACGGTGGTGCCGAGATACATGGCGCGGGCGCCGAGCGGATTGCCGGGGCCGCCGGCCATGAAGCGCGGCAGATAGGGTTGGCGCTGGATCATCTCCGGCGGCGGCGTCCAGTCCGGCCATTCCTTCTTGTTGGCGATGTTCAGTAGGCCCTGCCACTGAAAGCCGTCACGTCCGACCCCGATGCCGTAGCGGATCGCGCGTCCGCCCGGCTGCACCAGATAGAGATGGCGCTCCGCGGTGGAGATGATGATGGTGCCCGGTACTTCGGTCGTGCGGAAGTAAACGACCTGCTTCTGCCATTCCGGATCGAGCTCATAGCCATCGTCGGCGACCAGGCCCGGCTCGTCGCCGCGGTCGGGCTGCTGGGCGGAGGCATGCGGCGCGGACAGGATCAGCCCCACCGCAGCCATAAACACCCCCGTCAGGCGACGAAAATCCGTCATTTTCAAGCTCTCCCCGCTGCCACAGCGCAAATCATTCGGAACCATCTGAACTCAGGGGCAGCTTCGTGGCAAGTTGATGGCGCGCCCGGCTGGTATGTCACGAGAATGCTTTGGTTTTTTGACAGGCCTCTCGCAATGCCACAAATGGGGGATGGCGCGAAAAGCTCAGATTGCTGCCGCGGTGGTGGTGCGCTCCCTCCCCCGCTTGCGGGGGAGGGTCGGGGAGAGGGTGTCTCCGCAATGGGACACTCCCGATGGGGAGAGAGCCCTCACCCGCCGCTACGCGGCGGCCTCTCCCGCAAGCGGGAGAGGCTCAGACCGAACTAGCGGTGAGATCAACTTTGCCAATTCGCACTGGATGCCAGCTAGATCTGGTTGCTCTCAGCCGCAATCCCGAGCCGCCGGACGATTTCGGCCCCCACGGCCCGGGCCTCGAGCCGAGAGCCGATGCGGGGGCTGCGAAATCGTTGTCCGGACTGCAACCGGATCACGACGATGCAGTGCTCGTCCTCGGACCGGCCGCGGCGCTCGACCGTGATCGCGTTCACGTCGCGCCCCGCGATATGGTCGGCGCGCAACGTGCCGTCGCCCCACAGGCGTTCAACGCGGATATCGCCTTGGCGGATGATCCAGAAAGCGCCGGTCACAACGTTGGCATATCTGTGCACGGCGAACGCGGCGAGCGCGCCAACCGGCAGCAGCACGTTGTCGACCGGGCCGGGCGACAGGCCACGCCAGAGCTTGTAGGCGTAGGGAACGGCGCACAATGCGACGACGATCAGTGCGACAATCCGGATGTCCCGCGTGGAAAACGGCTCGAGGGGGTCGCCGAGACGCATCTCGGGATTGCTGGCATCGAGCGGATTGACCGGAGACTCGACGTCGGGAACGTCGAACTGCGCGGCGATCCGCGCCACCGTGTCGCGCACATGCGTGACATCGGCGATCGGCGGCGACGTCAGGCGTTCTCCGGAGGCCAGCGTGAACGCCAGCTGGAAGCGGGCTCTCGCCCTCTTGCTGCCGGGAACCTGCAATCCGCTGATGGCGTCTTTGGCAACGATCCGCGTCCGGAGTTTTCCGAACGGGCGCTGTTGCCCGATCAAAATCTCGGTCGGCGTGATGATCCACACCACCGCCGGCGCCAGCATGATGACGCCGACGAACGCTGCTCCCATGAGGAGCGCGACCACGGAGATGATCATTTCCAAAGTGTCGTGCGTGAACAGGCCCGGCGTGAAGCACAGCGCAACGGCGGCCGCAAAGCCGGACATGACCAGCCGCTGCGCGATCGAGGCGCCTTCACGGAGGCGAATGTCGCTATTGGTGGTCGCGTCGTCCATTGCGGGCGGCTGATTGCGTTGCTTTCGAAACTCCACGGACGGGTCCGTGGAGTCAAGCGACAACGTAAGCCACCGCATGCGGCATCAGCTATTGGCGTTCAACAGCCGGCCAACGGTGCGGTCGGTCTCGTCGTAGCTTCCCTCGCCTTCGTGCTGGAACACGATCTTGCCGTTCTGGTCGATGATGTACTGCGCCGGCCAATATCGGTTGCGGTAGGCGTTCCAGGTTTTGGACTCATTGTCCTGCGCCACCGGATAGGTGATGCCGTGGCGCTTTAGGGCGGCCTGCACGTTGGAGGCCGAGCGCTCGAACGGGAATTCCGGCGTGTGCACGCCGACCACGACGAGGCCCTTGTCCTTGTACTTGGCGTAGAGGTCGGTGACGTGCGGCAGCGTGTTGACGCAGTTGACGCAGCCATAGGTCCAGAAGTCGACCAGCACGACCTTGCCGCGCAGTTCGGCGATATTCAGCGGCTTCGAGTTGAACCAGCTGCTGATGCCGGCGAAGTCTGGTGCGGTCTGCTGGCTTGCGGCAGCGGTGACGACAGGTGTGGCGCGCGCGGCTTCGTCGCAGATGCCGGGGATGACGGCGCCGGTAACAGTGAAGCCGATCAGTGCGGCTGAGACGGCGAGCAGTTTGAAAGTCATGGAAACGTCCTCCGGTGAAGCTGAGGGATGATCACAGGCCGATCTGGCCGGTGGGATAGAAGCCGGTGAGCCACGCCACGATCAGCGTGTCATATTGGAAATAGGCGGCGACCGCGAAGGCGATCACGACGACGCCAAAGCCCTGCTGCAACCGCGGCGAGATCCGCGCGAGCCTGCGCACGCGCGTGGTCGCGGCCTGGCCGCCATAGGCGATCGCCAGCATCGGGATGGCCGCGCCGATCGCATAGGCGACCAGCAGCGTGCCGGCCCAGGCGGCATTCTTCTGGGTCGCGACCAGCGTCAAGATCGAGCCGAGCACGGGGCCGGCGCAGGGCGTCCAGACCAGGCCGAGCGTGGTGCCGAGGACGAGCCCGCCGAACGCGCCCTCGCGCTGCACGGCGCTGGAGTTGCCGAGATCGAGCCAGCCATTGAGCCGGATCGACAGCCATTCGAACGGCGCCGGCCACAGCATCAACAGGCCGAAGCCGAGCAACAGGATTGACGCCGTCTCGCGCAGCACGTTCGGATCGAAATCGAACAGCCGTGTGATCGCACCTAACAGCAGCGCCGTCGCCGAGAACGAGACGACGAAGCCGAGCGCGATCATCGCGGGCCTTAAGTGCCCCGCACGCCCGATCGAGGCGCCGAGCAAGATCGGCAGCATCGGCAGCGTGCAGGGCGCGGCGATGGTGAGGATTCCGGCAAGGACGGCGAAGAGAAGTTCGAGCATCGGGCCACTCGTGAAGGAGGGTCACGAGGTTGTTTCGGGCCGGATGTCTCGGTCGTTACGCAGTGTCACGCCTTCGTGACGGGGAGGGCCGTGGCCGCACCGACGGTGCGCTCCCTCTCCCGCTTGTACCCCCCAAGCACAAAACGACCCGGACGGGGGCATCGTCCGGGTCGTTGGAGGTTCTTGGGAGGTTTAAGCAAAACCGTATGTGGACGTTATAGGGGGGAAGTTTTTCCGCCTGATGTTGTGCTTTGTTTCAATTGTTTCGTCGGCGGTAACACTTCCGTGTCCGGGGAAAGGACCGAAGGCCTGGCCCTATCCCATTGAAATCCTTCGCCTTAGGCAGCGAAGCGGTCGACGCCGGCGCCCTTAAGCAAACTGGCCAGTTGCTTGCGGGCATAGAACATCCGGGTCTTCACCGTGCTCTGCGGGATGCCGATGATCTGACCGACCTCCTCCACCGACTTCTCATGGTAGTAGACCAGGGTGATGATCTCGCGATGTGCCGGCGACAGTTTTTGCACGCAGGCGCGCAAGATGGCGCTGGTGTCGTTGCGGTCGAGCGAGCTCTCCGGCGTCTCGGCATCGTCAGGGATCTGGCGCACGTCGTCCTGGTCGATGTCCTCGAAGCGGCGCTGGCGCATCGCGGTCAGCGCCTTGAAGCGGGCGATCGAGAGCAGCCAGGTCGAGACCTGCGAGCGGCCCTGGAATTGGCCGGCGGTCCGCCACACGTCCAGAAACACCTGGCTGACGAGGTCTTCCGCCGTGGTCGCATCGCGCACGATGCGCAGGATGAAGCGGTAGACGCGCACATTGTGCCGGCAATAAAGGATGTGCATCGACGTCCGGTTGCCGTCGGCAATGCTCTCCAGAAGCATGTCGTCCGAGGTCGCCTGAGCGGCAATGATGCTCTGGCTGGCCTGGGCGTTGATGGCGATGACGTTCGGCATTGACTTAGCTCCCCGTAGCGCCGCAACCGAGCGGCGTTTCCTTGGACCAAAGTGTTAATGAGCCAACGTTTCGGGACGTCTGCACGAAAAGGGGAAAATGGTTTCGTGCGCCGCCAAATTGTTTCGTCGGACAGGGCGCGATGAAACATTCGGGGCAGAAAGGCGTGGAATTTCAATATACGGAAAATACGGGGCGGGCGGTTTGGCGACGTCGTGAGCAGCCGGGAACGTATTTCCGGCCTTTGCGTTCGGTCGCGCCGCATACTCCGCCGTCGTCCCGGATCAGCGCTCACGTCGTTCGCTTGTCCGGGACGACACCTTTGCTTGGCTAGCCGCGCGCCCCTACGCCTTCTCGCCCGCGGGCGAGAACAGATAGCCGCCGCCGCGGATGGTGCGGATCACGGCGGGCTTGGCTGGGTCGGGCTCGATCTTGCGGCGGATGCGCATGATGCGCAGATCCACGGCGCGGTCGAAGGCTTCGGCATCGCGCGCGTTGGCCAATTCGAGCAGGCGCTCGCGCGACAGCACGCGCTTCGGATTGGCCGCGAACACCTTGAGCAGCCCGAACTCGGACGCGGTGAGCGGATGCTCGTTGCCTTCGTCGTCGCGCAAGGCCTGCGCTTCCAGGTCGAGCCATTTGGTGCCGAAGCGAACCAGCTGGTCCTTGTCCGATTTCGCAGCCGCCGCCCCGGCAGCAGCAGCCTTCACCGGTGTGCTCCGGCGCAGCACCGAGCGGATGCGCGCCATCAGCTCGCGCAGCTCGCAGGGCTTGGCCACGTAATCGTCGGCGCCGAGCTCGAGGCCGACGACGCGGTCGATCGGGCTCGCGGTCGCCGTCAGCATGATCACCGGCACGTTGATCCGGCTCTTGAGGTCGCGGATGATCGAGAGGCCGTCTTCCTCGGGCATGTTGAGGTCGAGCACGACGAGGTCAGGCATGCTGCTGTCGATCGCGGCGCGCAAGCTCTTGCCGCCGTCGCACAGCGTCACGGTGAAGCCGTGCATCTTGAGGTAATCGCCGACCATCTCGCGGGCCGGCGCCTCGTCGTCGACGATCATGATGTGCTGGCTTTGCGTCATGTCACTCAGTCTCGGTACTCAAATCACGGCAACGCGGTCGCGGGCAGGGTGATGGTGAAGGTCGATCCCTTGCCGGGACCGTCGCTCTCGGCCGTCACCTCGCCGCCATGCATGTCGATAATACGCTTGACGATGGAAAGCCCAAGCCCCGTCGAGCTCTCGCCCGCGGTCGGTTTTGCCGAGAGCCGCTGGAACCGGCCGAACAGGCGGCCGAGATCCTCCGGCGACAGGCCGGCGCCCTCGTCGCTGACACGGACGATGGTGTCGGTGGCCTCGTGGGTGACCGCGACGATGATCTTGCCGCCGATCGGGCTGTACTTGATGGCGTTGCTGATGAGGTTGTCGATCGCCTCGCGGATGCGGTCGGTGTCGCACATGGTGACGACGTTGGGCGGCGCGGTGACGCTGATCGCCTGCTGCTTGTTGACGGCGAGCGGCTGGTTGGCATCGGCCACCTCTTTCACCAGCGCCGCGACGTCGACCGGCTCGCGGCGGATGGTGATGTCGAAGGCATCGGCCATCGCGTCCGAGATCAGATGATCGACCATCGTGGTCAGGCGCTTCGTCGCATCGCGAATGTGATCGACCTGGGCACCCACGCCGCTCGCCGACGCGCCGGTCGAGATCAGCTCCTTCAGCATCTCGGTGCGGCCGAGGATGACGCCGAGCGGGTTCTTGAGATCATGCGCGACGGTGCCCAGAATCTCGTTCTTGAAGCCGTTGGCGCGCTGCAGCCGCAGCCACTGCGCCGAGAGCCGGCGGTTGGCCTGCATCAGTGCGCGGGTGCGCTGGGCGACGCGATCCTCGAGCTGGGCGTTGGCGTCCTGGAGCTGCTGATAGAGGATCACGTTGTCGAATGCGATCGAGAGCCGGCTGGAGAAGATCTCGACCAGCGAGCGATCGGTCTCGGACAGCTCGCGCTCGGCCTGGAGCAGCACCACCACTTCGCGGCCGGAGCCGGTCCGCAAGTAAATCACGCTGCGGTGGTCGGCAAATTCATTCTTGCGGCCCTGGAACGCGGCTTCCACCATCGCACGCAGATCGGGGTCGAGCGCCTTCGACGAGGTCGTGCCGATGAAGCGGCTGTAGCAGCCGCTGCCGGCGAGCACGGAGAGTTCGGGGTCCACGCCGCCATTGTCGCGCAAGACCAGTATACCGGCGCAATCGACATTGAGCAGCGAGGCGAGCTGGGTCAGCACGCCCTCGGCCAGCCGCTGCATCGACTTGAAATCGTACAGCGTCGAGGCGGCGTCGATGATGATCTCGAGCCCGCGCCGCGTCTGCACCATGCGTTCGAGCTGCTGATAGGAGCGCAGTGCCGCGGTCAGCGAGGTGAACAGCTTGTCGGCGGTGAGCTCGGTCTTGGCCTTGTAGTCGTTGATGTCGTACTGCACGATCACGCGCCGCTCCGGCGCCTGACCGGGCTGTCCCGTGCGCAGGATGATGCGCACGGTCTCGTTCTTGAGCTCGCTGCGGATGTACTCAACCAGCTCGAGGCCGGCCACATCGGTCTCCATGATGACGTCGAGCAGCACCGCGGCGATGTCGCTATGCGCGGCCATCAGCTTGCGACCTTCCGCCGCGGAATGGGCGCAGAGGATCTCGAGGCCCTGGCCGTTGAGATTGTAGTCCGAGAGCGCAAAACGCGTGCCGTCATGCACGGCCGGATCGTCGTCGATGACGGCGATCTTCCACCTCCGGGCGTTCTGGTCCTCCGGCGCGGTACCGGTGTCGTCGATCAGGTGGAGGACATCGTCCGGTTCGGCCATTGAGAAGTCCCGTCAGTCTCTGTGCTTTGCGTGCCGCCCCTGGCGAGGCGGGGCATGATAATGCGAAAAGTAGTGCCTTGTCCCAGCTTGGATTCCAGCATCATGCGCCCGCCGAGCTGCTGGGTGACAAGGTTATAGACGATATGCAGGCCAAGTCCCGTACCACCTTCATTGCGCCGGGTGGTAAAGAATGGGTCAAAGGCCTGGCGCTGCACGTCGGGGCTCATGCCGGCCCCGTCATCGGCGAAGATGATCTCGATGTCGTCGGTCCCGCGCGGTCGCGCCGAGATCGAGATCGTGCCGGCGCGGCCGTCGGCAAAGGCGTGGTTGGCGGCGTTAAGGAAGAGGTTGGTCAGGATCTGGCCGTAGGAGCCCGGATAGCCGTCGAGCAAGAGCCCCTCGGGCACGTCGACCTGGAGCGTGATCGGCGAGCGCTTCAGCACCGGACGCAGGCTGGCGATGATCTGGTCGGTGGCTTCGCTGAGCGAGAACTGCCGCCGCTCGGCATGCGAGCGGTCGACCGCGACCTGCTTGAACGACTGGATCAGCTCGCCGGCGCGCTGGAGGTTGGCGACGAGCTGCTGCGAGGCGTCGCGCGAGGACTGCACGAATTCT
The DNA here is from genome assembly GCF_023074175.1 of Bradyrhizobium sp. 139. Classification (GTDB taxonomy): domain Bacteria; phylum Pseudomonadota; class Alphaproteobacteria; order Rhizobiales; family Xanthobacteraceae; genus Bradyrhizobium. The sequence goes on from NZ_JADPKS010000173.1 coordinate 107,624, forward strand.
TCCAGCTGCGAGCGGCGCAGACCGCCGTCGCCCTTGAGCTGGGCCTCGAAGATCTCGGTGCGCCGGGCGAAGCTGGAGGCGACGGTCAGGCTGATGCCGATGGGATTGTTGACCTCGTGGGCGACGCCGGCGACGAGGCCGCCGAGCGCCGCGAGCCGCTCGGCGTCGATCAAATTCTGCTGCGCGGTGTTGAGCTCGAGCAGCGCGCTCTCGGCTCTCTCTTTCGACGCGCGCAGCTCGTCCTCGGTCTCACGCTTGGCGATCGCGTTTTCGCGGAACACTTCCACCGCGCGCGCCATGGCCCCGACTTCGTCACGCGCCTTGGTGCCCTGCACCTCGCGGTCGAGCTCCCCGAGCGTGATCGCGCGCATCGCCGCCATGATCTGCTGGAGCGGCAGCCGGATCGACAGCGCGATCAGGACGCCGGCGGTGAGGATGGTGCCGAGGAAGATCACCGCAATGGAGAGGACACGACGAGAAATGTCCGCCAGCGTGCGGTCAAACGTCTCCTGCGCCTTCTGCTCGCGCTGGCGCATCTTGGTCGAGAGGTCGTCGATGGCGCCGATCGCCTCGGCCTGGCTGGCGTCGATGGCGTTGCGCAGCAATTCGGTGCGGTTCATCAGCTGCTCGGAGAGTCTTGCAAAGCCCTCGCGCAGCGCGGCGGTGCGGGTCGCGAGCTTTTGCAGCGCCATGCGCTGGAGGTCGTTGTCGGCGAGATCCAGCATCACCGGAACGGTGGACTCGATCGTCTCGGTGTTGCGCCGCGCGTCGTCGGCGGCCGCCGGCGAGAGCGAGAGATAGTAGGAATTGGCAGCCACCAGCATCGCGGTGAAGGCCTCGCGGGACTTGCCGAGCGAGGGCCAGATCAGCGCGTCGCGATGGCCGGTGGCGCCCTCGATGATGGAATAGAGGCCGGCCATATCCCTGGCCGGGCCCTGCACCTGCTCCTCATAGGTCTTGGCAATGGTCGCCTGCACGCCGCGCAGCTCGCCGAAACCGTTGAGGAAGCGGTCGGTGGTGCGTTCCAGCTCCTCGACCGAGCCTGACAGCATCGGGTCCTTGGCGGCGCGGTCGGTCAGCGTGCCCAGCACGGCCTCGCGCAGCAGCAGGATCTCGGCAAACAGATCCGGGCTCGGCTGGTTGATGTAGCGGTGGATCAGATTGTGCAGGCGCCCGGTTTCGCTTTCGAGCAGCGCCAGGATCCTGTCGGACTCGCGCACCTGGCGCACGTCGTCCCAGGCCGAGCCCAGCACCTGCGAGCCGTTCCAGATCATTCCCACCAGCACCACCACGACGGCGGAGTTCAGCGCTGCGATCGACAGGATGCGCCAGCGGATCGGCACGGCGCGGAGCGCGCCGACGACGCGCGCGCGCAGCCGCCCGATCGGGCCGGGCGGCCTGTCTGCGTGCTCGCTGTGTCCAGGCGCGGCCAACTAAACTCACTCCACCTTGCGAATGCGTTCGATCAACGCGGTCGCGGCGGGATTGCGCCCGGCGGCCCGCGCTTTAAGCTGCGACTGCTCCTCGAGGTCGCGCCATTTCTCGCGCATGAACCGGCTGGAGCGAGCCGCGGCCTCGCGGAAAATCGGCTGGTCGTCCACTGAGAGGCTCTGCCAGGCCTTGAGCGAGATCACCAGCACCTCAGGGCGCGTTTCCTTCTCCTCGCCGAGCTGGCGGGAGTGAAACACCTTGATCTCGTGCCGGCCGCAGGTGCGATCGGCGATCAGGGCGCCCATGTAGCGCAGCGCCTGCACAGTCGGGTAATCCTCGGTCTGGGTGTCGGCAGCGCGGAACTCGCGCGCAACGGCGCCCGTCGCGCAGATGGCCATCGCGCATTCGGCGAACAGAAGCGCAACGAACACCATCCCGGTCCGCGAGAGTTCGGCACGGTTCAACACTGGCACACTCAACCCCTTGGTATGGGAGTCTATGGCGGGAAGAAAAGGTTCAATGCAATCTAGCAGATGGTCGGGGGAGGGCTGTCCCGCCGGGCTCGCCGGGGGCGATTGTGCGGCGCGAGCGATCCTTATTGCTGGTTGAAACCGGAAAAGCCGCGCCTTATGCAGGTATGGTCGCCTTTTTGCCGTGCGACGCGGGAAGAGCCATCGTGATTTCAGCATCGCGTCTTTTGCAGATCGTCGCCGCCTTCATCATCCTCACATTGCCCCCTCAGGCGCGTGCCGCCACCGAGATCGCATGGTGGCACGCCATGTCCGGCGAGCTCGGGCGGCAGCTGGAGAAGCTCGCCTCCGACTTCAACGCCTCGCAATCCGATTACCGGATCGTGCCGAGCTACAAGGGCAACTACACCGAGACCGTGACGGCAGCGATCTTCGCCTTCCGCTCGCGCAGCCAGCCGGCGATCGTCCAGGTCAACGAGGTTGCCACCGCCACCATGACCGCGGCCAAGGGCGCGATCTATCCCGTGTTCAGCATGATGCGGGACATGAACGAGCCGTTCTCGCTCACCAATTACCTTCCCGCGGTCTCCGGCTCTTACACCGATGCGGCCGGCAACCTGTTGTCGTTCCCGTTCAATTCGTCGACGCCGATCCTGTACTATAACAAGACCATGTTCCGCGACGCGGGCCTCGATCCGGAGAAGCCGCCGAAGACCTGGCCCGAGCTTGGGCTTGCTGCAAAACGCCTGCGCGACCGCGGCGCGGTGTGCGGCTTCACCACGTCCTGGCCGTCCTGGATCCATATCGAGAATCTCTCCGCTTTCCACAATCTGCCGCTCGCGACCCGCGCGAATGGCTTTGCGGGACTGGATGCGGAGCTGACCATCAGCAACCCCGTCGTCGTGAAGCATGTCGCCCAGCTCGCCGAATGGCAGAAGGGCAAGGTATTCGACTACAGCGGCCGCGGGCAGTCGGCCGAGCCGCGCTTCCAGAACGGCGAATGCGGCATCTTCATCGGCTCCTCGGCGACGCGGGCCGACATCAAGGCGAATTCGAAATTCGAGATCGGCTACGGCATGATGCCGTACTGGCCCGACGTGAAGGGGGCGCCGCAGAATTCGATCATCGGCGGCGCCACGCTGTGGGTGCTGCGCGACCGCCCGCGCGAGGAATACAAGGGCGTGGCGCGGTTCTTCGCCTATCTGTCGCAGCCCGGCGTGCAGGCGGCCTGGCACCAGAGCACCGGCTATTTGCCGATCACCCGCGCCGCCTATGAGCTGACGCGCGCACAAGGTTTTTACGACCGCAATCCGGGTTCCGCGATCTCGTTCGAGGAGATCACGCTGCATCCGCCGACGGAGAACTCAAAGGGCATCCGGCTTGGTTCTTTCATCCTGATCCGCGGCGCCATCGAGGACGAACTGGAGCAGGCCTTTAATGGCCAGAAGGGCGCGCAGGCTGCGCTCGATTCCGCAGTCGAGCGTGGCAACAAGCTGCTGCGCCAGTTCGAGCGCGCCAGCCCGGACCGGTAGCAACGGCCTGAGCGTGCGCCTCGTCCTTCGAGACGACCGCTCTGCGGTCTCCTCAGGATGAGGCTTAAGCGGCAACGGTGCCCGTTGAAATGGCTGCTACGCACTCCGCCCTCATCCTGAGGAGCCCGCCAAAGCGGGCGTCTCGAAGGATGGGCCGCGGGTGAACTGCTTTGAAATGTAATCAAGGTTGCGATGTGGATGAAACTACCTCAATTCACGAACGCGGAAAGCTTTCGCGCCTGGCGCTCCGCTTCCGCGCGATGGCTGCCGATCGCGCTCGACATCGCCCGTAGCCACGGTCTCGATATCAGCTCCCCTCATGTGTTTGCGACCGGCACCAACCTCGTCATAGGCCTCGGTGAGACGCTGATCCTGAAAATCTTCCCGCCGCTGCTGCACGCGCAATTCGTCTCCGAGCGCGGATCGCTGACCCAGCTTGCCGGCCGTGTTCATTTGCCGATCCCCGAAATCGTCGCGGAAGGGATGCGCAACGGCTGGCCCTATCTCGTCGTCACGCGCCTTGCCGGCACGCTCGGCTCGGAGGTGTGGCCGTCATTGCCGGAAGCGCAGAAGGAGCGCGTGCTGCGCCAGATCGGCGAGACGATTGCCGCCGTGCAGCGCGCGCCGCTCGGAACGCTCGCGCAGATCCAGCCGCGCTGGGACGACTTCATGCGCGCCCAGATGCAGGGCTGCAAGGCGCGGCACACGCGCCTTTGCCTTGCGCCAAAATTCCTCGCCGGTCTCGACGATCTGCTGCGCGACGCAGCTGCGCTGATCCCGATGGATGCGCCGCCGGTGATCCTGATCGGCGAATACATTCCGGAGAACTTCTTGCTCGCCTGCCATGACGATCAATGGTCGCTCGCCGGCCTGTTCGATTTCGGCGACGTGCTGACGGGATGGCGGGACTACGACCTGCTCGGCCCCAGCGCCTTCATGGCGGCGGGCCGGCCGGACCGCGTGCGCAGCCTGCTCGAAGGCTTTGGCCACGAGAAGCTCGACTTCGCGCTGAAGCGGCGGCTGATGGCCCTGATGCTGCTGCATCGTGCCAGCGACCTCAACAGCCACATCTGCATCGAGGGCTGGCAGGAGAGGGCAAACGATCTCGTCGCGCTTCAGGATCTGATCTGGCCGGGGTGAGCGCTCCCGCCCCACCTCTCTCTCTGTCATTCCGGGGCCTGCGGAGCGGCGAGCCCGGAATCCATCTTCCCGCGCGTTCTGCGGCCCGATGGATTCCGGGCTCGATGCTGCGCATCGCCCCGGAATGACGACCGCGCCTCGCCGCTACGGCACTGGCGCCCAATCATCTGCGCGAGGACTTCTGCCGTTGCCTCCCAGATGGGCCTCCGCTCTTCTAAGCCCAATTCTTGAGCAATTTCTATTAATTGTATGCAGATCGAAGGATCACCACGCTCTGCCGGATCGGGCGGAAAATAGAAAATCGCTTGCACTTCAGTCGATTAACCCACGGCTAACGCCTCGTTAAGCCTTGGCACGAACCTTGCGAATCCAGTTCCAACCAGAAGCTTTTGTGTTGGAGCCATTCCATGAAGCGCCGCGATTTCCTCAAGTCCGTTTCCGGATTGGCCGCAGGCGCGGCGCTTCCGGCCGTGCCGTCCGTGATCTCGTCCGCCCAGGCCGATGCGCGCTCGGAGACGCTGCTGATCGTCTCGGAAGGTGGCCCCAACAATCTCGACATCCACGGCGTCGGCACCAACGTGCCCGGCTATGAGGTGTCCTGGAATTGCTACGACCGCCTGATCAGCCACGAGATGAAGACCGGTCCCGGCGGCGTTCCCTATTACGACCGCGACAAGTTCAAGGGCGAGCTCGCCGAGGACATGAAGATCGACGACATGTCGGTCACCTTCAAGCTGAAGAAGAACGCCAAATTCCACGACGGCGCGCCTGTCGCCGCCAGAGACGTCAAATGGTCGCTCGACCGCGCCGTCAGCGTCGGCGGCTTCCCGACCTTCCAGATGAGCGCGGGCTCGCTGACAAAGCCCGAGCAGTTCGTCGTGATCGACGACTACACGGTGCGTGTCGACTTCCTGAAGAAGGACAAGCTGACGATCCCCGATCTCGCCGTGATCGTGCCCTGCATCGTCAACTCCGAGCTGGTGAAGAAGAACGCCAGCGAGAAGGATCCCTGGGGTCTCGAATTCACCAAGCAGCAGACCGCGGGCTCCGGCGCCTACAAGGTGACGAAGTGGACCGCCGGCACCGAAGTCATCATGGAGCGCAACGACGACTGGGTCGGCGGCCCCCTGCCGAAGATCAAGCGCGTGATCTGGCGCATGGTGCCGCAGGCCGGCAACCGCCGGGCGCTGCTCGAGCGCGGCGATGCCGACATCTCCTACGAGCTGCCGAACAAGGATTTCCAGGAGATGAAGGCGAACGGCAAGCTCAACGTGGTGTCGCTGCCGTTCTCCAACGGCATCCAGTACATCGGCATGAACGTGACCAAGCCGCCGTTCGACAATCCCAAAGTACGTCAGGCAGTGGCCTACGCGATTCCGTATCAGAAGATCATGGACGCGGTGATGTTCGGGCTGGCGAACCCGATGTTCGGTGCGGCAAAGGACAAGCCGACCGAAGTCGCCTGGCCGCAGCCGCACAAATACAACACCGACATGGAGAAGGCGAAGGCGCTGATGGCCGAGGCCGGCTACGCCAACGGTTTCGAGACCACGATTTCGTTCGACCTGAATTTCGCCGGCGTCAACGAGCCGCTCTGTGTGCTGGTGCAGGAGAGCCTCGCCCAGATCGGCATCAAGACCACCATCAACAAGGTGCCCGGCGCCAACTGGCGCACCGAATTGAACAAGAAGGAGATGCCGCTCTTCACCAACGTGTTCTCGGGCTGGCTCGATTACCCCGAATACTTCTTCTACTGGTGCTATCACGGCAATAATTCCGTCTTCAACACCATGAGCTACAAGTCGGCGGAGATGGACAGGCTGATCGACGGCGCGCGCGTTGCGGCCGCCACCGGCGACATGGCGACCTACGACACCGACGTGAAGGGCTTTGTCGATCTCGCCTACAGCGACATCCCGCGCATCCCGCTGTACCAGCCCTTCGTCAACGTCGCGATGCAGAAGAACATCAGCGGCTACCAATACTGGTTCCACCGTCGTCTCGATTATCGCGCGATGGCGAAGGGGTGAGGGGGCATGCTCACCATGATCGGCGCGAGTGAGGTGTCCGCGTCTCTAGCCATCTTCCCGAGTGAGGTGAGCACGGCTCTCTCATTCCCTCTCCCCTTGTGGGATCCGAGGCGAGCGAAGCTCGCTCTCGAGGGCAGGGTGAGGGGTAGCCACGAACTCCGACCTCGCTTGCGGCGACCCCTCACCCCAGCCCTCTCCCACAAGGGGAGAGGGGGCGCAGCCGAGCAAGCGGCGCGAGCGTGCTCACAAGCGCAGCGCAGAAGGAACGCCTCATGCTGACCATGATCGGCAAGCGCCTGATGTTCGCGATCCCGTCGCTGATCGGCGTCGTCATCGTCACCTTCCTGCTCACCCGCGCACTGCCCGGTGACCCCGCCGCTTACTTCGCAGGTCCCGCCGCGACGAAGGAAGCCGTCGAGCAGATCCGCAAGAAGCTCGGCCTCGACAGGCCGCTGGTCGAGCAGTTCTTCCGTTACACCAACGATCTCGCCCATGGCGATTTCGGCAACTCGCTGACAACGGGACAGCCGGTCGCGGCCGAGATCCGCAATCGCCTGCCGGCTTCCGCCGAGCTGACGCTGCTCGGCCTCATCGTTTCCATCGTGATCGCCATTCCGCTCGGCGTGCTGGCGGCGACGCGGCCGGGATCATGGGTCGACCATCTCTGCCGGGTGACGACGACGGCCGGCGTCTCGCTGCCGGTGTTCTTCACCGGTCTCGTGCTGGTCTATGTCTTCTATTTCCGGCTCGGCTGGTCGCCGGCGCCGCTCGGGCGGCTCGACGTGTTCTACAGCACCCCGCCGACCGTGACCGGCTTCTACCTGATCGACACCTTGCTCGCGCGCGACTTCGAGGCGTTTCGCTCGGCGCTGAGCCAGCTCATCCTGCCGGCGACGACGCTGGCGATCTTCTCGCTGGCGCCGATCGCGCGCATGACGCGGGCCGCGATGCTGGCGGTGCTGTCGTCGGAGTTCGTCCGCACCGCGCGCGCCAGCGGCCTGTCGCCGGCAACGGTCATCGTTACCTATGCCTTCCGCAACGCGATGCTCCCCGTCATCACCACGCTGAGCATGGTGTTCTCGTTCCTGCTCGGCGCCAACGTGCTGGTGGAGAAGGTGTTCGCCTGGCCCGGCATCGGCTCCTATGCGGTGGAAGCGCTGATCTCGTCGGACTTCGCGCCGGTGCAGGGTTTCGTGCTGACCATGGCGGTGATGTACGTGCTGCTCAATCTCGTGATCGACATTCTCTATGGCGTGATCGATCCGCGCGTGCGGCTGGAGGGCTGAACCATGAAGACGTTTCGTCAGGTGCAAGCTCCGAAGACGATGCGCCCCCTCTCCCGCTTGCGGGGGAGGGTTGGGGAGGGGGTCTCTCCGCGAGCGACAGTCCCGATGTGGAGAGAGCCCTCACCCGGCGCGTTGCGCCGACCTCTCCCGCAAGCGGGAGAGGCAAGGCACCGCAGCTTGCCGGATCGGTCAAACGCCATCCTGGTGATTCCATGAGCTCCGTTGCACCTGCTGTTGAACCCGTCGGTCCTGCCCGCACCTCGGGGCTGGTCGCGATCCTCGAACAGACCCGCTACGTGCTCGGCGAGAACAAGGTCACGGGCTTTGCCTTTGCGCTGCTGATCGTGATCCTCGTTGCCGCGATTTTCGGTCCCTATGTGGTGCCGTATGATCCACTGGCGTCCGACACCGCGGCGTCGCTGAAGCCGCCGTCGGCCGCGCACTGGTTCGGCACCGATCAATTGGGCCGCGACATCTTCAGCCGCGTCGTGGTGGCGACGCGGCTCGATACGTTCATCGCGGTCGCCTCCGTCGTGCTGGTGTTCCTGATGGGCGGGCTCGCCGGGATCGCCGCCGGCTATTTCGGCGGCTGGACCGACCGCATCGTCGGCCGCATCGCCGACACCATCATGGCCTTCCCGCTGTTCGTGCTGGCGATGGGCATCGTCGCCGCGCTCGGCAACACCGTGCAGAACATCATCCTGGCGACCGCCATCGTCAACTTCCCGCTCTACGCCCGCGTCGCCCGCGCCGAGGCCAATGTCCGCCGCAATGCCGGCTTCGTGCAGGCCGCGCGGCTGTCGGGAAACGGCGAATTCCGCATTCTCCTCGTGCACATCCTGCCCAACATCATGCCGATCATGATCGTGCAGATGTCGCTCACCATGGGCTACGCCATCCTCAATGCCGCGGGCCTGTCCTTCATCGGCCTCGGCGTCCGTCCGCCGGCGGCCGAATGGGGCATCATGGTCGCCGAGGGCGCCGGCTTCATGGTCTCAGGGGAATGGTGGATCGCGCTGTTCCCAGGCCTGGCGCTGATGATCGCCGTGTTCTGCTTCAACCTCCTCGGCGACGGCCTGCGCGACATCGTCGACCCCCAGCGGAGGACGTGATGGTTGTTTTGTCTGAAGCTGGTGCCGCCCTTCGCCTCTCCCCGCGTGCGGGGAGAGGCCGGGCCGCGCTAGCGGACCGGGTGAGGGGGGCTCTCCGCGAACTCCTCTGGCAATCGTTTGCGCGGATAGAGGCCCCTCACCCCAACCCTCTCCCCGTAAGAACGGGGAGAGGGAGAAGAGCCGCGCCTGCCTCGCCTCCAATTTTTCGTCCGAAATTCATCAACGATTCCAGCCCCGTTCTACTGTGCATGGGGTTGTTTTCGCTCTTTTTGAGTGACGCGAGGCATCCATGACCGCCCAGCCGCTGCTCGACGTTCAGGACCTCACCGTCGAATTCTCCACCCGCCGCGGCATCGTCAAGGCCGTCCAGCACGTCAACATCTCCGTCGCTAAGGGCGAGACGCTTGCCATCGTCGGCGAGTCCGGCTCCGGCAAGTCGGTGACGTCCTACGCGGTGATGCGCATCCTCGACCGGGCGGGACGGATCGCCGAGGGCTCGGTGATGTTCTCCGGCATTGACGTCAAGGCCGCAACCGAAGACCAGATGCGCGATCTGCGCGGCCGCGAAGTCTCGATGATCTTCCAGAACCCGCGCGCGGCGCTCAATCCGATCCGCAAGGTCGGCGACCAGATCGAGGACGTGCTGCGCACCCATGTGCAGCAGGCCATGGTTTCGGATCGCGGCGAAAAGGCGATCGAGGCGCTGGAGCAGGTCAAGATCGCCCGCCCGCGCGAGCGCTACCACGCCTACCCGTTCGAACTGTCAGGCGGCATGTGCCAGCGCGTCGTCATCGCGCTCGCGCTGGCCTGCAATCCGCAGCTCCTGATCGCGGACGAGCCGACCACCGGCCTCGACGTCACCACGCAGAAGACGGTGATGGACCTGATCGTCGAGCTGACCAGGCGCAAGGCGATGTCGACCATCCTGATCACGCATGATCTGGGGCTGGCCGCCGCCTATTGCGACCGCGTGGTGGTGATGGAGAAGGGCCGGGTGGTCGAGACCGCGAAAGCCGCCGACATCTTCGCCAATCCGCAACACCCCTACACCAAGAAGCTGATGCGCGCGACGCCAAGGCTCGGTGTGAGTTTGCGGGATCTGTTGCCGGAGGAGGAGCCCTCAGCCGTCATGGCCGGGCTTGACCCGGCCATCCATCACGCTTCGCAAGACTCGTCTCAGTCGATGGACCCCCGGGTCAAGCCCGGGGGTGACGAGAATCCAACGCCTCTCCTCCTCATCGAAAAGCTCATCAAGGAATATCCCCGCCAGGGCGCCACCGCGACGCTCGGCAAGCTGTTCGGGCGCAAGCCGCCGGTCGAGCCGGACGTGTTCCGCGCGGTCGACGGCATCAGCCTCTCGATCGGCCACGGCGAGAGCGTCGGTCTGGTCGGTGAATCCGGATGCGGCAAATCGACGACGTCGATGATGGTGATGCGGCTGCTGGACCAGACCTCCGGCCTGATCCAGTTCGACGGCGAGGACATCGGCGGCATCGCGCCAGCCTCGTTCGCCCGCCTGCCGCAGCGCAGCCGAATCCAGATGGTGTTCCAGGACCCGACCGACAGCCTCAACCCCCGGTTCACCGCCGCGCGCGCCATCGCTGACCCCATCATGCAGCTCGGCGACGTCAGGGGCCGCGATGCGCTCCGCGCCCGCTGCGAAGAGCTGGCGACCATGGTCGGCCTGCCGCACAATCTGCTGGATCGCTTCCCGCATCAATTGTCCGGCGGTCAGAAGGCCCGCGTCGGCATCGCCCGCGCCATCGCGCTGCATCCAAAACTCGTCATCCTGGACGAGCCGACGGCGGCGCTGGACGTCTCGGTGCAAGCCGTGGTCCTGAACCTGCTTCAGGACCTCACGGCGCGGCTAGGTATGAGCTATCTGTTCGTCTCGCATGATTTGAACGTAGTGCGCTTGTTGTGCGATCGTGTCATTGTGATGCGGACAGGTCGAATCGTCGAAGAGGGATCTTCCGAGCAGGTCCTCAGCGATCCCAAGGACGACTACACCAAGGAGCTGTTGACGGCGATCCCGCATCCGCCGTTGCCGGTGCACTGAGAGATTGTTTGGGAGCGTGATGGCCGAGCCGCTGGACGATTATATCGACGCCGTTTCGAAAGCGCTGGCGCTGCCGGTCGAGGACGCCTGGAGACCGGCCATTCGCGCCAATCTCGAGGTCTCGCTGCGGCTTGGCCGCCTGGTCGACGAATTCGCACTGCCGGACGAGACCGAGCCGGCACCCGTGTTCACGCTGCCATGACGATCCAGCCAGATTTGACGGCTGCTGAGATCGCCAAGGCGGTGGCCGGTGGGCAATTGTCCGCGCTCGATGCCGCCGAAGCCGCGTTCGCACGGATCAAGCAGCACGACACCGTCCTCAATTCCTTCACCGACGTCACCGCCGATCGTGCTCGCGCCAAGGCGCGCGCGATCGACGCCGATATCGCGGCCGGCAAGACCGTCGGCCCGCTCGCCGGCGTCCCCTTCGCGGTGAAGAATTTGTTCGACGTCGCGGGCCTCACCACGCGTGCCGGCTCGAAAATCAACCGCGATCTCGCACCGGCCAAGCGCGACGCCACGCTGATCGAGCGCATGGAAGCGGCCGGGGCGGTGTTGGTCGGTGCGCTCAACATGGGCGAATACGCCTACGACTTCACCGGCGAGAACATCCATGACGGCCCTTCGCGCAATCCGCACGACACGACGCGGATGAGCGGCGGCTCGTCGGGCGGGTCCGGCAGCGCCGTCGGCGGCGCGCTGGTGCCGATTGCACTCGGCTCTGACACCAACGGCTCGATCCGTGTGCCATCCTCGTTCTGCGGCATTTTTGGCCTGAAGCCGACCTATGGCCGGCTGTCGCGGGCGCGCTCGTTTCCGTTCGTCGCGAGCCTCGATCATCTCGGCCCGTTCGCGCGTTCGGTCACCGATCTCGCGCTGGCCTATGACGCGATGCAGGGACCGGATGCCGACGATGCCGCCTGCACCACGCGTGGTCTGGAGCCGACGCTGCCGCTGCTTGCCAATCCGGTTTCGGACCTGCGCATCGCGATTGCCGGCGGTTACTTCCAGAACAACCTGTTTCCCGAGGCTGTCGAAGCGGTCAGCCGCGTCGCCAAGGCACTGGGCGCAACGCGGGTGGTGGACGTGCCCGAAGCCGCGCGCGCCCGCGCGGCGGCCTATGTCATCACCACTACCGAAGGTGCTTCGCTGCATCTCGATCGCCTGCGCAAGCGGCCAAACGATTTCGATCCAGCCGTGCGCGACCGCTTGATTGCGGGCGCCATGGTGCCGGCGCCGCTGGTCGACCGCGCACAGAAATTCCGTCGCTGGTATCGTGCGCAGCTCGCCGAGATCTTCAAATCCGTCGACGTGCTGATCGCACCCGCCACGCCCTGCACGGCGCCGAAGCTCGGCCAGGTCAATTTCAATCTCGGTGGCGTCGAGCTGCCGGTGCGCGCCAATATCGGCATCCACACCCAGCCGATCTCGTTCATCGGCCTGCCAGTGGTCGCAGTTCCGGTGCCGCTCGAGCCGCTGCCGATCGGCGTGCAGATCATCGCCGCGCCCTGGCGCGAGGACATCGCGCTGCGCGTCGCGCACGCATTGGAGAAGATGGGCGTCGTCGCCGCGCCCGCGCCGAAAGGAATCTAAAATGGAAATCGATCTCCCCGACGTGATCGCGGAAGTCAAAGCCGCGTTCGAGCGCTATGAGCAGGCGCTGATCACCAACGACGTTGCCGTGCTCGGCGAGCTCTTCCGCAACGATCCCCGCACGCTGCGCTACGGCATCGGCGAGAACCTCTACGGCTACGCGGCGATCTCCGGCTTCCGCGCCGGCCGCTCGCCAATCGGCCTCAACCGCCGCACCGACAAGACCGTGATATCGAGCTACGGCCGCGACACGGCGGTCGCCTCCACCTTGTTCTATCGCGACACCGCGCCCGGCAAGGTCGGCCGGCAGATGCAGACCTGGATACGCTTCCCGGAGGGCTGGCGCGTCGTCGCCGCCCATGTCAGCATCATCGACGAGTCGAAAGAGACCTGACCGTATGGCGCTTGACGATCTTCCGCAGGGAACACTGCCGGCCGAGCCGGTGGTGCCGCGCGTCGACCGGGCGCAACCCAGCGTGCACAAGGTGACGCGCGCCGAGGAGCTGCGGCTTCAGCTTGCCGACGAAATCGTGCGCGGAACCCTGGCTCCCGGTGCGCCGCTGGACGAGACCGACATCGCGCGGCGCTTCAACGTCTCGCGCACCCCGGTCCGCGAGGCGCTGCGCCAACTGGTGGCGAGCGGCCTCGTCGAGTCGCGCGCCCATCGCGGCGCGGTGGTGGCGCAGCCATCGGCGGAGCGGCTGACAAGCATGTTCGAGGCGATGGCGGAGCTCGAGGCGCTGTGCGCGGGCCTTGCTGCCGGGCGCATGTCGGCCGCCGAGCGCCATGGTCTCGAAGCCATCCACGAAGAGTTGCGGGTGCTGAGCTACGCCGGCAATCCCGATCGCTTCCACGAGGTCAACGAGCGCTTCCATAACGCGATCTATGCCGGCTCGCAGAACGGCTACATCGCCGAGATCACGCTCGCGACCCGCGTGCGCGTGCAACCGTTCCGCCGCGCCCAGTTCCGCAATCTCGGCCGTCTCGCCAAGTCGCAAGCCGAGCACGACCAGGTCGTCGTCGCCATCATGCGCGGCGACAAGCAGGGCGCCGCCGCGGCGATGCGCGCGCATATCGAGCTGGTGCGCGGGGAGTATGAGATCTACGCGGTGTCGGTGTGATATCGTAGGGTGGGCAAAGGCGCGAAGCGCCGTGCCCACCATCTACCCAAGCTGACGGTGATGGTGGGCACGCTTCGCTTTGCCCACCCTACGAAACTCACACCGTCGCAGCTTCCGCCATATACGCCCGCCAGCCGCCATAGCCGGTGATATCGCGGGCATCGCCCAGCACTTCCGGCTCGACGAGAAACCCCTTCACGTTGCGGCCATCGGCCAGCCGCACCGTGCCGATCGCCATCGGCGCGGGGATCGCGTTGACGAACTTGCCGAACGCGGCCGACGACAACGACCAGATCTCCAGCTCGATCGACGCGCCCTTGCCGGCTTCGACGCGCAGCATGCCCGGCTTCGGCGGCGTGGTCTTCAGTGCGTAGAGCTTGTAATCCGGCGCCGTCTTGGTCGCTTCGATCAGCTCTCCGTTCAGGGCCTTCAATTCGCCGTTCAGCGCCATGCCGGAGAGGTGCGCACCGACCACGGCGATCGGAATCTCGTCGCTGCTGTCAGCAGCGAGCTTTGCGAGCGGTGCTTGTGCTGTGCCCTTCGCACCGACCGTCAGCTTGGTATCCGCATGGAACACGCGGCCGATGCTCGCCAGCAGCGCATCACGGCCGGCCGGTGCGAGCAGCGTGATGCCGAACGGAATGCCGTCGGCGCGCATCGATGCCGGCAATGCGAGACCGCAGAGGTCGAGCAGATTGACAAAGTTGGTGTAGGTGCCGAGACGACTGTTAAGTTCGATCGGATTGGCCAGCACCTGCGCAGTCGTGTACGCCGTCGGCGCCGTCGGCAGCACCAGCGCGTCGAGATTGGTGAAGGTGCGTTCGGCAATCTTGCGCAGCCCCTGCAGGCGGTAGAGTGCAGAGAATGTCTCCGCCGCCGTCAGCCGCGCGCCGGCGGCGGTGATCTCGCGCGTCACCGGATGGATCGTATCAGGCGCGGACGCCAGCAGGTTGCGGATCACGAGATAACGCTCGGCGACCCACGGCCCCTCATAGAGCAGCCGCGCGGTCTCGTAGAACGGCTCGAGGTCGAACTCGACCAGCGTTGCGCCGAGCGCGGTCCAGCGCTTCAGCGCATCGGCATGGGCGGCCTCCGCCCTTTTGTCGCCGAAGAAGATCAGCTGCCCGTTGCGCGGCACGCCGAGGCGCAAATTTGCCGGGAACGGCGTGATCGCGCCCAGCGGCCGGTCGCGCGAGAACGGGTCGGCCTGGTCTGGACCCGCCATCACGGAGAGCGCGAGGGCTGCGTCGTCGACCGTCAAAGCAAAAACCGAGATGCAGTCGAGCGTGCGGCAGGCCGGCACCAGTCCCGCGGTCGAGATCATGCCGAGGCTCGGCTTCAGCCCGACGATGTTGTTGAGCATCGCCGGCACGCGGCCGCTGCCGGCGGTGTCGGTGCCGAGCGACAGCGGCACGAGTCCGGCACCGACGGCGACCGCCGATCCCGAGCTCGAGCCGCCGGGAATGAGATCCTCGCGGATCGAATTTTTCGGAATGCCGTAGGGCGAGCGCACACCGACGAGGCCGGTTGCGAACTGGTCGAGATTGGTCTTGCCGATGATGATCGCGCCGGCGGCGCGCAGGCGCTCCACCGCGGTCGAATCATGCGTCGGCGTATAGGAGAAGGCCGGGCAGGCCGCCGTGGTCGGAAATCCCAGCGCGTCGATATTGTCCTTCACTGCGACCGGCACGCCATAGAGCGGCAGGCTGGCTGCATCCGCACGCTCGGCAAGCTTCTCGGCTTCCGCGATCACGTCCGTCTCGTCACGCAGGCTGATGAAGATGGCGGGATCGTTGCGGTCGCGGATGCGCTGATAGGTGCGCGCCACGGTCTGCGCAGGTGTAATCGTGCCCGCGCGATGTGCGGCCACAATCGCGGCGATCGTTTCAGGCTGCTCAGCCCCCATTTCAGCCCTCATGGCGACAAAACTCCGGCAACGTCTCTTCACCCGGATTGAAGCAAGCGATGTGCCATTGTGTACAGAATCCGGGCAGGGCGGTTGCTCCGGATATTATCGAAGGATCAGTGGCTTGGGGGATATTTCGATTGCCGGGCAGGCGGCGGCACCGTCGCCCTGTTACGTGCATTTGCACAAATCTTGAGCAGACGAGATCAGGTGAAGCCGGCGAGGATCCGGAGCAGGCGCTGCCGGTTGGCCTTGCCGATCTTCTCTTCCACATGCCGCTCGTGCTCGGCGGCGAGGCGCTTGAATTTGGCGAGCGCCGTCTCACCCGGTGCGGTGAGGTGCAGCGCGTGGGAGCGGCGGTCCGCCTTCGACTTGATCCGCTTCACCAGCTTGCGCTGTTCGAGGCTGTCGAGCAGATGCACCAGCCGCGCGCGCTCGATGCCGAGCCGATTGGCCACCGCCATCTGCGACAGGCCGGGATTGGCGCCGATCACCGTCAGCACGGAATATTGTGTCGGCCGGATGCCGACCTCGCCGAGGGTCCTGATGAAGTCCTGGAAGATCCAGATCTGGAAGCGCCGCACCGCATAGCCGGCGTGGCCGACCAGCGCGTCGAGGCCGATCTCGTCCGTGTCGTGTTGCCGCGCCGCGCCGTTGCCGGCGCGTTTGCGCGGGGAGGGGCGGGTGTCGGTTCGGGCTGTGCTGGCTGTCACATCGTGTCTCCTGCCGCGCAACCTTAGCGGCTCGACGGCTTAGCCGGAAGATTGTTGTTGACGACAACAATTGTTGTGCCCGACATTATGGCCAAGCAGCCCGGAACGAAGCTGCGGCCGGTCCGGACGTCCCCGGCGAGGAGGAACCATGACATCCGCCGCACACGGTGACGCTGCAAGCCTGTTCGCAACGCCCAAAACCGTCGCCGAACACCGCGCCGACGGTAGCATCGTGCTGCGATCGCCCGAGCCTCTTCGCGAGAGCGCGCGCTGCATCGGCGACTGGCTGGAGCAGTGGGCGCGGCAAGCGCCCGATAAGATCTTCCTCGCCGAGCGCAGCAATGCCGAAGCGCCCTGGATCACCGTCACTTATGCGCAGGCACTGCGGCAGGTGCGTGCGGCAGCGTCATGGATCCTGGCGCAGGGCCTGGGTACCGAGCGTCCGCTCGTGATCCTCTCCGACAACAGCATCGACCATGCGCTGCTCGGGCTTGCCGCCCAGCATGTCGGCGTGCCCTCGGCCGCGATCTCGCCGGCCTATTCGCTGATGTCCCGGGATTTTGACAAGCTCAAAAGCATGATTGCGCTGCTCGAGCCCGGCGCGATCTACGTCTCTGCGACCAAACCGTTCGCCGCGGCGCTCGCCGCAATCAAGCCGTTGCATCAGTCGCAGATCATCAGCGGCAATACCGGCGATGCCGACGCGCTCGCGTTCCTCACCATCGCGGCGACGCCGGAATCGCCTGATGTCGCAACAGCCTTCGCCATGGTGACACCGGACACGATCGCAAAATTCCTGTTCACCTCGGGCTCGACCGGCACCCCCAAGGCCGTCATCAACACCCAGCGCATGCTGACCTCCAGCCAGCAAGCCAAGGCGCAGACCTGGACCTTTCTCGAGCAGGGCCGCGGCGATCTCGTCATCCTCGACTGGCTGCCGTGGAGCCACACGTTCGGCGCCAATCACAATTTCAATCTGGTGCTGCGCAACGGCGGCTCACTTTATATCGACGGCGGCAAGCCCGCGCCCGGTCTCTTCGCGACGTCACTCGCCAATTTGAAAAGCGTGATGCCGACGGTCTATTTCAACGTGCCGCGCGGCTTCGACATGCTGATCGCGGCGCTGCGCGGCGACGAGGAGCTGCGCCGCCGCTTCTTCGGCGAGGTGAAATTCGCCTTCTATGCCGGCGCCGCGCTGCCGCAAAATCTCTGGAACGCGCTCGAACAGCTTTCGGTGGAGACTGTCGGCCGGCCGCTGCCGTTGGTGTCGGCCTGGGGCTCGACCGAAACCTCGCCGCTGGCGACCGACTGTCATTTCCTCGCCGAACGCTCCGGCAATATCGGCGTTCCGATTCCCGGCACCGAATTGAAGCTCGTCGCCTCCGGCGACAAGCTGGAGGTGCGTGTGCGCGGCCCCAACGTCACGCCGGGTTATTGGAAGGCGCCGGAGCTGACCAGACAGGCGTTCGACGACGAGGGCTTCTATCTCATCGGCGATGCCGTGAAGCTTGCCGATGCGAGCAGGCCGGAGCGTGGTCTGTTCTTCGACGGCCGCGTCGCGGAGGACTTCAAGCTCAATTCCGGCACATGGGTCAGCGTCGGCACCCTGCGCGTCGCCGGCATCGCCGCGCTGGCGCCGCTGGCGCAGGACATCGTGGTCGCCGGCCATGGTGGCGACGAGGTGCGCTTCCTGGTGTTTCCGAACATCGCCGCCTGCCGTGCGCGTGCCGGTTTGCCCGAGACGGCTGATGTGAATGATGTGCTGGCGCATGACAAGGTCAGGACCGCGATGGCGCAGGGCCTGGCAAGGCTGAGGCAGCAGGGCGCCAATTCCTCCGGCCATGCCACGCGCGCGCTGCTGCTCGCCGAGCCGCCATCGGTCGACGGCGGTGAAATCACTGACAAGGGCTACATCAACCAGCGCGCGGTGCTGACGCGGCGTCCCGATGCGGTGGCGCGGTTGAATGACGATGGGTCAGCGGAGTGGATCGGGTGCATAAGCTGAATCGGCCACACTCCGTGTCACGAGTGCCGCCGTAGGCACGCTCGATCCACATCGTCATTGCGAGCGTCGCGGCGTCGCGAAGCAATCCAGAATCTCACCGCGTAGACGGTCTGGATTGCTGCACTGCGCTCGCAATGACGGAGATTCTTTTGTTGCCCAAGCAACTAATTTATGCGAATCGTTCCAAGCCAAGGATGACGGCGGGGGAACCGCCGCGTCGGACTTCGGAGGAAACAATGCTCGGCAGGGAGGTTGCCGCAGGCGATAGCCTGCGCATGCCTGAGAATGACGGGAGATCGTGCCCGCCGCGCGATCTGTCAGGCCTCAGTGCTGCCGGTCACCGCGCCGAGATTTTCGTGCAGCCGGCGCAACAGATCGATCAGCACCTCGCGCTCGTCCTTGCTGAGGCAGGACAGCAGGCGCCGCTCGCGCTCGAAGGCGGCGACGATCACCTTGTCATGGGTGGCGCGGCCCCTTGCCGTCAGCGAGATCGAATGGGTGCGGCCGTCGTTCGGGTCGGTGCGGATCGACACCAGCCCGCGTTTCTCAAGGCCGGCCAGCGTCCGGCTCACCGGGCCCTTGTCGAAGCCGATGACGTGGCAGATGCGCGAGGCGGGAATGCCGGGCCCGATCGCCAGCAGCGACATGATCCGCCATTCCGTGACGTTGACGCCGAACTGCCGCTGATAGAACGCGGTCGCGCTGTTCGAGAGCTTGTTGGCGATGAAAGTAATGAACGCGGGGACGTAGCGATCGAGGTCGAGCGTCGGTCCCGTCTCAGCGGGCGCAGGCTTCTGTCGGGATCTTGTCGAAGGCGGCATATCGGGCTTCTTAATCGCAACGTGCCGGAGGACCTAAGGGCATGCGCCGCCTTTTCACAAGATCAAAATGAGGGAGGACTTCAATGAGCGCACCCGGCTCCTCTGTATCAGGCATTCCGCATCTCGACGTCGATCCTTTCGACATGAATTTTTTTGCCGATCCTTATCCGACGCATGAGCTGCTGCGGGAGGCGGGGCCGGTCGTCTATCTCGACAAGTGGAACGTCTATGGTGTGGCACGTCATGCCGAGGTCCATGCTGTCCTGAATGATCCCGCGACCTTCTGCTCCAGCCGTGGCGTCGGTCTCTCCGACTTCAAGAAGGAAACGCCGTGGCGGCCGCCGAGCCTGATCCTTGAGGCCGATCCCCCAGCGCACACCCGCACCCGCGCCGTGCTGTCAAAGGTGCTGTCGCCGACCGTGATGAAGCAACTCCGCGACCGTTTTACCACGGCGGCCGAGCAGCGCGTCGATGTGCTGCTCGAGAAGCGCAGCTTCGATGCCATCACGGACCTTGCCGAGGCCTATCCGCTCTCCATCTTCCCGGATGCGCTGGGGCTGCAGCCGGAAGGCCGCGAGCATCTCATTCCCTATGCGAGTGTTGTATTCAATGCCTTCGGCCCGCCAAACGAATTGCGCCAGCAAGCGATCGAGCGTTCGGCGCCACATCAGGCCTACGTCACCGAGCAGTGCCAGCGCGAGAACCTTGCGCCTGGCGGCATCGGCGCCTGCATTCATGCCCATGTTGACGAAGGCGCGATCACGGCGACTGAGGCGCCGCTGCTGGTGCGTTCGCTGCTGTCGGCCGGCCTCGACACCACGGTCAACGGTATCGGTGCGGCGGTCTATTGCCTTGCACGCTTCCCCGATCAGTGGCAGCGCCTGCGCAATGACCTCACGCTCGCGCGCAACGCCTTCGAGGAAGCCGTGCGGTTTGAAAGTCCGGTGCAGACCTTCTTCCGCACCACAACGCGCGACGTCGAGCTCTCCGGCGCGGCGATGGGCGAAGGTGAGAAAGTCCTGATGTTTCTTGCCGCCGCCAATCGCGATCCGCGGCGCTGGGACAAACCCGACAGCTATGACATCACTCGCCGTACGTCCGGCCATGTCGGCTACGGCTCCGGCATCCACATGTGCGTCGGCCAACTCGTGGCGCGGCTTGAAGGCGAGACGATGCTTGCGGCGCTGGCCCGCCGGATCGCAACGATCGAGATCACGGGCGAACCAACGCGCCGCTTCAACAACACGCTGCGCGGGCTCGACAGCCTGCCGGTGACGATCACAGCGGCCTGACGCCATCGCCAACCACCGGCGGCGCAAACGACAAACACGGCAGGGGAGAGAACCATGAAACATCTGAAGTGCACGCTCGCGCTGGCTGCGAGCCTGATTAGCAGCGCTGCAAGCGCCGAGATTTCGGACCATGTCGTGCGCATCGGTGTGCTCAACGACATCTCCGGCATCTTCCAGGACACCAACGGCATGGGCTCGGTCGAGGCCGCACGCATGGCAGCGGAGGACTTCGCCGACGGGGGTAAGGGCATCAAGGTCGAGATCGTCTATGCCGACCATCAGAACAAGGCCGATGTCGGCAATGCCATTGCGCGCAAATGGCTCGATGTGGAAGGCGTCGACGCCATCGTCGATGTGCCGAACTCGGCCGTCGGCCTCTCCATCAACACGCTGCTGCGCGACAGCCGCATGACCTTCCTGGCGTCCTCGACGGCAAGCTCCGATCTCACCGGCAAGGCCTGCTCGCCCAACACCATCCAATGGGTCAACGACGCCTGGGCCACCGGCAACACCACGGCGGCCGCGATGATGTCACGCGGCGGCAAGGACTGGTATTTCCTCACGGTCGACTACGCCCTCGGCAAGGGCATCGAGGCGGAGGCGCAAAAGTATATCGAAGGGCATGGCGGCAAGGTGGTCGGATCCAGCAAGCATCCGCTGGGCACCTCCGACTTCGCGTCATTTCTGTTGCAGGCGCAGGGTTCGAAGGCGCAGGTGATCGGGCTCGCCAACGCCGGCGGCGATACCATCAACGCGGTGAAGCAGGCGGCCGAGTTCGGCATCCAGCAGGGCGGGCAGAAGCTTGTCGCCTTCCTGCTCTTCATCAACGACGTCCACGGCATGGGCATCAAGGTCGCGCAGGGGCTCCAGCTCATGGAGGCCTTCTACTGGGACATGAACGACGATACCCGCGCCTTTGCGAAACGCTTTGCTGCGCGGCCCGGCATGAACGGCAAGATGCCGAGCGGCAATCAGGCCGGCGTCTATGCCTCCACACTCTCCTATCTCCGCGCGGTCGCAGCCACCGGAAGCGACAACGCAAAGGACGTCGTCCCCGAGATGAAGAAGTTCAAGGCAAGGACAAGCTGTTCGGCGACACCGCCATCCGTCAGGACGGCCGCGTCGTGCATCCGATGTATCTGTTCGAGGTGAAGAAGCCGGAGGAGTCGAAGTACCCCTACGACTATTACAAGCTGGTCTCGACAATTTCGGCGGATCAGGCGTTTCGCCCGATGGCCGAGGGCGGGTGTGAGTTGGTGAAGTAGCGAAAGCTGTTGCGGCGACTGCGGCTGCCTTCGCCTCTCCCCGCGTGCGGGGAGAGGCCGGAATTTGCGTAGCAAATTCCGGGTGAGGGGGAGCCTCCACGAGTCCAACTTCCTGCGTATTTGCGGAGGCAGCCCCTCACCCCGTAAGAACGGGGAGAGGGGGAAAGGTCACCCCACCACCTTGCTGCTCCCCTGCGTGATCAGGCGCGCGGCGCGCTGGTCGCGTGCATAGATCCAGAGCCAGCTCAGGGCGACGCTGAGGCGGTGGCGCAGGCCGATCAGGAAATAGATGTGGGCGATGCCCCAGATCCACCATGCGATGGTGCCGCGCAGCTTGATACGGCCGAAGTCGATCACCGCGAGCCGCTTGCCGATCTGTGCAAGGCTGCCGGCATGCTTGTAGCGGAACGGGCCTGTCGGCTCTCCGCGCAGGCGCGCTTTGATGGTCTCGGCGACATGACGTCCCTGCTGTTTGGCGGCCGGCGCGATGCCGGGCACCGGTTTGCCCTCCCAGGCGTCGATGGTCACGGTGTCGCCGATCGCAAAGATCTCGGGATGGCCGGGGATCGTCAGGTCGGCCTCCACTTGCACGCGCCCGGCACGGTCGGATGGCGCGCTCAGCCATTCGGCGGCGGGCGATGCGCGCACGCCGGCCGCCCAGATCTTGGTCTTGGCGTCGAGCCGCGTGCCGCCGAACACCACGCCGTCGCGGTCGATCTCGGTGACGGCCTGCCCCAGCACCACCTCGACACCGATCTTCTCGAGCGAAGCCTGCGCATAGGCCGAGAGATCGTCGGCGAAGCCTGCGAGCACGCGCGGGCCCGCCTCGATCAGCACAACGCGCGCCTTGGTCGTGTCGATGTTGCGGAAATCTTCCGGCAGGGTCTGGTGCGCCATCTCCGCGATGGTGCCCGCGAGCTCGACACCGGTCGGACCCGCGCCGACGATGACGAAGGTCAAGCGCGCCGCGCGCCGGGCCGGATCGGTCTCGCGCTCGGCGCGCTCGAATGCCACCAGGATGTGCCGGCGCAGCGTGGTCGCGTCTTCCAGCGTCTTCAGGCCGGGCGCGAACTGCTCCCACTCGTCATGGCCGAAATAGGCATGGCGGGCGCCGGTTGCGAGTACCAGCGTGTCGTACGGCGCTTCGCTGCCGTCATCGAGCAGGACCGTGCGTCTGCCGGCATCGACGCCGTTGACGGTCGCAAACAGCGTCGTCACCTCGCGCCGGCCGCGCATGAGATGCCGGACCGGCCAGGCGATCTCGCTGGTGGCGAGCGAGGCGGTCGCGACCTGGTAGAGCAGCGGCTGGAATAGATGATGGTTGCGGCGGTCGATCAATGTGATCGCGACAGGGACGCCGGCGAGCCGATAGGTCGCTTCCAGCCCGCCGAAGCCGGCCCCGACGATGACGACGCGATGGGGTGTGGTGGTCATGGTGCGGCCCTCGAATCTCGCTGCTTCTCCGCTTCATTTAAGTGCGCAAAGTGACCCGCGGTCCAATAGCCGTCGTCTATGGGGGAATAGGCGGCCTGTATCGAGGTCGGCGAAAAAGCGCCGCAGCCCTCGCCGAAATGAGTAGAACTATAGTTCTTGCCATTAACGATTAGCGCGAATTATGGTGCAGGGAAGGCGCCGAGGCCATTGGCGGCTCGACGGATTTTGCGCTCTAAAGAGACGATCCTGGGCGGCGATCACCCCGTTCCGGGACAAAGAGAATTGAGGAGGGGAGTGGTTATGAGAACAGCATTCTGGCTGGCGGGCGCGGCTGCGCTCGCGCTGGCAAGCCCGGCGTTCGCCGGCGACACCATCAAGATCGGCTTCGTTTCGACCTTCAGCGGCCCGACCGCCGTGATCGGCAACGACATGCGCAACTCGTTCGAACTCGCGCTGGATCACATCGGCCGCAAGATGGGCGGCAAGCCGGTCGAGGTGATCTACGAGGACGACGGGCAGAAGCCCGATGTCGGCAAGCAGAAGACCGAGAAGCTGGTGCAGTCCGACAAGGTCGATTTCATCGTCGGCTACATCTGGTCGAACGTGCTGCTGGCCTCGCTCAAGACTGCGGTGGACTCGCAAACCTTCCTGATCTCGGCCAATGCCGGCCCGTCGCAGCTCGCGGGCGAGCTCTGCTCGTCTTACGTGTTCTCGACCTCCTGGCAGAACGACCAGACGCCGGCTGCCATGGGCCTGTACATGAACCAGAAGGGCGTCAAGAGCGTGTTCCTGATCGGGCCGAACTACGCGGCCGGCAAGGACATGCTTGCGGGCGTGAAGAGCACGTTCAAGGGTGAGGTCAAGGGCGAGGAATACACGGTATGGCCGAGCCAGCTCGACTTCTCCGCCGAGCTCTCGAAGGCGCGCGCGTCAGGCGCCGAGTCGATCTTCGTGTTCTATCCCGGTGCGGCCGGCGTGCAGTTCCTCAATCAATATGCGCAGGCCGGCCTGAAGAGCACGATGCCGCTCTATACGGCGTTCACCGTCGATGAGCTCTCGCTGCCGCTCCAGAAGGAGAATGCATTGGGCGTTCCCGGCGCGCAGGAATGGGTCAACGATCTCCCCAACGAGCAGAACAAGCGCTTCGTCGCCGACTATCGCAAGAAATATACCGGGCTGCGCCCGACCTATTACGGCGCCCAGGCCTATGACGCCGCCCAGCTCATCAACAGCGCGGTGGTCGCGGTGAAGGGCGACACCAGCAAGAAGGACGCGATGAAGGCCGAGATGGAGAAGGCCAACTTCAAGTCGCTGCGCGGCGCGTTCAAATACGGCAACAACCACATCCCGGTGCAGAGCTTCTATCTCCAGGACGTGGTCAAGGACGCCGAAGGCCAGCTCTCGCTGAAGACGGTCGCCACCATCGTCGAGAACGACCAGGACCGCTTCCACGGCAAATGCGCGATGAAGTGAGCTGAGCTCTCTCCTTTCTCCCTGTCCCCGTTCTTACGGGGAGAGGGTTGGGGTGAGGGGCCGCTTCCACAATCACGGTGCGAGACGGACTCGCGGAGAGTCCCCCTCACCCGGAATCCGCGCTACGCGCGTATTCCGACCTCTCCCCGCAAGCGGGGCGAGGTGAAGAAAGCGCCTCAGCGAAAATCCCGAACTACACCCGCGGCATGCTCGCGGGGCGCACTTCGCGGGCCTGCGCGGCAAGCCGGATCCCGGCATTGGCCGCGCCAAATCCCTGATAATTCCTGCGCTCGACGATCTCGAAGAAGAAGCGCTCGTCGAAGATGTGGGTGTAGACCTGGAAGAACTCGCCGTCGCCTTCGCGGTCGTAGAGAATGTGGTTGGCGCGAAGTTGCGCCATCAGCTCGGGCGCAAGGTCGTATTTGGCTTCGATGTCGTCGTAATAATTGTCGGGAATGTCCAGGAAATCCGCGCCCCGCTTGCGCATCTCCGCGACCGTCGCAAAAATGTCCCGGCACGTGAACGCGACGTGCTGCACGCCTGAGCCGAAGAATTCCGAGATAAAGCGCGCCGACAGCGTGCGGTTGGCGGAGGAGCCGTTGAGCACGAAGCGCAGGCTCCGGTCGCCGTTGATGACGGCCTGGCTTTGGACGAGCCCCCTGGGGTCGGCGATCTCCATCTGCGGCAGGCGCGTCAGGTCGAGGATGCCGGTGTAGAACAGCAGCCAGGACAGCATCTCGTCATAGGGCATCGACTGCGCGATATGGTCGACGGCGAGCAGCGCGTCTGCGCCGGCGTCGCCGGCGATGGGCTCGAAATCGGTGTCCCAGTTCTTGCCGGCCTGATCGAGGAAATACAGCAGGCTGCCGCCGACGCCGTGAATCGCGGGAATCTCGAGCTCGCCCGGCCCGACCGGCTGGTAGAAAGTGCGCGCCTTCAGCGTCTCGGCGCGCCGCATGGCGAGGCCGGCATTGTCGACATCGAGCGCGATCGCGCAGACGCCGGGCCCGTGCGTGACGTAGTGCGAATGCGCAAAGCCGTCGGTCTCGCTATTGATCACGAGCTCGACCTTGCCCTGCGACCAGCGCTCCACCGCCTTGCTGCGATGCTTGCCGCTTCTGCGGAAGCCGAGCTGCGCGAACAGGCGGGCGAGGTCGCCCGCTTTGGTCTCGTTGACGGCAAACTCGATGAACCCGGTGCCGTGGCTCTTGGCCTTCGGCGCCAGGGGCTCGCCGATGAGCTTTGGCCAATCCGGCGCAAGCTGGTCCTCCAGCAGGATCAGCGAACGCAGGCCGTCGACCGCGGTCTGCGCGGCCGAGCCGGCGCGGAACTGGTCGTTGAAGATTTCCAGCGACAGCGGCCCGGCATAGCCGGTCGCCGCGATCGCCGCCATGAATTCGCCGACCGGCAGGTCGCCCTGGCCGGGGAAGGAGCGGAAGTGCCGGCTCCATGACAGGATGTCGAGTTCGAGCTTCGGTGCGTCGGCGAGTTGCACCAGAAAGATCTTGTCGCCGGGGATCGAGGCCATCGCGCGGGTGGGAAATCCCGGAGCCAGCGCATGAAAGCTGTCGAGGATGACGCCGATCGCGGGGTGATCGGCGCGGCGCACGATCTCCCAGGCGTCGCGGTAATCGTTGACGTGGGATCCCCAGGCCAGCGCCTCGTAGCCGACGCGCAAAGCGCGATTGGCGGCGCGCTCGCCGAGTTCGCGAAAATCATCCGCGGCGCGGTCGATGCCGCCGAGCGAGCTTGGGGAGACGTTGGAGCAGATCAGCAGCAGACCGGTGCCGAGCTCCTGCATCAGGTCGAACTTGCGCTCGGCGCGGGCAAAGTTACGCGAACGCTGCGGCTCCGGCATGCCTTCGAAATCGCGGAACGGCTGAAACGCGCAGATATCGAGCTTGAGGTCCTTGCACAGCTGCGCCACCTCGCGCGGCCTTGCGCCGAACGACAGCAGATCGTTCTCGAAAATCTCGACCGCGTCGAAGCCGGCGGTTGCGATGGCGCGGAGCTTTTCGTCGAGAGCACCTGACAGGGCGACCGTTGCAATCGAGCGCTTGTTCATGCCGCGTTGTCCTCCATGGCTCCTCCGAGGAAGAGCTGGCCGATGCGCGGATCCTTCAAGATGCGTTTCGCACCGTCGATCATGCGGGTCTGGCCGAGCTCGAGCACGATGCCGATATCGGAAATCTCCAGCGCCGAGCGCGCATTCTGCTCGATCATCAAGATCGTCACGCCGCGGTCGCGCAGGGATTTGAGGATGTCGAAAGTCTGCTGCACCATCAGCGGCGACAGGCCGATCGAGGGCTCGTCGATCAGCACGAGCTTTGGCTCGAGCAGTAGCGAGCGGGCGATCTCGAGCTGCTTCTGCTCGCCGCCGGACAGCGTGGAAGCCTGCTGCGTCGACTTGCGCCGCAGCGCCGGGAACAGGTCGAGCGCGGCCTCGATCCGCTTGGGTAGGTCGAGGCCCTTGCCAGCGGAAACGCCGCCGAGCTCGATGTTATGGCGCACCGACAGCTCGGGGAAGATGTTGCGGCCCTGCGGCACGTAGCAGATGCCGGCATTGAGCAGCGCACGCTGGCTCAGATTGGTGACGTCACGGCCCGCGAAACTGATCTTGCCCTCGCGCAGCTTGAGCAGGCCGAAGATCGTCTTGAACACGGTCGACTTGCCGGCACCGTTGGGGCCGATGATGGTGGTGATGGTGGCCTGCGGCACGGCGAAGGTCGTGCCGTTCAGGATCGTCATCTTGCCGTAGCCGCCGACGAGATTGTGAACCGAGAGGATCGGGTCGCCCATGGCGCGCTCTCCCTAATGTCCGAGATAGGCTTCGATCACGGCGGAATTTTTCCGCACTTCGTCAGGCCGTCCCATCGCCAGCACCTTGCCTTCCGCCATCACCATCACGCGCGAGCACAGCGACATCACGAATTCCATGTTGTGCTCGATCACCACGAAGGTGGCGTTCTTCTCACGGTTGATCGCGACCAGCCGCTCCTTCAGATCCGATAGCATCGACGGATTGATGCCGCCGGCGGGCTCATCGAGCAGCACCAGGCGCGGCCCGCCCATGAAGGCCATGGCGGCATCGAGCAGCTTCTGCTGGCCATAGGAGAGTCCGCCAGCCGGTTCGTTGGCGAGATGATCGAGCTTGAAGAAGCCGATCATCTGGTCGGCGGCCCCCGTCAGCCCCGCATCGGAGCGGCCGACCAGGCGCGAGGCCATGCTGCCTTGGTGCTCCTGGCCAGCGAGGATCAGGTTCTCGCGCACAGAGAGTTTTGGAAAAACTTGTAGCAGCTGGAAGGTGCGGCTGACGCCGAGCTTGTTAAGCTCGGCGGGGCGCAAGGCCGTGACCACCTTGCCGTCGAGCTTGACCTCGCCACTGCTTGGGGTGAGCTGGCCGAGGATGCAGTTGAACAGGGTCGACTTGCCGCAGCCGTTCGGGCCGATCAGACCGAGGATCTCGCCCTCGCGCACGTTGAAGCTGACGCCGTCGACGGCGCTGATGCCGCCAAAGTTCTTCTTGATGTTGGTGACTTCGAGGACCGCGCTCATTGCACCGTCTCCAGCCGGGACTTTGCGACGGCGCGCAGTGCCGAGGCCGTCTTGGTTCGCCGCTCGGCGAGATAGCGGTCGAGGATTCCCAGGATGCCGGTCGGCGACCAGATCAGCAGCAGCATCACCGCGACCGCATAGAGCATCAGGTAATAGCCTTCGGTGAAGCGCAGCCATTCCGGTAGCAGCACCGCGATCATCGCGCCGAGGAACGGGCCGAGGAAGAAGCCGGCGCCGCCGACAATCACCATCATCAGGAGGTCGAGCGAGAGCGACAGGTTGAACGGCACGGGGTCGATGTATTGCGTCAGCGGCGCATAGAGCGCGCCGGCGACACCGCCGAGAGCCGAGCCGATCGCAAACGCCATCAGCGTGTAGCGCCGCGTGTCGATGCCGAGCGATTGCGCGCGCAGCGGGTTTTCGCGCAGTGCCATGAAAGCGCGGCCCCAGGGCGAGCGGATCAACCACCACACCGCCAGCGACACGATCGCGAGCGAGCCGAGGCAGACATAATAAAACGGCAGCGGCTTGTTGGTCGCCAGCCCGAAGATGTGCGGGCGCGGAATGTTGGAGATGCCGTAGATGCCGCCGGTGAGCCAGCTCTCGTTGCGAAACACCAGGAAGGCCAGTGTCGAGAAGGCGAGCGTGACGAAGGCGAGGTAGTGGTGCTGCACGCGCAGCGCGGGATAGCCGAGCACCCAGCCGACCGCGAAGCTCAAGGCAATCGCGACCACGATCGCGGCCGGCAACGGCCAGCCATGCGTCGTCATGATCGCCGCCGCATAGGCGCCGATCCCGACGAAGGCGCCCTGTGCCAGCGAGACCTGGCCGGCATAGCCGAGCGTGAGGTTCAGGCCCATCGCTGCGATTGTCATCACCGCCCACTGGCTGAGGATGAACAGGCCGTAGCGATTGAAGTTCGTGGGGATGACGATCAGGCCGGCGATGACAACGAGGCCGAGCGCGATCTTCAGAGGCTTGGCAAATCCGGTCATACCGTGCGCTCCTCGGCGCGGCCGAGCAACCCTTGCGGCCGGAACAGGATCACGAGGATCAGGAAGATCAGCGGCACCGCGGCGCGATATTGCGTCGAGACATAGGACGCCGCGAGATTATCGAGCACGCCGATCAGGAGGCCGCCCGCGATCGCGCCGCGCACCTGGTTGAAGCCGCCGACGATCGCCGCGATGAAGGCGGCCTGGCCCAGCACCTCACCGGAGGAGAATTTTGCCAGATAGATCGGCGTGATCAGCAGCGAGGCCAGCGCGACCAGGAAGGCGTTGATCAGGAAGGTGAGCAGGATCATGCGTTCGACCGGCACGCCGATGATGCGCGCCACGGTCGGGTTCTGCGCCGCCGCCTGCATCTGGTGGCCGAGCGAGGTGCGGTTCAGCAGTGTGGTCAGTCCGAGCACGGCGAAGATGGCGAGGACGAGGACGCCGATGCTTTGCAGCGACACTGCGTGTCCGAGAATCGAGATATCGCCGGTCGGCACGATCGAGGGGAAGGGCGACGCTTCGGCGCTGAAGAACTGCTTCACGGCCTCCTTGATGCCGATCGCCAGCGCCATGGTGGCGATCGCGAGCGGCAGCACGCCATGGCGCATCATCGGATCGACCAGCAGCAGCTTGAAGGCGAGGCCGAGCAGGATCATCGAGAGCAGGATGCCGAGGATGATGGCGAGCCAGAACGGCGCGCCGGCATGCATCGCCGCGAGCATCAGGAATGCTGGTAGCATGACGAACTCGCCTTGCGCGAAATTGATGGTTTGCGAGGTCTGCCACAGCAGCGTGAAGCCGACCGCGACCAGGGCGTAGATCGCGCCGGTGGCCAGTCCCGCGACCAAAAGATCGAACAGATTGGACATGGGTTCTCTTTGATCGTTAAAGCCCGATTGAACTGGATCGACGCGAGTTCAGGTCTGTCACTCCCCGTTCCTTTTTCTCCCTCTCCCCGCGAAGAGCGGAGCGAGGGAGAAGAGGAGAGTCTCACTTCACCTTCGGCAGCACCTGCTTCACGACCTGCTTGCCTTCGACCACCTCGACCAGAAAGCTCTGGCGGTCGATGTCGCCGGTCTCGCTGAAGGTGACATCCATCAAGATGCCCGGCTCGTCCGCGGCCTTGATGGTCAAGCCGTGCAGCGTGTCGGCGAACGCCTTGGAATCGACCTTGCCCATCTTCTCGGTGGCGGCTTTCACCATGTAGACGGCGAGGTAACCCTTCAGCCCGTTGTGGTCGGGCACGTAATTGTACTTCTTGGCAAACTTGTCGCGGAACGTCTTGATGAGATCGACCGGCGCATCCGTGGTGAGGCCGACATGGCCGCGCGCGCCGTTGGCGGCATCGCCCGCGAGCTCGATCACCTTCTGGCCGATCAGCGTGGTCTCGCCCATCAGCGGCGCGGTGACGCCCTGGCGCTTCAGCTCCTTCAGGATGCGCGCGCTCTCTTCTTCGTTCAGGTAGACGAACACGGCGTCGGGATTGGCGGCCTTGATCTTGCCGACGTCGGCGGCGAAGTCGGCTTGTCCCGCTTCGGTCGAGAGGTCGGCGACCACCTTGGAGCCGAGCCGGTCGAGCTCCTTGACGATGACGTCGCGCCCGCCGCGGCCAAAGTCATTGTTGACCCAGACCACCGCGACCGACTTCGCCTTCATGTCGTCGTGGATGTATTTTGCGACCTTCGGCATCGACGATTGCTGGCCGAACGAGGTGCGGAACAGGAACTTGTTTCCGGTCTGCGTCAGCTCGGCGGCCTCGCCGCCCATGATCTGGGCGATGCCGGCTTCGGCCGCGAGCGGCGCGGTCACCTTGACCGAGCCGGAATAGCCGGGCCCGAGCAGCACATAAGGCTCGGCGTCGAGCGCCTTCTGCACCTGCGCGCGGGCAACGCCGGGATTGGACTGCGAATCGGCGTGGGTGACTTCGAGCTTGCGGCCGAGCACGCCGCCCTTGGCGTTGATCTCCTCGATCGCGAGGTCGATGCCGTTCTTCCAGTTGGTGCCGACAGTGGCGCCGCCGCCCGAGAGTTCGGCGACGTCGGCAAACTTGATCGCCTGCGCGTGGACGCTGGTTGCGGTCGCGAAGGCAAGCAAGGCGCCTGCCAGTAAGGTCGATTTCATCGTCACTCCTCCCATTTTTAGTTGATGTCTCCGCGGCCTTGTATCCGGCCGCTTCGGTTACGCTGCGTGATAGGTCGAACTTCGCGTCGCCATCACCTCGTCGAAAGCCTTTCCCATGACCTCGGTCGATGGGGCAAGGCCGGTGAACAATTCGAAGGCGTCGGCGGCCTGATAGATTGCGAGCTCCCGCCCGGTCATGATCCGCGCGCCGCGCTCCCGCGCCGCGGCCAGCAGCGGCGTGATCAGCGGTGAATAGACGGCGTCCGCAACCCACAATTTGTCGTGCAGCAGCGTGGCCGCGACAGGCATGCCCCGGTTCGGCAGCATGCCGACCGGCGTGCCGTTGACGAGACCGGTTGCGCCATGCAGCGCGTCATCGACGCTTGCGGCGACCCTGCCGCCACCCCGTGGAGCAAGCAGGGAGACCAGCGTCTCGGCGCGCGCCGAGACGCTGTCGAAAATGCGGATGTCGGTCACGTCCAGGCTTGCCAGAGCAAACGCGATTGCCTTGCCGACGCCGCCGGCGCCGATCACGGCGACGGCGTTGCCGGATGGTGTCAGCAGCGGCGCCACGGCGCGCGCAAAGCCGGTCGTGTCGGTGTTGTGGCCGGTCAGGCGGTCATCCCTGACGACAACGGTGTTGACCGCGCCCATCGCGGCGGCGGCCGGCGCCAGTTCGTCGAGCAGCGGGACCACCGCTTCCTTGTAGGGATAGGTGACGTTGACGCCGGCAAAGCCGAGCCGCCGCACGCCTTCGAGCATCGTGCTGAGCCCGGCCGCATCGGCGCCGGCGACCTCGATGAGCTGGTAGTGACCGCGCAGGCCAAGCGCCTCGGCGGCGCGCTCGTGCATGGCAGGGGACGCGGAATGCGCGATCGGCGCGCCGATCAGGCCGGTGAGAAGCTTCTTGCTGGCGGCGTATCCGCGCTTGGACATGGTTCGCTATCGTCTCGTTGGGAGCGTTTGGTCCCGGCCATTAGCGTGAAAATCCGCGCAATTCCAAGCGGGCTCCAGGTGCGACGATAGTCTTTCCCGCCCCTAACACAATTACCCATTCATCTGGCAAACCTAACATAATGTTATTTCTTCCGCACACGTGCCGGGGCAGCCTTGCCGTCGCTGCGGGAGGGCTCCACCGCGCGCATCTCGGCGCGCAGGGACTCGATGAAATACTCGACATGAAGCGACAGCGGCGCGCCGCGCTTCACCGCGACATAGGTGTCGAACCGCGTCGGCTCGTTGATCTTCAAGAGCTCGATTCCCGGATAGCCGCCATGGGCGACCGTGAACTGGTCGATGATGGCGATGCCGAGTCCCGCCTTCACCAACGCGCAGACCGTGGTGCCAAAGCGCGCGCGGATCGTGATCTTGTAGTCGAGCCGGTTGCGCGCGAAGATCTCGGCCATGATCCGGCCGTAGGGATCGTTGGGATCGATGCCGATCAGCGGATAGCGGGTGATCTCGGCGGCCGAGACCTGCTTGCGGACGGCAAGCTCGTGACCTGATGGCACGATGCAGTAGAGCTCGCCCGAAGCGAGCGGCATGAAGTCGAGCCCGGAATGCTCCAGCCGGTAGCTCATCGCCACGCACTCGCCGCGGCCGAGCAAGAGATAGTCGATCGCTTCCTCAAGCTTGAGGATGTTGATGTCGATGCCGAGGTCGGGATAGCGGCGGCGGACGCGCTCGATCGCGCGCGGCACCATCACCTGCGAGATGCTCGGCACCGAGCCGATCCGCAGTTCCGACAACCCGCCGCGGCCGATCTTGGAGATGAGCTCGGAGAGGTCGTCGACCTTCTTGTAGACGCCATTGATCTGCTCGAAGATGTTTTCGGCTTCCGGCGTCGGAAAATAGCGCCCGTTCTGGCGCTGAAAGAACCGGATGCCGAGCGCGCGCTCGGTGTATTTGACCAGCCGGCTGACCCCCGGCGCCGACACGTTGAGCAGCTTCGCCGCACCGCCGATGGTGCCCGTCACCATCACGGCACGGATCACTTCAACCTGGCGCAGCGTCATCATGTCATGGGCATCCCAAGGAGGATCGTGGTGGCGATCATCTCACGAGAGCCGCGATGTCATCCAGCGGCAAGTGTACGTCAACGTGAACGGCAGCGCGACGTTGCTTTCACCCTCCAGGGGTCCCTCCAGGTGGGGTGGAGAGTGTAGCTCGCTCACCGATAACGCCGAGTAGCTTCGCGGTCAGAATGTTTCGGCCAAAATCGGCACGTTCGGATGGAAGGGCGTCGCTCGCGCAGAACGTACGCCTTACTGCAATTACGCCCTAGCTCGCCGGGCCCTCGGGCAAAGCGCTGTCGATCCGTTTCGCGCGCTCGCGTTGCAGCACTTCGCGCGCGAACTCGATGATCTTCTGCTTGTTCGCCGTTTCGCGGACGGCGAAAAACACGCGGTTCAGTTCCAGGCCGAGCACGCTGTTGAGGGCGATGTCCTCGTCTTCCATCGTGGTTTTCCCGCTTCAGACGCCTCAGGTGTAACTTGGCGTCACTTCTTCCACAAGTAGATTTAAATCTTCGGAGTCAATGAGATACCGTAAACTACGGGAGCAGCGAATTAAGGCGGTCCGCAAAGACGTGCTAGACCGGACGGCGAGAGTCAGGAAACGCACCGATGTCCGCCGTAGATGCCGTAGATTATGGCCGGGAAGCGCTCGACTTCATTGAGGGGCTTGGAGCCCATACCAAGGGTTCCGGACGCCATGGACGCGCTTGCAACCGCGTTCGGCCGGTACGGCTTCGAACATATCATCGCAACGGGCTTGCCGAATCCCGATCAGCGTTTTTCCCAGATGGTGCTCGCCAAGACGTGGCCGGCGGAGTGGTTCAGCCTCTACACCCAAAAGAGCTGCGACCGTGTCGCTCCCGTGATCCGCAAATGCCGGCAGAGAGGTACTGAGCATCACGCAACGCACCGCGGAAGAACATCTTGCAACTGTTGCGCGCAAACTCGGCGCCGTCAACCGGACGCATGCGGTCGCGACCGCGATCCGCCACAGACTCATCAATCCCTGAAATCCTCGCCTACTGGGAATTTCCCAGTAGGCGGCTCTGCCTTTTTCGCTGAGGCTTCCCTCATTTCAAGCCATGGGGGAGTTCATGATTCATGTGATTTCTGCCGTCAACCGGCACCTCTACGAGGACGTCCTCCAACAGCATTTTCGGGTTCGTCAGCAGATTCTTGTCGAGGAGCGGAAATGGGAGGCGCTCCGCAAGCCGATGGCCGCGAGGTCGATACCTACGACAATGAGGACGCGGTCTATCTGCTGGCTCTCGAAAACTGCCGGGTGCTCGGCGGCTCCCGCCTGTATCCGACAACCAAGCCGACGTTGATGAGCGAGGTCTTCCCGCATCTCGCCGCGGTGCGCGGTTGCCCCTCGGACCCGCTGGTCTGGGAGTGGTCGCGCTTCTTCGTCTCGCGCGAGCGCCGCGACGGCGCGTTCAATCTGCAATTGATGGCGGCAGCGCAGGAGTTCTGTCTCGATCAGGGCATCGAGCGTCTCTGTCTCGTCATGGAGACCTGGTGGTTGCCGCGCTTCCACGACATCGGATTCATCGTTACGCCGCTGGGATTGCCGACGCTGGTCGAGCATTCCTGGACCATGGCGGCAACAATCGAGGTCCATCAGGAATCGCTCGATGTCGTATGTGACCGTATCGGGATGACGAACATCGTCCAGCAGGACGGTCCGCGTATCGACCGCATCGCCCGTGCCAACCTCTGCGGCCTCGCCGCGCAACCAAAGAGCGCCTGAGATGTCGAGCATGATGCGGGACAGCCAGATCATGGCGCAGACCGAGAACGAAAATCTCGGCTACATGTCCGACATGGCGCTCGAGCTGGCGCAGATGGCGGAAGACACCGGATTGGCGACCCTCGCCTATCTGTTCCGGATGGCGGCACTGGAAGCCGCGACGGTCAACAGCGTGCTTTCCGAGCCGGATGATCTTCCCCGGCAGATGACGTCACACTAGACGCCTTCTCTACATTACGTCGACATTCGCGCCCTTTCCCCGGCATGCCGGGGGGGAGAGGGTGATCGCTTGGGTGCGGCAGGTTGCCCCATCTGCACGGCAGCCTTCTTGCACGGCTTGCATGGCCAATTTCGATCGCATGCACCGGCATGCAACAAAGTGCATGTTTGGTGTCAAATCGCTCTTGCCTCGGAACGATACTGCCATTACCCATTTTTCGGCCTTGAAGAGGCAGGGGGGCTCTTTCACTGATGGCGACCGTGTTCGAACATCGGCGCGACGCTGCGTGCGCCTGAAAGAGTTTTGATGCTGCTCGTCGTCGAACAGTTCCTGAACGGATTGCAGTTCGGTCTGCTCCTGTTCCTGCTCGCCGCCGGCCTGACGCTGGTGTTCGGGATCATGGATCTCGTCAACCTCGCGCACGGCTCGCTCTACATGATGGGCGCCTATTTCGCCGCGACTTTTGCGGCCTGGACCGGCAGCTTCCTGCTCGGCGCGCTGCTTGCGCTCGGCGCCACGCTGGTGCTGGGCATCGTGCTCGAAATGGGCGCGCTGCGGCATCTCTATGGACGCGACCATCTCGACCACGTGCTCGCGACCTTCGGCCTGATCCTGTTCTTCAATGAAGCCGTGCGGCTGATCTGGGGTCCGGCCGGCCTCGCGCTGCCGCTGCCGGCCTGGCTTACCGTGCCGGTGCCGATCCTGCCGGGCATCCACTATCCCGCCTATCGCCTCGCCATCATCGTGGTGGCGCTGCTGGTCGCGCTGCTGCTCTATCTCGGCGTGATGCGCACCCGCATCGGCATGCTGATCCGCGCCGGCGCCTCCAACCGTGAGATGATCGGTGCGCTCGGCATCAACATCAAGCTGCTCTATACGCTGGTGTTCGGCCTGGGCGCCGCGCTCGCCGGCCTCGCCGGCCTGATGCAGGCGCCGATCCTCACCGTGCAGATCGGCATGGGCGAGAACATCCTGATCCTCGCCTTTGTCATCATCGTGATCGGCGGCATCGGCTCGATCCGCGGCGCGTTCCTCGCCGCGATCTTCGTCGGCATGGTCGACACGCTCGGCCGCGCCTTCCTGCCGAACCTGTTGCGTCAGGTGCTGAGCGGCGCCGCGGCCTCCACCGCCGCGCCCGCGCTGTCGTCCATGCTGATCTATCTGTTGATGGCGATCGTGCTGGTGGTTCGGCCGGAGGGGCTGTTTCCGGCCAACCGTCGATGAAGGCTTTCACTGTGAGCAAGGCCGCCACGGCCCTGATGCTGGCGGGCCTCGTGCTGCTGCCGCTCTATTCGCAGCTCTCCGGCAACATCTTCATCCTGACGCTGTTCACCCGCATCGTCATCCTGGCGCTGGCGGCCGCGAGCCTCAACCTCATCATGGGTTTTGGCGGCATGATGAGCTTCGGCCACGCTGCCTATCTCGGCATCGGCGGCTACGCGGTCGGGATGCTGGCACAGGAAGGTGTCGGCTCCGGCTACATCCAGTTCCCGGTCGCGCTCGCGGCCTCCGCGCTCTACGCACTGGTGATCGGCGCGCTCTCCTTGCGCACCCGCGGCGTCTATTTCATCATGATCACGCTGGCCTTTGCGCAGATGGCCTATTACGTCGCTTCGGGCCTCGCACGTTACGGCGGCGACGACGGCCTCACCGTCTACAAGCGCAGCGACTTTTCCGGGCTGATCAATCTCGGCAATCGCACGCAGTTCTATTATCTCTGCCTCGCCTGCGTGTTTGCCGTGATTGTCCTGATCTGGCGCATCGCCAATTCGCGCTTCGGCCTCGTCTTGCAAGGCCTGCGCTCCAACGAGCAGCGCATGCAGGCGATCGGCTTTCCGGCCAAACGCTATCAGCTCGTCTGCTTCGTCATTTCCGGCATGATGTGCGGGCTGGCCGGCGCGCTGCTTGCCAACAATACTGATTTCATCAGTCCGGCCGTGATGTACTGGACCCGCTCCGGCGACCTCATGGTGATGGTCATCCTCGGCGGCATGGGCACGCTGTTCGGCCCGGTCATGGGTGCGGTTGTGTATCTGCTGCTGGAAGAATTCCTGTCGCAAATCACCGAATACTGGGCGCTGATCATGGGCCCGCTGTTGCTGCTGATCGTGCTGTTCGGCCGCGGCGGCATCATGGGCGCGCTCGGGAGGGTTGGCCGTGGCTGAACCGCTGCTCCGCGTCGAAAAGCTGGTGCGCCGCTTTGGCGGCATCATCGCGACGGACAACGTTTCGCTCGACGTCGCGGCCGGCGAACTGCACGCCATCATCGGCCCGAACGGCGCCGGCAAAACCACGCTGATCAGCCAGCTCACCGGGCACCTCGAACCGCATTCCGGCAGCGTCTCGCTGGGCGGCCGCGATATCACTTATCTGCCGGCCTATCGCCGCTGCGCGCTGGGCCTGGCGCGTTCGTTCCAGATCACCTCGTTGCTGCTCGACTTCACCGCCGCCGACAATGTCGCGCTGGCGGCGCAGGCGCATGCCGGCACGTCGTTCCGATTCTTCGCCAATGCGCGCAAGGAGAAGGGCCTGCGCGATGCCGCGCATGCTGCGCTCGACCGTGTCGGCTTGCTGCACCGCGCCGACATCGTGGTGAGCAGGCTCAGCCATGGCGAGCGGCGCGAACTCGAGCTTGCGGTCGCGCTCGCGAGTAAGCCGAAGCTCTTGCTGCTCGACGAGCCGATGGCGGGCCTCGGCGTCACCGAGTCACAGCGCATGGTGAAACTGCTCCAGGAGCTGCGCAAGGAGGTCTCGATCGTGCTGGTCGAGCACGACATGCCGGCGGTGTTCGCGCTCGCCGACCGTATCTCGGTGCTGGTCTATGGCCGCGTCATCGCCTCGGGCGATCCGGCCGCGATCCGCGCCAACGACGACGTCAAGCGCGCCTATCTCGGCGACCAGCACGTGGTGACACACCATGGCTGACGCGCTGCTCGACGTCGACGGCATCGAGACCTGCTACGGCCTCTCCCAGGTGCTGTTCGGCCTGTCGCTGTCGATCAGGCCGGGCGAGATGATCTCGCTGATGGGCCGCAACGGCATGGGCAAGACCACGACCATCCGCTCCATCATGGGCCTGACGCCGGCCCGCGCCGGCAGCATCCGCTTTGCGGGCGCCGAGGTGCGACAATTGCCATCGTATCGGATCGCCAAGCTCGGTGTCGGCCTCGTCCCCGAGGGACGCCAGATCTTCCCGAACCTCACCGTGCGCGAAAATCTCGTCGCGGCTGCGGCCGATCGCTTCGGCAGCAGCAATCCCTGGACGCTGGCCGCCATCTACGTGCTGTTCCCGCGGCTCGCCGAACGCGCCTCGAACATGGGCAACCAGCTCTCCGGCGGCGAGCAGCAGATGCTCGCGATCGGCCGCGCGCTGATGACCAATCCAAAACTCCTGATCCTGGATGAAGCGACCGAGGGCCTTGCACCGCTGATCCGCGAGGAGATCTGGAATTGCCTGTCGCTGCTGAAGCGCCGGGGACAGTCGATCCTGGTCGTCGACAAGAACGTCGACCACCTGGCCCGCATCTGCGACCGTCACACCATCATCGAGCGCGGCAAGACGGTGTGGAGCGGCACGTCGGACCAGTTGATGGCCGAGCCGGATTTGCAGCACAAATATCTGGGAATTTAGACGCTCGGCCAGTGAGGGGCAGTCGCTCCGCAGCCTCGTCATTGGCAGCCAAGCAATCCAGAATCTTTCCGCGGTGGCAGTCTGGATCGCTTCGCGTCGCCCGCAATGACGGAGGAGAGAGCTCGGCGCTCTCACCAATAAATCCCGTGGCGGTGCAGTTCGCGGATCACGCGTGCGTCGACTGACGGATTGCGGTGCTTCGGCTTGGTTGGTTCGCTCGCGCTTGCAGCAGGCGTAACAGTAGACTGAGCGGGCGTTGTGACGGTTGGCGCGGCGGCCGTTGATGCCGACGCGGCAGGCGTGGTTGACGTCGGTGTTGCGGTCACCGTCTGCACGGTCATGGCCGCCGGCGGCGTCGGCGCCTGGACTGTCTGTGGCGCACCGGTGGCTGGCTGCTCGGTTGCCTGGTGGTTCGCGTTGCTGGCCGCCAGGCTCAGGCTCCGCGGGTGCCGGCATGGACTTGGGTTGCGAGCAGCGATATCGCTGCGATCAGGATCAGCTTGCGCATAAAAATCCCATTACCGGTCAATCCGTCTTACCTAAATTCGCTGGCCGCTAGCGCGGCGGGCGGCCCATCCCGATTTCGATCAGGGTGGTACGGCAGGACAGGCGATAGATCAGGCTGAACAATTGGCACCACATGACCGAACTCCATTGTTGATCACGCCAGCCAATCTGCATCCCCCGTCTTTCCGGCGGTTTTCGAGGGAAGTGGAAAATGGCTTCGTCGGGAGCGGTGAAATGTCGTCGGAACAGAGCGGACGAAGTCGCCTCACGGGGAGGTGAGGCGTATCTCAGTCAAAACACCTCGAAATACTCGCGGTGCTCCCAGTCGGTCACCTCGGAGAGGAAGCGGTCGATCTCGGCGTTCTTGATGTGGGTGTAGTAGTCGACGAACTCCGCGCCGAGCTTTTCGCGGAAAAACGGATCGTCCTTCAGCGCGCCGACGGCCTCGCGCAAGGATTTCGGCAGCAGCGGCGCTTTGGTCTCGTAGGGCGTGTCGGCCGACGGGCCGGGATCGAGCTTGCGGTCGACGCCATCGAGGCCGCTCAGGATTTGCGAGGCCATGTAGAGATAGGGGTTGGCGGCGGGCTCGCCGACGCGGTTTTCCAGGCGCGTGGCGGCATCGCCGGCCGCCCCGAGCACGCGGATCATCACGCCGCGGTTGTCGCGGCCCCAGATCGCACGGTCCGGCGCCAGCGAATAGGAGCGGTAGCGCTTGTAGCCGTTGATGGTCGGGGTGGTGAATAGGGTGGAGGCGCGGGCGTGATCGAGCAGGCCTGCGAGCCAGGCGCGGCCGAACGCGCTGAGCGGTTCGCCGCCGTCCTTTGCCATAAACAGGTTTTCCCCGTTCGCCCGCGAGACGATCGACTGGTGCAGGTGCCAGCCGCTCGCGAACAGGTTTGGCAGTTTCGGCCGGCACATGAAGGTGGCGTGATAGCCGTGGCGGCGCGCGATCTGCTTCACGGCGCTCCGAAACAGCACCATGTTGTCGGCGGCCTCGATTCCCTTCTTCGGCTGGAAGGTGAATTCGCACTGGCTCGGCCCGAACTCGACCTCGACCGAGCGCAACGGCAGCCCGAGCGCGATGATGTCGCGCCGTAAAATCTCCAGCACCGGCTCCATCTGATCGAAGCGCTGCTCGGTGAGGTACTGATAGCCGTGGCTGAGCAGGCTCACCGACGGTGGCGTGCCGGGCTGGCCGGCGTCCTCGGGGCGCATATGCGCGTCGTCGAGCTTGAAGATGTGGAATTCGACCTCGAGGCCTGAGACGAAATCGTGGCCGCGACTGCCGAGCTCTTCGAGTATCTTGCGATAGAGGCCGCGGGTCGCGAACGGCACCGGGCGGCCGTCATTGAAATAGAGATCGCACAGTACCCAGCCCGTGGCTGGCGCCCATGGCAGCACGCGGAACGTGGTGGGATCAGCGACCATCAGCACGTCGGCCGCGCCCTCCATCTCCTTCATGCCGAACCCGCCGCCCGATGTGAACACCGGAAACACTGTGCGGTGCGAAGTGTCCTTGGCGAGCATGGTCGTGGTGATAGAGCAGCCGCTTTCGAGCGAGGCGATCGCCTCGGAGGCGATGATGGTCTTGCCGCGCAAAATGCCGTGCTGGTCCGGGAAGGCGAGGCGGATGACCTCGAGGTTCTTCTCCGCGACGATGCGGCCCATGCGCGTCGCCGCGTCCTTCTGCTCATCCGACCACAGCGCATGACGCGCAACGAAAGTCACTTCACCACTCCCCCAACTGCCGTAGAGTGGGCAAAGCGAAGCGTGCCCACCGCGTCTATCGTCGTCGCGGAAGCATGGTGGGCACGGCGCTTTGCGCCTTTGCCCACCCTACGGGTCCGGTGCACGAACATCACTCCGCCGCCGTCAGTCGATGCACGTTGTCGGCGATCTCCTTCGGCACCGGCGTCGTCCACGGCGCGCCGCGGCGGCGCTTGACGTCGACTTCCATCCAATAGGTCTCCCAGCCGCGCGTCGGCCCAATGCCGTCCATGGTCGCCGGTCCCTGGATCGAGCGTGCGTTGGCCTCGTCGAGATGCAGCATCGGCTTCTCGCCGCCGGAGACCTTTTCGATCTCCTGCCGCAGCAGCCGACGGTATTGCACGATCGCCTTGTCGCTCGTGCCGAGATGCTCCTTGGTGCGGTCCTGGACCTTGCCCATCGACTCCACGGCCCACTGGTCGTGCACGTTGATGTCGGTGCCCATGCCGGTGTAGGTCGCCGTCTGCTGCTCGTGCGGATCGAAGCCGTAGTCGTTGCTACGGTTCTTACGCGATTTGTAGTCGGGCAGCTCGTAAAGCTCGAGCCGCTGGTCGCGCATCTTCTGCTTGTCGACCGGGTTCGCGTAGCTGGTGAAGATCGCGTACCAGTAGCAGTTCTCGTCATCGACCGGCACGTGCCACTGCGTGATCGTCATCTCCGTGCTCATGGGAATGACGAAGCCGTGCGGGAAGAGCTGGTTGGTGACGCGCACATGGGTGCGCTCCTCGTCGATCTCGCGCAGCGCGATCAGCCTGAGGCCGTATTCGGTGTGCTCGACATTGATGATCGGGCGATCGTACTCGCGCAAAATCTTCGTCATCGGCAGGCCGCTACCGGCGGACGCGCCGCGGAACTGCTTGCCGTAGGCGGTCGACGTGTCCTCATCCTCGAAGAAGCGGTGCAGGTAGGAGGCGTGTGCGGGATCGATGCCGACTTCGAGCGCCTGGAGCCAGTTGCAGGCCATGTGGCCCTTGAACGCAAAGGTGTGCGTGCCGGGCGCGACGAAGCAGTCGAGCTCCGGGAAGGCCGGCGGCGCTCCCTCGCCAAGCCAGGCCCAGAGGATGCCGCTCTTCTCCACCACGGGATAGGAGCGTTGCCGGATGTTCTGGCAGAGCTTTGAATCCTTCGGCTCGGCCGGCGTTTCGATGCACTGGCCGGTGGCGTCGAACAGCCAGCCATGGAAGGCGCAGCGTAGGCCGCCATGCTCGAGCCGCCCGAAGGCGAGGTCGGCGCCGCGATGGGCGCAGTGACGGTCGATCAGGCCGTAGCGTCCGGTCTCGTCGCGGAACAGCACCAGGTTTTCGCCGAGTAGTTTGACGGGCCGGATCGGGCGTTCGCCGTCCAGTTCATCCACCAGCGCGGCCGGCTGCCAGTAGCTCCGCATCAGCTTTCCGCAGGGGTCCTTGGGCCCGGTGCGAGTGATCAGGTCATTCTGCTCCTGGCTCATCATGGCGAGTGCATCCTTCGTGGAATGGCGTTTGTTCGCCTATTGAACGAATGGGCGAATTATGACATGCCTTGGATCGGCAGCAAGCACTATTTTGCAGGAATGTCCCGACACTCATGCCCAAGCTGAAGCGGAGCGACAGCCATGAGCGTTCGACGGATTTCGTCGAGAGCCTCGATCGCGGCCTGCGGCTACTGCAATGCTTCGGCGCGGCCGCCGGCCCGATGACCTTGAGTGATCTTGCCCGTGCAGCGGAGCTGCCGCGCGCCACGGCACGGCGTATCCTGTTCACGTTGCAGCGTGGCGGCTTCGTCGCCGGCGACGGCAAGCTGTTCTCGCTGACGCCGCATGTGCTGACGCTTGCGGCGTCCTATTTGCGGTCCAATCAGCTCGTCACCGTGCTTCAGCCTGTGCTCGACCGCGTCGCCATCGCGGCGCAGGAAATCTCCTCGCTCGCGGTGCTCGACGGCGATGACGTCGTGTTCATCGCTCGCGGCGGTCCCGCGCGCGTCTTTTCAGGTGGCCTCGACATCGGATATCGCCTGCCGGCCTTCTGCACCTCGGTCGGCCGCACCATGCTCGGCCGGCTCACCGATACCGAACTGGCCGTGCGCCTCAGGGCGATGAAGCGCGAACGCCTGACGCCGCAGACAGTGACCGATCCCAAGACGCTGCTCACGCGCATCATCGCTGACCGTGCGCAGGGCTATTCGCTGGTTGACCGCGAGGCCGAGCCGCATTTCCGCTCCATCTCCGTCCCCGTCCGCCGTTACGATGATGTGATCGTCGCTGCCATCAACATGGGCGCCCATGTCGACCGCGTGCCGGCGCAGGAATTGATCGGGCGATTCTTGCCGCTGCTGCGGGAAGCGGCCGAGTCGGTGCGTTCGCAGCTCTTGTAGCCTGGATGGAGCGAAGCGAAATCCGGGATCTCACCGCCGGCGAGGCCTTCCTGGATTGCGCTTCGCTCCATCCAGGCTACAGCGCTGCTACCGGTTGCGCATCCAGTCGGCCAAGCCGGCCAGCGCGCGATCGAGATCTTGCCGCGCGGCCATGTCGATGACCGTCTCCTCCAGCGCGCCGCGCATGCAGAGTAGCCACGCATCGCGTTCGGCATCGCCGATCGCAAAGCCGATGTGTCGCTGGCGCAGCCGCGGATGGCCCTTCTCGACCGAATAGAGTTTTGGCCCGCCGGTCCATTCGGTGAGGTAACGCTTCAGCACGTCCTTGATGAGGCCGAGGTCGGCCGCGTGCATCACGCGGATGGCACGCGCCTCCGGCAACATATCCATCCGCTCATAGAAGCGTTCGACGAGCCGCTCGATCGTGGCATTGCCACCGATCCGCTCGAACATGGAAAGCGT
The DNA here is from genome assembly GCF_023074175.1 of Bradyrhizobium sp. 139. Classification (GTDB taxonomy): domain Bacteria; phylum Pseudomonadota; class Alphaproteobacteria; order Rhizobiales; family Xanthobacteraceae; genus Bradyrhizobium. Next base: position 151,682 of record NZ_JADPKS010000173.1, read on the forward strand.
TACGTCGCTATCACTCATGGAAGCTCCGCCCTACAGGGCCACGCTGCGCAGCCCAAAACTGCGGGCTTCGTTTTGCAGCACGGGGCGCACCGCATCGATCAGCCGTGCAGCGGCGGCGTCGACGGAGAGGCCAGCGGTATCCACTACCGCGGTCGCACGCGCATACAGCGGCTCGCGGCTCAGCAAAATGTTGCGCAGCTCGGCCATCGCGGAGCGGTCGTCCGCCATCGGACGCAGGTCGCCCTGGCGGCGCACGCGGGCCATGTGCTCCTCGGGCTCGGCCTTCAGCCAGATCGTGTAGAACGACGACAGGATCTGGTCGAAGGTCAGCGGCTCGGAGACGATACCGCCGCCGGTCGCCAGCACCATCAGCTCGTCGCGCGCGAGCAGCTGCTGCAGTGCCGCCTGCTCCATGCGGCGAAAGCCTTCTTGGCCGTAGAGCGCAATGATTTCGGCGACCGAGAGCCCATTCTGCTGCTCGACTTCCTTGTTGAGCTCCACAAAACTCCAGCCGACCTTCTTCGCCAGCATCCTGCCGAGCGTGGATTTGCCGGCGCCGCGCAGGCCGATCAGCGCGATGCCGCAGAACGGCGCGCGGCGCGGCGCGGAGGCACTGCCGCCGGCGAGCAGATCCTTGGCCTGCGCGATCTGCGCCGGCGTCGCCTTGCGCAGCAGATCGCGAAACATCTGCCAGTCCGGCGTCGGATCGGCGGAGGGCAGCAGGTCTTCCAGATGCGCGCCCATCGCGTCCGAGACGCGCCGCAACAGCACGATCGAGACGTTGCCCTTGCCGCTCTCGAGCTGCGCGATGTAGCGCTCTGAAATTCCTGATACCTTGGCGAGCACTTTGCGCGACATACCGCGCAGCGCGCGCATGGTGCGCACACGCTGGCCGAGCTGTTCGAGAAATCGGGATTCGGCGTCGGGACTGTCGGTCATGTTTCTTCTTTAGCGGATGTCCTGATGTCCTGCGGCGCGTTTTAATGAAACATAATGCCTGCTGGCATTGACAGCAAGCCGCCGCAGTGTCTTTCTATGAATTATAATTCTAAGTTCGGGAGGGGAAATCGGTGGGCGAGGGATCCTATAACGCGGTGACCTGGCTGCTCGAGCGCAATGTCGAGGAGGGCCGCGGCAGCAAGCTCGCCTTCGACGACACCGTCTCGCGGCTCACTTACGGCGAGCTCCAGCGGGAAACGCGGCGCGCCGCCAACATGCTGCGTCGTCTCGGCGCCCGCCGCGAAGAGCGCGTGGCGATGATCATGCTGGACACCGTCGATTTCCCGATCGTGTTTCTGGGCGCGATCCGCGCCGGCATCGTGCCGGTGCCACTCAACACGCTGCTGACCGCGGACCAGTACGCCTATATCCTCGCCGACTGCCGCGCGCGCGTGCTGTTCGTCTCGGAGGCGCTTTACCCCATCATCAAGGACGTCGTCGGCCGCATGCCGGATCTCGAACACGTCGTGGTCTCCGGCGCCAAGATGAACGGCCACAAGCAGCTCGCGGAAGAACTCGCGCGCGAGAACGATCAGTTCACGACCGCCGCGACACATCCGGATGAGCCCGCGTTCTGGCTCTATTCGTCCGGCTCGACCGGCATGCCCAAGGGCGTGCGCCACCTGCACTCGAACCTGCAGGCCACCGCCGACACCTATGCCAGGCAGGTGCTCGGTATCCGCGAGGATGACGTCTGTCTCTCCGCGGCAAAGCTGTTCTTTGCTTATGGCCTCGGCAATGCGCTGACGTTTCCGATGTCGGTCGGCGCCACCGTGGTGCTGAACAGCGAGCGCCCGACGCCGGCGCGCATGTTCGACTTGATGAATCGCTACAATCCCTCAATCTTCTACGGCGTCCCGACACTGTTCGCCGCGATGCTCAACGACGAGACGATGAAGAGCGAGCGCGGCGGCAAGTCCTTGCGCATCTGCACCTCGGCCGGCGAAGCGCTGCCGGAATCCGTCGGCAACAGCTGGAAGGCGCGCTTCGGCGTCGATATCCTGGACGGTGTCGGCTCGACCGAGCTCCTGCACATCTTCCTGTCGAACGCGCCCGGCGACATCAAATACGGCTCGTCCGGCAAGCCCGTGCCGGGCTATGCGGTGCGGCTCGTCAACGAGGCCGGCCAGGATGTCGCCGACGGCGAGGTCGGTGAGCTCATGGTCGATGCGCCCTCCGCCGGCGAAGGTTACTGGAATCAGCGCCACAAGAGCCGCCGCACCTTCGAGGGGCCGTGGACCCGCACCGGTGACAAATATGTCCGGGATGCCGACGGCCGCTACACCTTCTGCGGCCGCGCCGACGACATGTTCAAGGTCTCCGGCATCTGGGTCTCGCCGTTCGAGGTCGAGAGCGCGCTGATCACGCATCCGGCCGTGCTGGAAGCCGCGGTCGTGCCCGAGGCCGACCCAGAAGGCCTGCTGAAGCCGAAAGCCTTCGTCGTGCTGCGCCCGGGTGCGACGACGGCGAACTTGCAGGAGATGCTGAAGGAGCACGTCAAGCAGAAGATCGGCCCGTGGAAATATCCGCGCTGGATCGATGTGGTGGAGTCGCTGCCGAAGACCGCGACGGGGAAGATCCAGCGGTTCAAGCTGCGAGACGGGGCGAATTAGCAACAGCTCGTCATGGCCGGGCTTGACCCGGCCATCCACGTGCACCCACGATTGAGAAAAGGCGTGGATGCCCGGGTCAAGCCCGGGCATGACGACGGAGAGAATGGCACGAACATGACCCTCACCCCCACAGGCTTCCTCAGCATCGGCAACGCCAGCCTCGAATACAAATGGCTGGCGCCGCCGGCTGCCGACGCGCCGACCATCGTCATGCTGCATGAAGGCCTCGGCTCCGCCGGCCTCTGGGGCGACTTCCCGGAAAAACTGCGAGAGGCCACCGGCGCTGGCATCTTCGTCTACTCGCGCGCGGGCTATGGTCAGTCGAGTAAGGTCGCGCTGCCGCGGCCGCTCGACTATATGCAGCGCGAGGCGCTGGACGTGCTGCCGAAGGTCCTCGATGCGATTTCCTTCAAGCGTGGCCTCTTGCTCGGCCATTCCGATGGTGGCTCGATCGCGACGATTTATGCCGGCGCGCATCAGGATCATCGCCTGAACGGCCTCGTGCTGATGGCGCCGCACTTCATCGTCGAGGACATCTCGGTGGCATCGATCGCCGCGATCAAGACCGCCTTCGAGACCACCGATCTCAAGTCCAAGCTTTCGCGCTGGCACAAGGACGTCGACAACGCCTTCTATGGCTGGAATGACGCCTGGCTCGATCCGAAATTCCGCGACTGGGACATTTCCGAATATCTCGCCTATGTCCGCGTCCCCGTCATGGTCCTGCAAGGCGCGGACGACCAATATGGCACACTGCGTCAGGTCGAAATCGCGCAGCAAGAGTGCTATTGCCCGGTAGATCTGAAAATCATTTCAGGCGCGGGACATTCCCCGCATCGTGAAGCGCCGGGAGCGACGCTTGACGCGATTGAGCAATTTGCAAAAGCGGCCCTGCGCGACGATCAGGGACTTCCGGGACGCGCCGCATGATCTTGCGGAAGCGCATTCCCTGTGAATGCGCCGCCGAACGCAAGCGACCCGTTCCATGGCCGCAATGGGCCTATGTGCCCGGCGAGACCCGCGCTGGATGTCCAAGACCAATTGGATCGCGCTCAGTGCCATCGTGCAATCCCAATAGGGATCATGAAACAAAATGCATGTGACGGCCGTTAAAGGCTAGACACCTTCGAAAAGATGCATTATTGTGCATCTAACGCTACAGCTAAAACGCATAATCGAGCTTAGGGGTGGCCCATGGCCGCGGAAGATCGGCGCCTCGCAGGCGGCGCGACATTCATCGATTTCCAGACCGAGCCGTCCCGCTACCGGCACTGGAAGCTTGCGGTCGAAGGTGACGTCGCGACGCTGACCATGGATGTCGATGAGAACGGCGGCCTGTTCGAGGGCTATCTGCTCAAGCTCAATTCCTACGATCTCGGCGTCGACATCGAGCTTGCCGACGCGGTCCAGCGGCTGCGCTTCGAGCACCCCGAGGTGAAGGTCGTGGTGATGCGCTCAGCCAAGAACCGCGTGTTCTGCGCCGGCGCCAATATCCGAATGCTCGCGGGCTCAACCCACGCCCACAAGGTCAACTTCTGCAAGTTCACCAACGAGACGCGCAACGGCATGGAAGACTCGTCGGAAAATTCCGGCCAGCGCTTCATCACGGTGGTGAACGGCTCGGCGGCCGGCGGCGGCTACGAGCTGGCGCTCGCCACCGACCACATCATCCTTGCCGACGACGGTTCGTCCGCCGTTGCGCTGCCCGAAGTGCCGCTGCTCGCGGTGCTGCCCGGTACCGGCGGCCTCACGCGCGTCGTCGACAAGCGCAAGGTCCGCCGCGATCACGCCGATTTCTTCTGCACCATCGAAGAAGGCGTCAAGGGCAAGCGCGCCGTGCAATGGCGGCTCGTCGACGAGATCGCGCCGAACAGCAAGCTCGAAGGCAAGGTTGCCGAGCGCGCCAGAGAATTCGCCGACGCCTCAAAGCGCAAGGGCAGCGGCAAGGGCATCGCGCTGACGCCGCTCAAGCGCATCATCGACGAGACCAGCCTGCGCTATGGCTTTGTCAGCGTCGATATCGATCGCGCCGCGCGCATCGCCACCATCTCGATTAAGGCGCCGGAGGCGGCACCACCCGCCGATATCGACGGCATGATGGCGCAGGGGGCTTCGTTCTGGCCACTCCAGGTCGCGCGCGAGCTCGATGACGCGATCCTGCATCTACGCATCAACGAGCTCGAGATCGCGATGCTTGTGTTCAAGAGCCATGGCGACCGTGCCCATGTGCTCGCCAACGACGCCTTCCTTGAGACCAATACCAATAAGGCGCACTGGCTGGTCAACGAAATCAGGCACTATTGGAAGCGCGTGTTGAAGCGCATCGACGTCACCTCGCGCACGCTGGTGACGCTGGTCGAGCCCGGCTCCTGCTTTGCCGGCACACTGGCCGAGCTCGTCTTTGCCGCCGACCGCTCCTACATGTTGATCGGCACGCGCCAGGGCGACAACCGTCCGCCGCCGTCGATCGAACTCTCCGCCATGAACTTCGGTCCGTATCCGATGAGCCACGGCCTGACGCGGCTGGAATCGCGCTTCCAGGCCGATCCGTCCGACGTCGCGCGCGCGGAAGCCACCATGGGCACCGCGCTCGACGCCGAGCAGGCCGAGGAGCTCGGCCTCGTCACCTTCGCGCTCGACGATATCGACTGGGACGATGAGGTCCGCGTGTTCCTCGAGGAGCGCGCGAGCTTTTCGCCCGACAGCCTCACCGGCATGGAAGCGAGCCTGCGCTTCGTCGGTCCGGAGACGATGGAATCGAAAATTTTCTCGCGCCTCACCGCATGGCAGAACTGGATTTTCCAGCGCCCGAACGCGGTCGGCGAGGAAGGCGCGTTGCGCCGCTACGGCAGCGGCCAGAAGCCGAAATTCGATATGACGAGGGTGTAGCCACATTTGCCGCGTCATGGCCGGGAAAAAGCGCGAAGCGCGTCTTCGCGCTAGATGTCCCGGCCATCCACGTCCTTCTCAGCAGGCAAGAACGTGGATGCCCGGCACAAGGCCGGGCATGACGGAAAGAAATCCAAGGAGCACGGCCATGAACATGAACATCATGAACGTCGACTACTCGACCAAGATTCCGAACAACGTCAATCTCGCCGAAGACCGCCAGGTGCTGAAGGCGCTGGAGGGCTGGCATCCCGGGTACATGGATTGGTGGAGCGACATGGGGCCGGAAGGTTTTCAGGAGTCGCTGGTGTACCTTCGCACCGCGTACTCTGTCGATCCGCGCGGCTGGGCCAAGTTCGATTACGTGCGCATGCCCGACTATCGCTGGGGCATTCTGCTTGCGCCCCAGGAAGAGAATCGCGTCGTGCCGTTCGGCGAGCATTTCGGCGAGCCGGCCTGGCAGGAAGTCCCCGGCGAATATCGCGCCATGCTGCGCCGCCTGATCGTGATCCAGGGCGACACCGAGCCGGCCTCCGTCGAGCAGCAGCGCCATCTCGGCAAGACCGCGCCTTCGCTCTACGACATGCGCAATCTGTTCCAGGTCAATGTCGAGGAAGGTCGTCATCTCTGGGCGATGGTCTACCTGCTGCAAAAATATTTCGGCCGCGACGGCCGCGAGGAAGCCGATGATTTGCTGCGCCGTCGCTCCGGCGATGCCGACGCGCCGCGCATGCTCGGCGCCTTCAACGAGGCGACGCCGGACTGGCTGTCCTTCTTCATGTTCACCTACTTCACCGATCGCGACGGCAAGATGCAGCTGCACTCGCTGGCGCAGTCCGGCTTCGATCCCTTGTCGCGCACCTGCCGCTTCATGCTGACCGAGGAAGCGCACCACATGTTCGTCGGCGAGACCGGCATTACCCGCGTCGTGCAGCGCACCTGCGACGCGATGCGCGAAGCCGGCATCATCGATCCGACCGACATCGCGAAGGTCCGCGCGCTCGGCGTGATCGACCTGCCGACGATCCAGAAGAAGCTGAACCTGCACTATACGCTGTCGCTTGATCTCTTCGGCTCGGAGGTCTCGACCAACGCGGCGAACGCCTTCAACACCGGCATCAAGGGCCGCTATCACGAGACTCAGATCGAGGACGATCACCAGCTCAAGAACGCGACTTATCCGGTACTGAAGTTCATCGACGGCGAGATCAAGCTTGTGGACGAGCCGGCGCTGACCGCGCTCAACATGCGCCTGCGCGACGATTACAGCCAGGATTGCGTCAAGGGCATGCTGCGCTGGAACAAGGTGATCTCGACCGCGGGCTATCAGTTTCAGCTCAAACTGCCCAACGTCGCCTTCCATCGCCACATCGGCGAGTTCAAGGGCATGCACGCCACACCCGACGGCCTCCTGATCGACGATGCGACCTGGGCCAGGCGCAAGGACGAGTGGCTGCCTTCGACTGCCGACGGCGACTTCATCGCCTCGCTGATGCAGCCCGTCACCGAGACCGCCAAGTTCGCCTCATGGATCGCGCCGCCGAAAGTCGGCATCGACAACAAGCCCGGTGATTTCGAGTATGTGAAGATCGAGTCGTAGGCTTCTTCACCTCTCCCCGCTTGCGGGGAGAGGACGGATTGCATCGCAGATGCAATCCGGGTGAGGGGGTACAGGTCTCACGTCGATCTTATGTGTGGAGAGAGGCCCCTCACCCCAACCCTCTCCCCGCAAGAGCGGGGCGAGGGAGCGCACCGTTCGCGCCGCGAGCAGCGCGAAGCGCCTCCTCAGCTATCCCACCCGCTCCCCTTGATGCCGGGGTTGGCATAGACAATCCCGCCATCCACCGCGATGGTCGCACCGACCACATAATCTCCCGCGCGAGAGGCGAGATAAATCGCCGCGCCCGCCATGTCCTCGTCGGTGCCGATGCGGCCTGCGGGCACGCGGGTCGAGACCTCGTCGGCATGGTCGCGCGCGGCGCGGTTCATGTCGGATTTGAACGGGCCCGGCGCGATCGCGGTGACCACGACATGGTCGCCGATCAGCTTCACCGCCATGCGCCGCGTCAAATGGATCAGGCCAGCCTTGCTCGCCGCGTAGGAGTAGGTCTCGCCCGGATTGACGAAGATGCCGTCGATCGAAGCGATGTTGATCACCTTCGCCGGCCGCTCTGCCGAGGCCGCCGCGCGCAGCGTGGGCGCCAGCGCTTTGGTCAGGAAGAATGGCGCCTTGACGTTGAGGTTCATCACCTTGTCCCAGCCGCTCTCCGGAAACTCGTCGAACTCCGCGCCCCAGGCCGCGCCCGCATTGTTGACGAGGATGTCGAGCTTTGGCTCGCGCTTGCTGAATTCGCTCGCCAGCAGCTCGGCGCCGGCGAGCGTCGAGATGTCGATCGGTAGCGCGATGCATTCGCCGCCGTACTGCGCGGAGAGCTCCTTGGCCGTCTCTTCGCACGGGCCCGCCTTGCGTGCGGTGATGTAGACTTTCGCGGCGCCGGCACTGAGAAACCCCGCCGCGATCATCTTGCCGATACCGCGCGAGCCGCCCGTCACCAGCGCGACGCGGCCTTTGAGCGAGAACAGATCGTTGAACATGGTGCCTCCCTTGTTTGCGCCGTTTTGGGCGCGGGCGGGAGCGGAGTCAATCTTGTCCTTGTCCCGGACAAGCGCAGCTCCCGGCAACGCGCAGCGTTGTCAGAGCGGAGCGCAGATCCGGGACCCATAGCGACAACAAGGTGTTTGGCGGAGACACTTGGTTCGGTACGTCTATCGATCACAATCGATGGATTCCGCGGTATGGGCCCGGATCTGCGCTGACGCATGTCCGGGACGACAGCGGAGAATGTGGTCTACGCCGCCGCGATCCGGCGGAAGCCGTTCCACATCGCGGTTGCAGCGCCCGAGGTCAGGATCGGCAGGATGCGCGTGTCCTGGTAATTGCCGTTGAGCGAGACGCGCGGCAGCGCGGTCATGTGGCCGGCGTTCTCGGCGAACAGCATGCCCGGGCGCGTCGTCACCGCGGTCTTGAAGCCGGCGGCTACCGCGAGTGCGAATTCGCGCCCGCCCGCGGCCTCGCGGTCGCCATAGGGATAGGCGAAGTGCAGCACGGGACGCTCCAGCGCATGCTCGATCCGGGCGCGGCTCACCGCCATCTCCTGCGCGGCGATCTCCTCGCTCTGCCTGGCGAGATTGCAATGGCTGATGGTGTGCGCGCCGATCGTGACCAGCGGATCGGCGGAGAGCTGCTTCACCTCGTCCCAGGACAGGCAGAGGCCGCGGCACAGTGCGGCGATGTCGACGCCGTATCTGGCACAGAGCGCTTCGATCTCACGCTTGAGGTCGCGCTCGCCCGGCAGTGCGCGCAGCCAGTCGTGCAGGCGGTCGAACGTCGCCTGCTTTGCCGCGGGTGACGTCGCATCGAGCCGCAGCGCGGCGTTGCCGATCTGGACGTCGATCTGTCCGGCCTTGGCAATGACGGCCTCCAGCGCGATCCACCACAGCCGTCCGGTGCCCTCGGCAAAATCGCTCGCGACATAGACGGCCAAGGGCGCGTCAAATTCGCGCAGAACCGGCAGCGCATAGTCGAGATTGTCGCGGTAACCATCGTCGAGGGTGAAGGCGGCGAAGCGGCGATCGAACCGGCCCTGCACCAGCCGCTCATGCAGCTCGTCCATGCTGACGATGTCGATCTCGCGCGAACGCAAATGGCTCAGGGTGGCGCGCAGGAAGTCGGGGGCGACTTCGAGATGCCGGTTCGGCTGGAACACAGTCTCGCGGGCCGGCCGCACGTGGTGCAGCATGAAAATGGCGCCGACGCCCGACAAAAGCGGGCGCAACAGGTGGTGCGCCCCGCTGAAATAGAGTGCTCCCAGCCCGGCGCGGATGACGTTGTTACGGAGTTGTTTCATGACCGGCTGGCGGACTCTGGCATTCCATTTTCAACTTACGGAAGAACCCTTGAAGAAAAAGTTATTCCAATTGTCCACGCATGGCCTTCGGAAGGGCACCATTTCCGGTTTGACAGCCCGCCAAGGGTTTGTTTTGTCTCCGGTTCCAGAGTTCGGGTCGTCGAATGCACAAGCTTTTCAGGTGGGCCAGCAAATGGTGGCCAGGGCTGATCCCCCTGGCCGTCATGTGGGGATTTGCGGCCTGGAATAATACCTTGCCGGTCGAGGTGGACCTGTCCGCCCGCAGTTCGGCGGCGCTCAAGGATACCGTTCTGGACAAGACCCGAATCGCCGTGGATGGCCGGGACGTCAGCCTGGCCGCGGAGGCCTTTTCCGAGGAGGGGCGCCGCGACGCCGTGATGGCGGTCGAGCTCGTCCCGGGCGTGCGCCTGGTCGACGACCGGACCCGCCTTGTTCCCGAAGCAAAGCCCTTCGTCTGGAACGCCGAGCGTGACGTGGTGCGGGTGACGCTGTCTGGCTCCGCGCCGCTGCCGTCGATGAAGGCGCGGCTGACCGAGGCGGCGCGCAGGGAAGTCAACGGGGCCGAGGTCGCCGATCAGATGGGCCTGGCGCGCGGCGCGCCGCCGCGCTTCGAGGCCGCCGCGATGCTGCTGCTCGACCAGATCGGCAAGCTCAAGGACGGCAAGATCACCATAACAGACACCAAGGTCAATCTGTCAGGCATGGCGCGCGATCTCGGCGGCCGTGAGGCGATTGCAGCCGCGCTCAAACACCTGCCGGAGGGGTTTTCGATCGCCGCCAACGAGGTCAAGGCGCCGCCTTACATCTTCCAGGCCTACAAGGATCCGGTTGCCGCGACCGTGACGCTGACCGGCTACGTACCCGACAACAACGTGCATGCGGCGATCGCAACCAGCGCGTCGCGCAAATTCTTCACCGAAAAGGTCGTCGACAATCTCAAGGCCAGCATCGGCGCGCCCGGCTCCTTCAATACTGCCGTGGTTGCAGCCCTCGGCGCGCTGTCGCGGCTGTCGACCGGCACGCTCGTGGTGTCTGATCGCGAGGTGAAGCTGTCGGGCGATGCGCTCTACGAGGGGGCCACCAACGAGATCCGCGCCGGCCTGGGCAAGGACTTTCCGAAGAACTGGCAGTACAAGCCGGAGATCACGGTGAAGCCTGCGGCGGGCCCGGTCGACGGCACGGTCTGCCAGCAATTGTTCTCGGAGCTGCTGAACAAGGGCAAGATCCGCTTCGAGCCGAAGCGCGCCAACATTGATCTGGATTCCGCAGGAATCCTCGATCATCTGATCGAGACTGCGCTGCGCTGCCCCACCACCAATATCGAGGTCGCAGGCCATACCGATGCCGATGGTGAGGACGCGTTCAACCAGGCTCTCTCGGAGAAGCGCGCGCAGGCGGTGATCGACTATCTGGTCAAAGCCGGTCTGCTCGCCACCCGCTTCACCGCCGTCGGCCATGGCGCCACGCAGCCCCTCGCCGGCAATGACACCGACGAAGGCAAGGCGCAGAACCGCCGCATCGAATTTCTGGTGAGGTGACGATGCCCTATCTCGTCTCGTTCCATCTGGGTTGGCTGATCGGTTCGCTGCTGCTGGGTTTTTGCATGGGCTGGATCTCGGTGGTCCAGCGCGGCAACGGCACCTCGAAGGTGACCGCGCGCTGGCTCGCCGTGCTTGCCGCCGCCGTGGTCGCGGCCTCGTTCGCGCATGTGGTCCCCGGCCGCTTCGGCTACTGGCTCGATCTCGGGCTGATCATGTTCGCCTGCTACTTCGTCGGCTGCATCATCGGCGCCTGGCTGCGCGACCGGGTGGTGTCACGCACCGCGCCGCCTGCCGCTCTGTGATGTTGCCGTGCACTCTGGCTGCTGGGCTCAGGGCCCGGCTGCGCGGCCTTTCGGCACATCGGAAAACCATGAACTACAGCTCCGACGGCCCCCTCTTTCAACAGGCAGGCGCAGACCATAGATTGACGTCGGCTTAAGCCGTGACGGAACATTGTGCGATCGAAATCATCAAAACTTCATGGCCCCTGCGCAGGATTGCCATGGAGATTCGCGTCAGTCTTGCCGCCGAAAGCGCCAAACCGTGCATCCGGAGCCCACAACCCTGCCTAAAATATTGAAGGCACGAGTTTTTGTCCGAATTGCCGAATTCCACTCCGCCCCGAAACGCGCTAGTGGAGGGGCAGGGGGCATGCGCGATGCCGGAGCCGGCGGCAAGGATTCGCCGGGTGCCTGGGTGTCGTCCGCCCGTCCGCCGGCCACCCTGGCCGCTGAAGCGTTGTTCGAGGTCTAGATGCTGGAAGCCATACGCAGGGCGATGACGTTTCTGCGCCAGAAGCAGGTCCTGCATAAGCTTGGCGTTGTGATCAGCATCGCGGTCATCGGCATCGCTTGCTATGTGCTCTACCACATGCTGCGCGGCATCGACGTCAACGAGGTCCTCGAAGCGATCAAGAGCACCGAGCCGAGCCAGATTGCGATGGCGGCGCTGTTCGTGGCCGCGGGCTATTTCACCCTGACCTTCTATGATCTGTTCGCCGTGCGTGCGATCGGCCATGCCCATGTGCCCTACCGCATCAACGCGCTCGCCGCCTTCACCAGCTATTCGATCGGCCACAATGTCGGCGCCAGCGTCTTCACTGGCGGTGCGGTGCGCTACCGCATCTATTCGGCCTATGGCCTGAACGCGATCGACGTCGCAAAGATCTGTTTCCTCGCCGGCCTGACCTTCTGGCTCGGCAATGCCGCCGTGCTCGGCCTCGGCATCTCCTACCATCCGGAAGCCGCGGCGGCGATCGACCAGCTTCCGCCCTGGCTGAACCGGATGCTGGCGATGATGATCATCGTGGGGCTGGTCGCCTATGTGGTCTGGGTCTGGACCCAGCCCCGGATGGTCGGCCGCGGGCCCTGGACCGTGGTGCTGCCGGGCGGTCCGCTGACGCTGCTCCAGATCGCGATCGGCATCATCGATCTCGGCTTCTGCGCGCTCGCGATGTACGTGCTGGTTCCGGACGAGCCCAATCTCGGCTTCGTCGTGGTCGCGGTGATCTTCGTCTCGGCGACGCTGCTCGGTTTTGCCAGCCATTCGCCAGGAGGGCTCGGCGTGTTCGACGCCGCCATGCTGGTCGGCCTCTGGCAGATGGACCGCGAGGAACTGCTGGGTGGCATGCTCCTGTTCCGCGTTCTCTACTATCTCTCCCCCTTCGTCATATCTGTAATCTTGCTGACGTTTCGCGAGGTTATCATTGGCGCTCGATCGAAGCGCCTGCAGCAGGCGGCGCTCAAGCTCGACCCCGGCCCGGCGCGTGAAGCCGCCTATGTGAGAGAGCGCAGCGACAGCGGCGCCTGACCGGCGCATCCCCTTTAGGAGAAGCCCGCCCCCGATGGCGATCGACGCCCCATCTTCTC
>NZ_JADPKS010000029.1 GCF_023074175.1 Bradyrhizobium sp. 139
CCATCGCGTTGATCCCGTACAGAAGCAGGTTCCCGGCAAGCGGATGACGCAAAAAGGGATTGACTAACCAAGGCCCGTTACAGAAGCCCGGATGGAGCGAAAGCGTAATCCGGGGCCGCCGTTGCTTGTGGCACGATCCCGGATTGCGCTGCGCTCCATCCGGGCTACGCAGCCGGCGCTCGGCCGTTAACTTCTCAAAAACTCGCTGACGCGCTTCAACGCAATATAAGCTTTTGACCAGTAGGCAGTTTCCAACGCGAGGCGCGGCGCGCCCTGCACAGGAGCTGAACCATGACCCTCGTCAGCGGCTGGGGGCGCTTCCCGGTCGTCGATACCGATGTGCTGCGGCCGCGGTCTTTCGCAGCGGTCGGTGAGGCCGTCGCAGGCGTGACCGGCGCCGTCGCGCGCGGCAACGGCCGCGCCTATGGCGATGCCGCGATCGGCGCCGCGAGGACGATCGCGATGACGGGGTTCGACCGGATCAGGTCGTTCGATCCCGCGACCGGGCGTATCCGTCTCGAAGCCGGCGTGCTGCTGTCGGACCTGATCGACACATTCGGGCCGCGCGGCTTCCTGCCTTTCGTCGTGCCCGGCACGCGCTTCGTCTCGATCGGCGGCGCCATTGCCGCGGATGTGCATGGCAAGAACCATCATTGCGAGGGCGGTTTCGGTCGCTATGTCGACGCCATCCTGCTGCGCACCGGGCAGGGCGAGACCATCGAGGTCTCGCGCGAACAGAATTCGGATGCTTTCTTCGCGACCATCGGCGGCATGGGCCTCACCGGGGTGATCCTCGAAGCCACGATGCGGCTACGACCGGTCGAAACGGGGTGGATCCGCGAGCGGGTGATCTCCGCATCCGATCTCGACGCCGCCATGCGCGCGCTCGAGGCGAGCGATGCCGCGACCTATTCGGTGGCGTGGATCGACTGCGCGGCGCGCGGGCGCGATCTCGGCCGCGCGCTGATCTATCTCGGCGAGCACGCAAGGACAGACGAGCTTGCCGAAGGCGCCGATGCATTTCCCGCCGGCAAGGATCCCGGGCTCGCAGTGCCCATCGATCTGCCGTCGATGACGCTGAACCGCTACAGCATTCGCGCCTTCAACGAGCTCTACTACCGCATGGGCGCGCGGCGTGCCGGTGGCAGCCACGTGGTCTCGCTCTATCCGTATTTCTTCCCGCTCGACAGTATCGCTGCCTGGAATCGGATCTACGGCCGCCGCGGCTTCCTCCAGCATCAATGCGTGCTCCCCGAGCAAGGCGCGCGCGCCGTGCTCGGCGACATCCTCGACCGCGTTGCCCGGCGCGGCGATGCCTCCTTCCTCGCGGTGCTGAAGAAGCTCGGCCAGGGCGACGGTATTTTGTCGTTTCCGCTGCCCGGCTACACGCTGGCGCTGGATTTCCCGGTGAAGGGCGACGTCCTGAATTTCCTCGACGAGATCGATCGCCTGGTCGTCGCCGCGGGCGGAAGGCTCTATCTCGCCAAGGACGCGCGCCAGTCCCGCGCGACGTTCGAGGCCGGCTATCCCGCCTTGCAACGCTTCAACGCGATCCGCAGATCGCTCGATCCCGCCGGAAACATCCGCTCGAAGCTTTCACAACGCCTGTTTGATGAGGTGCAGCCGTGACGTCGCGCAAGACCATTTTGCTGCTGGGTGGCTCCTCCGATATCGGCCGCGCCGCGGCGCGCGCCTTTGCCAGGGCCGGATACGGTGTCGGGCTCGCAGGCCGCGACGTCGCCGTGCTGGAACCCGACGCCGCCGATCTGCGCGCCCGATACAATGTCGAGGTCAGTCTCTACAAATTCGACGTGCTCGACACCGCCTCGTTCGCGGACTTTGTGAGCGGCCTTTCGGCGCTGCCGGATGTCGTCATCTCGATCGTCGGTTTGCTGGGCGTGCAGGAGAATGCCGAGAGCGATCTGGCGCATGCCACGACGATCATGCGCTCCAACTACGAGGGCCCGTCGCTGATCCTCGGCCTGTTCGCGGAAAAGCTTTTAGGCCGCGGCTCTGGCACGATCGTCGGCGTGTCGTCCGTTGCCGGCGATCGCGGCCGCGCCTCGAACTATGTCTACGGCTCGGCAAAGGCGGGCTTCTCCGCCTTCCTGTCCGGCCTGCGCGCCCGCGCCAGCCGCGGCGGCGTCCACGTCGTCACGGTGAAGCCCGGTTTCGTCCGCACCAGGATGACGGAAGGCATGAAGCTGATCGGCCCGCTCACCGTCGAAGCGCCGGTCGTCGGCGATGCCATCCTCGCGGCCGTCGAGAAGAAGACCGACGTCGTCTATGTCAGCGGCAAATGGCGTCTCGTGATGCTGATCATCAAGACGCTGCCGGAGGCGGTGTTCAAGAAGTTGAAGTTCTGAGGTTCGCACCACAGTTTCGTCATGCCCGGCCTTGTGCCGGGCATCCACGTCTCGGTGTCCGCGTCAAGAAAGACGTGGATGGCCGGGTCAAGCCCGGCCAGGACGTGCAGAGAGGGTGACGTTAAGCACTCTTGCGCTGAAACTGCCCGGCCGCGCGAAAGCGCCAGAGATATTGCGGGGCAATCGCTTCCAGCGAATCGGCTGATATGCCGAGGCCTTCCAGCGTCAGGCCGGCGGCCTTCGCCGCGTCCGACACGATGTTGTCGCGCTCGAGCAGCGTGACCTGGTCCGGCGTCAGCTTCAGCGCGCCCGGCGCGTATTGCAGCAACGCAGCCTTGAGGCGGGCGAGGCCGAACGACAGCGGCACCAGCAGTCGCTTGCGATCGGCGATCTCGAGGATGGCTTCGATGATCTCGCGCATGGTCAGCACTTCCGGCCCGCCGAGCTCGTAGGTCGCGCCCGCCTTGGCCTTGCCGTCGACCGCATCCGCGATCGCGGTGGCGACATCGCCGACATAGACCGGCTGCATCCTGGTCTCGCCGCCGATCAGCGGCAGCACCGGCGACATCCGCGCCAGCGCCGCAAAGCGGTTGGTGAACTGGTCTTCGGGACCGAACATCACGGAGGGGCGGAAGATCGTGGCCGAGGGCACCGCGGCCAACACCGCCGCCTCGCCGGCCGCCTTGGCCCTGGCATAGCGCGAGGGCGAGTCCGCATCGGCGCCGATCGCCGAGACATGCACCAGGCTCGCACCCGCCGCCGCGGCTGCCTTGGCGACGGTTTCGGCGCCCTTGGCCTGGACGGCGTCAAACCTCTGTGCGCCGCCCTCGGCGAGGATGCCGACCAGATTGATCACGACATGCGAATCACGCAGCGCCGCCTCGACCGAGGCCGGATAGCGCAAGTTCGCCTGCACGGTATGGACCTGCCCGACCTTGCCGGAGGGCTGGAGATAGCCGGCGAGTTCCGGCCGCCGCACCGCGACCCGGATCCGGTAATCCCTGCGGCACAGCGCGCGGACGACATTCCGGCCCAAAAACCCCGATCCGCCGAAAACCGTGACGAGCGTGTCCAGATTCGATGCCATGGGGTCCATTCCTGCGGGTGGGGTGCGTCTTGTCAGGCTTGTATCGGGCCGGTTTGCGATGCGCAATCCGCATCCCGAAGCAGGGTTCAAGCATGAATTGACAACCGCGTCACCGAACCGTAGTAACCGCCTCCGTGCCCCAAACGGCATGCCCAGGTGGTGGAATTGGTAGACGCGCTGGCTTCAGGTGCCAGTGGCTTAACGGCCGTGAAGGTTCGAGTCCTTTCCTGGGCACCATACTTGCCTTTCGATCCCCGTCGAAATTGGTTCAGGATCGTCGGATCCCGCCCCTTTCAGCCGGCCGCCGCAATCACGATATTTGTCTCGACGAGCCGGCGAAGATTGTGATTTCGTTGGCGGGCCAAAAGGATTCGGGATCATGGCAACGCTCGACATCAGCCGCTTGACGCCCAAGGAACGGCTCGACCTCATCGGTGAGCTTTGGGACAGCCTCTCCGCTGCCGACGTACGGTTAACCCCGGCGCATGAGGCCGAACTCGAGCGTCGGCTGGCGAGTTTTGACGTGGACCGCCGCGAAGCAATTCCCTGGGAAGATATTGACGCCGAGCTTGACCGTCGGTCGTGATAAGTGGCCGAGGTTCTTTTTACGCAAGCGGCTCGGGCCGACCTCGCCGATGCAGTCCGCTGGTACGACGCTCACGCTCCGCATGTTGTGCCGCAATTTCGTGACGCCTTGCGCGCAGCGCTGATCCGGATTGCGGACAATCCCAAGCAGTTTCCGCCGGCCCTCAAAAACACACGCCGAGCTTTGCTACGTCGCTTCCCCTACATTCTCGTGTTTCGTGAGATGGACGATGCGATCTACGTCGTCGCTGTTTTTCACACGAGCCGTGATCCCTTGATCTGGCAGCACCGTTCGTAGCTCCGTCGTGTCGAGGACGGGCCCGCCCGCCCTCAAACTTTCAGGC
>NZ_JADPKS010000015.1 GCF_023074175.1 Bradyrhizobium sp. 139
GTGTCGCAACGCGCTACGACAAACTTGCCAGAAACTTCTTAGCTGCCGTCCACCTCGCCGCCATCGTCGCCTATTGGATCAATTGAGTCTGAACCCTAGGACCCGGCGCCATGCCGCGACCATCCTCAGCACCGATTTTCGTTAATGGACTCGGCCCCTTGCTGGCCAGGACTGCAATCTGGCATTGCCAAACGTGAGCAGCCCGGGCGCAACGCCATTGTCAGAAAGACGCTGGCCATTCCATCGACGCAACCGTCTGTCACAGAATGGTTCTCGCCTTTTTACAATGCGTGTTCACGCCTTAACCACCGGCGTACCAGTCACTTCTGTGGCTTCCAATTTCATGTCCACCAGAGAACAAGATTCGGTCGCGCAAACCCGAAGAAGCAGTTCAGCAGAAGGCGGCGCTCACCGTTGCCTAATTGTCGGGTAACGCCGTGAACGAAACCGCCATCGATCAGAGCTATATCTCCGGCCTGAAGCTTGAACTCGTGAGAAGGAATGGCATCGAGATAAGCTGCCGAATAGGGATAGCCCGTGGTCTCGACGCCCTGCGACTTTCGATCCGTCGCCGTCGGCTTATGGCTCCATATCCTCAGATCGCCGCCTTCCTCGGGCATGCTAGGATAAAAGTTGAGCGCTACGACGGTGTTCTTGGCCGCAGCAGCAAAGTCGTATTCTTCCCCGGCGCATAGGACCTGAGCGACGTCATCGTGGGGCTCCAAGGCATACGTGCCAGTGCCCGACCAGCAGATAGCGCGACAGATGTTCGCTTGGCCGTACTTTGAGTTGGCCAGCCGCAATTCAATGCCCTGCTTATGAAGCTCACGCCTCAACGCGTCGAACAATCCGCGGACCGGATCAACCAAATTTCCAAAAAGGGCGTCGACGAACGGTCGTGCATTTTCCGCTTCTGCGAAATAGCTGGCTGCATCCTTCTTGTAGTGAGATGCGCCGACATATTGTCCAGGAACGCCATCTTTCCGCTCTTTGAGACCGGGATTGCGAGTAAAATTCGCGGCGATCTCCTCGGCTACTTCGATACTGAAGCCTCGTCTGATGTGCAGGCCGGTAGTCTCACCTTTCAGGACTGAGATGATTTCCGCAGTGCTGATTGAGCCGGTCTGCTCTCTGATCACAAGAGGCGAGATTGCTGGCGCTTGAGATACTCGGGCAGTTACCATTGGCTTGCTCCTTCAGTGCTTGATCGAGGATGGCGATGCCGCGATCGAGTTCGTCATCGGTGATCGTTATCGGCGGAAGGACTTTGATGACGTCGCGATTTGGCCCTGACGATTCGATCAGGAGGCCGTTTTCAAAGGCGATATCGTGCACACGGCCGACGACGAGGTGTGAACGGAACTTAAGGCCGGCCATCAGACCGCGGCCGCGTTTTTGTTCGATCAAATACGGATATTTCGCAACGAGGCGATCAAGGTGGGTTTGCAGTTTGACCGCGGTCCGCTCGACGCTTGCAGTAAATTGCCTTTCAGACCACATCTTGCACATGGCGCCTGCAGTCACGAAGGCGAGATTGTTGCCTCTGAACGTCCCGCTGTGTTCTCCAGGATTCCATATGTCTATCTCAGGACGAATCAGAACAATGGAGAGCGGATTGCCTGAACCGCTTAGAGATTTCGAAAGGCACACGATATCGGGCTCGATTCTTGCGAATTCAAACGAGAAGAACTCGCCCGTTCGCCCTGCACCTGCCTGAATGTCGTCGACAATCAAAATAACACTATGCTTACGGCAAATGCGCTGAATTTCTGCAAGCCAACCCGCGGATGCGGAGTTCATGCCGCCTTCTGCCTGGATGGTTTCCAGAATGATTGCAGCAGGCTTCTCTATGCCACTGCCAGGGTCGCCCAGCACGTAGTCGATGTAACTCGCGGAATCAAAAGCTCCGTTCGGATAGCCGTCATATGGGACGCGGATCACGTCGTGGCGAGGAACGCCACCGAGGTTCCTCGTTGAGGCCGAACCGGATACCGCTAGGGAGCCCAGCGACATGCCGTGGAATGCATTTGTGAAGGCCATGACGCTCGACCGGCCAGTATATTTTCGAGCAAGCGCAAGCGCAGCTTCGTTAGCGTTTGTACCGGTCGGCCCCGGAAACTGTATCTTGTACGAAAGGCCTCTGGGTTTCAGGATCGAATCGACAAACACTTCAATGAATTCACGTTTTGCCACCGTGTTCATATCAAGCGACAAAAGAATGTTCCCTCCGGCCAGATAATCAATTCCCGGTGCAACAATATTCGCGTTGTTGTGCCCGTAGTTGAGTGCGCCGGACCCCACAAGGAAATCGATATAGCTCTTACCAGCCTCATCCCAGATCGTCGCCCCAAGGGCCTTTGTAAAAACTGTGGGAAACGAGCGCCCATAGCGACGAACGTTGGACTCATGAGCCGCGAAAACATCCGTATCCATTTTATGTGTCCATGCCTGCCTACGTAGGCATCGCGCCAACGCGTTTGGTTTCGATCAATGTTCGCCAGGCAGAATCCGCGAGGGTGACGACGCATTCCTGGCCGTTGATTTCGCGCTTCTGAGCCCGGTCTTCCTGACTCCCCATCTGCTTCATCGACTTGATCGGGAGCCCAGTTCTGTGTGATTGGGGAACCGCGAAGATTGCTGCTGCGCTCAGCTGCGCCTTATGTTCAACACGTGGAATCCATCCGGTCGCGTATTGTGGTTTGGCGAAAGCCCAGCGCACGACGACGGTTTCCTGGGAGAACGCCATCCGTTCGCGGTCAATGTCCAGATGCACCTTGTTCCGGCGAACACTCGGTCTGTGGAAACCGGGAGAGTATCTTGCCTGCACTCGATTTTGCGCGTCGTCTTTTTAAACATGATTGTCTCTTGGCCCATTGGAGTTATGGTCGCGTCGCGTGCCTTTTCAGATAGCTTACTCATTACCTAAGAAGCGCGAACAACGAACCTACTAATGCTGGCAGTTTCCCATCCTCAGTTACGTCGCAGGTTTCCCGCGCGCATCGTCGATTCCGGACAACTGAGCGGCTTTCGGCGTTTTGATGAACTGTTTCAGAGTTGGCGCGGCCCCAATCTGTTTCATCCGCGAGCCAGGAAGTCATAACGATCCGATTCAGGAAAATCGCATCGCCGTCTTGCTCGGGACTTCTTCTAGCGAACGGCGTTTCTCGATGGACATTGAATTCGCGTCGGCCTAGACGTGGAACGTCTGTCGCTTATGGCTCATATCCTGACGTCCAGCGGACAAACGCACGTTCTTCGGCATCATGATCGAGGTCGTCGCAACCAGTGGCACAGGCAGATTGGATCGGGATTCTTCGCGGCTTTATTGTCCGAATGCGCTTCACATCTATCGATAGGTTGATCGGCTCGCATTGCGGATGTTTGGGAAACTTTATGACCAGCAACACGATGCCGAGCCGTTCCCCGAGGATCTCGCCCGCGCGGCACCGCCACAGCACATCCTTAGTGCGAACTCGCGTACATTTGATGCGCGGCGGCAGGTCTTCATCGCGTCGTTATTCTGCGCTGCTCGCGCTCGGTCGGCCGCCGTCGGTTATGAGACGTCCGCCCTTGGAGCGCATCCGTCAGCACAGTATCGGCACACCGCACGCGTTATCGAGGGGCCAATTGCGCCCGGCCCGGAAATTGCTGCTGCTCTTGTCAGCCCAGGCGCTTTCCCCCGCTCAGGCATTCATTAGAGCAGACAATATGAACGAGAATCGCACTTCAATTCTTTGACGCGCAAGCTCCCGCGAACAAGTTGATGCGCCAGCGTTAAGTAGGAATCTATCAGTCGACTTGGTTGTTGTCGGGGGTGGCTTCACTGGATGCGCGGCGGCGCTTGAAGCGGCAAGACGTGGAGCTTCAGTTTGTGTGCTGGAGGCCGAAACGGTGGATCATGGCGGATCCGGGCGTAATGTCGGCTTGGTCAATGCCGGTCTTTGGCTTCTGCCGGACACAATTGTCGCCCAATTGGGGCAAGATGCTGGCCGTCGTCTCATCGAGATTCTTGCAGACGCCCCACACCGCGTTTTCTCGCTGGTCGAGCGTGAAGCCATCGATTGTGAAGCAACGCCCAAGGGCACATTACATCTCGCCCGTTCTACAGCCGGAGTTAGAGATCTTCATAAGCGATATCATCAGGGCAAGCTTTATGGCTCGCCGCTGACACTGCTAGTGTTCTGACTCATTCATTCGCATCCCGCTTTTGTGATTGCGAGCGCTTTTTTGGCTCGGCGGTGCTTTGCGAGGATGGACTTTGCGCTGGCGGTCCACTTGAAGGGCTTTGGGTTTTGGTTTCGATGCTCGATCCACTCGTCAATCGCGGTTTTGAGTTCGCTGACGTCGTTGAAGGTTCCT
>NZ_JADPKS010000141.1 GCF_023074175.1 Bradyrhizobium sp. 139
AAAACGCGCTCTTCGCCGGACATGAAATCGGGGCGGAAAACTGGGCTTTGCTCGCCTCGATCGTCGCCACCTGCAAACTCAACGACGTAAACCCTGCTGCCTACATCGCCGAAACACTCGAGGCGATCATCGACGGCCATCCCCACAGCAGGATCGAAGACCTCATGCCGTGGCGATTCCGCAAAGCGTCAACCCCGCATCAATAGGGTGACGCCTAAGCGCTTACAGTTGTAGCCAACAGCGGAGAGGATGACGTTGGCGGCATCGCCGGCGCGGCCGTTGAGATAGCAGCGGCCGAGGTAACTTTCGGCTTTCAGGTGTCCGATGATGGACTCGATGGCGGAGCGGCGGCGCGGCTCGCGCTTGACGACACGGAAGACGCCTCGCTTCTGGCCGGAGATGAAGACGCGACGGGGATTTTGCCCCGTTCGTGGCCGCGGTATCCCTTTCCGACGTAGGCGCACTCGATGGCACAGCCGTTGAGTGTCTAGGTGCGGTCGATGACGTCCCGCAGGGGGTGGCCCGTCGTGGGTTATCGGGCATCGCCCTGGCATGTAGCACGAACAGACCACCGGGAGCGGGAGCCCGCCGTTGTTGGTGACGCGCTGGCGCTGCTGCTGCGAGCGGATCTGCCCGGGCCAAGCGGGAGGGCGAACGCCTCCTCGAGCGCAGCCTGACCTTCGATCTTGCGGCGGATGTCGCGGACGATTCAGCCTAGCCGGCTGCGCAGGATGTGCAACTGCCGCTGTTGCGCGTCCAGGAGACTTTGCTCCGAGCCACACCCGGGCAGAGGACCGGTATTTGGCATGTCTTCTGTTCTGAGCTCTCTTGATGACTGGTCGGCACTAAAGGCTGGTGTGCCAGATTACTATCGGAGGAGCCGCGACTAAGAGGCCGCCGCGCACGTGTGGAATTGTTTTGTTTCCAACGCACGTGCGGAATTGTTTTGTTTCCAACGAGAGACACGTGTGCATTTCTAGACGCACTGGGACGTCCATTCCTGCGAAAACGGTACGTTGTTGTAGCCGAGCGGATTATCACCTTTAAAGGTGTTTATTTCCCCCAGACCCAAGGTGGCACACTCTTTGCTTAAGGCGTTGCGAAGAGCTGTATAAGTAGCGGGCGCTTCGATGAGCTGTGGTGTTGGTACGAACAAACCGGGCGACCAATGTCGATCATTGGAATAGCTGTGTAATTGCTCGTGTGGATACTTCAGCGTGGCTTGGTATTTGCGAGAGCGTGCCTCGTTCTCCTTGTCAGTCGTGCGACCGATGTTGTCCTAGCGACCTTGCCCGGATGCCAATCGATTTGCCCAATGTTTCGGTAGACTCTGAAGCCGGTCTGTGTCCCCCCTGTTGGCACACTGACCTGAGGGACACTTTAGGCCTTATGGTTGACACGCCGACTCTCGTTCATGCCCGCTTGTTGTCGGCGTATTTTTGCCGGTACGTGGTTCGGATGTCAGGCGCATGGTATGGGGCAGGAGCGATCGGTGTTGTGCCGAGATTGACGACTGACAATGTCGAGGGAGGATCACCATTTTGACCATTGCACAGGAACTGCCGCCACCAGCATCCTCTCCGAAGGAAGTCTACGGAGTTGGTGAGATTCCGCCGCTTGGACACGTCCCCGCCCGCATGTACGCGTGGACCATACGCCGCGAACGCCACGGGCCTCCTGAGGCGTCAATGCTCGTTGAGATCGTGCCTACTTGGCCGATTGCCGACGATGAGGTACTCGTGTTCGTGGCGGCTGCCGGCGTCAACTACAACGGAATCTGGGCTGGCTTGGGCAGACCAATCTCACCGTTCGACATGCACAAATTTCATTATCATATTGCCGGGTCTGACGCGGCCGGGGTGGTGTGGGCGGTAGGAGCGAAGGTTCGGCGTTGGAAGGTCGGTGACGAGATCATCGTTCATTGTAACCAGGACGACGGCGATGACGAGGATTGCAATGGGGGCGAACCGCTCCTCTCACCGTCCCAGCGGATCTGGGGATATGAAACCCCTGACGGTTCGTTCGCACAGTTCTGCCGTGTGCAATCGCGACAGTTGATGCCAAAGCCGGAGCATCTCACCTGGGAGGAGGCAGCTTGCTATACACTAACCCTCGCAACAGCCTACCGGATGCTGTTCGGGCACGTGCCCCACGTCCTCAAAGCAGGCGACTCCGTGCTAGTGTGGGGCGCGTCGGGTGGACTCGGGGTGTTCGGGGTGCAGCTCGCCGCAGCATCTGGTGCTAATGCGATTGGCATTATTTCCGATGCCAGTAAAGCCGAGTACGTTCTGGCGCTCGGCGCCAAGGGCGTCATCAACCGCAAAGAGTTCAACTGCTGTGGCACAATGCCCAAGATAGATTCGCCGCAATACAAAACCTGGATCCACGAAGTTCGGCGGTTTGGCAGAGCAATCTGGGATGTCTCGGGAAAGCGCGATGTCGACATCGTGTTCGAGCATCCAGGTGAACAGACGTTCCCAGTCTCAACCATTATCGTTAAGCGCGGTGGCATGGTTGTATTCTGCGGGGGGACCACGGGGCTCAATATTACGTTCGACGCTCGGTACGTCTGGATGCGCCAGAAACGAATCCAAGGATCGCATTTTGCCAATCTCAAACAGGCCAGTGCGGCGAACCGGCTTGTAGTCGATCGTCGCATCGACCCCTGCATGAGCGAGGTCTTCTTGTGGAAAGAAATCGCCCGAGCCCACACAAAGATGTGGGAGAACCAGCACAAGCCAGGAAACATGGCCGTTCTGATTAACGCGCCGCGGGCGGGCCTACGAAATTTTAGGGATATCCTCGAGGCGGCCGGTACTTGATTGCAGCCCCGTCGCGTGGCCTAGGCAACCAGCCTCTTGAATTCGACCTCACAATATGAGATTCGCGCTGTTTCGCGTCGCTGTTGCAGAGCTTGGTCGAGCTATGGCGGAAGTGGCGATGACGGCCTGAGATCGCCGCCGTTCGAGGCTGATGTCACGCTAACCGAGAGCCGATAGGGGCGGCTAGTCGTTGGCTTCAACCAATTTGAAGGGATTCAGTCATTTGCTTTTGCCGCCACTATTGGCGGCGGAAGGAATCATGGCTGAAGAGGATTTCGGTAAATGGATGCGTTGTGCGATTGGGCGCCGATAAGCGCGAGCGGCTCGAAGCGCTCATCAGGTGGTATCGGCAGCAGTTGCGTACCCTGCGCAGCCGGTCGGGCCGGGTCATCCGCGACGTCCGCCGCGAAACCGAGGGCCGGCCAGTTCCAGAGCATGCTTGGCCGGCCACGCAGATCCACTCGCAGCAGCAGCGCCAGCGCGGCTGGAAGGATTATTCCTTCCATGCCTCTGAGGTGTAAGCTTCCGAGGAGAGTCGCCTTGCGGCGAGTCGGCCTGGTTGAGAACTGTACGTATTGGACAGTCATACGATCAGTGCGCTGAATTGATTGGAGTGGTGGAGACGGGCCGGCGGCGGCGTTATTCTGAGGAGGAGAAGGTGTTCTGGAAAGCATGTCAGAGCCGCGTCTGGTAGCAGCGACGGCGCGACGATATGGCTTGTCGCGTTCTCTGCTGGTGACTTGGCGAAGAGCCTTCTCGACGAACCGGACCAAATTCAGGACAGCTGTGGCTGAAGGTGAGCCTGCGGCTTCCCCGACGCCTCATGGCGCAGCGTGGCGGCACATTCAACCGAGCGACGGATTGAGATCGAGCTAACCGGCGGGTGGTGCATTATTGTCAACGGCGGCATCGACGTTATAGCGCTTCGCCGGATCATCGAGGCTCTGGATCGGCGATGATTCCGGTTCCTAGGGGAGTTCGAGTGTGGCTGGCGGCGGGCCATCCCGACATCCGGCGCGGCATCTTCAGAACATCGCCGGCATCCTTCAGGGTAAGCGCTTAGGCGTCACCCTATTGATGCGGGGTTGACGCTTTGCGGAATCGCCACGGCATGAGGTCTTCGATCCTGCTGTGGGGATGGCCGTCGATGATCGCCTCGAGTGTTTCGGCGATGTAGGCAGCAGGGTTTACGTCGTTGAGTTTGCAGGTGGCGACGATCGAGGCGAGCAAAGCCCAGTTTTCCGCCCCGATTTCATGTCCGGCGAAGAGCGCGTTTT
>NZ_JADPKS010000086.1 GCF_023074175.1 Bradyrhizobium sp. 139
CGATAATCGACAGTCAATCGGTCAAGACGACCGAGAGCGGAGGGCCACGCGGCTTTGACGCGGGCAAGAAGATCAAAGGTCGCAAGCGCCACATCGTCACCGATACACAAGGAAATTTGCTGAGCGCCATCGTGCACCCGGCCAATGTTCAGGATCGGGACGGTGCGCCGGCCGTCGTCATCTTGGCCCGTGCGAGCTACCCGACTATTGCACACTTGTTTGCTGACGGCGGCTACGCCGGCGAAAAGCTTGAAAACGCGCTCCGGAAAATCGACCGGCCCACGATTGAAGTTGTCAAACGCCCGGATGACGCAAAAGGCTTCGTTATTGTTGCCCGACGCTGCGTCGTCGAACGCACGTTGGCCTGGCTCAACCGCTGCCGACGTCTCGCCAAGGATTGGGAGGCCTCCGTCACCTCGGCTGAAGCATGGCTCCTTATTGCCTCACCCGACAACTGCTGCGCCGCATCGCCAGATCGGCCAACGTCAAGTCATGACTTTTGAGTCAGACTCTTAGAGATCAAACGTGGTTGGTTTCAAACAGACGAGCACGCACGCCCGCTGTCGCAGGCCGACTCACGATCCCCGCCCTCATGAGGGCTATCAGCGCAGCATTGGTAGCGATGAGCATTTCATCTGCCTATACCTTAGAAGAGCGCAGCTTCGTCCGCACCGAGTACAACGCATCACACTCGTGAGCAGAGTGCGGCCGTTCTCAGGTCGTGAGCTCAAACCGCTGTAGCGGCGCTTTGCACGGCGGCCCATCGGTGGCATACAGCGCGAGCCGCTGCAGATCCAAAATGACTGCCGCTAGAGTGCTATTTGGCCAAGAACCCTCAGCAGGATGACAGCAAATCGAGGCCGGATAGGAAAAGTGGTCTTTTAGACCTGCCAAAATGTGATCTACATCGATGCCCCCTCGCTTCGAGCGGAGGTGACGGGCGAACCTGCGGGATCGAAATGGGCTATCGGGTACAAAGCGCTCCCATTCTGACGCGATAACTCCTCCAGGCTCGAAGTGATTTGCGTGAGTGATTATTCCGTGCTCAGGATAAAGATATCGTTTGGCGTTGGGAGAGGTTTCAATGCTGATAACCTCACCCTCAGAATGACCGATCAGATAGTTCATAGAGATGCTACGGTCCGTGTTGATAATGACGCTTACGGCACGGTCGAATGTTCGCGCTTCGAGAATGGAGCGGGCTCTCAGCTTAAACGGTGCGGTCATCCGACCCCTGCCATCAATGGCGGTAAGGAGGCTGTTGCAGACCAGCCCAATACCTACTTCATTTAAACCGGTCGTAGGCCCCACGCAGCCGGCTTCAAAAATTCCGAGCCAAGATACACTATTGCCTCTCAGCATCTTTCCGGCAAACAAAGTGCCGCAAACAGCCGCCTGCCCATCGATGGTTTGCGCGAGCATCACCGCACCTTGAGCCGTCGCGTCTGGCATCAATCCGGCAGAGGTGCAGCCATCAAGAACTAAGTTGGACAGATCAACAGCTCGCCGAGCCATCAGACGAAGCCAGATTTCGTGCCGGATATTGAGCATCGTGACTGTTTCCACAGGCCGATTGGCTGCTTCGGCGACGCCTCGCAATTCATCGACATACTCCGGTGATAGCTTCTCGACAAAGGAAAGCCAGCAAGCCGCTTCGGATTGGACGGCTTTCTGATTCGTGCCGTATGCACAAAACCGTCTCAGATAAAATTCTGCATTTTCTGCGATTTCCGATCGCATTATCTCCCCGTGTTGCCTTCCGCGCTCGCGAGGCATTCCGGTGAAGCTAATAAACCTTAAGCTCATCATTCGACTCCCAAGATTACCGGATCTAAGGCCACCAGCTGGCTTATGCGCGCACCTTCGCGGGTGCCATTGACTCAAATGGCGAGTACGCCGATCGTGTCGCCTGGCACAACTTCCAACCGATACTGAGTGACCGATCGCCATAGAGCTGACGACTAGGCTGCGCCTCGATCGCGTGCCAGTGTTGATCGCCGCCATTCGGTTTCGGCGTCACCTCGCCGGTCGCGCGAGCTTGCCCACCAGCGGATCGTGCTCGACTAGCCCGCTCGAAAAGTGCGCCGCAGCACTTCGACACGACTTGGACCCCCAACGAAAAGGACCACACGCTTGCGGAGGTCAATCGAAGAAATGGCGCCATATCTACCGGCCTTTCCGCAAGCTTGGATGAAAACCGGCGTCAGTCGTGATGACTTTCGGTTGCTCGTTCAAAACAACCACTGCCGTCCTGATCCGAGGCTCTAGCCCGAACACACGGATTGAGCGGTTACAGCTCCGTAAGCCGTAGACGCCCGCAGGCGCGCGCTTGCGCTCACACTTGGTCAGGCTGACAAAATTCATCATGGCAGAGACAGCTCGCGTCTCTCGTGGTGATCGACAAGGTCCCTCAATTCATCGCCCGCTAGCCAAACAAGCCACTCGTCGTCCAGAATGTTTTCTTCCACCAGCTGCAATATCGACCCTCCAGGTTCACAATGCGGCAATGGGGAGACGCGCTTATTAAGCAGTCCGCGCGCTACAAATGCGCATACGAAGTCAGGAGCCCACATATGGAA
Organism: Bradyrhizobium sp. 139; assembly: GCF_023074175.1. Lineage (GTDB taxonomy): Bacteria > Pseudomonadota > Alphaproteobacteria > Rhizobiales > Xanthobacteraceae > Bradyrhizobium. The sequence continues at coordinate 2,580 of NZ_JADPKS010000086.1, forward strand.
AGATACGCCGCGCTGTATTCCTGATATGATCTTCGGTAAGCCCTTTCCTCTAAGGTCTCGGCGTACCCAAAGGTCCCCGTGGTAGGCAACCTTCCCGGTTATCGTCTTTGCGCTTGGTGCTGTGCAAGCACAACGGTCCTGAGGATGTGCATGTACGGTAGGGTCTGCATAAAACGCACTTAGAGACTCAAGGTGATCCGCGAGGTTGCTGTTCGAAAGGTCATAGAGTCGAGCAGCCGCCAGGAAAGCGACCTCATTTTGCTCGTCGACGCCTTTGACCCAATACCCCTCGCCCAACCTAATCGGCGAGCGATCTGGCCGGAAATTTGGATACGTCGGGTCCTTTGTTGGAGTGGCCCTTGTAATCGATACGTATTCGCGAAAATCAAAACCTATCGAAACCCTAATCCCTTTCTGAATGGCGGCATCGTCATATACTTGAAGGAAGCGCGAGAGGTGCAACGGATTGACCACTCTTTTCATTGCCGCACTCCTCCTACTTTGATGAGCTCGTTCATTGCCCCCCCCGCGAAGTATTAATTGATCATCTGGCATTAACAAGGGCAAGACACCTACCTACTTTGAGGAGCGAGTATTGTGCTTATGAAAAGAAATCAACAAACCGACGTCAAACGGCCGGCTGAGGCGACCGCGTGCCCGTGCTCCAACTCAACTTCACTAGTTGGCGAGGAGCGAGGTGTCTTCCGCCGTCTATGCCATCGAAAACACGAGAAGGATCAGGGGGCGCAGCACCGATGAGCGCCCTGCTGCTCTTGAGCTCCTTGCTACTCGCAGATGAACCTCCTCCGAATTGATGGACACCCGTAGTAGGCTCGAAGAGCCAGGAGGTGTCGGAAGGACGTCAACGTCGCTCGTTTACCGATGACTACAAGCGGCAAGCGGTTGATCTCGTAGCGTCTAGCGGTCGCTCGATCGGCTCGGTTGCCAAGGA
>NZ_JADPKS010000010.1 GCF_023074175.1 Bradyrhizobium sp. 139
TCGGCTTCTCGCTGCACACCCCGATCAACATCTTCCTCCTGCTCCCGATGAAAGCCTATGCGCTCTGTACCTTGAGCAACAGCGACTGGCTCTCGCGCAGACCAGCCGATTTGCCGGACGGAAATGGAACGCATGGCAAGCTTTTGTGCCCGGGCCCGACAGCCGACAAGCCGAAGGAGATTGTTTGCACGTCGCGCATTGAGCACCTTGAGCACCGCATTGCTCTACAATTGGAGGCCGTTGCTCAACTGATCTGCCAGGACAAATTCGCGCTCCGAGCGGTCAAGCTGCTCGACGAACTCACAAGCGAACTGGTCGCGGCAAAACTGGAACTCGGCGCAATAGCCGAGGCGAGCACCAGCAAACGAACAGTCCCGGCGAAACAATACGGTGACCTCTTCTATCCTGAAGACCTCCGCATCCTAGCTGACATTTTCGACCAGGCAGTCGCAGCTTTACCGCCAGATCACCGTACTATCGCCAATCGTACGCAAATCGCCAAACTTGTTCTAGCTCAGGGAACGACACGTGAAGCCAAGTCCGACCCGATTCATGGCGCCTGCGTTCTTGGCGATTTGCTCGATCAGACGTTCAACTCTTACTCGTCTAATCAAATCGAGGTTCGGCCTAGCACCTGGCGGAATTCTGCATAAGGCGTAGGTTAGATCAGTCGATCGGGTAATAAGAAGACATCGTCCTGGTTTTGAGAGCCGCCGGTCCTTTCGAGATCGCCCAGCGATGGGTATACAGGCAGCCTGCTTTTCCCTAACAGTTCCGTCTCGTCAGCAGGCATGCCGCGGGACAGGTGACAGGACCAGTTCTCCGGCATCGTCAAGGCAAGAACCGTGTATTCAAGCCCTCGGTCTCAGAGGATGAGTACGGTACCCCTTGCACTGCAATGCGACCGCCTGCCGGCCGCCGCGCGTAGTCCAGGTCCTAACGGCACTCCGAGTGCGTCGCGAGACGGCTAGTCTCGTCCACGTTTCAGCTGCGAGAGCCATCACGAATGTCGTTTTCCTGCAACGATCACGGCGTGGGCCACTCCGCGGATCAGCATACCATGCCTGGCTCCACGCACACTGCTGCTGCAGGCCATCTCAAGTGGCAGGGAGTAGCTTGCGGCGCGGCAATCAGGATGGAAGTGCGTCCCATCCAGATTGTCGCGCTATAGTCGCCGAAGGGATTTGAATCGTACGTAGCGTCACGTTGTAGGAACCAGGCATCCGGCGCCTCGCGCCGACCAACTAGTCAACGACCGATGGCGGGAGTGTGACGTAACACATCGAAGCAATCCTCCGGATTGGACATCGAGATGACACCGCTTCTTTTCTCACTATGAACTTCTTCGGCGGCTTTGGATTAGGATACGCTATGCGCAGCTGGCGTTCCCGCAACCGACGTGAGCACGCCCGGCTCTATGGCGCTTACTTTAATTCCGGCAGTTCTGCTCCGCCCCGCTCCGAGTTCCCGCACGCCGTGGTTCCTAATGCTGCATTCGGCCTTGAAATTGCCGATCTGCCACACGAGGGCGAACGCCGACCGCCGTCAGTTCGTCGAGCACAGAATCGGAAGGCGGCGTGGAGGGCACGCGCGTGCTCGCGTGGAGTCAGTCCCAACAGCGCCGTGTAACGTGTGACTGATGGCCGATTTGACCCGAGACACTGACGGTGAAGACTGCGAGACGCCGCGGAGAAGATATGTCTGGCACGCGAGTTAGCGCTTGAACTGAATGCGACGGCGAGCACGATTGCGGACAGCATAGACAAGGAGCACCTTTCACTCTCCTGCGGCATCTATACCGCTCCGATGCCCGTGGCGATCTGCATTGGGCGAGAAGAGCGATCCAGAGCCATCGCACTCTTCGCATTTCATCTCGCGCAGGATCAGCGCCGCATTGACCGTGACAAAATGCTTCCTGGCCGAGTTCGATTCGCTGAACTCGCCTACCTAAACTGAGAGGTTTCGAAGGTGAGGCTTCCCTCCTAGAACTCGATCCGCGATAGTCAGTACAGCGGATGCATCATGAAACCTGACGAGCGCCTCGCCGAGGTCCTTGAGAATAGCGCGTGTTTTGATGATGAGGCATGGGAGGTGTGGGCACAGTGCCTCTCACCCACTGAGCGGCTGGCGTATATTCGGAAGCATCGCTCTCACTTCCGGTTCGCAGATTACGATGAAGTGATAGCTGTTGTACGGGGTCGGCGCTTCACCGGTTGCTCATCACAGCTCCTTCGATGGCGTTGCAGGATAAGAGCAAGGACGTTGCAAAGCGCTTTGCTCTTTTCGGTTGCGGTGTGGCTGGGCGTCATGTGGCTTGCGGTGCGCTTCATCCGCTGAGATCAGCAGCCCGCTTTTCGCCCACGCCTACGCAATCTACGTTCGCACGCGAAGGAGCATTGCGAGGCCGTTGAACATGATCCGCAACGCCGCAACCTAACGCAGGGTTCGGTTCAAGCATTCCTTTCGGCCCAAATGTTGCGATGCAGTTACAGCTATTCGCGCGGATGTTGTTAAGACGCGCGAGGCTCGGGGCACTCAAGACATGAGAGTAGAAATGAAGAACTTGTTGCTTGCGAGTGTAAGCATTGTGGCGCTTGGCGCGGTGGCGCCCGCATTCGGCGCGGATCTGGCTGCGCAGCCCGTCCAGCCTCTCTATACCAAAGCTCCGCAGCCTGTTGCGGCTACGATCTACGACTGGAGCGGCTATTACGTCGGTATGAACGGCGGCTTGGGCTCAAGCTCGAATTGCTGGGACTTCAATGGCGGCACGCCTGAGGGCTGCCATGATGCGACCGGCGGTACTGTGGGTGGCCAGATCGGCTATCGAAGGCAGATGGGCCAGATCGTGCTTGGTGTTGAAGGCCAGGGGAACTGGGCTGATTTGACTGGCTCGAATGACAGCGTCGCGTTTGCGGATATCAACCAGGCCAAGATTGATGCGTTCGGCGTGGTGACGGGGCAGATCGGTTATGCCGTGGACAACGTATTATTTTACGCCAAAGGTGGTGCCGCAGTGACGAGCAATACCTATCAGATTAGCTCGACCCTCACGGGCGCGCAGCTTGGGAAGAGCGACCACATTTTTTGGGGTGGTGCATTGGGAGCTGGGATTGAGTACGGTTTCGCACCGAGCTGGTCGGTCAGCCTCGAGTACGACCACCTATTCATGCAGCCCGGAGCGGTGCACTTCCCCGCGCCCGCAGGCGGAACCGATCGCGTCCGCCAGGATTTCGATCTTCTGACTGCACGGCTCAATTATAAGTTCGGCGGCCCGTTTCTTCTGAAATATTGATCCGCAGTACGAACGGCGGATCGAAAGCCCCGGCCTATGGCCGGGGCTTGTTTTTGGTGCGCCCAGCATGGGTGCACTCTTATGGGTGAAAGTCCCATCGTGAGTTGATCACAACGAGCGAAGTGAAGCGCAACTGCATGAGGGCGACC
>NZ_JADPKS010000142.1 GCF_023074175.1 Bradyrhizobium sp. 139
CGGTCGTCTGCTCATGGTCTCTCCTGTTCGCGGCGATTATCGCCGCCGTCAGGCAGAAATTCCACTTATCCTCCTGTTCAAATTTGCGGAGCCAGCTCATCAGATCAAGTCTCTGACTCCTCTGTCGATTTTTTGCTTTTCGGCCATGTTGGACGATCCGCCCATGTTAGTGGCTTGAGTAGGGCGCGCGGTGGCCTCCCGCGTGAGACCTATCTATCTTAGGATCGCGAGGAAAGGCTGCCCAAGGCATGGGCGCCATGAAAAAAATCAATTTACAAAATCAACAGGTTATTGTGTTGCCGGATCGTCTGAGAGAGGCTCTTAGCGGTCACGTCTAAATCTCCAAGGAGAACCTCTGGGATGCCCCCTGGAGGTTGTTTCTTCAGTTTGTCCTCTTGTCGCAGTGATTTGTTGCAAAATTGCAACGATCGTTTCCCGAGTTTCGATTGCGAAAATTAATTAATTGATGCAATCGATCAGACGAATTAGACCTTCAGTTGACGGAGAGGGGGCGCCTCGACGTCGTCCGTCAAGCACCCGCCAGTCGGTGAGGCTAGCAGCGGCGGATCTTTGAAGGACGGAAACGACGTTCCAACTTGGAGGTTCAATGATGAAATTGATGAAGGCTCTTGCCCTGGGTTCAGCGGCAACGTTCGTAGGAGCGGGCGCACACGCGGCCGATCTTCCTGTAAGGGCCAAGGCGGTTGAATACGTGAAGATCTGCTCGCTCTACGGTGCAGGTTTCTACTACATTCCTGGTAGCGACACGTGCATCAAGCTCGGCGGTTACGTGCGCGGGACAACGGTGCTGGGCACGAACGGCATATGGGCCGCCGCCGCCAGCGGCCTCGGTGGTGCGCACAACCGCCTCAGCAACTACTACACAGCCCAATCCCGTTTTGACTACAACGTCGATACGCGCACCGCGACCGAGTATGGCGTCCTTCGCACATACGCTGAGTTGGCCTTCACCTGGACGGCCGGTGGGTATAGCGGTGCCGGGACCTCTGCCATCAACGGCGCAACCGTCTATAGCGGAACCAATCCGGCCGGAAGCGGCAGCGGTCAGATTTCTGGAGGTCAGCTCTCCATCTACTACGCGTTCATGCAGTTTGCCGGTTTTACCTTAGGTCGAGCGCAGTCGCAGTTCTCCTCGCCCTGGACCAACTATCCTGGAAACGCCTTCGACGCTATGCCCGGCGGCGCTGGGTGGGAAGCTGTTAACCAGTTCGCGTATACCGCTGACTTCGGTCAAGGCATTACGGCGTCCTTCTCGGCCGAGGATCAGGTTATCCGCACTACCAACATCTGGAACGTAAGCGGTGCGACGGCCGCAGCTCTTGCCACGGGCGCATATGGTGCTGGCGACATTGGTGGTTCACGGTCTCCCGATCTCGTAGCAATGCTGCGCGTCGACCAGGCTTGGGGGCTTTTCCAGGCATCGGTTGCCGCGCACGCCAATCACGCTGGCTATTATGGTGCCGATGAAACGACAGGGCATCCAAACGACAAATGGGGCTGGGCTGGTCAGCTTGCATTGTCAATCAAAAATGTCCCGACCGGTGCCGGCGACACGATCAACGTCCAGGGTGTCTACACGAACGGTGCAAGCGTTTACAACTTCCACCAATATATGCCGTTCGCTTTCGCGGCTTATGGTAGTACCGGATTGACAGGAGCTTACCAGAGCGTAGGCCTCGCTGGTGTCTCTGACTCAGTGTTCGTTGCGGGCGCGGGTCAGCAGTTAACCACGACCTATGGTTTTAACGCCGGCTACACCCACAATTGGAATCCATATTGGAATACCGCCATCTTCGGAGGGATCGGTGCCGTGCGATACAACAGCACGGCGAAGGGGTATATCTGCGGCGCGTTGGTCGCGACTCTGGCACTGTCGAGCGGCGCGGCTGGTTGCAACCCTGACTTCAACTATTCGGTCGTCGGTTTGGCCACGCGCTGGAATCCCGTCAAGAATCTGACTTTCTCGTCCGAAATCGCCTACACGATGCTCGACCAGAAGTATGCGGGCGGAAGCACGGTGAGCTTGCCTCTTCAGTCGGGCATCGCCAAGCCGGCCGGCGTGTATGAACTGAAGGACCAGACCAGCCTACAGTTGCTGCTCCGCGCTCAGCGCAACTTTTGAATCTCTCTTAAAACAGCGAAAGGAGAAAAGCGAGCGGCTCTATAGTCAGTTAACCTCCAAGAAGGCCTCCGGCATGCCCTCCGGGGGCCTTTGATTGAGGACAGCTGTGGCTAAGCATGAAATCTGCGCATTCCGACCAAGCGGGCCGTGGATTCCGAGCGAATCCGGCCCCATGCACCGATGGAAGCCGGCCGGGGAATCCGTATCGGAGGCACCGATGCGGCCAAGAAGCACAAGTCAACTGGATCCAATGATCTGTTCCGGGCGCGGTCAGACCAGATCATCAATCTGCAGCACGAGCTGGTTCTGCTTGCCAGCGAGATCGATTGGTGGTGATCGGCTGTTGTTGCTCAAGCACATCTACGGCTGTCTGATGAGGGCGCAAGCGAGCGCTGGGTCCAGGGATCGTATTTCCAGTTCTTCACGGCAAAGAGTTCTTCCAGCATGCATTCCCGCACAAGCGCTCGGACCTGAGCCACTGGCGCAAGCGGCCTGGCGACTGACTGGAGCTCCCCGCGCGGCCAAGGCCGCCCGATGATGGCTTCCCACTACGCCCATGCTAAACAGTTCACGTGGCATCAGCGGCAGTTGCGCATCCTGCGCGGCCGGCTGGGCCGGATCATCCGCGACGTCCGCCGCAAAATCGAGGGCCGGCCATCTCTCGAGCATGCATTTGCCCTCCCGCTTGGCCGGGCCACGCAGATCCACTCGCAGCAGCAGCGCACGCGCGGCTGGAAAGGTTATTCCTTCCATGCCCCTGAGGTGGAGTGCGTCGGCAGGCAAGGCCGCAGCGCCTTAGGAGTTCGGAGTGAAGGCCTCCACCGTCACCAACAACCATCGGGCTCCGATTGGCCTGTTCGTGCTGCACGCCAGCGCGCTGCCCGATAACCCTACGACGGTCACACTTGCGGGCGTCATTGATCGCACCGAGACACTCACCGGCTGTGCGGTCGAGCGGGCCCATGTAGACAGGGGATGTATCGATCTGAGCTAAGCCGTCGTCCGTGAAGAACGCCGGTTTTAAGCCGGAGCGGGTTGAATCGTTGCCATAAGGGCGAGGAGTATCTGGCACAACAAAAGCCTGAGCCAGCGGATCAGGCGGCGGAAGTTGTAGCCGACAGCTGCGAGGATGGCGTTGGCAGCGTCGCCTTGGCGGTACCAGAGATAGTTTCGGCCCATTCGATGCTCGGCTTTGAGATGGCCGATCACGGGTTCGA
>NZ_JADPKS010000093.1 GCF_023074175.1 Bradyrhizobium sp. 139
CGGTCGTCTGCTCATGGTCTCTCCTGTTCGCGGCGATTATCGCCGCCGTCAGGCAGAAATTCCACTTATCCTCCTGTTCAAATTTGCGGAGCCAGCTCAGTTGATGGTGAGCAGGAGCGGGATAGTAGGCTACTGCACCGTCAGTTCCAGGGGCGAGCATTTGCCAAGTTGGTCAGCGTCACTCTCTGCGCCTCGGCTTCCTCGCGGCACCCTATCGCGGGTGCTCTACCTTTGATGACCCAAACCAATCCCCAAAGACAGCGCCTTCTGCCTCAGTGAGCCCTCTGAACGCTTCAGTGTTTTCGCTACTTTCGCCACGGGCGTTCTTGCTTTCGAGTGCGCCTTCAGCAGTTTGATATCGGCTGCAGAATATGGCTTGCGCGCAGCTTTCTTCTTCGTTGCGTTCTTGGGCAATTGCTTCTCCATTGTCGAACGACTGCTACATACCACGAACGCAATCATGATCAAGCGAATGATCGAACGTCTTTCATTGCAGATTGGCTGTCTTGTATAGCTCGGGTACTTATCGCCCTCTTTTGCGCTCTAAATGCCGCGATGCCGCAAACGCGCGGTTCTCGCTGATATGCCAACTCCGCCGCTATCTCCCTCCTGTGGTGTTTCCAGAGCGCGAGCTAACCTCCTCTCATGGAACCTAACATCGGCGAGACAAAAAGCAGATCGTGCCGACGGCCTCTGCAATTCTCGAAGATGGCACCATAGTGGAGATGGCATTCGATCCAAAGCAACGGCGAACGGTTTTCGCAATCTATAACGCCGGACGTTTGACGCTGCAGGATGCGATCGATCTCGGCTCCGATACGCGCCTGGTACCATTCTCTCCGAACAACAACCTCTTGAAGAATGAAGTTGTAACGCTTCCATCCGAGCCATCGATTTATGGAAGCGAAGAACATCTAGTCGCTGACATAGAGCAATTCATTCATCGCTACGTCGACTTCAGTACATCGTTCGAGAAAGTCGCCACGTACTATGTGCTCCTGACCGGGCTCTATGATGCTTTCAATGAAGCATATTTGCGCTTGCGGGGCGACTATGGAAGCGGCAAGACTCGCGCCCTTCTGACGCTTGGTTCACTTTGCTATCGCGGTTTTTTTCGCTAGCGGTACATCAACGGTATCGCCGAGTTTCCATACGCTGAATGCTTTCAGGGGCACGCTCATTTTTGATGAAGCCGATTTTCGCTTCAGCGACGAGAAGGCCGAGATCGTCAAGATCTTGAACAACGGGAATGTTCGCGGCTTGCCTGTGCTGCGAACGTTGATGACCAGCAGCGGGAGTTCAAACCGCAAGCCTTTCACGTCTACGGGCCGAAGATCGTAGCGACGCGCGGCAGCTACGACGATAAGGGATTGGAGAGCCGGTTCATAATCGAAGAGAGGGGATCGCGGCCTCTGCGCTCCGGCATCCCGATAAATCTCCCTGAAAGCTTCAAGGACGAAGCACGCGAGCTTCGCAACAAGCTGATGCTGTATTGATTCCATAGGAGGGCTGAGGTCACGATCGACGAAACGCTTTTGCGGACGTTTCGCAAGCGACAAGATGCGGAGATACGTCTCGTCTGGTACGCAATACCGAACGGTCGCCCGTCCTGCAGCTGCAACGGCAATGATGAGCCGGATGTGGGTCAGAGAGAACCGTACGAGAGCTACTCACTGAGACGATTTAGCCGTGTTACGGACTAGGCGGAAGAGAACGGCAATCGTAAGCCGCCCTTATCTCATCGAGCGCCACGCATATCACCTGTGGGAGCAGGCAGGAATGCCTAAGGAGCGGATCAGGAATTCTATTTGGAAGCGGAACGACAGCTGAAGGAGGAGCTGACTCGCCACGAACTCAAGTTGCCGAATACGCTGTAGAAAGCCGGAAGAGAGGTCTGAGCGCTTTTTACGGCGTCGAGATCAATCCACTAGCTGTCGCTACAATCCACCGGTTGCCCCAACGCACGATGGATTCGATTCGCCCGATGCCGGGAACTGTATCGCCGCGTGTTGCCATCCGAACCCCATCGGGCCCTCCAAGAACCGCCGTCCCGCCGCGAACATCAAGAACAGTCCACCCCTCAATGGTTGTCGGCCTTGTTTCCGGCGTCGGGACGAGAGGTGCGCTGGGAGCTATCGAGCCGGTCACCGTCATATCTGCTTGGACGGCCTGAGACGCCGTGCTGGAAGCGTCCCCGGATAGATGAATCCCGTCCGCCCATGCGGCCGCAGGCTTGGCGGAAATGCTCGCTCGATCCGCAGACCTTTGACTTACGCCTGGCGGTGTTCGCAGACCCAGGGTCGATACCGTCTGTCGCGATCCTTCGGTCTTGCGGCCTGACTTTGTTTCGGCAGTTCGACGCGGAAGTGCTTCTGTCTGAGTGGTTGAATTGAGCGACGCGAAAGTTATGGGACCGTACCAAGCAAAGCCGCCAACCCATCCCAATAGCAAGCCAGCGATCAGTGCGCCTGTGACCAGGCAAAGGGTGCGCGTTCGATCGCCGCCTGGCTTCAATAACGCCAGAACCTCTTCTCGACAGGGACTTGAGAAATCTCGCGGGTTCAGCGTCACACGCGGCATTGGGACTTCGCTGATCCTATCAGCGACCGTCACCTCGATTTCTTCCAAGGTATTCGCCTGGTGCACTTGCATGACCGGATCCCTTGCGGCTCCCCAATGATCATGCTGCGAACTAAATCAATCATTAACGGCGATGAGCCGCAAGACGAATAATGACACGAATGAATTGCGCAGAGGGCGATTACCGCTGAGGTCACGTCAGGAATCGCACGGCTGCGATAAGCTCAGCTTTCTCAAGAGTGGATCAAGCCCGTCTGCACGGCACCGCTTAGCTTCAACCTGCTTTAGAGGCTGATCAGCCGTGCCCTTTCTCGATCCTATTCTGCTGTCGGCTCTTTTATTTGCGGGCTTGGCTTTCGGGTCGTGCGGATCGTGCCAATGGCGCGGAGCAAAGTCGCGATGCGGCGGGAGAGCGGCTTGCTTTGGCGCTGGCAAATCAGGCTGCTCCTCTTCGCGAGGCTGAACGTACGCAACATCCATCCTCTCAGTGGCCGTCGGCGTGTCCTGTTTGAGTGCGAGCGGCAGACGATCACCCTTGTTAGCTGCTACCACGGGCATGACAATTTCCGGGGCGGGCGGCGGTGATGATTTCTTTGCAGCTGCAGCAATAGCGCCTAGGGCCTAGGGCCTGTCCTCAATTGAGCCAGATGATAGCAGCCGCGAGGTGGATTGCGGCGAGGAAATTTCTGGCGGTTTTGTCGTAGCGGGTGGCGATGGCG
>NZ_JADPKS010000084.1 GCF_023074175.1 Bradyrhizobium sp. 139
GTGTCGCAACGCGCTACGACAAACTTGCCAGAAACTTCTTAGCTGCCGTCCACCTCGCCGCCATCGTCGCCTATTGGATCAATTGAGTCTGAACCCTAGTTCTCAGCTTATCCCGGTGGGGAACGGTCACGGTGACGGTTAGCGGTGATCCTGGGTATGACTACTTTGTGAGACTGGTCGCAAACGAAACGAACCTTCGAAGCAACCAGCGCACCGTCATCAAGACGCCTGAACTCTGCCTGACCTTCGCCGGGGTGTGATGTGGATGCAAAAGAAAGCCGTGACAGAGTGCGCGCGCGGTTCGAAACCGCGATCACTTCCTCCTATGACACAAATGAGCTGGTAGCCGCCTTCTGCGTCTACAGGGGGCCGCTCGTCAAGCTGGAACGGGACACACATGCCTCCGGCCATCTCGAGTCGGTGGAGACGGCTTGTCAGCTCATCACCCGCGCTCATGTTCGCCCGTTCCTCGAAGGTACCGCCGAGGTCGATCAGGAACGCGACGTCATTTTGAAAGCAGCCGGGCAGCTTCAACAGGCAGGCTTTCGTGACCTGGGAAGCGTTCTTCGATTATTCCTTGCCGTGTTGGCCGATCGCATGGAAGAACCTCCTGAGCCAAGCCACTGCGAATTTGCCGTCAATAATCTGACCTGCAATTCCTGCGGCTATGCTGGCCCGCACAAGTTCTGGCATTTCGTCAACACCACTCTACGCCCGGAGCTGGAAGAACTCGCCATGAGCGGCGCTCTCTGCGAGGGACCTAGATGCATCATGTGCGACGAGCCATTCGAAGCCAAGCCCTTCTTCTATTGCAATCCGTGGCGTGAAGAATTCATCGCTTATTGGCCGCGCGACGATGATGCGGGCGCAGAGCCGTGGGCTGAAAGGTCGCTTGAATATATCGAGGAACTGCCGCCGGCCTTCAAAGGCGGCAAGACGGAGTTCGGCATCGTTCTGGGTATGCCGGTGGCGCTCTATGCTGAGTCCTTCGTCGGCGCCGTAACCGTCGTCCGCGACAAGGATCAGTTCGTTTCTACCGTTAGCGAGCCAGTGAATTATTTTATTGAGCACTACGATATGGCGGATATGGAAGCCTACTTCGAAGGAAAGTTCGCGGCCCAGCGGGAAGACTGGAAGGCTGCATCGGCAGGTTTTGCCAACGCGTTCTTGCTGAACCAGGGCGGCGTCAATCGTCTCGAAATGCTGGCGGGATGTCTCAAGAATTTGGGCCGACACGATCGGGCGAAGCTCATTGAGGATGAATCCATACGGTTGCGGGATCGGCTGGTGAAGGAACATGTTATCGTGCGAATTGGGCGTCCAAGCGTCCACTGGTCCGGAGATTTCAACAAGCAGCTAGGGGTTCAGCAGAACGGCCTGCCTTCGGATTGGGGATTTTCCTCACTTCTCGATCTCGTCCGCGAGATCAGTGAAGGAAACTAGCTGATTTCTTTTGCTTCTTTCGACGTCAGCTTCGGCAGCAAGGGTTTGCGCCTGTTGACGACAAGAACGGCTTCGTAGGGAAGGTCCCACCTTTCTGTGCTCCGCCCGAAAAGCACGACAGCCTGGCTTTCACTTGCATCGAGGGCCTGGTTGGCAAGTTGCTCCAGTGATTTCTTGAGTTCGGGCCGGAGCTGCTCAGGAAACAGGTAAAACCCAACACGCGCTTTGTGCTTTTGTGACGGCTGGATCTGCATCGAACTGACATGTTCCGGGTCGCGATAGTTCTTCCGGACCATGGTGCGCAATTTGTCGAGTGATCGCTCTATGCGGCGCTGCTCCGAAGGATTTGCCGCGCCGAGCAAATGAATGCCAACGGTCGTCCAACCCATCGGCCGCTTCTCATTCAGCCGGTCGATGATCTGCGTGAAGAGAGGGCTCAGGATTGCCTCTGGCTTTGGCGGGGCAATTCCCGCATTCAAGGCATTGTAGTAGCTGTCGATAGGTCCGGACAGGCCTGCAACGTTAAAAAGCATGTCCTTCTCCGGAAGAGCGAAGTTGAAGCCGTTATCAAGATAGATGCCGAGATAGTCCAGTTCGTCACCCAGCAGATTGTGGGCCTTCTGGAAGTATGTACGCTCACTCAAGTAATGCAGCAGCAGAAGCGGCTTATCGAGAATGTCGACGATACAGAGAAGATCGGCGATCAACACCGTCGGTGCGAGCTCGTGATCCTGTGGCACCCAGCCGATCTTCTTGAACTCTCCTTCAGCCGAGCTAAGAACCGAAAGATCATCGAGCGTAACCGACAGCCGTATAACCCGGTCGACCGACGCCGGATCAATCCCCAATCCCGCTACAACGGCCATTGACGCTTCATCGCCCGCTTGCGCGCTCGCAATGACATTGGCAAGTCGCTCCGACTGTAGCGAAGGATCGAGCACCATCTCCTGGATATGGCGTTTGACGCGGGCGGGCGCTCCGCGCAGGCCTTCCGGCGTTAACCGGTTCGCCTTCGCCTCCGCGGCAATCACGGTCCGGTCGATAACGATCAGGACGTCGGTCTCAAAGCCCTGATCGCCGATCTTCCAGGTGGCGCCGGGCGTTATATTTGCGCCCGGGAGTGCAGACCGCAACGTCGCTTCGAGCTTCTGCTGCAGATAGGTGGAGCGCGTTCTTTCCACGGCCTCCTTGAGTCCGGCAGCACGTGCGAGCCGCTCCATGATGCGGTGGATATGACTGAATACGGCTACGGGTATCGGGAGGAAGAAGCGATCTTCGAGATCGATAGCCGGAGACTCCCAGACAGGATTGCCGAGAAACAGATACTCGGTCCTGGCTTCCGAAAGAGAGCCGGGCTTAAGTGAAATGACACGAAGGATTTTTTCGACCACTTGCGCAGTCCGCCCTGACAATCTGGCGAGGTCGTCCGGTGTGAATGTGCCGAATTCGGCTATCCGCAGGTCGTAGTGGGACATCACCGCGGCCTTGGCACCGTCCAGGTCAACACCCGGCATGGCGGCAAGCATCTCTTCCGGATCTCCAACCAACCCCGGCACGTTCTGAAAATAGAGCCGGAAAATCTGCCGGGGGTTTCGTCCACGAAGAACCCGGCGAAACCTTCCCCAATGTTCCGTTTGCCGCCGTTCGTACTCGCGCACGGCGCAGTGCATCACTTCAATCAGGTCCGTAAAACTGAATCCGTGATGAGCAACAAGAGGGCCATCGAGCGGTCCATAGAGCTCTTTCGATATCTGGATGACGGACAGAAAGTGCGCCCAGTTGCGCACAGCCATCGTGTGAAGACGGATACGTTCCTGCAATTCGAGAACAGCCAGCTCTTGCGGGTCGGATACTTTCTGGCCCTCAAGCGACCTCTGCAAAAAGAACGTATCTGACAGCTTCGGCACGCTATCGAAGACAGTTTGCATGATCTGTGGCAGCACGGGAGCCGGTCCCCACTGGTCCTGCGGAATTGACAGGACAATCGCCTGAAGAAGCTCGGCATGGTGTTGCAGGACGTCCGCGACCGGCTTGCCGCTGGAGCCATCCTCAGATCCGAACGACAGAAGCCCGTATCCCGCGTAGCAGGCCAGGATTCCGATCGGATCATGGTGGCGAAGCTGGTCTTTGACGAGTTCGAGTGTCTTGGGAAAGTCGGCGACCGCGGCCAAAGCCGCTTCCGTCATGGCGGCCTTGAATTTCGGATGATCTTCCTCGCTGACGGAGAATGTGTCGAACCTGATTTTGGATCGCTGATCCTTATGTTTGCCTGCCTTGTGTCGCGGATTTCGTTTGCTCATGCGCTACCTTAGCAACAGGCGATCTCACGGAATATCGCCGCTCTTGCGATTTCCGCCTATCGATTGAGGTCTATTCCAAAAGAATTCACGATTGCCGGTGGCAGGCGTATTGATCAATGGCGACGACAATCGCCTGGACGTGATGGTAGGTAGCCCTGAGCGAGGCGACGTCGGTGCTGGGGACGCCCACCTAACTTTTGCCCGCCAGGAGCTCGTATCTACTTCGAAGGATATCCAATCCTGCGGCGTCTTATCTGTCCCGCTCATCGCCTGGTATTCCATCACGCCGGTCGGCATCGGTTCTCTGCTCCGTGCCGCGGCGCCGGGTACTGGCAAGGTCCGAAAGCTCCTTCTTCAGTATATCACGACGGGTCTCGACAGTAGGCATGTCGTCCAGGAATTGCCGAATCTGGCGCGCTAACTCGTGATCTGCTGCCACTCCAGAGCGCTGTAGCTCCGCGGCATAGTCGAGATAACGCCGCCGGATTGCGTCCTGACGTGACTTAATCTGTTCGTCCCAAGGATGTTTGGCGGTCCTGACGCCCCTCACTTCCGAAAGCACCTCATTTCGGGCAAGCCGATCGACATCGGGCGTGATCTTTCGCTTGCGCATAGCGAGGACCGCCCCGCGATCGGCCTTTCGAACCCGCCCGCGCGTTCGTCGCGGCGTTGCCTCTGCCGCGATCCCGCGAAGCCGGAGTTCGCCAGCAAACCGCTCCCGCCATGCCTGCAGATCCGCTTTCCGAGGGTTGAGGCGCTTGCCGTCGTGGCCCAGGGACCGAACGGTCAAGTGCACGTGGGGGTGCTTGTCATCGAGGTGCTGGACGAAGACGTAATCGTGATTATAGCCGAACGTCTCGATGGCAAATGCCCGGGAAGAATCCTTGACGGTGACTGCATCGGTGCCAGCCGGCATCGACAGAATGATGTTGACCGAGAGCGACCCATCGCGGCGGCGCGTGTTGTCGAGACCGGCATCATCCTCCCAGCGTTGCTGCAGATCTTTCAATCCGGAACGACCCGCCAGCGTCGCCCCCTGCTCTGTTTCCACATCGAGCTCGCCGTTTCGCGTGATGTAAGCCAGGTGCGACTTGAGGTGAGCCACGCTCTTGGTGCGACCGGTGATCTTGACCATCACCTCGGGTGCTCGGCGCACGATGCGCTCGAGCTTTGCACGCATCGCCGGCGTAAGGCGGCCGGGAGCGGCCGGATCGGGGATATCCCACTCGGCGCGCCGCGGGCGCCGATTGGGCGTTTCCCAGACATAGGAGATCGGCGGAAGCTCGGAGGCCAAGTCGGTCGGCCGAGGCGAGCGGCGCCGACTCATCGCCGCCCATCCCAATAATCCGCGTTGCCGTGCAGCGCATTACGTAATTGCGCGAGCTCTCTTTCGATGACCAGCCTGGCCTCTTCAATTGCTGTCAGATCGGGCTCAACCGCCCTACCCTGCAGCACACTGGTGTTTGCGGCACGCGCGATCTGGTTGATGTTGCCGCCGATCCGGTTGAGCTCGCGAACGATCGCGCGGAGCGCGTCATGCTCGTTCGGGGAATGCTGCACGGGCGACGCCAATCGCGAGCGCACCAGCGCGACAATCCAGCCGGTGCGGGTCATGCCGCGCTGATGTGAAACTTCCACGAGCTGCCGCATCTCGCTCTCGCGAAATCGCACCGTCACCTTCTCCGGTCGTCCGACCGGCAACGCCAAGATGCGCGGCGCTGGTGCAGCTAGTGCGTCAGCAATGAGACGCCGCAGCAGCGCGGATTTGCCGCCCTGGGTAGCTGCAAGAATTGAGAACTCCGCCGCGACTTGGTCGGAGACGCGAAGCGAGATCAGAGCCATGTGCTCCAATCCCAATCGTAACGTAATACATCGCTGGCGCGAAGCCTATCCTGCACTAGGAAACGCGAATCCTTCCACTCCCTCCACGTTGGTTCAAACCAACAGGCTCGGCAGTGAAAGCTTGGGAGTTGCAGCAGGTGGGATCCAATCCAACCGACGATTGATGCGGAGAATTGCTCCGGGAATGACGCAGCCGTCGCCCCTATTCCTTGTTCGCCACGAACCCCGCGCGTGCCGATCGGCAATACTGGCACCGAATATGTGGGCCGCGGCTTTCCAGCAGCCTCCGGCCTCTCTACAGCGCTGTGGGGGGCGCGTTCGGCCTCCGGCTGCTGCGCTAACGCGCCATCCTTCGGATGGGAAATCCGCTGCGCCGGTGCACCAAATGAAGCAGCATTTCTGAGTAGGTTGTCTAAGACCAGCTTCATGCGAACAGGATCTCTTCAATTGTGACCGTCGATGCTGGAACCTCTTCCGCTTCTTCTGCGCCATCGATCAGCAGCACGGCATGGCGTGAACCTTGAGACGCGAGTCGATCGACCAGAAGACAGCCAGTGCGATCTTGGTGACGGACTCTGATCGTCAGTGATGTGCTCCTTCGCTCGTTCCGATCGACCGAAGAGGTGGCGGGCTTTTCTGCGATCGCCGTCACGCGGTCGCTCTCCCTGGATCGCAATTCCACTTGCGGTGCGATCGGGCTTCGTGCGGGTTGAGCTCCAGGCAGACCCTCGCCATCAGCAGCGGAACCACGAACTTCCGCACGAACTTTGCGAGCCAGTTGACGGGCGTGGGCGTCGGTAAAGCTCTCCTGTGCTGCGCACAAAGTCTCGATGGCGTTGGGCTGCTCGCGCCAAGCCTGGTAGAGTTCATACACAGCACGGATTGATGAGCCGGCAAGCTTCGATCGGAGGAACTCCGGCATGCTCTGTACCGACGCGTAGCGAGACACCCAGTCCCTCGGCTTGCCGAGCTTCCGCGAGATGTCCGCTTGGTTGTCACCCTGCTCCAAACGGTCCGCGATGAACGCCGCAATTTCGGGGGCATTGAGGTCATCACGCTGGATATTCTCGATCATCTGAACATAACGATCCGCAGAACCAACGGCATGGATGAATGCCGGGATGTCACGGAGCCCGGCGCGCTTAGCAGCACGATACCGCCTCGCACCCATGATAATCACGTACCGGCCTTCCTCGGTCGCTTGCCGCAGCACGATCGGTTGCAACACGCCATGCTGACGGATTGATTCCGCAAGCTCCTCGAGCTTCTGTTCGTCGAAACTGCGACGTGGCTGGTCCGGATCTTCGCCAATACGGTCGATGGCGATGCAAGTCGGTTGTCCGATTGTGGCGACACCATCTTCCACGACGTCGATGAGCTGCTTAAAGCTGAGATCAAGCGCCATGTGACGGTTCGTCCATCTGCGCGACGATCTTGGCAAGAACATCGCGGATTTCCCGACCAGCCTCCTGGGCAGAGCGCCGCTTGAGCTTCCAGACCGGCAGGCGTTCCGCAACGGCCTCAGCGTAGCCGTCCCTTGCAACGATCTGGCCCGGAAACACATATTTGCCCGCCTCGCGCAAGAGTTGCTCAAGATGGGTCCTTTGACGGGGCGATTTCGTATTGAAGTTCGAAGGCAGCAACCCGAGGAACTTCGTATCCTGGCGGCCATAGCGCCTCTGCACGCCGATCACGGTCTGCATCAGACCTTTGACGCCCTTGATCGAATAGTCCTCCAGATAGATGGGGGCGAGCACGTGCGACGCCGCCACCAAGCACCCGACACTGCGCAGTCCAAGGGATGGCGGCGTATCGATGACGCAGGCATCGAACTGATCCGACGCGATGGCGAGGTTCTCTTGCAGAGTCGTTATGGCTGCCGCACTGCTGCGATCAAGATCAGTCAGCGAGCTATCGGCCGGCGCGAGCGTTAGGCCTTCGTCTTCCCGAGGTACGACCCGCATCCCCGGCTTAAACAGATCCGCAGCTAACGTTGAACCGGCGTAGTGCCTCAATGTATCCGATGCATTGCTCTGCGCATCAACGTCGATCACGAGAACGCGGAGATCCGCTTCCGCCATGAACCAGGCCAAATGCACAGCAAGCGTCGTCTTGCCAACCCCGCCCTTTTGATTGTTGATGACAATGGTCTTCATCTTAAGGTCCGAAATGGATCTAACAGCGCGGGAGTCATGTTCTTGTCCATCATGTGGTGGGGGATGTTGGTTTGAACCAACAGACGGTTGCGAATCCGGTCACCGGAACGATCCCGGAATTCGTCCGGCGAATCCCCTGCCACAAGAGTCAGGTCAGCCCATAGCCATCGAGGGAAATTCTGGGACGCGAGACTGGGATTGTGCTCGTTGCTGGGCGCTCCGCTACAGGTCGCGAGCGGATCGTCACGCGAAGGCGCGGAGACCGCTTGTGGGCTCCGGGAGCGTCGCCGCGGCGCGAGTAGAGCCGTCCCCGAAGGGGCTCGCCCAAGCAGGCTGGGCTGGAAGTGCCGCAGGAAGCATTGAACTAGGAACCGATCTCTTGCGGGCTCCTGTTCTGATCAGGACTAGCGCAATTGGAAGCCAAGTATTGCACGCGCGCCCCGATGGCGAAGTCTCGATCGAGGAGAGATTCAATCCGGCAAGAGGACGGTCCGCGGTATTTCCGGCGCAACGGACCTATTGATAAAACGAATCGATCTGCCCGGTCGATTCATAAAACTCATTGGACGCCGCTTCCCTCGGAAGCGAGAATCTGTCCGTGCCGAAACCCGAACCAGAACCGCTTCATCTGCGCCGCATCGATGCCGCGCGCAATATGCGTCGGTTTTATGCGCTGTCCACGCAGCCCACCTTGTTCGGAGAAATGTCGCTGATCCGCAATTGGGGCCGGATCTGCACAAGTGGCAAGACCATGGTGCAGACCTTCGATGGTAGTGCGGAGGCGATCGAAGCATTCGTACGCCTGGAGCGTGCCAAGCGGAGGCGCGGTTACGCTGTCGCGGACAAAAGACCGTCTTAGTCTGACATTCTTTCGAGGATTACGGCTCTGCCTGTGATGGCGGCTCTATCTGTCGCGGCCTTGATGCCAGACCAGCAAAATCGAAACAAGACGGAGCTCACACCCCACTAAGGGACGTTATCCTTGACGATGAGTAGGAGGTCCTATGGTTCTGCGAACGACGGAAGCCAAATTGCTTTGAGTCATAACCCAAGCGCGATCTCGGCCCATTTCAACATGCGGTCGCTATTAAGGAACGCCAGCACCGCCGGCTCCAGCGACGCGGGCGCGCCCGGTCCAACTAAAGCCGTTGCGGCCACCATGTCGCAGCGCTGATTGAAGGCGAGTGAGAGCGCGGCGTTGCGATTCCCCTCGACGCGATAGGCCCGGCTGCGGCCGCGCATCGGACCGACGATGATCTCTCGGCCGGCACCGATCGGCGTTGCCTTGCCAATCAGCGCCAGGTCGCCCATTTGCTCGAGGTCGCCATCGTCGGCGACGCCGGTGGCGCAATTGCAAAAGCCGAGCTTGGCGCGAACGTAGAGCTGGATCTCGCCGCCGCAATCGTCAGCCTTGCAGCGGAACGCCTTTCCTTTCCCCCAGGGATCTGCGCCGAAAGGCCAGTCGGTTTCCGTCCACACCGGGCGGACCTCGCCGGATGCCGCTGTTGCGGGTGCCAGTTCGCCGGATCGCAATATCCAGACCGCAGCGGCTGCGCAGAGCAGTGCGGTGGCTGCGCTGATTGCAACGAATTTGCTTGTCAAGCGCATGGATATTGCCGCGGCACTTTTGCTAATTCTGAGCCATGAACTTTCGCGCGGCCGCGAGATCCTCCCGCGAGGAGTCGCCATTGCGCGCCATGTCGACGACTTTCGCGTAGTACTGGCGTGCCTTCACGGCATCACCCGCTTTCTCGGCGGCGTGAGCGGCGCCGATCGTCGCGCCAAAGCGGTTCGGCTCCTTACGCATTGTGCTTTCGAACGCGGCCAACGCCTCCGTCGCCATGCCGCGCTCGAGCAGCATGGTCCCGTAAAGCTCGCGCGCGGGGGCAAGCGGTCCCGGCGTCACGATGGATTTTTCGGTCTTGTCTTCCGCATCGGCGGCAAGGCGCATCGCTTCCAACGCCTCGGCCTGTTTTCCCTGGGCGTTGAGCTGCCAGGCTGTGGCGACCTGCCGCTGAATGTCGACGATTTCGGTCCAATAGGTGTCCTTGTCCTGCTGCAGCTTGTCCCGTAACTCCGCCAGCTTGGCGATGTCCGCCGTTGCTGCGTCTGCATTGCCGGAGCGCGCGGCGCCGAGGGCGCGGGCGAAATAGGTGATGGCATCAACATAGGCAAACCGGCTCGGCTCGACCTTCAGCGCGGCGGCGCCCTGCCAATCACCGCGCTCGACCATATAGCGCGCCTGGCTGGCCGCTATGGCGTAGGGACCGGCGCGGACAGCGGGCGCATAGCCCGTGGTCGCAACCATGTCCGCGATGACGTCGTTGGCTCGGCTGTCCTGCGCGAGCTGGAGCAGGGCGTAGACCATATAGTCGTCGGCATGCAGTTGCTCGCTCGGGTCCTTGCCCTCCTTGGCAGCCTTGGCGGAACGGCTATTGGCGTCGACGGATTCGTTCCAGTAGCCGACGCGCGTGAAGATGTGCGACGGCATATGCAAGGCGTGCGGTGCCGCCGGCGCGATCTCGGAATAGCGCTTGGCAGCCTCGAGTCCTTGCTCTGCGATCGCCGGATAGTCATAGAGGTGGATCAGGTAATGCGCGACGCCGGGATGCCGCGGCTGGCGCTTGAAGATCGGCTCCAAGATGGCAGCGCCCTTGAGCTGGTTGGCATAGGTCTTGTCGTTTGGTGACGCCGTGACATTCAGCGTGATGGCGTAGGCGATCTGCGCCTCGTCATCATCGGGATAGCGCGCGGCGACGGCTTCGGTTGCCTTGAGATAGGCCTGCGCGCGTTGACCAAACGTCGTCTTTTCGTCGCCCGAATAGAAGGCCAGCAGCGCGTCGATATAGTCGCGTTCGCGTTCGCTCTTGGCGCCGAGTGCCTTGGCCTTCTGCAGAGCGCCGAGGCCCTCGGTGAGGTTTTCCTTCGGCGCGGGAAAATGCGGATTGTAGAGCAGACTCAGGGCAATGCCCCAATAGGCGATCGCGCATTCCGGATCGGCCTGCAACGTCTCCTCGAAAATCTCCTTCGCGGGCCGGTACCAGAACGAGTGCTGATAGCGCATCCCGCGGTCAAAGCGGCGCTGAGCCACCTCGTTGCAGGAGGTCTGGAAGTGAACCTTGCCAAATTGCTCGTCGGTCCCGTCCTGCGCGTGTGCGCTACGCGTGGCGGAGATCGAGCCCAGGGTAGCGAGGGTGAGAAGAGAGACGGTTCTCAAGGCGAGCGCGCGCATCGGCCCCTCCGTTTCTGTCCAGAAAGAATTTACTCAGATGGCGCCGATAAAGGCCGGGGCGCCGAAATTCGTAGTGCTGAAATTGGCGGTGGCAATTGCGTTGTTGGAAGGATTCGCCCATTCGCAATGCGAGTCAATACGAGCGGGTGGATTTTGCGTTAGGGAAGCACGCCTGTCAGGCTCCATCCGCCCGTGCGCGAAATCGTAAGGCGGATAGCGAAGCGTAGTCCGCCATTACAGGGGCCGATCTGCCGCCGGGCGGGCACCGATCAGGCCGTGCGGGGGCGTTGCCGGTCGTTGGCCGGCTCGACCTGTGCGTAATGGTCGGGAAGATTGTGTTCGAGCTCATGAGGTATCGATCCTGATCGCGTAACGACGGTGCGTCGTAAGATGCAGGAGGAGGGGGCTTATGCCCCCTCCTCGGCTGCGAGCGCTTCGTTGCGTTGGCGGATGAGTTCGGCCAGTTCGACTTCGAGCGCTTTGCGCTCGGCCGGCGTGAACACGCATTCGCGCAGCTCGGAGCGCAATTCTTCAATGGTGTCGACGGTCATGATCGCATCTCCGGTGGAAGGGGAGCGGGCCCCGCCTTGCGGCGGAGCCGACTTCCTGGAGCTTCAGTCGCGGTTCGGCCGGGACCAGATCAGTTGGAGGCCTTCCGCACCTTCGACCTCGATCAGTGTGGCGTAGATCGGAGCCGGGAAGCTCGGATCGTCCAGCTTGACGGAGAGGTAGTCGCGCTCAGTGTCCTTGGCGGTCTTCTGCCAGGCCGCGCCCAACTCGACGTTGCCGGAGTAGATGCGGAAGTGCGGTCCCTTGTCGGAAGGGGTGTCGACGCGGATCAGCTTGGCTTTGACGTTGAGGTTGAGCGTCTTGATCGCGCCGGAGAAGCCATTGCCCGTGGAGGCGAAGGTGCCGATGGTAGCCATTGTCTCATTCCTTGGTTTTCTCGGGCCGCGCCTATCGCGACCTCGATGGCGGTCGTGAGACCGGAGGCGATCGACCTGCACCCAAAGGGCCGAAATGAAGTGGAGGGCGGCCGGGAGCGACTTTCTTGGACCGCGAGGAATGGTGCGCAGCGCCAGGGGAAGAAAGTCGAGGACGGACGTTGCAGGGACAAGATCGAGAGCCCGCGAAGCGGGATCGGCCTTCGGTCAGACCAGCTTTTATCGAGGACGCTGATGGGTGCGCACGTCGCGAAAACACATGGAATGAAAACAGGCGGCCCTAATCCGTTCAGCCATTCGGCAACGGGCGTGGCAGCAAAATGCGGCTCACCTTAAGTGTGCCACCTGGACGGCGCGTCATCACCCGCAATGGAGATCGTCGCTGTCAGCAACGTCGGCGCACCTTTCGAACTCGCGATCGCAAGATCGATAACGAGGCTGGCAACGTACTCGCCATGTGGACCAACCCTGCCCTCCGCATCCATGCGACCGAACGCCCCCGAGGCGTAAAACAGATGCTAGCGTCGCTGGGCATGCCGGCCTCCGCGTCCGGGATGATTCCGCCGGCACGCGCGATGGAACGAAGCTGGGCGTTGGGGTTGCCACGCCACATCGTCGGAGAGGGTTGTGAGCACAATCGGCCTCTGCAGCAATCCGGCTGCCGGGCTCGATTTCAACTCGAACGTTATTTGGCCGGCGGTCGCAGCGGGCTTTCCGCCCACTTCCGGGCGGCGGGATCGCGCAGCGGATCGTCCTCGCAGACCAGGCAGACGTAGCGCGGCCGGCCGGGCGCGACGTCGTCCGGCACGGCCGTCATCGGCTTA
The DNA here is from genome assembly GCF_023074175.1 of Bradyrhizobium sp. 139. Taxonomy (GTDB): domain Bacteria; phylum Pseudomonadota; class Alphaproteobacteria; order Rhizobiales; family Xanthobacteraceae; genus Bradyrhizobium. The sequence goes on from NZ_JADPKS010000084.1 coordinate 12,742, forward strand.
CCGCACTTCGGGCACAGCTTCCGGATGAGGTAGAGCGGAGTCATGGTTTTTGCCTGCCGGGATCCAGCTTAGTTCCCCGTGCGTCGCCAGCACAAGTCAATCGACGAAAATTGTCCGCATGCACCAGGCCGCTTGACGCGGAGCGCGTCTCACGTTGAAATCCGATTTTCAGTGATGTTGCGGGGGTGGCGTCGTGGAAGACTTTTATAGGGGCTATGCACAGCGGGCGCGCGATCTGGCGGAGTACGCTGACCCGTTCACCAAGCGGCGGCTACTCGACCTAGCCCAGCGATACGATCTCAAGAGCAAACCGGGAGCCCCGGGCGGCCGGACTCTCCCGCCGCCGCGCGCGACGCCACCGACGGTGCTGTTTTCCGGCTCCGGGGAAGCTTAAGAGTAGTCGGAGCGCGGCCCGGTCGTCGGTTTCTACGTTTTCATCGACCGGTCCGGTGTCGGCCGCCCGCGGTCGCGGTGCCCGCTAACCCCTACTGCACTGAACCGCGCACGCGCGCCGAGAAGAGTCATCGCCTGCGCCGCGCGATCTCATCAGCGATCATGCCCTCCGCCCGCACCAGCCGCTCATGCAGGGTCTCGAACATATCGAGGATGTCATCATTGGGTTCATTCTTGCCCTGCTCGATGGCTTCGGCGACGAGCTCATCGAGGGGCGTCTCCTTCAATTGATCTTTCTCCAGAAGATCCTCAAAAAGGCTATCGCTGGTCGGCTGCGGTTGGATGCGTCCGTCGGAATTGCACCAGACGGTGAAAGTCTGTTGTCCCAGAACGGCGTGCTCGACCATCTCCGCATCCAACGGAATCAGCGTCCCCCAGGCCTCGCCCGCCTCGTCCGCGAACCCCGCCACGTAGATCCGTTGCTCCGCGGCGCCTTCATCACGAGGCTGGAAAAACGGCGTGAGGGTGATTGGAGGGTGTTTTACCATGACGATCTCTCCGAACGGCTCTGCATCGACACAGCGCAGAAGCCGGGTCAGTGCGGGTATTTCGATCACACGAACAAGGCAAGGTCTGGGAACGGCGCCTCATCGCCTCACGCCCGCTGTTTGTCTCGCCGGCGAGAATTGATCTGCGCCATCAGGATCGGGCCAAGCGAAAATTCGCCGACCTCGGCTTTTCGCGTCAGACCGCGCAGATAACCGCCGGCGGAATTGATCGCCGTCCCGCGCTGCAGGATACACGCGACGACGACCGCCGCTTGCGTTTCACCCAGGACGGTTTGCGCCTCCTCCCAGGCGCTCGGACTGATCCCCAGCATCGATCGTACAACGGCCGCTGTGGCCAGGAAATCGCGCCAGTTCGAAATCCCGCCCTTCGCATAATCGACGATGTCCGGGCATGCACTCAGGACCATTCCCAATGGATACGCCCCCTCCCCGACTCGCGATGGTTGAGGCTTTGGCTCAGCTCCCGCCGCCCTGCCTTCTCGAAAGACAGGTTCAAGATCAATCAGGGCATCTGGATTTGAATTCTGTATGTGGCGCTCAGAATGGGACTCATTGGCGCTCGGATTCTTGGATTTGATATGTGTTTCCAGAAGATTGAGCACGTCGTCGGCGAGCTGAGACAACTCGTCGGCGATCGGCTCGAGCTCCTGGCGCGTCGCCGTGCGCGGAATCTGATCGACGATCGCGCGGAAGGCAGCGTGCACGACCTGCCAATCGGCAGGCCCCTGCCCTCCCCTTCGCGTCGGGACGGCTTCCTCGATGCCAGTTGCAATCATCTTCGCGATGTCGCGCCGGCACAGTGTAATCCGCTCACGCACGAGCTTGAGTGCGCGGGCCTCGGCTTCGATATCGGCCGCCAGGCTCTCGAACTCTTCCGAGCGCACGACGAGCGGTGAGAGATCGAAGCCGAACGCGAGCTCGATTTCGCCAGCATCGTCCTTGCGCGCATATCGCTTGCCGTTCGGACTGTCGCGCCGAACGATCAGGCCTGCATCGACCAGCACAGCGAGGTGGCGCCGCAGCGTCGATGCCGGCATGCCGTGCGCTCGCCGAGCGAGCTGATGGTTCGAGGGGAAGACGATCAGATCATCCTCTCCTGTCAGCGCGGTCTCGGGATGGAAGGTTAGGAGCGCGTTTAGCACCGAGAGCGCGCGCTCCGACACACCGAGGCGCGGCCTTGCCGTGCAGATGGCATGGAAGATCTTCCATTTGTGCACGATCTTTTCGGGCGGTCGTGCCGTTGCGACAATTTGACTTGCCACATGGGCAAGCGTCAGCGATCGCCGCCCAAAGGGCGTCGTTGGAGGATGTGACTGCATGTCTTTGCCTTAGTTTGGGCAAAGAAAATCTGCTCGCCGAAACGACGCCAAAAGGCTTGACACCGATTCGCAGAAGTGTGATTCTTTGGGTGCGAATACAAAGAAGGGGCTTCCGGAACGGCGACGTGACGGGGGCCTTTTTCTTTTGCCTATGGTTCTCCGACTCGGTTGCGTTGGTCTTGATCCAGTCGGCTCATTCCGACTGGGCAAGCTGTGTTTATGCCGGCGGATCGCCAGCTTTGAATTCGTCGTAAAGGGTCTGCAGCTTCTCTCTGACGAAGTCGCCGAACTTTGGTGCGACGCGATCGTCGAATGTCAGAGTGAGCCTCTTGCCGACGCGAGAGACTTTGGCAGCATGCGTTCCGTCCTTGGCGGCCCAATTCTCGGCCCGCGCGCGCAACGTCTTTTTACGCAGGCCTGCGGCAAGGGCCTCGAAGCGCTTGTCGGTGTCCAACGCGTTGAAAGTTGGGGCCTTGACGATTTCGAGGGCGCGAGCACGATTGGACTCTTGATCCAGCAGATCGGTGAGTTCCTGCCAACGCACACGGCCGAAGGCTGGCGCCGGCCCGATGGCGTCGATAACCGCGACAGGCACCCGGGTCGCGATCGCGATGAGCCGCGAGAGGGCGGCTTTGTCGACGTTCAGCGATGCCATAATTATCTCGCGCGAAAATTTTCGATCCTCAAGGCGGGCTGCGAAGCGCGCGCGCTCGATAAAGGTGAGATCGGTGCGGCCGCTATTTTCCTGGCCCTGGGCGATGACCAGTTGTTCGTCGGTGAGGGAGCGAACCACCGCCCTCACCTTTATTCCGAGCTCACGCGCTGCCCTCAGGCGGCGGTGCCCGAATGCTACCTCATAGCGCTCGGTGCCGCCGGGCTTTGGACGTACAAGGATTGGCACGTTCTGGCCGTGCTGTCGGATGAGCTCGCGGAATGCAGCATTTTGCTCCTCCGTCGCCTCCATGCGGTCCGGCACAAAGGAATTGTCAATGAGCGCCGGATCGAGGTCGACGATCACCTGCCCTTCGATGAGCTTCTGCTCGATTTCCTCCGCGCGCTTTACCTTCTCCGAGATCCCGCCAAGTGAGTGCGATATCGCACCTAGCGCGCCAGATTGCTTGATCGTGCGTTCAAGCCCGAGAAGAGGGCGCGCGCGTTGCGGGGCGATCTCATGCGCTTCTGACGGTTCCGTCACGGGAGCATCAAAATTGATCTTGCGCGCCATCGTCAGCTCCTGGCCCAGACCTGTTTGATCAGGCCTTCGATCTCTCCGTTCACCAGGTCAAGCGCTTCGGTGGCCCGATCATAGGTGCCGCGGGTGAATTGCTGTCGCTCGACCTCGTACAAAGTCTGCTTGGTGAGCCCCGCATCAGCGATCGCGGTGCTCTTGACCATGGGGTGAGTCAGCACGCGCGAGCCGAAGATCGAGCGCATGAGACCAACCATCGTCGTTTGTGGCCCGTCGCTGGGCTCGTAGCGAGTGACGAGATAGCGCATCCAATCGTATTGAGTGGCGCCGCCAGCTTTGGCGACGACATCGAGAAGGCTTCCGGTCATGTTGAGGAATTGGGACATCGACATCACGTCGAGCATCTGAGGATGCACGGTGATCAGGACTGACGTCGCGGCGCAGAGGGCGGAGAGAGTGAGGAAGCCGAGCTGGGGGGGGCAATCGATCACCACGACATCATAGGCATCGCTGACCTGGGCCAGCGCTTCGCCAATTCTGGCGAAAAACATTGAGTCGTCGCTCTGACGAGTCATCAACGCCTTGGGCGTCTCGTGTTCGAACTCCATGAGTTCAAGCTGCCCCGGAACGATGTGTAGGTTCGGAATGTATGTGCCGCGCACGATCTCCGGCATTTCGCGGCGCTCGGCATCATAGCGGATGGCGCCGTAGATCGTCTCGTTCTCGCCTACATCAAGTTCAGGCTGATGTCCGAACAGTGTTGAGAGGCTCGCTTGCGGATCGAGATCGATTGCGAGGACGCGGTAGCCGCGGAACGCTAGATACTGCGCGAGGTGCGCGGCCGTCGTGGTTTTGCCGCTGCCGCCTTTGAAGTTCATCACCGAAATGACTTGCAGAGCCTCGCCGTCGCGCCTGTGTGGAACGTATCGGCGAACTCCTTTGCCGGCGCTATCCAGCTCGCTTCGCAGCGCGTCAATGTCTTCAACTGAATAGCTTCGACGGCTGTTCGGCGGTGCAGGGGGGCCCTTCCCTTCAGAGACCAGTTGCCGAAGATAGCCCTCAGCGATGCCGATAAAGCGCGCGGCTTCCGCCGATGAGAATCGGCGGATGGTCTTCTCCGCCGCTGGCGGGAAGTCTCGAAGCTGCTGAGCGCGCAACCGTGTCGAAAGCTCCGCCGCGTCGGCATTGATCAGCGATCGGAGATCACGCACATTCTCGTCTAGAGACTTGGTTAACGTCGGCATTTTAAACTCTGCATCTGCGAAATTTTGAGCAGTTGGCCTCAAAATGCGCTGATGGTCAGTAATGCCCGATTCTTCCGAAGCCGCAAGGATTATTGAGTTAACGAGAAGTTAACGGCTGTTCCTCGTCTCGAGGAATTTCTCGCGAGGTCCCGTCAAAAATGGCCTAAGAGCAAACAGTTGTACGCTGACAACTTAACATATTGCCAGACTCCGGCTTTCCGGGTGTTGGTTCCCAACAACGCGGGGTTGGCCCGAGCCGAACCGAACAGTTGTACGCTGACAACTCAATGACAGACTCCTACTAGATTCCGAGGCGCACGGCTCGCCCGTATCTGCGCTCAGACTCATTGTAATAGCTGGCCGCCGGCTGCACGGATCGATGCTGGGATTGCTGCATAGGCTCCGGCAAGGAAACTCCGCGTTGCGCTGCCTCCGTCAGATACCCGGATCTCAAGCCCTGCGCGGAAAACTCCCTCGCCTCCAAGCCCTTCAGCGCACAGCGCCGCTTCACGATCAGGTTGATCGACTGCGGCGTCAGCGCCCTATCCTCCACCACCTCCCAACGGTGATGGCATGGAAGATCGGACTCTTGCTGATGCGGGCCCGTTCGAGCCATTCGCGCAGCGCCTCGACCGGCGGTCCGACCAAAGCACCCTGCCCGCCTCGTCCGTGACCCCGGTCTTGGTCCGGCCCCGTCGCTGATCTGCTCGACCCCGGAGCCGAGCCACCTCGCTGCGGCGGCGCCCACCCGAGGCAGGATGGCGAGATCGTGGGTATCGGCCAGCCGGTCGAACCGGCAGGTGCCAACCAGCACGTCGCGGGTGGCCGCCCGTTTGCTCTTGCGCTGCCGCGGCCGGGTGCTGGCGCGGACCGCCAGCCGGAGTGCCGAGCGCAGGTTGGGTGAGCGAAACGGGACCTCCTGCCCGCTCTTTCGGCAGGATGGCAGAGAGCGTATCGAGCTGCAGCGCCCGCCGGCTTTCGGGGTGGGAGACCAGCGCGCGGGAGGTGATGTCGTCCATCCTCGGCGCTCCGTCAGAAACCGTAAGTGCGATCCACCCAGCGCAGCAGCACGCCGGCGTCCGGGTCGGGAAGCCGCACGCGCTGGGCTTTCATGCCTTGCGCGACCGCCAGGCCGACGTCGGGATCGACCAGTGGCCGTGGGTCATCAGGAAGAACCACCGAAGGGCAAAGCCGATCTCGCGGCCCACCGCCTCGATGCCGTCCATTAGCAAATGGACCGAGGCATCTTGGCGTCATGAGCAGACGTCCTTTCGGCGGCCGCAACGGTCGGGGAATGAAGCCGACTCGCGCTCGCCCTTATGGGGGCAATCGCGGATATCGAGTGCCCAGTGGGCAAAGACCCGCTCGGCCTGGCGCTCGATTCCTCCCAGTCCTGAAAGAACCGCAACTCTCTCGGCACAAAGGCGAAATAGTCCGAGACCGCCGCCAGGAAGGGCGTCTCGCGCGCTCCGCCGGCCCGACCTCGCGAATGACTCGCCGCTCCAACTCGGGCCGCTTAGCCTCCCCGCTTGTCGCGCTCGATGCGGCCGCAGCGATCGAGAAAACTGCGGACGTGGACGATCGCGCCGTGGGCGCGGCCGCGGAGGCGATAGGCTGGACCGGCGAGGCGATCCGAGTCCGGGAGCTGATCGGTACGAGGCCAGCTCGGATCGAGCAGTTCCTCTTCGCCCCGCGGTCGATAGTCCGGGTTGACGATCGGACCGGCGCGCCATTCAACCTCGCGGCCGAGCGCGATCTGAACATTGTAGGCCACGCCTGGCCCGGTTGGCGCCGACACGAAGGAGCTCGTGCCGCGCCACTCCGTAATCTGCAGGTCAGTCTCCTTCAGCCGCTTCCAGACCACCGTCATATCGCCGTTTTTCTTGGCGAGTTCGGCCTTCATTCACGGCCGCAATTCAAGCCGTAAGCCATGGGGACGAAGTACCGAGCGGGTGTTGCGCCAATGATCGTCATCGATCGGCGCGATGCCGAATGTAAAGCCCGGAAAGGCCGCGGTGAGGGAGCCGAGGCCGGATTCAGCCCAGCCAGGACAGTTTCGAGCGAGGCTGCATCGGGAGGCGGGCAGGGGTCGTCATTCTCGCACGCTTTCAGCGGGTGAGCAGGGCTGTCATAAGTCAAAGGTCCCACTTGATTAATATCTCGATTTTCGCTATTTTGGCGGAAACGGAGATTTTTTATGGCCACTGTCACGCTCAGCGCGAGCGAATTCCAGGACCGGGTCGGCGAAGCGCTCGACCGCTCGCTCAGCCAGCCGGTGCTGATCACCAAGCACGGTCGGCCGCGCAATGTCGTGCTGTCGTACGACGAATACGAGCGGCTGCGTGCCCGCGACCGCCGGGCGGTGCGGGCCGAGGACCTCACGGACGAGGACATCGCCGCGATCGAAACCAGCGAGATGGCCCCGGGATATGAGCATCTCGACGCTGAGCTCGAGGCGAAATGACCCTTGAGCCGAAGGTCGGCTGGCTCCTGAATTATAGCTATCTGTGGGCCGATGATCATCGGCGCGGCGACGAGGAGGGGATCAAGAATCGGCCGTGCGCGCTGGTCACAGCGACGCGGCGCGAGGGCGATCGAATCGTCGCGATCGTGGTCCCTGTGACCCACAGTCCGCCGGCCGACCCGACGACAGCGATCGAAATTCCGGCGGTGACCAAGGCGCGCCTCGGCCTCGACGCGCAGCGCTCCTGGATCATTTGCAATGAGGCCAACGTGTTTGCCTGGCCGGGACCGGACCTGCGCGCGGCGGCCGGCCGGACACCGCCCAGCGTCTGGTTCGGGCCGCTGCCGCCAAAGCTCGCCACGGCGGCGCGGCAAAAGCTGCTCGGCTTCGCGCGCGCCGGCCGATTGCGCCAGGTGCCGCGCACCGAGTGACCGCCGCCGCTCGCGGCCGAGTGCGTCCGGAAGAGGGGGACTGGCATCCGCCCGGGCCTTCTCGTCGATCGGAGCCCTGCCGCGGCCGTCGGGGCTTCCGGAGGCTAAGAATCGCCGATTTGCGTTCTGACGTCCAATAAGCGGTGGTTATCGATCGTGAGGAGCGCTGTGGAACCCGTCGCCGCTATGACGGAAGTTAATTCTGTGATAGCTTCCGTTTGAGCGATTCCTGTTAAGGTTATCAATACCTTGCAAAACAGTTACCCAATCCCCGATCCACTGCCTTGGGATCAGCTTGCCGGTCCGCTCGCAATCGCCGAGGACGCGCTGGCCAGGCTAGACGAACGCCTGGCCAAGAGCCCGATCCGCGACGGCTGGGTTGCACGCACACATTATACTGACGCTTGCGCCAGTCTGTGGCTGGAAGGCGAGCTGGTCCATCTCGAAGATCTGGTTCTCCACGACGCCGGCATGGACATCCGTGCCCCGACCCACGAACTCACCCGCGCCCACGCCGTGCTGCGGACCCGGCGCCGCATCGCCGATGCGAAGCCGGATTGGGCGCCATCGCCCGCAGGGCTCGACAACCTGCGCGGCCGCAGCGGGCAGGGCGAGTGGGAGGCGGGGAGGGGCAACCAGAAGGAAGCTGAGCCAGGCTTCGTCGGCGGCGGCGAGCAGGACGAGGCGGATCTCGACGCGCCGCTTGGCGGCACCGAGTCCGACCCGCACCTGGCCGCCGCCTTCGCCGCGGTCGACGCCGCGAATGCCAAGGCGGAGCGGACACTCGCCGGCGCGAGTCGCACCGAGTCCGAGCGGGACCCGCTGGTCTACGACCCCGACTGGGACGAGGACGCGCGTCTCGACGACTGGCGCGCCGTCATCGAGCAGACCCGCATATTGCCGCCGACGCTCGCGGCCGCGCTTGCGACTGAGGCTTGGGACGCCATCGCACCGCTGCAGCACACACCCTGGCTCGGCCGGCTGCTGGCAGCCAGCGTGTTGCGCGCGCGGGCCAAGACCCGCTGGCATCTGCCCTGCCTGCATGACGGGCTGAAGGCGATCCCCCGCGAACGCCGGCGGCCGCGCGACGCGGCGGCGCGACTCGCCGTGCAGCTCGAGGCCATCACCGCTGCCGCGGCAGCTGGTCTCAAGGACCACGACCGCTGGCTTAACCAGCGAACCCTGCTCGCCCGAAAACTCGCCGGCCGCCGCGCCACGTCAAAACTGCCGGCGCTGCTCGACTATATGCTGACCCGGCCGATCGCCTCGGCCGGTACGATCGCGAAGGAGCTTAAGATCACGCCGCGCGCCGCTCAGGACCTGGTCGGCGAGCTTGGCCTGCGGGAGGTGACCGGCAGGGGACGATATCGGGCCTGGGGGATTCTGTAGGCGCCCTCAGTGCGGTGCCCCGCCCCGCAGCAGATCCCGGTAGCCATGCTCGGTGATCCAGCGGGCACAGGCGAGATGGGTTTCCCACGCCCGGCGCGCCCGATCCGGCTCGCGCGCGACGTCAATATGCAGCACAGCACGGTCCGCGCGACCTCTTTCCAGTCGGCGCCGTCGGCTGCGGCGTCGAGCAGACGGAGATAGGTGACCAGGTGCTGCTCGTCATAGCCGGTCAAAATCGGCGCGGTCGGCGCGGCATCGGCGACATTAGGATCGGGCGGTGACTTCTGCATGCGGTGTATTCGCCGGCAAGGTTTCTTGTCAGCGGGGAGTAGGCGCGTTCGTGCACCGGTGAGTAGACCCGAATTACGCACCACGTGGTGCCGGGCGCGTATCACCGAGCATCGCGCAACCGCAGCTGAACGAGTTTCATGGCCGATCTTGGGGATTTTAGCTTAATCCGGGTTATCGTAGCCTGACTACGACTTTGACTTCCAATTCAAGCTTGCAGAACTTGACATTATTCGCATTATCGTAGCATGGCTACGACCCACAGAAACAAGCTAAACAGGCTCTATACCCGCCTGACGCCGGGGGCGTCGCTGACCTCCGATGACTTCGCCGCCCTCGGGATATCGGTCGACCTTGCCGTCCACTATGTCCGTGCCGGCTGGTTGCAACGGTTGGCACGCGGCGTCTATTGCCGGCCAAACGATCCGCCCACTTTGCACCCGAGCCTCGTCCTGCTGCAGCGGAGCATCGAAGGATTGCATGTCGGCGCCAAGTCGGCCTTGGACTGGCAAGGCATCCGCCAGTACGTCCCCCAGCGGCCCGTCCTCCATCTGTACGGCTGGAAAGCGGGACGCCTTCCGGAGTGGTTCACTCAGCGCTTCCCGGCCGAGTACCACCGCAAGCGACTCTTCAAGGAAGAACCCGGCGCGCCGCTTCATGTCCGGCCCTTCGAGAGCCGCAAGGGCGGCCCGCTCGTCTCGGCGCCGGAACGCGCATTGCTGGAGGTGCTGAGCGAAGTCGGCGTCCGGCAGCCCCTGCAAGAAGCGCGCGAACTGGTCGAAAGCACTTACAGCCTGCGTGCCGATCTGCTGCGAGACCTGCTCAAGCGGTGCACCAGCGTCAAGACCGTGCGTCTGTGCCTGCAGCTTGGCCGCGAACTCTCTCAGCCCTGGGCCGGCAAGCTCGATCCGTCTCAACTGCCCAAGGGCAGCGACAGGGCCTGGGTGTCCCGCTCCGGTGACGGGCTCCTGATACTGAAGCCATGAACCAGGTCTACCTCGACAGCGCGCGGTTGCTGACGCGCGTGGCGCCGCTGGTGCTCGTCGACGATACGTTCGCACTCAAGGGCGGCACGGCGATCAACCTGTTCGTGCGCGACGGTGCACGAGGTCCTGTTTCCATCGCTGCGGGATCTCCGCCAGGAGTTCGAACACAATTTCGCGGGCATGACCACCGAGCCCGTTGAACTCGACGCGCTCTTGGCAGCGCGCGAGCGAATGATGCGCAAACTGCATCAAGGTCTGAGCGCCGATGAGCGCCGCTTCCTGCTGTCGCTGGTTGCCGCAGAGCCCGAATGGTCGCTACTGGGCGTGCCGCACTTGGAGCAGCTTCCCGGCCTGCGATGGAAGCTGCAAAACTTGGAACGGCTTCGGAAGGCCAACGCCCGAAAATTCGCCGAGCAATCGAATGCGCTGGCCCGGCTATTTGGATGAGCGAAGGTGGGCCGTCGCCACGGGCCGCAGGTGATACGGTGTGACTGCCGACGAGGCCCCTCCGGCCTCCCCATCAGCTATCCATGAAGCTATAGGCGGCACGATGAGGCAGCGCTTGCCGACTTTACGCGCGCGTTCAAAATCGTTTCTCCTTTCCGCCTACGGGTGAAGGCCCCGCCTCGCGGCGGGGCCACCTGCGCGGCGTCTCAGTCGCGACTCGGGCGAGACCAGATGAGCGAGTGGCCTTCCTCGCCTTCGACCTCGACCAGCGTCGCGTAGATCGGAGCCGGGAAGCTCGGGTCGTCCAGCTTAACCGAGTGGTACTCGCGGCCCGTGTCCTGGGACTTCTTCTTCCACATGGCGCCGAACTCGATGTTCGCGCCCGCGAAGATGCGGTAGTCCGGGGCCTTGTCTGAGGTGCGTTCGGCCGGAACGATCTTGGTCTTGACGGTGCCTAGAGCGAGGGTCTTGACGGTGCCGACGAAGCCGTTGCCGTTGACGGTGAAGTTGCCGATGGTAGCCATGTTCGTGTCCTCTTTCGTTCTCGGGCCGCGACCATCGCGACCTCGATGGCTGTCGTTGACCGGAGGCGATCGGACCGCACCCGAAGGGCCGCCACGCAGTAGAGGGCGGCCAGGGGGAGGCTTTCTTGTCTCGCGAGGAATGGGCGCGCAGCGACCGGGGGAAGAAAGCCGAGAACGGCCGTTGCGGTCTTTTGATCGAGGCGGAGCGCAGCGACGACGGCCTTCGGTTAGACATGCCAAATCGAGGACGCATTGGCGCGTCAGGCCGAACGATGTGGATATGACTGAGCGACAGGCAAGCCATGCCGCAGACGGCTGTCCAGGGCGCGTTGCTGAAAGAGACTCGCTCGCGCCGGGTAGGCTTTCTTCCGGTCCCAGCGGCCTCGACGGTAACCCCGGAGTCGCATCGTGATGACATCAGGCTTCCGCCGCTGCTGGAAGACGCCCGCCAAGGGACAGATCGGCATCTCGGACAGCCAGGCGATCACACCCGGCGCATTTCGCCGACGCCCGTAGGTGATGGGAAGCACCGCCATCTCCAGTCGCCGGTACAGGCATGACGACGCACAAAAGAAAGGCCCCGTGAGACGAGGCCTTCGTCATTGTCTAGAAAGTTGAACGATGAGCGCAAGAGGCCGAGACACGGATCGTTGCGCCTCATGCCGCTTGGTCGATCTCGGCCGGCTTGGGTTGAAGATTGTGCAGGTAAGTCACGGCGCGCTGGGCGTGGGCGGCCGCGGAGAAGATGAAGCGCTTGTCGTTGGAAAGCACCTCTAACCACGATGCAAGGTAACTCGCATGATCCGCACGAGGCTCGAGTTCGGGCACGATGCCGAGATCCGCACTGAGGAAACACGCGCCGAGCTCCGCGACCAACTCTTCGCGCGCCCGCTCACTGCGATCCTTCGCGTAGCGGCTGAGGTCGCGGTTGACGCGATGCGCGGGGGCCGTCCAATGCACGCATTCATGCGCGCGCGTGGCGGCATAGCTTTCAGGGTCACGGAAACTCTCGAATGGCGGCATTTGGATGAGGTCGAGCGCCGGCGCGAAGAAGGCCTTGTCGCCGCCGTGCCGAATGATCGCACCGGTGTTAGCGAAGAAGGCGTCTACATGCGCGATGCGTTGCGCCGGCGCGAAGGTCGGTGCGGGGCGCCCGTAGTAGTGATCCGGAAGGTCGTCGATCTGGTCGACGCAAAAAACGGTATAGGCGCGCAGGAACGGAACGGTCCGTTCGACGTCGTCGCCGCGCTCATCGGTCTCGGTCTTCGTGATCTTGTTGGCATAGACCACCATCGTTCCGGTCTCGCCCTTGCGGATGTGGCCGCCGAGCTCGAGTGATTGCTTGAACGTCATCCAGATCGGTGACGTGAAGCCGCGCGCGATCGCTTCCGACCACAGCAGCAAGACGTTGATGCCCTGATAGGGCATGCCGTTGTGGCGCAGCGGGCGCGTGATGCGTCGTGCCGCGTTGGCCGCATTCCACGGCTTGACCCAGGGCCGCACGCCGCGCTCAAGATCCGCGACGATGCGATCGGTGATCCGCGCATAGATGTCGGCACGCGGTTTGGTTTCCTTACCAGTCATGGTCCTAACCTCCATTGGAGGCCGCGCCCGTCGCGGCCCGTCACGGCGGTCAGCTGCGAAGGCCTGCGGGGTCGCGCATCCGGTGACGCTGGTGGTCGGGATGAGGGGAGAGACGCCGGACCGGAACGCAGTGGAGGACGGCAAAGCCGTTGCGCCGCCGCGCCGGCCAGAGCATCGACCGAAAGCCGGTACGGGCCGCGATGGCGCTCCATCCCGATTCATTTCTCTTTGCTCTCTTTGCTCCTTTCGTCCGTTGCCCCCGCGACATTAAAAAGGCCGGTCCCGAGGGACCGGCCGATATCGGATCGTGAAAGAGAATGGCGGGGCCGAAGCCCCGCCGACGGCGTCACCCGAACGCTGCCATTTGAACTTCGGCCGCCTTGCGGCTGACGGTCTCGCCCGGCTGATCGGGCTGGCGTTCGAACGGCTTCCAGCTCTCGCCGACGACGTGCTCGTAGGCGGCGACGGCGCCTTCGGCCGCCATGCGCAGCGCGTGCGCCTGGATACCGACCTCGGCCGCGAATTCGCGCTTGCGCTGGGCCGCGGATTCGAACCCGACTGGTCCATCAAGGTCTTCGTCGCGCGTGTCATTGGCGAGCTTTGCCGTCGCCTCGCGCGCTTCGGTGACGGCGCGGCTGTAGAACTGGCCGGCGCCGTGGGCTGAGCCGACATAGGAGCCGACGATCCGTTGCAGGTGGATCTGCATGGCGCGTTCGTTGAGACCTTCGCCGAGAGCGTCTGCGGTCTCGGTGATCAGGCGTTGGTGGAGATCGCGAATACCGTCGCTGTCGATGATGGCGAGACCGAAACCCTGGGCGATGCGAGTTGCCTGGGCTGCTTCCGGGCAAACGAGTCGGACCATTTCGATGGTGGTGCCGCGGCGAAGAGGGACGACGCGGACGTTGGTGCGAGGTGCGCGAGCGGTCTTGGTCATGGTGAAGTCCTTTCTGGTTTCGCCGTCGGGTTCGGTCCGGCCCCTGCCGGCTCTCCCCTCGGGTGCGGTCGCCGAGCGCCGCCGGAACGAGGGCCGCTTCAAGGTCCGGGCACCGCCAAGCGAGCAAGGTCCGGTTGCGGACAAGCGGGGTCCCAGACTGCTGGGCCCTGCGCCGGGCGCGGCCGGGCCTTGCCGAGATCGGCGGTCTCCGGTCGCTTGCGACTTGGCCTTGAAGCGGACCGCCGGGGGCGCAGACCGCAGCAAACCCGAGGGGAGAGGCGACAGAGTACGGGCCGGGTTGGCGATACCGGAAAGGTTCGATGTGGCCTCCGCCGCTTCTGCGCCCTCAACGTGTGGCGGGGGATGCCGCGATGTATGCACCGGCGTTGGTCCGCTATGCCGAAGTGCCATGCCGCTTCCCCGGACGACACTCGGCCGGACTGCGAGATTCGTTCGTTCGATTTGCGCGCTCCGGGTCGTCACAAGCGTGTCGAGACTCCGGCGCGCATCGAGCCCGCAGTGCCTCTATTGCGGTATCCTGCCGGGCGAGCTTGCGCGATAGCGCGTCGATCTCCGGCTGGCGCTCTGCCGTGATCGCCGCAAGGTTCGAGCGATAGCGTTCGAGGAAAGCCCTCGGGTCAGGCGGCTTCCCGCGACGGTATCCGGACGGCTTGCGGCCAAGCTGCGGGATCAGCGTCGTCATGCGGCGGATGATCTGCCGGTCGATCATGTCGAGCTGGCGCTGCGTCTGGCGCTGCGCCTCCTCCATGCGCGAAAGCTGGGCGAGGCGTTGGGGAGAGGCCTTCATGGCGATGTCCCCCGCTGCCAGGCGATGAAGCTCGACGGCCCGGAATAGACCGGGCGGCGGGTCTCATCGACGACGAAACCGAAGCGGCCAATTCGGTACTCGTCGGACGGAACCAGAAAGCGCCGCTCCTCAGTGCCAGCACCGCGTCTGCCGCCGGGCGTGGCGACGACTTCGACAAAGGCGGGATGCTGATCCGACGCTATCGCCGACACGACGATCCAGTCGCCAGCGTGCTCCGTCTCGAAGGCGCGCCGATCCTTCTCCCGGGATTCGCCGGGCTGGAGCACGATCCCGAAAATCGCCTCCCACGCATCGGGCCAGCTATCCCTAATCGTGCGCTCCGCACACCGCCGCTCGTAGCTGGTGAACAGATGCGGGAAGGTGATCGCCACGATCGCCCAGGCCTCGTCTTCCTCGTACCAGCCATCCCGCGCGCGCAGCATCGGATGGACGCTACGATTGCGTTCGGCGGAAAGATGAAAGCCGCCGTGTCCTGCCGTCGAATGGCAGACGACGCCTTCCGCATAGACCGTCGCGCCCTGCGATGGGCCCCAAGGCGTGTTCGCCGTGGAGGCGATGTCGCGACGGCCGAGCGCACGCGCCTCGCGCTGGTGCTCGGCATTCTCCGCGATTTTCGCGCGGAAGGCGGCCTCGTCGACGAGCTCGCCCGAATGGCCGTAGAAGTCGGAGTGCTTCCATTCGGCGATCGGCCGGCCGATGCGCCAGCCGGTCGCGAGATAGTGGCGGCCGTCGCGCGCCGGCAGCATGGCGAAGGCGGTGTCGGCAACACGCGCGGCGAGGAAGCCGTCGCTGCTGCGACCAAACTCGACCTCGGGAAATCCGGAAGCCGTACTTTCCATCATGGTGGGGAAGGGAGGGGACGTGGTCATGCGGCCGTCCTCCCGTCTACCACGCCCGCCGCAGTCGCATCGGCCGTCACCTCGTCGAGAACGGCATCCGGATAGCCGTGACTCTCCAGCCAGGTTTCGGCATCAACGCGGCTGTTGGCGAGGTAGACCAGCTCCGCATCGTCGCCGGCCCGGTCGAGCACGCGGACCGCACCGAGCTTCGGCCGTTCGGTCACGACGAACGTCAGGTCGCTGTCGACCGGGAAGGTCCGGTGGACGCGAAGCACCACAACACCTCCGCCGCCATAGTCGCCAGCATGCAGCGTGATGCTCGCGCCGACGACCGTGTTGCCGATGCGCCGTTCGGCCTGCTTGCGGATCAGCCGGCCGCCGCTGTTGTGGTGTTCCCAGGCGGCGAGCTTCTTGCGGTGGCGGTCCGGCGGCCGCGGCGTGCCGTCGGAAAACCGGACGAGCGAGCCGAGCGGGGCGAGGTCGTAGATCAACTGAGCGGACATGACGTCCTCCTGTTCATGGGGCGAAACGGAGCCGCCGCCGGATCACCCGGCGGCGGCGTGTTGTTCGGATTGTCGATGCCGGGCGGACTATTCCGCCGCCTCGCGGAACGCCTCGTCGTCCAAGGCTTCGCCATCGTCGGTATCGCCGGCCTCCGGATCCTCGACCTGGTCGTCGGCCGCGTCGTCTTCGGCGACGGCGTTCTTCGCCAGCCACGACAACAAGGCGGCCTTGTCGGGAGCGAACAACGCGGCCGGATGCACGAAGCGACCCTCGCTGAAGTGCTCAACCAGGGCGATGCGGGTGTCCTTCACCTTCTGGCGCGGAAGAACCGGCGTGTCCTTGCAGGAGCCTTCGAGCGCGGCGCGCGACAGGCACGACAGGTAATCGTCGGTGCCCATGTTCGGCAGGAAGTTGTCCGCGCCGACCACATCGCCGGCGACGCGCGCGACGATGCCGCTGGCGGTGCGGTTCTCTCGGCACGACAGGACTTCCGTAAGGGTTGAGCGCGCCGCGACGCGGAGCGTGTCGATGTCGATGACGAGCTTGCCATCCCGATCGAATAGCCCCGCGGCATGGCGGCCTAAGCGCCGGTTGCCGTAGTAGGTCCCGCCGCTGCCCGAATCGACCGAGACGTTCTGGCCGGCGAAGGCGAGGATCAACAAGGCCATCAGCGCGTCATCCTCGATCGGCGCGCGGGCCAGCGCCTCGTGCAGCGCGTCCGTTCGGAAGTCGCCGATCATCTCGAGGCCCTTGCGCGTCACGTCGGGACGCGGCTTCGAAACTGTTGCGGACTCATCCGCAGCGTCGCTGTCGGCCGCCGCACCCTTGCCCGTCGCCTTCTTCGCCGCGGGCATGCGGTAATGCACGCTCTGCACCCGGCCGTCACGGTCCAGATACATCGCGGTGCAATCGCTCTTCGAGGCCTTGCCGTAGACGCGCTCTGCCTTCGGCGGCAGCTTGACCTCGCCCCAGTTCGTCGTCTCAGCGATGACGCCGCGCTTCGGCAGGTTGTTCGTCATCCATTCCTGCTGCGCGCCGAGGAAGGCCTCGACATCCGTGGTATAGCGGCTGTCCTCATCTGCTGGCGCGAACAGATCCTCTGCCCATTGGATTCCGTAAGCCTGGACGAGGTCGTCGCCGAAGCTGGCATCACGTGCGTACATGCGGGCCTTGGTCAGAGCCTGCGCCACGCTAAACCACGACACCTGCGGATCGGCCTTGGAGGGCTTGTGCTTCTTCCAGACCTCCTTCTGCTCATCCAGCGAGGCGGAGGCGATGGTGCGGAGCTGCCGCTCCTCGGGCATGTCGCCCTTGGCCATGTGATCGAGCATGGCGGGCAGCACGTTCGCCAAGAGGCGGAGCTTTCTGATCTGTCGCACCGGCAGCGCCAAGGCGACGCCGATCGCTTCTTCGGTCCAGCCGAGCGCGACGAGGCGTTCGATCGCACGCCACTGGTCGACGGGATTGAGCGCTTCGCGGGCGATGTTCTCGATCATCGAGCGCATGGCGCCGTTGTCGTTTGCCGCCTCGTCGACAAGCACGTCGATCTCTTCGAGACCGGCGGCGATCGCCTGCTTCACCCGGCGATGACCGGCGTTGATGAGATAGCCGTTGCCACCGCCGGTCTCAGGCGTGATGACGGGCGGCTGGACGATGCCGACGGCCTTGATCGTCGCCAGCAGCAGGGTGTCGGCCTGCGGCGTCGACTTCGACTGGCGCATGCGGTCCGGATTCTCCTTCAGCGCGCGCGGATCGACCTTGATGAGTTGCATGGGATTTCTCCTGTTCGGGGTTGGCGGACCGCGCCCTCGCGGGTCCTTCTTCGTCTTCTTTCCGAAGACACCTCCGGGGCCGCGGAGCGGTCGGGCAGGCACAACTGCGGCCGAGCATCCCTGTCCGCCCGGACAAGCAGGGCTCTTAAGCCCTGCGAAGGACGACGGGCCGGGATCGCGCAGGCCGCGGTTGAGCGTCAGCGTTGCCGGCCTGGCCGATCTGCGAGCGGGCCTCCCTTTCCTTCCTCATCACGCTGCGATGGCGTTCTCGCCGCTCCCCTCCACATCCCTCGCAAGGGCCTTCTCTACCTCCGCCAACTGCTGGCGCTTCTCAGCCAGCTCTGCGGCGAAGGTGAAGTCGCCGTCCTCGCGCGCCTGATACGAGGCGAGCCTACGGCGTGTATCCGCGAGACGCTGGCGATAGCGCTCTCGCTCGCCCTCGAAATCGCCCAACCCATGCTCCAGTCGCGAGATCGCGCCGAGCGGCGTGACCGTGACCGGCAGCTCGATCTCGTCTTCAGCGCCGGTGCGGATCAGCGCGGTGCTGTAGCGATAGCCGTCGCGGCCGAAGCGCTCGCCGGAATATTCGAGATCGAAGCCGCCGATCGTGGCGATCACAATCTCGCCCTCCTGCTGAAGCTGCACGAGGGTCAGGATTTCCTTCATCAGCGCGCGGCCGGCCTCCTTGCGCTCGACATAGCGCCTGCCGGCCACGCTCGCGGTGAAGGAGTCGCCCGCCGTCGCAACGCGGCGCCCGATATCCTTGCCGACGTCCACGATCCGCCGCGTGCAGACCTCGATGTCGCGCTCAGCGTCGCGGATCTGCCGGCGGACCGCATGTTGATCGTCGATATGCGCCGCGCGGAGACGTTCCAGCCGCGCGATGTCGGCTTCCAGTCCCGCCTTCTGCATCAGCCGCTGGTCGCCGCTCGCGATCGCCTTGGCCATCGCGAACTGGTTGGCCTGACCTTCGCCGAGGTCCTCGAGCCGGCGGATCGACGTGTCGCCGGAAAGCGCCGCGGCGATGAAGCGGGCCTTGCGCTCGTTGTTCTGCCACATGCTCGCGTCGAGCGAGCCCTCGGTGGCATAGGCGAAGATGTCGATGACATCGTGCTGATTGCCCTGGCGCTCGATCCGGCCCTCGCGCTGCGCGATCTGCGACGGCAGCCACGGCACGTCGAGATGATGTAGCGCCTTCAGCCGAAGCTGCGCGTTGACGCCGGTGCCCATCGTGTCGGAGGAGCCGATCAGGAAGCGGACCTTGCCGGCGCGCACGTCGCCGAACAGGCGCTGCTTGGCCTCGGACTTCCTAAAGTCCTGCATGAAGGCGATCTGGAACGCCGGCACGCCGAGGCGGACGAGCTCGTCTCTGATCCAGCGATAGGCCGAGAAGCCGCGCGTCTTCTCGACGCTGATCGTTCCGAGGTCGGAGAAGATCATCTGCGCGGCGCCCGGCAGCTCGTAGGGCTTGCCGTCGGCGCGCATGTAGCTGTTTGCCGATGTCTCCTTCCAGATGCGGAAGGCGTTGGCGACGAGCAGGTTCAGCTTGTTGTCCGGCTCGTTGTCGCTACCTGGATCGACCAGACGCAAATCAATTGCCGCATGGCGGCCATCGGTGATGACGGAAAGCAGGATGTCGTCGCCCGGCTCCGGCGGCCGGTCGCGCATCTCGATGGCCTTGATCCGCGCGTCTAGCAGGGACTGGTAGCGCCTGAAGGCGGGGGTTGGCTTTGCGGTCAGGATCTGCCGCTTGCCCGTCGAGATCGCCGGGACCTTCACGTGCTGCCGCAGGTCATCCGGCATCACCACGTCGGCAAAGGACCGGAACATGGCGATCAGCTCGGGGACGTTGACGAAGGTCGCGAAGCGCGTGACGGGCTTGTATTTGCCGGACGGCTGAAGCTCGAGCTCGGTCGAGACGTCGCCGAAGGTCGAGGCCCAGGCGTCGAACTCGTGCAGGCCGCGATCCAGAAGCGCTGCGTAGCCGAGATAGCGCTGCACCGAGAACATCTCGCCGAGCGTGTTGGTGATCGGTGTGCCGGAGGCGAGCACCAGCGCCCGGCCAGGGTTCTTTGTCTCTATGAAGCGGGACTTTACGTAGAGGTCCCAGGCGCGCTGCGAGCCATTGGGGTCGACGCCCTTCAGCGTCGACATGTTGGTGGCGAAGGACAGCTTGCGGAACTCCTGCGCCTCATCGACGATGATCTGGTCGACACCGATCTCGGAGATGGTGAGGAGATCGTCCTTGCGCGTAGCGAGTGCTTCGAGCCGTTCCTTCAGGCCCTCCTTCAGCCGCTCGAGCCGCTTGCGCGAGACCCGGTCCTCGCTCTCGACCTTGGTGAGCAGTTGCTCGTACAGCTCGAGCTCGTCCTGGATCATCTGCTGCTCGAACGCGGACGGCACGCCGATGAATCGGAACGCCGAGTGCGTGATGATGATCGCGTCCCAGCTGGCGGTCGCTGCGCGCGACAGGAAGCGATGCCGCTTGGCTAAAGTGAAGTTGGTCTCGTCGGCGATGAGGATGCGGGCGCCCGGATAGAGCGCCAGGAACTCGCGCGCGGCCTGCGCCAGGCAATGGCCAGGCACGACCAGCATGGCCTTGGCGATCAGGCCGAGGCGGCGTTGCTCCATGATGGCAGCCGCCATCGTCATCGTCTTGCCGGCGCCAACGGCGTGGGCGAGATAGGTCGCGCCCGAGGCGATGATGCGCCAGATGCAGCGCTTCTGATGCCCATAGAGAACGAATGCGCCCGAGGCACCCGGCAGCTTCAGGTGCGAGCCGTCGAAAGCGCGCGGCACGATGTTGTTGAAACGATCATTATAGACCCGCGCCAGGCGATCGGTCCGATCCGGATCGGACCAGATCCAGTTCTGGAAGGCGGTCTTGATCTTATGCAACTTCTCCTTCGCCGCCTCGGTATCGACGACGTTGAGGACACGACGCTCGCTATCGCCGTCCTTGATGGTGTCGAAGATCTGGGGCACTGAGGAATTGAGCGCATCGGAGAGAAGCTGGCCGGCGTGCCGCCGCTCGGTGCCCCATTCGGACGTGCCGGCGGCCATCCAGCCGAGCTGCCGGGCCTCCACGGTCCACGATGCCAGTTCCGGCATGTGGTGGATTTTGATCTCCGCACCCATCCTCTCGTGGACGAAAGCGATGATATCGCAGGCGGGGATCCACGGCGCGCCGAGCCGCGCGGTGATGTCTGAGGGCCGGAGGTCGGCGGGCTGCACCTCCCGCAGGGCCGCCACATTGCGCTCAAATTCGGGGGCGAGCGCGGCCGCGGCCTCCGCCGCCGCGAGCTTCGATCGGACGGCGCCTGAGAGATAGGCGTCGGCGGTCTGCCACGACCCATCGGCCGGATCGCGGAAGATGGCGCTGCCGAGCTCGGCGATGACGTCGTCCGCATCGCGATGCAAGAGTTCAGCGATGTGGTCGGGATCGACATGGCCGCGCTCGTTGAGCACGACGGCCAGCGCGTCAGCGGCGCTGGTGATGATCGGCGGCGCCGGCGGGGCGATCACCCGCTCGGTGAAGATCGGGCCCGGCCTCGCCGTATCGGATTCGAGGTCGTAGTCTTCGATCGACGCAACGAGCCAGCAATCGGGATCATCGAGGAAAGGCTGGAGGTTCGGCCGGCGGTGTGTCTCGCGGACCTCGCCGGTTTCCGGGTCTTCCGTCGTCGAGACGACGGTCGTGTTGATCGGGCCGAAGGCGCGGACGAAGTTCGACCAGGCGATGCGTAAGCGGACCTGCGCATCCTTCCACGGTTGGTCGAGTTCCTGGCATTTCAGCACCTCGCGGACCGCGTCTCGGATCGGGATCAGCTTCTGGATGATCCGGACATGCTTCTCCGGAACACCCTCGGCACTGCGGCCCCTGCGCACCGTGACAGCGACCGGCTCCCCGTCGAGGATCTGCATCAGGCCATGCCGGTGATCGAGGAGATAGCTGCCCTCGCGCGCCGTGAGGCTCGCGGTGCTATCCGACTTCGCCGGCACGGCCTCATCCTCGCCGTCAGGGTCGATCGCCTCCGGTTCGCCGTCATAGAGGGCGTCCGGAAGGAGGGTGATCGCCTCGGCCAGTACGAGCGCGAGGTCCTCGCCCGCCTTGGGAAGACAGGTGTAGGTCTCTCCGAACGGACCGGAGGTCAGCGCGTGCGCGCCGAGCACAAGCCGGGGATGCCGCGCAAACCAGCGGTTGACGCGAATGGCGCCTTCGTCATCGGTCGCCGGGCGCACCTCCTCGACGTCGAGCCAGGACAGGTCGCCCTCGGACTCGCCGTCCTTGCGCCGACGGAGGAATAGAATGTCGACCACGACATCGGTGCCGGCATCGGCGCGGAAGCTGCCTTCCGGCAAGCGGATCGCAGCAACGAGATCGGCATGCTTGGCGATCAGCTCGCGCGCGGAGCCATCCGCCTTGTCCATCGTGCGGTGCGAGGTGACGAAGGCGGCGAGGCCGCCCGGCTTCAACAGCTTGATCGCCCTGACGAGGAAAAAGTCGTGGAGGCGCAGGCCTTGCGAGCGCAGGGCGCGATCCGAGCGGACGGTGCGATCGGAGAAGGGCGGATTGCCGATCGCAAGGTCGAACCTCGCCGGCAGATCGATGCGCGCGAAATCGCCGGTGACGATCCGCGCCCGCGGCAGCAGCAGCCGCGCGATGCGCGCCGTGACGGGATCGAGCTCGATGCCAGTGACGTGCGAGACATGGCGTAGCGCTTCGGGCATCAGTGCCGGAAACAGGCCGGTGCCGATCCCGGGCTCGAGCACACGTCCGCCGCGCCAGCCGAGCCGCAGCAATGCCGCCCAGATCGCCCGCACGATGAACTCCGGCGTGAAATGGGCGTACTGGGTGCAGCGCGCCAGCGAAGCGTACTCAGCATCATCGACCGCATCCTGCAGGTCGGCGCCGATCGCGTCCCATCCCTTCGCGAACTCGGTTTCGCCCGGCCGGCGGAAGACGCCATTGGCGAGCTCGGAGGCGCCGAAACCGGTGAAGCGGATCAGTTGCTGCTGCTCCTCCATTGTCGCGGGCCGTTGCTCCGGTCCGATCTGCGCGGCGAGCCGGACGGCCGCGATATTGTCGCGGGCGCGCTGCTTCCAGCTCCTTGCGAGGCCGCGCGCATCGCCAAGGTAGAAATTGTCGCCGCGGTTGCGGGAGCCGGCCCGGGGGGACTCCGACGTGACCGCCGGCCCTGCTGGGGCCGGCGCCGACGGCGGATCGTCATCATGATCGTCGTCGTCGCCGGGATCGGGGCCGAACGCGGTAACGCCAAGGCCGAGGCCCGACGAAAGGGCAGTACTGCCGAAGAGATCGAGGGTGAAAGGATCGTCATGCGCCATTGGGAATATCCTTCTGCTGGGCGCGCGTCGCCGTCCGCCGCCGCGAGTTGCGACGGACGGCATGGGCGCTTGCGGGACTGACGGAGAGCCGGCGTGGGGGCCGGGTGCGGAAATGCAAAGCCCGGCGCGTGGCCGGGCTGCTGGCAGGTCGGGGAGGGTAGGTCGGCTAGGCCGAGACCGTCTCCGGCAGATGGCGGAGCTGCACCGGCAGCTTGGCCGCGATCTCCGCCTCCGTGAGGTCGTCGAGAAGCTTCAGGACGGTGCCGCGCTGGCCCGCGTAGACGAGCACGGTGCGGCGACCGCGCATGGGAGCGGGCCAGCGTTCGCCGGCATAGCCGCGATAGTCGTCATGCGTGCTCGACCAGATGTGCTCAAGGCGCTCGTCGCGCGTCATGGCGCGGACCGGCCGCGATTCGCGCTCAATGATCTCTGCCTTCATCCGCTCGGGCGAACCCCGGTCCGACAAATCGCAATAGCCGTGGAACCAGCGCGGCCTGCCGTCGATGGTGAGCGCGAAGAAGATGCTGGTGACACTGCCAGTCATGAATTCGCGCATCGCGAACATATCGGCGCGCATCCATAACGGCGGCAGGATCTCGAGCATATAATCATGATCGCATTCCGCGATCTCGAACCACTCGCCCGCAAAGAGATGCTGGGCGTCGCCTTCGGCCATCGCCGGATCGCCCCGATGGCGGTTGAACATCCGGTACATCTCAGGGCGGGTGGCGACGCCCTCGAAGATTTTGCGAATGATGAGAGAGGTGTGCATCGGCGGCTCCTTTCAGCCTGACTGGGCTAAAGCGCGAGCGATCCGCCTGATCTCCTCATCACTTCAGTCCTTCGTCACACCTCCTCGGCAGCCGCCTCTCCGGTCGGCGGGTCAAGGGCCGCGGCACGCGGGCGAAGCTTCACCCTTGACGCGCCGGCCGGGCATGCGGCAGCGGTCCTTCTTTTTTTCATTCCTCATATTTGTTCGCGTTCGCGCGGACGACATACGGCACGGGACCATGCCGTGTTGCCTTCCTATCCACCTCAATTCGGCCGGCGCTGAGGTCCTCGTTCCAATCGTCGGCGCGCGGCTGCGACCGCACGAAACGAGAGCCGGCTTCCTCCGCGATCTCCTGAATCCGACGAGCGTAGACTTCGCCCTGCCGATTGTTATCTGTCGCGGCGACAATGACGGCATTGGCGCGCCCGGCCAAAGCACGGATCGCCATCTCTGATGCCGGCGCCCATCCGCCGCCGGTGCTGATATACAGAGTGTCATCACGCAGCTCTTCGAGCGCGGCAAGGCTCATCGCATCGACGGCGGCTTCCGTCACACAGATGCGCAAGGAATCCGCGGAACCAAGGCGGAACAGCTCCTTCGCACCGCCCGTCGCAAACCCGCGCCAGTTCGGGCCACGCTCCTCCCAGCCAGTGATGACGCCGACCGAATCGCTGGGTGCCGCCCACATGCTGCCTCGCGGGCCCTCCCGGAGCCGTCCTTCGGCAATGGCGGCCGCGATGATCCGTTCGGGGATATGCCGCTCATCGACCAGATAGCGCCAGGTCGCGGAGCCGGGCCGAGGTTCGGAGCGATGCCGCCAACGCTGCGCGATCGCGACAACCGGTTTTGACCTTGCGGTAGGCCGCCAGGCGGGCGCACTGGGCACAAAGCCGACCACGCCGGAAACACGATCACACGCGTCAGCAAATCCATTGGCGCCAAGATGTTGGGCGAGCGAGAACACGTCCCCCTTTGCCGGCGAGAGCGGATCGAACCAGCCGCGACCGTCGTGGATGACGATGACGATTCTCTCGTCGCGGCGATACTTGATCGCCCGGCGGGTGCTCTCCTTGATATCGACCTTCCACCCATCCTGCTCGAGCAAGGCCGCACACCCGACCCGTTCGCGCAGCACTTCGATTTCTCTTTTGTCCATATGCCTACGTCGGGGCTCGCCGCAGGCGAGGCCCGACCCTTTCCTCAGTTCTTTTTGCTTGCTCCAACTCTTGCGGAACGTCCCCGACCGGCCGCGAAGCCGGCCGGATGCAAGGGCGCGGTGACAAACCGTCAATCACCCGATCGCGCCCGCGGCGGAGCTTCCCTTGCAGACGGCATGGCGCCAGCGGCAGCCGGTCACCCCGGCTCAATGAGCCGAGGACCAGGGATCGTATTCGTGAACGATAGCGTCGTGCTCGCCGTCGTACTCGCTGGAGAGCATGACGCCGAATTCGTCATCGACCTGGAAGAGGATGACGGGCACCATCAGCGTGCGGGCCAGATCGAAGGCATGGTTCTGAGCAAGGGTGAGATTGTGCGACATTGAAAGGCTCCCGTCTTGGGGCGGGGACCATCCCCGCTCGACAGGCGCCGATGTGTTCGGGGGCGGCCGCGGTCACCTCGAGAGGCGAAGCCGAAGAGGTCGCACGCTTGCGTAGCGAACCCCTTGCGGGTTGATCGTAGAAGGCCGCGCCGGAACCAAGGAAAGCCCATTCGAGAGCGGGGTGGTCCTTCACCGGAAGCATGGTGTGCCAACGCGCACATCGTTCATCCCGCGGATACGTTGCCGTTCGGCTCGAAAGTGACAATCACCGTCGTCGTTCTGTACGGAATTAATGAAAACGCGTTTGCTCCACGCGGTGCTTCGGGAAACTGTCGTTTCCATTCGACGTCCTTGAGCTCATAGGCATTGCACGCTCTCGCTGGATTAAAGCCCGTTCCGTGAAGCTGCTTCCGATCGAACCCGCATCTGCGATGATTCGAGGAGCTTGGGCCGTCTGCGTCAGGGATGGCAGCCCGCAAGGGGGAAGACCCGCCTGCGGGGCTTCGGCGCAGCCAACAGCCCGGCCCCGCAGGGGCGACGCCCTGAGTCTCAGCTAGGTGAGATCTTGTTCATGGGAAATTTAGCTCCACTGCAAGCATTCTCGTCTGCTCCGTCGCATCCACAGCTTGTCTCGAGATAGGAGGCCGCCGTACTCCGCCGGCAGAACCCCAAGGCGAGTGATGTCCTGGGACTCATCGACGCAGTCTCCCCCTCATTCGAGCAGCCCCTGACGAAGCGCCAGGGCCACTGCGTGGGGAAGGGTTAATGCAGCGAGATTCCGTCTCGCATTGTCCAGATGAAACTTCACGCCACGAGGGCTAACTCCGAGAAGGTCGGCAATGTCCTGCATCGTCTTGCCGTCAGATATCCATGCAAGACACTGCCGTTCACGCTGAGTCAGCAGACGCCCCTCCTGGCTGTTCGGCGCTGCCCGTCCAATCCTGGCACTTACATG
Source organism: Bradyrhizobium sp. 139 (assembly GCF_023074175.1). Classification (GTDB taxonomy): domain Bacteria; phylum Pseudomonadota; class Alphaproteobacteria; order Rhizobiales; family Xanthobacteraceae; genus Bradyrhizobium. Next base: position 39,060 of record NZ_JADPKS010000084.1, read on the forward strand.
CGCATGGAAGTTAAGACCCACCGTCTTTAAGACATCCTCAGAGGTCTCGATAAAGCGGTCGAGCCCGAAGCTGCGGTCGTCCACCGCCAGTGTGAATGCCGCGAATTGGTTTTGACCCGCAGGAATGCGAACTGTGAGGCCAGTTCTGATCTTGAAGCTGAGCGCATCGTCAAACAAGCGGCGCTCTTTCGCCGACTTAGCGCTCCGCGCATCACGTCCATCCCACAGAAACATCCCGCTTGGGCCCCGCGATTTCTGCAGAACGGGATCGATCTCTTCGTACCCTTCGTCGAAGTAGTGGCTGGTCCAGCTTTTCGGGTAGGAGGAGATCAGATTGGATCCGTTCGCGCGGCGTCCAAAGTAGGCAAACCACCGGAACCCCAATGAGTGCGCGGTTCGTTCCGCAACGCGCCGAAAATCATCTTCGGTGATGGCGGAGTGAAGACAATCGACAAACTCATTGCACGCTCTTTCAACATTTTTCATTGCGCCCCTTTTTAGAACTATTCTGACTTCTCCAACGCGACAGCCACGCGACATTCTCGCGCTGCGTGTGGGGCGTGTATTGCGGGGTTGCGGCAGCTTTGGGGCAGAAACGATTCCAAAACGCCCTGTCAGAACTGACAGCGCAACGCCGTGACCACGACTGCTTTCTTGATCTCGAAGCCGTGATTCGTAAGTTTGAGGTTAAGAATGAAGGTCATTGTGCGAACCCGTGCAGCGCTCCTGCAGGACTCTGAACTGAGAATGGGAATGCATCGCCTGCGAAGGCGCGTGTTCAAGGAACGACTCGACTGGGAGGTCTCTGTGTCCGACGGATTGGAGATCGATCAGTACGACACATATAACCCGATTTATCTCCTGGCGCTCGAGCAGCGCGACGTTGTTGGCTGCGTTCGGCTTCTGCCCACCACCGGGCGCAATATGCTGGCCGATACGTTCCCAGTGTTGCTGGACGGCAACCCGGCACCGAAGGCCGCCAGCATCTGGGAGAGCTCGCGCTTCTGCGTTGACACCAAAAGTGCGGCGGCAACAGCAGAGAATGGTCTGCGCAAAGCGACATTCCTGCTGTTTACAGCAATGATCGAATGGGGTCAGCAGTGCGACCTTGAGGCCATCGCAACCGTCACTGATCTCCGTATGGAGCGCATCCTGCGCCGGGCCGGATGGCATCTCGATCGCCTCGGCACGCCTCGTGAAATCGGGACGACCAAAGCCGTCGCTGGATTGTTGCCGATCACCGAGGAGGCTCTCGGCGCGATCCGAGCGGCCGGGCAGATCTCAAGGTGTGCAATTGACGCGCCGTCAAGCCTGGCGATCGCAGCCTAGCATCCAACGTCTCAGCTCCTGACAAGAAGGCTCTCAACCATGGATCCAGCTGCATTCGCGGCTCTGGTCGAACGATGCGCCCCCACGGCAATGGTTCGGCCGCTGACGGCAATCGTCCGACAGGCGAGCTCGTTCGAGCCGCTGCTCATCACGATTCAGGGGCGCAAACCTATTCCGATTCAGGCGACCGACCGTGACGAAGCCATCCAGCTCACAACCGAGGCCATCGCGACCGGCCAGCAGGTCCGAACGGGTCTCGGTCAACTTGATGCGGAGGAAACACGGAAGGCCGGGCTGACGGCTAGTACCACCTTCGATGCGTGCCAGCACATTGCCGGGCTTGGCAGATTGTTCGATGCGCGACTGCAAGCGGCGAGCATAAAACGCGCAGACCGCGACCAGGCGATTGCCGAGGTTGTCGCGAGCTTCGCGCCGAAGGCTTCCGGTCAAGTCTCGGAACCTCGTATCGAGCCGATTGCTTCTACCGGTCGCGATCGCCTCACCGGCGATACGACAGTCAATCCACCCGCAGCCTCTGCCAGCGAGCGCCGGCCCTGGGACGTTTATCGCTCGGGAATAGGCACGTCAGCCTTTGTTTACGAACGATGAGGATCGCCGTTTTTCATCTCAACTCAACCGCGGTCCGGGCTGGGGTCCGGCTGCAGTGCCACTCGGAGCCGTGCCATGACTTCTCCTGTTAAACACTCCGCTGCCCTCCTTTGCATGGGCACCGTTCTCAGCATCGCGCTGGTCGAGCCCGCGTTTGCGCAGACCGCGAACATCGAAGGCGTGCTGCAGAACATCGTCAACATGCTGACCGGCAACGTCGCCCGCCTGCTGGCGACGCTGGCCGTCATCATCGTCGGCATCGCCTGGATGTTCGGTTACCTCGATCTGCGCAAGGCCGCCTATGTCGTGCTCGGTGTGGCCATCACGTTCGGCGCCTCCGAGGTGGTTTCGACCTTGACTGGGGGTCATTGATGACCGAGTCCGCGCGTCTCACGGAGGACACCCTGTTCCTGGCCTGCACGCGTCCGGCCATGGTCGCCGGCGTCACGATGGAGGCCATGGCGCTCAACGTGATGTTTTCCTGCATCCTGTTTCTGGTAGCTGGCAGCATTCTCTACGGCTTGGTCGCAATTCCGATCCATGGCCTTTGCCGCATCATCTGCCGGCACGACCCCAACATGTTCCGGATTCTGCTTGCCTGGATCGAGACGCGAGGGCGCACGCGCAACGCGTCATTTTGGGGCGGATCGTCCTGCACGCCGCTTAAGCTCGTTCGGCGTTATCGAACAAGAGACCTTGGCTATGCGTAACACAGCGCTCAAGACCCGAGAGATCGGGCCTGACGTCTACCTGCCGTTCGGCCGGCATGTCACGGATACGGTGATTAGTCTCACGACACGAGCGCTGCTCACGGTGATCAGGCTCGACGGCACTTCGTTCGAAACCGCCGAGACGGCGGATCTGAACGACCTTCACGCTAAGCTGAACCTCACGCTGCGCAACGTGGCGGATCCACGGCTGGCGCTATGGACCCATCTGGTGCGCCGTCGAACGTCGGACTACCCGGCCGGTACGTTCCGCTCGACATTTGCAGCCGCGCTCGACGCGCAATATCGCAACCGGCTCCGCAACGAGGCGCTCTTTCGCAACGATCTCTATCTGACGCTGGTCTGGCATCCCGGTCGTGCCACCACGGACGTGGCCGCGGCGTTCTTCAAGCAGCTTGGCCGAAACGCTGGGCATTCCCTCGAGGTCGACAGCGATGCCTTGAAGCGGCTCGAGGATGCGAGGCGCGACTTGGTCGCGGCACTGGAGCGTTACGGTGCCCACACCCTTGGATTGGTTGAGCGCAACGGCGTCGTCTTTTCAGAACCGATGGAACTGCTTCACGCCATCACAAGCGGGGAGTGGCTGCCGATCCCGTTGCCACAAGGGCCGATCGGACCAGCGCTCTACTCTAATCGTGTCATCTTCGGAAGCGAAACCGTCGAAATCCGGGGCGCCGGCGGATCGCGCTTCGCTGGCATGTTCGGGATCAAGGAATATCCGGCGTCCACCAGACCTGGGCTGTTGAACGCGCTGCTTTCCGCGCCCTTCGAGCTCATCCTCACGCAATCTTTTGCGTTTCTCTCAAAAGCTGACGCCAAGACCGTTCTGACGCGCAAGCAGAACCAGCTGGTCTCGGCGCAGGATCCGGCGGCCTCGCAAATCGACGAGCTCGCTGACGCGCTCGACGATCTCGAATCCAATAGATTCGCGCTCGGCGATCACCACCTCTCGCTGCTGATCTATGCGGAGACGCCTTCCCAGCTACAGGAATATATGAGCGTGGCGCGGCGCGCACTGGCCGATGCGGGTAGCGTGGTCGCGCGCGAAGATCTTGGACTTGAAGCGGCTTATTGGGCGCAGCTGCCCGGCATGTTTAAGTATCGGGCACGAACCGGGGCGATCAGCTCCCGCAATTTTGCGGCCTTTTCCCCGTTCCACACCTATCCCACCGGGAGGGCTGCCGGCAACCATTGGGGACCGGCGGTTGCGATGCTCAAAACAGCCTCCGGCTCGCCGTTCTACTTCTCGTTCCATTACGGCGACCTCGGCAACACCTTCATCTGCGGCCCGTCCGGGTCCGGCAAGACCGTCGTGCAGAACTTTCTTCTGTCGCAGGCCGAGCGGCTTGGCGCCACTTACGTCTTCTTCGACAAGGACCGTGGCGCGGAACTTTTCGTCCGCGCTGCCGGCGGGACCTATCTGACGCTCCACAACGGCCTTGCGACCGGCTGCGCACCGCTCAAGGCGCTGGACCTGACGCCAGCGAACCTGTCCTTCCTCGGCGCACTTATCCGGAAACTCGTCACACCGGAAAACCGGCCGCTGACGGTGACCGAGGAGGAGCGGATCGATTCCGGATTGAGAGCTCTTGGTCAACTACGGCAAGCGGAACGCTCGTTCGGGGCGCTGCGGGCCTTCCTCGGCCAGCAGGATCGGGAAGGCATTGGTGCCCGGTTGGAGCGATGGTGCCGGGGCGCGCCTTTCGGCTGGGTGCTCGATGGCGAGCAGGATGCCATCGCCTTAGAGGCCCGGTTCATCGGCTTCGACATGACTGATCTCCTGGATCATCCGGCCGTTCGCACGCCGCTCATGATGTATCTGTTTCATCGCGTGGAGCGGCTGATCGACGGCCGGCGCCTGATCATCGATATCGACGAATTCTGGAAGGCGCTCGGCGACGAGGCATTTCGCGATCTCGCTAACAACAAACTGAAAACCATCCGCAAGCAGAACGGCGTCATGGTGTTCGGGACGCAGTCGCCCCGGGATGCGCTGGCCTCGCCGATCGCGCACACCATTGTCGAGCAATGCCCGACGCAAATCTTCCTGCCGAACGCGCGGGGAACGCGGTCGGACTATGTCGACGGCTTCCATCTGACGGACACTGAATTCCGCCTGATCAAGGAGGAGCTCGCGCCCGAAAGCAGACGGTTCCTGGTCAAGCAGGGCCACAACTCGGTGGTGGCGGAACTTGATCTCGGCGGCTTCGACGACGCGCTCGCCGTGTTGTCGGGACGGACGGAAACGGTCGAGCTGCTCGATCGCATTCGCGCCGAGCACGGCGACGATCCGGCGCAATGGCTGCCAGTATTTCACGCAGAGCGGAGGAATGCCCGATGACGGTTCAGCGCATCTCGGCGATGTTCGCCTCCGCGTTAGTCGTGGCGCTCCTGATGGCCTCTCCGGCAGAAGCGGAGATTGTGTTCGACCCTAACGTCTTTGCGCGGCAATTTGAGCAACTGACGGAGCTGAAGAAGCAGGTTGATACCCTGACGTCGCAGCTCAAGGTGGCTCAGGATCAATTGAACCAGGCCAAGCAGCTCTATGACAGCTTCAACAAGCGGACCAACGCCAACGACATCGGATCGCTCTTGAACACGCCGCAGTTCCGCAAAGTTCTGCCCCAACAATTCTCAGACATCGAACGTCTCGTCGCGGGGCAGGGTGGCGGCAACTTTGCCGACGCGATCGACCACTATCTGACGCAGAACCGCGCATATGCCCGCAGCAGCGGCAATTCGTATTATCAGAGCGAGCTCGACCGGATCGCGCGGCAGACCGGCGCCAAGCACTCCATGGGCCAGGCGGTGTACGACACTGCTTCGCAGCGCATCGACGCACTCGAAGAGCTCAGAGCCCGCATCAGCACGGCGACCGACGTCAAGGAGACATTGGATTTGTCAACCCGGCTGCAGGCCGAACAAGCGCTGCTGCAGAACGATGTGCTCCGGATGCAGGGCCTCGCGATGATCCAGCAGGCCCGCATGGACATGGACGGGCAGCGGGAGCGCGAAAAACAACGACAACTGGTTGATGAGATGAAGGCGGCCCTGCAATGACGATCAAAGCATCCATTCTGGTAATCGCCGTTGCCACTGCTCTTACGGGTTGTAACGAATCCGACAGGAGCCAGCAGACGAAGACGGTCAGCTGGTTTTTCGACCATCGGAGCGAGCTTCAAGCAACGCTTAAGGCGTGCCGCGATAACCCAGGCAAACGTGGGAACACGCCCGACTGCATCAACGCGAATGAAGCCCGCAAGAAGATCACCGTCCAAGACATGAAAGACGCCCTGAAGTAAGGACCGCCGCGATGGCCATAAACGTCTTTGACAGTTTCCTGAAAGAGTTCGAGCAACCGATTACAGCATTCGTGTCGACGTCGGTGTCGAATCTCGCGTCGTACATCGATGGCCCGCTGCGCGTCGCCGTGATGCTCTACGTCGTCCTCTACGGTTTTGCTGTGATGCGCGGCGCGATTTCCGAGCCGATCATGGAATTCGCCTGGCGGGCGATGCGGATCGTGGTCGTGGTTCTGCTCGCGACCAATTCAAGCGCGTTCCAGCAATACGTCACAGGCCTATTTTTTGACTCCTTGCCAAAAGAGATCAGCAATGCTCTGGCGGGATCCGGACTGAACACCAATTCCGGAGCGCCTTTCGATCAACTTCTCTCCAAAGGAATCGACGTAGCCAATAAGATCTACGATCAAGCGGGTATAACCGACGTTGCGCCTGCCCTGATTGCCGCCATTCTTCTGGTCTTTGTGGCGGTTGCCTCTTTCTTGCAGTTTGCCATCTTGCTCTATGCCAAGGTCGGCCTCGGCGTCGTGATCGCGCTTGGTCCAGTCTTCATTGCGCTGGGACTGTTCGAGGCGACGCGGCCGTTTACGGAGGCCTGGCTTCGGCAGGTTGCCAATTTCGTAATCCTGTTAGTCCTGGTGGTCGCTCTGGTCGGGCTGATGCTAACGACCGTCAGCGGCTTTATCGACAGGTTCGCAGCCAATGCGGGCACAGCCGGCGAGATGGTGGTGGCCGCGGTCGCGATCAGCGCAGTGCTCGGTTTATCCGGGTACATCGCGCTGCAATTGCCGATCATCGCAGGCGGTCTCGCCGGGGGCGGCGCGTCCCTCGCAAGCCGGCTGGTCACAAGTCCCTTGATTGCCAATGCCACGGCGGCTGCGGGCGGCGCCTATGCCGGCGCACGCTGGTCGGCGAGCCGGGGTCTCGCCGCAGTCAGAGCCGGACGGCAGGGCGGCAGTATGCGGCGGGTCCGATCGCAGGGCACTACGACAGCTTAAGCAAAAGATCGCCGGCATCAGGCGATAAGAAAAACAGGGGCATCAGAACGATGTGGCGTCGACTATTCATCATTTGCGTTTTCGGATGGCAGCTTGGAGGCTGCGCGAACTGGTCAAAGGGGCCACCGTCCTGTGATGGTCTGACGCGCCGGCCGCTCAATCGTTCGTTGTGGGACTGGGAGACGGGAACGCCGCTGGCGGCACCCGAGCCGCCAATTGCGCCGTCGGCGCCAGCACCCATCATACGCAAGGGCGAGACCGGGCCATCAGCGCCATCCAGCCATACCGCCAATTTGAGCTCTCGGTTGAACATTGCAGCCTCTTACCGCGCCTGCGGCAGGGAGGCGTGAGATGGTCCGGCAGGATGATCTGAAGACCTATTTCGACGACGCGCGCCGGTGGGAACAGGATCTGTTGCTATCGGCCCATCGTTCGCGCCGAACGGCGTGGGTGATTGCAGCGGGTGCCTGCGTATTGGCGGCCGCCTCGGTCGGTGCGGTGGCAGCCCTTGCGCCACTCAAAACAGTCGAGCCGTTCGTCATCCGGGTCGATAATGCCACCGGCATTGTTGATACGGTCTCCGCGCTCAAATCGACGCCGGCGCGCTACGATGAAGCCGTGACCAAGTATTTTCTCGGCCGCTATGTGCGTGCGCGCGAGGGCTACAGCTATCCGGAGGCGGAAACCAACTTTCGAACCATTTCCTTGCTGTCCGGGGCGGGCGAGCAAGCCCGTTTCGCGGCGTGGTACCGCGGCTCCAATCCCGAAAGCCCGCAGGTCGTTCAAGGCCGTTTCGGGGTCGCCACCGTACGCATCAAGGCGATCTCGCTCCTGGCCGACAATGTCGCATCCGTGCGGTTCATGAAGGAGAGCCGCAAGGGCGAGGAAACCCGCATCACCCATTGGGTCTCGACCCTGACTTTCTCCTATGGCAGCGCGCCAATGTCCTCTGCCGACCGTCTCATTAATCCCCTCGGCTTTGTAGTTTCGGAATATCGCGCCGATCCGGAGGTCGTGCCATGAAACGTTTCGCCCTTTTTATGATCTTTGCGCTGGGATTCGCGGGGCCGGTGCTGGCGCTGCAGCAGCCGGCACCTGGTCAACACGACGCGCGCGTGCGCACGGTCACTTACGATCCGGCCAACGTGGTGCGGGTCAACGGCGTCATCCGGGCTTCAACCCAGATTTTGTTTGCTGATGACGAGGAGGTCGCGCATGTCGCGATCGGCGACTCCGTCGCATGGGAAGTTGCCCCGGCAGGCTCGATCTTGTTCCTCAAACCGCGGGAAAAGCATCCGCCGACCAATCTGCAGGTTGTGACCACCCGTCCCGACGGCCGCAAGCGCTCGTATCAGTTCGAATTGTCGATCGCCGAGACCACGCTTGCAGACAGTTATTTTGTCGTCCGCTTCGCCTATCCCGGTGACGAGATTGAGCGCCGGCGCATGGAAGCGGCCGCGCGGGGCGCCGAGCGGGAAGGCGCGCTGATCGAGCAGACCTTTGACTTGCATCATGCCTATGGGGCTCGCAACTGGCGGTTTTCCGCGCAGGGTTCGATCGATCTCGAGCCGGAAGCCGTCTTCGATGACGGCAAGGAGACCACTTTCCGCTTCGCGGGCAACCGCGAAGTTCCGGCGATCTACCTGATCAACTCAGACGGCTCGGAAAGCCTTGTGCCCAAGGATGTCCGCGGCGAGCTCGTGGTCGTCCATGCCACAGCACGAGAGTTTCGGCTACGGAAAGGCGAGAACGTGCTCTGCATTTTTAACGAGGCATTCGACGCGGTGGGGATCAACCCCGGTACCAATACCACCAGCCCCTCGATCGAGCGGCGGGCGAAGAAATCACCTCCATCCCTGAAGTCACGATAGGCGGGCGCGACATGACCGAGCATCACGATGAGACGATTGCCGGCGACCGCGGCATTACCCCTGTGGGAGGCGGGGACAATGGTCGAGCGGCGATGCTAAAGCGCAGCTTCGGCGCGCTGGGGCTGACCGCTTTTGCCTTTCTGATCATCTGGACCACCTGGAAGAGTGATAAGCCGGTGAGCGACTCCGCTCGCAAGCTGATGATCCGGCCGGCGGCGGCCTTTGAACCCGCCCCGGAACCGCCGTCGGCACCGATCACCACAGCCTCGATAGCCATACCGGTCGCAGCCGCCCCAGCGGCACCGGCACCTGCCTCCGACCAGCTCCTGGAGAGCGCGCGACGCGCGCCGGTACTCGCTTATAACCGGCCGATTTCTTCCGGGCGCCCCGCCCGCGATAGCGCCACCGGAAGCGTCCTGACCGACCCCTATGAGTTTGGACGGGGCGAGCCGCGCAACGATCTTGCCGACAAACTGAAGCCCACGCCAATCGAGGGCGTACGCGCGGCGCGGCTTCCAAACCGTAATCTGCTGGTTACTCAGGGCACTTCAATTCCGTGCGCACTGGAGACTGCGATGTCGTCTGATGTGGCCGGCTTCGTCTCCTGCGTCGTCATACGGGACGTGATGTCGGATTCCGGCAACGTGGTGCTCATGGAAAAAGGCACGCAGGTGGTCGGCGAGTATCGCGGCAATGTGCGGCGCGGCTCAAAGCGCCTGTTCGTGCTGTGGACCCGCGCCAAGACGCCGACCGGCGTGATTGCAGCACTGGCCTCGCCGGCCACCGATGCGCTGGGCCGCGCCGGCTTCGACGGCGACATTGACACCCACTTCTTTGAGCGGTTTGGCTCGGCGCTCCTGCTCTCGATTGTCAGCGATGCCTCATCGATCGGTCGTCAGCAGATGCAGGACGGCTCCATCCAGATCAACAACACCGCGGGCGCCACCAACACCGCCGCCGCTATTGCGGTTGAACAGTCGATCAACATCCCGCCGACGCTGAACAAGAACCAGGGCGAACTCGTGAACATCTTTGTTGCGCGCGACGTCGATTTCTCCTCGGTCTACCAACTTCGGCGAATCGAGACCCGGACTCAGATTCTCGACCGCACCATCCCTGGGACCATCGTGGCACCGGCTGTGGTGACAAAATGAACGAGGGTGCATCGAACGAACGCGATGGTGGCCGCCTCGTCCTGGAGCGCTATCTGGAGCCGCTGGCGCCATACCTTGCCGACAGAACCCTGACTGAAATCGTCGTCAACCGCCCTGGCGAGATCTTCGTGGAAGGACGTGAAGGTTGGACCCGGCATGAAGCGCCGGCTTTGACGCATGCCTACCTCTCGCATCTGGCGACTGCCGCCGCCGGTCACACCCGTCAGGACGTCGGTCCGGAGCATCCGGTGGTGTCGACCAGTTTGATCGACGATGAGCGCTGCCAGATCGTGGTGCCCCCGGCTGTCCCGGCCGGGACGATCAGCCTGACGATCCGCAAGCCATCGACCCTGACCATGACGCTTGACGCCTTCCAGCAGGCAAAACTGTTCGACGAGGTCCGTGTCACCGGGAATGAGCTCAGTCCTGACGAGCGTCGCCTACTTGCCCTGAAAGAAGCCGGCGCTTGGCGCGAGTTTCTCGAGCTTGCGGTACGGACCCGCCGCAACATTCTCATTTCTGGAGCGACCGGCTCCGGCAAAACTACCCTGTCCAAGGCGCTGATCGCGGCAATTCCAGCGCAGGAGCGGCTTATCACCATTGAGGACACCGCCGAGCTTGTCATCCCGCACCAGAATTGTGTGCGGCTGCTCTATGCCAAGGACGGGCAGGGCGTCGCCAGAATTGGACCGCGCGAGCTTCTTGAGTCCTGCCTGCGGATGCGGCCGGATCGGATCTTGCTGCAGGAGCTGCGGGATGGGACGGCGTTCTTCTATTTGCGGAATGTGAACTCCGGACATCCGGGATCGATCACGACGGTCCATGCCGACAGCGCCCGGCTTGCCTTCGAGCAACTGACCTTGCTGGTGAAGGAAAGTGCGGAGGGCCGCGACCTTCATCGCGATGATATCCGTTCGCTCCTGCTGCTTCTGGTCGACGTCGTGGTCCAAATGCAGAAGCGCGACGGCCGCTACCGCATCTCGGAAATCTATTATGATCCCGTTCGCAAACGCGACCATGCCCACTAGGTTCGCGCTCGGTAGTGCGCTTGCGGTCGGCGCCATTGGGGTGTTTCTGCTGGTCGCCTCAAATGTTCTGCTGCTCGGGCTCCGGCATCACGATGGTGGCCTGCACTGGTCGGAGATCGCCACCGGCTGGCCCCGTTACGGCACTGACCCACGGTTTGACCGGTGGTTGACGCTTTCAACGCTGGCCGGGGTGATCGTGGTCTTTGGCCTGCTCGGCGCTATCTTACGGCACCGGCCTCTGCCCCTTCACGGCAGCGCTCGCTTCGCTTCCGAACGCGAGATCAAGGCCGCCGGCCTTCGGTCCAAGGAAGGCGTGCTGCTCGGCCGCAAAGACGGCGCACTGCTCTGTTTCGGCGGATCCGAGCATGTCCTGGTCTACGCCCCAACCCGCGCCGGGAAGGGCGTCGGCTATGTCATTCCGAACCTGCTCAATTGGCCGGATTCAGTTGTCGTTCTCGATGTGAAGAAGGAGAACTGGGATCGCTCGGCGGGATTTCGCGCAGCCCATGGGCAAGAGGTCCATCTGTTCGACCCGCTCGAGGAGAACGGTCGCACCGCGCGTTATAATCCGCTGGGCTATGTCCGCAGCGATCCCGGCGATCTCTATGACGATCTGCAGCGCATCGCGGTGATGCTGTTTCCGGCCGAAAGCCGCGGTGATCCGTTCTGGTTCGAGGCAGCTCGTTCGTCCTTTGTGGCGATCGGCGGCTATGTCGCCGAAACGCCGGGCCTGCCACTGACGATCGGCGAGATCCTGCGCCAGCTGTCGGCGACCCAGGATCTCAAGACCCACTTCGACAAGATCATCGCCAACCGCAAGGGGGGTCCTTCCCCGCTGTCGCGGCACTGCATTACGGCGTTGAACGACTTCCTCGCGGCTTCCGAGAACACGTTGAACTCGGTCCGCAAGACCGTGACGGCCCGGTTGGGTCTTTGGCTCAATCCCCGCATCGATGCTGCAACCTCGTCCAATGATTTCGACCTGCGGCAGCTGAGGAGGCAGCCTATGTCGATCTATCTCGGAGTGACGCCTGACAATCTCGACCGCATGGCGCCGCTTCTGAATCTATTTTTTCAGCAGGTGGTCGATCTCAATACCCGCGAGCTGCCGGAACAAAACCCCAAATTCAATCGCAAGGTGCTGCTGCTGCTCGACGAATTTCCGGCGCTGGGCAATGTCAGTGTGCTGGCAAAATCGGTCGCCTTCATCGCCGGATATGGCATCCGCCTTCTCACCGTGGTCCAGAGCCCGGCCCAGCTGCGCGCCATCTACGGGATCGACGCGGCCCGCAACTTCATGACCAACCACGCCGTCGAGGTCGTGTTTGCCCCGAAAGAGCAGGACGTCGCCAATGAGCTCTCGGAGCGTATTGGCTATGATACCGTGAAAGCGCACAGCCGCAGCGGACCAAAAGGGCTCGCCATGCGGTCTACCAGCGAGACGATCTCCGAGCATCGTCGCGCCCTGATGTTGCCGCAAGAACTGAAGCTTCTTCCGAAATCCAAGGCCTTTATCCTCGGCACCGGCATTCCACCCATCATCGCCGACAAGATCGTGTATTACGAGGATGCGGCATTCTTGCCGCGATTGCTGCCGGCCCCGGTCCGGGAGTTGCCCAAAGGCCGCTCAAATGCACTGCTCGACGCCGAACTTAAGGAGCTGCGCTCCGAGATCGCCGAGCTGCGCGCGGTATTCCGGGCGCGGCCCATGACCGACGAGGAGGTGGCCGACCCCTCGACAATTCCTTCCAGCGCCAGTTTCGATTTCGGCGACGTGGATGTCGACCTTGAAGGGTTATCGGAAGAGGATATGAAAGCCTGGACTCTGAAATACATCGACGCCCAGGCCATCCCGCCAGCACGACGCTCCAGCCGCAATCAGAACGGGCAGCAGCATGAACGACAGGCGTGACAATGGCGAGGATTTCAGCCTTAGCCGGCAACATCGCACGGGGCGCCGTCCCGACCCGGACCAGGGAGGGGAGGACACAGCAGCCAAGTCAGCGCCGAGCGACAAGCTGGCCTCTGCGACGGTCAAGGACAACGCGTTGCCTGATCGAATCCGCCGCAAATATTATGTGGTGGCCAACGAGTTGGGGAAAGATGGCCCAGACGGCGAAGCCCGGCTCTATGCGGACGAACGCGGCGAGTACCTCGCGTTCAAGGTCACGGAAGATCGCCTCGTCACCCGGCTGGCCGCCGCCGAAGTGATCCGCGACATGATTGGCGTGGCGCAACATCGGCAGTGGGACGCCCTTCGGGTCCGCGGCTCCGTGGAATTCCGCCGCGAGGCATGGCTCGAGGCTGGCGCGCGCGGAATTCAGGTGCAAGGCTATCAACCAAACGAGCTCGATCGGCAATCGCTCGCCGATCGGCGAGACGTCTGGGATCGAACACACGCCGGGACCCGCGATGCAGAGGCTCGCTCGCCCTCCGACAGAAGCCAGCGCGCGGATCAGCTCGATTACGACAAAGGCGTCTCGGGGCGCCTGATGGAGGTCGGCCAGGCACCCTATCGCAATCGTAGCGATGCCGAGTTGTCCACCTACGTGACCATCGAGCTCGACAACGGCCGGCAGCATCAGGTGTGGGGCGTCGGACTTGCAACGGCGACCGCCGACAGCAAGGCAAGGGTCGGTGATCGCATCCAAGTGCGTAGGGATGGCGTCGAACGCGTCGCCAAAGACATCAAGGTCATAGATGCCGCAAGCGGGAGTGCGCGGATAGATCGGCGGCAGGTGCCACGCAACCGTTGGAGGGTGACGGCGGAGAAGTTTCGTACGGCCGATCGGCAGACGGCGGTGCGGGATCCCGATCTGGTCGCGGCCCACTCGCAAATGGTGGTTATTGAGAAGGCGCTGGAACGCGTGTTTCCGCGGGATGAGCAAGCGCAGCGACATATCATAGAAGCTGCAAAGGAGCGGGTCGCGCACCATCTCGAACACGGCCATTCGTTTGCACGCGCGACGGTTCTGGACTCTGTTCAGGAGCACCACCGAGCGGCAAACGACAAAGACCGGGTGCGTCATGAAGCGCGCGCAAGAATGAAGGAGAAAGAGCGCTGACTCTGCGCTTCCGGCTCTGGGACTGCCCTAGCGTCGGGTTAATGGTCTCCTCGCGTGGTTTGTTTTAGTTTCTGTGGGTGCGATGCTTGGATCTCTGGCCGGTACGCCCAACGGCGCGGTTTTCGGAGCAGCTGTACTCTTAACCAGCGGGTCACGCTGCGGGCGTCGATCGAGCGGTTCATCCGCCCGGTTTGTTCGGGTGCCATGTAGGCAAGCGTACCTGCGATGGTCTCGGGCGGCTCGGGCGCCTGCCGCTCGCGGGACAGGCGCGATGCGATGCCAAACCCAGTGAGCCGCACGTGTTCATCCGCGCAGTCCACCACAATATTAGCTGGCTTGATGTCTTTGTGGATGAGCCCGCGCTGATGAAGCTTGCCCAGAGCCGAGGTTACAGCGATTGCGAGGCGCAAGAAGCGTCCTACCTCCATGGGCCTACCGAGCAAACGATCGAGCGGCTCCCCGCCCAGATCATCGAGCATTAGTACGGTCCGACCGGCGTCGCGCATGAGGGCGAGCGGCCGCGCCGCCCATGCCCCGTCGAGTTCATCTTTCAGTTCGTATTCGTGCGTGAGGCGATCGAGTCTCGCCCGGGTCGGGTGGTCGGCCGCAGGCGCAACAAGTAGCACGGCGAGCCGGTTGCCATTGTCGTCCAGTCGCCAGCCGCGACTGAACACGCGCTCGCCGTCCTCCCACAACACCTGAGAGCTGCCGTCCGAGTACGCGATGTTCAGCGACTGCTGCACCATCTGTCAGCCTCCGCCGTCGGACTTCGTCTTGAAGTCGGCTGATCAAGCTCTTCGCGCGCCACACGCGCGGCCTCTCTCCAGCCTCGAGAAATCGTACTCCATCATCGGAGAAATGCCAGCCTTCCCTTGGTCTTGCCGGGTACGGCGGACGCGGATCCTCCTTCGTTTTAGCGACGATTACGAGCGATTTGCCCGCCCCGACCAAGAGGTGCAGAAGCGCGAGCTGGAACTCGGCGACCAGTTGGTCTACCGCGAGCGCCAGCTGACGCAGCTAACCGACCTTGGAAAGGAAGCCCTTCATGCAGACGTGGCATCGCGCGCATTGAAGGTCGGAGACGTCGCGCCGGATCGACATCCGCCGCTATGATCGAATAAAGGGCTCTAGCCTCCGATTTCGCTGCTTAGTGTGGGCCCGAACAGCTCCCATCTGTCGCCCTTGAACCTCCTGAGCTGCACCTGTTTGATCGGCGCGAAATTGATCGGGCTGGTGTTGATCTTGATGCCGGGCAGCAGGTTGGTGGTCCTGAAGTCCTTGAGGTTTGCAGCCTGCTTCATCACGTTCTCGCGCGTGAGATTATCGCCGCACTGCTTGAGGACCTGCACCAGCGTCTGGGCCATATTGAAGCCTGTCATCACCAGACTATCGGCCCGATTGCCTTGGGGGAAAACGTCGGCGAGGAAGTCGTCGAAGGCCTTCATGCCGGGATCATCCTTCCATTGCGGATCGAGCGCGTCCATCAGATGGGTCACCGAAATGATGCCCTGGGCGTTTTCGAAGCCGGCGGGCCTGATGACGGCTCCGATGGAGGTGCTTACGCTGTTGAGGACGTGCAGTGGCTTCCAGCCGATCTCGGCCGCCTTCCTGATGGCTTGTGCCGTGAACTTTGGCGTGGTGATGTCGACGAATACGTCGGCATTGAGCGACTTCATCTTGACGACGTGCGAGTCGATGGTCGGCTCGGCCACCTCATAGGCGTCTTCGGCAACGATCATCGACGCAGCCTTGGCGCCGAGGCCATCCTTCAGGCCTTTGAGGTAATCCTTTCCGTAGTCGTCGTTCTGGTAGAGGACGGCGATCTTGGCGTTCGGCTTCTCCTTCAGAATAAACCTCGCGTAGATCAGTGCCTCGTTCTGAGAGTTGGGCGACCAACCTATAGTCCACGGGAAGTTTTGCGGATCATTCCATTTGGTCGCGCCGGTCTGCACGAATAGTTGCGGCACCTTCTTCGCGTTCATATATTTCTGTATGGCGGTGTTGGACGGCGTGCCAAGCGAGCCGAAGATGAGAAAAACCTCGTCGCTCTCAACCAGTCTCCGCGCCTGCTCGACCGCTTTTGGTGGACTGTAACCGTCGTCATAGGAAATGAATGTGATTTTGCGGCCATTGATGCCGCCTTCGCCGTTGATCTTGCGAAAGTAGGCGGCCTCGGTCCTGCCTGTAATGCCGTAAGCCGACGCCGGCCCGCTGTAGGGCATGATGTTGCCAATCTTGATTTCGGTGTCGGTTGCTCCTGCATCGTATTTCTTCTGGGAAAGTGCGCTGCCTCCGCTTGCAGCAAGCACTATGATGGCTGTCGAAAACGCCACCAATCGTCGCGCGACGAAGGACATCTCGTTTCTCCCTATGAACCAATGAATGTGTCGATCGATATTGGCGCACTCGGGAGATCTCGCTCGGATCTCTCCTCGGAGAGTGAACACCATTCATCAGGCGTTGTCGATCTTCACGAACGCCACTCGCGTGTGCTTTCGGTGCAATTCGTGCGATTCGTCAATGGAGCTGCCCCTAATTCTCAAGACTAAGGCCCGCCAAGCTAAGTGCGACGATGGGGCCGATAGATGACCGAACACAGTGCCGGCGCTGAAGATCAAACAACCGACGGGACTTCTGCTCAGGGACTTTGTCGTGTGCAGACGATGACGCACGATCCTGACCTGCGCATCTGTTCGCACAAGGATCATCACATCGGGAGTCGAGAGGTCTTGGTGCGCTGCAAAGCGAAGTTGAATTCGAGGCTGCTGTA
This sequence comes from Bradyrhizobium sp. 139, assembly GCF_023074175.1. Lineage (GTDB taxonomy): Bacteria > Pseudomonadota > Alphaproteobacteria > Rhizobiales > Xanthobacteraceae > Bradyrhizobium. The sequence continues at coordinate 55,914 of NZ_JADPKS010000084.1, forward strand.
AGCGGGTTGGGAGCCGCGGCTGGTGCCGCGTCATTTGGAACTTCGATGGCGGCAAACCCTGTCCGGTCCGGCAACGCGCAAGAGCGCGATGGCGCTGGCGCAGACCGAGGAAATTGCCCGCCGGCTTGCCGCGGCTGCTCCCGGTCTCGATCTCGAGATCGTCAAGTTCGAGACGACAGGCGTGGTGTGTTCATCGAAGCATCGCGTTCCGGACCTGCCGACAGGTCGCGCGGTCGGGCTTGAGCTGCTGCAAAAAGGTGCGGCCGACATCATCGAGCGCAGTCGGCCGGTTTGATTGTCGCGAATCACAGCTCTTATATGCCCGCACCCGTTTCAGCATCTGCTCGACATGGGCGATCGGCGTCTCAGGCAAGATTCCGTGACCGAGATTGAAGATCAGCTGTCCCTTGGCATAATCGGAAAGCACGTCGTCGACCGCGCGATCGAGCGCCGCGCCGCCGGCGACCAGGACTAGCGGATCGAGATTGCCCTGAATGGCGGCGCGCTTCTGCACACGCTCACTGATCAATGAAGGTTCTGCGGCCCAGTCGATGCTGACGGCGTTGACGCCGGTTCCTTCGACATAGGAGGGCAACAGTGCGCCGGCGCCGCGGGGAAATCCGATGATCTTGGCGTCCGGTGCCTTCGCGCGCACGCCCGCAACGATGTGGCGCCGCGCCGGTTCGATCGACCAGCGTTCGAATTCCCGAGGTGGCAACACGCCAGCCCAGGTGTCGAAAATCTGCAAGGCGTCGGCGCCGGCCGCGAGCTGTCCGAGCAGATATTGGATCGAGTTCTCGATCAGCACGTCGATGATGCGGCGAACGCATCCGGATGCTGATAGGCCATCATCCGCGCCGGCGCCTGGTCGAGCGTACCCTGTCCGGCCACCATATAGGTCGCAACCGTCCACGGTGCGCCGCAAAAGCCGATCAGCGCAGTCGTCGGATCGAGCTCGCGGCGCACTCGCCGCAACGCTTCATAGATCGGCTCGAGTTTCACAAAGTCGACTTGCGTTGAAAGCGCGCGGGCCTTTTCCGGCGTGTCCAGGGGATCGAGCCGTGGACCTTCGCCCACCTCGAAGCGCACCTCGCGGCCGAGCGCGTAGGGAATGACCAGAATATCGGAAAAGTTAATCGCGGCGTCGAAATTGAAGCGGCGGATGGGCTGCAGCGTGACCTCAGTAGCATATTCCGGCGTGAAGCAGAGATCGAAAAAACTTCCCGCCTTGGCGCGCGATTGCCGATATTCCGGCAAATAGCGGCCGGCCTGCCGCATCATCCAGATTGGGGGAATTGGTTGTCGATGTCCGGAAAGGACTTCGATAAAAGGCTTTATGGCAGGGCTTTGGATCAAGGCGGGTCCAGTGCTGATCAACAAGTATGCGAGTGCTTCTGTAACGCCGGGAGTGACCTCGCCAAGTATTGGGCGTGTCAGAATGTTTTTGTAAGAGCGCCTCTGTGAGGGGTTTGCGGGGTCCGCGGACTGATCCCATGGGTTAGTCCGCCGACCGGATTCGACATCACTTCCCGATCGCGAAGGCGCATGGACTGGGGCAGCTGATTATGGACATACATACCACCCTCGGCGACGCCATCCTCTGGGTTGCCGGCGTGCATGCAGCCGTGGCTCTCGTCCACCACTTGCTATCAGCGCGATGAAGTCTTTCAGTCGATCGCTCGGGGCGCATGAATGACTAGTCCGAGCTGCTGCGGCGACGCGTTTTCCCTCCGAATCCGGCGAGCTGGCTCCGGCAGAATCACTCGGTCTCATGTCGCGCTGCCCTTCAAGGAACGGGAGTTCCTTGGGACGGTTCACCCGCACAAGGCCGCTACTGGTCTTGCCGATGGTCCAGCCCATGCCACCTTGAAGGCCGTGCGGTCTGCGATCTCGCTCAGCGCCGCCCGCAACTGGCACCGCTTCTTGCTGCCGCGGGATGCGGAAAAGCACGAAGTTGTGCAGTACCGCCTGGAATGTGACCGCGGGATTTTCTGCCAGGGCATCGCGCAAGGCCGGCGTACGGTGCTCCGTCAGTTCGGCAATAAGCCTATCCTTCAATGGCCCTGCCGCATCCTCTTCATCTGCTTCGGACGGCGGCGCGCGTTGGCACACGCAACCTCGATTGGGCCAAGGGCGGAAAGACTCTGCAGATGCAGCTGGTGGCATTCCTCGCTCGGGCATCACGCGGCGCGGCGGCAATAACGATCGTCTATCGACTCTATGACGAGAGGTGATTTCCCTCTCCGGCTTTGCAAGGTCATTCTCGTCGGGTGGTGGATAGTCATCTTCAAAGCGAACAGGAGCTACCGTGACTATTCAAGTCCGCGGCCTCGCGATTGCGCTCGCAATTGCTGTTCCTATCGCGGTGGCTGCAACGGCCGAATCGTCTGCTGCTCCGATCAATGGCACGTCGATCAAGGCGGCGGTACCAGCCGCGACGACGGACGTGCGCTATCGGGTGCGGCGAGGTTATCCTACTGATAATTCGTACCGGGGCTATCCGACCTATGACTACTCCTATCCCGGTGAGGCCAAAGCTTGGCCGTGTGCGGCTCCCTCGAGCTGCCGCTAGCCAACATGTATTTGAGACATCATAGCGTTCCTCGATCATTCGCACGTCGCTCTTGGAGCAAGCTGAGAAGAGTTCAGCGTGAGCGTATGTCTTCTGCCTTATCCTTGCGCATTTCATCGAGCTCAGTGCTGGTTATTCACCGATGCGGGATGTTCAGTTGGCCGAGTGGTCCAAAGAGGCTATCGCAACAAAGAATCAACGGAAGCTCATCACTGACGGTGACGACGTGGTAGCTAACGGTGAAACAGGCTTATTGGTAAGCTCACGCGCGCATCCCGGTCCTGTTGGGAGGGTTTGGGATAACGACAAAGGAGCGAGCAAATGACGCTCCAAGACAGCTTGACGGGCAAATCAGCTCATGAACGCGCCTTCTCAAGCACGAATACGGAAAGCGCGAGTACAGAGCATTTCTACGCCAATCTGAAGCCGTTCGATAACTTCTCACAAATAACGCATTTCGATCGCTATCTCCCCTTACCGCGCGATTGGTTCATCGGAATTGCCGATGTCGTCCAATCGACGACGGCGATCAAGACCGGCCGATACAAAGCCGTCAACACGGTGGGCGCTGCGGTGCTGGTCGCCATAACCAACGCGTTACCTGAACTCTGCTTTCCCTATGTTTTCGGCGGCGACGGAGCGACCGTAGCGATCCCCGGCAAGTATCTTGACGAAGTGAAGTATGCATTGGTGCGAACTGCGGCTTGGGCAGACGATACTCTCGATCTTGTGCTTCGAGTCGCGATCGTTCCCGTTTCTGCAATCCGCGCAGCCGGTCACGATGTTCGTGTCGCGCGATATGCCGCGTCCGAGAACGTCTCGTACGCCATGTTCACCGGCGGCGGCATGGCGTGGGCGGAAGGACAACTCAAGAAGGGAGAATTCAAAGTACGCCGCGCACCGTTGAATGCCAAGCCCGATTTATCAGGGCTCTATTGCGGATTCGGGCCAATCCCTACCGAGCAGGGCACCATCCTCTCTATCATCGCCATTCCGGTCGAAGAGCAAAGGTCGTACGCGGCGTTGGTAGCGGATGTTTTGGCCTTGATCGAATTTTCCTCGCGTCGATCGGGCCACCCGTTGCCGGAGGGCGGTCCGTTGCCTGCCTGGCTCGGAGGCAAAATCCAGAGATTGCTTGATAAGCACTCCTCACACGCGCACCTTCTGACGGCCATCGCAGATGCACTACGAGCCATCAAGACGCGATTCGTTCTTTCAGCAGGTATTCGCATGGGCCAGTTCAAACCCCTCAAATATCGACGAGAGATTTCGAACAATACGGATTTCAGAAAGTTCGACGATGGCCTGAAAATGACGGTGGACTGTTCGCCGGAAATCGCAGATGCTATCGAGGCTCGACTGGTTTCGGCCCAGCTCTCTGGCGTTTGTGTAGCGGGCACACATCGTCAGAGGAGCGCGCATCTCACCTGTTACGTGCCTTCAAACATCCGGTCAGATCACGTCCACTTCGTTGATGGGGCCGACGGAGGTTACGCCGCGGCAGCGGCCAAACTCAAAGCAGGCAAGACCGCTGTCATGGCAGGCATGGCAGCAGCGCGAGCTGTTGATACTCCGGCGGCACCTTGACACTTGCGGGCCGTCACAACTTGAAGGGCGAGGTCAGCCATGACCATCAAACGTCGTGAATTCGTTGTTGGAGCGGGCGTCATTGGCGTCGTCGGCGTAACTGGCGGATCAGTCGCCCCACAACCCGCATCGGCAGAGCATGCGATGCAGATGGGCGCGAAGCAGACTGCTCAAGCATCCTCACCCGCACAGACGGCAACTTCCGCACCACCCGAGAAGCGCGCTTACACGTTCCTCAATCCCGATGAGGCCACCTGGGTCGAGGCGGCGGTCAATCATATGATTCCGGCCGATGACTTGACGGCCAGCGGCGTCGATTTGGGCATTGCCTATTTCATCGATCAGCAATTGGCAGGCGGTTTCGGGCAAGGCGGTAAAATGTTTATGCAAGGTCCATGGCATCCTGGGGTGCCCCAACAAGGATGGCAGGTTCGCCTCTCTCCTGCGGAAGCTTATCGCGCCGCCATCCCGGCGATCAACGCATACTGCACCAAGACCTACGGCAAGGACTTTTCATCGATCACGGAAAGTCAGCGCGATGAGGTCTTAAATGATCTCGGCACAGGCAAAGCGGATTCGGGACCGCTTCCTGCTGGCCTCTTCCTTGATCTGCTTTATCAGAACGTGATGGAAGGCTTTTTCAGCGATCCCGCTTACGGCGGCAATCGCGATAAGGCTGCGTGGAAGATGATCGGCTATAGCGGGGCGACCGGGAACTTCGTCGACCTGATCGAGACGACTTACAACAAGCCTTACACCGAACCAAGCCAAAGCATTGCTGACTTGAGCTGATTTTCAGATCGAAGGAGAATTCCGATGGCGACGAAGTTGAAACCCGTCGACGCAGTCATTGTTGGTTTTGGCTGGACCGGGGCTGTGCTGGCTAGGGAACTGACAAAAACGGGACTCAACGTGCTGGCGCTTGAGCGCGGCGGGATGCGCGACACTATCCCGAACTTTGCCGCGCCGATGATACATGACGAATTGCGTTTCGCCATTCGTCATGACCTAATGCAGGACGCCTCCCGCGAGACTCTCACCTTTCGCAACAACGTCGACCAGACGGCGCTGCCGATCAGGCGCTGGGGATCGTTCTTGCCGGGAAATGGTGTGGGCGGCGCAGGCGTCCACTGGAATGGCCAGCACTATCGGTTCGCGCCCAGCGAGTTCAGGATCCGCAGCCACTATGGCGAACGATACGGCAAGACGTTCATTCCTAAAGAAATGACGATACAAGATTGGCCAGTTACGTACGACGAACTTGAGCCCTACTACGACCGCTTCGAATATCTCTGCGGCACCGCCGGGAAGGCCGGCAACATCAAAGGCGTGATCCAGGAGGGCGGGAATCCTTTCGAAGGGTCCCGTGCGCGCGAATATCCGAACCCGGCGATGAAGCGCAGCTTTCAAATGAAGATGTTCGAGGATGCTACGCGGGAAATGGGGTTTCACCCCTATGTTCAGCCATCCTCCGACGTTACGCAGGCCTACACGAACCCTGAGGGTGTGGACATGGGCTCCTGCGTGTACTGTGGGTTCTGCGAGCGCTTCGGTTGCGAAATGTCAGCGAAGGCAAGCCCGCAATCGACGCTTCTGCCACTTCTGCTGAAAGACCCTAGATTCGAATTACGCACGCTTTCTCATGTCACTAAGGTCAATCTTGACTCCGGCCGCAAAAAGGCAACCGGCGTTACCTATATCGACTCGCAAGGTCGCGAGTTCGAACAGCCCGCCGATATGGTACTGCTCTGCGCATTTGGTCTGCATAACGCACGGCTGATGATGCTCTCGGGAATCGGTCGCATCTACGATCCTAAGACCGGTAAGGGTGGCGTTGGGCGCAACTATGCCTACCAGATGTCCAGCAGCGTTACCGCGCACTTCAACGATAAAGTCTTCAATCCGTTCATGGGCGCCGGTGCGTGCGCCATGATCATAGATGATTTCAACTACGACAACTTCGATCATGGGCCGCTCGGCTTCGTGGGTGGTTCTTACATCTGTGTCGAGAGCAAGGGGCAACGGCCGATCGATTTCCGCAACCTGCCACCAGGCGAGCCTCGCTGGGGCAAAGGCTGGAAGCAATCGGTTGCCCACTGGTATAACCGAACTTTCGTGATCGCGTCTTTCGGCAGCGTCACAGCCCAGCGCAGCAACTATCTTGACCTCGACCCGAACTATAAGGACGGCTTCGGCAATCCCCTGCTGCGGATGACGTTCGACTTCAGCAAAAACGATCTGGACATGTCGAAGTACTGCACCGATCGTGCAGCCGACATTGCCAAGCACATGAACCCGGACAAAATGGGCATCAACTATCGCAAGGGCCCTTATTCGATCGTCCCTTACCAGACGACGCACACGACAGGCGGCACCATTATGGGAGCCGATCCGACAACCAGCGCTGTCAACCGCTATCTGCAAAGCTGGGATGTTCCCAACGTGTTTGTTATGGGCGCCGGCGCCTTTCCGCAAAACCCGTCGCACAATCCGACGGGCACTGTCGGAGCTCTGGCCTATTGGGCGGCCGATGCAATCACAACGAAGTATCTGAAATCGCCGGGGCGCCTGGTCCCGAGCTGAGCACGTCGGACCAGCGCCGATGGCGCCAGCCATCGAGTAGAACGCGACCCCATGGAGCACGATCTGAGGTTATTCCGGAGCGGCCGATGTACGCCAAGGTTGGGGCGCTTACGGCGCCTTACCGTCACACGCGATAATATCACTGGTGCAGAATGGCATATGTTCTCACGGTAAACGGCAAGCCGCATACGATGGACGCTGACGGCGACACCCCGCTGCTGTGGGTGCTTCGCGACATGCTCCAAATGACTGGCACCAAGTTCGGATGCGGTATGGCGCTGTGCGGCGCGTGCACGGTGCATCTCGAGGGCGCGGCGACAAGAGCCTGTATCACTCCGATTGACAGCGTCCGGTCACCGAGTGATCACCGCGGGCGGTGACCGGGCGGACAAGCTATCTGGCGGGCCTTCTCAAAGCGGCGTGAGAATCTGCCAGAAGACCAGCAGCACCACGATCACCATCATGACGTAGATAATCCTACGGCCGGTCTGGTTTATTCGGCTCATCGGATCACCCTGCACGGTTTGCCCTTCTTGCGCTGAGGCCCGCCATCTGGTGTCGGCCCTCCGCGGTTCAAGGCCCTCATGATGCCAACCCCAGCTTGCGCCCGTCTACCTCGACGATCATCCTCGAACGGCCGCCCCCAGCCCGCCTTCATCAGATGCGCTTCACACTGTCCGCGATTGCGCGTTCAACTTCTGATGCGAGAACCGTCAGGTGATCGGCCAACCTCGTGAAAAGCTTCGTTTCTTCGGGGCGGTCGCCAGATCGCGGATGAGGGCGCACTCCGCCGCATCCGCGCGAAGCTTTTCCAACTGAGCCTGCATGTCTTTCATTGCGGCTACTCCGTTCCCCCGAGGGAACAATATAGCAGCGTCCGAAAGTGAACAGAACTGATTGCCGGATGCTCCTAATGTCGGGATCCCTTGGCGATGACATGCCGCCTAGGGACCTCCGACGGCCCCGGCACATAGGGGTGTGCTGGGGCCGTTTCTATCCGTGCCCTTCAGCCTTGATCAGCCGCACGTAGGTCCCGCTCTCGTGCAGTTCGAGCCAGCCGTGCTCGACTGCATACTTGATGCCGGCGCCGAACTCCGTGCCGCTTCCCTTGAGCGTGTAGAGGAAGGGATAGTTGATCTTCTCAATGTGGATGCGACCGTCCTGTACCGGCTCGATGCTCGACGCTAGCTCAACCAGCTTACGCGCGGCGACTTCCGGGTCGGCGAAGGGGCGTTCTGTGACGAGTTTCATTGCAGGAATCAAAACCTCGAGCCCATCCTTGGCCTAACTCGCCCGAGACTGTCGTGCCAGTTCGGGACGATATGCACAGATCCTGCGGCGCCGCATGCCGATCAGACCAGGCGCAAGCCGATGCGAGACCACGGCTGATCCTGCGGAAGCGTGTCGAGCCGCCCGTCGACCCTGCGATCGCAGCGGCCGTTCAGACACTGGATGCTGCAGGTGACATGGCCGTCGGCCAGCCATTCCGCGGGGCTTCGGGGCGGATAATGGCCGGCCCATTTCGTGTATCCTTGCGCCGGGCTTCCACCCGTTGTTGCCGACAAGATCGTGTATTACGAGGACAAGGCATTCCTGCGGCGTCTGCTGCCGCCGCCTACTCCGGAGATGCCCAAGGGTCGCTCGAATGCGCTGGATGCAGAACTCAAGGAGCTACGCGCCGAGGTCGCTGAACTGCGCGCGGTCTTTCGCTCGCGGCCGATGACCGACGAGGAGGTGGCCGATCCCTCCGCGATTCCTGACGGCGCCAGTTTCGACTTTGGCGACGTGGACGTGGACCTCGAAGGGCTCTCCGAGGAAGAGTTAAAGGCCTGGCCCCTGAACTACATCGACGCCCAGGCCATTCCGCCGGCGCGACGGTCCGGCCGCAAGCAGAACGGGCAGCAGCATGAACGACAAGCGTGACAACAGCGAGGACTTCAGCCTTGAACGGCAAGATCGCACAGGGCGCGGTCCGGGGAGAAACGAACCGGGCGACCAGGCGGAAGCGAAGTCAAAGTCGGCCGCCAGGTCGTCCGCCGCGATAGTTGATGACAATGCGCTCCCCGAGCGTATCAGTCGCAAATATTACGTCATTGCAAATGAGACCGGAAGAGACCGGCATAGCGGGGAAACGCGCTTCTATGCCGACGAACGTGGCGAGTATCTGGCCTTCAAAATCACGGAAGATCGACTGGTCACCCGGCTGGCCGCAGCGGAAGTAATCCGGGACATGGTCAGCGTGGCACAACATCGCCAATGGGAGGCACTTCACGTCCGCGGCTCCGCGGAATTCCGACGCAAGGCCTGGCTTGAGGCTGGTGCGCGTGGAATAAGTTCAGGGGTATCAGCCGACCGATCTCGATCGGCAGGCGCTGGCCGACCGAAGAGAAGTCCGGAATCGAAGATACCCTCGCACGCGTGAGGTTGAGACTCGTTCAAATGTTGACAAGGACGCGCCCACGGCAGGTTCGACTACGACAAAGGCATTTCGGGGCGTTTGATCGACTTCGGCCAGGCACCCTACGGCAATCGGAACAACGCCGAGACGACGGCCTACGTGGCCATCGAGCTCGACAACGGCCAGCGGCATAAAGTGTGGGGCGTGGGTCTGGAAAAGGCGATCGCCGACAGCAAGGCAGGGCCCGGCGACCAAATCCAACTGCGCCGGGAGGGCGTCGAGCGCGTCCTCAAAACTATCAAGGTCATCGATGCAGCCGGAGGTGCGCGAACGGAAAGGCGGCAGGTGCCGCGAAACCGCTGGCGTGTGACCGCGGAGAAATTTCGCGTAAGCGACCGACCTACGGCCGCCCGGGATCCCGATCTGGTCGCGGCACGGTCGCAAGTCGCCATCATCGAGAAGCTGCTAGCACGCGCGTTCCCAAAGGACGAGCGCGCACGTGAGAGCATCATTACAGCCGCAAAGGAGCGCATCGCCCAACACCTCGAGAAGGGGCATTCGTTCAGGCGCGCGACAGTAATGGAACCCGTTCGCGGTGAAAAACTGGGCCGTGACAAGCACGGGGATTATCAAACCCACAAGAGTGAACATGTCAGACTGCAAGAGCGAGAGCGCTGAACGGAGGGTTCAAGCCCTCTTCGAACTGCTCTGCATCCTCCGTTATAGTGCTCCGGCAATCGCGCCGGTAGCCACTTAATCATGACGACAGATACCTTGATGTGACAGAGAATTCCTGCGAAGGTCGCATCGATCAGCACGGGGGCGCACGACAGGATCGGCATCGCGTCGAGCGCTCTTGGCCACAAGGTCTAGTTTATGGTCAAGTAGTGCGACGATTCTCCGACGGCATTTGAGCTCACTCGGCGCAACGTTATTGCAGGTGCGTGCGTCGGCGGAATTGACGACGGCTCCGAGCGACCGACGTAGTTTATGTGATCCTGGCGCTCGGGTTGTTGAATGAGGGTGGACGTCTCATGGAAAGCAGGGGATGTGAAATGCTCAGGAAAGCATTTGCAACGGCGCTGGGCATCGCCGGTGCCCTCGTGGTGTCGCAAGCTCATGCCGAGTCGGCAGGCAACAGCGAGCAGGAGATCGCGCTCCTGAAGCAGCAATTGAAGATGCTGGAGCAGAAGCTCGATAAGCTCCAGAGCCAGACTGCCGCGAACACGGCCGCCACGGCGAAGGCCAAAGTCGAAGCAAGGGCAGAGGCAAAGGCCGAAGCGCGGTCGGAGGCCAAGGCCGTCGTCGCCAACGCTAGTGCTGCGATCCCGCTCAAGGGCCCTGCACCGGCATCCGGCGTTGTCGTAACGATGCCGAACAACCGGCCAACCATCTGCACCGCCGATGGAGCGAACTGCGTCGCCATCACTGGCCGCGTGCATTGGGATGTCGGCGGCTACGACTATCGTCCCAACACCGCGGCCACGGTGCCGCAGAAGCTCGACAGCGGCGAGAACGTCCGCCGCGCCCGCATCGGGCTCGCCGGCAAATTCTTCAACGACTGGAATTTCGCACTGGTCTACGATTTCGGCGGCACCTCCGATGGATTTGGCGGCGCAGCTCCGGGATCGCTGCCCGGCGGCGGCGTCTCCGGCCTCGAGAATGCCTATCTCAGCTACACCGGTTTGAAGCCGTTCGGCGGAAGGATGGCAGTCGAAGCCGGCATCATGGACCTGCCCTACACGCTGGACGAGGCCACGAGCTCCAACGACATCATGTTCATGGAGCGGGCCTCGCCGGGCATCATCGCCACCAACATTGCCGCCGGCGACTTCCGCTCCGCGGCCGGCACGCGGTGGTACAACGACCAGCTCTGGATCGGCGGCTATGTCACGGGACCAGCGACGGGCGCGATCCACTCCGCCTCGAGCGCCGCGCCAGCCGGCACCAGCGAGCAATATGGCGCCGTGGCGCGCGTTGCAGGCAACCCCATCAGCGGCAAGGACTATTCGGTGCATATCGGTGCCGACGCGCAGTGGCTGATCCAGCCGCCGCGCAATCTCATCGCCAACACACAGACGGTCACGCTCAGCGACCGTCCGGAATTGCGTCTGGACCCGACGACGCTGGTGTCCACCGGTGCGATCGCCAATGTCTCGGGCGCGCAGGTCTACAGTCTCGAGGCGGCCGCCACCTATGGACCGCTGATCCTCCAAGGCGAGTATTTCTGGTACAATGTCGATCGCACCGCCAACACCGGCGTGCCGCTGGTCGGTGCGTCGAGCCTGAAGTTCCAGGGCGGTTACGCGCAGGCCGGCTACGTGCTGACCGGCGAAGGTCGTAGCTATAATGCGGCGAACGCGGCCTATAACGGCGTCAAGCCGGCGCATCCGTTCTCGCTGGATGGCGGCGGCTGGGGTGCCTGGGAAGTCGCCGGACGCGTGAGCCAGATCGACCTCAACGATCAGCTCGCGACCGCCAATGGCATCGCCGGCGGACGCCAGACCGTCTACACGCTCGCACTCAACTGGTATGTCAACGGCAACGTCCGCTTCATGCTCGACTACCTGCATGGCAATATCTCCAAGCAGGCCTCGCCGGTCTCGACCGCCGATGTCGGCTCGAAATTCGATGCCGTGGCGATGCGCACGCAGTTTGCCTTCTGACGCAATCTCTTGCAGGAGTGTTTTGTCGGCTTGTTTTTATGCGCGTCCGGCCCTGTTTCCGTCGCGTCGACCCAGAGACGCCTCAATAATACGAGCGGGCGCGTGTCTCATTCGCCGTAACCGGTTCAGTCGTTCCGCAGGCACTGAGTGTGTATCGGCCTCGAACATTGGGTTGGACTCAGATCCGATGATGTTTCTGCCGAGCTTGCGTTTCTCCAGCGGAGGACTCAGGATCATGCAAGCTAACATTTGGATTTCCTTCTTTGTGACGAGTGGGTCAGTTATCCAGAGCGCAGGTGATTCATGTGACTCGATTATTGTAGCGGTCCGAGCGGAAAGCGGCGTGGCCGAGTGCGCATCGTGCGGGCGAGATCAAGAATCGTAGCCCATACGACCGACAGGCTGCAGATTTGGCCTATACAGGCAAGGAAAATGCGCCTTTGCGTGATCACCCGGAGGTTCGATTGCGAGGTGCCCGATTGTCGGCGGCGCATTTTCGCTGAACGGTTCGGGGACGATGGGCGAGCGGCTCGACCAACGTCGAACGACCAAGCGAACCCAATCCCAAAAAGCCAGCCCGAAACCCGGCCCGCGGATTTGCGCCACTTGGTGAAGTCGTGAGGGGCTGCCTTTCTCATTGCTTGGATCGATGTTGCGGTCGAGCCACTCGCCGGATTGCGCGGCGCGCTATTGCTCTGGTATGTCCAGTTGAATACGAATGCCACAGATCGGAGACGCAATCTGCAATAAACGCGAAATCGACGATATCACGCGACAGAGCATGGCCGGACTCTATCGAATGATGTTTCGATACCCGTCAGGCATGATCGACAAGGTGAGGGGCGAGGCAATGTATTTCTTGGCCGCCCGGACGCGCGATGGGATGCGGCGCTTGAAGCCGAATCTCGTGACCGGACTGCCGGTCGTTTATTCGGAGGCGGTGAATTGAGATCAACGGCACTCACGAGCATTCCAGTCGGCGTCCTCATTGAGCGACGGAAGGCGAGGAGCACATGGGCTAAGTTTCTGTGGAGGCCGGTGTTGGGGCCGGAACGCCCTCCGCGGCAGCATGGACGCCGCTCGCCACACGAGCCGACCGGATATTATTTTACGCTGGTGATGCAACTATCAACCTGCACCGGACCGAGACGAGCTATTATCGGAACAATCTTGCGGCGGCGCCGCCCAAACTTTGGGTTGTTCTTCATCCCACCCCATCCGACCCGCCCTATGAACTGCTTTCGGTGACTGCCGATCCGGCCGAAGGCGAAGCCTTCACAGACACGGGCAGCAATCTGGTAGAGAGCGTACCGATGCCGCCGGAAATCGCCGAAACCATCGCTCAGTTCATCGCCACGCATCATGTCGAGCGGCCGTTCCTGAAGCGGAGGCGGCCCGCCGACCGCAACGGGCCCGAAAAGGCGAGGGAGAGCGACCATTGATCGGGCCAAAGAGTTTCGTTTCACGCTGGATGCGGCTGAAAAGCCAATCAGGTGCGGGGCACGACTCCAGGTTGGAAGTGGGGGATTTAGAGCATGGTGCAACACGGGTACCGGATCTCGCGCCGGATGCTGCTGACCGCGAAGCCGACGGCTCCCCCGAAGGGCCGTTTGATACGGCACGCCTCCCGGCCATCGAAACTATCAAGGTTGATACCGATATCGAGGCATTTCTACAGAGCGGGGTGCCGGCCGAACTAACGCGAGCCGCGCTTCGTCAGGCCTGGGCCAGCGACCCTGCCATTCGTGACTTCATTGGCATCGCGGAGAACCAATGGGATTTCAACGATCCGAACGCAATGCCGGGCTTCAGTGCGCTGAATGCGGAAGATAAGGTTGCCGATCTGCGGCGGCAGGTGCTCGGCGAATATCAGACGTTAGGCAGCTCGACACCGGTATCTGTCGCGCAGGTACCGTCAAGCGCTAGTGAGTGCAGAGCGACCGATCCCGCCCGGACGGCTACTCCGGGCGTACCGAGCGAACCCGATTTGGAAGCGACCACCATCGAAGAGGATCTTGCGACAGAGGAATATGACTCCTCGCCCTGGCGCGCTTCCCACGGCGGAGCCTTACCGACGTAACAGGACTTCGAGACCATCGCAGGCGGATCTGAGCGGATGCAGCGGCCTTTGCCTCACACCTACCCGGAACGGATCGTCGACACGATAGATCGCGCTCGCGCACGGGAGTATGCGCTCCTGGCGACTCTTCTTGCCCGCAGCCCGGATAGTCGAATGATAGAGCGTCTGGCTTTGCTCCGGGGCGACGGCAGCTTGCTCGGCGCAGCTCACGCGGCGCTCGCGGAAGCCGCCGCTAGCTGCGATGAGGAAAGCACTGGGCGGGAGTATTTCGATCTATTTGTTGGGCTCGGACAAAGCCTGCTCTCGCCGTATGCGTCACACTATCTGACCGGCTCGCTCTACGCCCGCCCGCTCGCGCGCTTGCGCGCTTGCGCCAGACATTTGGAGCTCTTGTTATCGAGCACGCGCAGAGGTCGGAGCCGGAGGACCACGTTTCAATTATCTGCGAGATAATGGCGGGTCTCATTGGCGGAAGTATCGCGGCTCCGGCCGGCGCAGATCGCTGGTTTTTTAAAGAGCATGTTACGACATGGGCCCAACGCTTTTTTGTCGACTTGGAGGACGCGCAATCGGCAACTTTCTATGCTTCTGTTGGCGCGCTTGGCAGGACTTTCATCTTGTCGAAACTGAAAGCTATTCGCTGTCAGATTAGATCAGGAGAAGCGCAATGCGCCCGTTCATCGCTTCATGCTTAGTCATCGGCCTCATAGCCATAAGTGCCGCGGCCATTCTCGATTGTTTCGTGCAACTGCCAGTGTCAGCCGCCTTCGCGAAATCGAGTGCGCGGCTCTGAAGCTGGCGCAGGGTCGAACGGCACGGCGAACTCGCTGAGGAAATTATCTTACGCTAGGCTTGACGCGCGCTTACGAGTGCGCGGTGTCGAAGCATTGCGACTATGGGACGTTTCCGCCTTGCCAAACATCAATGCAGGCAACACGAACGCGCCGGCCATGATGATGGGATTCGGTGCGCGGAGTTCGTCCGCGGGCAGTTAGCGAATATCTAATCGCTGCGGGCATCCACCAGGGCACAGACTGAGTAGTGGGTTTCAAGCCCTGACGGGCCGCTTCATACTGGCAGGCGGGACCGCTTGGCTTTGTCGAGAATGACACGAGAATGAGTGCGCATGGCCGCGGAGCGCTAAAACCTCTCAAGTCGACGTTCGCCTTCCTCAAACCGGGAGCATGTTGATCACTGTACCAAGAACAAAGCACAGCGATCCGATAAGATAAAGCCAGTTCGCTAAATTGCCCATGCGACATCCCGTGGATCGGCCGGCTGGGGCCCTGCAGTCTCGTTCATTTCAGCATCTATCCTCAGGAGAACGCAGCGGAACTTTATCAATACGACGGACACGTCGGCGTGTCGGTCCAGGGCGCCGTCGCAAAAGCGCCGGCGCGTGGTGCGGGCAACCTCACGTGGAATATCGGTAGCCCTCTGCGCCATCAGGCGATTTAGCTAGGGCGGCGGCCAGTGCGAGAGGAACAGCAATTGCGACGCTGTCGACTTGAAACTTCATGGTGGCTCCTATTCGTGTTGACAATGACTGTCCACCACCGACGAGAATGACCTTCCAGAACTGCTGAAGGAAATCACGTCCTGCCATAGACTCGATAAACGATGGTTATTGCTGCCGCGATCGGTGAGTGCCATAGCCATGGAATGCCATCAGCGCCAGCTGCAGAGACTCTCGTTGCTGCCATGGACCACTCGATGTTGCGCGTCCCAATGCGTCGACCTTGACCATCTTGATCATGACGGTTGTCGTGCACTGTCCTCGCGCACTCAGGATTGGTAGCGGTCTCGCCGGCAGCGGAGAGCGTGGCTGTTCGCCACTGTGGCACAGGACAACAACGCCAGTGCCAGCGCGATCGCCTTCGGCCTCGTGGACCTGATCGCGATGTTCGAGACGGGATCAAGCACGAGAGCGACTAAGCGTTCTCCATGATGTCGTTCGCAGCTTCCAGAAGGATCCGGACCTGGCCGGCAGCCAAGGTGTGTGTGGTTGGCGGAGCTGATTGAAGCTCGCCGGACCCGTGTTGCCAGTCGGCCCGGTCGGACCCCGCCGCACCAGCGCCGCCGCCAGCACCTTCTGCAGTTCGCGCTGAACGCGGTGCGCAACACGAACCTGCGGGATTGTCCCTTCGGCCACGAACCAAGTCCCCCGACCCGCCACTCAACCTGAGCTGACCCGGATGCGTTACGTCGCCTCTCCGCCTCAGTTTTTTTGGTACGAAAACTACAGTTGGATAGCTCGGTTACTCAGAACGTACTAGGACGTTGAGTCTGATGTATGAAGTGCGCAACAGATTCCTACGTCTGCTTCCACCTGACGAACTCAAGCACGTTCTGTTGCTCTCGGAAGAGGTGCCGCTGATGAAACGGCAAGTTCTTCATCGCTACGGCGTTCGCATGCAGCACGTCTATTTCATAGAGAGTGGTCTTGTGTCGGTCGGTGCCAAGGTGGGGCCGGAAGATTTTGTAGAGGTGTGGCTGATCGGCTCGGAAGGGCTTGCTGGAATACATCTCGCGTTGACCGCAAAGACGCAGCCGATGCACCGTCGAATTGTGCAGGTGCCGGCGCGGCTAATCGCCTCACCGTGGATCGCTTTCAGGAGGCGATTGCTCGTCTGCCGACTTTCCGCAGTGTGGTGCACGCCTATATCGCTTCCGTGCTCACTCAGACCGCCCAACCAGGGGCATGTAATACGTCCCATCAACTACAGCAGCGCCTTGGGCGAGGCTCCTGCTCGCGCGCAAGGCCCTGGGATCTGACGAGATCCCTCTCACGCACCAAGTGCTTGCTCAGCTTCTCGGAGTGCGCCGTGCAGGCGTTACTGACTGCCTTCTTTAACTCAGGAAGGATGGGCTTATCGAAATGATGCGTGGCCGCCTCGTCTTCCGCGACGCTTTTCGGCTGGCGCAGATCTCCTGCCATTGCTGGAGCTGGATCGAGCGCGAATACGAGCGACAGCTGCTGAATGTTTGCACTCCGAACAGCGAATCGTTGGTGCATGGGAATCGATACTTATCCGCGATGTGAAGTAAACAATGGCCGGTTGCCTAGGTTGCAGGTGGCTCCACGACTCTTCGTCTGCTTCTTCAAGCGAATCCGAAGGACCCGTCATTCGCTCCGCATGCGGAGACGACACGACTCCAGGCATCCTTCAGTTTCTCCACCATTCATCAGGGTGGCTAGACGAGAGGCACATTTGTGTCCGGTTTTGCAGCGTAGTTGCTGCGAACCGGTCGCGGGACAATGGCGCGTGCTTGAAATCACAAAACTGCAAGAGTCATATCAAGATTCGTCAGTTCTGTAGGCACCCGCTCCGGTGATGGCCTGCTGCAGATGTTCAATTTACGCTGCCTCATTTGACTGCTCGGGCACCGTGAATTGAAAACTTGCGCCCTGCGGCTGGGCAGCGGTGGCCCAGAGGCCCCCTCCGTGCGCTTCAATGATGGTGCGGCAAATCGACAGACCCATCCCCAAGCCGCCAGGCTTTGTGGTGTTGAAGGCGTCAAAGATACGCTCGAGACCCTCTGAACTGAGACCTGGACCCGAATCCCGCACCACGACGAGCACTCCGGAGGGCTCTCCGGTATGAGTGGTGATCACCAATTCTCGCGCCCCCTCGCTGACCGCACTCAACGCTTCGACGGCGTTGATGATCAGGTTCATGATCACTTGTTGCAGCTGAACCCGATCTCCTTGAATAAGCGGCAAGTCGTCCGCGAGCTGCGACTTGACCGAAATGCCGTTCTTCACGATCTCGCCACGGGTCAGGGTGATGACCTCGAGAATTGCAGCGTTAATGTCCACGTCTTCTTTCCGTAGAGGTGCTTTTTTGAAAAGGGCGCGCATCCGAGCGACGACGTCGCTGACGCGATTGCCGTTTGCAAAGATCCGGTTGAGAGCCTGCCGAGCTTTCTCCAAATCTGCCGGTTCTTTGCTCAGCCAGTGCAACGCAGCGGAAGTATTGTTGAGCGTTGCCCCGATCGGCTGGTTGACTTCATGGGCAATCGAAGCCGAGAGCTGCCCCAGTGTCGCGACTCGATTTGCGTGCACGAGCTCCATCTGCACCTCGCCGTAGCGCCGCTCGCTTTCGCGAATTTCCTGCTCCGCTCGCTTGCGCTCAGTTAAGTCTACCACGAAGGCCACGCCCTGGTCGGACCGCCCGCCGAACGTCGCTGCCCCGACCAGCACCGGTACGCGGCTGCCGCTTTTCCGGAAGTACTCCTTCTCGTAGGGTAGCGCCGTTCCGGTCGCCTCGAGCTCCGCCATTCGTCGGTCGTCGGCATCGCGCCATTCGGTGGGCGTCAGATCCCGCCAGCGCAGTCGACCGGAGACAACATCGTCGCGGCCGTATCCGGTGATGCGGAGAAACGCTTCGTTAGCATCGATGATCCGGCCGTCTATATCCCAGAAGAGGATGCCGATTATATTGGCATCCACTAGCCGTCGGATCCTCGCCTCCCGCTCGGCCAGCTCGCGGTACAGGTTAGCGTTCTCTATTGAGATAGCCGCCTGGGACGCGAGCAGCGTGAGCACCGCCATTCGAGTAGGAGTAAATGCGGCAGTCGTAAGGGTATTCTCCAAGTACAGCAGGCCAATCAACCTGGTCTGTTTCAGTATCGGCAGGCAGAGCACTGACCGTGAGCGACGGTCGCGAATATAGTCGTCCGCTGAAAACGGGTTCTGACTGGACGCATCGTGCAGGAGAACGCTTGTTTTTGTGCGAAGCACGTAGTGAAACACCGAGCTTGGTAGATCTGCGGTCGTGACGCGCGCCTGTTTCAGGACCACGGTCACGTTGTCACTGCTGGCTATGGCCTCTGCTTCGATTTGATATTTATCGGCTCGCGGAAGAATCAAGAGACCTCGATCGGCACCCGCGTGTTCGATTGCCGCACTCATGAGCGTGTTGATTAGCTTCTCGAAAACGATCTCGCCTGACACCGCTTCCGAAACTCTGATTACGGTAGCCAAATCGAGTTGCTCGAAGGGTGTCACTATCGTCGCCGGGGAATCCTTGTCCACTTTGAGGTGCGGATAAAGTTCCTCGAGTTGGCGAACCTTTCCGTCGGCTCCCCAGCGCAGGTAGCAGGCCCGCGCGGCCCGCAAATAGGTCGCCGCGATCTTCTCTTGACCGCGCTCTGCGTAGAAACGCCCGGCAATCTCGTTGGCAATGGCCTGGTTGTGCACGAACCCATGTTTGCGGGCCTCGCGGATCGCCTTGTCGTACAGCTCCTGAGCGTTCAGTACGCGGCCCTCCATGCGGGCGATCTCGGCACCGACCAAGGCAGCGCGGTTCTCGAAGTTTTCCGCACAGCGCGCCGCCCATACTTCGAGTTGATTGCGGTGGGCCACAAGAGCCTCAAAATGTTCCTGTTTCTCGTCCGGCGATGCGGAATTCCATGCTGCCGCGTGGCCGAGCGCACTATAGAAGCAGTACTCAGCCGTTTCGAAATGTGATGGTGAGGTCCAAAGTAGCTGTTGCGCTCTCAATGACGCATCCATTGCGGAAGCATAATCCGCAGCGAAGATCCGTGCTTGTAACTTACGGACCCAATATCGAAACTCGAGCAGCTTCAAGACCGGATTAGTCGCTAGGTGGCGCTCGAATCGAAGCTCATCGAAACCCTCGTGGTTGAAGGAGCCAAACGTCGGAGTCAGTCCGCTAAGCGTCCGAATAAATCCGAGCAGCATGGCGAGATTGTCAATGACGAAACCGAACCGAACCTTCTGCGCATACTCGAAACCTCTCTCGGCTTCCCGCTGCACCTCAGCAAGCGGGTCTCCCGCTGCCAAAAAGTTGGTTATCAAGTGATTACAGCTATAACCCGCAAATGTGATGTCCCCTGTGCGGTCAGCAGTAGCAAAGGCGCGACGTACCAGATCACGTCCCTCTAAGACATGTTTTGCCCACGGCATGACAATGTTACCAAAGGACATGTACGTTCGAGCTTGATAGCGCTTTAAGCCGCGCTTTTCTACCAGTTCATAGCCAAGCCGGCCGAAACGAAAACCGTCCTGATAGTTGCTGAAGCGAGGTCCAGCGATCTGGGCGAACCATACATAAGCGAAGCATGACCCATCGCTGTTGCCATACTCGAGGCTCAGATTCACCATTCGACAAACAACGAGCGAAGATAAGTTCTCCTCGATATGCATTGCCGGAAACTCGGCTAATATATCTAGAGTAGCGAGTAAGTCCGGATCGCTCATCAAAGGCAAGTCGACGAGTTCCTCGATTTGTCGACTTCCAAGCTGGGACCAGATTCGATCGTATTCGCGTTGTACTTCGATACGAGTCGGATGAAGTGACCAATCAATGCCTCCACGCTGGAGGTATTCAAGGCATATCTCGAGGCCGCGATCGCTCTGGTCCAAAGTGGTATAAAGCGTGAGCCGCAAACGTGTGACGGCGGCGGTGTCGGGGCCGCTTCTGGCACGACGCGCCAGCATCGAAAGTCGAGTTTCGGCTGCCACCTTACTCGCGGTCAGTAATTCGCACTCGGCTGTGAGACATTCGATGGCGAAGATGAGCTCGTAGTTGTAGTCCCAAATCTGCTCGGTCAAAAACGCCCGCCCAACGGCGAGATACGAAAGCGCTGAAGTATACGCGGTTGAGATCTTCGCGCGTCTACCTGCAATTAGATTCAATTCTGCGACCCGCTCACGCTCCTGATCTGACACTATGAGATGAGAGCCACGATTGAGCTGGTTTACGATGTCGAAGATCTTCTCTTCGATCTGCGTTGGCGGAATGCCGACTGCGAGGAGGCGGCCGATTCGAATATGAGCTTCGGCGCGGGCCGTTTCAGGTATTAGTGAATAAGCCGCTTCCTGGACACGATCATGCAGAAAGCTATACGCGCTTTCGGAGTGGAGAACGAGCCCAACTCGGACCGCTTCCAGGAGATCTCGATGCACTACATCCTTCGAGCCTCCGTAAACCTTCGTAAGTAGTGCGAAATCCGCGCTGTTGCCTAGGCAGGCAAGCTGCTGCAATGCGTTCTGAGTTCGAACGGGCAGCCGAGTCAGCTTCCCGACCATGAGGTCCACCACGTTATCAGTGTAACCCTTTGCGTGAATGCGATTTACATCCCAAGACCATCGCGCGTTGCAGTGGTCACAAATCAGTAACGCCTCCTCGGCAAGCGCATAAATAAACTGGTTAGCGAAGAATGGATTGCCAGCAGTCTTCTCGTGAACTAGTTGCGCCAACGATGTGGCGCGCTCCGGCTCGCAATGAAGGGAGTCCGCAATCAATTGTCCCAAGTGTTCACAGGCCAGGGGCGCGAGGGTGATCTCCTGCACTACCGCGCCAGCTTTGCGGATTGATTCGAGCCTGCGCGTCAGAGGATGGGCGGAGTCCACTTCGTTGTCTCGGTAGGCGCAGATCAACATCATGTACTGCAGGTCCTGCCGGCTCAGAAGATCTTCGAGCAAATCGAGCGTTGCTGCATCGAGCCACTGCAAATCGTCGAGGAACAGCGTAAGCGGGTGCTCCGGCCGCGCGAATACGGCGATGAATCGCCCGAATACCAATTGGAATCGGCGTTGCGCATCCAATGGCGGAAGGACAGAAACCGGAGGCTGTTCTCCGATGATTAGTTTCAATTCCGGGACAAGATCGATGATAAGCTCCGCGTTTGGACCCAACGCTTGGCGAAAGGCATCGCGCCAGATGCTCAGCTCCTCTTCCTCCTTGCCGAGAAGCGGGCGGACAAGGCTGCCGAAGGCCTGCGCGAACGTGGTATACGGGATGTCGCGTTTGTATTGGTCGAACTTACCCGAGGCAAAAAGGCCGCGGGGCGGTACGAGCACCTTGTGCAGCTCATTGACGACAGAGGACTTGCCGATACCGGAATATCCGGAGACCAGCACCAACTCTGGTACACCGGTCTTGATGATGCGATCGAAGCAGGAAAGCAACGTGGCGATCTCACGATCTCGTCCGTACAGCTTTTCGGGGATGAGCAGCCGGTTCGGCGTGTCCAGCAGGCCGAGCGGAAAGTCATCGATACGGCGGCGCGCTTCCCATTCCGCCAGGCAGCGTCGCAGATCGCGCTCGACACCGCCGGCGGTTTGGTAACGATCCTCGGGAGTCTTGGCGAGCAGCTTCATAATGATCGCCGAGACGGGCGCTGGGACACCCTCTAGCCGTTCCCCTGGCGGCACTGGTTTTCTGGCAATATGGCAGTGCACCCATTCCATCGGATCAGCCGCCGTGAAGGGCAGAACGCCCGTGAGCATCTGGTACAGCGTGACGCCGAGGGCGTAGAGATCGCTGCGGGCGTCGATCGAGCGGTTCATCCGCCCGGTTTGTTCGGGTGCCATGTAGGCAAGCGTACCTGCGATGGTCTCGGGCGGCTCGGGCGCCTGCCGCTCGCGGGACAGGCGCGATGCGATGCCAAACCCAGTGAGCCGCACGTGTTCATCCGCGCAGTCCACTACAATATTAGCTGGCTTGATGTCTTTGTGGATGAGCCCGCGCTGATGAAGCTTGTCCAGAGCAGAGGTAACAGCGATAGCAAGGCGCAAGAAGCGTCCTACCTCCATGGGCCCCCCGAGCAAACGATCGAGCGGCTCCCCGCCACCGAGATCATCGAGCACCAGTACGGTCCGACCGGCGTCGCGCATGAGGGCGAGCGGCCGCGCCGCCCATGCCCCGTCGAGTTCATCTTTCAGCTCGTATTCGTGCGTGAGGCGATCGAGTCTCGCCCGGGCCGGGGGGTCGGCGGCAGGCGCAACAAGTAGCACGGCGAGCCGGTTGCCATTGTCGTCCAGTCGCCAGCCGCGACTGAACACGCGCTCGCCGTCCTCCCACAACACCTGAGAGCCGCCGTCCGAGTACGTGACGTTCAGCGACTGCTGCACCATCCGTCAAACTCCGCCGTGGGGGCTTCGGCTTGAAGTCGGCTGATCAAGCTCTTCGCGCGCCACACGCGCGGCCTCTCTCCAGCCTCGAGAAATCGTACTCCATCACCAGAGAAATGCCAGCCTTCCCTTTGTCTTGCCGGGTAGGGCGGACGCAGATCCTTGTTCGTTTAGCACGATTACGAGCGATTTGCCCGGCGCGAGCTGGAACTCGGCGACCCGTTGCTGTACCGCGAGCGCCAGCTGACGCAGCTCACCGACCTTGGAAAGGAAGTCCTTCCGATGCCGGCGTGCGCACTGGCCTCGGCAGAGGCGAGTGCGTCGCAGCGCCCCAGGAGTTCCAACGCAGCCGATCTCAGCCGCCTTCCTGATGGCTTGCGCCGTGAACTTTGGCGTGGCGATGTCAACGAATACGTCGGCATTGAGCGACTTCATCTTGACCGCGTGCGAGTCGATGGTCGGCTCGGCCACCTCATAGGCGTCTTCGGCAACGATCATCGACGCAGCCTTGGCGCCGAGGCCATCCTTCAGGCGTTTGAGGTAATCCTTGCCGTAGTCGTCGTTCTGGTAGAGAACGGCGACTTGGCGTTCGGCTTTTCCTTCAAAATCTACCTCGCCTAGCAGGCTGTTGAAGAACTCAGCCGCGTTCGCAAACGAAGCCTGAATCGTCGCCATTGTGTATGTAGAAGTGGCCGACGAGCCTGCCCGCAGTGCCGATCATAACCCATCCGCGATCGCAGGCGGGGTCATTCTCGTCGTGTCCTTCCCATGAGAACTCCGCGCAGGCCGAACCGTCTCGCGCGCCGTAGCGGACGTCGAGAAAGCCCTTCAGCGCTCCGAAGGCAATTTCGCCATCGGACTTACCCTCGAAGGTGAGATGCGCCTCTTCGACAAGATCGAGGAAGTCGCTGTCCCAGTTGTCCATTTCGACGATGCGCCAGCGGCCGGCAAAGGCCTTGGCGAAGCCGGGTACCCTGGCCATCAGCCGGCCTCCGCTATCAGCTTGGGCAGCCGCACCAGATTGTAGGCGGCGGCAGCGAAGGTAAAAGCCCATGCGACGCGATCACGGCCACGGAAGCTCGTCTTCTCTTGCCCTGCGATCGTCTTGATCCAGCCGAATGCCTCCTCGATGCGCTTGCGGATGCGCTGGCTGACGGCATAGCCGCCGTGTCGGGTCGTTCGCCCGTCGATCGCAGAGCTGCGGCCGCTGGTGTTCTGTGCAACATGCGGCGTCACGTTCATCGAGCGCAGCTCGTTGACGAAGTCTTCTGCATCGTAGGCTTTGTCGGCGCCAAGTGTGATCGCTGTCGGTCGGTCGGCACGAGGCTCAATCATGTGCAGCGCGGCCACCCGTTCGGCGTGCCCGTCCGCCAGCGTCAGGCAGGCATCGACCAGCAGGCTGTGGCGGTTCTCCATCAGCCCATGCCCGATGAAGCACAGCTTCGTCTCCTTGCCTTTACCCTTGCGATAGAGCCTGGCATCGGGATCGGTGATCGAAGCATGGGTGTCGTTTGAGCGTCTCTGGCCATGGAAGTCCGCTTCGGCATTGCGCCCGCCGCCTTGCGCCGGCGGCTCGCCCGAGCCGTCCTTCGGCTTGACGCTCTTCATCGAGGCCCAGGCCTCGATCAGCGTGCCATCGACCGAGAAGTGATCGCTCGACAGAAGCTTCTTCACCTTGGGCTGCGCCAGCAACGCCGCGAGGAACTTGGCCGAGATGTCGCCTTCCAGCAGCCGGTCGCGATTCTTCGAGAACACCGAATGGTCCCAGGCTGCGTCATCAACGCCGATTCCGACGAACCAGCGGAACAGCAGGTCGTATTCCAGCCGCTCCATCAGAAGCCGCTCCGAGCGGATTGAATAAAACGCCTGCAATAGCATCGACCGCAGCAGCTTCTCCGGCGGGATCGACGGCCGCCCAATCGGCGAATAGAGCGCGGCAAACTCGCGCTCCAGCGCCGAAAGCGCCTCGTTCACAATCGTCCGGATCGTTCGCAGCGGGTGATCTCGCCGCACCCGCGCCTCCAGGTCAACGTAGCTGAACAGCTCGCCCGTTCGATTGTCGCCGCCACGCACGCACCATCTCCGAATCTCATCGGAGCCAATGAATCACGGTCGCCGATCGGCGGCGAGCGCCTTTTTCAACAGCCTGCTAGATCCGCGCCTCGTTTTGATAGTTGGGCGACCAACCTATAGTGCACGGGAAGTTCTGCGGATCATTCCATTTGGTCGCGCCGGTCTGCACGAACAGTTGCGGCACCTTTTTCGCGTTCATGTATTTCTGTGTGGCGGTGTTGGACGGCGTGCCAAGCGAACCGAAGATGAGGAAAACCTCTTCGCTCTCAACCAGTCTGCGCGCCCGCTCGACCGCTTTTAGTGGACTGTAACCGTCGTCATAGGAAATGAAGTTGATTTTGCGGCCGTTGATGCCGCCTTCGCAGTTGATCTCGCGAAAGTAGGCGGCCTCGGTCTTGCCTGTAGTACCGTAAGCCGACGCCGCTGTAGAGGTGATGTTGCCGATCTTGATTTCGGTGTCGGTTGCGCCGGCATCGTATTTCTTCTGGCAAATACGCTGCCTCCGCTGCAGCAAGCATTATAATGGCGGTCGAAAACGCCGCCAATCGTCGTGCGACGAAGGACGTCTCGCTTCTCCCTATGAACCAATGAATGTGTCTATCGTTATTGTGGAGCCAGCGCTTCCAAAAGTCGACCCTGACCCTCGTTATCCAGTGGTTTCCAATGTGCTACTTTGAAACTCGCGACCGGTTATTTCTAGGCTTGGCGCGGGGGCGCGGAACATTAGACCACGCCGCGTTCATTGTGGCACTCTGCGGCGCGGCCTGGCGGGTGAATTTGTTGAGTGAAAGCAAGGTGGAAAGCGCATGACAGACTTGGCTGGACAGACCGCATTCGTGACAGGCGCTGCCTCGGGGATCGGACTGGGGATCGCGACCGCGCTGTCACAGGCCGGGGTGAAGGTTATGCTCTGCGATATCGAACAAGAGGCGCTGAAAAAAGCGGTCGCGGATCTGAAGACACGGACCGACGTCGATGTCGACGGCGTGAACGCCGACGTCTCGCTCAAAGGCGAACTTCAGGCGGCAGCGGACGCGACCGTCGCGCGGTACGGCAGAATCCACATATTGGTCAACAATGCGGGCGTGGGCGGCGGCGGCACCTATGGTGAGTGGACTGATGCAGGCTGGAACTGGGTCCTCGGCGTCAACCTGATGTCGGTGATCTGGGGCTTCGAGATTTTCGGTCCGCTGATCGAAGCGCACGGCGAAGGAGGACAGGTTGTTTCCACGGCCTCCGTCGCCGGGCTGATTGCGGGACCAAGTTTGGCGTAC
This sequence comes from Bradyrhizobium sp. 139, assembly GCF_023074175.1. Classification (GTDB taxonomy): domain Bacteria; phylum Pseudomonadota; class Alphaproteobacteria; order Rhizobiales; family Xanthobacteraceae; genus Bradyrhizobium. The sequence continues at coordinate 82,031 of NZ_JADPKS010000084.1, forward strand.
GATGTGAGCAAATATGGAGTGGTGGCGCTGTCCGAGGGGATGCGTAACGTGCTCGCCCCGAGGAAGATTGGGGTCTCCGTTCTGTGTCCGGGCGTCATCCGCACGCAGATCATGAACTCTCGGCGCAACGTGCCGCAGCGATTTGCTTTGGCTGTCGGCCCCCCTCCGCCGACAGAAGGCCCCCGCGCCAACTTCATCAAGGCATTACAGGAACGGATCAACCACGGCATTGATCCGCTGTATGTGGGCGAACTGGTTCGCGAGGCCATCGAAAACGACTGGCCCTACATTTTCACGGATACCGAGCACGAATCGTTCATCGACGACCGCTTCGCAGCGATCAAGCAGGGCTTCGACCGTATACGCGGACGAACGCCGCGACACTAGCTCTCGCATCTGCTCACAGCCTGGTGACCCCCTGCCGACCTGAGCGCGGAGCGCCGTGGAAGTCTGTTTCCGGAAGATGAGGCGACGAAGATCATGCCAGCTGTCGAGATCAACGGTGGATCCCGGGATTGTCTGACATGCCCACCCTAATGCTGCTTGATCCCGATCAAGTCAATCGAGCCGCGGCAGCGCCGATCTGCTGAAAGACGAATACTGCATTTAGGTCTCCTTGTGCTCGTGGCGGTGCCGCATGCGGGCGGCGGACGGTGGGACTTAGCGCCGATCGCCTGTTGATCCATGGCGGCGCCAATTTGATGGTCTGCCCATGCCGATAGCGCGTGCTACTACTTCGTTGATGGGCCAGCGGGGCTATCAGCCGCCTGCTTTGACTCACCAGCGTTCCGTCGGCTCAAGGCGCTCCCTGAGCTTGAGGTCCGCTGGGCTAATCTGAGCGCCGGACCCAAGGCGCTGACGGACCGAGAGGCGCACGAACTAGCCCTCGCTGAACTGATCCTTGGCTAGATCAGTACAGCGATAACCCCAGTCAGCAGACCAGCTGGCACATCGGGCTCGGCGACCAGCTCTTCGGCGCCACGCCCGACCGGAGGGAGATCACGACCGCGACCCATTCTAGTCACGAACTGCTCAAGATTCGTCTGATACAATGGATTTCGGGCGAGTTAGCCGGCCACGGATCGCGCATTCCACGGGGAGAGACGGATGCGTTTCCCAGAACAGTTGGGAAAAATAGCCGCTCGGCAGACTGACGGTTGAGCGGAGTGTGACGGAATCGGCAATCTGAGCGCCGCCCCCATGTTTATGATGCATGCGCCCTCGCGCGTTCACGGGCTTCTCAGCGACGCTGGCGACGTTCGCGTCGGCGCTTCGCTCGCTCTATCGGCTGCGGCAACGCTGGCACCGGCGCGCCAGCCGTTTCTGTTAAGTCCTTCTCAATCGCAGGGTCTTGGCTTCGGTGCGCCTCCATGCGTTCGAGCACGGCTCGCCCTTTGGCAGTGACCCTCTACGCGCCATTTTGACGCTCAACGAGGCCGTCCGAAAAGATGTCCAGTCCGGGCACGCGCGCGGCCAGTCGCTTGGTGCGCTCGGCCCACTCCGGGCCGCTGGTGGCGAGGATCGCCACATCGCGGTTGAGGTCCGCCACCACAGCGAACCTGTCCGGGTAGCTCACCAAGATCTTCAACACCGTCACCTGCAAGTTCAACCCGCACCTCGCCCGATCAAGGCCACGTCGTCCGCGCTTGTGTCAGGGCTTTTCGGCCGGTCTGCCGCAGCTTGTCCGGTGTCGTTCGCCGGGTCTTTGCGGCTTCGAGGATCTTGCAGACCAAACTGGGTGCCGCAGGTGGATCCACAATCCCTGAAACGGAACTCTCCGCGACCGCGAAGAGACGTTCACGTGCTCCCGGCCACTATAACGCGCGGCTATCGACTTCATGGCGTGACGTCATTTCCCATACGCCGCGCGCAATCTCATGCTGACGAGTGTGAGCGGCAACTTACGCCGCCACTCCGAGACCCGAGCAAGGGTCCACAATCAGGAGGCTACAAATGTCAGTGAAGCAGCCGGTTCTTACGCCGCCCCACGGCGGCGAGACGGTGACGTCGAGCGGGGGCTCAACGGTCGAGATCAAGGTGGAGAGCAGTCAGACTGGAGGCGAATATGGCACCGTCCTGTGGACGGTGCGGGCCGGGGAGGAGCCGCCGCTGCACACCCACTCGCACGAGGACGAGCTGCTCTTCGTTGTGGAGGGGCAGCTGATCGCGCGGGTTGGCGATGCCCGCATTGAGGTGGGGCACGGCGCCTACGCGGCTCTTCCCCGCGGTGTGCCGCATACAATAGAGGTGGTCGGCGATCAGGCCATCCTGCTGCTCAGCTTCGTGCCGGGTGGGCTGGAGCGCTTCTTGGTCCCTCGCAAAGGCGAGCAGCTCGATCCGGCTGCTTTCGGCCTGACGTTCCCCTAGGGCGGGGACCGGGCGCGCGGAGCCCGCGGCCGTGCGCCCGCTCGGCCCGGCTACAGGCCGCGCGCGACCCGCGCCGGCCGAGTGCGCCAACGGTCTCCCGGTTCAAACCAACTAGCGCGCGGAGCGGTGAAATGCGCTAATGCGCCTGGTCGTCTGCAAGAATCCCGCTGGCCGAAGAGTACACACGGCGGACCGACAAGTCGGTCGCGCCGCTGGTGTCTTGCATATTCGTGGCAGCGTCGCCAAACACCCGAGAAAAAGCCGATAGCCGCCAATTGTCGGAATAGCAGAGGACGATGCAGTGGGACTGCGCCGGTTCGCATTGGCAACCGCGGAGCGGAGTTCAGGTGCCTACGGGCATCATAACGCGGGGTTATCGACTTCATGGCGTGACGTCATTTCCCATTCGTCGCGCGGAACTCCATGCTTGGCCGGAACCTTTCTTATCCATCGCACACCGGCTTAGCGTGTTGACGCCCGCTTTTGAAGCATTCCAAATTAGCGGGAAGGGAATCTCTTTGGATCGAGTGCTGTAATCCGCTAATCAATGCAGCCGAATAGGCTAGGGCCGACGGAATGCGCCAAACAATTGGACGTGTACGGCATTCTAGCGCGCTAATGGGCGCGTTCATTGCGCTGATTGGTCTCAGCGGATTTGCGCGCGCTGGCGGCCCCGCCAGCTCGGATGCAAGCTCATGGCGCGAGATCGAGACAAAATACATTTTCGGATTTACCACCGGCTCAGGTATCGGGATTGAAGGCGAAAAGGAGTTCACGACCGACACGATCGGCCGGTTTGCCAAGCGCGGCGGACGCTACAGTGCGACGGAGACGAAGTACGAGTTCGAATTCACCCCGTCTCAATTCGTGCAAATCGAATTTGGGGCGCTTGGATCCACCCATGACATCCGGAATGCTACTGATCTCGACGACCGTCGCCAAGTTGCGTTCAGCGGCGGGTTTGGTGAATTCCGCTACCTTGCGCTTGAGCGGACGTCGAACAACCCGCTGTCGGTGACGCTTGCATTCGAACCGACGGTTCGGCTAGTCGATGAGACAAGTGGTGAGCGGGTTCACAACTACGAATTCGAGACCACTCTCAATGCTGACCTCGAGCTGGTCAGAAACCGGCTCTTCGCCGGGTTCAATCTCCTGTATGAGCCTGAATACACCCACACCCTGCTTGACGAGACCATCCGGGAAACGAAGCTCGGCGGCTCCGCCGCGCTGTCGTTCCGCCTTACGCCGAACGTCCTCATCGGAGCGGAAGTCTGGTATCTGCGTCATTATGACGACTTCGCGCTCTCGGCCTTTACGGGTGATGCCGTGATGCTCGGTCCGACGCTTTTCGTCCGGTTTACGCCAAAGATGTTCATGACAGCGGCGTGGAATACGCAAGTATGGGGTCGCGAAGTCGGCAGTCCGTTCTCGCTCAATCTTGCCGAATTCCAGCGGAATCGCGCCAAACTCAAATTCGCCGTCGAGTTCTAATTCCCTCACATCCAGGGCTCAGAATGTACGTTTTGACCATGAGCAGGAAGCTGGTCTTCGCAACGCTCTGTACGGCTATGCTGCCGTTCTCTACAGCATCGGCGCAGCAGGCGACCGAAATCCAGATCTCCTACTCCAACGGGCAGTTTCAGCCCCGCGAGGTGCGTGCCCCAGCAGACAAGCCGGTCCTATTCCGGATCAGGAATCTCGAGGGCAAGGCGATGGAGTTTGAAAGCACCTCACTAAGAGTGGAAAAGGTCGTAGCCGCCAAAAGCCAAGGTGTTATCAACGTCCGCCCTCTGAAGCCAGGACGCTATGAGTTCTACGACGATTTTAACGAGAGCGCGCGTGGCGTTCTTGTCGTCGAATAGGCCCACGTCTCGTGCTCGCCGCGCTCATAATCGTTTTCCGCGAGGTTTTCGAGGCTGGCCTCATCGTCGGCATCGTGCTCGCGGTCACGCGTGATGTCGTCCACCGCGGTCGCTGGATTGTCGGCGGCGTGCTAGCGGGAATCGGGGGAGCTTGTCTTGTCGCGGCATTTGCCGGCGGCTTATCGCAGCTGTTCGCAGGCATGGGACAGGAACTGTTCAACGCCGCCATCCTCGGAATCGCCGTCGTGATGCTGACCTGGCACAATGTGTGGATGGCCAGCCATGGCCGCGAGATTGCCCTCGAAATGCGCGCGGTCGGCCACGCGGTGGCCGAGGGCAGCAAGCCGCTAGGGGCACTGGCGGTTGTGGTCGGCGTCGCGGTGCTGCGCGAAGGCAGCGAGGTCGCGCTGTTTCTCTATGGGGTCGGGACCTCCGAAAGCGGCTCGGCCCTGGGCCTTACCTTCGGCGGCTGCCTCGGCCTGTTGCTCGGGGTCGCGGTTTGCCTGCTGACCTATTTGGGCCTGGTGCGGATTCCACCGCGCGCGTTGTTCGCAACGACGACTGTTTTGATCACCCTCCTGGCGGCGGGTATGGCGGCGCAGGCCGTCGCCTTCCTGGAGCGGGCGAACTGGCTAACGTCGCTCGACAGCGTCGTGTGGGACTCGGGCTGGTTCTTATCCGAAGCCAGCATTCCTGGCCGCGCCTTGCACACGCTGATCGGCTATAGTGATCAACCGACGCAAATGCAGCTCATCGTCTACCTTGTAGTTATCGCGGTTACTGGTCTTCTGATGCGGCTGACCGCGCGGGTGCGCGGTGAGAACGCTATCGCACCAGCCTAATGAACGTGAGATGGGTTCAGGGCCCGGCGCTTACAATGTAGCTTCACGCGCGGATAACTGGAAGTTAACGTCTTTCTGGAGGCCGCAACGGCTACATAGGCGCGTGGATGACGTTTACCCAGCCACCCACGACATTCCATGAAGCGGGCGAGGGAAGTTCTGGAAGGTCCAAGGAGTTACTCTTCAACGTGGCAAGCTGAGCCGAGTTGAAGCCCGGCATAGTCGCACCGCGGCGGTGTATCAGGAGCCGTAACCATCTTCAGGACCGTTCGTGCCCCAGTCTGCGACAAAACCGTTCATCGACGTCCTCTCCGGCCAGCGGCAGGTCATTCCGCCGGTCTGGATGATGCGGCAGGCCGGTCGTTACCTGCCGGAATATCGCGAGGTCCGCGCCAAGGCCGGCGGCTTCCTCGATCTCTGCTTCAATCCGGAGCTGGCCGCCGAGGTGACGCTGCAACCGATCCGCCGGTTCGGCTTCGATGCGGCGATCATCTTCTCCGACATTCTGGTGATTCCGTATGCGCTCGGACGTTCCGTGCGCTTCGAGGTCGGCGAGGGTCCCCGGCTCGAGCTGCTGGATGATCCCGCCAAGGTCGCAACACTGGCGAAGCACGCCGATTTCGGCAAGCTCGCGCCGGTGTTCGAGGCCCTCAAGATCGTGCGCGGCGCGCTCGATCCCAAGATCGCGCTGATCGGCTTCTGCGGCGCCCCTTGGACGGTCGCGACCTACATGGTCGCGGGCCACGGCACGCCCGACCAGGCGCCGGCGCGGATGATGGCCTACCGGCATCCGGAGGCCTTTGCGAAAATCATCGACGTGCTGGTGGAGAATTCGATCGAGTATCTGCTGGCGCAGCTCGCCGCAGGCGCCGATGTGTTGCAGATCTTCGACACCTGGGCCGGCGTGCTGCCGCCGGCCGAGTTCGCGCGCTGGTCGGTCGAACCGACGCGGCGCATCATCGAAGGCGTGCGCGCCAAGGTGCCGGACGCAAAGATCATCGGCTTCCCGCGTGGCGCTGGCGCGCAATTGCCCGGTTACGTCGAAGCGACCGGTGTCAACGCCGTCAGCATCGACTGGACCGCGGAGCCGGCCTTCATCCGCGAGCGCGTGCAGAGCAAGGTTGCGGTTCAGGGCAATCTCGATCCGCTGGTGCTGATCACAGGCGGCGCCGCGCTCGACCGCGCGGTCGACAGCACGCTGGCGAATTTCGCGCAAGGGCGGTTCATCTTCAATCTCGGCCACGGCATCCAGCCGGAGACGCCGATCGCCCATGTCGAGCAGATGCTGAAGCGCGTGCGGGGCTGAAGAGCGATTCTTCCTTGCGGCGCATCCTTCGAGACGCTCGCTTGAGGGGGCTCCTCAGATGAGGACTTACTTTGCGACTGACGAGCGCCGCCTTACGCCGCGTCTTGAACCATGACGCCGTGGAAACCGACTACCTTCACTGAAAAAAACGCGAAAACAACGCCATGTAAGATAGAAATCATCGAAGGATTTCGTCTGGCATGGCCCTAAGTCCCACAGTGACCAATGAATTCGCCGCGAGCGTAACCGCATAGGCAACAATTGTGTGTAACTAACGAGCTCCGCTGAGCTCGGCGGTTATTTCGATCAACGTTCCGCATCCGCTCGGTTCAAGGTGCTCAAGGATATTCTCGAGCGCATGCGCGCTTCCGACCAGAAAATCTTTTCGTGCTCGGATGCTTCGAGCGACCCGCCACGCTCTAGGCGATGTGCGTTCCACCGCTGACAAGCGCCCCGCGGGATAGAACGCGCCGCTGCGGCCGGTTGGTGGCCCAGCTCGCAGTCGAACTGTAAACCAACGGGTTGCTACGAGCGCGCCGCCGAACTCGCTGTCCACCTGACTGAGATCGGGAGCCGAACAAACTTCCTTCCGGCCGTCGCAGTTTTTCAGCGCAATCGATCAAAGTGGAGCTGTCGACTTAGAGGCGAACACCATACACCTTCGTATCGTTCCGTGCCCACTTTTTGGTGCCCGATGATTACCTATGTCCGATTGAGCTGCTGGCCCCGATGGTCTTAGGCTGCATGTGTTGGCACGCACACGAGTTTATGAAGTGCGATGAGGAAAAAAGAGGATTGAGGAACAACTGTACTAAAACCAGAAGGAGACTGCGATGCCCTATTGCTCCGAAACTCCTAAGTCTGGCAGAGCCGCGCGATGCGCAGTTTGCGACGGCAAGTTTGGTCTCGTCCGGCACTATTCGTGGCGAACCGGGCTATGTTCCAAGAAATGCGTCGATCGCTTCAGAGCTCGCAGGGAAAGTGACCGCGATTGGGTAAGCTGGCTCCCGATCGCCTTCAACCAACTGCCAGAGAAACGGCCGGGGCCATCATGACGCTCCGGAGCTCGCAACGCGGCACTGTGTATTTGGAAGCAGGGCGGACTTTGCTCCGCACGGCTCAAGCGGTGATTGACTCAGTGATTGCGGCCCGGCTCAAGTCCCTTGCCGACGACTACCAGTCGCAGGATGAGAACGTTCGCGTCTCGATCAACCCAAACGGCATCGGCTCGATCGATTGCCAACAACTGAGGTGAGTGGCGTGCATGACCTGACGGGCTGCTTCATCGCTCGTCTCCGGAAGAACTCGAGGCGATCTTTCGAACGTCCGGCGCGACCCCGGTCACGAGCAGTTTTATTGAGCCGCCCGCACGGCTTCAAAGTTGGAGCTCAGATGGTCGATCTGAATGAAATGAGTATGGTCATATCATAGCGAAGCTGGTTCACGAGGCAGCTTTTCGGAGCGAATATGGGCGAAGTCATTCCGTTTGTCCCAAAATCTGAGCGCGAGCGAGTTCGCCTAATTCGAGAGGCTCGCGCGATCCACGACAGTATCTTCCCGCCGGAGCAGCAGGACAAGGCACTGACAAGTCACGAAGTGGGCGGCACCACCGGTGACGAGGGCGAGTTCTCATGATCAAGATCATCGCCGTGCTCTGCAGTCTCTCCTCTCCGGCAAATTGCCACGAGCAAATTGTCACCACCTCGGACTTCGCCGAGGTCTCGATGCAGTCCTGCCTGATGGGCGCGCCGCAGCTCGCCGACTGGATGAACCAGCATCCGGCCGAGCGTTTGGCCGCATGGCGCTGCGTAATTGGAAGACGGGATGGCAGGGGCGCTTAGATTAGAAGGCGGCGTTCGCTGGCCGTCCTCCGAGAATCCGGCGAACATGCTTTCCGCCAATGCAGGAGCGAAGACAACTACGCTGTGCGCTTATCACGCCAGTTGTGAGCGCGACGGAACGAAGCTAACGGCGGTTCTTTTTTACGACCTCCCCTCCAATCTCCGCGGCCCTGGCGATGATCATCTCCCGCTTGCAGTCTGGGTTAAATAGCACCGGAGGCTCAGACGCCCCATTTTGGGCCCCTGGGCAATGGGTCGGAGGTAAAGTTGATCGCCGGGGCAACCGGCCGGCTTACCACCGCCCAAATCTCTGGCTAGACGCCGCGACAGTTCACCAACCGTGTGGCGGGAGCGGAGCGAGGTGATCGGGTTGCGCAGCAATTCCTCTCGCCACGGCGCCGGGGCCAAAGTCCTGCATTGGCTGACCGTCATGCTAGTTCTCGCCGCTTATGTGCTGAGCAACGGCGACGGCTATTCGCTCTATTCCGCGGCCGCGGACGGGCTCCGCAGGGTTCATGAGGCGCTTGGGGTTGTCCTGTTCATTGTTGTCGTGCTGCGGCTGCTATGGCGCTTGATCGAGACTACGCCCGCGAAGCAGCCGATGCTGCCATGGATGGCTGCGGCCGCAAAGCTCGTTCACTTCGCGCTTTATGCGCTCCTCATCGCGATTCCGGCAACCGCGGTGCTCGGCACTTGGCTGGAGGGGATTCCCGTCACCCTTCCCGGATTCGACATCGCCCCCCTGATTGCGAAGGCGCATGGACTGGGGCAGCTGATCATGGAAGTACACACCACCCTCGGCAACGCCATCCTCTGGATTGCCGCTGTGCATACAGCCGCGGCTCTCTTCCATCACTTCTATCTACGCGACGACGTTCTTCAATCGATGACTCCCCGGCGCATGAATGAATAGTCTTGCCGCTTAGATCAAGCCATGGCGGCGCAAGTAGAGAGATCATTTTGAAACCCCTACCGCCCGCAGCTAGATCGACAGCGAACGCGTTTGACGGAACCTACCACGGTCGCATTCGAGCAGTGACGCGTGCTGCGGGTGTGGACGCGGCTAATAATTTCAAACGGTCGCGCGATCTTTTCGGAGCGACAGGAGGGCGCCGACTCGGCCGTCACTCTGGTCTTGAGGACTAAATCGGCTTCGAATTGTAGGGGCAGGGCTGTTGTCTACGGTCCTAGGCGTTGGGTCAGACCTCAGCGCTGGCGCGCATAACACGCCGTCGTCCAGGCGCTTCGATCGGGTACGCAACTTTTCTGAGCCAGACCCGACAACAGATCGTTCCGTGAACTGCAATATTCAGGCTACATTGACAATCAGGCCAGGCTTCGAGTGAACGTGATCGTCAATCGCGATCTGGTGATCGAACCCTAGCAGTGAAGGAGAGCAAAATGAACATCGGCGCCGAAGAGGAGCTGAGCCGGTCACAATGAAGGTAAAACGCTTCGGCTGCCGTTTACTGTGATCTAAGAAAAGTGCCGTACTGCCAAAGTGCGAGGGCCGTCATACATTGATCTGAAACTCGCTCGTTGCTCCGATGCCGGCCCGATTTACGGCGGTTCATCGGTCGCTTCGACCAGCGCGAAGGCAGACTCGAAACGAAGATGCATAGCCTCCGACGTGATTCACAAAGAGCCGCAACCTGAACTCCTGGAACATCTTCTGGGCGGGAAGGCCGCGACCCACCACGACGATCGGCCATGCTTGAGCCGGTCGCCTTTCCGGAGGAGGCGCTCGGGCGACGGGGTTGTGGTCGATAGATGCCTTCACGTGGCTGAAAAGCTCGACGCTTAGCAAGCCGGCGCTGATGCAGCATCCCGGGACTTGCATTCAAACGCGGCGCAAGGTTTGCTGCACGGCCCGGGGGGTCTCATGCCTAACCCGCTGTGCGCGTGTGCAATCCCGGACGCCTCACGACTGGCTCTTCAGGCGCGTCAAAGATTGACGTCGTGAGCAGGACAGCGGCAGCGAGGATCCAGTAATACGACGCGTCGAGCCAATCGAATTTGAGGGCAAAGGGTAGGATCACAAACACCACCCCAAGGGCGCGATCGAGCCGAAGGTGCAGCCAGTAGGGGATGATGCGGACGAGACCGGTGGGATGGTCGGTTGCAGCGGCCAAGAGCAGCGCGGCAACACCTACGACAACCGAAAGCCACATCGCGACTGGTTCGCTCTGGCCCAGGTTCAGCACGAATGGCGCTGCGATCAGGACGATCGCGGCGGGATAGTCGATCAGGTAAGCGTGGACAGATTTGGTGATGAAGCGGAACGACATCAGTGACTCCTACGTGCTTTGTTGCTCGTGCCGCCGTATGCCAGCAAGCACTCTGCACAATCGTCAAGGGTCAGCCCGTTAGACACACAGGAAACCTATGCCGGTACGCCAAGCATTAGAAGTGCCTGGTCGTTATGGTTTCCATTCCACTCGCTCGGGGCACCCCGCCAGAGGCGTCAGGCTCGTCATGTCCGATGCCCACGAGGGCATGAAGGCCACCGTAGCAAATGTGCTCAAATCCAGCTGGCCGCGCTGTTGTTTCGACTTCATGCGCAATGCATTGGCGCATGCCGCAAGACCGGACGGCGCGTCGTCTCCGCCTTCCTTGCCAAACCGTTTGCCCGGGACGATGCCGAGGCTGCCAAGACGCAGTAGCGCAAGGTCGCCGATCGGTTCCGCCACAAGCTGTCGAAGCTTTCGCCCTTTCGAGACGGCGGAGACCGACGTGCTCGCCTACACGACCTCCCGCCGCAGCACCGGACCAAGCTGCACTCCACCAACCCGATTGAGTGCCTCAACGGCGAGATCAAGCGGCGCACCGAGGTGGCCGGCATCTTCCCCAACGAGAACGCCGTCGTTCGCCTCATCGGCGCGATCCTGCTCGAACAAAACGAAGAATGGGCGGTCCACTGTGCCCGTTATGACAATGGAAGCAGTCGCGCCGTTGCGCGATGATTCGAGCGTCAGCCTCACGGCTCTCGCCAGCTGACCTGCCCGGCTCTCGCCGGCAACGCGGTGATCCACCGCCAGCTAAACCACGCCACGGGACACAATGGGCACACTGGGGTGCGCGGCATCGTAGCGGACCGTATTTCCATTTCGAAGGGCTCGCCGTGCTGGATCGGGATGCGGGACCGAACCAATCGATTTGCAGCACGGGTTTCGGTCAACATTAAAGAAGGTGTGTGGGGCCCCCAACGGGGGTTATTGCTTCCAATCTGCTGCGCATCGCCGAATAACCGCTCAAACAGCGGCCACAGTGCCGGATTTTGAGCAGCGAATCATTGACCTCGAACGCAAGCATCTACGGCACCACAGCGCCACTCTTGCTATCTTGAGCGCCTGCTGGTGTAGCCCACGCGACAGGCTGTCATCCCGCCGATCGCGGCAGTTCCGAGCTCCGCAAGTAGCTTGCCCCCCAGCACAGAACATCGAGCATCGTCGGTCATTGGGTTTGCTCTTTTGACCCGCTAAGACGAACCGATCCCCGCCTGCGGGTCCGCATGTTGAGGTTCGCTCTCTGGGCGGCGCTCACCTCGGGCGCGTTGAGAGCTGAGGTCGTCAGCAAGACTGCTGCGGCGAAAACCCAGGAATAGCCGGCGTCTGGCCCAGTGACATGGAAAGCGGAGGGGGCAGTGATGGAGATCACACCCAATGCGCGGTCCACCCATTGTAGCGAGGCACGGATGACTCCGACGAGCGCCGTCGAGTGGTCCGTGAATGCCGACAGCAGCAGTGAGACGCGGGTCACCACCGAAAGCCACAGCGCGACGGGACTGCTCTTGCCTAGCTTGAGCAGGAATGGCGCAACAATTAAAACGACGGCGACAGGACAGTCGATTAGGTATGTGCGGATAGATTTTGTGATGAAGCGGAATGACATAGCGGAACTCCTGCATGCTGGGCTGCTAGATCGAGTGGTCGGGACATCGAAAATAGGGGCTTGTGATCTGGGCGACCCGTGCTGCCACCAATATCGATAGGGCGTATAAAGAGCGTATTCCCGTCCGCGCGAGGTTAGAAATGTCGGATCGTTATCGTTTTCATTATCTCCAGCCGCCCGGTCTAAAGCTTTCAGACGCCAAGGCCCCCCGCGCGGGCGGTTAGACCAGCGCTCGAGTAGAAATCTCTTCCACTCGAACGCTCCCGGGTTGCCACGCTAAGTCGGGCGAACCTAGCACCGGCGGGGCAAAGGCCTTCCATCCCATCGATTTTGAGCAAATCTCGTTCTGAACGCGTGTTCACAGTGGTCCAAAGTCGCACTCTTTTGTCACCGGCCAGTTACTCCGGGCGCCGCCATCGTCAATCTGAAAATGACGCGTGAACTGCAACTTGCTCGCGACAAAAACCAGCGGGTCGGCCGCATGCCACACCGGCCACCGCGGACGCAACGCCGCTAGCGACAGCCGTGGCGCCGGACCAGATGCCTGCCGCACGGACTCTCTTGTCAGTGGGCAATCGCTGCTCGTGCAAGGCCGTCAGGCAGGTTCAAGCCTTCGCCCAAACCTTGCAGTGACCGGCCGAAGATGAGCCGGCGCGGAGCCAACCACCGTGGCGCCGACGCATGGAGATCGGCCCCGCGAGGAAGGTCCGCGCAGTTCGGCGTTCATCAGCCAGTGCACTTGGAACGGCGACAGGGGCCATGTCCGCCAATCGCCGCGAGGACCATGATGACGGCGCTGCTGACGAACATAAGGCAGTTGCCCACGCTGCATGCGGAGAGCACGTTTGTGCTGTTTAGAGCCTCAGGCGGTGGTCGCCCCGCATCAGGGACGCGCTGCTCACGACGTAATCCTTCAGATTTAAGTCGAGCGCTTCGCGGGCGCGAGTTCATTGGCCAGCAGCTTTGAAGCCGGGCCGCCGCATCCGTTGACAAATCACTCTCTCGGCATCAATGCAACCTCAAGCACACTTTTCCTAAACCGCTATCGCTTCCGGCCCGCGCTGCAATCCCAACGTTGGAGAACATTGCCAATCGCGGATGCGTATAGTTTTCATGGAAACGGGGGAATGGCACGGTGCCGTTCCTCAATCCATTCTAGGTCGAGGCGAGTTGCGCAGTCCGCTACTGCAGCACGCTGCCGTCAAAGCCGCAATAACCATGGTCTATCAACTCTATGCCGCGAGATGATTTCCCTCATCGCTGGGCGACCGCCATCGTGTGAGACCGCATTTGTGGCAGAGGCGGTGGAGGATCATCCGGCGCTTTGATCGCCAGATACCGGAATGAGGGAGTGCAATATTGAGGCTGCAGACTAGCGACGTCTCTCATGGTTTTGCATGCGCCTGTGGCGGCTAAATCCATTTGCTTAACGATCAGGCGAGCGGGTCGGCGCCATCCTGTGTAACCGCCTGCAGCTTTTTGCGACGGTGGACAATGCGGCCGGGGGTAAATCGAAGCAGTATCGGTGGACGGTCGGGAAAACACGGAGGCGCTCGTTGAAAAGCTCAGCTTCATGATCGCGTACGGCTCCGATGCGCCAGTGGTCTCCGTAGTCACCGGAGCATCGCCAATGACGATCCGTCTATCTCCAGGCAACCAGCTTTGTTCTCAATCCCCAGAGCCGGATCGTGACTCCGTCTATTCGGCCGTCTGGGTCTGGCCCGCGACCTCAAGCCTTCGGCAAAACTAGTGAGGAGCAGCGGCAAACTATGGGGAAGGTGGATGAATGGCGCAAAAACATGTAGAGTGCGGCAGCTGCGGCGTTATCGATCCAGACCCCTGCCCTCGAGAACTCGGGCGGAAAGCGCCGGCTCGGTGCCGACGCATGGTGCTCACAGCCTGTGTGCTCGCGTCGTCGATGGCGTTCATCGATGGGACAGCGCTGCCCGTCGTGCTGCCGATATTGCGCGCCGAATTCGGTGCTGACCTCGCCTCGGTCCAATGGGTTCTCAACGGGTATATGCTGGCGCTCGCCTCCCTGATATTGATCGGCGGGGCGCTCGCCGATGTTTATGGCAAGGCGCGCATGCTCGGCGTCGGTTGCGTCCTGTTCGGTCTAGCGTCCGCGGCTTGCGCGTTGGCGCCTTCGCCCGCCTGGCTGATCACTGCCCGGGTGGTGCAGGGAGCGGCCGCAGCGATTGTTACACCTGCAAGTCTCGCCCTGATTGGGGCAACCTATCCGCGCGCGGAGCGGAACCGGGCGATCGGCGTATGGGCAGCGGCATCTGCTCTCACCACCGCCGGAGGTCCTGTCTTGGGCGGCTGGCTGACCGAGACTTTTGGCTGGCCATCCGTGTTCTGGATCAACCCGCCGCTCGCGCTCGTAGCAGTGGGAGTTCTGCTGGTCTTCGCGGGCAGAGATGACCTCATCCAGCGCCGGTTCGACGGGATTGGCGCCGCGATCCTCGCTTTGGCGCTCGGGACGCTCACCTGGGCGCTGAGCCAGATCGGACCAAGTCAAGCTCGGGCCGCTGCGAACGCACCAGCCCAATCCGTGACGGTGCTCACGATAGTCGCCGGGTTCGGCATTCTCGGGTTCGCCGTCTACGCGTTCTGGGAGCGCAGAAGCGAACATCCGATGACGCCACCCCGCCTGGTGGAGAACCGCACCTTTCTCGGGCTGAACGTCGCGACGCTGATGATCTATACGGGGATTTCGATCGTGTTCTTCCTCCTACCTTTTGACCTCGTCGACCGCCGCGCCCTGTCGTCGACCGATGCCGGGTTGGCATTCCTGCCTTTCACGCTCGGCGTGGGGCTCTTGTCCAGTGTCTTCGGCGGGTTGGCCGACAAGATTGGCACGCGGACCATGCTTATCGCGGGACCGGCAGGTGCCGCGCTCGCCTATGTCTGGTTGGCGCTCGGTCATAAAGAATCTTTGATGCTCGGCGTGATCGTACCCATGACGCTGCTTGGCCTTTCCTTCGCGGTGCTCGTGACACCGCTCACCGCATCCGTCATGTCGAGCGTTGACCAGACGGATGAAGGGCTCGCCTCCGGCATCAACAATGCCGCAAGCCGGGTTGCGCAGCTTGCCGGTGCGGCACTAGCCGCCGGTGCCGCGTCTTTCGAGTCCGGCTACGAGGTCGGTCTCGCCGTAGCCGCCGCGACCTCGATCTGCGGAGCTTTTACAGCCGCAATAATCGCCATGCCGGCCGACACGAAAGCGGGCGGCTCGGGAGGCGTCTCGAACCCATGGAATTCAACTAGATTCGATATTGGCTTGCCAGATGTCCTCAAGTTCACCGAAGCAGCCATTCGGAGCGGAGTGTCTCGATCCAGGCTCAGACGCTCCAGGCGCTGGAACACGAGTTGCGCGGAAGCCGGACTATCGCGATGTTCGCGACGCCGCGAGCCTTCGCTGGCCCGTGAACGCTATCCTCGGACCTGATTACCGGATTCGTCAGCCGCAGGCCTCGGCCGGAAGGTCTGCCGGACTTCATGAAGATCGGTGCGTTGACGGGCGGATGCACTCACGCCATCGCATCCCCAGGGGGAATGCTGAACGATCATAGAGGAGTGGCAGTTGCCTTCCTAGTTAGTCATCTGGAACGCAACGCCGTACATTATGGCGCGCGTTGTTTGCTGCGCTCGATATCGCCGCAGAGTTCGTTACCGCATGCCACCAACGGACCTGACAGTCGAGTTCTTGGACGTTATTAAAAGCGATTGATGCTCACGTGAAGGTCTCGCCCACATCATTATGGACAACTAGGCCACTCACACGGCCACCCAAGATCAGGCCCGGCTCATCCGCCGACCCGTCACCATGTTCACTCTACGCAAGCGCCGATCGGCAGCAGCGATCGAAAGCGATCAGCGTCAAGACGACGAGAACTCAAGGAACAGAATGAAGCAGGAGATGAGCCGACTGGAAGTGCTTGATGCGCGGAGCCGCGACACGCTGAATGGATCAACAGCTATCGCTCACGGGTCCCCGATGCCCGTTCGATGACCACCCGTGGACGCGGATGGTGTCATCGGTTACAACGTCCAGGCCGCGGTGGAAACCGCACAGCTTCAGCTTGCTCGATGTCGAGCAAGCCAAAGAAGGTACTCGAAATGGACAAACTCGAGGCGGTCGCCGACCGTGGCTACTTCGACGGGAGAGATATTAGCCCGGAAGGGGCTGGCGTTGCAGTCACCTCGCCCAAGCCCATGACGTCGAACGGGAACGCGGAGGGCCGTTCGGCAAACAGGACTTTGCCTACCTGCCCTGATGAGGACGTCTACCGCAGCCCATCTCGCCAGCAGCTGCCTATCACTACGTACCTCGAGCACGAGACGACGCTGCACCGTTACTGGCCGGCAGCAGCGTGCCAAGGTTGCGCGATCAAGGGACAAGATACTTCGTCAAAGGAGCGCCACATCACGCGCTGAAAGCAAGAGCATGTGGTCGAGCTGGTGCAGACGTAGCTCGATCCCAATCCCGACGCCATGCGGACACGACGCGAGGGGTGGAGCATCCCTTCGGCACTATCAAAGACTGTATGGGTGCGACCCATTCCTGACGAAGGGCCTTGAAGGTCGCCGCTGAGATGGGGTTGGATGTCCTCGCCTATAACTTCACAGGGGTGATTGAACATCCTCGGCACCTGAGGCTGATGAAAACCAGATCCGCGCCGCTCAAAGCCGGAAAGTGCGTCAAACGCGCAATTTCGCGTCACCCAGATTTGTTGATAGATGATCTCGCGCGAGAGCATCGGTTGGCCCGGAAGAATTGACGACCCCGGCCGCGCGTCGACCGACCGGTTTGACACCACCAACATCCAGAAGTGCCGTACGCATGACCGAGGGACGCTAAACTCTTTCAAATACATGTTGGCCAGCGGCGGCGTGAGGAGCCGCACGCCGCCAAGCTTTGGGGTGGCGACGAGCGTGGCCAGCCGGACCCTAAGAGAAGCTCGGACAGTAATGGTCGGATAGCTCCAATATCATCGTCAATCCTTGGGGTGTCATCGACGGCGGTGATCTGATCGTGGATCGTCCGGAGGTCGGCGCGACTTCCTTACATGCAGGCGCAAACCCTCGGGAGCGCAGAGGATTTTGTCAATACGGCGGACACGTCGGCAAGTCGGCCCAGGGGGCTGTCGCAAAGGCGCCGACGCGCGGTCCGGGCGCACAACCTGACCTGTAATATCCGTAGCCGTAGGCTCGATAATATGAATTATAGATTGGATCGCCCCAATACGAACTATAGGCGGGATAACCCCAGTTCGCATCATCGGTCGGATAGCCCGAGTACGAAGGATCAGGATGACCCCGCCGCGCCTGATAGCGCACGTCCATCGTCAGGGCCGGTCCCGCCGCTCTAATCGACGTACCATTAATCGGCGCAGCAGACGACTGGGCGGTGGCGGTCACTGCAAGAGGTACAGCAATCGCGAGGGCAATCGCGAGGCTGCGGACTTGAATCTTCATGAGTAGCTCCTGTTCGTTCTACCCCCCGGCAAGAATGACGTTGCAAGGCCGGCGAGGGAAATCACCTCTGGCCATAGAGTCGATAGACGATCATTATTGCCGCCGCGCCGCATGATGCCCGAACGAGGACTCTCAACGACTGCGTCTGCAAGTACTTCCATTGCCGCGATTGGGCTCCATTTTTAACTCTGCACATTGCGGTGACGCGGTTAACAATGAAGCTGTTCTTTCATACCCAGGTCTAGCGGTAGCACGGAGCTAAGTCCCCGACCCACCACTCGATCCGAGCAGACCCAGACGTTACGTCGCACTCGGCCCTTCGGCCACCTCCCGGGCTTTCCGCTTTTGTGCCGCTGTTGAGGGTTACGCCGAAGGCTTGGCACTTCTTCGAACGCTACGACGAGGGACTTCATTACGTTCTCTGAGTGAGCCTCACTCCGCTAGCTGCATCACCAGACAATCGTGAATCCTCGGACCGCCATTTGTCTCACTGCCGCTGAACTGTTTGTTTCCGAAGGTAACCCCAACCGGATGTGATCAGCTCCAGTAACGCGCCACGGCGCAGCATAGGCGGAGCGGAGCCTGAGCTGACCGGTTCTGGGGACGATTTGTAGAAGGAAGCCAGTCGACTTGCGACATAAAAACTCGGGAACGGTTGAAACATCTTTTATCACAATCGCACGCCGTTTGAACACCGCATGCACGATTGAGATCGCCGGCGTGTGGACGGCCGGATACGCCTTTTCCAAAAGAGTCTTTTCTTCGCAAGCAGGGGAGACCGAGTTACGGACGAAGACCACAGCGGCAATGACGTCCGCCGAGATGAAGATCGGTTGGGGCACTCTTCTGGTCGGCGGGAAAGGCCTAAGTAGCGATCCACCAAACCGGATCAGACTACGGAAAGACCGCCGCCGAACGATCATCCTTTTAGATCATGACGACGACGATTCGCTGATATTTGCCTCCGACCCATTCCGTGAGTTCGCGGCGCTGCAAGCAACATGTCCCCGGCTGGCGCCAGTCCGAAAGTCTCGAGCTTCAGGGCAGATCGACCGACTTACCCGAAACGGAAAATCGACCGTTTAGCATCTAGCGGCCCACCTAATTGGGCGCACCGTCTCTACGCCACCACAAGAGGCGTCGGCTACGTCCGGGCGAATAGAACATGATAATACATCACCCACGGTTTGCGCTCCATTTCACATTCCGCTTCTTCATCCAAGAGCTTGCGCGTGATCCCGGCAAATTAGTACCTGCTTTCATCGTCCTCTCGATGATCAGCTATATCGGCTTCGAATGTCTCCGCCCCCTTCGATATGGGCCGATTGAGCGATGACCAGAAGCCGTTTCCGGCGTGGCTGTCGGCGCCGAGTGCATTCGACTCTCGGAGCAGACGATCGTCCGGCAGGTCGGCGAACAAGACTGGCGCGCGGCCATGCTCATCACCGGGTCGGCAGGTGCGGCACTCACGTATATCTTGGTGACGCGCCGAGCGCGACAACAGCCCGCCCGTTCAGGTTGAGGGGTCGCGGGATGCATTTTTGCACTGGGT
The DNA here is from genome assembly GCF_023074175.1 of Bradyrhizobium sp. 139. Classification (GTDB taxonomy): domain Bacteria; phylum Pseudomonadota; class Alphaproteobacteria; order Rhizobiales; family Xanthobacteraceae; genus Bradyrhizobium. The sequence continues at coordinate 101,173 of NZ_JADPKS010000084.1, forward strand.
CGGCGCAGCATGCTTCTGCCTATTCTGTCAGCATCAAGCAGCGGGCGATTGGTCAGAACCGGCCGCTCGCAGATTCTGGCGACTTTTTTGGACACAACCACCCCCGCAGCAGTATTCCCCGCTGCTATGGAAACTATACATGCCCGCTATTGGAAAACTTCGTCCCGCGCTGGGATCAACGGGTATCGATTGGCAGATTCCTCAAGTAAGCTCAAGCCGACCCGGAAGGACAAATACCGTCAATTCCATTGAGTGCTAGACAAATGAAATCGTCAACACGTTACCGGTTCATCCAGCCGACGAATTCAAGTGCGACGCTTGTACGAACTTGAAGCGCTGGTTGACAGCGTGGGTTTCGTAGCGCCATGCGGATCGCTCGCATGAAGATCCTTCATATTGATTGTAGCCCGCGTCCAGAACCGCAAAGCCGGCAGCTTTCGGCGACGATCGTGAAAAAGCTCCTTGCGGGTGCCCCTGCTGCAAGCATCAGCCGGCGAGATCTGGGCAGTTGTCCCCTGTCGCATGCCTCGCCCGACTACGCCACCGCCCCGTCGTCGCCGGCCACGTTGGCGGCTCCGCCGAGCAGCGCGCTGGATCTTTCCGAAGCACTTATTCGGGAAGTCGAGGCGGCCGACGTCGTCGTTATCGGAGCTCCGATGCACAACCTGACCGTTCCCTCGGTGCTCAAGGCGTGGATCGACCAAATCCTGCGCGCGGGGCGCACGTTCCTGTCGACCCCGGCAGGGAAGGTGGGATTGCTCCGGGATCGTCCGGTGTTTGTCGGCATCGCTTCCGGTGGAGTCTTTACTGGCGAGAAAGCCAACCAGCCCGATTTTCTCACGCCGTATCTATCGGCTTTACTGGGCAGCATCGGGCTGAAAACCGTGCAATTCCTTCCCGTGCAGGCTACCGCATTCCTCGCTGGGGACCGGGCGACACTAGCGAGAGAGAAAGCGCTCGCGGCGCTCGACCTAACCGTCATGAGGAAGCTTCCGTGTCCGATCGTGTGACGCGTCCGGATGCCTATGCGCCTGGGTCGCAATTGTTATGAAGGCAACCGTCGTAACGGAGCAGGTTACAGGAACTGCCGGGATGAGGATTGTGGAGCGGCCCGAGCCGCAGGCATGGGGCCCGCGCCGCGGACTGGCCGGAACCGCTGGGCGCTGCCCGTTCGATCAGCCGGAACGCGGCAAGTCACTCGGCAACGCTGCTGTCTCCGTCCTTGATACCGATAGCGAGCTCGCTGACGACCTCGTCAAACTAGCTACTAGCTGCGCCAACCAAGACTCTATTGGGATGACATGGGCCGCAAGTTTATCACGACCGCCGTTGGCCTTCTCACCGAAAGCGAAAAATCGGCTTCGCGCCAAGCAAGAGCATCAACCCTGTCGAAAAGGGCGCTCGCCCGAGACGTTGTCGCCGAACTATCCGGTGATGTGAAGAGATTGCCGAGCCCTTGGTTACACGAGGAGCGTAGATTTGCTGAATTTGACGAGATAACAAGGACAGTGAGTGCTACCTGATGCGAGGCGAAACGTTGTCATCGAGGACTACCGCTTAGTAAGTTGCTCCATGGGTAGGCTAATCATCTTGCTCGGCCTAAGATATTGCCTATTGAGGGAAGCGGACGCCACGTACTGTTTCACATCAACGGTCTTCTCCGATTCCGCTATCGTTGCTTCGCTTCATGTCGCGAGTGCCAGTTTGCCGTTTTGCTAAGACTTCGAGCTGATAACAATTCCGATCCTATGAGCGAGCCCGGCCTCTTCTCGGTATCGCGCCGATCCTGTGTTCCTTCGCACTTGCCAAGCTGTCCCTCATAGTGACAATCGCCGTTCTGGCTTTTCGTAAACTCCTCGTCGGCACGTACCAAAACGCCCGGAGGCGCTCCACCATTTTTTCCTGGGCGCATCCGGGCAGTGGTGTTGCGCTCGCATCACATGAACGCGCTGAGCACTCTCGGAGGTGTTCGATACGACCGGATGGAGTTTAGACCGAGCCAGCCGGCGCAACGGCGGGAAAGTCCTTCTCGGGATCGAACACATTGTTGAAAAAGTTCGTCAGGGAGTACATGGCCACGAGCGCGACGATCTCAATGACATTCGCATCCGTGTAGCCGGCATTGCGGACGGTCTTCAGATCGGCGTCGCTGATCTTACCGCGGGTCTCGGCGACTTTGCGCGCGAACTGGATCCCGGCGTCCCGCTTCGGGTCGCTGGCGTGACCCATCCGAGCGAGAATTATTTCATTGGCCGGCAGCTTGGCCATATTATCGGCCGTAAAACTATGAACCGTCAGGCAATAGTCGCAGCCATTCACTTCGGACACAGCGAGACCGATGCTGTCACGCGTCTTCACGTCGAGCGACTTGCTCAAGGAGCCGAGCAGGGCGGCCCATGCGTTAAACGCGATCGGGCTTGCCGCGAAAGTCGCCATCATGTTCGGCGTGAACCCGATGTTCTTGGTGAACATGTCGAGGGTCGGTTTCGACTCGGGTGGCACTTGTTCCGGCTTTAGAGCTGCAATCCTAGGCATCATGTTCTCTGTATTTTGTTGGCTTCACTCATAATCAGACCAGATTCAACACTTCAGCCACCGGCCGCCGCGGCTTCTGTGGCCAGTTTCCCGGACGCTCCGCCCCTACGGACAACAGCATGACCGGTACTTCGTCCTTCGTAAGCGCGAACTCGCGGTGCACTGCTTCAGCATCGAAACCGATCATCGGGGTCGAACCCAGGCCTAGCGAGCGGGCCGCATAAATCATCGCCGCCGCGCCGAAGGTGCCGGTGCGTACGGCCTCGTCGCGCTGGCGCTGCGGGTATTCCATGTACAGGTCCCGTGCGGGGATCTCCCATTCCGGCACCATCTTTGCCGGCATGATGCCCTCTTTTACCAGCGGTGCCAGACGCTCGGGTACTACGCTGGAGTCGGCCAACTGGCCGCAGATGATGAAAGTAACAGCCGCCTCGGTGATCGCGGGCTGGCTCCAAGCGATCGGACTGAGGCGAGCCTTGGCTTCCGGCGTGCGCACGGCGATGAAGCGCCAGTTCTGCAAGTGGAAGGATGTCGGCGCGGTGGTCCCGATTCGAACCAACTCGCGGATTTGGTCGTCGCTCAACGTGGCGGCAGGGTCGTAGTACTTCGTGGCCCGGCGGCTCAGGATGCATTCGATGACCTCATTGGTCATAGTTCTTCTGCTGGTCATGGTGATTCCGTTGGTCAAGTTGTTGTTCTGCGTGAGGGAATAGGCTGAGATAACGAGGGCTTTTGCTCCTTTTACTGGAAATGCTACGGAGCCCGCTCGGTAGTTTCCCACGTTGCTCCGGCTCTTCCGATAGGACGCGCCCGGCCACGTGCATCGAAGGCGCACGTCGTTCAGGGACGAGTGCGGATGATCGTCTTCCCGTCGATGCGCTCGGTCGGATTGAAAGCGGCGACGGCGTCATCGAGGATCGAGACGGTGCCGATGTTCGTCCGCAGTCGCCCGTCCCGCACCCGCTGGACGATTTCAGTCAGTTGGGCACGATCGGATTCGACGACGAAGTCGACCGCCAAGGCGTCGGCAGCGCGCGCCTCGCTCGGCCCGACGATGGACACCAGCGTTCCTCCGGCTCGGATCAGGCGGGCGGAACGCTTCCCGATGTCGCCGCCGATTACGTCGAACACCAGATCGACTCCGCCGACGTCTTCCAGGACGTCGTTGTCGAGGCTAACGAACTCATTCGCGCCGAAGTCGAGCGCCTTCTGACGATGAACGCCACGCCCGGTGCCGATGACGTAAGCGCCGGCCTCTCGTGCGAGCTGTGTCACGATTGATCCGACTGCGCCGGCCGCGCCGTGCACGAGAACGCTCTGCCCTGCCTGAAGGCGGCCGTGCACAAAGAGTCCCTGCCACGCCGTGAGGCCCGAGATTGGCAGACTCGCGCCTACTATGAAGTCGACGTCACCCGGGAGCGGGGCGAGGTTGCGCGCCTCCATTGCTACATACTCCGCCAGGGTGCCGTCGCGATACCAGTCGGCGAGGCCGAACACCCGCTGTCCAACCGACAACCCCGTTGTGCCATAGCCGAGGGCGGCGACCACTCCGGCCAGCTCGTGTCCGGGAATCGACGGTGTTCGGTCACGATCGAGGCGGTCGGTCCATGTAGAGGGCCACTCCAGCTCAGTCGGGACGAATCCCGACGCATGAACTTGAACGACGACGTCGTTGATCGCCGCTCGCGGCTGGGGCCGATCCACGAGCCTCATACCCGCAGTTCCCGCCGCCTGGTCCGTTACGACAATTGCCTTCATCATCGGCCTCCCTGTGTGTGGTGTGTCGTCATTTTCAAGTTCTCTTGCAGACGAGCAAAAGTACGGTCGTGAAAATCGATGGTCTAATGACGGGTGGCTATGTAATCGATGCCATGGACGCGAAAGCCCAGAGCGCGTCGGCGGAGCGAATGCCCCGCGGGGCATCGCGTGTTGCGAATTGAAGACCCTGCGGGTATGACAGACTGCGATGCCCCGGTGCAATGATCGACGGCACGAGAGACGGTCAATCCGGAGTAATATTCGGAATCCGGAGCAGAGCCACGTCATCCTCGTAGCTGGCCTGAGGGCTTTCTTGGTGGCCGGAGGTTGTAACGTCCAGACGTGTGGTAATATCCGCACCAGTACCGAGAATTTGGCCTACGGGACAGAGGTTTGCGGCTTCCATCAAGAATGTGCGCTGCTGCGCGTCGAGGTCTCCTTCAAGCACCACGGTGCGCTCGAACGAATCCTTTTCGCCTCGGGAGCCGTGATGGAAGCTGACGCCCACCTCCACGCGCTCCAGCGGTAGTTTCTGGCGCTGAGCCTGGAAACGAACGCTCATAGCACTGCATGCGGCAAGAGACGCGCTGAGAAGGTCGTAAGGATTGGGTCCAGAAGAATTGTGGCCGATGCCATCTGGGCCGCCGACAGCAAACCGAGATTCGCCGACATGGCAAATCAGCGCGCCATGATTGGTGGGGTCGGTTGCGACAACAACTTCGCGAATCTTGGTCACGATTAGGTCCCGATCCTTCGAATGATTGATCCGTCGACTTCGATGAGCATGTCCGCCAGTGACAGCAGGAAATAGATGTTAGCTGTGGTGGGAGATCCCAGCCTTGCGTCCACGCAAGCGAGCGCGTTCAGCAAGTAAGTCCGAAGACCCTTCAGGTAAAGTTATCATTTCCATAATCGCCAGGAATGCTCAGTAGAGCGTATCGACGTCCGGGTGAACAACTCCATCAATGCGTGTGGCGCGCCTACGGTCCTTCCGGTCACGAAGAATGCATTAAGTTCCAGTCAGCCGAAGTCCCAGAACGTGGACGAGCACGCCGCTTTCCACACTCGGTCCTCAAACGAGGCGTGACCTCCTTCAGTGATGGTTGCGCCAGTTAAGTCCCAGGAGGACGCAACGAAGCTCGTCGTACGAGCTTTGCTCGGCGCCCTTGACGCGACTTCGCGGCGGCATCGATAGCCGGTGACTGCACGCGGCCTAGAAGCCTCTGCAGAGTAACGCGGCGCCCTCGAGTGCGGTGCGGCTTCTGAGGTCCCTCGCTAGGCGTCGTGCTCGCGGGTCGAGCGGCAATAACGACCGTTTATCGACTCCATAGCAAGAGGTGATTTCAGTCGCCGACGTTGCAAGGTCACTCTCCAAAGTATCGTCGAGGGATATTTACGGTTTCGCGGTCGGCACGCGGACCAACATGGGAATCTTTGAGAGAGGGTCGACATGCTAAGCAACGATGTATTCGAAATCCTCGTTCCATGGGCACGCTAACACTGCGACCTCCGTCCTTAGCGGAGGCGGAACCTCCCGCGTGTAGTTCGTTTCGTCGCCTTCGGTGCAGCGGCGCGCCGATCGTTCTGCTGCTTGCGTTGGCGCTCGTTGGCTGCCAAGACAAGGCGCAATCGCAGGCGGCCGCGCCTCCGCCACCCTCGGTGACAGTCGCGCAACCGGTGAAACGAACAGTCACCGACTGGGATGAGTTCACCGGCCGGTTCGAGGCGATCGAGGAGGTTCAGGTCCGCGCTCGCGTCGGCGGCTTCATCAACAGGGTCGCGTTCACGGATGGTGCGATCGTTCATGCAGGCGATCTGCTTTACATCATCGATCCACGCCCGTTTGAGGCGGTCGCGTTGCAGGCCCAGGGGCAACTCGACGACGCGCGGGCCAAGGAAGAGCTTGCGAAGCGTGAACTCGACCGTGGCCTGACCCTGGTTCAAACTAGCGCGGTCTCGCAGCAGGTCGTCGACCAGCGCCGTCAGGCCTTGCAGGCGGCTCATGCGGCTGAGACGCAGGCCGAGGGTACATTGAAGGCCGCCCAGCTCAACGTCGAATTCACCCATGTGCTGGCGCCGATCACCGGCCGCGTCAGCCGTCATCTAGTGACCCCGGGCAATCTGGTGCAGGGCAGCGAAAGCGGCGCGACCCTGCTGACCTCGATCGTGTCGCTCGATCCGATCTACATCTATTTCGATGTCGACGAGCCGACCTATCAACGCAACAGCAAGCTGTGGTTTCAAGGCAGGCGGCCGAGTTCGCGCGACACCGCGAACCCGGTGCAGGTGTCGTTGACCGGCGAAACGAAGCCCTCACATGAGGGCAAGATGGACTTCCTGGACAACCGGCTCGACGTCTCCACCGCGACGCTGCGCAGCCGCGCCATCATCCCCAACAAAGATCTCTCGATCCTACCCGGCCAGTTCGGCCGCGTTCGCCTGATCGGCAGCGCGCCCTATGAGGCGCTGCTGATTCCGGACGTCGCGGTCGCAACCGACCAGTCCCGCAAGATCGTGTTCGTGGTCAAGGACGACAATAGGGTGGAGGCAAGGCCGGTGGTGCTCGGGCCTCTAGATGACGGCCTGCGGGTGATTCGCGAGGGCCTGAACCCAGAGGACCACGTCATCATCGACGGCATTCAGCGCGCCCGCGTCGGCGCCAAGGTGACGCCAAACATGTCGCAAACGCTGGGGGGTGACAAGACTCCGCCAGGTGCCAAGCCATGAATCTCGGAAGACTTTCCATCAACCAGCCTATCCTCGCGATGGTGCTGTCGATCGTGCTTCTGATCGTCGGAACGATCGCCTATCAGACGCTGCCGGTGTCGGAATATCCGCAAGCAGTGCCACCGACCGTCACTGTGACCACGCAATATCCTGGCGCCTCGGCGCAGACCGTTTCCGACACCGTTGCTGCTCCAATCGAGCAGGAGATCAACGGGGTCGAGGACATGCTCTATCTCTACAGCCAGGCGACCTCTAATGGTCAGCTCACGATTACCGTCACCTTCAAGCTCGGCACCGATCTCGACAAGGCCCAGGTGCTGGTGCAGAACCGGGTCGCAATCGCGCAGCCCCGTTTGCCCGAGGAAGTCCAGCGCAACGGCGTCGTCACCCGCAAGAACTCGCCCGACATCCTGATGGTCGTGTTCATGCTGTCCCCCGACGAGAGTTTCGACCAGCTCTACATCTCCAATTACACGCTGCTGCAGGTCCGCGACCAGCTGTTGCGGCTCGACGGCGTCGGTGACATTCAGATGTTCGGTGCGCGCGACTACTCGATGCGGCTGTGGCTCGACTCGGAGAGGATCGCCAATCTCGGCCTGACCTCAACCGAAGTAATGGCGGCGATTCGGGCGCAGAACCTGCAGATCGCTGGCGGCCAGATCGCGGAGCCGCCGATCGCCGATCGCGCGTTCCAGCCGAATCTCGTCTTCACCGGCCGCCTCAAGGACATCAGGCAGTTCGAGGACATCGTGGTGAAGGCCGGCTCGGACGGCCGCACGGTGCGGCTGCGCGACATTGCCCGCGTCGAACTCGGTGCGCTCTCCTATGCCACCAGCAGCCGCATCCTGCGCAAGCCGGCGGTTGCAATGGTAGTGACCCAACGGCCTGGATCGAACGCGCTTGCCACAGCGAAGGCAATCTCTACGACTATGGCAAAGCTGAAGGAGAGGTTCCCGAAGGGGCTCGACTACAATATTGGCTACAACCCCACCGAATTCATCGCCCAGTCGGTCCACGAGCTGATCAAGACGGTCTACGAGGCGATGGCGCTCGTCGTCATCGTGGTGCTGGTATTCCTGCAGGGCTGGCGACCTGCGATCATCCCGATCATCGCGATCCCGGTGTCGCTGGTAGGTACCTTCGCGGTAATGGCCGCGCTCGGATTCTCAATCAACAATCTGACGCTGTTCGGGCTTGTACTCGCCGTTGGCATCGTGGTCGATGACGCGATCGTGGTGGTCGAGAATGTCGAGCGACATCTCCGGAATGGTATGAGCCGGCGCGAGGCGGCGCTTAAGACCATGGGGGAGGTCGGCGGCGCACTGGTTTCGATCGCACTGGTGCTCTGCGCGGTGTTCGTGCCGACAGCTTTCCTCGGTGGCATCTCCGGGCAGTTCTTCCAGCAGTTCGCTGTCACCATCGCGGTCGCAACCGCGATCTCCTGCTTCTGCTCCCTGACGCTCTCACCCGCGCTAGCCTCGCAGATCCTGGTCCCGCATGAGGAGAAGCGGTCGGCTGCGCGTTGGAACCTAATCGCGCGCGGCTGGTCGGCCTTCACTGGTGTCTTCAACCGTGTGTTCGATTGGCTGTCGAATGGCTATGCGGCTGTGGCATTCCTGGGGATCCGGCATTCCGCGCCGATGCTGTTGCTCTATGTCGCGTTGATCGGCAGCGCCGGCTGGCTGCTCGCGACCACCTCGCAGGGCTTTATCCCTGCGCAGGATCGCGGTTACCTCATCATCTCGGTGCAGTTGCCGGGCGCCGCGTCGCTTGCGCGAACCGCTGCGATCGTGCGCGAGATCGAGCGGATTGCACTGGATACGCCGGGTGTCGTCCGGGTCGCGGCATTCAGCGGCTTTTCCGGCGCAACTCGCACGCAGGCCGGCAACGCCGCGGCGTTGTTCCCGGTGTTCGACGAGCCGGAGGCACGGCAGAAGAAGGGGTTGACGGCGATTGCAATCACGGCCGATCTGCGCAAGCGGCTGTCGACGCTCCAGGGCGCTTTCATCATCGTCATTCCACCGCCCGCGGTGCCGGGCATTGGCACCGGCGGCGGCTTCGCTATCCGCATCCAGGATCGACAAGGGCGCGGTCCCGAACTGCTCGCGGCTGCGACCAACGAACTCGTCAGAGCCGCGCAGAAGTCGCCAAAGCTGACCTCCGTGTTCTCGCCTTATTCGGCGAACACACCGCAGCTGTTCGTCGATGTCGATCGCGTAAAGGCGCAGAAGCTCGGCGTGCCCATCGCCAGCATCACCGACACGATTGAAACGTACTTTGGCTCGACCTATGTCAACGACTTTAACCTGTTCGGGCGGACCTACCACGTCACGGCGCAGGCCGACCTGCCGTTCCGGAAGGAGACCAGCGATCTTGCGCGGCTGCGCACCCGCAACGCTGTCGGCGACATGGTGATGCTCGGTAGCATCGTGGACTTCAAGGACATTTCCGGGCCCGACCGTGTCGCGCGGTACAATCTATACTCAGCGTCCGAGGTACAAGGTGAGCCTGCGCCAGGTGTGAGCTCGACGACCGCGCTCGACACCATCCAGAAGGTCGCCGACGAAACGTTGCCGAGCGGTTTTTCCCTCGAATGGACCGATCTATCCTATCAACAAGTGACGGGCGGCAATGCCGGTCTCTATGTGTTCCCGATCTGCGTGCTGTTCGTCTATCTCGTGCTCGCCGCACAATATGGCAGCTGGACGTTGCCGTTTGCGGTGATCCTGATCGTGCCGATGTGCCTGTTTGCCGCGACGATCGGTGTGCGTATCCTGGGCCAGGACGTCAACATCCTGACACAGATCGGCTTTGTGGTGCTGGTGGGCCTGGCCGCCAAGAACGCGATCCTGATCGTCGAGTTCGCGCGTGATATCGAGCTCGAGGGCAGGTCGCGGCTGGAGGCGGTGATCGAGGCCTGCCGGCTCCGCCTGCGGCCGATCCTGATGACCTCGTTCGCCTTCATCCTAGGCGTGCTGCCGCTCGTGGTGTCAACCGGTTCCGGCTCGGAGATGCGCCAGGCGGTCGGGGTTGCGGTCTTTTTCGGCATGCTAGGTGTTACGCTGTTCGGCCTGATCTTCACACCCATCTTCTATGTGGTGGTCCGCAACCTCGCGGAAGGAAAGAACGAAGGCAAGCCGACTCAGATGACCGCGGCTGGGGCAGGGTGACAGGCAGTGGCGCCAATCCGCGACGACGCTGCAACTTTTCAGCGCATGCGAGGAGCGGATGCGTTCACTTCTGCCGACTAACCCGCTTCTATTGCACCAGGCGAGTGGAATGAAAACGATAACGACCCGGCATTTCTAATGGTTGGCGTGCTGGCTTACCGTTCCTCAGCTGAGCTGTCCCGTGACTGTTTTAGCGAGCGCTCGCCAGCTTAGGACCGCCGAGTCGTCCGCTTGGGTCGATGCACTCTCCGCGTCGCAAGGACCCACTGTAGCAACGAAACACGTAGGAGACACCGATGTCATTCCGCTTCATCACCAAGTCTATCCACGCCTACCTCATCGATTATCCCGTCGCGATCGTCTTAATTGCAATGCCGTTCGTGCTGAACCTCGGCCAGAGCGGACCGCTCGCAATGTGGCTTTCGGCTGTCGTCGGTGTGGCCGCGCTGCTCTTGGCCGGCCTGACCGACCATCCCACCGGGTTCGTCCGCATCATTCCCTACTGGCTGCACCTTTGGGTGGATCGCGCAGTCGGGGTGGTGTTTGTCATCGCACCCTTTGCCTGCAAATTCGATGGGATCGACGCCTGGTATTATTGGATCCTCGCTGCCGCTGTCCTGTTCACGACGTCGGTCTTGAACGCACCTGAGGATCCGGTCACGGTCCGTTCGAGATTGGGCAGGCGTACAGCGGCGTGAAGGCGGCGGCTCCGTGGTTGAGAGTCGAAATGTTGACGGTGTTGGTCTGCGGCAGTCCGTCACGAACCCGCGCGGAGCGTGGTATTCACAGCCGCCCTAGCGATTCTCCCGAGAGCGATACGCTTGGAACCTGGGCTGGGATCATTCTTCATAACGCCGATGGTGGGGGGCTTGCACTTTGCAAGCCTTCGGGCGGTTCGGCCGCATCGCGCGCTTGATATTCAGGAGACTCAAGATGGCGTTTGCTCAGCCGCCGGACCGAAGCGCCGCGTTCGGGCCACGCCTTGACTATTTGGCGCTGACTCCCGCAGCGGCTGCCGTTTGCTACCCTTTTCTACTCCGGGCCTTTCATGCCGTCGTCGTCACGCAGGCCGCAACGCCCTCGCCATTCGCAATTGCCGGCGCGACCTTGATTCTGGCCATGGCGTTCGTCGTGCCGTTCCTCGCGTTCGCGCTCGCTTGCCGGCCCGACGCCGATCCCGTGACGCGGCGGCTCGCCTATGCCGGCGCGGCGACCCCAACGCTCTTCGTCTTTCTTGGCGTCGTTCAGGTCCTGATTCATAGCCCATTCCCTGACGAACTCGTGTGGTGCGCGCTTTGGCTTACGATCGCGATTTGGCCACAGACCGCCGGCAATCGCGCCGCGGCAACGGGGCCAACCGTGGGGCGCTGGCGCATTGTCCACGGAATAACGGCGGGGGTCTTGTGCCTATACGTCGCTTTCCATCTAGCCAATCATCTGTTTGGCTTGATCGGCCCCGACGCACATGCGGCCGTCATGAAGATCGGCCGCGTTGTCTACCGCTCTGGCGTGGGTGAACCGCTGTTGGTCGTGGCGATGCTTTTTCAGATTGGCACCGGGCTGTTTCTGGCATGGCATTGGAGTGCCGCCCCGCAGGGCTTCCATCGGACATTTCAGGTCGCCTCGGGGGCCTACCTCTCGGTGTATATCCTTGGGCACATGAACTCGGTTTTCATCTACGCAAGAAGGTTTCTCGGCATACCCACAGATTGGAATTTCGCGATCGGCGCCCCGAGCGGGCTGATTCACGACGCATGGAACATCCGCCTTTTGCCTCACTACGCGCTGGGCGTGTTTTTTGTCCTAAGTCACCTTGTGTCGGGATTACGGATGGTACTGATCGCGCATGGCGTCGATCGGTTCGCTGCAAATCGTCTTTGGGGCGCGGGCATCGCAATAAGCGCCTTGATCTCGGCAGCGATCATCGCGGGTATGTGCGGCATTCGAATCAGCTAGGCGACAGCGGCAGGTTAAGGAGCCGAAATATTACCCTGAATGGACCGTTCCGTACTTCCGTTGCTGGCCTACTAGGAAGCCGACGCGACAGCTTGAACCGGATCGAATTTGCAGCCCGACGGGCTCCTTCTGAGAGGTGATTTTCTCCGAGCGGAGAAGGCGGCCACTCTCATGGTCGTTACGCGCAAGAGCCTTAACCGTCACCCGTCCACGCTGCGACGCGCGCGGGATGATGGGGCAAGGACTAAGACGACGATTTCAGCACATTTGTATCAACCGGCAGGCTGCGCAGACGCTTGCCGGTCGCGGCGAAGATCGCATTGGTCACCGCAGCACTGACAATGGCTGTCGGAGCTTCACCGACACCACCTGGAGCTTCCGCGTTTTTAACCAAGTGCGTGTCCACGACCGGCACCTCGTCGATACGCATTGGCAAATAACTGTCGAAGTTGCTCTGCTCGACCCGACCATCCTTGAACGTGATTGACCCATGGAGAGCGGCGGTCAGACCGAAAAGCGTTCCACCTTGAATCTGTGCTTCGATCGTGTCTGGATTGACGTACATGCCGCAGTCAATCGCACAGACGATCCGCTTGACTTTGACAGAGCCATTCGCGGCCACTTCGACTTCGGCGACCTGCGACGTATAACTTCCGTATGCGAATTGCACCGAAATCCCGCGGCCATGCCGCGCGGGGAGGGGTGCTCCCCATCCCGCTTTTTCCGCGGCAAGCGACAGAACAGCAAGTGCTCGCGGATTGTGGCCAAGCAATCCCTTGCGATAAGCGACCGGATCCTGCTTCGCGGCATGCGCAAGTTCATCTATGAAGCTTTCGACCACAAAAACGTTGTGAGTTGGTCCGACTCCGCGCCACCAAGACGTCCGGACACCTGTTGGCTCGACCCGGACAAAGTCGACGTGGACATTTGGCAGCGCATAGGGCGGCTCGGCGGCGGCTTCTATCGCATCGGGATCCAATCCGTCCTTGAAGTACGGAGGATAGTAGCGAGCCATGACTGAGGATCCGGCGATTCGATGCATCCAGGCAACCGGCTTGCCGGCGGCATCAAGTCCAGCCGACAACCGATCGAGATAATACGGCCGATACATATCGTGCTGGATGTCTTCCTCGCGGCTCCAGATCACCTTAACCGGCCCGTCGACGTGCTTGGCGATCTTGACGGCGAGGATCGTCCCATCGGCCTCCAGCCTTCGGCCGAACCCACCGCCAATCAGATGATTGTGAATTTTGATCGCATCCATCGGCAGGCGGGTGAGCTCGGCCACCTGAGCCTGGGTGATCGTAGGCGCCTGTGTACCGACCCAAATATCGCAACGATCCTTCTGCAGATGAACAGTACAGTTCATCGGCTCCATCGCCGCATGCGCCAGGAAAGGCACCTGATAGATGGCGTCAACCCGTTGTGCTGCCTCCGCAATTGCCTTCCCTACATCACCCACCTTACGGGCAACCGCGCCCGGGTTTTTGGATTCCTCCTCCAATTGCTTCACGATATCGGCGCTGCTGACCTTGCCGTTCGGCCCGTCGTCCCAGGCGACGGAGGCGGCCTCGAGCCCCTTCTTCGCCGCACCCATGTGATCCGCCAGCACGGCAACGGCTTCATCTATATTGACCACCTGCCGGACGCCCTTTACCGCCAGCGCGGCCTTCTCATCCAATGCTTTCGCCTTGCCGCCGAGCACAGGCGCAATAGCAACCGCCGCAACCCTCATACCCGGCAGTCGCGCATCGATACCGTAGAGCGCGCGCCCATCGACTTTTATTGCTGAATCCAGACGCTTGGCACGCGTGCCGATCAAGGTGAACTCATTCGGATCCTTCAATTTCACTTTTGCTGCAGGCGGCACAGTCAATTTCGCCGCGGCGTTCGCAAGTTCGCCGTAGCTCAATTCCTTCGAGCCTGGTGCATCGAACACCACGCCCTCCTTAGCGCGGCAAGTTGCCGGATCGACATTCCAGCGCTTTGCCGCTGCCGCGATCAGCAGACTACGGCCCACTGCCCCTGCCTGACGAAGCGGTGTCCAGAAGGCACGGACAGACGCGGAACCACCGGTATTTTGAATGCCTATGATCGAGTTGACGTAAAGAGCATCATTCGGCGGCGCATGCTGAACCTGAATCTGGTCAAGCTTCACTTCCAGTTCCTCAGCGAGAAGCATCGAGAGCGACGTGTAAACCCCCTGTCCCATTTCGATCATCGGAATAATCAGGGTGACGACGCCGGTTGGATTAATCCGTATAAATCCGTTCGGCGCGAAAGTGCCCATAACCTCGTTTTCCGTTACCTGCGAAGCACGCGCTGCGAACACGGGCTCTGTGCGTGCACCGGTCATAGCAAAACCGAGCAGCAAACCTGTCCCCTGAAAAAACGTGCGCCGGGACATGGCGCTTTCACCCTCGGTGTGGTTCGTTCGAATTCGGCTAACCATGCTTCACACTCCCGCTGCTAGCTGTATCGCGGCGCGGATGCGCTGGTAGGTACCGCAACGGCAGACATTTCCCGACATCGCCGAGTCGATATCCGCATCGCTAGGTTTAGGAGTCTCTTTTAGCAATGCCGCCGCCGACATGATCTGCCCGGATTGGCAGTAGCCGCACTGCACTACTTCCAGATCCAGCCAGGCCTTCTGCAAGGCGGCGCCTTGCGGCGTGCGCCCAACCGCCTCGATGGTGGTAACCGCGCTGTCGCCGATACTATCGACCGACGTCTGACAGGAGCGGGCCGGTCGGCCGTCGATATGCACCGTGCAGGCGCCACACAATGCTTGGCCGCAACCAAACTTGGTCCCGGTCATGCCGAGCACATCGCGCAGCACCCATAGCAAGGGGATGTCGCCGTCGACATCGATCTCATGGGGTGAGCCGTTGATCTTTAATGTGAAAGCCATGAATGCCTCTTGATCCGCCTAGGGGGTCAGCCATGAGTCAATCAACCGCACTCATGAAATCCGCGAAAGCTCACACATTGATCGCAACAAGGGACGACGCTTTCCAATAGCCGGCATGTATAGTTTTCATACCAGCGGGGAATGCCGCCAACCGGATAGCTAAGAAGACGATTAACGCAGCCAGTGTTCGCTTCGGTGTCGCCGCGCGCCTAGACCTCTTGCCGGATGACAGCCTGAGGGAGAACGAGCGCTTCTCGCGTTCGCTCAGCGTGATGTCGTTTGGAGTCAGCATCTACTTGGTCGGCCAACCTACGGAAGGCCTGATGCTAAAGGGCTGCGGATGTGATCGGGGAACAATGACTAGCCCCGCCGCCGGCGCCGCATGCGTCGCTCTGGTCGAGTAGAACCTACATCTTGTTCATAGAATCCGCGCGTTAGCGCTGACAGCACTGGTCATATAGGGCAGATCGTAACCACACTCCTGGCCGAGCATATTGACGGTAGTTGGTGTGCCGGAGCAACTCTTCACACGATAACGCATCGTGCAACGACGTCGCGAGGTTCGTCGGCCGAATGGTCAATATCCGAAACTTGCTAGCGAGTTTCTTTACACCTATCCAGCGTCTTTCCCTCGTTAGACTTAACACTTCCGCGACATTCAAGCGCCCGAGCGTGGAGGGCGCTTCATAGTCAAAAGCTCCGTCACATCATGCCGATCATCTGCGGATGAAATGGCAATTGTGAGGAATTTACCATCCGGGTATGTCTTGGCTTTATCGTAAAGCTTGATCAACTGCGAGCGCCAGGCATTACGGCGCTCCTCAAACCTATCTCGTTCTGCTCCCCCCAAGACCACCACGGCGGAAAACCGCCTGTATTCCGGCAGCAAGGTACAAAATGCCCTTGTTTTCTTGTAGCGTAGGGACCAGCCGCGCTTCTTGCCGCCATAGAGCCATTCCGGCGCGAAGACCCCGGGGTACATTTTCTCAATCCAATTCTGCAGAGAGGCCCAATGCTTGAACGTGCCCGGTCCGATCCAGTCCCGAACGGTGCCATCATCGGGCGATGCTGATTTGTCAGTAATCCTGTCGCCGATTTGGGGGGACTTTTCCATGCCGGTGTCCTTCAATTTTCACGACCGATTCGAAGCTTGGCGGCCGACCTTGACCTTGTACGAAGGGATGTGTGGGCCTTCTTCCCAGATTTCGCAACTTCTGTCGCGGACCTCTCCACCATTGGGGCTAGGCGAGTTGCCTGTCAAAGCTGATATCGGGCGCGTGGACTTGCGGACACGGAAAACGGACGTCCGGTCCGTTCTTCGGGGACAGGACTGTACTGACATTTGGGGCTAGTCCGTTGCCGTGACGATCTTTCGCGGCAGAACATGAATAAGCATCGACCACGCTAAAGATTCTGCGCGCTTCCGGGCCATCACGGTCAACACCAGCCCGCACGATTAGTGTGTGCGCACATCGCGGGCCGCAGCCTTTCGAGGGCGAGCGTTGGGTTCCGATATCGGGCGCCATCGCTGCGCACTGGGTTGCACACCGGTCTTTGGGTTGAAGTCGCAATCCTTAGCTAGCGCGCGCCTGCGTTCCTCGATGGCGCGCCCGGAGCACCTCGTAAAGCGATTCGTGGGACGGCTCGTCCTGCGCGTGTTCGTACCAGAGCAGCCGAGCTTGCAAGGACCTCGCGATGTAAGGCAGTTCATAGTTCGTGATCGCATGGGCTTGCTCGAGCCCACGCGCCAGCGGTCGCGGAACGATAGCCGCCAATTCGGCGCCGACCAGCACTGCCGGCACTGCAAACGCCGTAGCGAGATCGCGTAAGATGAAGCCGGCCAACGCCCTCTTGTTCTCCGCCGAAGGGAGCACGACCAGCGGCAGGGGTCGCGAGCTTTCTTTGTCGAGCCGGCCGAGCTTGCATCCTTTGCCAACGATCAGGACATCCTCATACTCAAACAGCAACGCGGTGCGGAAGCGGCTCGGGGTCCAAGGTTTTCATCGAGACGGCGAGGAAGGCGCCTACATGATTCATGCCGGTACCTGTGGTGCGGTGATGCACGATGTGAAGGCGGTCGAAGCCGCAGACACGCTTGATGGACCGGCCGTTGCTGCCAAAATGCGCGAGTTGCCGGTGAACGATCGTTTCACGCGGGCCAGCGGCGGGCTAGTATTTGGGGCCCGGGCGGCATCGAGCAGCCGCGCCACTCCTCCACGCTCAGCATCACCGGCAGCCTGCGCGGCTCTTGGATGATGTGGGTGTGTTCGACGATATCGTGACGCCGTAAGGTGATATTGAAGAAGAACCGTAAGGTCGAGATACTCTGGTCGATGATCGGGACGCCGACAGCGCTCGATCCCAGATGGAGCTGATAGCGGCGCACCTCTTCGCAGGTGGCCGGATCCGAAGACCATCTGAGGAACGCTGCGATTGTCTGACCAGTTGAAGGTGGTCATGTTGGGTGTTTGGCGCGCACTTGCGCATCGTCATCTCATCGATCATGCGCACGCCGACGCAGCGGGCTCACTGCCTCGTTGGTCATGGGCGGCTCCTCTCTAGGGTGAAGGTTACGAATCCCTTCTCAAGAGAACAGGCTTCGCTGCGCTATGCTCTTAGCCGCCCCGCCGGCTCTCATGCTCTACCACTCGAGCGGTTTACTTTGATGCATTGCGGAACTGGTCGGCTTTAAGGGCGAACGCAATGAACCTTCGTATCGTTCCATGGCGACTTTGGATGCCCGACGATTTCCTAGGTCTAATTGAATCGCTGATCGCGACTATCTAGGCTGCATGCGTTAAAGGGTGCGGCGCTCAAAGCAACTCGCTCCCGCCTTCCGGTGGAATACGCCCCCTCCCGCGGAAGGTCTAAGGGCGGTGAAGTCCCCCCAACTTCACCGCCCGCTTTTCAACTCGATCGAAAGTACCAGAAGGAAGGCACAATGCCCCACCGCTCTCCGAGCCTTAGATCTGGCAGAGCCGCGCGATGCGCAGTTTGTGACGGCAAGTTTGGTCTCGTCCGGCACTACTCGTGGCGAACCCCCCTTTGCTCCAAGAAATGCGTTGATCGGTTCAGAACTCGGAGTGATCGCAATTGGGTGGCCTGGCTCCAAATCGCTCTCGACCAGCTGCCGGAGAATGGCGCCAGGGGCGGCTCACGGTCAGAGTGACGCGAATGACCCAACCCGGAAATTTGCCTCTGAGATGATGCGGCACTGCTGTGATTTCCAGCCCGTTCGTAGAATTTCTGCAGCTATCACAGGAGCACACCTTGAATATCGCTTTAGTGTCTCAGTTGGTAGCGGGCGTCATCGTCGCGTCCTTTGTGGCATATAACTTGTTTCATTACCTACTGTTCCTTTTGGTGACCCGACCGAAGGACGCGAGTAAAATCGGCCACCAGCTAAATGAGTTCGAGCAGCGCCAACTGATCGAGTGGACACCAAGGCCGAACGATTTTCTGAAACATGACGACGAGACGCGCACATACGATGACGTGTTCGGCAGGTATCGCGACGAACAATCAAACTACAGCACGTGTGTGTTCCCCCGTTTGGCATTTTCGCACCCTTACGAGGCCGAGTATGCGCTTTTGAAGCCGAGAGACGGGATGCGCTTCCTGGATCTCGGATGCGGCTCCGGCGCGGCAGCGGAATACCTCGCCAGACGGAGCAATATCGAAGTTGTGTGCGTGACCAATTCCTCTGTCCAGGCGGAGATCTGCCGGCGCAAATTTGCGAGGCTTGGGGGGCGTGGACAGGTGATAGTCATCGACTTCGACAGCCTCGATCTCCCGAATGAACACTTTGACGCCATCTATGCGCTGGAATCGATTGGCTACACCAAAGATCTGGACGCGTGGCTAGCTAGGTGCTGGCGGATGCTCAAGCCGGGAGGACGGTTGCTGATCCATTCGCCGGGGTCGCTGGATCATTGTCGCCGTACCGAAGATTACCTGAGTGTCACCGCCTTCTTCGAGAATTGGCGTTACAATTTTGTCGGCGCCAATCTTCTCGTCTACAAGATGCGCCGACTTGGCTTCGGTCCAATCCACTATCGGCGCCTACCATTCTTGGCGTGGGGATTAACCTGGAACTTCATTCAACACATGCTGTTGTGGAAGTACCGGCTGAAGATGCGCACATTCGTGGAACTGGAGCGAATCATTTGGCGCACGTCGAAGGTATTTGTGTTCGGTAACCCGTACAACACGGTGCTGGCCACCAAACCCAGGCACCCTCTTGCTCCCACACTCATATGTTCGGAAGGAGTGGCTGGGGTTTCCGACACTGACCACGAGCTCCGCGCATCAATACCCGCTTCATGATAATCGCTGTCTCAGAGGGCCGCGCCTCGCCGGTCCGACGATGGTCACCAGCGTTCCTCCGGCTCGAATACGCCTGCGGACCGCATCTGGATGTCGCCGCCGATGACATCCAACACCGGATCGGACGTCCTCCATGCCGTCGTTCTCGAGGTCAACGAACTCCTTCGCGCCGAAGTCGAATGCTCTCTGACAGTCGGCGGCGGTCCGGTACCGACGACACAGGCGAACTGACTGCGCCTGCCGCGCCGTAGCAGTGAGCGGTGACCACTCCGGCCAGCGCGTGCCCAGGGATGGACGGTGGTCGGCCACAATCGCGGCGATCGGTCCGGGTCAAGGGCGCATGACAGCTCAATCGGAACGAATCCCGACGCATGAACCTGAATGACGACGTCGTTTATTGCCGACTACAGCTCGGGCTCCTCCACCAGCTTCTTCCCGGCCGTTCCCGCAGCCCGGTCCGTCACAACGATCGCCTCAATGATAATGCATCTCGCATCGGTGGGCGCGTGTCGCTCACGGACGTACGCGGATGATGGTCTTTCCGATGCGTCGCTCGGTCCGGTTCAAGTCGGCGACGGCATCGTCAAGGGTCAAGACGGCGCCGATGTTCGTCCGCAGCCGCCCGTCCCGCACCCGCTGAACGATCTCAGTCAGTTGGGCACGATCGGACTCGACGACGAAATCGACCGCTAAGCCGTTGGCAGGCCGTGCCTCCGGCGGGCCAGCAATGGTCACCAAAATTCCTCCGGCACGGATCAGGGCTGCGGAGCGCTTCCCGATGTCGCCACCGAAGACGTCGAAGACCAGATCGACTGTACCGACGTCTTTCAGGGCGTCGTTCTCGAGGTCAATGAACTCTTGTGCGCCGAAGTCGAGCACCGCCTGACGGTCGGAGGTCCGTCCTGTGCCGATGACGTAGGCGCCTGCCGCCCGCGCGAGTTGGGTCACCATCGAACCGACCACGCCGGCAGCCCCGAGCGCGAGGACGCTCTGCCCGGCCCGGAGACGACCGTGCTCGAACAGTCCCTGCCACGCAGTCAGCCCCGGCATTGGCAGACTTGCGCCCACCGTGAAGTCGACGTCACCCGGCAGCGGCGCGAGGTTGCGCGCCTCGACCGCCACATACTCGGCCAGGGTGCCGTCGCGCGTCCAGTCCGTGAGGCCGAACACCCGCTGGCCGACGGACAGCCCCGTCGTACCATAGCCAAGGGCAGTGACCACTCCGGCGAGCTCGTGCCCTGGCGTTGATGGTGTTCGGTCGCGATTGAGGCGATCGGTCCAGGTCGGGGGCCACGTCAGCTCATCCCAGGTGAATCCCGACGCATGAACCTGAACGACAACGTCGTTTATAGCCGCGTGCGGCTCGGGTCTCGCCGCCAGCTTCATCCCGGCCTTTCCCGCAGCCTGTTCCGTTACCACGATCGCCTTCATCGTCCAGCTCTCGATGTGTGGGATTTCGCCATCTTTAAAGTTCCTGTGCAGATGAGCGAAAATGGAATAGCAAAAATCGATCGTCCAATGAGCATTGGCTATGGAGTCGATGCCATCGACTTGCCGTACAACAATCAGCAGTGCGGAACCGCACACGAACGAGCCGACCCTCATGATGAGGATCGACCGCTGGTCACCCTTGGCTTGGAAATGACCACCACGGCTGACGTGTCTGTTCGACTTCGCCATTCGATCTCAGGAGATGCATATTGTCTCCGGGCGCGGAGATAATCGCGGAATGCTGGTGTGGTGCTAAGACTCAAACCGCTGGAGCATAGTGCGCTGCGTGTCCGCGGCGCCCTTGGTCACCAGCGCGAGCTTGACGCCGAGCGCCTTCAGCCTGTCGATCGCATCATGCGCGCCCGGGACATATCCTCTTCGCGATAGCTGGTGAAGCGATCGGCCAGGCTCATGGCGAGATCGTCGGGCAGAGCGCGGTGGCCCGCGGCAGCGAGCGCGGCAAAGCCGCTCTTGACGGTCAGATGCCGGGCTTCGGCAAGCTTCAGTCGCCATGAGGCGTCCGCATTGGCCCAGGCGATCTCGGGCCGGCCGTGGGACGACAGGATGCCGTCGTCCATGTCGATCAGCATGGCCCGGGGGAGAAGCTTGCCCGCGCTCATGGCCACTTCACCTCCGGCGGCAGCGACGACAGGATCGAGTCGACATTGCCGCCGGTCTTGAGTCCGAAAATCGTGCCGCGGTCGTAGAGCAGGTTGAACTCGACATAGCGTCCGCGCCGGATCAATTGCTCCTCGCGGTCTTCGGCCGTCCATGCCGTCGCGAAATTGCGACGCACGATGTCAGGATAGGTCTTCAGGAAGGCGTGGCCGACGTCGTGGGTGAAGGCGAGATCGGCGCCCCAATCACCGCTGTCGTGCCAGTCGTAGAAAATGCCGCCGACGCCGCGCGCCTCTTTCCGGTGCGGCAGATAGAAATACTCGTCGCACCATTTTTTGTATTTGTCGTAATCGGCAGCGCCGTTCGCTCCGGTACAGGCGTCCTTCATCGCAGCGTGGAAGGCGATGGTGTCGGCATCGTCCTGGGTGCGCCGGCGATCCAGCACCGGAGTGAGGTCGGCGCCGCCGCCGAACCAGGTCTTGGTGGTGACCACGAAGCGGGTGTTCATGTGCACGGCCGGCACCTGCGGATTGCGTAAGTGAGCGATCAGCGAGATACCGGAGGCCCAGAACCGCGGATCTTCCGCCGCGCCAGGGATCTGCGCGCGAAACTCGGGGGCGAATTCGCCGTGAATGGTCGAGCAGTGCACGCCGACCTTCTCGAACAGGCGGCCGCACATCATCGACATCACGCCGCCACCGCCGGGCGCGCCGGTGTGGTCGGTGCGCCGCCACGGCGTGCGTTTGAAGCGGCCGGCCTCGCCCGGATAGAGGCTTTGCGGCGCGTCATCCTCCAGCCGCTCGAAGCTCGCGCAGATGTCGTCGCGCAAGGATTCGAACCAGGCGCGGGCGCGGGCTTTGCGATCTTCAATGATTGAAACGTCCATATCCAAAATCCTGAAGGAACCAGCCCGTAGGGTGGGCAAAGGCGCCCTTGCGCCGTGCCCACCATCCTTCACCGGCGTCTTGAATCGTGGGCACGCGGCGCTTTGCCCACCCTACACGATCTATCCCTGCGGACCGTAATAGGTGCAGCTCTCGTTGCGACTGTGGCGGTTAATGCTGACGCGGATGAGCTTGCCGATATGCTGTAGCCGCCGCCAAACGAAGCGCAACAGGTTTTCCAGGATCGGGGTGACGGGCCGACGATGCCGTGGGCATCCATTCCCGCGCGCGACGAACTCGCGTTCTTCGCCCTGATCTGGCTCTCTCGGAACATCTGTAACCACCAACGCGCTCCTCACACTCGTACCTGGGTGCTTCTGGGCCTTAACGTCACCTAAATCACACGGTTTCGCGGTACTCGCTCATGTGCCGCACCTCGCAGCCGGCCCCGTATTCACGCCGCGTCGGAGGACGCGACCGTCGAGCCCCGCGTTTTGTCCAGCGCACTCGTCCAGTCGCGAAAACGAGCAACCTTGATAAAGGCGTCGAGCGCCGGCGAATACTGCCTCCCGGCCACGGCCAAAAGCTGCACCTCACGCCGGACGGGGTCGCCCTCGATTGGGATAGCCGCGAGCGACGGCAGCGTGGGAGCATGGTCTGGCGCCAGGATGGCCCCTAAACCGGCGGATGCCATTTGCTGAAGGTGCCTTTCCTGATCGCTCCTGTGCACAACTGTCGGGCCGGGATGGTCGGCAAAACACGCCTGCTTAAATCGGCCTGCGACGTCGCACCCGACCCTTTCGAGAAAAACCAGCTCGTGAAGGTTTTGAAGCGGGATAACTGTTTGACTCGCCATCGGATGTTTCCGCGACAAGACGAGCACATACCGCTCCTCGAAGAGCCGCCAGCGGTTGATGCGCTCAGGTACCTCCACCGCGTCGCCGACGAGTGCGGCGTTGATCTTACCATCCAAAAGCATCGCAACGAGCCCGTTGGCATCGGCCTCGCGCAGATCGACTCGAAGATCAGGGATGATCCTGGCGAGTTCCAAGAGCAATTCCGTGATGAGTGCGGCGGAGATTGATGGCGCCAGCCCGATCTTCAGCGGAGCGATGGTCTTCTTTTTATAGCCTCGCGCCTGAAGTCGTACCGACTCCGTCGCGGCAAATATTTCCTCCAGCGTTGGCAAAATCATGTTGCCCAGCTCGGTGAGCTGGGTGAGGTGACGTTCACGGTGGATCAACGCGCCACCGAGTTCTTGCTCCAGCTTGTGTATCGCCTTTGTCAGCGCCGGCTGGGTCACATTGCATTGCTCCGCAGCCCGCGTAAAATTGAGCGTCCTTGCTAGGGCTAAAAAATATCGCACCTGATGAAACTGCAGCTGCATACTTATACTCGAAAGGGTTGAGGTGGTTCGGACCATTCCAGTTCGTTGCCGGGGCGGGCAGGGGTGATGATAAAACGGTTTGTCGCGGAGCCTCCCAGGAAACAGGTATTGTGTGCCGGCTCGGCATTCTCGACCCGCGTCTTGCGGAACGTTTCCTCACCGACACTGCTTTGAATTAGCGTTGCGGACCAAGCCATCAGCTTTTGAGCGTCCCAAAGACGCGTCCAATCGTACGAACGTTGCATTGCCTCGCTCGGATCTCGACGTACTGGTGCGACCTTGAATTCGCCGTCATTGGAGTCATCGTCTGTTTGGTCAGCTAAAGTGTGAATATGTCACTCGGAGCGTGCATCACAGCCTATCCACTGCACTTTCCGGGGCCGGACAAATGGTCGTGGGATCGTGGGTCGCTTCTCCGCATTTCTCACACTTGTCATCACATCGACCGGGAAGCCGTCTCACATCCGGCTCGATGACCTGACAGCAGAAGAGAGTGAGTGTCGTGGAGGGGCAATGGCATCGGGGAAACGTCCATCCTTGCGATAGGGAACTACAGTTCGGCGAAGCGTAGAAAAATGCAGCTCCTTTGAACCCTGATCCGATCAAATGGTCGGATCACGTCGGGCACCAACAATCTCCAGTCGCGCGGACCAGAGCATCGACTTTGCGCCTTGCGCGGTGCGCGTCGTGTCCATCTGCCGATCGGTTGCAAAGCGACCATCGCCGATATCCCGTCTATGGCGATGGCCCTGACGTTGGTGGTCTCCATTGTGCTGTTTCCGGCTAGACTTCTGAATTCAGGTGACGCCAAGCCGCGGAGTGACTTGTCCAGCAGGGCGTACAACAGGACCGACACGCCATCCTTCCCGGCATTGGCAATATCGCCGTCGCTGTAGTTCTCCTACCCTCAATTTGGTGGTATCAGCTTTTGGCTCATGTTGATTGAACTTGCGGTAGCCTCGGCCATGAGTGTCGACATAGGGCTTGGTGCATGTGACGGTCACATCGTCGCCACTAGTCGCTGTGAATATCGCCGGCATCATTGTTCTCCTTGTCGCTGCTAAGCCTGATGCTCTTGCGGACTACAGATAGAGCGGGTTAATCGCTGCGTGAAGCGCAGTTCTTGTTACGGCGTTCTCATTCTTGCGGTTTGTTGAGCGCGTGTTTTATGACGCCGGCATCCGTTGCGTGCCCACATCTCAGAGGTCTGGACACCAGCTCGACCCAAATGGCTCGAACAATCCGCCGTAGTATAGAGGTGAGTATCGGTCGCGCTGTTCGGGCCGCGCGAGCGCCCGTTAAGACGGGTTCGCTGCGGTGCGACACACGCCACTGATATTCATAATTAAGGAACGTACTTTGCGCTCTTCGCTTGCCAAATCGAACTTGTTCCGGCGTTGACCGGACCTAGCGAATGCAATGACCGCGCACGAGGCCGGCAACGGCGACGGTGGTCAGGTTAGCGCGTCAATGCTTCCGATCACCGCTCCCATGCGGCAACACAATATCGGCATTTCTCTTGAACTTCGCCTCTGCTTTGTCGATCTCGGGCATTGAACGATCAAGCCAGACACGTAGCTCGGCATTCTTTGTCACGGAGAGCGGTGCTTGACGATTTCTGAGGCGCTCCCGGCGACCTCACTCAACGCCGTGGCCAACCCGACGTCGCCGCAATCCGAGTGCTCAGACTCGTCGCTCCTTAGCTGCGCTGAACGTGGAAGGAGATGGACATGAGCCGTTCCAAGGAACAAGCCACGAGCATGACGACCTCCTAAATGATGAATAGCGCGCTAGCGGCGCCAGCGGAACTCCAGTGCGTGCAGCCCAGAGTTCTTCCGTTAGGAATACATGGCGCTGTGATTTGTTTCGATCCGGCCACCCCTGGCGTATTGGCCATCTTAATGCGCCACATACGAGCTAAGATGAATCCGCTGCACCATCTGCGCACAACAGAACAGACGTGGGACTGATATCACAATTCGTGACGCCGGTAGCGATCCGGTCCGTTGCAGACGCGCTGCAAACTGTTCAATTCACGAGGCCTGATTTGACCGTGCGGGCAGCGTGAATTGAAACGTCGCGCCCCGAGGTTGAGTGGCGGTGGCCCACAGTCGTCCCCCATGCGCTTCAATGATGGTGCGGCAGATCGATAGGCCCATCCCCAAGCCGCCGGGCTTTGTCGTGTTGAAGGCGTCAAAGATGCGCTCCAGACCCAGTGAACTCAGACCTGGCCCGGAATCCCGCAGTACTACCAGCACGCCGTCCGGCTCGCCCTTACCAGTGGTGATCACCAGTTCTCGCGGATCCTCGCTGATCGAGCTCAATGCTTCAACGGCATTGATGATCAGGTTCATTATCACTTGTTGCAGCTGGACCCGATCTCCTTGAATGAGCGGCAAACCGTCCCCGAGGTGTGATTGCACCGAAATGCCATTCTTCACGACTTCGCCGCGGGTCAGGGCGATCACCTCAAGGATTGCTTCGTTGATGTCCACGTCTTCTTTCCGTAGAGGTGCTTTTTTGAAAAGCGCTCGTATCCGGCCGACAACCTCGCTGACGCGATTGCCGTTAGCAAAGATCCGGTTGAGAGCGTCCCGAGCTTTATCCAGATCTGCTGGTTCTTTGCTCAGCCAGTGCAACGCCGCAGAGGCATTGTTGAGCGTCGCCCCGATCGGCTGGTTGACTTCATGGGCGATCGAAGCCGAGAGATGCCCCATTGTTGCAACTCGATTCGCGTGCACGAGCTCCATCTGCACCTCACTGTAACGCCGTTCGCTTTCGCGAATTTTCTCCTCCGCCCGCTTGCGCTCAGTTAAGTCTACCACGAAGGCCGCGCCTTGGTCGGATCGCTCTCCGAAGGTCGCTGCCCCGACCAGCACCGGCACGCGGCTGCCGTTTTTCACGAAGTACTCCTTCTCGTAGGGTTGCGTGGTCCCGGTCGCCTCCAGCTGGGCTAGTCGTCGGTCGTCGGCATCGCTCCATTCCGTGGGTGTCAGGTCCCGCCAGCGCAGTTGGCCAGAGACGAGATCGTCGCGGCTGTATCCGACGATGCGGAGAAAAGCGTCGTTGGCATCGATGATCCTACCGTCAACATCCCAGACGAAGATTCCGATGATGTTGGCATCCACTAACCGTCGGATTCTGGCCTCCCGCTCGGCTAGTTCGCGATACAGGCTGGCGTTCTCTATTGAGATAGCGGCCTGGGAAGCGAGCAGTGTGAGGACTACCATTCGAGCAGGCGTAAACGCGGCAGTCGTAAGGTTGTTCTCCAAGTACAGCAGGCCAATCAACTTGGTCTGCTTAAGTATCGGCAGGCAGAGCACTGAGCGCGAGCGACGGTCGCGAATATAGTCGTCCCCTGAAAACGAATTCTGACCGGACGCATCGTGCAGCAGAACGCTTTTTTTTGTGCGAAGCACGTAGTGAAACACCGAGTTTGGCAGATCTGCGGTCGTGACGCGCGCCTGTTTCAGGACCACCGTCACGTTGTCACCGCTGGCTGTGGCCTCTGCTTCAATTTGATATTTGTCGGCTCGGGGAAGAATCAGGAGACCTCGATCGGCGCCTGCGTGTTCGATTGCCGAACTCATGAGCGTGTTCATTAACTTCTCGAAGACGATTTCGCCTGACACCGCTTCCGAAACTTTGATTACGGTTGCCAAATCGAGTTGCTCGAAGGGTGTCACTATCGTCGCCGTGGAATTCGGGGTCGACTCGTCCAGTTTGAGCTGCGGATAAAGTTTCTCGAGTTGGCAAACCTTTCCATCGGCTCCCCAGCGCTGATAGCAGCCCTGCGCGGCCCGCAAATAGGTTGCCGCGATTTTCCTGTAATCGCGCTCCGCGTAGAAACGCGCGGCAATCTCGTTGGCGATTGCCTGGATGTGCACGAATCCGTGTTTGCGAGCCTCGCGGATCGCCTTGTCGTACAGCTCCTGAGCGTTCAGTGTTCGGCCCTCCATGCGGGCGATCTCGGCGCCGACCAAGGCGGCGCGATCTTCGAAGGTTTCGGGGTTGACCTCCGCCCACGCCAGGAGTTCCCGGTGGTGCTCAAGTACAGATGCGAAATGCGCCGGCCTCTGCTCCGGTGGGGCGTGATCCCACATCGCCGCATGCGCCAGCGCGGCATAGAGGCGATACTCCGCCGACTCGAACGTTGCCGCCGACGTCCAAAGCAGGGGCTCCGCGTGCCGCGATGCATCGACCGCCGCCGCAAGCTCTCCGGCAAAAAAATGCGCCTGCAGCTTTCGCGTCCAGTAATAGAACTCCGAGAGCACGAGATCCGGGCTGTTGGCCAAGCGGCGTTCGGTATCGACTTGACTATATCGCTCATGATCCAGGCAGCCGAACGTTTCAGTCAGCCCGCGCAGGGTGAGGATCAAACCAAGTTGTGCTCCGCAGCGCTCGATGAGCGGACCGAAGCGCACCCGCCTCGCAAATGCCAAGCCCCTCTCGCATTCCTCTTGCACTTCCGCGAGTGGATCCCCGGCAGCGAGACCAACCGTGACGGTCAGCAGCTCGCACTCGGCTGTCAGATACTCGATCGAGAAGATAAGCCGGTAATTGCGTTCCCAAGTCTCTTCTGTAAGAAGGGCGCGGCCTGCCCTGAGATAGATGAGAGCGGAGTCGTATGCTGTCGAAAGTTTCGCGCGCCGACCTGCGATCAGATTCAATTCTGCGACGCGCTCGCGATCCTCGACAAAGTTGATAAGGTGAGAGCCACGGTTAAGTTGATTGGCGATATCAAATATCGCCTTCTCACGTCTTTCTAAGGGCGTATGCTCAGCGAGGAGCATTCCGATGCGGAGGTGAGCCTCGGCACGCAGCTCCGCCGGGATAAGCGAGTAGGCCGCTTCCTGCACGCGGTCATGCAGGAAGCCGTAGCAATTGTCCGTGCGGAAGATCAGGCCCGATCGCACCGCTTCCCAGAGATGGTCGTGCATGTCGTCGACGGAGCCCTGATACCCAATCCGCAGCATCTCGAACTCTGCAGTGTTGCCCATGCAGGCGAACTGCTGCAGTATCTTCTGAGTTTCTGGCGAAAGGCGCTTTAATTTGTCGACCATCAGCTCTACGACGTTGTCCGTGAAGCCTTTGGCACGAATGCGGGGCAGGTCCCATATCCAACGGCGCGCGCGGTAATCGAATGTCAGCAGGCGATCGTCCGCCAGAGTAGAAATGAACTGGATTGCAAAGAACGGGTTGCCCGTGGTTTTTTCGTAAATCAAGTCTGCCAGTGGGGCGGCGGGCTCCAGTTGGCAGTGAAGGGAGTCCACAAGCAGTTTACCTAGATCGTCGCGACTGAGTGGTGTGAGAACGATGTCCTGCACTGCGGCTCCGGCCTGACGAATCGCTTGAAGCTTACGTACCAGCGGATGGTTGGCATTGACCTCATTGGTCCGATACGCACCAATGAGCAATAAATGCTGCAAATCGTTGCGTGTTAGCAGATCTTCGAGGAGGTCGAGTGTGGCGACATCCAGCCATTGCATGTCATCGAGGAAGAGCGCAAGCGGATGTTCAGGTCGCGCAAACACGCCGATGAACCGTCGAAAGACGGTCTGAAAACGTCTCTGCGCTTCCTGCGGCGGCAATTCGGGCACTGGCGGCTGGTCGCCAATGACGTGCCGCAATTCCGGGACGAGATCGACGAGGAGCAGTCCGTTCGGACCCAGCGCCTCACGAATTGCGCCCTGCCATTTGTGCAGATCTTCCTCGTTCTGGCTGAGGAGCCGCCGGATAAGGCTCTGAAACGCATGGGCCAGGGAGGCGTGCGGAATATCCCGCTTGTGCTGGTCGGATTTGCCCGACGCGAACAAGCCGCGTGGCGACACGAGTGATTTATGGAGCTCATTGACGACTGCGGATTTTCCGATTCCAGAGTATCCGGAGACCAGCACCAGTTCGGCTCGGCCACCGCCAACGATGCGGTCGAAGGCGGTCAGCAGAGTGTCAACTTCGCGGTCCCTCCCGTACAGCTTCTCGGGGATGATGAGGCGATCCGGGGTATCGTAAGCGCCAGGAGTGAAGTCATCGATCCACCCGTGGGACTCCCACTGGGATAGGCAGCGCCGAAGATCGCTCTCAACTCCCACCGCTGTCTGATATCTTTCCTCCGCGGTCTTGGAGAGCAACTTCATCGTGATCGCGGAGACCGAGACTGGTACGGTTCCCACCCACGCTCTGGGTGCGGCTGGTTGTTTCGCGATATGACAGTGCACCCATTCCATGGGTTCGGAGGCCGTGAATGGAAGAGTCCCGGTCAACATTTCATAAAAAGTCACTCCAAGCGAGTAAAGGTCGCTCCGATAATCGACCGAGCGATTCATTCGTCCCGTCTGCTCGGGTGCCATGTAGGCGAGCGTTCCCGCGATGAACTCGGGAGGATCGGGCGACTGGCGCTCGCGCGGAAGTTGGGACGCAATCCCGAATCCGGTGAGCCATGCGTTACCGGTCTCGTCGACGAGGACATTCGAAGGCTTGATATCCCTATGGATGAGGCCCTGCTGATGGACTTGACCCAGTGTTCTTGCCAGCCCAATAGCGATGCTCAGGAACCGAGTCACATCTAGCGGTTGCCCATGGTCACGCTCAAGAATCCAATCCAGCGGCTGACCGCCGGGGTCCTGGAGTAGGAGGATCGTCCGCCCTTCGTGACGCGTAATGGCCAGAGGCTTGGCAGCCCAAGCGGGATCGAGTTCGGCGGCGATCGAGTATTCGTGCATAAGCCGCCTGATACTTTGAGGCGACGGCTGTTCAAAGAGTGCGATCGCTAGGACCGACGAGGGGTCATCGTGTTTCCGGCCGCGGTAAAGGGTAAAATCCGCGCTTTTCCGCAGGGGCACCAGCACGTACCCCGACAGCCCCGGGATAGGTGACATTCTTGTCGCCACGGGCATCACGACCTCGGAGTATTGATTTGGACAGGACGCTAGAAGGATGTCAACTGCAACGAGATATCTGTGGCCGCGCCAGACAAAGAGTTGGTCCAATCTTTCGGACGACCTGGAACTTTCTGGGTCTCTTCGTCGACAACATTCTACGCAGCGGCACTCCGCTCATCAGACAAGTGCGTTCACTTCCACCGAGCCTCTGAGCAGATGAGCCCAAGGCAGACAGGTTAACCTCCGGTAGGCGTTTGCTCATAAGCCGAGCCCTTCTTGGATTGTGGTTTCAGGCGATCTTCCGGCATGCCCGCAGCGCCGCCTCCCGCAGCTCGTTAGGTCTCCAATTGGGAAAGTGACTGGTTCCGCGCTTCACCGCGACCTTTCACGCTCCGCCCAGGTCACGGGCTATCCCTCGTCCTCGCCGCTCCCATCATTTCGCTCACAGTCCTGCTACCGAAATGTGGCGGCTAGCCTTCGCGAAGCCCGTCTCTCAGGACTTGAGAGTTCCGCAAGATAGAGTCTTCCTGCGTAGTCTGAAGTGTCCTCTTGACATGCGGGATAAACGGGACATGAAATTCGATCGTCTTCTGACTCCATCGCGCAAAGGAAGTTGAAAATGGCAACCAGCGTGACACATAGTGGTTTGGCAACAAGCACGATGATTTTGGATGGTGACTTCGACGAGATCGACTTCCGGGGAGAACTCGTCGACGGCCACCTCGTCGCAAAAGGAATTCTTGCAGACCAAGCGGCAATGGATTCTATCCCTGTAGGGATATACGTCCTTGAGAAGGATGCCACCGTCGTTAAGTGCAACAAAGCTGCAATCGCGGGTTGGGGACGGACGCCGTCCTTGGGAACCTCGGAAAAGTTTTGCGGGTCACACCTGCTTCGTTACCCCTCAGGAGAAGTGATGCCGCACGAGCTTGCGCCACCTTCCGTGGTGGTCAACAACGGCGCCACCGTTCGGAACGCCGATGTAATTTGCGAGCAGCCAAACGGTTATCGTCTTCTGGCGCTCGTAAATGTGTTTCCAATTCGTGACGACGAGGACGAAGTGATCGGAGCGGTCAACATTTTCCGACACAACACCAGCAAGACTGTTCCTGGCTTACTCTCCGAGCCTGCAAGTGGTTCTAACTCCAAGAGCGGTGACGGGGAGCAGTGAGGCTCCCCCTCGCCGCCTCGGGGACTAGCGTGTTGGTAGTTCGCTTCTCGGAATGTGGTGTACCAGAAACCCATGTTCGGTGATGTCCGAGGCAACCCGGGTGACGCTTTTCAGGCCCCGAAAATCACTACGTGCGCCAACTAGGCCGCGCTACTCCTTTTGCGGTGGAGCGATTTGTGCAATCGAACGAGCGACGCGAACGGGAGCGTGAGATGCGTGACGCTGGGCGGCTGCCCCCAGGACAGTCGCTGACGCTCAAGTGGCCGGTGCTGCATGTGGGCTCGGTGCCGCTCTTTGCTCCCACGACCTGGGATTTTCGCGTGTTCGGCCTGGTAGAGGAGCAGCTGCGACTTTCCTGGGAAGAGCTCTGCAAACTGCCTCAAAGCGAAGTATTTGCGGACTTACACTCCGTCTCGCGCTGGAGCCGGTTCGACAACCGTTGGGGAGGAATTCTCGCCACAGAATTGATGAAGCGAGTGACGTTGCGGCCAGAGGCGCGGCACGTGATGATCCATGGCGAGAACAACTACACGGCGAACCTGCCAATCTCGGACTTTCTGCTCCCGACGACGGTTTTCGCCTTGCGGCATGACGGCGAACCCCTTACGGCCGAGCATGGTTACCCGCTCCGGCTCGTGGTGCCAAACCTGTATGGTTATAAAAGCGTGAAATGGGTGCGCGGGATCCAGTTTTTGGATCGCGAATCGCCGGGCTTGTGGGAATTCAACGGATTTCACATTTACGGGGACCCGTTCAAAGAGCAACGATTTTCGAGCTGAAGGGAACGTTTCCTGCGCGGCAGCCGATCGATTGCTAATTACGGATTTTCATCTGATTTCGCGCGCTGTAGAGCCAATTCGACGCATCCGAGTAGAACCTTTTCGTCGATGGGTTTGGTCAGGTAGCCAACGACGCCCTGATCCAGAGCCCGAGCTCGCGCGCTGTCGTCGGGGTAAGCGGTGATCAGAACCGTTGGTATGTTATAGCCGGATCCTACCAAGCGGCTATGCAACTCAGTCCCAGTCATGCGCGGCATGTGGACATCAACAATCAAACAGGAGCTATCGCGCAAGTTTCCAGACGCCAGAAACTCCACTGCCGATGAGTAGGTCTCAGTCGTGAATCCGATCGCTTGCAGGAGACCCGCTAAGGCTGAGCGAGATTGGTCATCATCATCGATGATCGAAATTTGAATCTCGCTAGACATATCCCCACCTTCGTTCCTGGGGAGGTGGCCCGCCGCATCTCGCGTTCCGTGTCCATCTCATGAAGCGCACTGCGCGGACACCATTGGACGGTAACGACGAGGGTCTGAACTGGCGATTAGACGATGGACTGGCGGTGCTACGCTTTGGAACAACCGATGCTATACTTTGGAATAATCGATGCAGACTATCTGAATAGTTCAGCCCAGTTTGGGCCACGTCCGAACGCGTGCGCTGATGTCGGGTCGTTGCGCTCGACGCGGCAGCAGGGCCTGGCGGCAAGCGATTAAAGCCGTCAGTTGATTTGCGCAAACAATAACCCTCTTAGCTGATGCACGCACGTGCAAGCAGGAAGCGATTAAGACCGGGCCGACTTTATACCGAGCGTCTCCGCCATTTTGACAAGCTCGGCTAGCGATTGCGCACCCATCTTCTGCATAACATGACCGCGGTGCGCCTTTACAGTGATCTCAGCTATCTCTAGCTTAAAAGCGATCTGCTTGTTCTTTAAGCCAGTCGTCACGAGAGCCAGCACCTCTCGCTCGCGCGCGCTTAATCGCTCGAGACGCGACTTCAATTCCGTGAGCCACTGCTCGGTCTTCCGCCGCGTCCGATCGCGCTCGAGCGCGATCGTGACTGCATCCAGCATGTCTTGATCGCGGAATGGCTTGGTTAGAAAATCCACAGCGCCTGCCTTCATGGCCCTGACCGACATCGGAATGTCGCCGTGGCCGGTCATGAAGATGATGGGAATGGAAGCGTTCACTTTCGACAGCTCGGCTTGGACATCGAGACCGCCTAGGCCCGGCAATCTGACGTCAAGTACGAGGCAGCTCACCGCGTCGGGCAACAATTCGCCTTGCAGCAGCTCCGCTGCCGAGCCAAACATCTTGACCTTGAAGCCAACCGAGTTGAACAGGTCCCCGAGTGAGGCGCGGAAGTCGTTGTCGTCGTCAACGACGACGATGGTTGGCTCCTCGGCTACCGCACGCTTTTGAATTGAATGCTGCGCCATGGGATACTCCCCCAAAACCGACGATTCCGTGTAAAAATATCATCTTCACGAAGACCATTCAACAAATGACGCTCCGCGAGTTCCAGCGTGGAACGCGATCGTTTGCGCGTGAAGGTGGTCTAACTTTTCATCGGTCGGACTAAAACAGGGGTGATGAGGACAATCGACCTAGTCTCGCACCCACCCATCAGCAGCTACAGATTTGCGAAACGTCCTAGGATCGCTCTGGGCGGGTCCGTTTCCCAGCGCCGCTTGCTTTCGGTCGCTTTGCCGAAGTCCCGCGATGGGCTTCTGCCTCTCTTCGCCACCAGCGGCAGATGCATGCCTTCTTAAGGCCCGTGACTTGCTTTCTTGACGGGCACCAAAGCCCGATCGTCCTCATCGCAATGTGACACCGAGACGCCGCTACCTTCGAATGGCAAAGTTGAGCGCGACGCCGCAATTCATTCATACCCTTATCGGAGGAGCCACGCTTCGGCGGTAATCCACGGGGGCAATTCCCGTCGCCTTCCGAAACGCCGTGGCGAACGCGTTACGACTGCTGAAGCCGACCGCCCGACCGATTTCCGTCATAGAGCCTGCGCGGTTTGCCAGCAGTAATTTGGCCTGTTCAACGCGACGTTTGGTCTGGTACCGATGAGGCGGCATTCCAAGAGATTGCTTGAACACCCGGCAGAAATGATACGGGCTAAGACGAACGAGCTGCGCCAACGTGCCAATCGGTATCCGCTCATTGAGATGTTCCTGGATGTAGGCGGTGACGAGCCGTTGCTGCCACTGTGCAAGACCACCTTGGAGTTGACGTTGAATGCTGGGCATCCCGCAAGTGAAACGCACGACTTCATGCATGAGCAAACTACCGAGACTCTCGAAGTAGACCGCGTCTCCTGCAGAGCTATCGACGAACGTCTTCAGCTTGAGGGCGGTGTTCCATAGCGTTTCGTCTTCGAATAGTAGGCGTGGGGAGTCCGGCAGGCCGGTGATGCCACGTTTAGAAAGAGCCTTCAGCCTCTCAGGGTCGAAGTAGAAGTACATGAGCTGCATCTGCGATCCGCGCGGCTCGTGCCAATCGTAAAACTCGCGGCCCGCAGGAACGAATGTCAGCTTCCGCCCGAGGTTCCGGAGCGCTGATGGCGGCAAACCTTCCACAAATGTTTCTCCATCGCGGCGCTCCCCCTTCTCGTACATGACGAGCATATGCATTGGAGCCCGATACTGATGTTGGATTTTGCCTCGGCTTGTGGATCGCACAGATTCGGCCGTCATGCCGTGCCCTGTTAGGGTGAGGCGTGCCACTGCCTCGCGAGGAGAAATTTCAACAACGGGGTGGATCAAGTCCGCCGGCACCTGATCATCCAATTGGCGAATTGGGTCGAAAATGAGCGGCTCATGGTCGCCAACAATGATCGGAGATTGAGCTATCGGCAGCAACATTCGTGATCTTGAAAGTTGTTGCCGATCTTCAGGGCCGTGGCGCCAATCGCGTGGCTTTCCAAGCTT
This sequence comes from Bradyrhizobium sp. 139, assembly GCF_023074175.1. Taxonomy (GTDB): domain Bacteria; phylum Pseudomonadota; class Alphaproteobacteria; order Rhizobiales; family Xanthobacteraceae; genus Bradyrhizobium. The sequence goes on from NZ_JADPKS010000084.1 coordinate 136,708, forward strand.
CTTGCATAAAGGAGCTTGCTGGAGCTCGGGTCGCGGCGTGGAGGGCGAAAGTGGTCGGCGGCGTTCCACCATCGCTTCACCCGTCTGCTGGAATTTGACGCGTGGCGTCAACTGGTCATCATTGGCTGGACCCATGGAATTCGAACTCCGATTCAGGACTGCATTCATCCATACCGTTGCGCGATCGCTGTGCCTGTTTTGGGAGTAGGGCGTCGCGCCGGGCCGAGCGGCAGATCCTCCCCGAAAGCTGCTACAAGCGATGCGAGGTGAGCCTGCCCTGCGACACGGAAGTCCCCAATTGCACTCGCGTTTGCATGTCTGACAGAAAAGGCAAAACGGGACTAGACTTTTGGCGGAGCAGGGCTGCGACTTTTGGATATCCCGGCTCCGACCTATTTGGCGCGCGGCGTCACTTCACCAACTCTGATTTTTGAAGCGCCGGGCAAGCGAACCTCAATTTGGTTACGTCGGTCTCCCTCAACGCCGCGCGGGCTAGAAGGCACCTCTGTCGGTCGCGGCATACGTTATCAGCAACAGATGTTCGACTGAAGAGGTTGGCTTGCTCACCGATTGTCGTGGCTTCGCGGCTGCATCTTGCAGAAGCACTCTTGACAAAAATGCCGAATAGGGCACGCGCTCCGCAAATCGAACCCAATGCCTCGTGCAGCGATCAGGTGTCGGTTCGGAGGATAATCTTGGCGAACAGCTCGTCCAGCTCGACGCTTGGCTATTGCCTCTCCTCGATCGTGTCGCTCGGCGTGAAGGAGCCCTGGCGCGGTGAAAGAGTCGTGACCTCCTCAACGGAAGCTGCTGCCTACTTGTTCGTCTGCCCGCGCGCATCGCGATACTGGGGCCGGCGACTATTCCTAACGATTATTCGTCGACGGTTACCATTCCAAAGTTGAATTTTCGTTTTCCAGAACGCTCGGTCACCATGGAAGAAACATACGCGGACAGGTGCCGCGAGGGGTACCGGGGAGAACCAGAATGGGCGCCAAAGTTTCGAAGGGACGTCCCGTCAGTACGCCGATGGACCCTCCCGCGGAGACCTTGAGTGGCTTTCGCACGCTGGACGTCCGAACCGACCGGATGGTTTCATCATGGCTGCGAGAGGCGGGCGTTCCTGACGGCGCCCTGAAGGCGAACGCTCTTGCCCCCGATTTCCTTCTCCCCGAGGTAAATGGAAGGCTCGTTTCATCTTTGGAATTGCGACAAACTGCACCGTTGATTGTCACCTTCGTTTACGGGACTTGGTCCCCAATGTGCGCAGCTGGTCTACGCGCTCTTCACGGGGCCATCCCTAGTATCCGCGCTGCTGGCGCCAGAGTAATTGCGATAACGCCCGAGACTGGGGACTTGCTACGCAATTTCAAACGCGACCGCCGACTGGATCTGGAAATCCTCTCCGACCTAGATCTTGGGGTGAGCCTTTCGTTCGGCCTGTTGTCCGTGGTGCCGGCGGACGTAAAGAGCCATCTCTTGCGGCGCGGACTCGATCTCTGCGCTCCCCATGGCTTCTCCTTTTGGATGTTGCCGATGCCGGCCATCTATGTCCTCGACCAACGAGGGATCATCCGTCGAGCGTTTGTCGGCCCGGACTCCATCACGGGAGCGAAGACCGAAACCTTGCTTGCTGCCCTGTCCGAAATAGGATGGGCCTAAGCCTCGCCCTTCGAGGCTGACCGGAATGAGACAAGTCAATTCAAGAGGCTGCGCATGGGTGACTGCAACTGCGTCATGGCCCGGCTTGTCCTGGCCATCCACGACTTCGCGTCACTTCAGCAACGACGGTTAGATGCCCGTGCCAAGCTCGGGCATGAAGAGGCGGGACCGGGGCCCGTGATTTGGATCAAGGAACCTGCACCTTATGCTTCAGCCGTGCAAACATTGTCCTTGTTCGAGTCAGGGGCAGATGCGCGGCGGAGTTTGTCCAACGCACTCGTCCAGTCGCGAACACGAGCAACCTTGATGAAGGCGTCAAGCGCCGGCGAATACTGCCTCCCCGCCACGGCCAAAAGCTGCACCTCGCGCCGGACGGGGTCGCCCTCAATTCCGACAGTGGCGAGCGACGGCAGTCTGGGAGCGTGCTCTGGCGCCAAGATGGCCCCCAAACCGGCGAATGCCATTTGCTGAAGATGCCTTTCCTGATCGCTCCTGTGCACAACCTTGGGGCCTGGGTGGTCGGCAAAACAAGCCCGCTTAAATCGGTCTGCGACGTCGCATCCGACCCTTTCGAGAAAGACCAACTCATGCAAGTCTTCGAGCAAGATGACGGTTTGCCTGGCCATCGGATGTTTCCGAGACAAGATGAGCACGCAGCGTTCCTCGAACAGGCGCCAGCGGTCGATACGCTCAGGCAGCTCCATGGCGTCACCGACAAGTGCGGCATTGATCTCGCCATCCAAAAGCATCGCAACCAGCCCGTTGGCATCGGCCTCGCGCAGATCGACTCGAAGATCGGGGATGATCCTGGCGAGCTCCACGAGCAATTCCGTAATGAGTGCGGCGGAGACTGACGGCACCAGTCCGATCTTAAGCGGGGCTATTGTCTTCTTTTGATAGCCTCGTGCCTGAAGCCGTACGGCCTCGGCGGCGGAAAATATTTTCTCCAGCGTGGGCAAAATCATCTTGCCCAGATCGGTGAGCTGGGTGAGATGACGTTCACGGTGAATCAGCGCGCCACCGAGTTCTTGCTCCAGCTTTTGTATCGCCTTTGTCAGCGCCGGCTGCGTCACATTGCATTGCTCCGCAGCTCGCGTAAAATTTAGCGTCTTTGCTAGGGCTAAGAAATATCGCACCTGATAAAGCTGCAGCTGCATAGTCATACTCGAAACATTTGCCGCGGTTCGGGCCGTTCAGTTCGTTGCCATAGTAGGCAGGGGTGATGATCAAGCGGTTGCTCGCGGAGCTTCCGAGGAAACAGGTATTGTGCGCCGGCTCGGAATTGCCGGCCGCGTCTTGCCGAAAGCGTTCGCATCGATGCTGTTTCCTATTGAGGTCGCGGTTGCTAGAACATCGTACGCGAGACCAGTTTAATGTCAGGTTTGCATTGGGATCGCCTCGACCACCTTTCCATTAAGTGCTTTTTGCTCATTTGGGGATCTCCTAAGGCGTCAGTTCTGGACAGTGAAATGAGGGCCGCGGGAAGCGCGGCACGCTCACACTAGTCGAAGAGGTTCCCAACTTCGCTTAGGCAGTTGGTCATGGCGAGCAGATGCGCATCATCCTAGCCATAATACAGTACCAAGATTTGCAATTGTCCTGTCCTAAGACTAGGACATCAGCTCAATCCGAGAGTCCGAAACACATGTCCGATCGTCCAAATCTTACATTGCTTCGATCCCATCTCGATGTGCTGATGGCAACTTTGGATGTCGACGTCATTGGGCTCATCGAGTGTTTGGTTAGCCCAGGCTGGCGCCTGTCATTCGGAAGCGCGGAGGCGCCGGCTATCCACTACAATCTTTCCGGGACCGGACGAATGGTCGTGGGTGGCTTCTCCGCATTTCCTCTAGTACCTCACACCCTTGTCATCACACCGGCCAAGAAGCCGTTTCACATCGAGGTCGATGACCGCACAGCGGCCAAGAGAGTGAATGTGGTCGAAGCGCAATGGGATCCGCGCTTCGGCGAGCGAATCCAGCGATTCGTCGCCGGGGACCTGGACCCGATGGTCATGCTGATCTGCGGGTACTTTCGCGCTACCTACGGCTCGTCGATCGACCTCTTTGCAGGCCTTTCCACGCCGATTGTCGAGCGCTTCGAACCAGCCGATGAAGTGGGGTCAAAGTTGCAGGCCGCGTTGGCAGAAATCAGCGGCCGGCGGGTTGGAATGCAGGCGATGACAACCGCCATCCTCAAGCAGGTGCTCGTCACGCTCGTCCGTCGCAGTCTCAATTCGACCAGCGTTTGGCTCGAACGCTTCTCTATTTTGAGTGACCGTCAAATCGCTCTTGCGTTCGCCGATATGCTGGCGCGGCCGGCGGCCGATCACTCCGTCATGGCCTTGGCGCAGACGGCCGGCTTGAGCCGATCCGCATTCATGGCGCGCTTTGTGCGCACGATAGGATGTTCGCCAATGGTAGCGCTCCGGCAAATACGGATGAAGCGTGCAGCCGATATGCTCGCCGCGAGGACATTTTCAGTTGAGCAGATCGCGCGGGCGGTCGGTTATAGGAGCTACAGTAGCTTTCTCCGTGCCTTTCGCCAAGTGCATGGATACGTTCCGGAAGAATCTGAGGGTGATGGACAGAACTCCGATTGAACATACGGCGAGGTGGTGAGGGCAGCCAAACGCCGCCGTGATGCGATCGCGTCTGAATTAAGCTTATGATAAATGGCTATCGGATAGATAGTCGCAGGGCATTTCCCATTATCCGGCGGCGACGGCACCTCAGCACTCGCCTTGCGAGTTACTACCGGGGCGACCGAAACGCATCGCCGAGCTGTCGTGGTCACAACAACGTTAGCCGCGGCTCATCGTGGTTGGGCGCGCGATCCTTTGTCACGAATTCGATCATGGCCTCGAAAGCGGATCGCCGATTAGCAACCGATGGCACCTGCATTGCGAAACCGAAATGACTGATTTGAAGTCATGTGTGGACGGCCCCGTGTCCCGCATTTTCTTCGCTGCTTGAGACGCGGTCGCCCTCTAACTCCTGCCGTACCGGCCTTGATCGTAGGCCTGCAGGATGCGGACAAACTCGGCCATGCTGGATCGATCCCGACCGGTCACAACCGCAACTTGAGCATTGGACGCGGGCCGGCTCCCTTGCCGGAACCGGATTAAGAGATCGGCGATGCTTATCATGGGGGGCTCTCCGCAACCATGGAAGTAAACAGTAATTACTGGCAACATGCGGCTCGATGATGGGAAAGACCGGTCGAGCATTACGTGGCCGACCTTGTCCTGCAACTGCCTGCTCGCGGGCCGGTTCCGTTGCTGTTCGCTCCGTATCATCTGGTAGCACCGGACGCTTAGTTGTTGCCATTGCGCGAGGGTATGAAGTGACCCTACCGAGTTATAGGTCGACCAGACCTCGGTTCAATTCCATATGAGTGCACACAAAAAAAAGGGCCGCCTGCGTTGCCACAAGCGGCCTAAGTCTAGGGAGGAAACGCCCAAGGTGGGCAGCGATAGCTGGGAGGGCCACCGCACGCGTTTTAGATACGACGATCGCGATTGGTGGCTCAATTGACCCTACGTACGGGTCGGGCATCCAAACGGAGTAAGGGACCTATACGAAGAAGGCGCCCTTTAAAGCGGACCGCTTACACGAGACGAGCGCCGTCACTTTTAGCTCATTACGCCGAGCATCGAGCGCGGCATTAACCGCTATCTCGACGTCGCACGCGATCGAATAGCGCGCGGCTCCCACCTGCTATCGGTCTCTCGAATTGCTGTGCCGTCTGCACGCGACGATTTCGGCCACTCCAAGTATACAAATCGGAGCCGCTCAGCTCTGGGCGCCTAGCGGGCATCAAAACAATAACTGGAGGTAATTTGTGAAATCGTCTCCGGTATGATGCGATACTCATCGGCTTGTAGACGCCCGAGTGGCACGAACTTTCGTCGGGAGCGCGAGCAATCCCGGCCTGCAGGTTGAGTTCGAGGAGATCGGCATTTGAGTCTGAACTTCACTGCGTACAGCAATCCTGGTAATTTCGTGCGTAGCGCCGCAAGGCTGCTGCCTTGGCTTTGGGGTTCGACGGCGTTCGCCTTCGCAGTTGGTCTGCTTGGAACATTCGCCGCGCCACCCGACTACCAGCAAGGCGAGACGGTGCGCATCATGTACATCCACGTTCCCGCCGCGTGGACAGCGATGCTTGCCTACACGTTCATGGCGGTGTTTGCGCTCGGATCCTTAGTTTGGCGTCATCCACTTTCCGATGCAGCACAAAAGGCGGCTGCGCCGCTTGGCGCGGCTTTCACCTTTATCTGCCTCGTCACAGGCTCCCTCTGGGGTAAACCGATGTGGGGCGCATATTGGGTTTGGGACGCCCGGCTCACCTCCGTGTTGGTTCTGTTTCTGATCTATCTCGGTCTGATCGCGCTCTGGCAGACGATCGAGGACCCGAACAGGGCGGCACGAGCAGTTTCGATCATGACCTTGGTTGGGTTCATCAACATCCCAATCGTGAAGTTTTCGGTTGATTGGTGGAACACTCTCCACCAGCCGGCATCGGTATTTCGGATGGAGGGCTCGGCGATTGCCGGCACGATGTTATGGCCGCTGATTGTGATGGCGCTCGCATACTCGCTTTTGTTCGTGACTCTCCACGTAATGGCAGTCCGTAACGAAATCATGCGACGCCGTATCCGGCGGCTTGCGATCACGATGGCGGCTGCGGGTGAACCTGCCATGGCTTGCATACTGCCTGTCGAAATGGCGTCCTGAGCAGATTGTGATGCAGCATAGCGGATTCATCACAGTGACTTTTCTGGTGACGGGCACCGTGCTTGCCGGGATGATCGCGGCGGTCCTCATCGACTATCGCGTTCAGCGCCGTACCCTGCGTCGTCTGCGACTTGGTCACTCCGATCCGCGCGGCCGCGTATGAGCAACATCACACCTTCGATTCACCTCCCTGCGAGCACCACGGCCCGTCAACGCGCGCTGGCCCGCCTGTGGGTGATTATCCCGCTTTTAGTCTTCTTCGGAATCGCGGTATTATTCCTGGTGCGGCTCGGCGCCGGAGACCCGTCGCTCGTGCCCTCCGCTGTGATCGGCAAGCCGGCACCGCAGTTTGCGCTGGAGCCGCTCGAGGGGCTTCGCACGCCTGGTCCACCCGGCTTGTCGAGCGCCGATCTGCGGAAGGGGCACGTGACAATTGTGAACGTGTTCGCATCATGGTGTATCGAGTGCCGGGAAGAACAAGGGGCTCTGATGGCGTTGGCGAGCGACCGGATGCTGCAGCGACAGGGGGTGACGCTTACCGGCATCGTCTACAAAGACGATCCCAGAAACGCGCTCGCCTATCTCGCCGCGAATGGGAACCCCTTCGCACAAGTCGGCACTGACCGGTCCGGCCGAACGGGCATCGATTTCGGCGTCTATGGCGTCCCCGAGACCTATGTGGTCAAGGGGGATGGCACAATCGCCTACAAGCTGGTTGGAGGCATCTCGGACGCAAGTCGACCTGCTTTGATGGCGGCAATTGCCGGGGCAGAGCGTCCATGACGACTGCCTTGCAAGTCCATTTACATCATTCGGGAGTGGCCGATCGGACCATGGGAGCGGCACACATAGAAGCAGTCCGATTTTCAAGCGCGCCGGATGCCCGAAAACGTGGTACGTTACGAATTGGCGAAAACGGACGGAGGCCTTGAACGTGCTCTGGGCCGTCTTCGCAATGATGACCTTTGCAATCGTGCTGGCGCTGGCCCGGTCGCTCTCCGAGCGGCGTGAGAGCTTTGGCGGTCACGATTCCGACGTGGCCTTCTATCGCGGCCTTCTGGCCGAGGCGGATGATGACGTCCGCTGCGGACTCGTAGGGCCCGAGGATGCCATGGCCACGCGTGCCGAGATCGGGCGCCGGCTGCTTGCGTCACTCGACTCCGCGTCGGAGAGCCGGCCGCATGCGTGGCCGCGCTGGCAGCCGAGACGCACTGCCGCGGCCTTGGCGATCGCCCTAGTGCTGCCACTCGTGGCTCTCGCGTCGTATCTCAAGGTCGGCGCTCCCAACCAGCCTGATATGCCGATCGCATCGAGGCGCACGGGTGAGGACTTCACTCTCGCTGCCGCGATTTCCGAAGTCGAGACGCGTCTGAAGGGTCACCCCAATGATGGCCGCGGATTCCAGGTTGTCGCGCCAATTTACCTGCGCATGGGAAGGTTTCAGGATGCGGCGCATGCGTATAGGGCGGCGCTACGGCTGCTCGGCGAAAATGCGGAGGAGCGTGCGTCTCTTGGGCAGGCGCTGACGATGGCTGCCGACGGCGTTGTGACTGCAGAAGCACGCGGTGCCATTGACCAAGCACTCGTGGATGATCCCAAACAGCCTCTGGCCCGATTCTTCCATGCGCTCGCAGTAGAGCAAGATGGCGACACAGATCGGGCGAGACAACTTTGGGAGGCGCTGGAGGCCGATACGCCAGCCGGCGCCCCGTGGATCGATGCCGTCCGCCAACACCTGGATAAGTCTTCTAGGCCAACTCAATCAAAAGCAGAAGCCGGCCGAAGCCGGACTGAAATCGCGGCGCTTCCACCGGAGCAGCGGAGAGACGCGATCCGCGGGATGGTGGGAGGACTGGCCGAGAAGCTTTCGAAGGATGGCCATGACCTTCAGGGATGGCTGCAACTGATTAGGTCCTACGTCGTATTGGGTGAACGCCAGAAGGCCGAGGCGGCCGTCGCAAGTGCGCGCGCCCGGTTAGCAGAAGATGCGCAAGCGCCAGAGCGCATCGATGAACTCGTCAGTCAGCTTGGTTTGAAGAGGTAGACTTTGACCAGAAAGGGCAGGCGCATCGCTATCATCAGCGCAGCAGGCTTCACCTTGGCCATCGCGGTTGGGCTCATCCTGTTTGCGTTGCGTGACAGCATCGTCTTCTTCTACGGGCCGACCGAGATGGCCGAAAAGGCGCCGCCGCGAGGAACCCGTCTGCGCATCGGTGGCCTGGTGAAACGTGGCTCACTTACCTATGGCGGATCGTCGACTGTCGTCTTCGCGGTGACCGACCTGAAGTACGACATCCAGGTCAGCTACACCGGATTGCTGCCGGATCTCTTCCGTGAAGGACAAGGCGTCGTGGCCGAGGGCACGGTGGAGGGACCGGGCGTCTTTCATGCGGATACCGTGTTCGCCAAACACGACGAGCGATACATGCCCAAGGACGTAGCCGACAAACTCAAGCAATCAGGCATTTGGCGGAACGAAAATGCGCGTGGGCGCAATAGCGCGGCCTTCCACGAAACACCACAACGGGGCGGACCGAAAGGATGATCGTCGAAACCGGACATTACGCGCTCGCTCTGGCTCTCGCCGTCGCGCTGCTTCAGTCAGTTCTGCCGCTCTGGGGGACCCGCAGTGGCGATTCTGGGCTGACTTCCATTGCGGTCCCAGCTGCAATTACCCAGTTCCTGCTGTTGGGCTATGCCTTCGCGGCCCTGACTTACGCTCATGTGGTGTCCGACTTCAGTCTCGTGACAGTCGCCGAGAACTCGCTCACGACCAAACCACTCGTGTACAAACTCGCCGGCGTCTGGGGCAATCACGAAGGATCCATGCTGCTTTGGGTTCTGATCCTCGCGGCCTTCGGAGCGGCAGTTGCGATTCTCGGGCGCGGCATGGCAAAGGAATTGCGCGCCAATACACTAACGGTCCAAGGCTGGATCTCCTTTGCCTTCCTCTGCTTCATCCTGTTCACCTCCGATCCCTTCGTTCGACGGTTTCCGGCGCCCTTTGAAGGCCAGGATCTCAATCCGCTGCTTCAAGATGCGGGCCTTGCAATACACCCACCGCTCCTTTACCTCGGTTATGTCGGCTCCTCGATCGTGTTCTCGTTCGCGGTGGCGGCGCTGATCAGCGGACGGTTGGACGCCGCTTGGGCCCGCTACGTTCGGCCTTGGATACTGATTGCCTGGATATTTCTAACGCTTGGCATAGCCATGGGCTCGTACTGGGCCTATTACACCCTCGGCTGGGGCGGGTTCTGGTTCTGGGATCCGGTCGAAAACGCGTCACTCATGCCCTGGCTTGCGGGTACCGCGCTCCTGCATTCGGCCGCCGTTATGGAGAAACGCGAAGCCCTCAAGATCTGGACACTGTTCCTGGCGATACTTACATTCTCGCTATCGCTGCTCGGCACCTTCCTGGTGCGTTCAGGAGTGCTGACCTCCGTTCATTCGTTTGCCAGCGACCCGACGCGCGGCGTCTTCATCCTGATCATCCTGAGCACGTTCATTGGCGGTTCCCTCGCGCTTTATGCTTGGCGTGCGCCTTCCCTGAGCCAACGTGGTCTGTTCGCGCCCGTGTCACGCGAGAGCGCGCTCGCAGTCAACAACCTGCTGCTCACCGCCTGCTGCGCTACGGTCCTGACCGGCACGCTCTATCCGCTCGCGCTTGAGGCTCTGACCGGGGACAAGATTTCGGTCGGTGCACCGTTTTTCAATTTGACCCTCGGTCCGCTACTAGCGTTGATCGTTCTGCTGATGCCGATCGGTCAGTCGCTCGCCTGGAAGCGTGGCGACCTGCTCGGCGCGGCGCAGCGGGCGACGGTTGCAGCCTTGGGGGGCCTCGTGGTCGCACTTGTGCTCGTTGCCGTCATCCGAGGCGGCCCTGTCCTCGCCACGGTTGGCCTCGGCCTCGCCGTCTACCTCATAGTCGGTTCGTTCGCCGATGTGATGTCGCGTATCCGGGCACGTGGGCAGCCCATTCGAGTGATGCTGGCCCGCGCGGTCGGGCTGCCGCGCTCCGCCTGGGGTGCTGCTATCGCTCACGCTGGCCTTGGCGTGACACTTATGGGCTTGGCGGCGACCGGTTGGGGCGTGGAGCGGATCGCGACCGTCAAGCTAGGCCAGGGGATCGATCTCGGGCCTTATCAAGCGACTATCGAAAATCTACAATCGCGACAGGGCCCGAACTACTCCGAAGTCCTGGCCTACACGGTCATAAGCCGGGGCGGCGCGGCCGTGGCCACCGTCGAGCCCGCCAAGCGCAGTTTTCCCGTACGACAGACTACCGTCAGCGAGGCTGGCATCGTGACGCTGGGTTTTGGCCAGATCTACATTTCGCTTGGGGACCAGCACCCGGATGGTTCGATCGATGCGCGCATGTTCTGGAAGCCGCTTGTGACGGCCATCTGGATAGGCGGCGTCATCATGGCGTTTGGAGGGATCGTGTCGTTGTCTGATAGACGCCTCAGAATCGGCTTCGCGCGCCGCGCGGTTCGCGTCCGCGCCGCAGCTAACCCCGCAGCAGCGCCGCAGGCCGCCGAATGACTCCGCTTCGTCGCATTCTTCTGCTTTCGATCGTATACGCAGGCCTCGCGCCTGGCTTGGCCAGGGCGGTGCAGCCAGACGAGGTCCTGCCCAACCCGAACCTTGAGGCGCGCGCGCGCGATATTTCCGCCGGACTGCGCTGCCTGGTCTGCCAAAACCAGTCGATCGACGATTCGAAAGCAGAATTCGCGCGGGATCTCCGGCTGCTGGTGCGCGAACGCCTTAACCTCGGCGAGAGCGACGAGCAGGTCCGCGACTTTCTGGTGAAGCGTTATGGGAACTTTATCCTGCTGAGATCACCGCTCGACTTGGAAACCACCTTCCTCTGGGGAATGCCGGCTTTGGTGCTCGCAACGGGCGGGATCGCTCTCCTGTTCAGATTGCGACGCCTGCAACCTACGCCGGCGGCGCCCCTGAGCCAAGCCGAGCGGGATCGGCTCGCGGCCTTGTTAGACGCGGATACTCCGCTATAGGCATTGCCCGATGATCAAGTCGTCTTAGCTTGGGAAGCGTGCGGAGTCGTTCCGCGACGGCGAGCTCACAAGCAAACCCTTCCGCTGCATGCGCTTGTCATTCTCCCGCCCCGCGAAGTGCCGCGGCTGCGGCGATTGGGGCGAGGGCGATGGATGCAAGTCCCAGAGCGCAGAGAACCAGGAACGGTGTCAGAACGGGCGCTGTGCCACTCTGCGCCGCGGAGACACCGAAGATCAGCACTGGTACGGCTAGCGGTACAACGAGGATCGAAAGCAGAAGACCACCCCGCCGCAGCGTGACGGTAAGCGCTGCACCGATCGCTCCCAGGAAGGTGAAAGTTGGCGTACCCACCAACAAGGTCGCTGCTACCGCCCAGAGCGCCGAGCCGTCCAAGTCCAACATCAGGCCAAACAAAGGCGAGAGCAGAACGAGCGGTAGCCCTGTAACAAACCAGTGGGCCATGCACTTCACCAGAACAATGAGTTCTAGCGGCGTCGGCGACAGCAACATCTGGTCCAGCGAACCGTCCTCGTGATCCGCCTGGAACAGACGGTCAAGGCCCAATAGACTCGCGAGGAGCGCCGCTATCCACAGAATGGCTGGACCGATGCGCGACAGCAAGCGCAGGTCAGGTCCAATCGCGAAAGGCACCACAGTTACGAGACTGAGGAAGAAGACCAGGCCAAGAACTCCGCCTCCGCCGATGCGACGCGCCAGCGTGACGTCGCGAAGAAAAACGACGAGGAGAATACGGATCATGGCCCCCATCCGGCGTCGCCATTGCGTCGAGACCGTTCCGGGAAAATCGGAAAAGCGGCGTGACCTCTTCTCTCCCGACCCTGAGACAGACGGCTATAAGGATGCCGGCCGCCCCTCAGCGGGAAGACACTCACCTCGCTCCGAGCCTGACTTGGATTGTCCCCGGCAGACCGAGTGGTTCGTGGGTGGCGGCGAGCATCAATCCTCCGCTTCCGAGATGGTCCGCGACAATAGTCTTGAGCAAGGCTCGTGCGTGCCGGTCTAGCGCCGTTAGCGGCTCGTCGAGCAGCCATAGAGGGCGATCGGCAACCAGGAGCCGGGCCAATGCGACACGGCGACGCTGCCCCGCGGAGAGATAGCCAACGGGCAAATCGAGAACGTGGGCTAACTCCAGACGCTCCAGTGCGTCTAACGGGGTTAGCCGACCTCGGCCCAAAATTCCCAGGCCGATCTCGAGGTTTTCGCGGGCGGTCAACGCTGATTTCAGCCCGTCGAGATGACCCACGTAGTGGAGGCGCTCTGCCAAGGGCGCTGAATCCATGGCTTCGGACTCCACCAGTGACATGCGACCAGATCCCAATGGCAAGAAACCGGCGATAGCGCGCAAAAGAGTGGATTTGCCCACGCCATTGGGACCCGTCACTTCGGCGAGTTGGCTCGAGCCAAGTTGCAAATACACTCCGCCTAACACCACGCGCTCGCCGCGCGCGACGGACAGATCCTCGATCAAGAGATGACACCGCTGCGTGATATCCATTTTTATTTCCGGTTGCCCGTTGTCTCGCTCGGATCGCTTTCGAACGCCGGGTTGGAGGGCTTATCGAAATGAACGATTCTGGATCAGCATGTTCGAACGAAGGGCGGCGCCGTTGGGGAGAACCGCCCAACAGGATGACGAAGGTCAATTCTTCGGGGCTGCCCACTAGAAGAATGCGAGCCCTATTGTGATCGTAAGCAGCAAGATCTGCCACGCGATGACCCATGCAACGTAGCAGCGTGATAGAAGGAGTGGATTGGGTCGCATCACATCTTTTAACCGAAAGCGTGTCGAAAAGGGGCGGGTCTCTCCTCAAACGGCTTTCTTTGGCTGGTCCGTCGTCCCAACTTGGCTGCCTCGGCCGCAACCTGGGAGCCGCGAGGCCTTCCCAGCGTGGTCCGCGCCCGCCGGGTAGCCGATGCCCCTCCGATGCACAATGTTGGGGGAGGCGGTTGCGAAGGGGGCGCTCCCAAGCACGGCTCTCAGGCAAGAGAGAGGGTCTCCCAAGTCTCAGCGAGCGCAGCTGCGAGTTCCGCTATGTGGCTATCGCCGTGATATGGCGAGGGCGTGATGCGGAGACGCTCGGTCCCACGGGGAACGGTCGGATAGTTGATTGGCTGGATGTAAATGGCGTGGCGCTCTAGAAGACGATCGGCTGCCGCCTTACACAATTCCGCATCGCCGACAATCACAGGCACGATGTGGGTGTCGGTCGGGAAGACCGGAAGCCCGGCGGCTTTGAGCGCCCGCTTCGTTGCAGCGGCTTGCCGTTGGTGTGCTTCGCGCTCGGCAGACGAGTGCTTCAGGTAACGAACGGACGCACGGGCTGCGGCGGCAATTGGTGGAGGGAGTGCCGTCGTGAAGATGAATCCGGGCGCGAAGCTGCGCACCGCGTCGCAGATCGATCGCGACGCCGCGATATAGCCGCCAACGCAGCCGAATCCCTTGGCGAGGGTACCCTCGATCACGGTCACGCGGTGCATCACGCCATCACGCTCGCTGATCCCGGCACCGTGACCGCCATAGAGGCCAACCGCGTGAACCTCATCGAGGTAGGTCATCGCGCCATACCGGTCCGCGAGGTCGCAGATGGCGCCGATCGGCGCCACATCGCCATCCATCGAGTATACGGACTCGAACACGACAAGCTTGGGGCGGTCTCCTGCCTCGCGCAGCAACGACTCAAGGTGACCGAGATCGTTGTGCCGGAAAATCCGCTTTTCGCAATTTGATTGGCGGACGCCTTCGATAATCGAATTGTGGTTATCTGCATCAGATAAGACCACGCAGCCTGGGATCAGCTTACCGATGGTCGAGATGCTGGCCTGATTCGATACGTACCCGGAGGTAAAGACGAGGCTCGCTTCCTTGCCATGCAGATCAGCGAGCTCGCCCTCCAAATCAACCAAGGGGGAATTATTGCCGGCGATGTTGCGCGTTCCACCCGCTCCTGCGCCGCAGCGGTGTGCCGCTGCGGTCAGTGCACTCACGACTTCCGGGTGCTGTCCCATACCGAGATAGTCATTCGAGCACCAAACCGTGATTTCCCTAACAGTTCCGTCAGACCGGCGCCATTTGGCGGCTGGGAAGCGGCCGGAGATCCGTTCGATGTCGGCGAAGACGCGATAACGTTGCTCCCCGTGCAGGCGCTCAAGACAGCCGTGGAAATGACGCTCGTAAGCTTCGGCCGCACAATTGTGATCGTCCGCAGCGAACGTCCCGTTGGGCGGCGTCAATGCTCGTTCCCCCGGCACTACGTCCACACACAAAAGTCTGCTACTGACGTTTCCGTGTGGCTGATGCCTTGCTTGCCAACTCGCTGGTACGTCCAGATCATCCATCTCAATCTCTCCTGACCGTCCCTCGACCGTAGCTCATCACGCATTCGCGCTCGTATTAGTTATAGTTTGCATGAGGTCCGGTTATGGTCGGGTGCCGCCTGAGCCAGCTTACAACTGGCCCGCCTGCGTCCATTTCGGAAAACCGCACGCCCGTTCTGGTGCAACTATCAGCGAGGCGGCTTTGCCGTCCTCTCCGTGACAGCGGCTGAATTGCAGAGCGTAGAGACGTGCCTTGCGTGAGGTCCGAATGCATACCTGTTCTACGATGCGGCCCTTTCCATGACGACGGTATGGTCCGCCCTTTGTATGGTGGCAAGCCGATGAGCAACCAGGATCGTGGTGCGTCAGTCGTTGTGCGATCAGCGCCTACTCCAACTCGCTCGTTCCCGAGTCGAGCGTGGAAGCCGCCGTTCACGATCGCGCGGGCGATAGCGAGGCGCTGGCGTTGACCGATTGAGAGCGTCACTCCGCGCCTGCCGACCGACGTGTCGTATCCTTCTGGCGGCGGCGCGTGGTGAAACAATCAGCTGCCGCTTTGGTCACGCCCTGCGCACCTGGTCGATCAGGCCTCCCGCCGACAAAGCGGATCTTCTCGGCGATGCTGCCGGAGAAGATCCGAGATCCTCAGGCAAGAGGGCGAACTGCCGCCTGAGGTGCTGGGATCTAGCGTCGCGCGGTCAGTTGCGGCGAAGCGGGTCGCATCAACATTCGTTTCCAGCGAAGCGCTTCTGTGCCTTCGTCCTTCGAGGCGTTGCACGATGCGCTCGGCGCGCAGATGCAAACGCCACTAGGGTCACGAGGTTGTCCTGAGCACCGGAACAGCATCAGTCCAGCGAGATCGGACTACACGGGCCGGATCAGCAAGCTGGGCAATGGTTCGTTGCGCATGGCACTCTACGATGTTGCCCATATCATGCTACCAAGCCGCTCAGGGGCTGTTCACAACTGAAGAGCTGGGCCGGTGCGGATCGCCAACATGAGCAAGGCCAAGGTGGGGCTCCCGGCCGACTAGCGGTGAGCATGCAAGGCATGCTTGCAAAAGCAGGCTCTTGAGCTGGACAGGAAGCGCGAAACAGTTCGGGCAGGCTACGCTACCAGGCCTACTCGAAACGAAGTGCTTTAGCTGGACGATGGATCACAAGGCCGTACGCTTCGCGGTGAGTAACAATCGTGCGGATTAGATTGCCCAAGCGCAATCTCTCCAATCAATCGATTGTCACGCCGGTGACTCCGAATCATTTCGGCATGCGTTGCGCGGGCGAAACGCTCGTTATCGCCAAACATAGATAGTTCGAGAGGACATCATTCCCGACGGGTATCGATTGCATGCCCCTTCGTTGCTTTCGCACATAGGCACGCACGTTTAATCTGACTTGTGCGTAGTTGATGAGACCGCCTGCGCACGAATGCCGCCACTACAGCATTCGGTGACATTATAGCTGGTCAGAGGAGAGAGATCATGAGACGCACAGTATTAGCACTATCCGCCGTCCTCGGTGCTAGCGCTATAGCGACCGCAGTCTTCGCACAGCAACCTCAGCTACCACCACCCGACGATTGGCACGCCACCGGCCGGTATCTTCCTGAATACACGAAAGATGGCGAGCTTATTCTGCCAAAGAACTTCCACGAATGGGTTTATGTCGGTTCGCCACTGACGCCAAACTTCTTAAACCCCCCTCAAGCAAACTTCCCAGAATTTCACAACGTCTATATCGAGCCTGGTTCTTACGATATTTACAAGAAAACAGGTGTCTTCCCCGAAGGAACAATCTTCGTGAAAGAACTGCAGCTCATGCAGCCCGCCACTCATCCGGACGGTTCGAGAACTGAGCCATCTGGGAAGGGATTCTTCCCGGGCGCCTTCAACGGCGCGGATGTGACGGTCAAGGACAGCGAGAGATATAAGGCAACCAACGGCTGGGGCTACTACAACTTCAACCACCATGAACCCAAGGCAGCCACCGCGAAAGTCCGGCCAATCGAGGAATGCGCCTATTGCCACATTGCGAGTGCGAAACGGGATGACGTATGGACGCAGTTCTACGGGTTGCTCGACCAGGTGCCGGTGCCGCCTGGCCAGAACTCTTCTAAAAAAATGCCGCCCAGCCAGAATCCTTCGATTACAAAGTAGGAAAACCTGTGATGACATTTCTCAGAAGTGCGGCCGTGGCGTCCGCGTCCTTCATCGTAGTTACGGTCGGGTGTCTTGTTTCGCAGCCCGTAGCCAGCCAGCCCGCCCCTGCGCAGGAACAACTTGTTGATGCGGCAGGCAACATGCATATCCCGAAGAACTACCGAACCACCTACGAATTCCTTGGGAGTTGGTCTGTCGCAGGTGACAAAGGCGCTAAGCAAATTCACGTCGTCTACGCTTCGCCCGGAACTGCGGCAAGCTATCGCACAACGGGCGAATTTCCCCAAGGTTCGATCCTGGTGAAGGAGGTTTACGACGCGGCCACTTCGGATATGACGACTGGAACGGTCAGCCATCAAGAACTTCTCAAAGGTTGGTTCATGATGGTGAAGGACAGTAAGAACAGCCACCCCGATAATAAGTTGTGGGGCAACGGCTGGGGCTGGTCTTGGTTCGACGCGGGCGATCCCGTGAAAACGACCTCAACGAACTTTCGCTCAGATTGCCTGGGCTGCCACATCCCAGCCAAGGCGACTGACTGGATCTATGTCCATGGCTATCCCGGACTAAAGAAGTGACGGATCGTTAGCCACGTCCGCTTGGATGTCGTGGGTAATACCAGATGCGTGGGTAATACCAGACTGGATGCAGAAAAAGGTAGGGTTATGAAGCACAGTAAAAAGTTCAGCAGATGCATTTGTGGATCGATGATGATCTTTCTTCTGTCGTTTTCGGCACCCCAAGGGAGTCTAGCAGCCGGTCCGGTAACCTACAAAAAAATCACAAAGCAATTCCTCACGTCGGGCAAAGTGGACCTTGTACGGGAGGTGGTGACCCTGCCGCTCCATCGCGGCCGTCTTGCCTCGGGAGAAACTGTTTGGTTCGTGCTTACCGACGTAAGTGACTACGCTACTTCGAAAGACATGGGGCTCACATGGGCGCCGAGTCTCGCTAAGGCAAAAGACTTGACGAGCACACGGGTTGCGGAAATTGATGAGTCGGGTAACTTCACGTTCAAATCGGGCCGGGTCGATTTCTCACCGTCACAAACGTTGGTGGGGGGGGAGGCGCCCCATTTTTTTCCGCCTAGGACGGCCCGAGCCGGATCTGTCGGGGATGTGCACTACAGCCCATTGGCTCGGGTGGCTAATCGCAAGGACATTGTCTTCAACGCTCCAGTCATCGCTTTTAATGTCGAGCCCGCGAAAATCGCGTTCTGCAACGGCAGTCCTGATTACTCTGTCGTGACGGACTCCGTGGCGAGCATCTGTCCTGACAAAGGTACCGTTGACTTGAAACTCCGGTTTGGCTTCGCAAACGGCAAACACCTGCGTTATCTTAGTTTTGACGCAAACTCCGAGGAGTCGGCGACCCTCGAGTCGTCCACCTTTGCGCCTGCGGAAAGCGACATTCTTCAGAGCGGCGCGATTGAGGTGATCTATACGATTGTGAACGGCAAGATCGGTGAGAACGATCCGAACCGCCAGGGGCTCGACAGTGCCATCAACGGAGAGGGCCCCTCGCTCGACATCCTCGCGCACTTCAAGGAGATCAGCGCCGGATACTCTCCGATGTGGGACGTACGACTCGCCGAGTGGACCCAGGAGGCTATCTCGAAGGATCAACGGAAACTGATCACTGACGGCGACGATCTCGAAGCAAAAAGTGCGTCAGGTTTGCTGGTGAGTCCTGCGGGCGGGCCCGTGAAGACGACGGGGAATCTGGTGAATTGCCCGGTCGTAGGCTTCACCGATGAATGACCTCTTGCCCACATAACTGCCGATTCCCTGCGGCAGCGGCGCGTCTCGCGTCGCCGCTCTGCCCTTGACGTTGCCCCCAAGTTTTTTCAGTTTTGAGTTCGCTCTTGCCGGCGGATTTGCCCGGTTGGGCGGTGCGAGCGACGGGAGCTGGCGCGGTGCCTTTCGGGTAGCGCAGCGCCAGATCCTGGCGCGGGTGGCAGGTCATGGCGAACTCGGACGGGTTCTCCATCCGAGCTGCGAATGCAGGCGGCGTTCGTGAGCAATCGCCCTCAGGCGCTGGCGGCGGTTAGCAGCGTCAGCCTGGGTTGTCTGATATCTCATGGTTATGCGGCAGCAGCCGCTTTACACGCCCGCCGTTCGCTCATCACGTGAGCATCCACCAGATGAGCGACAGCTTTCCGCTTCCCCGCGAGCGTCACCATTTCCTTCCCAGGAGATCCTTCAATGCCGCATTGTCAACATGGCGTCAGCCAGAAGCCGCTTCAGCTTCGTGTTCGCTTCCTTGTTGCCGTCTCGCGCTTTTCTATGCATTACGCGCGGCCATGGCCCCGCGCCGTCACGCAAGAGCGGCCCCGCAAAAAGGCCTAATTTTACTCACCAACCACGCCGAAGCGCGTGTAAAGCGAGAACGGGTTGGGCATCCACTCTCAGACGTCGTCGAACATCTGCTGCATCCCAGCTTTCGGTAGGGACGCGGATTTGGGCCTAGGTTGCCGTCCATCTCGACCCTTTGCGCTCTGGCTCCGCAGCCGATTTCCAGAGCACCTGGCAAGCGCATGAGCCTCGAAGTAGCTGACGTGCACGACGGACGGGTCGGATCGACCAGTTGAGACTTCAGCGTCATCGTCCCGTGCTGGCCGTTCGGGGTCTGCCACTTACGCGGCCCCGACCAGCCCTTAGGCTGCTCATGTTACATCCGAGCTCGATCAGCTCAGCGACCTCCCCGGCCCGGGAGCAACCAAGTTAGCGACTGCTCGGGTCGACATGCGCGCGCTATTAGACTTCGTCCATTGCCGGCCCGCGTGATCATGCCGCGCCGAGGACGCTGCAGCCGCGCCTCAGTGTCTCGTACTAGGCATTGAACAGGAATGTGAACCGCTCATCGAATGGCCGTAGTCCGTCAGATCAGCGAGAGCGATCGCCACAAAAAGCAGGTCGCGTATGTGAGGTGCCAGTTTCGCAGAGCCCGCATCGGTCATCGACTGCGTCCGTTGCGCCCGCGACGGAAATCGGTTCTCCGTCCTACTCGTTCGTGTGCCGGACTATCGCTAGAACCGCTCAAGGCCACCTGAGCACGAGCGCCGATTGGAACGGATGCGCAAAGGCAGTTGCAAGTCCTCACGATGAATTCAAATGGGCCATTCAACGCGCATAGACTCGCGCACGCCAAACGTCATCGAATGATCCAGGGCCGAGAATCTGAGGCCTTGCCCGGCCGTCCAAACCTCACCACCTTGTCGCGTTCTGAGCGACTTCGCGGAAGCGGCGAGAGCACTTTGCAAACGCTTACGACACACCCGCCGCGGGGCTGCGCGCGCGCCGCAGGCCACCGACAACGCAATCGCCCGTCAGGCGGCGTTCCTGCGCGGCAACTTCCATTGTGGACGAACACGATGGCAAGTGTAGCCGTTCGGATAGCGTTCCAGGTAATCCTGGTGCTCTGGCTCCGCCTCCCAGAAATCGCCAGCGGGCGAAAGCTCGGTCACCACTTTCCCCGGCCACAGCCCTGAGGCCTCGACGTCGGCGATGGTCTCCTGTGCGACGCGGTGCTGATCCTCGTTTATGTAGAAAATCGCCGACCTGTAGCTTGCACCCTGGTCGTTTCCCTGCCGGTTGAGAGTCGTCGGATCGTGGATCTGGAAGAAGAACTCAAGCAGGTCGCGGAAGCTAGTCTGACTCGAATCGAACCTGATCTCGATCGCTTCCGCGTGTGTGCCGTGGTGGCGGTACGTGGCATTCTCGACGTCGCCGCCGGAGTAGCCGACCCGCGTTGAGATCACACCGGGCAGGCGCCGCACCAGCTGCTGCATCCCCCAGAAGCAACCGCCTGCCAGGATCGCGCGTTCTGTAGTCCCTGCCATTTTCAGGCCTCCTGCTTTGCAAAGAACCTCACGTAGTCGCCGAATCGCTCATACCCCAATTGGTCGCGGTGGATTACGCGAAGGGGGGCCGAGTTGACGCAGTATCTCAGCCCTTCCTTGTGGCAACGCCCCGTCAGGTAAAACATGGCCGAGGTGGCTGTCTCAGTGCTTGGAGCGGACCTCTGTCTCCGTGTATGCCTGCGAGCTGTCACCGTTCTCGAGGACACTTGCGGCCTCGAGATGCCGCTTTTCATTTCGAGCGCGGCGCAATCATGAACATCGCCGGTTATGTCAGCGCTCTCGGCATGAAGCAGCGAATGTGCGGTTGGTCGGTCATTTGAAAACCGGAGCTATACCACACCCATACCAACGTGCTATGGTCCAAGTTCGGCTCGGTAACGAGGGCATCGTCGGGAACATCAACCCACTCGGTATCGCCCTTCTTCATGTCCTGACCGTTGGAGGCGGATCTGTAGAGGTCGGCGGTCTTGGGCACCATAACCCTGTAATGGCTTTCCTTCTTGTTTTGAGTGGTCCATTCGACATCCCGCAGATGTAGGGCGTCGGAGCCATCACAGCAGGGGCCAGACTTACTACGGAGCTTCGCAAACCACGGGTTCAGCTCCGGGTGCATTGCATCATGGCCGTTGGAAGATGGCAGGTTCATCGTCAACATTAGGGCGCTCGCGAGCACGCACCTGACGATCAGGTAACAAGCCGAAATGAGAGGACCGCAGTTCTCTTCGGGGGTAACACTCGACACTACGGTCCCCTTCATCCGGGCTTCCCAAAACCGGCTCCTTTGGATTGGGGCCGTCGGGGTGGAGTCAGTCTTGGGTGTGTCAACCATCCAATCACTCGGCCATACTCAAGAACGACTCACCGGGATAGTGCAGAAGCGAGCGGAAAAAGCCGACGTTCTGGTAGAGTGAAGTCAGGACTGCCGCTTGCATTCCGCTTTCGCGTCGACCAAGAAACGGCGTACGCAATGGGCACAAGACGACTTCAAAGGCGTGAAGTTCACTTCGGGCTTTGGCGGGCGCTCGCGCTTTCCGTGAAACTCGGCCATCCCGTTTCGCTGTCGAGCTCGTCGAAGCATGCGAAGAGCGGCTCGCTGGAAACGTCGACGCAGAGACCAGACTCCCTGTTGTCCCAGGATTTGTTGCAGAAGGGAGCGCTCGATCCGATCAGTCTGCGTCGCGCGATACTGCTCGGCAGTCAACTTCGAGACCGCTTCGGGGTTGTTCCTGTAGGTCGGCATTCGCCGTACTCCGTGGTGTGCTACATTAAAGATATGTACCGGGTCGTCGTCCGTCCAATCACCTCCGGCTATCGAAACGATGCCATGAGGATCGACATTGGAGGTGTTTCAATCTGCAAGGGCCTATTCAACTTCTTCCAGGAGGCGGGTCTGACACTGCTGCAACAGGACTTTGAATCGGGCTACGGCGAAGGCGTGTACCAGGGACTGCGGTACGGCGTCACCGGGCGGAAGTCTTTACGGAAAGCGAATCCAGCCCGTTCGCGCGAGCGGTCGCCGGCGGCGACGTCGTCAGCTTCACCCTTTACCGGCCGAGGTCGGGTGAGGCTCTTTGCGTCCTGCGAAATACCAGCCAGGCGAGTTTGTTCTCGGGCATCTCCCCAGGGAGCGGAGAGCATCGACCCGCCGAGGAGAGTTGAAACGCATGGAAAGCTGCACTCGAGACCGCAGTTGACGTTTTTCGCTTCAGCCGGGCACGGCGACTTAGGATCGCTCCCGTCTGCGGTGAAGTGGCGGTCACCGCCGCGCTCCATCGTGATCCTGACGGCCTTCGCGCTCGCTTCTGATTCCGTGTAGCTCGCCGCGAGCGCCTCGAGAGATAAACGATCGACTCTCATCACTCAGACTGTTCGCTCGACGCGGGGCACGCCAGCAAACTTCTCCAGTGCCGGTTGGGAGTGCGGCCTGTTGCCTCTGCATCCGAGCTGATCGTCGCGCTCGGGGAGGACGTCGGCTGCCGGCGCCAGGTACCGGGGCGCGCCCTCGCGGAGACCGCCACGAAGCTCCACGGCTCACCAAACGCGATCAGAACGTGGCAGTTGCCTGGTCGCGTCGACCTCGCGGTCGAGCGGAAGGGGTGCTAGCTGCGTGGAAGACAAGGCGGGACGTCTCGGAGGCATGGAGCCGGCCGAGCAAACCCTGCTCGTCGACCTCAGACGAACGCGCCGCTCACGTCGGCTTCAGGATATCGATGAGCCACCGACGGTTGCGCTCCTGACTCCAGGGCAACGGATAGCGGACGCGGTCGCCGCGGTCATGGGATCGTGGACCTTCATCATCGTCCAGAGCGTGATCCTGTGCGTCTGGACATCGGCCAACCTGGTGGGCGCGATCAGGCGCTCGGATCCTTACCCGCTCACTCTTCTCAATCTCGCGCTTTCGTTCCAGGCGGCCTACGCCGCGCCAGTCATCATGATGAGCCACAACCGGCAGCAGGACATCGATCGCGAGGCGGCGGAGAACGACTACCGGATCAACGTGAAGGCGGAGCTCGAGATAGAGTTGTTGCATGAGAAGATCGACCAACTGCGCGAGCGTGAAATCCTCAAGCTAACGGAGGCAGTCAGGATGCTGACCGTGCTGCTGGAGGAGCCGGCGTCGGGTGCACGCGAGTCCGATGCGGAAGGCGGAGGGCGGTCATAACCAGCGACTATCGACTTCATGGCGTGATGTCATTTTTCATTCGCCGCGCGGAAGTGCATGCTTTAACGGTACCTTGCTCATCCGGCGCACGGCCGCTTAGCGGGCTGTACGCGGCTCTCGCCCGCAGAGAGCAGCCATACGCGAATGACTGAAGCGGTTCTCGCAACCCGGGCGATGGCAGAGCTGCGCGATGGTCGAGATCCCGGAGGACGCCGCTATGAAGAGCTTCTTTCGCAACCGTATCCGAAACGTCCGACTACACCCAGGGACAGCATGTTTCCGTGCGGCTGATGGGGCCAACGGCTACACTGCCGTCCTTAGATCCTCGATCGACCGGGCAATTCTACGTCGAGAATCGACTGCGTCGCAGCACTCTAGGAGCGAGATACGAGTATGTTTTCAGTGATTTTTGAGATGCTCCCCAACAAAGAGAGTCGGGATGACTATTTCGACAACGCCGAGAGGCTGCACCCCGAGCTGGAGCAGGTCGATGGCTTCGTCGACAATATCCGATACAAGAGCCTGATTCGCGAGGGCTGGATCCTTTCGCTTTCAAACTGGCGGGACGAGAAGTCGCTTGTCCGCTGGCGCTCCCGCAGGCGTCATCATGAGGTTCAGCAGAAGGGGCGCGAGGAAATCCTCGCGGACTATCACCTGCGCGTCGGCCAGATCACTGCCGACAATCAGGTGCCGACGGGGTACGCAGTCACTGAGCAAAGGCTCGATGAGACCGAAGTCGGGGAGGGAACGACGGTGACGCTTATCAACGCGACTCGCCCCGGGGAGTGGAAGCAAACCGACAACCCGTACGATTGCGCCGAGTGGCTCGGCCTGAACCCGTGGGCTCCCGACACCACGTCCTGGGACATCTTCGAGGCCGTACTTACGCCCGGCGACCTGATTCTGCTCATATCCTGGAAGGACGCCGGTGCAGCGCGGGCCTACGAGGACGCTTACGCGCCGAATGAGACGGCACGGGTTCGGAGAGTGCGGATCGTACGCGATTATGGGAAATACGACCGTCGCGAGGCACCTCAGTACTATGCAGAGGCCCAGGGCGGTAAGGCCCTCTACGCCTGAGACCGCTCCGTCGTGAAGGCCGCCCTGCTGCGAATTAGACCGTGCGTCGGCGAAGTCGCGAGCCGCGGAGCAGCCAGCGTCGCTCTCGCGAGGTGACAGCGACGAACACGATCAAGGAGACCCGCCGAAATGAGGACGGCGGAGGCCGAGGCATCGCTGAAATCCGGGTTCTGCTAACGCGTCGCTCGTCTGGCTCCTCATCGTGTTCCGCTCGAACATCATAGCGGCCTCGTTGCGCTGGATTGGGCGATCCCTCGAAGCGTCCTTCTGTCGTCCAGTGGTGATCAGGGCTTACGTGCTCTCGTCGTCAGCGAGCGTGAGCCGGAGGCGCGCGGAAAGGTCCGTGTAAACCGATCGTGCACTGACCTGCTCTGGCTCGCCAGCTAAGACCCAAGTCAAACTCTGAATGTCAATCGGCGTTCAAATTTGACCCCGTATCGGCGTCCAATTTTGACCCCTTAGAGCGGCGGGTTTTGACGGTAGCGCTCGCCTCGTCGGAGCTGGTC
>NZ_JADPKS010000043.1 GCF_023074175.1 Bradyrhizobium sp. 139
CTTGCCTTCCAACCAAGCCGCGCGACGCGCGCCACAAATAGCGCCGTAGCTAGCGCGGCTTGGCTGGAAGGCTGCCCGGGGCCCGTTACCCCATCTACAGGATCGCGCTACACCCGAAAATGCTTCGATAGTTTGAGGCCCTGCGCCTGGTAGTTCGAGCCGATGCGCTGGCCGTACATCGCGTCGGGGCGTGCCAGCATCTTCTCGTAGACGAGGCGGCCGACGATCTGGCCATGCTCGAGGATGAACGGCACTTCGCGTGAACGCACTTCGAGCACGGCGTGCGATCCTAGCCCGCCGGCGCCGGCATAGCCGAAGCCGGGATCGAAGAAGCCCGCATAGTGCACGCGGAATTCGCCGACCAGCGGATCGAACGGCACCATCTCCGCGGCGTAGTCGGGCGGCACCTGCACGGCTTCCTTGGAAGCGAGGATGTAGAACTCGCCGGGATCGAGGATCAGGCTGCCGTCGGGGCGCGCCGACATCGGCTCCCAAAAGTCTTCGACCGCGTAGCCTGCGCGGCGATCGACATCGACCACGCCGGTGTGGCGCTTGGCGCGGTAGCCGACGAAGCCGCCGCTCTTCGCGCCGGAGAGATCAACGGACACCGCGACGCCGCCGGTGAGATCGGCGTCGTCGACATCGACGAGACGCTCGGTCGCGTGCAGCGCCTCGAGCTCGTCGATGTTGAGGATGGCATCGCCGGTGCGGAAGCGCACCTGGCTCAGGCGTGAGCCCTCGCTGACCAGCACCGGAAACGTCTTCGGGCTGATCTCGGCATAGAGCGGGCCGTGATAGCCGGCGCCGATCATGTCGAAGCGGCGGGTGCCGTCGGCGATGACGCGGGTGAAGACGTCGAGGCGGCCGGTTGAGCTTTTCGGGTTCGCGGCCGCGACGATCTCCGGCGGCAGCGCGAGGCTTTCGAGCAGCGGCACGATGTAGACGCAGTTGGTCTCCAGCACCGCGCCGTCGGCGAGGCTGAACTCATGCAGCTTCAACTCGTCGATGCGCTCGGCAACAGTCGCGCCAGGCCCGGGCAGGAAGCTGGCACGGACGCGATAGGCGATGTCGCCGAGGCGAAGGTCGAGGCTCGCCGGCTGGATCTGGCTTTCGACGAAGTCGTAGGCGGGCAGGATGAGGCCCGCTTCCGCCATCGCCGCGATCATGCGGTCGGGCAGGATACCGTTGGCGTCGGCGGCGACCGTGAACGTCAACCGGGGGTCCTCATCAGGGATCGAGTGCATCCGGACATGCGGGAAATACTAGCCTTTTACGGCTATCCGATGGACGTCTTGACGGAAAGAGCATTGCGGAATATGAGCATGACTTATCCCGTGGTGATTTGAGCCGGCCGGCTTGCAGCCACGTTAAATAAATCGCTAAACAGGCCGGGGACCTCTGTGATCCCGGCCCGTGGAGATATCCAGGCCGGTTTTTTTGTGACCATTTTCATGAATGGTCATGTTGGAGAGGTCCTATGTCGAAGTCCCCGGCGTCCACCGCACACTACCGTCCCGAAACCCGTCTGGTCCATTCCGGCACCCTGCGCTCGCAATATGGCGAGACGTCGGAGTCGCTGTTCCTGACCCAGGGCTATATCTACAACAGCGCCGAAGAGTGCGAGGCGCGGTTCAAGGGCGAGGACCCCGGCTTTATCTATTCGCGCTACTCCAACCCGACAATCGCGATGTTCGAGCGCCGCATGATCGAGCTCGAAGGCGCCGAAGCCGCTCGCTCCGCGGCAACCGGCATGGCCGCGGTGACAACCGCAATCCTGGCGCCGCTGAAGGCCGGCGATCACGTCGTGGCTTCGCGCGCGCTGTTCGGCTCGTGTCTCTACGTGGTGCAGGATTTGCTGCCGCGCTATGGCATCGAGACCACGCCGGTCGACGGCCTCGATCTCGACCAATGGCAGCGCGCGCTGAAGCCGAACACCAAGACGTTCTTCCTGGAGAGCCCGACCAACCCGACGCTCGACGTGCTCGACATTCCCGGCATCGCCGAGATCGCGCACAAGGGCGGCGCGCGGCTGATCGTCGACAACGTGTTCGCCACACCGATCTGGCAGAGCCCGCTCGCGCTCGGCGCCGACGTGGTGGTCTATTCCGCGACCAAGCACATCGACGGCCAGGGCCGCTGTCTCGGCGGCATCATCCTGTCCTCGGAAGCCTTCATCGCCGAGCACATCCACAACTTCATGCGCCAGACCGGCCCGTCGATCTCGCCGTTCAACGCCTGGGTCCTGCTCAAGGGCCTGGAGACGCTCGGGGTGCGCGTGCGGGCGCAGACCGAGACGGCGGCCCGCATCGCGGACGTGCTGGCGAACCATCCGAAGATTTCGCGCCTGGTCTTTCCCGGCCGCGCCGATCACCCGCAGGCAGCATTGGTGAAGAAGCAGATGCGCGGCGGCTCGACGCTGGTCGGCTTCGAGGTCAAGGGCGGCAAGCAGGCCGCGTTCCGCGCGCTCAACGAGCTCAAGCTTGCGAAGATCTCGAACAATCTCGGCGATGCCAAGAGCCTCGTCACACATCCGGCGACCACGACGCACCAGCGCCTGAAGCCGGAAGACCGCGCCGCGCTCGGCATCAGCGAGGGCTTCATCCGCTTCTCGGCGGGGCTCGAGCATCCGGATGATTTGATCGAGGATCTGACCGCGGCGCTGGAGAAGGCGTAGCCACGCATTCGAGATCGTAGATTCCATGGGGCGGTGAGCGGGCTCTTTCCGATAGGTTTGGGTTTCCACACTCGAACCATCGGAGAGTTTGATGCAAGCATCGACCGAGAGCACGCCCACCGCCGGGCATATTGGCACAATTTTCGTTGCGATCGAACTGAGTCAAAAGACTTGGCTGGTGACACTGCACAGTCCGGATCGTGACCGGATCTCACGCCACAAGATTGAGGGCGGCGATCACGCCGGGCTGCTGGCCTTGCTCGAGAAGATCAAGGCGCGAGCG
>NZ_JADPKS010000151.1 GCF_023074175.1 Bradyrhizobium sp. 139
AAAACGCGCTCTTCGCCGGACATGAAATCGGGGCGGAAAACTGGGCTTTGCTCGCCTCGATCGTCGCCACCTGCAAACTCAACGACGTAAACCCTGCTGTACGCGTCCGAGGACGGCCGTCTTGCGGGTTTTTCCGATCTGTAGCTGACTGTCGGTATGGATATCCTTACTGATAATCGCCAAGTGCGTCGCCTTGAAGTTGTGGAGACTGGTCGGCGTCGGCGCTGGTCGGATGCCGAGAAGCTGCGGATTGTCGAGGAAAGTTTTTCGGGGCCGCGGCTGGTGTCGGCGACAGCGCGGCATCATGGGCTTTCGAAACAGCTTCTGTTTTCGTGGCGCAAGGCTTATCGCGAAGGGCAGCTTGGGGACTGTCAAGTGGATGGATTTGTGCCGGCCCAGATTGTGTCGGAGGTCGAGGCGACGGCGGAGCGTGCCGCTGCGGCGGCGACTGGCACTGGCACTCTGGAGGTCGTGACCGCGAATGGCCGACGCGTGATCGTGGATCGCAACGTCGATGTCGCGGTTTTGCTCCGGATCATGCGAGGGCTGGAGACACTACGGTGATCCCGATCCCGACGGGCGTGCGCGTGTGGCTGGCGACGGGCCATACCGACATGCGGTGCGGCTTTCCGAGCTTAGCTCTGCGCGTGCAGGAAGTGCTCAAGCGCGACGCCATGGGCGGCGGTGTTTTCTGCTTCAGGGGCAAACGCGGCGATCTTTTGAAGATCATTTGGCACGATGGCCAGGGCGCCTGCTTGTTCACCAAAAGACTCGAGAGAGGAAGGTTCATCTGGCCATCGGTTGCCGGTGAATCGGTAACGATCTCTCCGGCGCAGTTGAGCTATCTGTTGTCCGGGATCGATTGGCGCAACCCTCAAGAAACCCAGCGTCCGACGCGGATCGGATAGCCGCTTTTACGGTTTGAATCTGCTGCTTGATCTGATTCAATGGCTTCATGATATCGAAGCCGGACGACCTTCCATCGGACCTTGTCAGTGCCCTGGCGGCGCTGCAGGCCGAGCGTGAGGCGCGGCTGCGAGCCGAGGCGGTGGCTGCCAGTGCGCGGGCGGAGCTGTCGGACAACGAGGCGCTGATCGCGCATCTCGAGCTGCGGATCGAGAAGCTCAAACGCGAACTGTACGGGCCGCGCTCCGAGCGCACGGCACGGCTGCTCGAGCAGCTGGAGTTGGAGCTCGAAGAACTCGTCACCACGGCGAGCGAGGATGAGCTTGCCGCGCAGGCCGCAGCGGCAAAGACGCAGAACGTCCGCCCCTTCATGCGCAATCGGCCGGTACGCAAGCCATGGCCGGATGACATCGAACGCGAGCGCGTCGTCATTGAGGCTCCAGCGAGCTGTGCCTGCTGCGGTGGATCGCGGCTGGCGAAGATCGGTGAAGATGTGACCAAGACGCTGGAGGAGATCCCGCGCCGCTTCAAGCTGATCGAGACCGTGCGCGAGAAGTTCACCTGCCGCGATTGCGAGAAGATCAGCCAGCCGCCCGCGCCGTTCCATGCCACGCCGCGCGGCTTCATCGGCCCACAATTGCTGGCGACGATCGTGTTCGACAAGTTCGGCATGCATATCCCGCTCAACCGCCAGAGCGCGCGCTTTAAGGCCGAGGGGATCGACCTGCCGTTGTCGACACTGGCCGACCAGGTCGGCCACGGGACCTTTGCCGTCATGCCGCTCTTCCACTTGATCGAACGCCATGTACTGGCTGCCGAGCGCCTGCATGGCGACGACACCACGATCCGTATCCTGGCGAAGGGCAAGTGCAAGACCGGGCGGATCTGGACATATGTGCGGGATGACCGGCCCTTCGCCGGGCCTGCGCCGCCGGCGGCGGTCTATTACGCCTCGAGCGACCGACGAGGCGAGCACCCCCAGAAGCATCTGGCCGCCTTCGCCGGTATCCTGCAAGCCGATTGCTACAACGGCTTCGAGCCGCTGTTCGACCCGCAAAAGAAAGCGATGCCGATCACACCGGCGTTTTGCCTGGCCCATGCGCGGCGGGGCTTCTTCGAGCTGGCTGACATCGAGAAAAATGCTCGGGAAGGTAAGAAGGGCAAACCGGTCTCTCCGATCGCGCTGGAGGCGGTCAGACGCCTCGATGCGTTGTTCGAGATCGAGCGCGCCATCAATGGCTGCGGCGCCGACGAGCGGCGCGCCGTGCGCCAGGAAAAGAGCAAGCCGCTGCTCGAGGACATGCACGCCTGGTTGCTGCGTGAGCGCGAAACCCTCTCGCGCTCCTCCGAGGTCCTGAAGCCCATGAACTACATGCTCAGGCGCTGGGCCGACTTTGCCCGCTTCCTCGACGATGGCAGGATCTGCTTGACCAACAATTGTGCTGAGCGCGCATTGAGAGGCATCGCCTTGGGAAGGCGCAACTGGACCTTCGCCGGCAGCCAGCGTGGCGCCGACCGTGCCGCCATCATGCTGACGATGATCACGACCTGTCGCCTCAACGACGTCGATCCCAAGGCCTGGCTCGCCGACGTCCTCGCCCGTATCGCCGATCTTCCCGCGTCGCGTCTGCACGAACTGCTGCCCTGGGAATGGAAGCTCCTGCGCCAAGGCGACACGCCCGCCGATCAGCAGGCCGCCTGATCTTCACGCAACGCCATCATAGAGCTCGCCGTGCCCGCGCGCATGCGTCAGTCACGCGGTCTTCGTCGTATGCGTACACCCTGCTGCCTACATCGCCGAAACACTCGAGGCGATCATCGACGGCCATCCCCACAGCAGGATCGAAGACCTCATGCCGTGGCGATTCCGCAAAGCGTCAACCCCGCATCAATAGGGTGACGCCTAAGCGCTTACTGACGATGTGGCGCTTGCGACCTTTGATCTTCTTGCCCGCGTCAAAGCCGCGTGGCCCTCCGCTCTCGGTCGTCTTGACCGATTGACTGTCGATTATCG
>NZ_JADPKS010000094.1 GCF_023074175.1 Bradyrhizobium sp. 139
CCTGCCATGATGTCGCTCCTCATTGCGCCAATCGCAAACGAGGAATCCGCCAACACCCAATCAGTTCCGACGCAGATTTCTTGGAATCGATCGTCTAGGTAATCGGATATCCAGCGCGCATCTGGTGTTCGCCGATCGAACTGCACGTACCTATTCAAGGAGACCCTTGGCTTGCTCGAGGTCCACAACCCATGGGAGTTTCCCAAAGTAAGCGGTATACGCTATGATGACGCAACATGAAAAGGATTGTTGGCGCCGAGTTCATCCCACCTCAACATCCGCGACGGCGCGAGCTGCAGGTCAGGCCCAATTGCGCAGCGTACCGCGTAGCCCATTGATGCAGACGCGGGGTGAGTCCGAGAAGAGGACCATCCGCGTGACTCCGAAGGCGCCATCTCGATCACCCGCAGTTTGCAGCAACCAATAGAGCATTCTTGTGGGAGCGCCGCGCAAGATCGTTCAATTGGTAGGATCGTGATACCGAGGTCGACACGCGATCCACTCCGACAATCAGCGAGGCAGCCGAGACCTTCCCCATCCGAGTCCTCGCAGATCAGGAGGCATTGTGGGCGCCAATTCTAAACTCGGTCCGGCTCGCTCGCTCATCGATTCGCTCAAAGCCTGCTGTTCATCTGGGATCGGCATCGCTGACCACCATCTCTTCCATCGCCAGCTGGTCCAGTCTCGCGCCACGCGCATCAGTGAGTTGATCCGACACGAAGGACCAGCGGTCGATCGGCACCATCGCCGCCATCATCGGCGCCGGGCCCGATTGCCCGCTTGCGGGCGCCACGGCGACGCACCGCAAGCGTCTCCTCCCGGTAGACAGAAGCAGCCTCTAGTCGTTGATCATATAGCCCTCCCGCTCGCGCAACGAGGCGTTTTTCTGGAACGAATATTCGCGGGGCTTTGGTTCCGAGTTCGCCTTAACCGCGAACAGACTTCAGGGCAATCGCGCCACCGCGAACCAGATTTCAGCATGTGCATAGTGCCGCTGATCACGCGCCTATCATCGACCCGATGCGCTCGTTTGCGCCCTCGCGGCAACAACGGCACAATTGGTCGCCACTCTGAATCGCACAACTTCCTTAGACGCACCTCTCGAGTCGGTGAAAAGCTAGGGTATCCGACATCGGGATGGTACGGCGGCGTCCCTCGCCATCCCAAGGATTTCACGGCCAGATCTAGCGCAGGATCCACTCGTTCCAGCGCTCGCGGAGTCGGTCGGTGTTGGTCAGACCGTCCGATCCGCGTTCACTGTACCAACCCATATTGATGGGGATCGCGCTCGCCATGTAGTCAGGATGGGTAGGAAGTTTGCGGCCCACGTCCTCTGGCAGGAGCTTGAACGCCTTGCGAGTGGTGGGGCCCTCGGGGTAGAGCTGCGCAAAGGCAGCTTGGCGCTCTGCACGGGTGGCGAACTCGATAAATCTCTGCGCATTCTGCGCATTCGGAGTGCCCTTCGGGATCACCCAATAGTCCCACTGCAGCTTGGATTGGTTTCGATTGAGCTCCACCGGAGCCCCCTGGAAACCACCAGACCAGCCCGTCCATCATACGACTGAACGAGATCGGCCGCCTTATCCTGCATGATTTGCTGGATCTCAGAGCCAACTGTCCACCACTTCCGGACGTGCGGCTTGATCTTGTCGAGGCTGGCGAAAACACGGTCGATGTCCATCGGATAGATCTTGTCCGGAGACACACCGTCTGCCAGCAGGGCTTCCTCCCAGGGGCCCTCCGATCCGTTGCGGCCCGACACCGCGCGAACGCCAGGAAACGACTTGACGTCCCAGAACTCGGCCCAACTGGTGGGCCGGGGTTTGTTGGCCGGGAATCTCTCGGTATTGTAGACCATCAGGTAAGAATAGATCACCATACCAACCCCGAACGGCTGCTTGGCGAAGTCAAAGAGTCCGTCCAACTCCTCCTTCTTGTAGATTGAGTAATCGATCGGCTCGAGAAACCCTTTGTCAGCAGCAACACGGGCTGCGCCTTGATTCATAGGAAAAACATCGACGCTAATGCTATTCGTAGTCACCATCAGCTCAAGCTTCGCCAAGGTGAGCTGGTCGGTGATCGCACTTACCTTGACCCCGGTCGCGGCTTGGAACGGCTTGGTGTAGGCTTCGATATTCGCCTTGCCTACGTCCCCACCGTTGACCATGATCCGCAGCTCGTCTGAGGCTGCCGCCGAAGCACGGCGGTAGCTGATTCGACCGCCCCGATCACAAGTGCGGATGCCCCCCCTGCATGAGGCGCCTGCGGTCTACCGAAATGCTCATTTTTTTCCCTCCTCTATTATTTCCGTGATCTTCGTCGATCGGAAATCTTCATTTGTTGGGCAAATATTAGTGGGCCAAAAGAGCGGAATCTCCCATATAGGGCCGACCAGGGCCTGAATTCTTCGCAAAACGCAAAATGTGCAGGTTTCGATGCACTCAAGGCCTCGGATGCTGAACGGCAAGGCGCCATCGTCCGGTGCCCGCTACCGGGAGGCGGGCGGTGTGCCCGCCTGCCTCCAGAAGCTTCGGAACCGGATCAAATTATAGGCCACAGCGCCAGAACGAAGACGGCATCGCCGCCTCGCAGCGAGCTATGCGGGATTTTGGGTGACGAGGTGATCAGGCGGCGTGGTTTGCCGGCATGTGGATGACCTCGATGCCGTCGTTGAATCTGACACCTGCGATCA
>NZ_JADPKS010000133.1 GCF_023074175.1 Bradyrhizobium sp. 139
CGCCAGCGCCAAGTCCATCCTCGCAAAGCACCGCCGAGCCAAAAAAGCGCTCGCAATCACAAAAGCGGGATGCGAATGAATGAGTCAGAACACTAGCGCGCGCTCTGACCGGCACAAGGCTCGAGGTCGCGGGCGCATGCAGCCCATGGTCAATTGATAACCTTAAAGCAGTGATCAATCTCGGGCGGCAACTCCGCGTCTTAGATCTTAACGCGCAGGCCGATTTCCGCCTACGAGGCGTCGAGGAACGAATCGCTTCTGGAGGGTGGGATCGGCTTGGCACAGCACATAGGTGTCCTGATCTAGCCCGAGGCAGTCCGAGATTTGAGGCGCAGGCCCTCGAACATGTTTCGATCGCATGAATAGCAAAACCGCGATGGTCATTGTCGGGGCGGGCGTGGCGGGAACGGCCGCAGCGATGGCCCTGCGCGAGGGCGGGTGTGGGTCGCCAGTCATCTTGATAGGCAACGAAGCTATGTTGCCTTATGAGCGACCGCCGCTTTCCAAGGCAATTATAAGCGACGAGACTGTTCCTGAACCCAAGCTTCTCATCGCTCCCGAGCGTCTTGCAGAGTTGGAAATTGATTATCTCGGAGGGCGCACCGTAAAGTGGATAGATCGCGCTGCGCACACCGTCGCCCTCTCGAACGGGGCGCAGCTGGCCTACACACGACTGCTGCTGACGACCGGTGCACGCCCTCGACAACTGAGTGTTCCGGTCGCACCAGGAAGCAGAATCGCGACGCTGCGCACTTATGCGGATGCGTTGGCTATTCGCCGAGTCATTGGTCCAGGTTGCGAGGTGGTCGTCATTGGCGGCGGCTTTATCGGACTCGAAGTTGCCGCGAGTGCGGTGTCGAGAGGCGCTTCGGTGAGTGTGCTGGAGGCCGGCACTCGGCTGCTGACGCGGGCAGTGCCGGCACGCATTGCTGAGCTCATTAGGGGCAAGCACGAGCGTTCGGGCGTGCGCATTGAAACCAGCGCTATCGTGGAACGTATCGACGCCAAGGACGGACGGTCTGAGATCGTACTGGCGGACGGCCGCACGCATATCGCCGATCTAGTTGTCGTTGGGATTGGCGCCGTCCCAAACACCGAGTTAGCGCGAGCAGCGGGATTGACAGTCGACAATGGCATCGTCGTGGACGAGACGCTGGCCACCCCGGATCCAGACATCTTCGCAGCCGGCGATTGCTGTTCGTTTCCGCACCGCCTCTATGGCGAGCGAGTCAGGCTAGAGGTATGGCGCAACGCGCAGCGACAGGGTGTAGCCGCCGCTGGCAATATGCTCGGCGCGAGCCAGCCATACGAAGATGTACCGTGGTTCTGGTCCGATCAATACGATGAGACTCTTCAAATTGCCGGTCTCTGTCGCGAACAAGACGTCGCCGTAGTGAGAAACCTCGGAGCAAAGGGTCGCCTGTTCTTCTATTTGGCCGCCGATAGGCGGCTGATCTCCGCATGCGGCTTCGGTAGCCTGAGCGCGGTTGCCAAGGAAATACGTTTTGCGGAGATGATGATCGGCCGGCGGCTTGCTCCCGACGCTGAGGCGCTTGCAGATCCCACCGTAAGTATAAAATCGTTATTGATCTAGCCCGGATATCTGTCCAGCGAAGAACGAGTTTTCGGTCGTTCGCGGGTCGCGGAAGAAATCAGAAACGTGAACTCTCTACGCGGCGCGGTCCGGCGCCGGCGAAAAAAGGTTCAGCTTCGGGCCGCCTTTGCCTGGCCTCGAGCGCAAAGGAAAAACAACAACGGTCTGGGCGTCAACCGCAACACGTCACCGTCAATAACGCCAAGCCCGCAGAGCAGGAGATCATTCGCGGGCTCGCCCAGGAGCGTCAACTTGTTCATCGACGACTACAAAGCCGGCGATCTCAACGGTTACGAACTAGACTACAATTCGATCAGGATACCAAATCCTGACATCATTTATTGCTCGGTCACCGTTTTCGGTCAGACTGGCCCTGATGCGCCGCGTGTACGATTGACGTATCACGCGGTTATGTCGTCAAACCCATCTTCCTTGATCCTCGTGAGATTCGGCTCGATCGCTCGCTGAGTTTGCCGAGTTCATGCCGCTCCCCCACCGTCACCGAAGCATAAGAGAAGCTCCGCTTGGACAATATGCCGTCTTAAGGTCGTCTAGAGCCTGATGAAAACAGTTCCGTTCTCGACCTTTACCTCGTAAGTGCTCAGGCCGACGCATGCGGGTAGCGCGCGTGCTTCGCCGGTTCTGTAGTCGAATGTTCCGAAGTGCTTAGGACATTCGATGACATAACCGTCGACGATACCTCCCGCGAGATGCACCTTCTCGTGCGAGCAATGCCCGTCCATCGCGAAGTAACTCCCCTCTGGCGAGCGAACAACAACAAAAGAGCGTCCTTCATGATCGATACGAAGCACCTCTTCAGGCTCCAGTGCATCGAAGGCGCACGCCACTACCCAATTATCTGCGGAGATCAACTTCGTCACCTCTGATATTGGCTTTCAATGACGGAAGAGTAGAGGTTGAGCTTGGGACCAGGCTTTGCGACGGGCAAGAGTAT
>NZ_JADPKS010000066.1 GCF_023074175.1 Bradyrhizobium sp. 139
AGGACGCGATCGACGTCGAGGACGACCATGAGCTGTCCGTCGAGGCGATGGACGCCGCCGGCGAGCTTGGCCATGCGGGGATCGAGGTTGACGGGGTTGTCTTCCTTGTTGTCCTCGGACAAGCGCAGCACCTCGCCGATCTGGTCGATCAGGAGGCCGTAGGATTCGCCGCGCAGGTCGACGCCGACCGCCATCGGCACCTTGCCGTCCTCGGGCTTGGGCAGGCCGAGCCGGGCGCGCATGTCGACCACGGTGACGATGCGGCCGCGCAGGTTCAGCACGCCCGCGATCTCGCGCGAGGACAAGGGCACACGGGTGACGCGCTCGGGCATGAACACGTCCTGGACGCGGGAGATCGGCAGGCCGAACAGCTGGCCGCCGATCATCGCGGTGACGTATTCGACCATGGCGCCTTCGGTGGTCTGGGTCTTGTTGCTCATCGCTTGTCTCCTGATCCCGCCGTTTAGGCCGCTGCCCGGTTCAGCTCGGAGGCGCCGGCGGCGCCCGCGGTCTGCTCCTTCAGCGCCGCGATCAGACCGGGACGGTCGAACTTGGCGACATAGTCGTGGAAGCCGGCCTGACGGCCGCGCTCGATCGCCGCCGGCGACACCAGCGCGGAGAGGCCGATGATCGGCATCGAGCCCAGATTGTTGTCGGAGCGGATCACTTCCGCGAACTCGAACCCGTTCATGTCCGGCATCTCGATGTCGGTCAGGACCACGTCGAAGGTTTGCGCACGCAGGGCGGCCAGACCCTCCTGCGCGGTCGGCGCGGTGCGGACGCGGTAGCCGGCCGCTTTCAGGACCGGGGCCAGCATGTTGCGGAAGAACGCGCTGTCGTCGACCAGCAGCACCGACTGCGAGTGCATCGACGGCTTCATCTCCTTGCGGGTGAACCAGTCGGCGAACGCCATCGGCAGGAAGTGGCCGACGTCGATCACCTCGGTGGCCTGGCCCTTGATCACGGCCGAGCCGAGAATGCCGGAGGCGGAGCCGCCGACCTCGATGTTGAGCCGTTCCTCGACGATGTCGATGATCTCGTCGACGACCAGGCCCATGGAGCGGCCGTCATCGGCGAACACCAGGATCGGCTGGGCGCCCTGGCTCGCAATGGTGACGCCCTCCATGGCGACCAGCGGCATCAGCTGCTCGCGGTACTGCACCATGTAGCGGCCGTTGGAGAACTCGATCTTGTCGGCGGGCAGCTCTTCCAGGCGGGTGACCAGCCCGAGCGGAACCGCCTTGGGCTGGCTGGAGCCGGCGCGGAACACCAACAGCGACGTGGTCTGCTCGCCGCTTCCGATGTGATGCGCCCCGTTCTCGTCGCCCATGTCATGGGCCGAGGAGCCGGCGGCGCCGAGCGCCTTGGCAATGCCGTTGGGGTCGATGATCATGATGACGGCGCCATCGCCCAAAATGGTGTTGCCGGAGAACATGTCGATGTGACGCAGTTTTGTGGACATCGGCTTGACCACGATTTCTTCGGTGTGGAACACGCCGTCGACGACGATGCCGAAGGTCTGGCTGCCGACCTGGGTCACCACGATGAAGCCGTTCTCGGGATCGCTGGCGGCGCCGTCGTCGATCTTGAGCAGCTTCTTGAGGTGGATCAGCGGCAAGAGCTTGTTGCGCAACCTGAGGACCGCGGTGTCCTTGATGCGCTCGATGCGGTGCTCGGAGTTGGCGCGGGCCCGCACCAGCTC
Organism: Bradyrhizobium sp. 139; assembly: GCF_023074175.1. Lineage (GTDB taxonomy): Bacteria > Pseudomonadota > Alphaproteobacteria > Rhizobiales > Xanthobacteraceae > Bradyrhizobium. The sequence goes on from NZ_JADPKS010000066.1 coordinate 1,703, forward strand.
GACCACCGAGAGCTGCGGGATCGCAAAACGGTCGCCGGCGGCTTCCACGATCAGCGCCGAGACGATCGCCAGCGTCAGCGGGATCTTGATGGTGACGGAGGAGCCTTCGCCGGCGACGCTCTTGACGTCGATGGTGCCGCCGATCTGGTCGATATTGGTGCGCACCACGTCCATGCCGACGCCGCGCCCCGACACCGAGGTGATGGCGGCCGCGGTGGAGAAGCCCGGCGCGAAGATGAACTTGTGGATCTGGGCTTCGCTCATCTTCTCGAGCTCAGCCTCGGTGACGAGACCGGAGGAGATCGCCTTGGCCTTGATCCTGTCGGTGTTCAGGCCGCGGCCGTTGTCGGCGATGCAGATGATGATGTGGCCGCCCTCGTGATAGGCGGACAGGCGGATGGTGCCCTGCTCGCCCTTGCCGGAAGCGAGCCGCTCGGCGGGGGTCTCCAGGCCATGGTCGGCGGAGTTGCGCACCATGTGGGTGAGCGGGTCCTTGATCAGGTCGAGCACCTGACGATCGAGCTCGGTGTCGGCGCCGTGCATCTCCAACTCGATCTGCTTGCCGAGTTCGCTCGAGAGGTCGCGGACGATGCGGGGCAGCTTCTGCCAGGCATTGCCGATCGGCTGCATGCGCGTCTTCATGACGCCTTCCTGCAGCTCGGCGGTGACGTTGGACAGCCGCTGCAACGGCACCTTGAACTCGGTGTCCTCGTTGCGGCGGGAGATCTCCAAAAGCTGGTTGCGGGTCAAGACCAGCTCGGAGACCATGGTCATCAGATGCTCCAGCGTATCCACGTTGACGCGGATCGACTGGTTGGCGATGCGGTCGCCTTCG
>NZ_JADPKS010000001.1 GCF_023074175.1 Bradyrhizobium sp. 139
TACGGCCTCTCTCTGGCCGTTCGCTTCACGTCGGCGGCGGGCGAGGAGGTGGAAATTCCGGCGTACTCCATGCACCCGACGCATCCGCTGGTTTCCATCATGACCCGAAATGACCCGGGCCTGCCCTATCAGGACTGGGGTTCAATCGAGCCTCGGCCGCTCGTCCTCCGCTACGGCTGGCCGCCGAGTTCGCCGCTGCCACGCTGCATCGCGCCTTAACATCAGCGATCGACTTCACCTTTTCCGCGCCGCTGCCGGACGCTGCCCACAACGCAGCAGCGCGGCCGCGTGCGAACTTTCGAAAAGTGCAAACAAGGAGAAACCCATGCGAATCATCATCATCGGCGCCGGCTTCGCCGGCATGTACGCCGCCCTCTCTGCAGCCCGCCTGCGCGAGATCCAGGGCGTCTCGCCAGAACAGCTCGAGATCGCGCTGCTTGCGCCGGAGCCGACGCTGGTGGTCCGCCCGCGGCTCTATGAGCCGAGGCCGGAAACCCTGACCGCGCCGCTGCTTGACGTGTTCAAGGCGATCGACGTCGACTATATCCAGGGCAGCGCCGAGACGATCAACACCGATGCTCGAACGGTGCAGATCACGACTCCAAAAGGTCCGCGAAAGACTCTGTCCTACGACCGTCTCGTGGTGGCCACGGGCAGCCGCCTCTTCCGCCCCAACCTTCCGGGCCTTGCCGAGCACGGCTTCAGTGTCGACTCGCTCGATGACGCAATCGCGCTCGATAAGCATCTACACAGCCTGGCCGATCGGCCGGCCAACAACGGGCGCGATACGGTCGTCGTCGCCGGCGGCGGATTCACCGGCATCGAGGCAGCAACCGAACTGCCCGCCCGCTTGCGCGAAATCCTTGGCACCAACGCCAGGACGCGCGTGATCATCGTCGACCGCAACAGTGCGATCGCTCCCGACATGGGCGAAGGCCCTCGCCCAATAATCGAGGAAGCGTTGCGCAAGCTCGGCGTAGAGATCCGGCTCGGGGCTGGCGTCGCCTCGCTCGACAAATCCGGCGTCACCCTGTCGACCGGCGAACACATCGAAACCGAGACAGTGGTTTGGGCGGCCGGCATTCGCGCGGCGCCGTTGACGGCGCAGATTCCCGCCGAGCGCGACAATTTCGGCCGGCTACTGGTGGATCGCGATCTGCGCGTGCCGGGTGTCGCCGGCGTCTTCGCCACCGGCGATGCTGCGCGGGCCGCCTGCGACGACGAAGGCAACTACGCGCTGATGTCGTGCCAGCACGCCACGCGGATGGGCGCCTTTGCCGGCAACAATGCCGTCGCCGAACTCCTGGGCGTTCCGGCCAGGCCGTATCACCAGAAGGCCTACGTCACCTGCCTCGACCTCGGCGAAGCCGGCGCGCTGTTCACGCGCGGCTGGGATCGCAAGGTCGAGATGGTCGGCGATGTCGCCAAGAAGACCAAGCAGGAGATCAACACCGTCTGGATCTATCCGCCCAAGGCGGAGCGCGCCGCTGCGCTCGCGTCGGCGGATCCGGAACGCGTGACTGATCTCTAGACGCCCCAAGCGATGGCGGCCGCGCTTTCCCTGGCTGCGCGGCCTGCTCAACCAAGACCAGCCGGAAACCCTACTGTGAAACAGGAGACGAACATGAATCGGCATAACACTTCATACCCCGTTACATCGGGACCCGAAGAGCTCGTTCCGTCGCGCTACGCGCTGAAGGTCGGCGACATTGACGTGCTGGTGGTCAGCGATGGCGTGCTGCCGCTCCCAACCCAAATGTTGGGACACAACGCCGCCCCGGCCGACCGCGCGGCCTGGCTGAAAGACATGTTCCTGCCGCAGGACGCGTTCGACTGGGCGCTGAACGCGGTCGTGGTGCGTAGCGGCGGCAAGACCATCCTCATCGATGCCGGACTGGGGTCCGATCCGGACTTGAACTTGCCGCGGGCCGGCCAGTTGATCAAGCGACTGGAGGCCGCCGGCATCGATCTTGGGTCCGTGACCGACCTGGTGCTGACCCACATGCACATGGACCACATTGGCGGGCTGCTCGTCGAGGGGGTGAAGGAGCGACTGCGTAAAGACCTGCGGATCCACGTGGCGGCCGCCGAGGTCAAGTTCTGGGAGGCGCCCGATTTCTCCCACACCTCCATGCCGCAGGGTTTCCCGGATGCGCTGCGGTCGACCGCCAAGCGGTTCGTGAGCGAGTACGGGAGCAACCTGCGGACGTTCGATGAGCAGCACGAGATTGCGCCCGGCGTGGTCGCCCGTCGCACCGGCGGTCACACCCCCGGGCACAGCGTGGTTCGCGTGGCGTCCGGCGGCGACGGGCTGACGTTCGCCGGCGATGCCGTATTCACGGTCGGGTTCGAGCAGCCCGACTGGTACAACGGCTTCGAACACGACCCCGAAGAGGCGGCCCGCGTTCGGGTCCGTCTTTTGCGGGAGCTGGCTAAGAGCGGCGAGATGCTGGTGGCCACTCACCTGCCGTTCCCGTCCATCGGCCGGGTGGCGGCCGACGGCGACGCCTTCCGTTTCGT
>NZ_JADPKS010000143.1 GCF_023074175.1 Bradyrhizobium sp. 139
TGTCATTCGGCCTGCAATATTGCCCCCCTAAGCCGGGGGATCGGCGTCCAAAATTGACCCCCTACAGGTTGGTCTGTTGCGCTGCCTGCTTCGTAACAAAGCAGGTGGTGGGGGATGCTGATCGTGGAGACGATTGCCCGGATCCGGCGCGAGCACTTCATCAAGGGCAAGACGATCAAAGAGATCGCCCGTGACCTGAAAGTGTCGCGGAACACGGTCCGGAAGGTGCTGAGGTCGGGAGACACCTCATTCGAGTACGAGCGTGTGGTCCAGCCACGGCCGAAGCTGGGAAGATGGGCAGTAGAACTCGACGGATTGCTGGCAGGGAACGCGGCCAAGGCTGCTCGCGAGCAGCTGACGTTGATCCGGATCTTCGAAGAACTGCGCGAGCGCGGCTATGACGGCGGTTACGACGCCGTGCGGCGTTACGCCAGGCGATGGAGCCAGGAGAGCGGACAATCGACGGCGGCGGCCTACGTTCCGCTGAGCTTTGCGCCGGGTGAAGCCTATCAGTTTGACTGGAGCCACGAGGTCGTCCTGCTCAATGGCGTGACGGTGATGGTGAAGGCCGCCCATGTCCGGCTCTGCCACAGTCGGATGCTGTTCGTGCGGTGCTATCCGCGCGAGACGCAGGAGATGGTGTTCGACGCCCACGACCGGGCATTCGCCCTGTTCAAGGGCACCTGCGGGCGCGGCATTTACGACAACATGAAGACCGCTGTAGAGACGATCTTCGTCGGTAAAGGGCGTCTTTACAATCGCCGGTTCTTGCAGATGTGCAGCCACTATCTGGTCGATCCGGTCGCCTGCACGCCAGCGTCGGGCTGGGAGAAGGGGCAGGTCGAGAACCAGGTCGGGCTGGTCAGGGAACGCTTCTTCACGCCGCCACTGCGGTTCAAAACCCTCGACGAGTTGAACGCCTGGCTGTTGGACAAGTGCATCGCCTACGCCAAGGCGCACCGGCATCCGGAACTGCCCGAACAGACGGTCTGGGAGGTGTTCGAAGCCGAGCGGCCGAAGCTCGTTCCCTATGCCGGCCGGTTCGACGGATTCCACGCGGTGCCGGCATCGGTCTCTAAGACCTGCCTGGTACGCTTCGACAACAACAAATACTCGGTCGCAGCCAGCGCCGTCGGACGTCCGGTTGAGGTTCATGCCTATGCAGACCGTATCGTGATCCGCCAGGACGGGCGCATTGTTGCCGAGCATCCGCGTTCATTTGGCCGCGGCGAGACGATTTACAATCCCTGGCATTATGTGCCGGTGCTGGCTCGCAAACCCGGTGCCTTGCGCAACGGCGCTCCCTTCAAGGACTGGGTGCTGCCGGCGGCGATTGAGCGTGTACGGCGCAAGCTCGCCAGTGTCGACGATGGTAATCGGCAGATGGTCGACATCCTCAACGCGGTTCTGACCGACGGCTTGCCGGCCGTCGAGGCGGCCTGTGCCGAGGCGATCGCTCACGGCGTTCATTCCGCCGATGTCGTACTCAACGTTCTGGCCCGCCAGCGTGATCCTGCGCCGCCGGCCAACATCATCACCCCGGCTGCGCTGACATTGCGCCATGCCCCGATCGCCGACTGTGCTCGTTACGACAACCTCAGGAGAACCATCTGATGGAGCGTACTCAACTGTTCGACCTCATGGGTGAGCTCAAGCTCTACGGCATGAAGGCTGCCTTCGACGAGATCATGGCGACCGCCATCAAACGCCAGCACGAACCCCAACGCATTGTCGGCGACCTGCTCAATGCCGAGATCAACGAGAAGCAGGCCCGCTCGATCAAGTACCAGCTCACCATCGCCAAGCTGCCGCTTGCCAAGGACCTTGAGGACTTCCAGTTCGAAGGCACCCCCATCAACCAGACCCTGGTCAATGATCTCGCCGGCGGCGGCTTCATCGCCCAGCAACGTAACGCCGTTCTGGTCGGCGGTACCGGCACCGGCAAAACACATATGGCCATCGCCATCGCCAGAAGCTGCATCCGATCGGGTGCCCGCGGCCGCTTCTACAACGTGGTCGACCTCGTCAACCGCCTGGAGATCGAGACCCGCAACGGACGGCAGGGCCGCATCGCCGAGCATCTGACCCGGCTCGACTTCATCGTCCTCGACGAACTCGGCTATCTACCGTTCGCTCAATCCGGCGGCCAGCTCCTGTTCCACCTCGTCAGCCGGCTCTATGAGCGCACGTCGATCATTGTCACCACCAACCTCGCGTTCGGAGAATGGCCCAGCGTGTTCGGCGACGCCAAGATGACCACCGCGTTGCTAGACCGGCTGACCCATCACTGCGACATCGTTGAGACCGGCAACGACAGTTGGCGCTTCAAAAGCCGCGACGACGATCACACAGCCCGCGCTCGCCTCGTCTCCGCTATCCCGACCAGCTCCGACGAGGCGAGCGCTACCGTCAAAACCCGCCGCTCTAAGGGGTCAAAATTGGACGCCGATACGGGGTCAAATTTGAACGCCGATTGACA
>NZ_JADPKS010000035.1 GCF_023074175.1 Bradyrhizobium sp. 139
CGGCTACGGGCCGCCCCAGCGCCACTCCGAGCCTAAATCCGTCAAACATTCCGACACGACCGCGTAAGCCGGCGACAAAACAAATAATTGCCCAGTCTCGAAGCGAAACCCATCGCACTTGAGCCTCACGATCGGATCAGTCTAACAAGACGATTTGACACTGCGTCTGCCGCGTCGGCGCGATGGTTTCGCGAGAGCTCAACCGATCGTACGCGCTAACGGTCGCACGCAAGCACCCTTCTCTCGTGCGTCGCATCCGTTTCAGCTCTGCGGGAAGTCCTTCATGGCATCTGCGAATTTGCGCATGAGCCTCACAAGGTTATCAATCTCGGCCTGCTTCCAGCTTGAGAAGACCGCAGTGCCGATCCGCTCGCGTGCCGCATCGATGAGCATCGTCATTTCCTTGCCTTGCTTGGTCACCACCGCCTCGCGCACCCGCCGATCGGTTTCGTTAGCCTGGCGATCCACCAAACCAAGGCTCTCCAGCTTTGCGACCTGCCTGCTGACCGTCGTGTGGTCGCGGCCGGCTCTCGCGGCCAGGTCCACGATGCTGACTGGCCCCAGCCGTTCGATTCCCACAAGCAGGGGAAAGAGTGCCCGATCAAGCCGAACACCTGCTTCCTTGATCAGTACCTCATCGAGGTCGGGCCGGTTCATGACGCTTACGATGTCGATAAGCGAGGCATGGATGGCCCTGATCTGTTCCGAGATGCGTGTATTTTGCACGTTTTTGGTTGACATGATTCTGCTTCTCCGATTACGTGCAAAATACACGGAAAGGAAAGCTTATGACAACCAGATATGAAACCGAGGTGCTTATCTGCGGCGCTGGCGCGGCGGGATTGACGCTGGCAATCGAACTCGCTCGCCGCGGGGTGCCGTTCCGCTTGATTGAAAAGATGGACGATGCATTCCGCGGCTCTCGCGGGAAGGGCATTCAGCCGCGAACCCAGGAAATCTTCGAAGACCTCGGCATCCTCGATCGTTTGGTCGCTGCCGGTGGCCTGTACCCGATCCCGCGCGAGTATCGTCCAGATGGGAGCTTTTCGGAGAACGCCTCGTTCAAGCCGTCGGAGCCAAGCGCAGCCGAGCCCTTCCACATTCCGCTCATGGTGCCGCAGTTTCTAACCGAGCGGGTGATGCGAGAGCGCCTGATTGAGCTTGGGCATGAGCCGGTGTTCGGCTGCGAACTGGTATCCTTCGAGCAGGACGAGGATGGCGTGACGACGCATCTCGTCCAGAAGTCCGGAGAGGAGGTCATCCGTGTTCGCTATCTTGTCGGCACGGACGGCGGCCGCAGCTTTGTTCGCAAGACGCTCGGCATCGATTTTCCGGGCAAGACATTGGGCGTCCGCGCCGTGGCCGCCGATGTCACTTTGACCGGCTTCGGGCGCGACGCCTGGCACCGCTTCAATGAGGGAGACATGGAGCGGCAGATCTCGGTCTGCCCGCTGGCAGGCACTGAACTCTTTCAGCTGCAGGCCCCCGTTCCGCTAGAGGGCGATGTCGATCTGTCCGAGGACGGTCTCACCACGATGCTGACCGGGCGCACTGGCCGGAAGGATGTTTGCGTTCACTCGGTATCCTGGGCATCCGCCTTCACCATGAACGCGCGCCTCGCCGACCATTACCGGGTTGGCCGCGTCCTCCTGGCAGGCGACGCCGCGCACACACATCCGCCGACCGGCGGCTTGGGGCTCAATACCAGCGTTCAGGATGCCTATAACCTCGGATGGAAGCTTGCGGTCGTGCTCGCCTCTCGGGCTCCGGCTGCGCTTCTCGACACCTATGAGGAAGAACGGCGGCCGATCGCGGCGGCGACGCTGGGACTGGCGACCAAGTTGCTGGATGGGTCGAAGCGAGGAGACAGCCGGCGCGGCAGAGAAGTCCAGCAACTGGACATCGGTTATGCGGGCTCGGCGTTGGCGCTGGACGCGCCCGGGCGCCACGGCCGCATCGTTGCAGGAGACCGTGCACCCGATGCACCGCTTCAGGGTTCGGCAGGCAAGACGCGGCGGCTGTTTGAGCTGTTCGCCGGGGCTCATTGGACGCTGCTCGCTTTCAACGCGGAGCGGAACCTGATAGCGCCACGCGCCGGTCTGCACATCCATCACAGTGGTGCCGGTGGGGACCTTGCCGACAGCGACGGTTATTTCGAGAGCGCCTACGCGCCTGAGCCGGGTCAATGGTGGCTGGTGCGGCCGGACGGATATGTCGGTGCGGTGGTCTCGTCAGTCGACGTGGGGCAGCTGGATGGCTACTTTGCGAAGGTCGGGCTTGTCGGGCAGACCGAGATCGGTGGCTAAAGCGATAACCGCACGGACCCGGGGCACGCCGCGCCTTCGGCGTCGAATAAAAAGCGAGAAGCCCCACAAGGGGCTTCCACCTGTTTCACGACGCCGCCGGCGGAGTGCGATGATGCCATCCGTGAGCAGAAATCAGCACGTGCCATGGGCCGCTGCAAGGTAGAATTAGGACGTGTCTTCTGCCGCAGTCTCGGTGCCTTCGCGTGTCCATTCCCCTTGCCCCGTCCACCCGTAAGCCGAGATCAGACTCATGTAAGCCTGAAAGTCCGCGCCGGTCATATTTAAGGAACGGCTGCACTGTTGGAGGGCTTCTGCATATTGACGGAGGTGCAAGTGTGCAACGCAGAGAAGCCGCGCTGTGATGGTATCCTGCAAGACGGCCAGATTTGCGAGGTCGCCGTCGAACCGATCCGACCAGATGTCGCGGGCGGTCTGAAGGTCGGTGAGAGATACGTTGACCCGCACCTGGTCTCCGTTGCGTCTCACCGCGCCTCGCACGGCCCATAGGATGCCGAGATCGGTCCCGAGCTGCTGCAAATCGATCGGCTTCTTCTTGTAGGTAAAGGCGGTGTCGCGTCCAACAACGAAAGTGGCGGGCGTTCGCGCGAGCTCGGCCGTCAAATCTGTCGAGATGGAGTCGGCAAAGGAGTCCTGCGCTGGATCGTCGTCGAGGCTGGCGAAGGGCAACACGACGAGGGAGAGACGCGGCACGATCTCGGGCCTGACCGTCGGTTGTCCCTGGATATTTTGAGCTTCCCGTTTTGCGTCAGTACGGACCGTCTTCCAGACATTCCAATATCCGGCGAGGCCGCCGGCAATTGCGCCGATGGCGGCGACCGACGCCAGCACGCTGCCGACGAGCTTTAAACGACCTCTGAGGTCCTCCAGCCAGCCAGCGGATCGCCGTTCGCCAACAACGATTGCGGAGGTAATCGGGACCGTAACCGCTGCCGCGGTTCCTGGTCGTCGATCCTCGTCGTGCACGGCGCCCACGAAACGAAAGCCCTTTCGTGGAAATGTCTTGATAAGACGTTGTTGCTGACCGGAGTCACCGATCGCGCGCCGGACCGCGTTCAGCCGCGTCGTCAGCGCCGCATCGGATATGATCCGGCCATTCCAGATCGCGTTGACGAGATCGTCCTTGCTGACGAAGCGATCCCTGCTGCGGATCAGATGTTCGAGCAGATCGAGAACCTGGGGCGCCGTCGGCACGACATCGGGGCCGCGCCGCAATTCGCGCCGCTCGGTGTCCAACGCACAGTCCTCGAAGAAATAGCGCATGGCACCATTCCCAAGCCTGCCCTCTATCCTCCGAGGGTGCGGGAGCAGTTGTCTGCGGACAATAGGCCTTCGGCAGGGAAAATGTAAGCCGTGAGCAACAGTCCGCCCCGTCAGGGGGTGGCAGCGTCGTGCCTTTCCGAAAGACCTGCCTCGCAAAGGGCCTTCTCGAAGTTCGCGTAGTCGTCTGCCCGGCGAAACGGTGCCAGATTCCTGAGATTGGCATGCAGATCTGGATTGCGTTCAAGCGCTTGCAAGACGGATCGTTGCGCGCGTTCAAGCCGCCCTGCGCGTGTGTTGCTGGCCGCAGAAATGCAGGTCAGGAGCAGGAAATTGGTATGACTACGCAATGCGTTCTCGGCGCATGACGCTGCCGCGTCATAACGGCTTGCCAGAAAATGCGCATACGCCATGGCTCCCTGCGAATTGTAGTACATCGGGGGGTCGAGCGGGCTAAGTCGCATGGCATATGCAGAGTGCTCGAGGGCGAGGTCCGGCTCTCCTCGCCAAACTCTCAACCAGGCACTGGTGGACCACGCTTGTGCGAAGTTGGGATTGCCAGCTAACGCCCGATCCACGAAAGCCGCTGCGTCGTCGAACTCATGGGCTATAAAGGCGAGTGCATATCCGCCCACAGATAGTGCAAATGGATCGTCTGTGCCCAGTTCTACTGCCTTCCGGGCCAGCCGGGTGGCTTCGGCAATTTCCTTTACCGGATTGTTGATCCAGCCATTCGCCTTGCGCCGAACATAGCACCAGGCGGCCATGCCATAGGCACAGGCCAGACGAGGGTCGAGCTCGATCGCCTTGCAAAAGAGCTGCAGCGCCTCGGTGTTCGCGTTGTTAGACCAACGAATTTTCGCCAGCCCGCGCAGGTAATGGTCGTGCGCATCCAGACTTTCGATAGGCTTGCGCCTTGCCCGTTTGATCTCCTCACGCTGCAGCTTCGGGGCGATTGCGCCGACGACACTGGCCGTCAGATTGTCCTGCAGATCGAACATATCCTCGATCGAACCGTCGAAGCGGTCTGCCCAGAGATGTGCCCCAGTTTCGGCATCGATAAGCTGTCCCGCGATTCGAATGCGATTTTCCGCTTTGCGCACGCTACCTTCAAGCACGTAGCGCACACCAAGCTCGCGGCCCACCTGCTTTACGTCGACGACCCGGCCCTTATACGCAAAACTCGAATTGCGCGCGATCACAAACAACCAACGAAAGCGAGAGAGGGCCATCGTGATCTCCTCCACGATGCCATCTGCGAAATACTCCTGCTCCGGATCGGAGCTGAGGCTGACGAAAGGAAGTACGGCAATCGAGGGCTTATCGGGTAGCGGGAGGGCCGCGGTCCTCGTCTCTGGCTGGTGGTGGACCGCTGCCAAAGGATTCGGGGTCCGTGCTTCCCGGACCGCTCCGACGAAACGGAAGCCCTTGCGCGGGATTGTTTTGATCAGGCGCTGGGCTTCCCCGCAGTCACCGACTGCGGTGCGGGCGGCATTCATGCGGGTCGTAAGCGCAGCCTCAGACACGATACGCCCTTTCCAAATGGCGTTCATGAGGTCGTCTTTACTGACAACGCGCTCCCTGTTGCGGATCAAATAATCGAGAATGTCGAAGACCTGTGGTGCAACGGGCACAGCATCAGGCCCGCGATGCAGCTCGCGCCGGTCTGTGTCGAACACGTATTGATCAAAGAGATAGCGCAAGCTGGCACCCCTGTAGACAACACTCCGCCGGATGAAGCCGCCTTTGCACCAGTTGGGACGCAAAGAATAAGCCGTCGGTAAGGAAAATGTAAGCTGCACGTCAAGCGCGCCCGGCCCAATCCTGACAGCCTGCCGTCGGTAGAGGCATTGCCAAGGAAAATTGCCGATGAGTGCCACTTCCGGCGTTGAGCAGATGCGACGGACTGCCACATCCCTGCAGCGGGCTATCAACCTTTTCCTGCGATTCCGGAGCGGATGGCTGAAACGCCGCAGACGACAGAATGTACAAGCCACCCTCTGTGCCCTCAGCGATCGGGAGCTGATGGATATCGGCACGACGCGCGGCGAGATCGACTACATTGCCTCGCAGCGAAGCATCGCAAGACCGCATCGTTCGACGTGCCGGCACATTGGCGATACATTTGTGATCTTGTTGCTCTTCAGCCTGCTTGGCTTGGTCTCTGCAGATCGCGCCGAGGCTCAATGCACCGCGCGAGATGTTTTGCGGAGACACCTTGCGGTCAAGGCAGCTCTGCCGGCTCTCGGATCGGAGATTCCGGTCAGCTCCGCTGCAGATGCCTTGGTGTGGAAGACGATCCTGACAGGGACGTTCGCGGATACTTTCGCTCTTCGCAACGCGATGAGTGCAATGGGGTGCGGCGTCGGAAACTCGGCCGCTGACATACTGGCTCGACCGGCCTTTACGCTGAGCCGCAAGAAGGCGGAGGTTGAGCTTGTCGTTGTGTCCGTTGCCAAGCTCGGGTTTCAAGGTGAGACATCGTCGCTGCGGGACATCTATGTGCGTGCACAAGAGCTCGGTTTTGCTCTTGCGCCCCCCGAAATCGCGCCGCAGCTGAGGCTCCAGTATTTGGACCAGCCGATCGGTGAGTTTCTGATCATTGGAATGGAACCTATCAGGACATGGGCGGGTGAAGCGGTCGTTCTAACGGTGGCCAACGGCGGAGCAGGTCTCATCCTGATCGGCCAGGACGGCCACGAGGATGCGCAGATATCCGCGATGTCCCGTTTTGTGTTCGTGCGACCCGATCGATCCATACCTGCGGAAGCTGCCGCAATGGTCAGGTAGTTTGCCGCGATCTTATTTGGGCTCGGCCAGGGAGACAGGCGATGATCACGCGCCGTGACGTGTTGTCGGCGGCCGCTGCCGCGTTCTCCGCCGCGCATCTTGTGCCGCGGGCGCTTGCACAGCCGATCGCGAGAACCGTACATATCCTGACGGGCTTCACGCCTGGACTGCAGGATGGGCTGGCGCGGCTCGTGGCCGGCCAGATGAGCGGCTATGCGGAAACCATCGTGGTCGAGAGCCGGCCGGGCGCGGGCGGTCGCATCGCGGTGGAGGCAGTGAAGAACGCCGATGCCGACGGATCGGTCATCCTGTTCGCGCCGCTCGGCTTCATGATGTTCTTTCCGCACGTCTACAAGACGCTGAGATACCAGCCGCGCGATTTCACGCCGGTGTCGACTGTCGCCTCGACCCCGACATTGCTGACGGTCGGTCCCATGGTGCCGCCTGATGTCAAGACACTGGCAGACTTTGTGGCCTGGTGCCGCGCCAATCCGAAGCTCGCCACCTATGGCACGCCGGGCGCCGGAACCACGCTGCATTTTCTCGGTACGATGCTGGGCCTCAACGCGGGGTTCGATTTTCTTCACGTACCGTATCAGGGCGGTGGCGCGATTCAGGATCTGGTCAAGGGCGTGATTGCCGCGACCGTCATGCCGATTGGTAGCTCGCTCGGACTCGTCCAGTCTGGCGATCTTCGTGCGCTGGCAACCACCGGACCGCGCCGCTGCCCGTTTGTTCCGGCGGTGCCGACGGTACGGGAAGCTGGATATCCGTCGCTCGAGGACCTCACATGGTTTGCGTTCTTCGTTCCGGCGAAAACGCCAGCGTCGATCGTCGACAAGCTCAACGCCGCGATCCAGGCGGGCTTGCGCACCGACGAGGTCAGAGTCGGCATGGCAAAGCTGGCCGTCGAGCCCGACGCGATCGCCATGGGAGACTTCGCCAGGCTGATCGCATCCGAATCCGACCGGTGGAAGGCGATCGTGCAGGCAACGGGGTTCGTCCCGACCGATTGAACCCGCACTGACAGGAGGCAACACATGAGCGAGCCAGCATCCGTGCATGATCTCGTGCAGTCCCATCGCGTCACCGCAGTGATTTATGCGGCGGCGAAGCTCAATCTCGCCGAGGCCATCGGCGATGAGGCGAAATCGGTGGCCGAGCTTGCCCGGCTGGTGTCCGCCGACGAAAGTGCGCTGCGCAGACTGCTCGTCGGCCTGACGACGATTGGCCTGTGCAGGCAGGCCGACCGGGACCGGTTTGCCATGACCGATCTCGGCCGGCAGCTCGACGAGGCGGCCGACCCGTCCTTCAAGGACTGGGTTCTCTTTGAGGGCGAGATGCTCGCGCAATCCTGGAGCGGACTGGTCGAGTCGGTTCGCTCCGGGAAGAGCGCGGGCGAGTTGCGCGGCGACGGCGACGATCGCTACGCCGCGACAAGCAAGGCGCCGGAATGGAACCGCCGGTTCAACGCCGCGATGGTCAGTCTCACACGGTCCATCGTTCCAAGGATCGTTGCGGCCCATGACTTCACGGTCGCGCGCGTCGTCATGGATCTCGGTGGCGGCACCGGCGAATTGATCGGCGGCGTACTCAAGCACAACCCGCATCTTGAGGGGATCTCCTTCGACCTTGCGCGCTGCGAGGCTGGAGCGCATGCGCATTTTGACCGGCTTGGCATCGCCAATCGCTGCCGGTTCGTTGCCGGGAGTTTCTTTGAAGCGGTTCCGGGCGGCGCCGACACGATCCTGATGAAGAGCATCCTGCACAACTGGAAGGACGATCGTTGCGAGGTTATTCTGCGCAACTGCCGGGAGGCGCTACCGGTCAGCGGAACGTTGATCGTGATCGAGCGGATCATGCCGGAGCTTGCCACGACCGAGACCCAGGACCGCTCCTGCGCCATGAGCGACCTCAATATGCTGAGGGGACCTGGCGGCCGCGAGCGGACCGAAGCCGAGTATCGCAGGCTGGCCGTGCTGGCCGGCTTCACCTTTATCGGGACAAGCGGCATCGGCTCGTTCAGCCTGGTCCAATTCAGGAAGGTTGGACACTGACTGCGCCAACGACCGCGCCTCAATGAGCCGCGTCGCGTTTTTCGGCCCTGCCGATCACACGCGCTGCGATGATGGCGTCATGGCAGTGTTTTGCCCGACCAGTCAAACAGGCTTCGTCAAAACCGAAATAACGTAATGCCGACAAGGCGCCGGCGCTAGGGCTCAACCGCATCCTGCGATGCTTGATGCGGTGAGTCCGATTTCACCTAGCCGGGCAACATCATGCTTCCACTAATGGACCGCTTTCGTCCGCGCACCTGGCTTATGGTGCGTACCGAAGCGTTCGACCATTGTGGCGCTGGCCTGGTTGAGCCCGATGACCTCGACTTCGGCGCCGTTGCGACGAAGCTTGAGAACGATGTCATCCAGTGCTCCGATGGCAGTGATGTCCCAGAAATGCGCGTCGCTGACGTCGATTCGGACCCGGCTCGGCACATCGAGGTACTCGAAGGCATCGACAAGACTGTTGGAGGAGGCGAAAAAAACCTGCCCCGTGACGTAATAAGTGATCTTGCGTCCGTCTTCGGAAAGTTCCGTTTCGATCCCGAGCAGGCGTGCCACCTTGCCGGCGAAGAACACGCCGCTGAGCACGACGCCCGTGAGCACGCCCATCGACAGATCGCCGGTCGCCACAACGACCACGACGGTGGCCAACATCACTACGCTCGAACTTAGGGGGTGGGACCGCAGGTTAACGAGGGACGACCAGTTGAACGTGCTGATCGAGACCATGATCATCACGGCCACGAGCGCGGCCATCGGAATCTGCTTCACCCACTCGCCAAGGACAACGATCAGGAACAGCAAGAAGGCTCCGGCGAAGAACGTTGATAAACGGGTGCGCGCGCCGGCGGTGACGTTGATGACCGATTGCCCGATCATGGCGCATCCGCCCATTGCACCGAGGAAGCCGGTGACGAAGTTGGCGACGCCCTGGCCTACGCATTCCCGGTTCTTGTTGCTGCCAGTATCGGTCATGTCGTCGACGATCGAAGCCGTCAGAAGCGATTCCAGCAGCCCGACCGCAGCCATCGCCAGCGAGTACGGCAGGATGATCCTCAGGGTCTCCAGATTGAAGGGGACCTGGGGGATCGCGAAGAACGGGAGGCTGGACGGCAATTCGCCCATGTCGCCGACGGTACGCAGCTTGATACCGGACCATAGCGTAAACGCGGTCAGCACGATGATGCTGACCAAGGCGGACGGCACTCGTTTGGTGACGTAAGGGAACAGATAGATGATGGCCAGGCCCGCGCCGACCATCGCGTAGGTTTCCCAGCCGACGTGCGTCAATTGCGGCAACTGAGCCAGGAAAATGAGAATGGCCAAGGCGTTTACAAATCCGGTCATGACCGAGCGGGACACGAACTTCATGAGCAGACCAAGCCGCGGGGCCCCTGCGGCGATCTGAATCAGTCCCATCAGCACCGTGGCGGCGAACAGGTACTGAAGGCCGTGATCGCGGACCAGGGTGATCATCAGCACCGCGGTCGATGCCGTCGCTGCGGAGATCATCGCCGGCCTGCCGCCGACGACGGCGGTCACGCAGGCGATCGAGAATGAGGCGTAAAGGCCCACCTTCGGGTCGACGCCCGCGACAATCGAAAAACCGATGGCCTCCGGAATTAGCGCCAGCGCAACGAGAACACCGGAGAGCAGGTCCGTGGAAACGTTTGTCAGCCACTCGCGGCGGAACGTTTGGTAGAACGTCATTTTGCTGAAACCAATAAGACCAGCGAGGCGACGGGCGGCGCCCGGTCGGCCTAAAGGTAAGCTTCGATGTCGCTACGCTGAGGGTTTCCGGGGGATGGGCGCCCGGCCGAGCCACCCGATGAACTCGGGTCCGACGAGCGCTCTTAGTACGATTGCCGCGACGCAACAGCAAGCCAGATATTGTCGGGCGCTACACGTTCGCCATCGGGAACAAGTCCAGCTTCGCGGATGATTTTTCCAACAGCCGGACGTGCGCTGTTCGCCGAGGATCATTCCGGTAGTTTTGAAAGTCCGCTTCGGACGTGAAGCTCACGATGTGTATCTCGATGGTGCCGTCCGGGTTGCGAAGACGACGCTCCAGAGATCCATTGAACTCAGGCAACAGCGGCAGGACGGCATCCTCGTAGGCTCGAAACGGTTCGACGCCCTCTGGAGGTATCCGGGCTATGAGCACAAACGCGACGGGGGTGGTTTGACAGGACATTACCGTCTGCCGACTGCACCCGCTGCCATGATGCCATCATGCCCCTGTTTTGCCCGACACGTCAAACAGGATTCGTAAAAAGCGAAAAAGCGCAATGCCAACAATGGGTCGGCTACTGTGCATGGGGTTGTTTTCGCGTTTTTTATTTTCCGGCCCAAACGTCCGGATCGGACCTGTCCGAACCTCGCCTCAGCTATCCACCTTCAGCGCGGCAATGAAAGCTTCCTGCGGGATGTCGACCTTGCCGAACTGCCGCATCTTCTTCTTGCCTTCCTTCTGCTTCTCCAGAAGTTTTCGTTTACGCGTGATGTCGCCGCCGTAGCACTTTGCGGTGACGTCCTTGCGCAGCGCGCGCACCGTCTCGCGGGCGATCACCTTGCCGCCGATCGCCGCCTGGATCGGGATCTGGAACATGTGCGGCGGGATCAGCTCCTTCATTTTCTCGACCATGGCGCGGCCGCGCCCCTCCGCACGGGTCCGATGCACCAGCATCGAGAGCGCATCGACCGGCTCGTTGTTGACCAGGATCTGCATCTTCACGAGATCCGCCGGCTTGTAGTCGGTCAGATGATAGTCGAACGAGGCGTAACCCTTTGAGACCGACTTCAGACGGTCGTAGAAGTCGAACACGACCTCGTTGAGCGGCAAATCGTATTTCACCATCGCGCGGGCGCCGACGTAAGTCAGCTCCTTCTGCGAGCCGCGGCGGTCCTGGCACAGCTTCAGCACGCTGCCGAGATATTCGTCGGGGGTGAGGATGGTGGCCTCGATCCAGGGTTCCTGGATCTCGGCGATCTTGACCACGTCGGGCATGTCGACGGGATTGTGAATCTCGATCTCGGAGCCGTCGTTGAGCTTCATCTTGTAGATGACGCTCGGCGCAGTCGCGATCAGGTTGAGATCGAATTCGCGCGACAGCCGCTCCTGGATGATCTCCAGGTGCAGCAGGCCGAGGAAGCCGCAGCGGAAGCCGAAGCCGAGCGCGGCGGAGGTTTCCATCTCGAAGGAGAAGCTGGCGTCGTTGAGGCGCAGCTTGCCCATGGCGCCGCGCAGCGTCTCGAAGTCGTTGGCATCGACCGGGAACAGACCGCAGAACACCACCGGGATTGCCGGCTTGAAGCCTGGCAGCATCTCGGTGATCGGCTTCCTGTCGTCGGTGATGGTGTCGCCGACGCGGGTGTCGGCGACTTCCTTGATCGCGGCGGTGATGAAGCCGATCTCGCCGGGACCGAGCTCGTCGACCTGCTGCATCTTCGGCGTGAAGAAGCCGACGCGTTCGATGTCGTAGGCCGCGCCGGTGCCCATCATGCGAACACGGCTGCCCTTCTTCATGACACCGTCGACGACGCGGATCAGCACGACGACGCCGAGATAGACGTCGTACCAGCTGTCGACCAGCAGCGCCTTCAACGTCGCGTCGCGGTCGCCCTTCGGCGGCGGCAGCCGGGTGACGATGGCCTCCAGCACATCGGGCACACCGAGGCCGGTCTTGGCCGAGATCATCACCGCGTCGGAGGCATCGATGCCGATGACGTCCTCGATCTGCTGCTTGATCTTCTCGGGTTCGGCAGCTGGCAGGTCGACCTTGTTCAGGACCGGGACGATCTCGTGATTGTTGTCGAGCGCCTGGTAGACGTTGGCGAGCGTCTGCGCTTCCACGCCCTGGCTGGCGTCGACCACCAGCAGGGAACCCTCGCAGGCCGCCAGCGACCGCGAGACTTCGTAGGCGAAGTCGACATGGCCGGGCGTGTCCATCAGGTTGAAGATGTAATCCTTGCCGTCCTTGGCGCGGTAGGCGAGCCTGACCGTCTGCGCCTTGATGGTGATGCCGCGCTCGCGCTCGATGTCCATGGAATCGAGCACCTGCTCCTTGCCCGCCATTTCGCGGTCGGTGAGGCCGCCGGTCATCTGGATCAGGCGGTCGGCCAGCGTCGATTTGCCATGGTCGATATGGGCGACGATGGAGAAATTGCGGATGTTGGAAATGGGGATGGTCGTCATGGGCGCGGGATACCACTCACATCCCCGTGCGGCAACCATATTGCTGTTTTTTCAGGGCCTTTGTTCACGCCAAGCTGATTTCAAGCGGGGCCAAAACGCGCTACGCAACGGCCCATGTCGACGACCTCGATTCCATCCGCCAACGCGCGCGCGAAGCCCCGGGTGAGCTTTCGCCGCTTCCGGGCCTGGCTGGTTGCCTGCGCGACCCGGCCGCAGGCGCGCCTGTGGCTGGTGATTCAGCTTGCGATCCTGCACGCGGTGCTCTGGACCTTCATCCTGATCAATCTCAAGGCGGCGCAGGACGTTCACATGGACGTCGCAGAGGCCTATGGCTGGGGCCAGAAATTCCTGCTCGGCTACGGCAAGCACCCGCCGCTGTCGGGCTGGGTCGCCGGCCTCTGGTTCAAGGTGTTCCCGGCGACGGACTGGGCGACCTATGCGCTGGCGATGGCGACCGTCGGCGGCGGCATGGTGATCTGCTGGCTGCTTGCGCTGCGCGTGGTGGACGCACGGCGCGCGTTCCTGGTCGTGGTGATGGTCGCGCTCTACCCAATCTTCAATTTCAAGGGTTTCAAGTACAATCCGGACCTGCTCCAGCTCGTGACTTTGCCGCTGCTCGTGCTCGCCTATCTTAACGCCTTCGAGAAGCGGAGCTGGCAGTCCGGCATCTGGTTCGGGCTCGCCGGCGCGCTGGCGCTGATGACCAAGTACTGGGTGCTCACCATGATCGGCGCCATCGGCCTTGCAGCGCTGATCCATCCGGATCGCGCAAGATTCCTGTTGTCGCCGGCGCCGTGGGTGGCGATCGCGACGATGGTCGTGGCGATGATCCCGCACATCGTCTGGCTCGCGGACGCGCATTTCGTGCCGCTGACCTATGCCGGCGACACCTACAGCCTCGATGACAGCCGCCAGGTGCATCAGCTCGTGGCTGGCTACTTCTTGCATAATTTCGCGCTGCTGGCGCTGCCGGTGGCGCTGGCCGCGCTCGCGATGGCGCTGGTGCCGCCGTGGGTCACGCTGCTCCTGCGCGCGCCGTTACGCATCGTCACGCGGGCCTGGGGGCGCGGCGCCAATCCTGGCGTCAATGTTTCGCAGGCATTGAACGTCTGGATCGTCCAGATCATCGTCGCGGTCGGGCCGCCGCTCGGTGCCCTGGTCTTCAGCATCTACATGAAGACGGATTGGGGCATCTCGCTGTTCTTCCTGGTGCCGCTGGCGCTGGTCGCGATCCCGGCGTTGCGGGTGCAAAGCGCCACGCTGTTCAACATCGCCGCGATCTGGCTCGTGCTCAGCGTCGCTACGCTCGCCGCCTCGCCCTGGATCGCCGCGCGCGAGATGGCGGCCAATGCCGGCAACACCTCAACCTATGGCGCGCGCTCCGATCTGGCGCGCGAGCTGACGCAAGCCTGGCACGCGCGCTTCGCCTCGCGCTGGGCGGTCGTCGCCGGCACCATGGAGTCGATCCAGCCGATGGTGTTCTACAGCCCCGATCATCCCAGCGCGTTCACGCCGAACGAAGCTTGGAATTCAGGTCTGACGTCACTCGAAGACCTCAAGAAGCACGGCTTCATCGGCGTGTTCGATCCAACCGACGGCCGCCTGCCTGCGTTCGAGAAATGGGTGTCGGAGATCGCACCGGATGCCGAGCGCATGGTGATGACGACGCGCCGCTTCACCCACGGCAAGGCGGGGCCATCGATGAGCTGGAACATCTACATCGCGCCGCCGGGGAAGTAGCGAGGCGCCGCTAAGCGCTAGGTCCCTTCCTCGTTGAACTTGCTTGCAACGAGTTCGGTGATCGCCGCGAGTGCGGCTTCCGCTTCAGTGCCGGCGGCAGCCACCGTGATCGTGGTGCCGGGACCAGCGGCGAGCATCATCAGGCCCATGATCGAGGTGCCGCCGACGGTCTCGCCACCGCGCGTCACCCACACTTGCGCGTCGAAGCGCTCGACCGCCTGGACGAATTTCGCGGAGGCGCGGGCGTGCAGGCCGCGCTTATTGATGATCAGGAGCTCTTTGGAGATCGCTCCCGCCGGCACGCCTGGCCCGGCTTGGTTTCCGAGCGGCGCGTCGTCGCTCATTTGCCGGCGAGCACGCGGCTGGCGATGGTGACGTATTTGCGGCCCGCTTCCTGGGCCATTGCGATCGCGTCGGGCAGCGAACGCTCTTCGCGCACTTTGGCGAGCTTCACCAGCATGGGAAGGTTGATGCCCGCGAGCACCTCGACCTTCGGCCGGCTCATGCAGGATATTGCAAGGTTGGACGGCGTGCCGCCGAACATGTCGGTGAGGATCGCGACGCCGTCGCCGGAATCGACGCGGTTAACCGCCTCGATGATGTCGCTTCGACAGAGATCGGAATCATCTTCGGCGCCGATCGTGATCGCTTCGATTTGCTTTTGTGGGCCCATGACATGCTCAAGCGCTGCCTTGAATTCGTCGGCAAGGCGCCCGTGGGTC
Organism: Bradyrhizobium sp. 139; assembly: GCF_023074175.1. Classification (GTDB taxonomy): domain Bacteria; phylum Pseudomonadota; class Alphaproteobacteria; order Rhizobiales; family Xanthobacteraceae; genus Bradyrhizobium. The sequence continues at coordinate 15,092 of NZ_JADPKS010000035.1, forward strand.
ACAAGTACTAGACCAATCATCGGAAAAACTCCTCGCGGGCGCTTTTGGTGCACCGCACGAACGCGCCACTTTGACCATCCAGAGCCCCCGCGCAAGAGGGGATGTTGCGTATCTCCCTGAATCTAGACGGATGGATGAGGGGAGCTGCGCCGGTCTATTCGGTCGCGATAGTGGGGTTCATATGGTTACCATTTCCCTTCGAGCAATCGTCCGAAGGGCTAACGGAAGATGAACTCTTGGTAGTGGTCAAGGCCGCAACAACCAGTGGAAGGGGCGAATGGTCGCGGGCGACCGGGATTCGCGGTATTTCGACACCGGATATGGTTGTTTTCAGCGATTCCGTCGCAGGCATGCGTTCCGCGTCGGCGGCGTCCAGATCGACCACGAGGCCGACGGTCGCATGCTCCACGAAGTCGCAGCGTCGGATTCCCAGTCCCCGGATCTCGATCAGGCCGGCCAGTGTCCCGCAAGGGCGGACCTCAATTTCATGGCCGACTGTCGCCAGATGGACACGGTCATCGCCGACCAGAACGGCCCTTTCGACCACGCCGGCGCGTCCCGCCATGATCAAATCGAAGGCAAGGCGTGACTTGCCGGAGCCTGAGGGCCCGCGGATCAGCACCGCCAGAGTCCCGACCTTGACTGCGGAGGCGTGAACGCTGGGGCCGCGGTCACTCATAGCGCCGGCAGCCTCACCACGAAACGCGCGCCGGCAACCGTAGGCGCTCCGTCCTCATCCGCCGGACCTGAACGGTTCTCCGCCCAGATGCGTCCACCATGGGCATCGACGATCTGCTTGGAGATCGACAGGCCGAGGCCGGAGTTCTGGCCAAAGCCCTGGTGCGGACGGTCGGTGTAGAAGCGCTCGAAAATCCGCTCCACCGCGTCGTCGCGGATGCCGGGGCCGTCGTCGTCGATCACGATCTCGATCTCGGAACGCACCCGGCGGCAGGTGAGGCGCACCTTGCTGCCGGCTTCGGAGAAGGATTGCGCGTTGGAGAGCAGGTTGGAGACCACCTGCCCGAGCCGTGAATCGTGGCCGGTCACGGCGAAATTGTCGGTCGGGCTGCGGCCCTCGAGGCGCATTTCGACCGCGACGTCGTGGCCGAGCTTGGTTTCGTTGGCGACCGATACGAGCGTCGTCAGCAAGCGGCGCAGGTCGACCGGGACCGCATCCTGGCGCTGCAATTCGGCATCGAGGCGGCTGGCGTCGGAGATGTCGGAGATGAGGCGGTCGAGCCGCTTGACGTCATGCTCGATCACCTCGAGCAGGCGCGCGCGGCTGTTCTCGTTGCGCGCCAGCGGCAGCGTCTCGACCGCGGAGCGCAGCGAGGTCAGCGGGTTCTTCAGCTCGTGCGCAACGTCCGCGGCGAACATCTCGATCGCCTCGATCCGGCTGTAGAGTGCGCTGGTCATGTCGCGCAACGCGCCGGAAAGGTGACCGATTTCGTCACGGCGCCGGGTGAAGTCGGGGATCTCGATGCGGGCCTTGATGCGGCGGCGGACGCTCTCGGCGCTGTCGGCGAGCCGGCGCACGGGACCTGCGATCGTGCTGGCGAGCAGCAGCGACAACATGATCATGACCGCGGCGGCAACGCCGCCGACCTTCAGGATCGCGAGGCGCTCGGCGGTCACCATCTGGTCGATGTCGTCGCCCTGCGTCGACAGCATCAGCGCGCCGTGAATCGCGCGCGAGCGCAGCACGGGGACCGCGACCGAGACGATCACCTCGCCGCGCGAATTGACCCGTACCATCGAACGCTTCTGGCCCCGGAGCGCATCGCTCACTTCCGCATAGCCATTGCCGTTCTCGCGCCCCAACTCGCGATACAGCGGCAGGTCGCCGCGGTTGATCCAGAGGCGTACCGAAGTCAAACCGCGCTCGACGAAGCCAGGCTTCTGCGATGGCGGCGGCAGCGGAAAGGCCAGCACATTCTCCAGGTCACGGCTGTCGAGCAGCACCGTTCCAATGGGGTCGAATATCCGCGCGCGGGTCTTGGTCGGAGAGATCAGCGTGCGCAAGACCGGCGCCACGCGCTCCGGATTGATCGGGAAATCCAGCGAGTCGTCCGTCCCGCCATAGCTGTCGCCCAGTTTCAGATCGAGGAGCCGGTCAGGGTCGACCGTGATCGCGTTGGTCTGCACAGTCGCCGACGCTCCGATTGCACCGGCGATGATCTCGGCCTGCACCAGCAGACTCTGCGCCCGCGCGTCGATCAGGCCGGCGCGAAACTGCGAGAGATAGAGAATGCTCGCAACCAGCGCGACGAGGCCAGCGAGGTTGAGCGAGACGATGCGGCGGGTCAGGCTCGAGAAGGAGAGCGCGAAGAAGTACTGACCGGCGCGCGTCAGCCAGGACAGCGGCCGCCAGGCCTGCGTGGCCAGCTTGCCGTCGGCGACGTGCTCCGGAACGCCGCCGGACGCGACATCCCCGGCGTTCTGGTTTTCGTCAGGCTGCGTTCGGTCAAGCAATGCTTACGCCCGCGTTAGGACATCTCGTGCGAAGGGTCCCCGCATCCTAGAGCCATCCCGGTCCCGATGGAATCAGAACCGGAGATGCTCTCAGTCTTTCGTGAAGGCGCGTGAACCTCAGGCTTCCTTGAAGCGGTAGCCGACGCCGTAGAGTGTCTCGATCATCTCGAACTCGTTGTCGACCACCTTGAACTTCTTGCGCAGCCGCTTGATGTGGCTGTCGATGGTACGGTCGTCGACATAGACCTGGTCGTCGTAGGCTGCGTCCATCAGCGCGTTACGGCTCTTGACCACGCCGGGCCGCGTTGCCAGCGCCTGGAGGATCAGGAATTCGGTGACGGTCAGCGTCACCGGCTCGTTCTTCCAGGTGCAGGTATGCCGTTCCGGATCCATGCGCAGCAGGCCGCGGTCGAGCGCCTTGGCGTCGTTTTCCTTCGGCGCGACCGTCGGGTCCTTCGGCGCAGAGCGGCGCAGCACGGCCTTGACGCGTTCGACCAGCAGGCGCTGCGAGAACGGTTTGCGGATGAAGTCGTCGGCGCCCATCTTGAGGCCGAACAGCTCGTCGATCTCTTCGTCCTTGGAGGTCAGGAAGATCACCGGCAGGTCGGATTTCTGCCGCAGCCGGCGCAGCGTCTCCATGCCGTCCATGCGCGGCATCTTGATATCGAGGATGGCAAGATCGGGCTGGGTGGTGCGGAAGCCGTCAAGCGCGGAGGCGCCGTCGGTGTAGGTCATGATGCGGTAGCCTTCGGCTTCCAGCGCGATCGAGACGGATGTGAGAATGTTGCGGTCGTCGTCGACCAAAGCGATTGTGGGCATGAGCCTCTGCTTTCTGCTGTCCGTTTGGGTCGTGGCTTGAAACGGCGAGCAATCCACTGATGCGCCGCATACATGGGTGCCGAAGTTGGCATTCGAACCTTGTCACCGAGCAATGCAAGCTGGGCTGAAGTGTGACCAAGTTCCATGAAACACGGCAGTTTCGCCGCGTTCCGACCCATAACCTGATCCCCGTTTACCCGAAAAAAGACCCTCCTTGCAACCACCTGACCCGAGAAAGCCGATGCAACCGACCCCCAATTTCGATCCCGGAAAGCTCGCCAAATCGCTGCTCAGGCGCTCGCGCCAGGGAGCGCTGGCGACGCTGATGGCCGGCAGCGGCGATCCCTATTGTTCCCTGGTCAATCTGGCGAGCCACCCCGACGGCTCGCCGATCCTTCTGATCTCGGGACTGGCCGTGCACACCAGGAACATCCTGGCAGATAACCGGGTCTCGCTGATGCTGGACGAGCGCGCGGCCGGCGACCCGCTGGAGGGCGCCCGGATCATGCTGTCTGGCCGGGCGGAACAGGCCTCGTCCGACAAGAATCTGCTCCAGCGGCGGTATCTCAATGCCCACCCCTCGGCAGAAACCTTTGTTTCGTTTAAGGATTTCTCTCTCTTTAGAATTCAGCCCACGGGAACCCATCTGGTCGCCGGCTTCGGCCGGATCGTCGACCTCAAGCCCGAACAGTTCCTTACCGACCTCACCGGCGCCGAGGATCTGCTGGCGGCGGAGGAGGGGGCGGTCGCGCACATGAATGCCGACCACCGCGACGCCATCGGCCTCTATGCGACAAAACTCCTCGGCGCGGCGAAAGGCGACTGGCGCTGCACCGGCTGCGACCCCGAAGGTCTCGACATGCAGGATGGCCAGATCGCGCTGCGGCTGGAGTTCCCGGAGCGGGTGACTGATGGCACGGCGCTGCGCAAGATGCTGGTCCGCCTCGCTGGCGAAGCGCGCGCGAAGGTGGACCAGAGCGCAGCAATTTGAACGCTGCTCCCCATCGCTGCTCCCCAAGACGTAATGGTTCGAAATCGGCAGCGAGAGGGTTCATGACACGCCGTCGCTTGAGGCCGGTTGTAGGTTTGGCGCAAGCGATCACCGCATCGCTTGTCACCCCAGCTGTCGCCCGATGAAGCGACGATGCTCTACTCCGTCGTCGACAAGCGGAGCTATGTCATCGCGATCACGCGCGAAGGCATCGACTGGAAGGAGATCCCGCTCGGCGCGGGCGCGCTGACGCAGAAGGTGACGGCCTTCCGCAAGGAATTCGATGTCGGCAAGGCGCGCGATGCCTCCGGCAAATCAGGATGGTTCGATTTCGCGCCCGCCAACAAACTTTATGTGGCGCTGCTCGGCCCGGTCGAAGCGCTGACGAAGCAAGCGGCAAGGTCGCTGCACGCAAGGTTGCAACAATTGCCTATAGCGATTTTTGGCGCGGTGCCGGCGTCGATCGCGCAACTGCCGGATACCGCGGACGAGTTGAACGCTGTGGCAAAGGACGTCGGCGCGGCCGAGGCCGACATCCATCTCGGCCGCGATGCGTGCGAAACGACGCTGAAGCGTGCAGCGCTTGCTCAATACAGCATCATTTGCTTTGCCGCCCACGGTCTCGTTGCCGGCGATATCAAGGGATTGGGCGAGCCCTCGCTTGCGCTCTCCATTCCCGATCAGCCGACGGAACTGGATGACGGCTTGCTCACCGCGAGTGAAGTCGCTCAGCTCAAGCTCAACGCGGATTGGGTTGTGCTGTCGGCCTGCAACACCATCGCCGGCGACAAGCCCGGCGCCGAGGCTCTGTCGGGGGCGGCGCGCTCGTTCTTCTGCGCGGGTGCACGTGCGCTGCTGGTCTCGCATTGGGGAGCGGATTCGGAAGCGGCTACCCGCTTGACCACGTCGACCATTCGAACTGCTCAAAACCGAACCAAAAATCGGCCGTGCCGGAGCCTTGCACCGCGCGATGTTAACGCATGTTGATGACACCTCGTCACCGCGCAATGCCTATCCCCCGATGCGGGGGCCCTTCGCGCTCATCGGCGAAGGTGAGGTACGATAAGGACGATGCGGAATTGTGCATCGCAATAACCTTGGGAAACGCTCAATCCTGCATTTGGTTGCGCGATCATTCGTGTTTTTTGATGCGCCCGCTCAGAGCTGACATGCGCGGCATTTGGCGCGGTCCTTGAATAAACCAAATCCTGCGGGATCAGCTTGGCAACGCCAGCGTTCACCATTATTAGGTCGCCCAGCCGAGGCCGGACGGCCTATAATTCACGGTGACCGCGATGGCGCCAATGCTGGTCGCGCTATGTGTCGCGGGTTCTAGGAGGATTTTTCGTGCAAGAGACGGGCGTGCGCAACGGTGCCTTCGGCGCCGACAAATTCGGTTTAAAGAATCTCAAACAGGTTCACTGGAACCTCGGCGCGCCGCAACTCTATCAACATTCGCTCGCCGCGGGCGAGGCAGTGCTGTCCGCCGATGGCGCGCTCTGCGCCGACACCGGCGAGTTCACCGGCCGCAGCCCGAAGGACAAGTTCACGGTACGTGACGCCACCACCGACAAGAAAATGTGGTGGGCCGGCAACCAGTCGATCACCGCAGAGCAGTTCGAGACGCTCTACCAGGATTTTCTCAAGCACGCCGAAGGCAAGAGCCTGTTCGCACAGGACCTCTACGGCGGTGCCGATCCGGCTTACCGGATCAAGACCCGCGTCTTCACCGAGCTCGCCTGGCACTCGCTGTTCATCCGCACGCTGCTGATCCGCCCCGAGGCGGTCGAGCTGCCGAGTTTCGCGCCGGAGCTCACCATCATCGACATGCCGAGCTTCCGCGCCGATCCCAAACGCCACGGCTGCAAGTCGGAGAACGTCGTCGCGATCGATTTCGCCCGCAAGATCGTCCTGATCGGCGGGTCTTATTATGCCGGCGAGATGAAGAAGTCGGTCTTCACCACGCTGAACTACTATCTGCCCGAGCGCGGCGTGATGCCGATGCACTGCTCGGCCAATGTCGGCGCCAAGGGGGACACCGCGATCTTCTTCGGGCTATCAGGCACCGGAAAGACCACGCTGTCGGCCGATCCGAATCGCACGCTGATCGGTGACGACGAGCATGGCTGGGGCCCGAACGGGGTCTTCAACTTCGAGGGCGGCTGCTACGCCAAATGCATCAAGCTCTCGCAGGAAGCCGAGCCCGAGATCTACGCGGCGTCGACGCGCTTCGGCGCGGTGCTCGAGAACTGCGTGCTCGATGAAGCTACCGGCGTGGTCGATTTCGACGATGGCTCCAAGACCGAGAACACCCGTTCGGCCTATCCGCTCGAATTCATCCCGAACGCTTCGCGCACCGGCCGCGCGCCGCAGCCGAAGAACGTGGTGATGCTCGCCGCCGACGCCTTCGGCGTGCTGCCGCCGATCGCAAAGCTCTCGCCGGCGCAGGCGATGTATCACTTCCTCTCCGGCTACACCGCCAAGGTGGCGGGCACCGAGCGCGGTCTCGGCAACGAGCCGCAGCCGGAATTCTCCACCTGCTTTGGTTCGCCCTTCCTGCCGCTCGACCCCAGTGTCTACGGCAACATGCTGCGCGACCTCATCGCCCAGCACAATGTCGACTGCTGGCTGGTCAACACCGGCTGGACCGGCGGCAAGTATGGCACAGGCAGCCGCATGCCGATCAAGGTGACGCGTGCGCTGCTCACTGCCGCACTCGATGGTTCGCTTCGCAACGTCGAATTCCGCACCGACAAATATTTCGGCTTCGCTGTCCCGACCGCGCTGCCGGGTGTGCCGGCCGAGATCCTCAACCCGGTCAACACCTGGAAGGACAAGGACGAGTTCGACAAGACCGCCCGCGCGCTGGTCGGCATGTTCCAGAAGAACTTCGCCAAGTTCGAGGCCCAAGTCGACGCGGAGGTGCGCGCGGCTGCTCCGGACGTGAAGTTGGCGGCGGAATAAGGCTGATCGCTTGAAATAAAAAAGGGCGGCCGAGAGGCCGCCCTTTTTTATTGGTGGCTACTGTCCTTCTCCCCTTGTGGGAGAAGGTGGCGCGAAGCGCCGGATGAGGGGTCTGTATCCGCAACCTCAACGCAAGAGAGTGCTCGCCGAGAGAACCCCTCACCCGTCTCGCCGCTACGCGGCGAGCCACCCTCTCCCACAAGGCTAAGGCATGCACACATCTCAAAAACGGAATCTAATACAGGGACTTAGATGACCCCAGGTTTCGGAACCGCCCAAAGAGCGGTCGGTCAGCTATCATTGAAAAGACTTGCGCTTTCTATTGATGCTGACCAACGGCCGAAAGATGTGTGCACGCCTTAGCCCACAAGGGGAGAGGGAAAAAGCATCTACGCCTTGAAATACGCGATCTGCGTCGTGGTCGCGAGCAGTCTCCCGTTCGGGGACCACAGCTCGGCGTTCTGGTCGGCGTAGCTCTTGTGCATGATCTTCGAATCGGCGGTCGCGAGCACGCGCGTGATGTCCTCGGCTGCGAGCTCTTCGCTATCCGTGTGGAAGTAGGTGGTCAGCGACACCGTGCCGAACGGCACCAGCTCGCGCCTGGCGTGGAAGATGCGGCCGAAGAAGGCGTCCGACATCGACATCAGCGACAGCATGTCCAGCTTGCGCGGCGTGCGGTCGCTGATCCAGAGTTTTGAATAGGTGCCGGCGAGCTCGGTCTGCGGCGGGCCGAGCCGCATCTCGCCCTCGACGAAGCGAAATTCATACTGGTTGGCCCAGGACGCCGCGATCTTCGGAAACGGCAATGTCTGCTCGAACGGCTTTGCGCCCGGATATTGCGCCACCCCGTGCTCCCAGGACGGCCGGCGCTCGGCGAACACGGCGGTGGCAAGCGTTGCGACCTCGCCGCCGCCCTGCGACAGTTCGACGCTCCAATGCTGGCTGGAGCGATTGGCCTTCACCAGCCGCACGTCCAGGTCAAACGGTCCCTTCGCGATCGGCGCGCAATAATTGACGGTCAACGCCAACGGATCCCCGGCGCGTTGCGGATGGTCGATCAGGGCGCGCAAAATCGTCGCGGCAGTGGCGCCGCCGAACGGGCCGACAAAGGCCCAGTAGTCGTCGCTGGTGTGCCCCTGCCAGCTGCTGTCACCGGCGCTGATGCGGGTGGCGTCGTCGAAGGGGTGCGGAAGCTTGGCGTGCATGGTTTGGTCCTCGATGCCGAGCCCATCGTCATGGCGAGCGTAGCGAAGCAATTCAGAATCGTTTCGCGGGAGACAGTCTGGATTGCTTTGCTACGCTCGCAATGACGGTGTTTGAGGCTACGGCGTCAGTGTCGCTGACATCGGCCTGCTGGAAATGATGAAGATCATATCATCATCATCGACGCGGGATGCAATAACCTCGCAGGTAACGCCGATTTCACGCTGCGGAAAAATCAGCCCGCGACGTCGCGCAGACCCGGCAGCAGCGGCGTGGTCGGATTCACCGGCACGTTCCAGATCTCCTCGGCGTATTCGCGGATGGTGCGGTCCGATGAGAACCACGCCATGCGTGCGACATTGAGGATGGAGGCGCGCGTCCAGGCCGGCGCCACCTGCCAGCGCGCATCGACGCTGCGCTGCGCCTCGTAATAGGAATCGAAATCGGCACTGACCATGTAATGGTCGAGATAACGCAGTGCGTGCGCGATGGATTCGAAGCGGCCGGGATCGCCGGGCGAGAACTCGCCGGCGCCGATCGCGTTGATGGCGCGCTGGAGCTTTGGCGATCTGCGAATCACGTCGGAGGCATCCAGTCCCTGCTTGCGCCGGATCATCACGTCGCCGGCCTCCATGCCGAAGATCGCGATGTTCTCCGCGCCGACATGATCGCGGATCTCGATATTGGCGCCGTCGAGCGTGCCGATGGTGAGGGCGCCGTTCAGCGACAGCTTCATGTTGCCGGTGCCGGAAGCCTCCATGCCGGCGGTCGAGATCTGCTCGGACAGGTCGGCTGCGGGAATGATCACCTCCGCGAGGCTGACATTGTAGTCGGGCAGGAAGACGACCTTGAGCTTGCCGCCAATCGCCGGATCGTTGTTGACGACCTCCGCGACGTCGTTGATCAGCTTGATGATCAGCTTGGCGTAGCGATAGCTCGCCGCCGCCTTGCCGGCGAAGATCTTGACCCGCGGCACCCAGTTGCTGTTGGGATCGTCCTTCATCGCCTGGTACAGCGCCACCGTCTCGATGACGTTGAGGAGCTGGCGCTTGTATTCGTGGATGCGCTTGATCTGCACGTCGAACAGCGCGGTCGGATCCACCTTGATGCCAAGCCGCTCGCCGATCAGGCGCGCAAGCGCGGTTTTGTTGTGAAGCTTGACGCTGCGGAATTTCTTCTGGAATTCGACGTCGCTGGCGCGGGCCTCGATCAGGCTCAGCTGCGTGGGATCGTCGAGCACGGCATCGCCGCAGGTCTCGCGCAGCAGGTCGGTCAGCTTCGGGTTCGCCAGCATCAGCCAGCGGCGGAAGGTGATGCCGTTGGTCTTGTTGGTGATGCGACCGGGATAGAGATGGTTGAGATCGTGGAATACGGTCTCACGCATCAGGTCCGAATGCATCGCCGAGACGCCGTTGATGCGGTGCGAGCCGACGAAGGCGAGCTGGCCCATGCGCACGCGCCGCCCGCTCCTCTCGTCGATCAGTGAGACCGAGGCACGGAAATCGATGTCGCCGGGCGCCCGCGCTTCCGCGAGCGCGAGGTGCTGCACGTTGATGCGGTAGATGATCTCGAGATGCCGCGGCAGCAGGCGTTCGAACAGCTCGACCGGCCAGGTCTCGAGCGCTTCCGGCAGCAGCGTGTGGTTGGTGTAAGACAGCGTTGCGACCGTGATCTTCCAGGCCTCGTCCCAGCGGAAATTGTGGTCGTCGATCAGAATCCGCATCAGCTCGGTGACGGCAAGGCTCGGATGGGTGTCGTTGAGCTGCACCGCGACCTTGTTCGACAGGCTGCGGAGCTGGCCGTCGGAGGCGAGATGACGTTTGATCAGGTCCTGGAGCGAGGCCGAGACGAAGAAATATTCCTGGCGCAGGCGCAGCTCGCGGCCCGCCGGGCTCTCATCGTTCGGATAGAGGAATTTGCAGATCGCTTCCGCGCGCGACTGCTCGGCGCTGGCGCTGACATAGTCGCCGGTGTTGAAGGCGTCGAGCTTCAACGGATCCGGCGAGCGCGCCGACCACAGCCGCAGCGCGTTGACGTGCTGGCCGCGCCAGCCGACGATCGGCGTGTCATAGGCCATCGCCTGCACGGTCTCGGATGGATGCCAGATCGCGCGATCTCGGCCCTTGTCGTCGACATGCTCCACACCGCCGCCGAAACGGATGTCATAGATCACCTCGGGCCGCTGCAATTCCCAGGGGTTGCCGAAGCCGAGCCATTCGTCCGGATATTCCTGCTGCCAGCCCTGATTGATGATCTGGCGGAACAGGCCGTAATCGTAGCGGATGCCGTAGCCGATCGCGGGGATCGCGAGCGTCGCCATGCTCTCCATAAAGCAGGCGGCAAGCCGGCCGAGGCCGCCATTGCCGAGCGCGGCATCCGGCTCGCATTTGCGCAGCTCAGGCAGCGAGACGCCGAGATCCCCGAGCGCGACCTCGAAGATCTTCAGCAGCCCCATGTTGTTCAGCGCGTCGGTGAAGAGACGGCCGATCAGGAATTCGAGGGAGAGATAATAGACGCGCTTGCGTCCCGCATCGTAGCTGCGCTTCTCGGCGCTGAGCCAGCGATGCACAATGCGGTCGCGCAGCGCGAGCGCTGCGGCCTGATACCAGTCGTGCCGGGTCGCCATGCCCGCATCCTTGCCGATGGCAAGGCGCAGCTTCGCCAGGATCGCGCCCTTGATCTCAGCCAGTGCGAGTTCGTCGATGGGTTGGGCGGCGGCGGGAAAACTTGGCTGGAACGATTGATCTTGCAAGGCCGTCACTTCCTGGTCGCGAGAACACCACTAACCCGAGAACACCACTAACCCTACGCGTCTTGCCCCTGCACCGGAACCACCGCTGATGCGGCCGTGCACTGCGCTGGCGTAAATTTATGCAAGGAACGGGCCGATTTGGGAACCCGGAAGCATACGGAGAGATGCGAATTTAGTGCTAGATTGAGGGCAGATTCAGCCATCAGTGTGGAGGAAACGTCCATGAGACTGCTGATCGAAATCGCCGCCGCAGCCTTCCTCGTCGTCTGCATCACCGCCTCCAGCGCCGCCTTTGCCGCCGGCAAGATGGGCCGCAGCGCCGACGGCCTCAGCTGCGGCTTCAGCGCTCCGCAAACTGCGTCTCCTGCGGCGCGCTGCGCCGCCATCAAGCGCCAATGCGGCGGCAAGTTCTACGCGAATGCGTGCGGGGACAGGCTGATGTCGGCGGTGAATTGAGGAACGGGCCGCTGGATTCGCTGCGCGTGAAAAGCGCGACGCGTTATCTGACCACGCCCGACGTGAAGCCGGCCTTGCGGCGCGGCGGCTTGATTTCCTTTTTCAGGAAGCAGCGCGCTTCACGCCCGGTGTAGCCGGGCCGCGCATAGGTGAAGGCGCGGCACTTGTTGTCGGCGGTGCAGGCGGCCTTGCAGACTTCCTCGCCTTCGCCCTCCTTGAGCTCTAAATTGCGCAAGTCGCCGCCGGGGCGGTCGATCGACGTTTCCACCCCTGCGATTCGCGGCTCGATCACGCCGGCGCCACGCACGCCGGAGATGCAGCAACTGCCCGGGACGCGCGGCGGCACCGTATTCTTGAGCCAGCACACCGCTGAGCCGCCTTCGACATCGGGATAGTTGAAGCTCCAGGAACGGCAGCGGCGGTCGCGCTCACAGAGCAGCGCACAATCCTCGGGGTCCCCTGACGTGACCGGCGAGTTGAAATAGTCGCCGCCGGGCCGATCGAACGCGGTCTGGGCGCGCGCAGGCACGCCCGTGGACACGAGCGAAAACAACGTGGCGCATGCCACGACGCTTGCCATGACGGCCCCACGCAGGCGGCCCTTCCCCATCGGAACAGCTTTCGAGTTATTGACGGCGCTCAGGTTTTTTCAGCCGGCCATTTGATCGCCGCAAACCTGTATGGGCGATGAACGGCTCAAATCCTGGTCCTCTGGTCTAGAACGCGTACTCCGCATAGGCTGGTTCCACCGAGCCGTTCCAGACACCGTTGAATTTCTCCAGCATCTCCTCGGCCGGCGTCCGGCCGGAATCGATGATGCGATCGAGCGGCTCCAGATGCCGGGTCTCGTCGCGGCCGAGCTGGTCGATCTGGCCGCGCCGGCGTAGGCCGGCATGTGCCAGAACGAGGCATTCCTTGGCGATCTCGAAGAGATAATGGTCCTTGATCCGCGCCTTGAATCCGAAGCGCGGCACGTCGTCGCGCAGGGCCTGACGCTCATGCGCGGTCCAGTGCTTCACCAGGTCCCAGGCGGCATCGAGCGACACATCGTCGTAGAGCAGCCCAGCCCAGAACGCCGATAGCGCAGGCAGCCGGCCCCACGGGCCGCCATCGGAGCCGCGCATCTCGAGATAACGCTTGAGGCGCACCTCCGGGAAGATCGTCGAAAGGTGATTGGCCCAGTCCGACAGCGTCGGACGTTCGCCGGGCAAATTGTTGTTGCGGCCGTCAAAGAAGGCGCGAAACGAAGAGCCAGAGACGTCGATGTAATCCTCGCCGCGCTTGACGAAGTACATGGGCACGTCGAGCGCGTAATCGACATAGCGCTCGAAACCCATGCCGCCCTCGAACGCCCACGGCATCATGCCTGCGCGTGCATTGTCGGTGTCGCGCCAGATCTCGGAGCGGAAGGACAGGAAGCCGTTCGGCTTGCCCTCCGTGAACGGCGAATTGGCGAACAGCGCGGTCGCGACCGGCTGGAGCGCGAGCGAGACGCGCAGCTTCTTGACCATGTCGGCTTCGGAGGAGAAGTCGAGATTGGTCTGCACCGTGCAGGTCCGGTACATCATGTCGAGGCCGTATTGGCCGACCTTCGGCATGTAATTGGTCATGATCTTGTAGCGGCCCTTGGGCATCACCGGGATGTCGGCGCGCGACCAGGACGGCGTCATGCCGAGCCCCAGGAAGCCGATGCCGAGCGGGGTTGCGATCTCGCGCACCTGCGCCAGATGCGCCATCAACTCGCTCTGGGTCTGGTGCACGTTCTCGACCGGCGCGCCGGAGAGTTCGAACTGGCCGCCCGGCTCGAGCGAGATCGCGCCGCCGCCGGTGACGTCGTAGAGGCCGATGATGTTGCCCTTCTCCATAATCGGCTCCCAACCGAGCAGGAGCTTCATGCCTTCGAGCAGCGCGCCGATGCCCCGCGCGCCCTCGTAAGGCACCGGACGGTGGCCTTCGAGCGTGAACGGCGTCTTCTCGTGCTCGGTGCCCATGCGGAATTCGGACGGGTCCTTGCAGCCGGCCTCGAACCACGCGACGAGTTCGTCGCGCGATTGCAGCGGCGTCATATCGATCTGGTCTCGCGCCATATCAAACTCTAATCAAAAGGGCGCTTCGATCGAACGCGCGCGGGTGACGGGGATGGTCCGCGAACCCACCGGGTGCACGGACGAGCTGGTGTGCCGCGCGATCATCGCGACGGCGTGGTTTCGTTGACGTGGACGGGCGGCAATTTCATCTCGCCGCACGAGCAGCCGAGACGATCGAGCAGACCGCTGAGCTTGACGGCATCCGCATCGGACAGTTTCGAGCCGACATACTTTTCGATCGCGGTCGAATAGGCGCCCCACATCCGCTTCTGCAACTCGCGGCCGGCTTCCGTGATCTCCACGAACTGGCCGCGCTTGTCGATCTTGCATTCGCGCCGGGAGGCGAGCCCCTCGTCGACCAGACGGTCGATCAGTCGCGAAGTGGAATATTGCGGGATCAGCATCTGCCGCTCGAGTTCCACCGGCCGCAGCTCACCCGAGGGCGCCCGCGACAATTCGAGCAGCGCGTCGTACCATGCGAGCGGCGGGAAGCCCGCCTTCTTCAGGTCCTGCTCGACACAATCGAGCACGCGGCTCTGCACCCGCATCAGGCGGATCCAGGCGGAAGTTGCCTCAGTCGATGGTTTGCGTTTCATGGTTCCGCTCAAACTGGTCGCCCGTCTCTTACCCCACTCAATGCACCTGCATCAATCTTGACTGTTGCATGCAGGTGCATGTAGGGGTTTCTTTCGCCCAACCAAGCGTCAAGAGGAGGAAATTCCATGAAACTCTATTACTCGCCTGGTGCCTGCTCCCTGTCCCCCCACATCGCGCTCTTGGAAGCCGGCCTGCCCTATGAGCTGGTCAAGGTCGATATCCGGGCCAAAAAGCTCGAGAATGGTGACGATTATCTGAAGGTAAATCCGAAGGGTCAGGTCCCCGCGCTGGGCCTCGACAGCGGTGAGATCGTGACCGAAGGCCCGGTGATTGTCCAGATGATCGCCGATCAGGCTTCAGCCAAGGCGCTGGCGCCCGCCCATGGCAGTTCCGAGCGCTACAAGCTTCTCGAATGGCTGAACTTCCTCACCTCGGAGGTGCACAAGAGTTTTGGCCCGCTGTTCGCGTCGGCACTGAACGACGAGGCCAAGGCCTTCTTCAAGGACCGAGTCATGAGCAAGCTGAAATACATCGACAGCCAGCTCGCCGGCCGCGACTACCTGATGGGAAAGCAGTTCACAGTGGCCGACGGCTATCTCTTCACGATGCTGACCTGGGGCGACCGGATGAAATTCGACCTCTCGGCCATGCCTGATCTGACCGCCTACAAGGCCCGCGTCGCGGCGCGGCCGCAGGTGCAGGAAGCGCTGAAGAAGGAGGGACTGGTCCAGGCCACCTGAGGCGCGACGTCCACGGAAAGGCAAAAGGCCGGATTAATGATCCGGCCTTTTTCGCGAGATGCACGATCTGCCGGTCAGGCCGCCGCCTTCTTCGGCGCGAACCGGCCGTAGAAAGTTTCTCCCTTCGCCGCCATCTCTTCGAGCAATTTCGGCGGCGTGAAGCGCGAGCCGTACTTCGCCTCCAGCTTGTGGCAGAGCTCGACGAACTTCTTCGTGCCCATGAAATCGATGTAGGACAGCGTGCCGCCGGTGAACGGCGCGAAGCCGAAGCCGAGGATCGAGCCGACATCCGCCTCGCGCGGATCGGTGATGACGTGGTCCTCGACCGTGCGCGCGGCTTCCACCGCCTGCACCACCAGAAAGCGCTGCTTCAACTCCTCGATGTCGAGCGTGTCAGGGTCGAGCTGCTTCGGCTGGAGCGCCGAGAGGCCCGGCCACAGGCTCTTCTGGCCCTTGCCCTTTTCGGGGTAGTCGTAGAAGCCCTTGCTGTTCTTGCGGCCCAACCGGCCCTGCTTCTCGACGATCTCCACCATCAGCTGCTTCTGATCGGGGTTGATGGCGTTGGGGCCGAGATCGGCTTCCGTCGCCTTCATGATCTTGAGGCCGAGATCGAGTGCGACTTCGTCCGAGAGCGAGAGCGGGCCGACCGGCATGCCGGCCATCTTGGCGCAGTTCTCGATCATCGCCGGCGGCACGCCTTCCAAGAACATCTCGTTGCCTTCGGCGACGTAGCGGCCGACGCAGCGATTGGCGAAGAAGCCGCGGCTGTCGTTGACGACGATCGGCGTCTTGCCGATCTGCCGGACGTAATCGAGCGCGGCCGCAAGCGCGAGGTCGCCGGTGTTCTTGCCCTTGATGATCTCGACCAGCATCATCTTCTCGACCGGCGAGAAGAAGTGGATGCCGACGAACTTGCCCTGGTCCTTGAAGCTCTCGGCGAGCGAGGTGATCGGCAGCGTCGAGGTGTTCGACGCGAAGATCACGTCCGGCTTCATATGCTCCTGCGCCTTGGCGAAGGTATCAGCCTTGACCTTGCGATCCTCGAACACCGCCTCGATGACGAGGTCGACGTCCTTGAGTGCGGCATAATCGGCAGTCGGCGTGATGCGCGCGAGCAGCGCATCGGCATCACCGGGCTTGGCGCGGCCCTTCTTGATCTGCTCCTCGATCACCTTCTGGGCATGCGCCTTGCCCTTGTCGGCGCTCTCCTGGTCGCGGTCGATCAGGACGACGTCGAGGCCGGCGCGGGCCGAGACGTAGCCGACGCTCGCGCCCATGAAGCCGGCTCCGATCACGGCGATTTTCTTCACCCTGGTTGCGGGCACGTCCTTCGGACGGCGCGCGCCCTTGTTGAGCTCCTGCATCGACAGGAAGAGGCTGCGGATCATCGCGGCTGCTTCCTTCGAGCGCAGCACGGACGTGAAGTAGCGCGACTCGACGCGCAGTGCGACGTCGATCGGCAACTGCAAGCCTTCGTAGACGCAGCTCATGATCGCGCGTGCGGCCGGATAGTTGTCGTAGGTCTCGCGGCGATAGATCGCGTTGCCGGCCGGGAACATCATCATGCCGGCCTTGGAGAACACCGGACCGCCGGGCAGCTTGAAACCCTTCTCGTCCCAGGGTGCGACGGCCTTGCCGCCGCCCTTGATCCAATCCTTCGCGGCCTTGATAAGGTCGGCGGCGGGAACGATGGCGTGAATCAGGTTCAGCGCCTTGGCCTTCTCGACCGTGACCGGATCGCCCTTGAGCAGGATCGTCATCGCGTCCTGCGGCGGCACCAGGCGCGGCACCCGCTGCGTGCCGCCGGCGCCGGGGAACAGGCCGACCTTGACCTCGGGCAGGCCGAGGCGGGTCTTGGGATTCTCGGCTGCAACACGGTAGTGGCAGCACAGCGTGATCTCGAAGCCGCCGCCGAGCGCGAGGCCGTTGATCGCGGCCGCCCACGGCTTGCCGGAGGTCTCGATGGAGCGCAGCACCAGCGAGAAGCGCCGGCTCTGCTCGAACAGCATCTGGTTCGCCGCGGTCTCGCCCTGCTCCCCAAAGACCTTTGCGTAGGCCTGGTTCATGCCTTCAAGCATCGACAGGTCGGCGCCGGCGCAGAATGCTTCCTTGGCGGAGGTGATGATGACGCCCTTCACCGCGGCGTCCGCCGTGGTTTCCTTGACGATCGCATCGAGCTCGCTGGTCGAGGTCTCGTCGAGCACGTTCATCGAACGGCCCGGGATATCCCAGGTGACGAGCGCGATGCCGTCGGAATCGGTCTCAACCTTGAAGTTGTTGTACGACATGTTGGTGCTCCTCGGTGCCGGCAGCCAGTGTTCGGCGCGGCGGTTGACTGTGATCTCGTAGGGTGGGCTCTTGCGCTGTGCCCACCATCATTCGCGGAGACATCAGTGGTGGGCACGCTTCGCTTTGCCCACCCTACGGCAGCTCGTTACACCCGCTCGATGATGGTCGCGGTGCCCATGCCGCCGCCGATGCACAGCGTCACAAGGGCGGTGGACTTGTTGGTGCGCTCGAGCTCGTCGAGCACGGTACCGAGGATCATCGCGCCGGTCGCGCCAAGCGGATGGCCGAGCGCGATCGCGCCGCCATTGACGTTGATCTTGGCGTTGTCGATGTCGAAGGCTTGGATGTAGCGCAGCACGACCGAGGCGAAAGCCTCGTTGAGCTCGAACAGGTCGATGTCCGACTTCTTCATGCCCGAGCGCGCGAACAGCTTTTCGGTGACATCGACCGGGCCGGTCAGCATCATCGCCGGCTCCGAGCCGATATTCGCAAACGCGCGGATCTTTGCGCGCGGCTTCAGCCCGTACTTGCTGGCCGCCTCCTTGCTGCCGAGCAGCACGGCACCGGCGCCATCGACGATGCCCGACGAGTTGCCGGCGTGGTGTACGTAATTGACGCGCTCGATCTCCGGATGGGACTGCACCGCGACACCGTCGAAGCCGCCCATCTGTGCCATCATCGTGAACGCCGGCTGCAGCTGCGCCAGCGACTGCATCGTCGTCGAGGGACGCATGTGCTCGTCCTTGGCGAGGATGGTGAGGCCGTTGATGTCCTTCACCGGCACCACCGACTTGTTGAAGCGGCCCTCGTCCCAGGCCTTGGCCGCGCGCTGCTGGCTCTGCACCGCATAGGCGTCGACGTCGTCGCGCGAGAAGCCGTACTTGGTGGCGATCAGATCGGCCGAGACGCCCTGAGGCATGAAATAAGAAGGCACTGCCATCGACGGATCCATCGGCCAGGCGCCGCCGGAGGCACCGATGCCGACGCGGCTCATGGATTCAGCGCCGCCGCCGATCACGAGGTCATGCTGCCCGCTCATGACCTGGGCTGCGGCAAAATTCACGCCGTCGAGGCCGGAGGCACAGAAGCGGCTGATCTGCACGCCGGGGACGGCTTCACCCAAGCCCGCCTTCAGCGCGGCGAAGCGCGCGATGTCGGAGCCTGCTTCGCCGACCGGATCGACCACGCCGAGAATGACATCATCGACGGAATCTTCCGGCAGGTTGTTGCGGTCCTTCAGCGCCTTCAGCGGCACCGTGGCGAGCGCGAGCGCGGTCACCTCGTGCAGCGCGCCGTCGGCCTTGCCGCGGCCGCGCGGGGTTCGAACGTGATCGTAGATATAGGCATCTGCCATGTGAGCCTCCTGATTGCAGTTATTGGTTGCGACCGCGGCGCGGTCGAGATCATCCGTGAAGCGAGAGGCCTCAGAAGGCTTCCGCCGGCAATTCCATGATGGTGGCGCAGCCGGCCTGGATGCGCGCGAGATTGGCGGCGGTCTCCGGCAGCATCCGCTCCATGAAGAAGCGGCCGGTAACGAATTTTGTCGAGAGATAGGGCGTGGCGCCGCTTTCGGCAATCTTGGCCTGGGTGACCTTCGCCATGCGCGCCCACATGTAGCCGAGCGTGACGAAGCCGAAGAGATGCAGGTAATCGGTCGCGGCGGCGCCGGCATTGTCCGGCTTCGCCATCGCGTTCTGCATCAGCCAGGTGGTGGCCTGCTGGAGATGACCGAGCGAAGCGGAGAGCGGAGTGATGAAGGGCTTGAGTGCATCGTCGCCGCCGTTCTCCTTGGCGAAGGCCATGACTTCGCCGAAGAAGGCCATGATGGCGCGGCCGCCGTCGCGCGGCAGCTTGCGGCCGACGAGGTCGAGCGCCTGGATGCCATTGGCGCCTTCATAGATCATGGCGATGCGGGCATCGCGCACGAACTGCTCCATGCCCTGTTCGGCGATGTAGCCGTGGCCGCCATACATCTGCTGCGCCTGCACCGCGTTGGCAAAGCCGTATTCGGTGAGGAAGCCTTTCAGCACCGGCGTCATCAGGCCCATGTGATCGTCGGCGGCCTGACGGTCCTTGGGATCTTCGGAGCGATGTGCGACGTCGCTCTTCAGCGCGGTCCACATCACGAAGGCGCGCGCGGCCTCGTTGAAGGCGCGGATCGAGAGCAGCGTGCGGCGTACGTCGGGATGGACGATGATCGGGTCGGCTTGCTTGTCCGGCGCCTTGGCACCGGTGAGCGAGCGGCCCTGGATGCGGTCGCGGGCATAGGCGACCGCGTTCTGATAGGCGACCTCGGACTGTGCAAGGCCTTGGACTGCGACGCCGAGGCGGGCCTCGTTCATCATCACGAACATGCCCTGCATGCCCTTGTTCTCTTCGCCGATCAGCCAGCCGGTGGCGCTGTCGTAATTCATCACGCAGGTGGAATTGCCGTGGATGCCCATCTTGTGCTCGATCGAGCCGCAGACCACGCCGTTGCGCTGCCCCACCGAACCGTCGGCGTTGACGAGGAATTTCGGCACTACGAACAGCGACACGCCCTTGATGCCGGCAGGCGCACCTTCGATGCGGGCGAGCACGAGGTGAATGATGTTGGGGGCGAGGTCATGCTCGCCGGCCGAGATGAAGATCTTGGTGCCGGTTATCTCAAAGCTGCCGTCGGCCTGGCGCACCGCCTTGGTGCGGAGCATGCCCAGATCAGTGCCGCACTGCGGCTCGGTCAGGTTCATGGTGCCGGTCCATTCGCCCGCCACCATCTTCGGCACGTAGGTCTGCTTCTGCTCGGGCGAGCCGTGCACGATCAGCGCCGCGGTCGCACCCATGGTGAGGCCGCCATACATCGAGAACGCCATATTGGCGGAGATCTGGAATTCGTTGACCGCTTGACTCAACGTCACCGGCAGGCCCTGGCCGCCGAATTCCTGCGGCGCCGAGAGACCGAGCCAGCCGCCTTCGGCGACCTGCTTGAAGGCGTCCTTGAAGCCCTTCGGCGTGGTGACGCTGCCGTCATCGGCGCGCTTGCAGCCTTCGAGATCGCCCACACGATTCAGCGGCTGGAGCACTTCTTCCGCCAGCTTCGCGGCTTCGCCGAGGATGGCCTCGCGCACGTCGCTCGACGCATCGGAGAAGCCCGGCAGATTGTCGTAGCGGTCGATCTGGAAGACGTCGTTGAGCAGGAAATTCACGTCTTCGACGGGGGCTTTATAGATCGGCATGGCGTTCTCCCGGCATCGGCCTTGAAGGGGTGGAAATTCTTTATGATTCCGTGCGGCGCGGCTTTGCCCGCGAGCTTAGCGGGTTCTGCAATCTCAGGGCAGGGTCATGATTGGGTGGCAAGCTGCTCCGCCATCAGGCGGTGCAGCATGTTGATCGCCTTGAGCGGACGCACCATCACCTTGAAATGCGTGATGCGTCCCTCGCTGTCGAAGGTGATGATGTCGACGCCGTTGATCTCGATGCCGTCGATCATTGCCTTGAATTCGAGCACGGCGCCGTTGGCGCTCTTCCATTCCCCGACATAGCTGAAGCCGGGACCGCCGAGCACCTTCTCGGCGCTCGCGAGATATTTGAAGGTGATGTCGCGTCCGCGTTGCGGCGAGTGCACGACAGGGCTTTCGAAGACGGCGTCAGGATGAAGCAGGTCCCAGAGCGCTGTGCGGTCATGAGACTTCATGTAGCCGTACCAGGAGTCGAGGCCGGTCATTGTCAGGGCGCCTCCCTTGAAAAAGGCCTTGGCAAAAAACTCGAAAACAACCCCATGCAAAGTAGCGCGAGGACCGTTGCCGGGTCTTGGGGCCGCTTCATATGCATATTGACGCATATGCACCAATGCGCATAAAGTCAAGTCAATTGGTAGGGGACATCTAAGGGAGCTGGTGCCATGGCGCTGGGCGACGCAATCCTCGCATGCCTGACGGAACGTCCAATGACGGGCTATGAGCTCGCCAAGACATTCGACTCCTCGATCGGCTTCTTCTGGAAGGCCGACCACCAGCAGATCTACCGCGAGCTCTCCAAGCTTCGCGACCGCGGCTACATCCAGGGCCGTGAGGTCGTGCAATCAGGCAAACCCAATAAACTGATCTATACGCTGACTCCCGAGGGCCGAACAGCGCTGCGGCACTGGGCCGCGCGGCCAAGCACGCCGCCTTCGATCAAGGACGACCTCCTGGTGCGGCTGCATGCGCTCGACAGCATCGACATCGAGCCCATGCGCACCGATTTGATGGCCCGGCTGGAGCACCATCGCGACCGGCACGAGAATTACGAACGGATTCTCAAGAAGCGTTTTCCGGAGGGCGCCGCGTCGGGCGTGCTCGACCTCGGTAACCTGCTCCTGCTTCAACTCGGTGCCCGGCACGAGCAGATGGTGGCCGATTTCTGCGAAGAGGCGCTGGAGGCGCTGTCGGCGATGAGCGGCAAGGGCACGGTGGTCCCGCTGGAGGACGGCAAGCGCGAGGGCAAGGGTTGAGGCTGAGGGCTTAAGGCCGACGCTCCGGCGTGCCGTTGCATCTTACTCCGCTGTCATCGCTCGCGCAGGCGGGCGATCCAGTACACCGCGTACTGGATGCCCCGCCTTCGCGGGGCATGACATCGTTATGTGGCGACCGACGGGCGCCACAACGACCATCCTCCGGTTCCCCCGCCCAACTTTAAGACACCGTCAACGCATTCCTTAACCCGTTATTTACCGTAACAGACAAAAGTCGGTTTTCGAGGCAGACGACCCGCGCCAAATTCGATTGTCTTTGCAACCGGCACGCGTGGGGAGGCTGGAGGCGCCGGGTGGGGCGCCGGAGTCGGAACCGGACAGAGTCATGAATTCGCGCGTATCGTGGAGTGTTGACGGCATCGATCCATCCGTCCGGGAGCGGGCCGAAGCTGCCGCGCGTCGCGCCGGTATGTCACTCAACGATTGGCTGAACTCCACGCTCGGCGAGACTGCCCCGCCAAACTTTCGCGGACCCTACGATCAGCGCCCGCAAGCTCCGAACGTTCCGAGCCAGATGCCGAGCCAGGAGAGCCGCGAAGTCGCCGACATCCACCAGCGGCTCGACGCGATCACCCAGCAGATCGAGCGGATTTCGAAGCCCGCACCGCGCCAGGACTCTTCGCGCGAAAAGGACTCTTCGCGCGAAAAGGACGTCTCGCGCGAGCAGGGCGTCGCGCGCCAGCTCAACGATGCGATCTCACGGCTCGATGCGCGGCTGTCGCAAATCTCCCGTCCACAGCAGCCTCAGGCGCCGCGGCCGGCACCGGCACCCGTCGAAACGCGCCAGCGTCAGGCCGATGCGGTCGAGCGCGCGGCTGCGCAGGTCTATCGCAACTCACCTCCCTTAAGCCCGGCGTCGTTCGATGTTGCCGTCGCCGAGATCACGGCACGGCAGAGCGAGCTCGACGGCTTTACGCCGCGGCAGATGCCGCCGCGCGCCACGCCGCCGATCGCACCGACGGCGGCTCCTTTCGCGCCCCCGATGGCGCCGCCCGCGCCTGCCTACGCACCGCCGCCACCGCAGCCGGATTTCTCGTCGCTCGAGCGCCATTTGCTCAAGATCACGAGCCAGATCGAGTCGCTCCAGCGCCCTGACAATACCGAGCAGGCGATCAACGCTTTCCGCAGCGAGCTTGCCGAGATCCGCCACGCCATCACCGAGGCGATGCCGCGCCGCGCGATCGAATCGATCGAGAACGAAATCCGCTCGCTGCATCGTCGCATCGACGAGACCCGCTCGTCAGGCACCGACGGTCAGGTTCTGGCAGGCATCGAGCACGCGCTGTCCGACATCAAGCAGGTGCTGCGCACGCTGACGCCGGCCGAGCAGCTCACCGGTTATGACGAGGCGATCCGCAATCTCGGCGGCAAGCTCGATTTGATCCTGCGCGCCAATGACGATCCCTCGACTGTGCGGCAGCTCGAAGACGCGATCTCGGCGCTGCGCGGCATCGTCTCCAACGTCGCCTCCAACGAAGCGCTGGCACGGCTTTCGGAGGACGTGCAGCTGCTGTCGTCCAAAGTCGACCAGGTTACCCGCGCTTCGGGTCACGGCGACAGCTTTGCGGTGCTTGAGCAGCGCATCGCGGCGCTCACCGCCGCGCTGGAAACGCGCGAGCGGCCTCAGCCATCCGAGAGCACCGAGCATTTGGAAGGCGCGATCCGCGCGTTGTCGGACCGTTTCGACCGCATGCAGGTCGGCAACGATTCCGCATCGACGTTTGCGCATCTCGAACAGCGGGTCTCGTATCTGCTGGAGCGGATCGAAACCGCTTCCGATCCGCGCAGCGGCAATCTGAGCCGCGTCGAGGACGGACTGCACGACATCCTGCGGCATCTGGAACGGCAGCAGGCGACCTATTCCGCACTCGCCGAGAGCCGCAATTCGGCACCGTCGGCTGATTCCGGAATGGTCGATCTCGTCAAGCGCGAGCTCTCCGACATCCGCTTCAGCCAGGTCGAGACCAATCGCAGCACCCAGGATTCGCTCGAGGCCGTGCACAGCGCGCTCGGCCATGTCGTCGATCGCCTCTCGATGATCGAGGGTGATCTGCGCGCGGTGCGCACGGTGCCGCCAGCGCCTGCGCCGCAGCCGATGCCGATGGCAGCGCCGGTCGAGCCGCCGATGGCACGCGAGCCGCGGCCGCATCAACCGCAACCGAAATACGACCCGAAGCCCGAGCTGCCGAACCCGGCCGCCGCGCAACAGGCGCAGCCCGGCTTTGTCGCCGCGCCGCGCGAATTCCACGCCGCCGCCGCACCGGCCGCGCCGCCGTCGGTGCCAATGGCGCCGCCCCTTCCGCCACGTGCGATCAGCGAGATCCTCGAGCCGCACACGGCGCCCGCGCGTGCCGCGCTCGCTCCGGAATTGCCGCCGGACCATCCGCTCGAGCCAGGCACACGGCCGGGCGGCCGCGTCGCCACGCCATCGGAGCGCATCGCCGCGTCCGAAAGCGCGATCAGCGAAATTTCCGCCGCGCCGAAGGAGCCGGTGTCGTCGTCGAGCTTCATCGCGGCCGCGCGCCGCGCCGCGCAGGCCGCCGCCGCACAGCCGGAAAAGCCGGCCCGCGGTGCCAAGACGGCAAGCGCAGGCCGCGCCAAGGACAAGGGCCAGGAAGGCGGGTCGACCATCACCGCGAAGATCCGTTCGCTGCTGGTCGGCGCGAGCGTGGTCGTGATCGTGCTCGGCACCTTCAAGATGGCGATGAATCTGCTCGATGGCGGCAGCCCGCCGCCGGCGCCGCAGGCGATGGAGAATTCGTCGAGTGTGCCCGCGCCGCAGGCTTCGCCGCCGGCCGAGACCAAGCCTGCCACGCCCGAACAGGTCACGCCGTCGATGACCTCGCCGACGCCGATCGGAAAGCAGTCGCTGAATAATCCCGCGCCGGCTCCGATAACGGGGTCGGGCGGCTCGGCTTCGGTCGAAATCCCGTCGGCCCCCGCAACGCCACCTCCGCCTGCGGCGAGCAACGACGTGACCGGCGCGCTGACGGGCGCGAGCCGCGCGAAGCTCGGCATGATCCAGGTGCCGCCGAACGAAAAGCTTCCTGACGGCATCGGCGGTCCGGTGCTGCGCACCGCCGCGATGCGGGGCGATGCGGCCGCAGCCTACGAGATCGGTCTGCGCTTTGCCGAGGGCAAGGGCACGTCAGCGAATTACGAGGAAGCCGCCAAATGGTACGACCGCGCGGCGCAGGCCGGCGTGGTGCCCGCGACCTTCCGCCTCGGCACGCTCTATGAGAAGGGCCTCGGCGTGAAGAAGGATGCCGAAATCGCCCGCCGCTACTACACGCAGGCCGCTGAGCGTGGCAACGCCAAGGCGATGCACAACCTCGCGGTGCTCGACGCCGACGGCGGTGGACGCGGCGCCAATTACAAGAGCGCGGCGCAGTGGTTCCGCAAGGCCGCCGATCGCGGCGTCGCCGACAGCCAGTTCAATCTCGGCATTCTCTATGCCCGCGGCATCGGCGTGGAGCAGAACCTCGCCGAATCCTACAAATGGTTCACCCTCGCTGCCGCCCAGGGCGACGCCGATGCGTCCGGCAAGCGCGACGACGTCGCCAAGCGGCTCGATCCGCAGTCACTCGCTGCCGCCAAGCTCGCGATCCAGACTTTCAGCGCCGAGCCGCAGCCTGACGATGCGGTCAACGTTCCGGCCCCGAACGGCGGCTGGGACAGCGCGCCGCAGGCCAACGCAAAACCCGCGCCGAAGCCGGTCGCGAGCAAGCGCGCGGCCTCGGCGATGCGCTAGAGCCGAATAGCTTTAGATCAAACCAAATAGGCCACTGGCTCGGTGCACCTCTCCCGCTTGCGGGAGAGGTCGGCGCTCCCGGGCGATGCGAAGCATCGTCCCGCGAGCGCCGGGTGAGGGCTCTATCCTCTTGGGGAGTCTCACTGCGGAGGCCCCCTCTCCCCAGCCCTCCCCCGCAAGCGGGGGAGGGAGCGCACCGCCGACGCGGCAAGCATCCACGTTATCTCACACCGTCCTCGCCGCGCTTCATTCACCACGCCCAAAATTCCTGATCCGCCCGGCGGCGAATTCCGCTATTGAGGGGCGCGGCAATGGTTTCGACCGTCCGGCGAGCATTCCGCGCAATCGATCCGTCTCGCCGAGCGTGGTTCAATGCAGCTCTACCTCCCGATCGCCGATCTGCCGGTCAACATCTTCCTGGTGCTGGCGATGGGCGCGGCGGTTGGCTTCGTCTCCGGCATGTTCGGGATCGGCGGCGGCTTCCTGATGACGCCGCTTCTGATCTTCATCGGGATCACGCCGGCGGTCGCGGTCGCCTCCGTTGCGAGCCACATCGCGGCCTCCTCCTTTTCCGGCGCGCTGTCCTATTGGCGGCGGCGTGCGATCGATCCGGCGCTGGCCAGCGTCCTGCTCTGCGGCGGTGTGACCGGCACGGCGCTCGGGGTATGGACCTTCACGCAGCTTCGCGCGCTCGGCCAGCTCGATCTGATGATCGCGTTGTCCTACGTGATGCTGCTCACCACGGTCGGCAGCCTGATGTTCTCCGAGGGCCTGCGCGCCCTGATGCGGACCCGTCGCGGCGCGGTGCCGCCACGCCGCACGCATAACTGGATCCACGGCCTGCCGCTGAAAATGCGGTTCAAGCGCTCGAAGATCTATCTCTCCGTGATTCCGGTCGCGATCGTCGGCGTCGTGATCGGCTTCATCGGCGCCATCATGGGCATCGGCGGCGGCTTCATCCTGGTGCCGATCATGATCTATCTCTTGCGGGTGCCGACCTCGACGGTGATCGGGACCTCGATGGTCCTGACGCTGGTCACCATGCTGTTCGCGACCCTGCTGCATGCGGTGACCAATCATCTCGTCGACGCGGTGCTGGCACTGATCCTGATGGTCGGCGGCGTCACCGGCGCGCAGTTCGGCGCCCGCGCCGGCCAGAAGATCCGGGGCGAGCAGCTGCGGCTGTTGCTCGGCCTTCTGATCCTCTCCGTCGGCGTCCGCTTCGCCATCGAGCTCGTGATCCGCCCCGAGGATATCTTCACCATCCGCGAATTGGGGGTGAGCGGCTGATGCGCGCAGCTCTCGCAGTCCTTCTCGTCCTGCTGCTCGGCTCGGTGGCGCGTGCCGAACGACTGATCGTGTCGGTCTCCAACCATCGCGTCACGGTGACGCCGAACTATTCCGGCGAGGAGCTGGTGCTGTTCGGCTCGGTCGAGAAGGACGCCTCCACGCCCGCCGACCGCAAGACCTACGATCTCGTCGTCACCGTGATGGGCCCGCGCGCCGACATGATGACGCGGCGCAAGGAGCGCACCTTTGGGATCTGGATCAACACCGACTATCGACAGTTCCTCCAGGTGCCGAGCTATCTCGCGCTGTTCGCCAACCGCTCGTTCGAGGCGATCACCTCGCCCGAGATCGCACGTCGGCAGCAGGTCGGGCTCAACAATGTGCTGTTGACCCAACGCGTCAGCGGCGATTATGCCGACGTGGTGCCGAACGACGCGTTCCGCTCGGCGTTCGTCCGCCTGCGCACCGAGCGCGGCCTCTATCGCGAGGATCCGACCGCGGTGACGTTCCTGACGCCGACGCTGTTCCGCACCGGCATTCCACTGCCGGCGGAGGTGCCGATCGGCACCTATCAGGTGGAAATCAAGCTGTTCGCCGACGGCGCGTTCATCGGCAAGACCGAGACCGCATTCGAGATCGTCAAGGTCGGCTTCGAGCAGTTCGTCGCGACAACTGCGCGGCAGAACGGATTCATCTACGGTCTCGTCACCGCGGCGATGGCGCTGATGACGGGATGGATGGCGTCGATTGTTTTTCGGAAGGATTGAGTGTCATTCCGGGGTGCGCCACTTGGTGCGAACCCGGAATCCATCAATCAGCGGAGTTGGTGGCGCAATGGATTCCGGGCTCGACGCTTCGCGTCGCCCCGGAATGACGGCTGCCGTCACGGCGCCTCCACCACCGTCGGCACGCCCGGCTCCAGCAGGCGCAGCCGCGGCCCGAAGCCCAGCACGTCGAACGTCTTGCGCAGATCCTCGCCGTTCTGGCGGAAATGCGCCCAGCCTTCGGTATGCACGGGCACGATCATCGCATCGGGAAAAGCGCGCGCGGTCTCGATGGTGTCGTTGGTGTCCATGGTGAGATGGAACGGGCCGCGCGTTTGCGCGGCTCCCGCGAACGGCAGCACCACGCCGCATTTGAACCGGCGGGCGACCTCGGCGACGCCATCGAACCAGGTGGTGTCGCCGCTGATATAGACCGGGCTGGTGTCCGTCCGGCTCGATGACACGACGAAGCCGATGACGTCGCCCAACAACGGCTCGATGCCGGCCGGGCCGTGACGCGCGGGCGTCGCGGTGATCGTCAGCGAATTGCCGTCGCCATCCTTCAGATGTGCGGTGCTCCAGGGCGCGAGGCCCTCGACATGCCCGCCGAGGCGCCCAGCGCCAGCCTCGGTCGTCAGCACGCGCTTCGCATGCTTGAGAAATTCGCGTCCGGAATTGTCGAGATTGTCCGAATGCTGGTCGTGGCTGAGCAGCACCGCATCGACCGGACCGATCGCGTCGGCTTTCAGCGCAGGTCCGATCGTCTTCTCCAGCTTCACGTGCGGCAGCTGGTAGGCGCCTGGCGCATCGAAGGTCGGGTCGGTGAGCAGGCGGAAGCCGTCGATCTCGATCAGCGCGGTGGGGCCGCCGATCAGGGTGATGGAAATGGGCATGATGAACTCCTCTACGCGACCGGCTTGTTACGAGACAGATTTGGCGGGCAGCGTCACAAGATAGATGCCGAGCGCGACCGGGATGATGCCGAGCAGGTCGCGCGGCTCGACGTGCTCGCCGAGCACGATGTAGGCGAACAGCATGCCCAGCGGCGGCATCAGGAAATGATAGGCGCTGGCGGCGGTGGCGCCATACACTTTCAGGAGATGAAACCAGAGCCAGTAGGCGAGGATCGAACCGCCCAGCACGAGGAACGCGAAGGCGCCGATCAGGCTCGGCGTGACATCAATCGCGTGGACGTCGGCGAAGGTGAACGCGACCGGCGTCAGCACGATGCCGGCGGCGAGGTTCTGCACGCCATTGCCGATCCACAGGCTTCCCTTCGGCGCGAGCAGCTTGAACAGAATCGTCCCGGCGACGATGGAGGCGAGCGAGGCCAGGGTGAAGATGATGCCGTGCAGGGAGTCAGTGCCGACCGACAGGCGATGCCAGACAATCAGGATCACGCCGATGATGCCGAGCGAAAGGCCGCTTGCCTTGCGCCAGGTCATGCCTTCGCCAAGCAAAAGCGCAGCGAGCGCGGCGGTGAACACGGGATTGGCCGATACGATCAGGCCGCCGAGGCCGGCGGAGACCGATTGCAGGCCGGTGTAGCCGAGTCCCAGATAAAGCGCGTTGTTGGCAATGCCGAGCACGGCGAAGATCACGGCATCGCGCCAGGATAACGACCAGCCGCCGCGGATCATCGTGGCACTGATGATCAGAAGGCCGGCGAGCGAGAAGCGCGCGGCAAGCAGGATCAGCGGCGGGCAATGGGTGACGCCGATCTTGCCGGCGACGAAGGCGTAGCTCCAGAGCAGGCAGAACAGGCCGATGGCAAGCGGCAGCGCGTTGAAGCGGCTGCGGGGAACGGCAAGCGAGGGGGCGAGCGACATGTAGGCATTCTCCTGAACGCTCGATCTAGGGGCCTGGCTTGTCATTTGGAAATGAAATGATTAGCTTATAGCCAGTGGATTTTCGAATGGAGGCGACCATGCTCGATCTGGAGCTGTTGCGCAGCTTCGTCTCGGTGGTCGAGGCCGGCGGCTTCACCCGCGCCGGCGAGCGCGTCCACCGCACGCAATCGACCGTGAGCCAGCAGATCAAGCGGCTGGAGGAGGACGTCGGGCAGATATTGCTGCATCGGGACGGCAAGGACGTGCGCCCGACCGAGGCCGGCGAGCGGCTGCTGTCCTATGCGCGGCGGCTGCTCTCGCTCGCCGAGGAGGCGCGCGACGTGCTGCGCCAGCCCGACGGCGAAGGCGCGATCCGGCTCGGCATCCCCGAGGATTTCGCAGCGTACCGGCTTGCGAAGTTGCTCGGGACATTCTCACGCTCGCATCCGGGCCTGCGGCTCGATGTGCGCGCCGACCAAAGCAAGAACCTGTCCCGCGACCTCGAACGCGGCGAACTCGACCTCGCATTGTTCAAGCGCGAGGCCGGCGCGAAGGGCGCCATCGCGGTCTGGCCGGAGCGGGTGCACTGGGTCACCAGCAAGAGCCATCCGATCGACGTCAATGCGCCGTCGGTGCCGCTGATCGGATTTCCGCTTGGCTGCCTCTACCGCGCCGGCGCCATCCACGCGCTGGAAAGCGCCGGCAGGCCCTGGCACATGGCCTATTCGTCATCGAGCCTCGCCGGCATCCAGGCGGCGGTCGCCGCCGGCATGGGTCTGAGCATCCTGTCCGAGATGGCGATCCAGTCCGATCACCGCGTGCTGACCACGAAGGACGGTTTTGAGCCGATCAACCGGACCGAAGTGGCGCTGATGGCCTCGCCCGGCGCCAGCCCTGCAACGCTGCGGCTTGCGGATCGTCTCGCGGAGTTCTGCGACAACGTGCAGGCGAAGGCGGCGTGATCGTGCGGATGCGTAGGGTGCACCTTACGCCAGCTCACTCCGTCGCAATCACCGCGAACCCCGCCAGCGCGAGGAAGCGGTCGCGATCCATCGCGGCCATCACTCACGCGCCGGCATCGAACGCAGCGCGCGCCGCCTTCGAAGCGAGGCCGCGCCAGCGCCGCCGCAGAAGCGGCTCGACGATCGCGCGTTTCGCCTTGGACAGGCGGATCAGCACGATCGGATAGTCGGCATAATGATCGGTGAAATAGAAGATCTTTGGCTGGCTCTCGAGGAGCATTGCGCGCTCGTCGACTGGAACGTCGGGCATCACCAGACTGTCGCCGTCCTCCTTCAGACGCGCCAGCATCTTCTTGCGCACTTTCAGTGCGGGCGTGCCGTAGGAGGTGCCGTCCTCGACCTCCGGCCACGTCAGCGCGAATTTTCTGACGTCGTCGAAGGTCATGAGATCAGCTCAGTGCACGGCGGTGAAGAAC
Source organism: Bradyrhizobium sp. 139 (assembly GCF_023074175.1). Taxonomy (GTDB): domain Bacteria; phylum Pseudomonadota; class Alphaproteobacteria; order Rhizobiales; family Xanthobacteraceae; genus Bradyrhizobium. The sequence continues at coordinate 46,026 of NZ_JADPKS010000035.1, forward strand.
CGCGCGAGCCTGAAACCGGACAGCCAGGTCCACACCGGCTGGCCGCGCATGCCGAGATCCCAGGAGCCGAGCACGGCGTCCGCACGTCCGACCAGATTGTCGATCGGCAACAGGCCAACGCCGCCTGAGCGCAGCGGCACGCGGCTGTCGGCGGAGTTGTCGCGGTTGTCGCCAAGCACGAAGAGGTGGCCGGCCGGCACCGTCACTTCCTGCGTGTTGTCGAGCGGGCCGCTGTCGCGCATTTTGAAGATCAGATGCGACACGCCGTTCGGCAGCGTCTCGACATAGCGGTGGGCGGGCTCGCTGCCGCCATTGTCGTCCTCGGCCGCGCCAATGCCGTCCGGCTTCAGCTCGGCGGGACGATCATTGACGAAGAGCTGGCCCTGCCGCATCTGGATGCGATCGCCGGGAAGCCCCACGACGCGCTTGACCCAGGCCTGCGAGCGGTCGCCGGGCCAGCGGAACACCACGACGTCGCCCTGCTTCGGCGTCTCCGCGAAGACGCGACCGGTCTCGGGCAGGTTGATCTGGATCGGCAGTGACGCGGTGCCGTAGCCATAGGGGAATTTCGAGGCGAGCAGTGCGTCGCCGATCAGGAGCGTCGGCTCCATCGAACCCGACGGCACATAGAACGGTTCGGCGAGCGCGCCCTTGGCGATGAACACGGCGGCGACGATGCCGGCGAGCTGCACCAATTGTCCGCCCCAGCCACTGCTCTTCCGCTTGGCGGGCACTGTTACTTTCTCAACGCTCATGCGCCCGTTCCACCCACCGTAATGCGTTCCATCAGAAGCGACGGCTGGCCGACGCCGACCGGCACGCCCTGGCCGTTCTTGCCGCAGGTGCCGATGCCCGTGTCGAGCGCGAGATCGTTGCCGATCATGCGGATGCGATGCAGATCGGTTGGCCCGTTGCCGATCAGCATGGCGCCTTTCAGGGGGGCCCCTAACTTGCCGTTCTCGATCTTGTAGGCCTCGGTGCACTGGAATACGTATTTGCCCGAGGTGATGTCGACCTGCCCGCCGCCGAAATTCGCGGCGAACACGCCGTTCTTCACGGAGGCGAGGATTTCGGCCGGGTCGCGGTCGCCCGCGAGCATGTAGGTGTTGGTCATGCGCGGCATCGGCACATGGGCATAGCCCTGGCGGCGGCCGTTGCCGGTCGGCTTCATGTTCATCAGGCGCGCGTTCTGGCGGTCCTGCATATAGCCGACGAGGATGCCGTCCTCGATCAGCACGGTGCGGTTGGTCGGCGTGCCCTCGTCGTCGATCGACAGCGAGCCGCGGCGCGAGGCAATGGTGCCGTCGTCAACCACTGTGACGCCCTTGGCCGCGACCTGCTGGCCCATCAGGCCGGCGAACGCCGAGGTCTTCTTGCGGTTGAAGTCGCCTTCGAGGCCATGGCCGACCGCTTCATGCAGCATCACGCCGGGCCAACCGGCGCCTAACACGACGTCCATCTCGCCGGCGGGCGCCGGGATCGATTCCAGATTGACCAAGGCCTCGCGTAGCGCACCGTCGGCGGCGTCACGCCAGTTCTTGCTCTCGATGAATTCGGCATAGCCGGCGCGGCCGCCATAGCCCTTGCTGCCGCTCTCCTGCCGGTCGCCCTGCCCGGCGACGACGGAGACGTTGACGCGCACGAGCGGGCGGATGTCGCGATAGCTCTCGCCGTCAGGCCGCAGGATCTCGACGACCTGCCAGGTCGCGCCCAGGCTGACGCTGACCTGCCGCACCCGCGGATCCTTGTCCCGCAGATAAGCGTCGATCTCGGCGAGCAGCTTGACCTTGGTTTCGAAGCCCGGCGCATCGAGCGGGTTGTCGTCGGCATAGAGCCGCACATTGGTATGCGCTGGCGGGGCCGAAAAACTGCCGGAGTAGCCGCCGCGGACTGCGGCGACTGCGTCCGCGGCGCGAATCAGCGCCGGCAGCGACACGTCGGAGGAATGCGCATAGCCGACCGCATCGTCCTTGACGGCGCGCAGGCCAAAGCCCTGCGAGGTGTCATAGGTCGCCTGCTTCAGCCGCCCATTGTCGAACATCAGCGCTTCGGTCTGGCTGTATTCCAGGAACAATTCGCCGTCGTCGGCACCCGCAAGCCCGCGTGCGAGCTCGTTGCGAACCTGGTCGCGGTCGAGATTGGCGCGGTCGAGCAGGGAGGTGGTGGCTCGATTGGTCATGCGTCCGTCCATTATCGGGAGATGTGGGGCAAGATAATGGTTTCCCGGCGGTTCCGCGAGGGGCGGGCCGTCACATTACCGAAACGATAGGGATCGGAGTGATCGCGTAAGGACCTGACGTTGGTCCTAAAGCCAATGCTGCATCAAATGCGGATCGATGCTATGCTATCTCCATGAATTACCGAGATATCATTTCAATTGAACCGGGCAAGCGTGGAGGGCGCCCCTGCATTCGCCACATGAGGATCGCCGTGGCGGATGTGCTCGGCTGGCTGGCTGCCGGACAGACCCACACCCAAATCCTCGATGACTTCCCTGAATTGACCGAGGACGACATCCGGGCCTGCCTGGCCTACGCCGCCGATCGTGAGAGACGGTTGGTGACCGCCCCGATATGAAGCTGCTGTTCGATCAGAATCTCAGCTTAGAGCTGTGCTCTACGGTAGCAGATATCTCTCGGGGCCCAATCACGTCTGGTCTCATGGACCATCGAAATGGCCGACTATCACAATGACTGCCAGGCTGCCATTGGGGCTACCTTTCGCAACGGGGTCCGAATCACAGTCATGTATCCCTTCCGCTGCTCTGAGTAGGTGGTGACCGTCACTGGCGCTCTCATTGCGAGTAGCTCGGCCTTCAAATAGTGTTTCCAGTCATAGCGTTATGGGTGAGGGGGCGGTTCAGTCTCACCCGCATTTTCTAAACCCTTTGAGCTCGGGGAAATGCCTTGGAGAAGCCCAAAGATTTTAAAGCGATCATGTTGTCCAGCACCTTTACTGATTTGAAGGAGCATCGGGCCAGAGCGATCGAGGTAATTAGCAAGCTTCATTACATGCCAAGCGTAATGGAGCATTCGGGTGCTCAGGCGGAAGGCGATGTGATCGATACCTCTTTGGATATGGTTCGCAATGCGGCCGCTTACATTGGTGTGATTGGCCTGAAATACGGGCAGGCACCGTTTGATCCGGTTCGGAATCCCGATCGGTTATCCATCACAGAACTAGAATTTAACGAGGCTATGCGGCTAGGCCGGCCAATGGTGCTGTTCATCATGGGCCCCGATCACCTCGTCAGAGCCGCGGACATTGAGTCGGATCCGGAGAAGCGGATCAAGCTCGATGAGTTTCGCGAGCGCGCTAAGAAGATGCGCAATGACGCGGAAGTTCAACGCGTCTACGAGGTATTCTCCAGCCTGGAGCAATTTTCGACTGCGGCGGCAACGGCAATCGGTAATTTAATCCGCCTACTTGAGCGAAATGAGAGGCGTGACCTGGAGGTACTTGGGGAAGGCGCCGGGCTCGATGGTTCGACGGATCAGCGCAGCTTCCGAGAGCGCGGCCTAGACACTGGGTTGCCTCGGCCGCCAGCACTTGCTGCCGTGCCCCGCTATCTCGGCTCGCACTCTTTTGTGGGCCGGGAATCGGAGCTGCTGATGTTGTCCGATTGGTGCGATGCCGCTGATCCAAACTCCATGCTCCTTCTCGAAGCCGTCGGCGGTTCTGGGAAAAGCATGCTCACATGGGAATGGCTTACAAAGCACTCGACCAGAGCAAGGGAGGATTGGGCCGGACGATTTTGGTATTCGTTCTACGAGAAGGGCGCGGTCATGACAGACTTTTGCTGCGCAGCGCTGGCATACATGACCGACACAGACCCAAGCGCCTTCCGAAAGTTACGTACTCAGCAGTTGTTCGATCGATTGATAGCGCAGCTTGAGAGAAACCCATGGTTGCTCGTTCTTGACGGACTAGAGCGGGTCCTCGTGGCTTACCACCGTCATGACGCGGCTCAGATGCTCGATAGCGATGCAGGCGTCGTAAGTGATCAGATCGCAGGGCGGGACAATTGGAGTTCAATTCGCCCTGAGGATGATAGACTTCTGCGCCGATTGGCCGATGCAGTTCCTTCAAAGATTCTGGTGTCTTCGCGGCTTATGCCGCGAGCCCTTATCAACTCCTCGCGCGCAGTAGTACCAGGCGTTCGTCGGCAACTCTTGCCGGGGTTGCGACCCGTAGATGCTGAAACAATGGTCAGGTCGAGCGGAGTGTTTGGCGATTCGATCGCTATCCGCGCTTATTTGCAGAGGAATTGCGATTGCCATCCCCTCGTCGTAGGAGCCCTAGCCGGCCTAATCAATGACTATCCGCCGGATCGGGGAAACTTTGATCGATGGAGTGAAGACCCTAAGTACGGGATGTCGCTGAATCTAGGGCAGCTCGATTTAGTTCAGCGAAAGAATCACATTTTGGAGACAGCCATTGGCGCCTTGGATCAGAAGGGACGCAGACTGTTGCATTTGCTCTCGCTGCTGCGAAGCGCTGTTGATTTCAAGTCCTTGGAAGCCTTGGCCATTGTTCCTAACCGTGTGAACGACCCTGATGGAACAGACCCGAACATTTCGAATGCGAACGATTTGGGGATGGCTATTCGCGATCTCGAGCAGCGGGGTCTTTTGCAATACGACTTGAGTGGCAAGCGTTATGATCTGCATCCTGTCGTTCGCGGTGTCGCCGTTGAACGGATCAATCAGGAGGAAACAAGCGTTCTTGGTCAGAAGGTGCTGGATCACTTCACCAGCCGGCAACATGTCCCTTGGAATGATGCGCAGAAGCTAGAAGATGTGTCGGATGGCATCCAAGTAGTGAGTGCGTTCCTCCGGATGAAGCGCTACTCAGATGCATTCTATGCGCTCGCTGAAGACTTGGCGAACGCACTACATTACAATGTCGGTGCCGACCCTGAATTTTTGTCCTTAATCCGGGGCTTTTTTCCCGAGGGATGGGACAACTCTCCAGCCTTAACGGAAACGACGCAACGTTGGTATATAACGAACTGTGCGGCCGTGCTGCTTTCCCCTGCGCGTGCACGGGAATTGCACGAGAGAGCAATTCTTTTGAGCCTCAACGAACCTTCTCCCGATTCTCTCTACATTTCGTTGTGCGGATTCGCGAACTGTCTCAGTCGCAACGAGTTTCTCGCAGCCGAAAGACTTCGTACGCTTGCAGCGGAATTGGTGGAGGCATCGCGCGATCCAGAACTGTTGTTCATGTCCAAGTTTAGAGCATATTCGCTCGCAGTCCGGACGGGTAACCGCCAGTTAGCCGACGAGTTGTGGGCTGTCCTCGAACATATGGGTAGAGATTGGCGACGGGGTGTTTACAGGCCAGGGGAGGCTGAGACTGAAAGAGCCCTTGATTTACTTAATCGAGGCGAACTGACGGAACAAATACTGACCAGAGCTGAAGAAGTAGTGGCGCGCGGCAATAGTATATGGCTGAAGCAGAATCTCCGCGAAATCCGCGGCGAATGGTACTTGGCGCGAAAAGATCCCGATCGGGCGATCGATTGCTTTTCCGAGGCTTTGACGTGGTGCCGCGAAAGAGGGCTAGAGAATCACCATTGCGAGGCTCGCCTCGCTTTAGCTCGACTTCGTGCTGGAGAAAGCTGCGAGAAAGCAGAGGTTGAGAGGCTAAGTACGGTATCAGAGGATGCAGACTCGGTGGTAGTCGCGGAACTTTGGCAAGAGCTAGGCGAACCGAGAGAAGCAGTGAAGCATGCGAGGCGCGCTTATCTCTGGGCAGTGCAACAGGAGCCTTACGTTCCACTTGATTGTTTGGACGGCGCAGTAAGGATTCTCGCGGACTGCAGTGCGGACCTCCCGCCGTTCATTGCGATCGGCCACGAGGATGAGCACGTCTTTCTCTGGGAGGCGGCCGTTCGGTCATACGTAGGTAAGCTGCAAATGGGCAACCCCACTAATTGAGCACGCGACAATCTTTCCGAAAAGTGGGATTCATCTGCAATCACGAATAAGCAGGCGTCGCGTTCAGGCCGCCCCTACGGCAGCTTGTCGTAGCCCTCGCCGAGCCCGTTCAGGCTGAGCGGGAAGCCGATGCCTTCTTCCGGCGTCTCGAAGATGATGAAGGTCGCGGTCTTGGCGGTGCGGAGCTGGCCGAGCAGCTTGTCGTCCATGACGACCTCGGCGACGCAGCCATTCGGCAGGCAGCGGACGAAGCCGGCACGGCCGACGTCCTGGTTGTCGAGCTTGAGGCCGAGGCCGGAGGGCAGGAGAACGCCGAGGGGGGCGACCACCCGCATCAGCCGGCTTTTCTGGTCGGCGGTCTTGAGTACGATCACGGTCAGGCCGGCATTGGAGCGGTCTTCGGCCACCACGCTCTGGATCAGGGCGCATTGCTCGGACTGGGCGCCCGGCGGGGTGTCGCAGCGAATCTGCCAGTCGCCATGGACGGAGCGCACCGCGCCCTGCGCATGGGCGAGGCCCGGGAACGCCAGAACGACGACAGCAACCAGCAGGGCAGCCAGCCTCGTGAGGCCGCTAGCCTGCCTTGTCGCCGGCCTTGCCATGCATCTCGAAAACCCCATCGGGTCGGTCCCTCTGCTCGCCTGGTCGCTCGCACCTGGCGGACTGATACGGGAATGACGGCGTCTTGAAGGCGATTCGCAAGCAAATTCCACGCCGCCACGGCCGCCGTCGCCCGCACGAATCAGGTTCCGGTGCGGCTGTCTGCCAGTGCCTACCGCGGGCAATTCCGCTGTCAAGCCGCAGCATCCCGGGAAACGGCATTTTTGTCTGATGTTACTAGGAAATATCTTGCGGGTGATGGCTGACAGACGGGGCTCAAGACTGCATTGCGATAGATCAAGAATTATGGTTTGAGAGGCTTGATTTCGGCGTTCTAGCGATCCGGCCCCAATTCCTCTTAGAGGTATTCTTGGAGGTATTCTTGCGCGGCGGTTTGTCAGACGGGCGGATTGAATAATGCGTTTCCCGAAAATAGGGGAATGCACTTGGGGTGATTTCGTTAGGGGAGCGCGAACGGCATGAAGATGTCGATGGGCCCGGTGGGCCGGCACTTGCTGGGATTGGCCGTGGCGGGTCTGACGCTGGCGACGGGCGGTGCGGCATTCGCCGAGCTCGGGCAGCCGGCGCCGTGGGAGTGGAAGCTTCAGGAATCCGGCTCCCCGGTGATGGATAACATCGTCTGGTTCCACAATTTCCTGTTCGTGCTGATCACGCTGATCACGCTGTTCGTTCTGGCGTTGCTGGTGATCGTGGTCATCAAGTTCAACGCGAGGACCAATCCGGTGCCGTCGCGGACCACGCACAACACGCTGATCGAGGTGGCCTGGACCCTCGTTCCGGTACTGATCCTGGTCGGTATCTCGGTGCCGTCGTTCCGCTTGCTGTTCCTCGAGCTCGACGTGCCGAAGGCGGACCTGACCATCAAGGCAACCGGCAAGCAGTGGTACTGGTCCTATGCCTATCCGGATAACGGCAAGTTCGAGTTCGACTCGCTGATGGCCCAGGACAAGCAGCCCCGGCTGCTCGGCGTCGACAACGAGATGGTGGTGCCGGTCAACAAGGTGGTCCGGGTTCAGGTGACCGGGGCCGACGTGATTCATGCCTTTGCGCTGCCGGCCTTCGGCGTCAAGATCGACGCCATTCCGGGGCGGCTGAACGAGACCTGGTTCAAGGCCACCAAGACCGGCATGTTCTACGGCCAGTGCTCGGAATTGTGCGGCAAGGACCACGCCTTCATGCCGATCGCGATTCGCGTCGTGGAGGACAAGGAGTTCGCCTCCTGGGTCGAGACGGCGAAGAAGAAATATGCAAGCGGCGGCACCAGCACTTTCGCCTCCGCGGCCGGCCCGACGCAGTAAGCGTCGGGTGACGGCTTAAGGGGACCGAAAGCGACATAAAGGGCGGGACCTCCAGAGGTCCGATCGGGACGCAAGGCAGGATTTGAAAATGGCAACGAGCGCAGCGGCACACGGCGATCACGCGCATGACCACGAGCACGCCCATCCGACCGGATGGCGGCGCTACGTCTATTCGACCAACCACAAGGACATCGGCACGATGTACCTGATCTTCGCGGTCATCGCCGGCGTGATCGGCGCCGCGATGTCGATCGCGATCCGTGCCGAGCTGATGTATCCGGGCGTGCAGATCTTCCACGAGACGCACACCTACAATGTATTCGTGACCTCTCACGGCCTGATCATGATCTTCTTCATGGTCATGCCGGCGATGATCGGCGGCTTCGGCAACTGGTTCGTGCCGCTGATGATCGGCGCCCCCGACATGGCGTTCCCGCGCATGAACAACGTCTCGTTCTGGCTGCTGCCTGCCTCCTTCGCTCTGCTGCTGATGTCGACATTCGTCGAGGGCGAGCCGGGCGCCAACGGCGTCGGCGCCGGCTGGACCATGTACGTGCCGCTGTCGAGCTCCGGCCATCCGGGCCCGGCCGTCGACTTCGCGATCCTGTCACTGCATCTGGCGGGCGCCTCGTCGATCCTCGGCGCCATCAACTTCATCACCACGATCTTCAACATGCGCGCGCCGGGCATGACCCTGCACAAGATGCCGCTGTTCGTGTGGTCGATCCTGGTGACGGTGTTCCTGCTGCTGTTGTCGCTGCCGGTGCTCGCCGGTGCAATCACCATGCTGCTCACCGACCGCAATTTCGGCACCACGTTCTTTGCGCCCGACGGCGGCGGCGATCCCGTACTGTTCCAGCATTTGTTCTGGTTCTTCGGTCACCCCGAAGTTTACATCCTGATTCTGCCCGCCTTCGGCATGGTCAGCCAGATCATCTCGACCTTCTCGCGCAAGCCCGTGTTCGGCTATCTCGGCATGGCCTACGCCATGGTCGCGATCGGCGGCATCGGCTTCGTGGTGTGGGCGCACCACATGTACACGGTCGGCATGTCCTCGGCGACGCAGGCCTACTTCGTCGCCGCCACGATGGTCATCGCGGTTCCGACCGGCGTGAAGATCTTCTCGTGGATCGCCACCATGTGGGGCGGCTCGATCGAGTTCCGCGCGCCGATGATCTGGGCGGTGGGATTCATCTTCCTGTTCACCGTCGGCGGCGTCACCGGCGTCGTGCTGGCGAACGCCGGCGTCGATCGCGTGCTCCAGGAGACCTACTACGTCGTCGCGCACTTCCACTACGTGCTGTCGCTCGGTGCGGTGTTCGGGATCTTCGCCGGCTGGTACTACTGGTTCCCGAAGATGACGGGCTACATGTACAACGAGACGCTGGCCAAGGCGCACTTCTGGGTCACCTTCATCGGTGTGAACCTGGTGTTCTTCCCGCAGCATTTCCTCGGCCTGTCGGGCATGCCGCGCCGCTATGTCGACTATCCCGACGCCTTCGCGGGCTGGAATCTCGTCTCTTCGCTCGGCTCGTACATCTCCGGCTTCGGCGTGCTGATCTTCCTCTACTGCGTGATCGAGGCCTTCGCCCGCAAGGTGCCGGCTGGCGCCAATCCGTGGGGTGCGGGCGCGACCACGCTGGAATGGACTCTGCCCTCGCCGCCGCCCTTCCATCAGTTCGAAGTGCTGCCCCGCGTGCAGTAAGCCAATGCTCGCGGCGTCCGTGACGGGCGCCGCGGCTCTACAACGAAGCGAGTCAAAATTAGTGGCCGTCCTCGACCAGAACGCCATCGACATCAATCCCCGCATCTCCGAAGCGGAGGTTGGCGACTACATCGCGCTGCTCAAGCCACGAGTGATGTCGCTGGTGATCTTCACCGCGCTGGTCGGAATGGCGATGGCGCCCGGGCATTTCCACCCGGTGCTGGCAATCACCTCGTTGCTCTGCATCGCCGTCGGCGCCGGCGCTTCCGGGGCGCTCAATATGGCGCTCGAAGGCGATATCGACGCCAAGATGTCGCGCACGGCGAACCGGCCGATTCCGCGCGGCCGCATCACCCGTCCCGAGGCGATGACGTTCGGCATGACGCTCGCCTTCTTCTCGGTGATGACGCTCGGCATCCTCGTCAACTGGATCGCGGGCGCGCTGCTCGCCTTCACCATCTTCTTCTACGTCGTGATCTACACGCTTCTGCTGAAGCGCTGGACCGCACAGAACATCGTGATCGGCGGCGCCGCCGGCGCGTTGCCGCCGGTGGTGGCCTGGGCCGCGGTGACGGGCACGGTCGACGTCGAGCCGTTGCTGCTGTTCGCCATCATCTTCTTCTGGACCCCGCCGCACTTCTGGGCGCTGGCGCTGTTCCGCTCCGACGACTACGCGCGTGCCGGCATCCCGATGCTGCCCAACGTCGCCGGTCCGGACGCGACCCGGCTTCAGATCCTGCTCTACACCATCGTGCTGATCGCGGTGGCCGCCGTCCCGTGGGCGCTCGGCTATTTCGACGCTGTCTACGGCATCGTCTCGCTGATCCTCGGCGCCGGCATGCTGGTGCTCGCCATCAACGTCTACCTGCGCCGCGAGCGCAGCCAATCGCTGCGCGCGACCCGCAAGCTGTTTGCCTTCTCCATCCTTTATCTGTTCGCGCTGTTTGCGACCCTGCTGGCCGAGGTCGTGTTCCGGGCGCTTGCTCCGATAGCAGGGGGCGCATGATCGCGGGAATGGCCGATAAACCTGAGCCAGATGGAATCGTCCTCACCGAGGCGCAGAAGAAGAGCCGTCGTCAGCGCTCGATCGCGATCGCGCTCGCGCTCGGCGTGCTCGTCGTGCTGTTCTTCGCCGTCACTATGGTCAAGGGACCGGCAGTTCTAGTCCGGCCGATGTAGGGAAGATGGATCAGAAGCCGACCATATCGCAGGATCAGAGCCGGAGGGCCAGCAAGGGCCGCGGTCTTTTCAATGGTCTTGGCCGCGACGCGCTGGTCGCCTCGATCTGCGGCGGCGTGGTGGCGCTGATGGTCGGCGCGTCCTACGCGGCGGTGCCGTTCTATAACTGGTTCTGCCGCGCTACCGGCTTCAACGGCACGACCCAGGTCGCGATCTCCGCACCCGCCACCGGACCGATCGCGCGGAAAATCGCGGTGCGCTTCGACTCCAACGTCGCGCCCGGCCTGCCCTGGAAGTTCGAGCCGGAGCAGAGCGAGATCGAGGTCAATATCGGCCAGGTCACGACCGTCTTTTACACCGTGACCAACCAGGCCGCGCGCACCACCGCAGGCCAGGCCGCGTACAATGTCGCGCCGCTGACGGTCGGCTCCTATTTCCAGAAGATCAACTGCTTCTGCTTCACCGAACAGACCATGGCGCCCGGCGAGAAGCGCGAGATGCCGGTCGTGTTCTACGTCGATCCGTCGATCGCCGATGATCACGAGAATGACGGGCTGAACACGATCACGCTGTCCTACACGTTCTATCCGGTGCGCGATCCGGTGGTGAAGCCGCTCGCAGCCAGCGAAGACGACAAACGCAAGGGAAATCTCTGATCCCCGGGGCTCACGCTCAGGGGTTGGACACAAGGGGATAGGTGCCGGACAGGCACGGGATTGAGGAGAGAGACCGCAAATGGCAACGGCGCACACCAAGCATCACGATTATCACCTGGTCGATCCGTCTCCGTGGCCAGCCGTGGGCTCCGTCTCGGCGTTCATCATGGCGGTCGGCGCGATCACCTGGATGCACCACATGTTCTCGGCCGCGCCGATCGTATTCGGCGTCGGCACCGTCGGTGTGCTCTACACCATGGCGAGCTGGTGGGGCGACGTGATCAGGGAAGCCCAGCACAAGGGTGACCACACCCGTGTCGTGCAGCTCCATCACCGCTACGGCATGATCCTCTTCATCGCCTCCGAGGTGATGTTCTTCGTGGCCTGGTTCTGGGCCTATTTCAACGCGGCGCTGTTCCCGGCCGATGCCGTTCACGCCACCCGCGACGCAGTGTTCGGCTGCGGCCTCGGCACCCAGGCCGGCGCCTGCGCCGTCCCCGGCACCTGGCCGCCGCATGGCATCGAGACCTTCGATCCCTGGCATCTGCCGCTCCTGAACACACTGATCCTGCTGACCTCCGGCACTACGGTGACCTGGGCGCACCACGCGCTGCTCGAGAACGATCGCCAGGGTCTGAAATACGGCCTGATCCTCACCGTCGTGCTCGGCGCGCTCTTCACCTGCGTGCAGGCGTATGAGTACAGCCACGCGGCGTTCTCCTTCGCCGGCAATGTCTACGGCGCGACCTTCTTCATGGCGACCGGCTTCCACGGCTTCCATGTGCTGGTCGGCACCATCTTCCTGCTGGTCTGCCTGCTCCGTGCCTATGCCGGCCACTTCACGCCGACCCAGCACCTCGGCTTTGAATTCGCCGCCTGGTACTGGCATTTCGTCGACGTGGTCTGGCTGTTCCTGTTCCTCTGCATCTATGTGTGGGGACACGGCGCCGAGACCATGGCCCACGGCGCACACTGAGCGGCTTTGAATCGACCAGAAGGGCGGCCGCAGGGCCGCCCTTTCGCTTTTCGGCCGCCGGCAGCTTCGGCGGAAACTGTGATAGAGTCCGCCATCATGAACGACACTGCCGGCCCGTCTGAGCCCGAGAATACCGTCCTGCAAAGCGCGCTACGCGGGCTTGCCTGCAAATGCCCGCGCTGCGGCCAAGGCAAGCTCTATGCGGGCTTCCTGACGCTCGCTCCTGGCTGCGACCGCTGCGGCCTCGACTATGCCTTCATCGATTCCGGCGACGGTCCTGCGATTTTCATCATCATGCTGGCCGGCGGGATCGTTGTTGCGTGCGCGCTCATCGTCGAGGTCAAATACCAGCCGCCGTACTGGCTGCATGCGGCGCTGTGGCTGCCGTTGATCCTCGCCACCACGCTGCTGCCGCTGCGCGCGATGAAGTCGCTGCTGATCGCGCTGCAATTCCATCACAAGGCGGCGCCGGGCCGGCTGGTCGACCGCGCGAAATGAACGAGACGGCCCACAAGCCCCGCGTGGCCGGCTTCGCGCTGTTCACGCTTTTCCTGACCCTCGTCTTCGTCGCGCTTGGCCTCTGGCAGTTGCAGCGACGGCTCGCCAAGCACGAGCTGGTCGCAGCACTCACAGAGCGTCTCGCCGAGGCACCCGTCGCGCTGCCGCCGCCTTCGCAATGGGCTGCGCTCAATCCGGCGCGCGATGAATTCCGCCGCGTCAGCTTCACCGCGACCTACGCAGCCTCGCCCGATGCGATGGTCTATTCGTCAGGATCCGCCGTGCGCAAGGACGCCTCAGGTCCCGGTACCTGGGCGTTCCTGCCGGCGCGGCTTCCGAGCGGCGAGATGGTCGTCATCGATACGGGCTTCGTCGAGAACACGATGCAGGACCGCAATGTCGAGGATCGTGCGGTGAAGAAGCTCGTGACCGGCGCACCCGTCATGCTCACCGGTTATCTTCGCTTTCCCGAGGCGCCTGGCTGGATGACGCCGGCGCACAACCGCGACAAGCGGCTCTGGTTCGTGCGCGACCACCTAGCGATCGCAAGCGCGCTCGGCTGGGGAACGGTTGCACCGTTCTACGTCGACCTCGAGCAACCCGGGCCCGAGAATGGTATTCCGCGTCCCGGCCCGCTCGGCGTGCATCTGAAGGACGATCACCTGCAATACGCCATCACCTGGTTCGCGCTCGCGGGCGCGGTGCTGATCGCATTCGGCATCTGGGCGAGGGGACGGAGACCGGGTTGAAACGTCCGAGGTTCCCGGAGGAACCCGGTATCGCCCGGGGTTTATTATTCAGCGCATATTCACGAGGGTGGTCCTAAGCCGCCTGCGAATTTCGCGGCAGACAGGATTTGGTGTGAGCGATTTCGACCAGATGGGACTTGTCGTCGACTGGGTGGACGCCTGCCGGAAGGGCGACCTCCCGACGCTGCTCGACCTCTATGCGGACGACGCCCGGGTCGAATGCATGTGTAACGGCACGCGACACTATCGCGGACGCCGCGAACTCGAAACGTATTGGGGACCGCGGCTCAGCACCTTCTCGTCGGCAGGCTTCGGTCTGGAGGAGATCAATCCAGTGCCGCATGGCATCGATCTCGAATATTCCGTCGCGGGCTCGCTGCGTATCCACGCTTCGTTTCGTTTCAGTCCCGAAGGTAAGATCCATAGCACATTGTGCGAGCCGGCGCGGCAGACTCCCCTCGCTGATGGTGCGTGCTAGCCGGATGCCGGCTGGTCTCGCGCCGTCTCGACCGGCAGGCGACAGCGTACATAGGTTCGCTCGTCCGCGCGCAGCAGTGACAGCGATCCGCTGAGCGCGCGCACGCGCTCGTGCATGCCGGTCAGGCCGCGGCCGAAGACGTTGCCCTCGGGAAAGCCGCCGCCGTCGTCGGAGATCTCAATAGCGAGCGCCTCGCCGGCAATGCTCGCCTGCACATGGGCATTGTTCGCCCCGGCGTGGCGCAGCACGTTGGTCAGCGTCTCCTGGATCAGGCGATAGACGGTCTGGGCCAGCGGTCCGTCGATCTCATTCAGACCAGGATCGATCGTGGCCGTCAGGCTGATATGCGGCGCCTGTTTGTGAAAGTTCTGGAGCAGCGTCTGCACGCTGGTCTCAAGCCCCAATTCCTCGATGTAGAGCGGCCGCAGCCGGTCAAGGATGCGGCGGTTGGTCTGCTGGAGCGCCTCGACCGATCGCATCACCTCCTGCGCCGGGTTGCCGAGAGTTCCCGCCGGCGAGGCCTCGCTCAGCGCGATCGTGCCGGCGCGGATGCCGAACAGCAGCGGTCCGAGCTCGTCGTGCAGCTCGCGCGCGAGATCGCGCCGCTCGTCGTCCTGGAGCGACACCAGGCGGTGCAACAAGTTGCGATTATCCTGACTCAACTGCGCGAGCGTCATCGCCAACGCATTGGCTTCCTCGCAGCTCTGCCGGATCTCCGGCGGTCCTGCGACCGGGACAGGCGTTGCATAATCGCCGCGCCGGATTCGCGTGAGGCCCGCGCCGAGATTTTGCAGGGGGCGCAGCGCCGATCCCGCAAAGAGATAGGCAATGGTCCCGGTCAGGACCATCAGCACGGCAATGAGGCTCGTCAGCGCCAGGAAGCCGATCCATTTCTCGAACAGGTCGGCTGACAGATCGGGCATGAACACGATATCGCCGACATGCCTGCCGTCGATGACCACCGGGGATGCTGCGTCCATCTCCGGGATGATGAGCAGGTCGATGAACCATTGCGGCACGCCATGCAGGTTGCGCAGGTCGTCCTTCGGGGAGGGCGCAGGACCCGCTTCCACGGCACGGAATTGGATATCGGAGGAGTTACCCAATGAATGGACAAAGACATCCAGTGTCTGCCGCGGATTGTCCGAGGCGCGCAGGGTATTGTTCAGCGCGGCGGCGACCGTTCGAGTCGAGCGCCGCCCCGGCTCTTTCTCGTCAGCCAGCTGGCCCGTCGCGAAGGTCTGGAGCAGCACGCCGCCCATCATCAGCGCGGCGAGGAAGCTCACGCCGAGCGGAAGAAACAGTTGCGTTCTGAACGAGAGGCGTTGCCACATTAGGCCAATTCTAACGCGCATCGGCGGGATTTGCTCTTTCCATTTGTTCCCGCAGGTCTATGAGTCGAAAAACAAGAGAGCTTGCAATGCAAGATACCGCCAAACCGGCGACCCGAATTCTGATCGTTGACGACCATCCTGTGGTCCTGTCGGGGTGCCGTACCCTGTTCGCGTCCGACCATTCGATCCGCATCGACGAGGCAACCGACGCCAAATCCGGGCATCGCGCCTATGTCAGCAAGCGGCCCGACGTCACCGTCATCGACATCAGCCTGCCCGACGTCTCCGGCTTCGAGCTGATGCGGCGGATCCGCAAGGACGACCCTGATGCCAAGATCATCATGTTCAGCATGAATGACGATCCGGCCTTCGTGGTCCGGGCGGTCGAGCTTGGCGCGCAGGGTTATGTCTCCAAGGGCGACGATCCCCGGATTTTGCTCAAGGCGGTGCGCAAGGTGGTCGCGGGCGACAATTTCATTTCGCCGCAGCTGGCGGAGGCCGTGACGTTCTCCGGTGCAGCGATCAAGGCCAATCCGGCCTCGCAGATGACGCCGCGGGAGCTCGAAATTCTCCGTCTGCTCGGCCGTGGCGACAAGATCGTCGAGGTCGCCGAGGCGCTCGGCATCTCCTACAAGACCGTCGCCAACACCACGTCCCTGCTCAAGCAGAAGCTCGGCGCCAAGAACCATTCCGACCTGATCAGGATCGCGGTGGAAATCGGGATGAGCTGACGCCCCGGGCATTGGCGGCCTGAGCACCGAACCGGCTGCTCCAGGATGCAGCCGGTTCGGCTGGGCGGATCGATCTCGGCGCGCAACCGGGCAATGCATGGACGCCGCCGATACCATCCGCCGACACAATCGGCCGAAGTGACATTCGTTCCTGAATCACCCGCGCGTTCGGGAAAACGCGGCAATAGAGCGCGAGTGCCCGCACGGAGACGCTAGCGAAGCTCAAAACGTTCCGGGAAAAATAGGAACATCTTCCCGGATCCGTCGTTTTCGCCCTTGACGATTTCGTGGCGGCCGACGAGAATTTGGGCCGACGATTTTGGCGGGTCGGCGACCCGCACGAGGCAAATCGGTCTGCACATATCAACGACAGACCTTCCAAGAGGGGCTGCGGCATCGCCGCAGCCCTTTTCGTTGGGCGGGGCATCGGCGGGAAGCGGTTTCCCGATGCCGCAAAACACTTTAAGGTGGCCCAAAGCCTCTGGCTGTTGACAAGTAGTTTCCTAAAATCAAAGGCTTATGGACCGAGCTCAGGCCCGGCCGGCCTTTGGAGGGCAGTTTGACTCGTTATATCTCGACCCGGGGCCAGGCCCCAGAACTCGGCTTCTGCGACGTGATGCTGACAGGGCTCGCCCGCGACGGCGGCCTGTATGTGCCGGCGATCTGGCCGCAGCTGGCGGCCGAAACCATCGCTGGCTTCTTCGGCCGCCCCTATTGGGAGGTCGCAGTCGACGTGATCCGTCCGTTCGCCGGCGGCGAGATCACGGACGCCGAACTCGGCCGTATGGCAAACGAGGCCTATGCCACTTTCCGCCATCCGGCGGTGGTGCCGCTGCGCCAGATGACGCCGCATCAATTCGTGCTGGAGCTCTTCCACGGCCCGACGCTCGCATTCAAGGATGTGGCGATGCAGCTGATCTCGCGCCTGATGGACCACGTGCTCGCCAAGCGCGGCCAGCGCACCACCATCGTGGTTGCGACTTCCGGCGACACCGGCGGCGCTGCGGTCGAAGCCTTCGCAGGGCTTGAGAATGTCGATCTCATCGTCCTGTTTCCGCACGGCCGCATCTCCGAGGTGCAGCGGCGGATGATGACCTCGACAGGCGCGGCCAACGTCCATGCGCTCGCCATCGAAGGGACGTTCGACGACTGCCAGGCACTCGTGAAGGGGATGTTCAACAACCATCGCTTCCGCGATGCGACCTCGCTCTCCGGGGTCAATTCCATCAACTGGGCGCGCATCGTCGCCCAGGTGGTCTACTACTTCACGTCCGCCGTTGCCGTCGGTGCGCCGAAGCGCATGGTGGATTTCGTCGTGCCGACCGGCAATTTCGGCGACATCTTTGCCGGTTATGTCGCCAAGCGCCTGGGGCTGCCGGTGCGCACGCTGCGTATCGCCGCCAACGTCAACGACATCCTGGCGCGCACGCTCAAGACCGGAATCTACGAGGTCCGCGAGGTGCACGCCACGGCGTCGCCCTCGATGGACATCCAGATCTCTTCGAATTTCGAGCGGCTGCTGTTCGAAGCCGGCCGGCGCGATGCGGCCGGCGTGCGCCGTCTGATGGAGTCGCTGAAGCAGTCGGGGCGCTTCGTGCTGCCCGACGCGACGCTGGCCGCAATCCGTGAAGAATTCGACGCCGGGCGGGCAGACGAGACCGAAACTGCGGCCGCGATCCGCGCCGCCTGGCGCGAGGCGGGCGAGCTGGTCGATCCCCACACCGCAGTCGCCCTCGCTGTCGCCGACCGCGACACCACCGACACGACGGTTCCCAGCATCGTGCTGTCCACGGCTCATCCGGCCAAATTCCCCGATGCGGTCGAGGCAGCCTGCGGCCAGCGGCCGCAACTGCCGGCCTGGCTCGACGGTCTCATGACCAAATCCGAACACATGAGGGTGATGAAGAGCGATCAGGCCGAGATCGAGCGGTTCGTGCTGTCGGTCAGCCGCGCCGCAAAACAAGGAGTTGCCGGATGAGCGTCGAGATCTCCAAGCTTGCCTCCGGGCTCACCGTCGTCACTGACAAGATGCCCCATCTCGAGACCGCATCGCTCGGCGTCTGGGCCGGCGTCGGCGGACGCGACGAGAAGCCCAACGAGCACGGCATCTCGCATCTGCTCGAGCACATGGCCTTCAAGGGGACGACGAAGCGCTCCTCGCGGGAGATCGTGGAGGAGATCGAGGCGGTCGGCGGCGACCTCAATGCCGGCACTTCGACCGAGACCACATCCTATTATGCGCGGGTGCTGAAGGCGGACGTCCCGCTTGCCCTCGACGTGCTCGCCGACATCCTTGCCAATCCCGCTTTCGAGCCGGACGAGCTGGAGCGCGAGAAGAACGTCATCGTGCAGGAGATCGGCGCCGCGCAGGACACGCCCGACGACGTCGTGTTCGAGCATCTCAACGAGCTCTGCTATCCCGGCCAGCCGATGGGACGCTCGCTGCTTGGGACTGCAAAGACCTTGCGTAGCTTCAACCGCGACTCGCTGCGCGGCTATCTGTCGACGCATTATCGCGGGCCCGACATGGTGGTGGCGGCCGCGGGCGCCGTCGATCACGAGCAGGTGGTTGCCGAGGTCGAGAAGCGTTTTGCGAGTTTTGAGGCAACACCGGGCCCAAAGCCGCAATCAGCACAGTTCGGCAAGGGTGGCGTCAAGGTGGTGCATCGCGAGCTCGAGCAGGCGCATCTGACGCTGGCGCTGGAAGGCGTGCCGCAGACCGATCTGTCGCTGTTCTCGCTTCAGGTCTTCACCAACATACTCGGCGGCGGAATGTCGTCGCGGCTGTTCCAGGAGGTGCGCGAGAAGCGTGGCCTCTGTTACTCCATCTACTCGTTCCACGCGCCCTATACCGACACCGGCTTCTTCGGCCTCTACACCGGTACCGATCCGGCCGACGCGCCGGAGATGATGGAGGTCGTGGTCGACATCATGAATGATTCGGTGGAGACGCTGACCGAGGCCGAGATCGCGCGGGCCAAGGCGCAGATGAAGGCGGGCCTCTTGATGGCGCTGGAGAGCTGCTCGTCCCGCGCCGAGCAGCTTGCCCGGCATGTGCTGGCCTATGGCCGGCCGCAGACGGTCGAGGAGCTGGTGGCCCGGATCGACGCGGTCAGCGTCGAATCGACCCGGGATGCGGCACGTGCACTGCTTTCGCGGAGCCGGCCTGCGGTTGTCGCATTAGGCAGTGGCAGGGGTCTGGACACGGCGGTGTCTTTTGCGGAAGGATTGACCCGGGCACGTGCCAAGGCGCGGCTGCATTAGGAGCGGCGCACGGGCTGATCTGCCCCGGGAAGCATCACCATGGCCCTCTTTCGCCTGCCGTCCAGTGGACCCGCCGCCCTCGCGCCGCGCGGCAACGGGCTGTTGCTGCGCGCACCGCAGATGTCCGACTTTTTGCAATGGGCCCATCTGCGCGAGACCAGCCGCGACTACCTCACGCCCTGGGAGCCGATCTGGCCGTCGGACGATCTCACCCGGTCCGGCTTCCGCCGGCGCCTGCGCCGCTATTCCGAGGACATTGCCGCGGACCGCTCCTATCCCTTTCTGATCTTCCGTGAGCTCGACGGTGCCATGGTCGGCGGCATCACGCTCGCCAATGTCCGCCGTGGCATCGTCCAGGCCGGCACCATCGGCTATTGGGTCGGGAAGCCTCATGCCCATCGCGGCTACATGACCGCTGCGCTGCGGGTGCTGCTGCCGACGCTGTTCGGCGAGCTCAATCTGCACAGGGTCGAGGCCGCCTGCATCCCCACCAATACGCCGTCGATCCGGGTGCTGGAGAAGTGTGGCTTCTCCCGCGAGGGCCTGGCGCGCCGCTATCTCTGCATCAACGGGATCTGGCAGGACCACCTGCTGTTCGGTCTGCTGCACGAGGATTTCCGCGGCTGAGCCCTGCCAAGCCTGTGGCCAAAGTCATTGGGACCGCCTTGGGTTCGCCGATTTTGACGATATAACGCGCAAGCCCGGCCGGCGACCGGCCGATTGTCATGGAGTATGGGCGTTGATGGTGAAGAAGCTTCGGTCATCGCGGAATGCGTTGCGGTGGAGGGCGGGGATCGCGCTGACGTTGTCGGTTGCGCTCGCCGGGGTCTCGCCGGTGGCGGCCCAGTCCTTGAGCGAGCGCTTCAAGGGCCTGTTCGGTGGCAAGTCCGACGAGCCGGCCCAGCCCAAGCCGGCGCCCGCGCCCGGCCAGCCGGCGGCCGATGACGAGGTCGATTGTCCGCAGGTCACGGTGCGCGCCGGCGCCTCGACCTACGCGGTTGGCAGCACCGGCAAGCCGGCCGTCGGCAATGACGTCCGCTTCCAGGCTTCGATCACCAAGATGGCGCGCGAATGCTTCCGGAACGGCGGCGATATCACGGCCCGGATCGGCATCCAGGGCCGCGTCATCGCTGGTCCCGCGGGGGCACCTGCTACTGTCGAGGTCCCCTTGCGCGTTGCGGTGGTGCAGGGCGGCGTCGGCGAGAAGGTGATCGCCTCGAAGGCCTACCGGACCACGGTCGAGATGTCCGAGGGCGGCAGCGTGCCCTTTACCTTCGTCGCCGAGGATCTGGCCTATCCGTTGCCCTCGGCCAAGATCGCCGATTCCTACATCTTCTATGTCGGCTTCGACCCGCAGGCGCTCACGCCCGAGCCGAAGGCGCGGGGGAAGAAGAAGTAAGTCGAGAGAAGAAAGCCGTCATGCCCCGCGATGGCGGGCATCCAGGACGCCGCGGCTTCTCCGGACTACTCGGGCGCTCTCGAACACTGGATCACATGCTTTCGCGGGTGATGACGTCCATTTGTGCGGTACCTGACAAACAAAAAGCCGGCGCTTTGCGCCGGCTTTTTGATTGTTGAGGACTAACCCCTCAGTTCAGCTTCTGCCGAACCTCGGTGATGCCCTTGGCGAGCAGATCGTCGGCGACCCGGCCCTTGACCGACTGCGACAGGATCGTGGAGGCGGCCTGGACGGCGGCTTCCGCGGCTGCGGCACGGACGTCGGCAAGCGCCTGGGCCTCGGCGAGCGCGATCTTGCTCTCCGCTGTCTTGGTGCGGCGGGCGACGAAGTCTTCCATCTTCACCTTGGCGTCGGCTGCGATGCGCTCGGCCTCGGCCCTGGCGTTGGCGATGATGTCGGCGGCCTCGCGTTCGGCGGTGGCACTGCGCGCTTTGTAGCCGGCGAGCACCTTCGCCGCCTCCTGCTTGAGACGCGTCGCGTCGTCGAGCTCGGCTTTGATGCGGGCGGCGCGATGATCGAGCGTGGTCAGCACGGTCTTGTGGATGCCGAGATAGGCGAACACGACCATCAGGATCACGAAAGCGACGGCGACCCAAAATTCAGGTTCGAAGAACATATCGACTAACCCTTCAAGGACGCGTCAACGGCGGCATTGACCGACGCAGCGTCCGGAACGACGCCCGTGAGCTGCTGCACGATGGTGCCTGCCGCATCGGCCGCGATGCCGCGGACGTTGCTCATCGCGGTCGTGCGCGTCGCGGCGATGGTCTTCTCCGCCCCGGCGAGCTTGGCCGCCAACTGTTCTTCCAGCGTCTTGCGTTCGGCTTCCGCCTGCGCATTCAGCTTCTCGCGGGTCTCGTTGCCGATCGCCTGCGCCCGCGCGCGCGCCGCAGCGAGCTCGCTTTCATAGGCCTTCAGCGCCGCATCGGACTGGTCCTTCAGCTTCTGCGCTTCGGCGAGGTCACCCTCGATCTTGTTCTGACGCGCCTCGATCGCACCGCCGATGCGCGGCAGAGCGAGCTTGGACACGATCACGTAAAGCAGGACAAAGAAGATCGCGAGCGACACCAGCTGTGAAGCGAAACTGCTGCTCTCGAACGGCGGAAAACCGCCACCGTGGTGACCACCATCAGCCTCGGTGTGGGCGCCCGCCGCCGGACCTTTTGCGCCGCCATGACTTTCAGCCATGGAGTACTCCTGTTGCTGTCATGCGCGCCGCTTCGGTTGAAGCGGCGCGAAGCATGTCCTCAGAGCGGAACGAACAGCAGCAGCAGCGCGATCAGCAGCGAGAAGATGCCAAGCGCTTCAGTCACGGCGAAGCCGAAGATCAGGTTGCCGAACTGGCCCTGAGCAGCCGACGGATTGCGAACGGCTGCGGCGAGGTAGTTGCCGAAGATCACGCCCACGCCGACGCCCGCGCCGCCCATGCCGATGCATGCGATGCCCGCGCCGATAAGTTTTGCTGCTGCCGGATCCATTTTTGACTCCTTGGAAGAAAGATTGGGTTGTGGGTGGAATTCCCCGGACCGCTCAGTGTCCCGGATGAATGGCGTCGTTGAGGTAGATGCAGGTCAGGATCGCGAACACGTAGGCCTGCAGGAACGCGACCAGGAGTTCGAGCGAGGTCAGGGCGACCGTGAGCGCCAGTGGCAGCACGCCGCCGACCCAGCCGAGGGCGCCGAGCGAAAAGCCGAGCATGGCGACAAAGCCCGCGAACACTTTCAGCGCGATGTGGCCGGCCAGCATGTTGGCGAAGAGACGGACGCTGTGGGAGACCGGCCGCAGGAAGAACGACAGGATCTCGATGAACATGACCAGCGGCAGGATGTAGATGGGGACGCCGTGGGGAACGAAAATCTTGAAGAATTTCAGGCCGTTCTTGTAGAGGCCATAGATCAGGACGGTGAAGAAGACCAGGAGCGCGAGCGCCGCGGTGACGATCAGATGGCTCGAGATCGTGAACGTGTAGGGGATGATGCCGACCAGGTTCGAGACGCAGATGAACATGAACAGCGAGAAGATCAGCGGGAAGAACTTCATGCCTTCCGCGCCGGCCGTCGAACGGATGGTCGAGGCCACGAACTCGTAGGAGATCTCGGCGACCGACTGGAGGCGCCCGGGAACCAGCTGCGTGCCGCTGGCGAGCATCAGGATCGAGATGATCGCAACCGCCACCAGCATGTAGAGCGACGAATTGGTGAAGGCGATCGTGTGGTTGCCGATATGGCCGAGGGTAAAGAGAGGCTCGATGTTGAACTGGTGGATGGGGTCGATTTTCATCAGCGCGGCATCTCTTGTCTGCCGGGCAATGCCGGCGGGTCTCGGTCTGCCGGCCGGGCCGGCCCGTACCGGCAAAGCCGGCACGATTATTCCTCATCTTGTGGGGATCAGCTACGAACCACCGCGCCTGTTTTGACCCGCGCCCGCCGTTCTCACCACATTCACCACGCCGGCCACGAAGCCCAGCAGCAGGAACACGATAAATCCGAAAGGCGACGTCGACAGCAAGCGGTCGAACCCCCAGCCAATCCCCGCCCCGACAACGACCCCGGCGACCAACTCGGAGGATAACCGGAAACCAAGCGCCATCGCCGAGGCTCTGGCCGCTCTGTCTTCACCGTCACCTGCGGGTTGCTCGGTCTTGATCCGTCGGTCCCGGAATTCGGACAACCGCTGATCAAGATTTCCGAGCCGTTCGGAAAGCGCAGCTTCCTCGGACGATCTATCGCGATCTCCATTCTCGCCGTGCCCCGTGCCCTGTGTCATGCAACGAAGACCCGAAACGCTGCGGCTGAATGGAAATTACGCCCGCCACCCTCAAAAGCCGCGCGGACCATACTGATGGCCCATAATCAAGTCAAGCCAAGTCACGATTGCGTCGTTTTCCATTATGTAATTGATTTACTTGATGATATTGACGCGTCCGACAGCGCTGCACACAGCGTGACGCCGCACCGCAGCAGCTCTTCTCATGATCGGCGAATACGACTGCCATTTCGCCCTCCTGACGGGATCAAAGGGATTGCCGCAATCGTTGATATCGGTCGAGCGTTTCGGGCGGCAAGATTGCCTCGCCGGGGTGTAGGATTGAAGAGAAGCCGCAGCAGCGCCATGGCGGAGAGCGCGATGAGACCAGCGAATTCATCCACAGCATCATGGCTTGCAGCGGCGGTATTCGCCGCGGTGATGACCATCAGCGGCGGCCCCGTTGCCGCACAGTCCGCGCCCGACGGCGAAAACGGCCGCTACAGCATGACGCCCATCCCCGAAGGCGTGCTGCGGCTCGACACCCGCACCGGCACGATGTCGACCTGTACGAAGAACGGCACCGGCTGGGCCTGCTACACCGTGCCTGACGAACGCGCCGCATTCGATGCCGAGATCGGCAGGCTTCAGGCTGAGGTGGAGAAGTTGAAGGGGCAGCTCGCGGCCGGGCCGACCGTGTCGGGCGAGGTCGACGAGGCGCTGCCGAAGTCCGATCCCTTGAAGAAGGCGAAGCCGAAGGTCGCAGAGGGCGACCGCACGATCGAGATACCGCTGCCGAGCGACCAGGACGTCGACCGCGTGATGTCGTTCCTCGAAAAGGCTTGGCGTCGGTTGATCGACATGGCCAACCGGGTGCAGAAGGACGTGTCGGGGAAGATTTGAGGACCCCTTCGCGCTATCGATGGGTTGAGCTGTCGGGTGGGCAAAGGCGCGAAGCGCCGTGCCCGCCACCTTGATGTCGTTGCTTGGATTGATGGGCACGCTTTCCGCTTTGTCCACCCTACCGCGGCTTCCCGAGTTGAGAGAATTTGATGACATCAGCCAAATCCGTCACGCGCTCGGCGCCATCGACAGTGCAAGCCACCACGATCGCATCGTCGCTGCTCACGGTGCAGACGCCAGGCCGCGGCTTCACCGATCTCACCAGCGAAGCTGCGAAGTTCATCAATGGGATTCATGCGCGAGACGGCGTGCTGATGCTGTTCATCCGTCACACCTCGGCTTCGCTCACGATCCAGGAGAACGCCGATCCATCCGTGCTCGTCGATCTCACCATGGCACTGTCGCGGCTCGCGCCGGAAGACGCCGGCTGGACCCACGACACCGAAGGGCCGGACGACATGCCGGCCCACGTCAAGACGATGCTGACGGGGGCCTCGCTTCAGGTCCCGGTCCTGAACGGCAAGCTCGCACTCGGCACCTGGCAGGCGATTTATCTGATCGAACATCGCAAGCGCCCGCACCGGCGTGAGGTCGTGCTGCAGTTCATCGGCAACGATCACTAGCCCGCAAAACAAAACCGGCCGCGGAAACCGCGGCCGGTTCGTGTTGCGGATCGGTGCTGCCGATCAGGTCGCCTTGATATCGACGTCCTTGGTCTCGGGCAGGAAGAAGAAGCCGATCACGACGGTGATCGCCGCGAAGATGACCGGATACCAGAGACCCGCGTAGATATCGCCGGTCGAGGCCACGATGGCGAAAGCGGTCGCGGGCAGCAGGCCGCCGAACCAGCCGTTGCCGATGTGGTAGGGCAGCGACATCGAGGTGTAGCGGATGCGGGTCGGGAACAGTTCGACCAGCATAGCGGCGATCGGGCCGTACACCATGGTGACGAAGATCACCAGGATGAACAGCAGTCCGATGACCGCCGCCACCTGCGGCCGGAAGATGTCGAACGGATGCGCCATCTTCACGATGCCGGCGTCGCCAGTCTTCGGATAGCCCGCCGCCTGCACCGCGGCGAGGACCGCTGCGTTGCCGTCCTTGGCGTTGGCGTAGGCAACTTCCTTGCCGTTGACCATCACCTTCACGCCGGAGCCTGCTGCGCCAGATGTGGTCGAGTACTTGACTGACGACTGCGACAGGTAGGCGCGTGCGGTATCGCAAGGTGAGGTGAAGACGCGGGTGCCGACCGGGTTGAACAGGTCGCCGCAGCCCGCGGGATCCGCCACCACCTCGACCTTGGTCTGCTCGATGGCCTTTTCCAGCGCCGGGTTGGCGTTGGTGGTGATCATCTTGAAGATCGGGAAGAAGGTCAGCGCCGCGATCAGGCAGCCGCCGAGGATGATCGGCTTGCGGCCGATCTTGTCGGAGAGCACGCCGAACACGATGAAGAAGCCGGTGCCGAGCAGCAGCGACCAGGCGATCAGGAGGTTGGCGGTGTAGCCGTCGACCTTGAGGATCGATTGCAGGAAGAACAGCGCGTAGAACTGGCCGGTGTACCAGACCACGCCCTGGCCCATCACGCCGCCGAGCAGCGCGAGCAGCACGAGCTTGCCGTTCTGCCAGTTGCCGAATGCTTCCGTCAGCGGCGCCTTCGAGCTCTTCCCTTCGTCCTTCATCTTCTGGAAGATCGGCGATTCATTCAGCCGCAGCCGGATCCAGACCGAGACGCCGAGCAGGAGCACCGAGACCAAGAACGGAATGCGCCAGCCCCAGGCGGCGAAGTCGGTTTCGCCGAGGGCAGAGCGCGTGAACAGGATCACCAGCAGCGACAGGAACAGGCCGAGCGTCGCCGTGGTCTGGATGAAGGAGGTGTAATAGCCGCGCTTGCCGTTCGGCGCGTGCTCTGCGACATAGGTTGCCGCACCACCATATTCGCCGCCGAGCGCCAGGCCCTGGGCAAGGCGCAGCGCGATCAGGATGATCGGGGCCGCGATACCGATGGTCGCAGCGTTCGGCAGCAGGCCGACGATGAAGGTCGACAGACCCATGATCAGGATGGTGACGAGGAAGGTGTACTTGCGGCCGACGATGTCGCCGACACGGCCGAACACGATCGCGCCGAATGGGCGGACCAGGAAGCCGGCGGCGAAAGCCAGCAGCGCGAAGATGTCGCGCGTCGCCGGCGGATAGGCCGAGAAGAACTGCGCGCCGATGACCGAAGCCAGCGATCCGTAGAGATAGAAGTCGTACCACTCGAAGACGGTACCGAGCGAGGAGGCCAGAATGACGAAACGTTCGTCCTTCGTCATTCCTCCCGCGCGTGCTTGAGACACAGCCATTGTCGACATGTTACGTTCGCTCCCCGAAATGCGTTTCCTCGCGCCCCGGATGTCCGACATGCCGGATCAGCCCAGGTCTTGCCCGCAAGGTAACATCGGCGTGAAACCGGCCCCAATACGACTTTCGGCCTTGCGCACTGAGGCTCGCCTGACACCGCGGACCTTCAATCCGGCACTATCGCGCTCGACTGTGGATTAACCCCGTTGCCGCAAAGGGATAATGTCCACTTGCATGCCACGGCCGGTCGGGAAAGAATTGACCAGGGCCCCGGGCCGGCTTACTGGCCCCGATGCGACTGCCAGCAAGAGAATGATGAACGCTCCCTCGACCCATCTCGTCATTGCCGATGACCATCCCCTGTTCCGTGATGCGCTGCGGCAGGCGGTGGCGGGCGTCCTGACCTCGGCCAGGATCGATGAGGCCGGATCGTTCGAGGATCTCACCAAGGTTCTGGAACAGACATCCGACGTCGATCTGGTCCTGCTCGACCTCTCAATGCCCGGGATTTCCGGCTTTTCCGGCCTGATCTATCTGCGTGCGCAATACCCGGCGATCCCGGTGGTGATCGTCTCGGCCTCCGACGATAGCGCCACGATCCGCCGCTCGCTCGACTTCGGCGCCTCCGGTTTCATTCCGAAGCGATTCGGCGTCGAGACCTTGCGCGACGCGATCCTCAAGGTGATGGAAGGGGACGTCTGGGTTCCCGCCGACACCGATTTGTCGGCCGCCGCCGACCCCGACATGACGCGGCTGCGCGACCGCCTGGTGACGCTGACCCCGCAGCAGGTGCGAGTCCTGATGATGTTGTCGGAAGGATTGCTCAACAAGCAGATCGCCTACGAGCTCGGCGTCTCCGAAGCCACCATCAAGGCGCATGTCTCGGCGATCCTGCAAAAGCTCGGCGTCGAGAGCCGCACGCAAGCGGTGATCGCTGCGGCGAAGATCGCCGGTGGCCAGTGGAAGCAGGGCACGCCGACGGGGTGATCCTCGCTCCGGGGGTGGCGCAGCGTCCGGCTACAATATTTTCAGCATCCTGTTGGCGGCGTTGATATCCGCCGTACCGGAGCCTTCGGCGAAGCCTTCGAGGGCCGATTGAAGCAATCGTTTCGCTTCCTCACGCCGGCCGCGTCCGACAAACAGCTCGGCGAGATCGATCGCGGCCCGCAACTCCCAGGCTTTCGCGCCCTTGCGGCGGCCAAGCTCCAGCGATTGCATCAGGTGGACTTCAGCTTGCCCGCCGTTCGGCTGGGGGAGAGACAGCAACACCTTGGCCTTTACGCGCAGCAGCTCGGGCATGTAGAGGCGATCGCCGCCTTGCTCGACGAGGCGGATCGCATCGTCGATTAGGCGCACACTTTGCTCGATCTGTCCAAGCGCCAGCAAGCCGTCGACAAGCGCGACGTTGAATGTCGTGGTGAGAAGCTCATAGCCGGCGTCGTGAAGTTCCCGAAGGCAACGCCTTATCGTTTCGACGCCATCAGTGGCGTGTCCCCGTCGGATCGCCAGCTCGCCTTTGACGCCGCGGCCGACGGCGAGATAAGGGCCCATCGAGCGCGATTCGGCATGTGCGATGAAGCGATCGATGTTCTCGTCCGCCCCGTCGAGGTCTCCGCTCCAGAGATCGATCGAGACCGCCCAGATCAGCGCGATGCAGAGCGTGATCGGATGGTCCATCTGCGCGGCCTCGGTGACCGTCTGCAGCGCCAGTTGCCGCGCATCAGAGGGCCGGCCCTGCAACCAAAGCTCGCGCGCGAGCGAGATGCCGGCCCGGTTGCGGTGATCGAAACCGTGGACCGTGCTGATCCGCTCCGTGTCCGGCCCGTGCCAGGCGGCCTCCAGCATGCTCAGTGCATCGCGATGCTCGCCGGCCAGATGCAAGGAGACACCCAGCAGCGAATGGGCGAGGGCGATGGAGGCGGCATCGCCGAGCGTCTCGGCGACCGTGAGGCTCTGCTGCGCATAACCGAGCGCGGCGTCGAACTGTCCCATCCGTTCGTGGAAAATGTGCATGCGGCCGAGCAGCTGGAGCTGGTTCGGCGCGTCGCCGCGCGTCTCGGCAATCGCCAGGCTCCTGCTCAGGGCGGCACGCGCAGCTTCGCTGCCGCCACGCGTGAACATTAAGCTCAATCCGAGAGCGGCCTGGATGTGCATTTCCTCGGCGCTGCCGCGCGAGGACGGATCGATCGCAAGCAGCGCCCGTTCCGACCAGCGCCGGCATTCGATCAGCAGGGACATCGCGAGAAAGATGGGAGCCGCCGCGGCGGCGAGCGCAATGCCGATGCCGACATCGCCGCCCGTGCCGAAGCACCAGTCCAGCGCGGCGCGCACGGTATGAAGCGCGGAGAAATGGATCGCGCGTTCGTCGGCGCTCGGCACCGTCGCCCATGTCGTGCCGGCCTGCTCCAACCATCGCCGGTAATAAGTTGCGTGGCGGGCGGCGAGCGCGGTCTCGTTCGGTACGATATCGAGCAGATAGGCGCGCGTCGTGTCGAGCAGACGGTAGCGCATCATGGCGCCGATCGGTCGCGGCGCGACCATCGACTTTGCGACCAGGCTGTCGATGGCATCGAACAGGCGCGAGCGGTCGACGCGATCGTCCGGCACGACCTCGAGCACGGCGTCGATGGTGAAGTGACCGGCGAAGACGGCAAGCCGGCGCAGCACGAGGCGTTCGGTGTCGGACAGGAGTCCGTAGCTCCAGTCCAGCGTCGCTTGCAACGTCTTCT
The DNA here is from genome assembly GCF_023074175.1 of Bradyrhizobium sp. 139. Classification (GTDB taxonomy): domain Bacteria; phylum Pseudomonadota; class Alphaproteobacteria; order Rhizobiales; family Xanthobacteraceae; genus Bradyrhizobium. The sequence continues at coordinate 75,633 of NZ_JADPKS010000035.1, forward strand.
GCCGCGGCGGCGCGGTGCGCTGGCCCTGCCAGAGCAGATTGAGGCGTTCGTCGAGCAGTACGGCTGTTTGTTCCAGGCCGTAGGCCTCGACCCGGCCGGCGGCGAGCTCGATCGCCAGCGCCATGCCGTCGAGCTTGCGGCAGATCCCGGCGACGATCGCAGCATTGGCATCGTCGAGCGCGATCTGCGCGCCGCCGGCCATGGCACGTTCGAGGAAGAGCTGAAGCGCAGGATAGGTCTGCGCGGCAGCCGCCGTCAGTCCGACATTGTCAGGCGGAACGGCAAGCGGTGCCAACCGATAGACCTGCTCACCCTCGACACGCAGGGCTTCGCGGCTCGTCGCCAGGATATGAACATGCGGCGCAGCGTGGAAGATCTCCGCGGCCAGCGGCGCCGCGGCGGCGATGACGTGCTCGCAATTGTCGAGGATCAGCAGCATCCGCTTGTCCCGGAGATGCGCGAGCAAGGCAGGCAGGGGATCGTCGGCTTGGGCCGGCAAGCCCAGCATCAGCAGGATCGAGGTGATCACGAGATCGGGATCGCTGAGCGCGGCAAGATCGACAAAATGTGCTGCGTCGGAGAAGGTCTCGAGCAGGTCGTGAGCGATTGCTACCGCAACGGCTGTTTTGCCGACGCCGCCGGGACCGGCGATCGTGACGAAGCGCGAGGCGACGAGCCTGTCCGACACGACGGCGACCGCATCGTCGCGGCCGATCATCCGTTGCAGCCGGTTCGGCAGTTTGACGGGCGGCAGGTCCACCCGGAGTGCGGTACGCCGCTCTGCCGGGATCTCTGCTCGCGAGATCGGCGCCACGAAGCAATAGCCGCGGCCGGACAGCGTCGTGATGTAGCGGGCGCCGTCCTTGCCGTCGCCGAGGACTTTACGAAGCGCTGCGACCTGAAAGCGCAGATTGGCTTCTTCCACGGCGACGCCGGGCCACACCAGCGCCATCAGATCCCATTTGCTGACGACCTCGTTCGGCCGCGACATCAGCGCGATCAGCGTGTCGAAGGCTCTCGCACCGAGCGGCAGCGCGACGCCGTCGCGCATCACGAGTCTTTCATGCGGCGTCACGGTGAATGGCCCGAACGATAGGGTTCCCGTTGCGGTGCCGGCCGGCTCGGTCATGGCGGAATCTTGGTCCTTTTCACAGGACCCGATAGCCAGATGATGGCCATCCGGCAAGGCCGTCCCTGCATCGGCATCAGACCGCGAATGCAGGCCTCGGGAGGGATCGTAAGCCGAGACCTCACAACTTCTCACAAATCCAAACGGGTGTCGTGCGGCAGCCGCTGCTAGTCAGTTGCGCAGCGGCAAGGAGACTTTCATGACGCAAGCGGAAAAAATGCTTTACACGGCGCGCACTCACACCAGCGGCGGACGCCAGCACGGCACGTCCCGCAGCTCGGACGGCCGGCTTGATGTGCGGCTCTCGCCGCCCGGCGGCGCAGGCGTCGGCACCAATCCCGAGCAATTGTTCGCGGCGGGCTGGTCGGCCTGCTTCGAAGGCGCGATGGAGATCGCGGCCCGCAAGCGGAAGATCGACCTTCCCAGGAAATGCGCAATCGATGCGGAGATCGACCTCGTTCTCGACGAGGGCGCTTATTCGCTCAGGGCACGCCTCAATGTGAGCCTGCCCGGCCTCGATCGAGAGACCGCACGCGGCATCGTCGATGAGGCGCACCAGACCTGTCCATATTCCAAGGCCGTCCGCGGCAATATCGACGTCGCGGTCGCGCTGATCTGACGCACCACCACAACCATCAACAAGGTAGCAGCACCATGAAACAGATCATTGACCAGCATCGCCGCAAGTTCTTTGGCGTCGCCGCGGGAACCGTCGCCGTCGGTCTCGGCGTGATCGACCTCGCCCGCGCCGAATCGGAGGCGCCGCGGTCCACGGCAACCAATGCGTCTTTCGGTGCGATCAAGCAGATCGATGCCGGTGTCCTCAATGTCGGCTATGCGGAGGCGGGTCCCGCGAACGGTCCCGTGGCGATTCTGCTGCATGGCTGGCCCTACGACATCCATAGCTTCGTCGACGTCGCGCCGATCCTGGCAAAGGCGGGCTACCGCGTGATCATCCCCTACCTGCGCGGCTATGGCACGACGCAGTTCCTCTCCAGCGAGACGCCGCGCAACGGCGAGCCTGCCGCAATGGCCGCCGACATCATCGCGCTGATGGACAAGCTCGACATCAAGAAGGCGGTCGTTGCCGGCTTCGACTGGGGCGCGCGCACCGCCGACATCATCGCCGCGCTGTGGCCGGATCGCTGCCGCGCGCTGGTGTCGGTTAGCGGCTATCTGATCTCCAGCCAGGCCGCCGGCAACGCGCCGCTGCCGCCGCAGGCGGAGTTGCAATGGTGGTACCAGTTCTATTTCGCGACCGAGCGCGGCCGCGCCGGTTACGAGAAGTACACGCACGATTTCGCCAGGCTGATCTGGAAGCTGGCCTCGCCGCAGTGGAAGTTCGACGACGCCACCTTCGACCGGAGCGCGGCGGCGCTGGACAACAAGGACCATGTCGCGATCACGATCCACAATTACCGCTGGCGGCTCGGGCTCGCCCAGGGCGAAGCGAAATACGAGCATCTTGAAAAGAAGCTCGCGGCAGCTCCCGTCATCGACGTGCCGACGATCACGATGGAAGGCGACGCCAATGGCGCGCCGCATCCTGACCCAAGCGCCTATGCCAAGAAGTTCTCCGGCCGATACGAATATCGCCTGATCACCGGCGGCATCGGCCACAATCTGCCGCAGGAAGCACCACAAGCCTTTGCCAAGGCCGTCATCGACGCGGACGGCGGGGCCTGAGGATTTTGCAGCACCTCGGTCCAGCCCGGCTGGACCGAGGCCTCACATGCGATCACAACTTAATGAAGCTTCATGACGACGATGAAATCTGAAAAGACCAAATCTCCCTCCTCTACGACGATGATCGTGCTGGCCGTGCTCCTCCTCGTCATTGTCCTGACATGCGTTCCGTATCTGGTCACGATCGCTTTGGCCAAGGGGCCGGCGGATGCCTCGCCGATCTTCGGAGTCACTGTCCCCGAGGGCTACAAGCAGTGGGAGCTCATCGCGCCGGCCGAGGAGGCGGCCCCCTTGGACGAGCTGCGTGCCGTCGTCGGCAACCAGACCGCGATCGATGCTTATCAAGACGGCAAGCTTCCGTTCCCGGACGGCACTATTCTCGTCAAGCGCGCCTGGAAACGGAAACAGTCACCCGAATTTGCGTCCGCGAGGATTCCCGGCGAGGCCACCACGGTCCAGGTGATGGTCAAGGATTCCAAAAAGTATGGCTCAACCGGCGGCTGGGGCTTTGGCCGCTTCGTCAACGGCAAGCCGGTCGACGAGGCCCAGCATCGCACCTGCTTCGCCTGCCACGAAGCCCGTGCCAAGAGCCGCGACTACGTCTTCACGCGGCTCGCGCCTTGAGCCGCGGAGGCGTGCTGGTCCTTCGCCAGCGAAGCTGCCTTACTCCGCCGCCACCATCTGCTGGGTGCGCCACTGGCCGAGCAGCGCGCGCAGCGAAGCCGGCTTCACCGGCTTGTTGAGCACCGCGACCTTTTCCTCGCGCGCAGCCATTTGCACGGCGGGGCTGCGGTCGGCGGTGATCAGGATGGCGGGGATGGTGTCGCCGAAGCGGCGGCGGATGTCGCGAATGGCGGCGATGCCGTTGCCACGGTCGAGATGATAGTCGACCAAAAGGCCAGTGACGCGCCGACCCGCGCCTTCGATCGCGGCGATCGCGCCTTCGGGGTCGGCAACTGCGATCACCTCTGCGTCCCACGCCTTCAGGAGCGTGCGCATGCCGTCGAGGATCGCGGCGTCGTTCTCGATGCAGACGATCAGGGCGCCCGAGATCGGCGCGCGGGCCAACGGCGTCGCGCTGGTCACGGCCGCGGTGTGGGTGATCGCCTTCGCCGTCGGCACCGTCACGGAAAACACCGAGCCGCCGCCGACATTGGCATCAATGGCGATGCCGTGATTGAGCACGCGGGCCAGCCGTTCGACGATCGACAGTCCCAGCCCAAGGCCGCGGGCGATCCGCGCGCCCTGCTCGAGGCGGTGGAATTCCTTGAAGATCTCGCCGCGCTTGACCGGCGGAATGCCGACGCCGGTATCGTAGACGCAGATCTTGAGCGAGGCGCCGCGGCGGCGGCAGCCGACCAGCACGCGCCCGCGCGGGGTATATTTGATCGCGTTGGAGATCAGATTCTGGAGCAGCCGCCGCAGCAGGAGACGGTCCGACTCGACCGGCAGCGAGCAAGGCACAAAGGCGAGCTCCAGGTTCTTGGCGCGCGCGATCGGCGCGAATTCGATTTCCAGCGAGCGCATCAGGTCGGCCATCTTGAAGCTCGAGATCGAGGTCGTCATCGCTCCGGCATCGAGCCGCGATATGTCGAGCAATGCGCCGAGGATCTCCTCGATCGCCACAAGCGATTCGTCGATGTTCTCGACCAGCCGCGTTTCCTCGCCGCTGTGCTGGCGCTCGACCAGACTGGTGACATAGAGCCGCGCCGCGTTCAGGGGCTGGAGGATGTCGTGGCTGGCTGCCGCAAGGAAGCGCGTCTTGGAGATGCTGGCGTCTTCGGCTGCGCTCTTGGCCAGCGCCAGCTCCGAGTTCAACCGGGTCAGTTCCTCGGTGCGGTCGCGCACCCGCTTTTCGAGCGTCGCATTGGCGCGCTCCAGCGCTTCGGCCGCCTCGAACGTGGGCGTGACGTCGGTGAAGGTGATGACGAAGCCGCCGCCCGGCATGCGGTTGGTCAAGATCTCGATCACCATGTGGCGGTCGGGCAGGCGCTCGAGATAAGGCTCGCTGTCAGTGGTGTAGGCTGCAAGCCGGCGCTCCAGCATGGCCTCGCGCTCGACCGGATCGGCCGGCTCGCTCACGCCCATGAATTCCAGGATTTCACGCAAGGGCGTGCCGAACTGGATGAAATGCGGCGGCACGTTGAGGAGATCGCCGAACTGTCGGTTGGAGCAGATCAGTTGGAGATCGGCATCGAACACCGCGATGCCCTGGCGCACATGGTTGAGCGCCGTCTGGAGGATCTCGCGGTTGAAATGCAGTGCCGCGTGGGAATCGTCGAGCAGCTTGAGTGCCGCTTTCGCCGACACGGTCCGCTTGCGCAGCAGCAGCGACATCACGAGCCGCGAGGAGGCCGCGCCGATCGAAGAGGCGATCAGGTGCTCAGCATGCTGCAACAGCTCGAAATCGGCGGGTGCCCCGGACTCCAGCCGCACATTGCGCCGCGCCGAAAATGCTTCAAACGAATGCCGGGCGCGGTCGGGCCCGAGATATTGCTCAACCGTGGTCTGGATGTCCTGCACTGTGACGGTGGTGCGCCAGCGGCGGAAGCTTGGGGAGATCGGCGCCAGCGTGTCGGGCACGAACAGATCGGCTTGCACCAGCTCGATCGAAGATGGCCGGCGCGCCAGCGACAGCAGCACATAGGTGAGGATGTTGAGCGACAGCGACCAGATCACGCCGTGCATTAGCGGCGGCAGGTCGGCGCCGAACAGCGCCAGCGGGCGCAGCGCCTCGACCCCGAACGGGCCGTGCTGGAGCAGCAGGATGCCGGCCGTCGAGGTGTCCATGAAGCTCGGAATGAACAGCGTGTAGAGCCACACCGCGAAGCCGACCAGCATGCCGCCGATTGCGCCGCGCGCGGTGGCGCGCCGCCACAACAGCCCGCCGAAGAAGCTTGGCGCGAGCTGGGCGATGGCGGCAAAGGAGAGCAGGCCGATCGCCGCAAGCTGGGTATTGCCGAGCGCGCGGTAGTAGAAATAGGCCATCACCATGATGGCGAAGATCGCGAGCCGCCGCGAGCGCAGCAGGAAGTCGCTGAAATCGGCGCCGCCGGTGCGCCCCTCCGGCCGTCGTTGCAGCACCAGGGGCACAACGAGGTCGTTCGAAACCATGATCGAGAGCGCAACGCATTCGACGATCACCATCGCAGTCGCCGCCGACAGGCCGCCGACGAAAATGGCGACGCTGAGCAACGCCGCGCCGCCCTCCATCGGCAGCGCCAGCACGTACATGTCGGGCTCGACCGCGCCGAACGGGAAGCTGACGAGGCCGGCGAGCGCGATCGGGATCACGAACACATTGATGGCAACAAGGTAGAGCGGAAACAGCCAGCGCGCGCGGCCGACCTCGGCATCCGAGGAATTCTCCACCACGCTGACGTGGAATTGGCGCGGCAGCAGCATGATAGCGCACAGCGACAGCAGCGTCATGGTCAGGAAGTTGCCGATCGACGGCGAATAGTTGATGGCGCGCACCGCCTCCGGCGTCTTCATGGCGCGCTCGATCAATTCGTGCGGCGAGAACATCCAGAAGGTGACGAAGATGCCGGCGGTGAGGAACGCGACCAGCTTGATGATGGATTCGGTTGCGACCGCCAGCATCAGGCCGTGCTGGTGCTCGGTGGCGTCGCTCTGCCGCGTGCCGAACAGCACCGCGAAGGCCGCCATCGCCAGCGTCACCATCAGCGCCATGTCGCCGACGATCGGGATGTGGGAGAAGGCCTGGTCCTCGCTCAGGATCGTTTCGAGCGAGGAGGCCACCGCTTTGAGCTGGAGTGCGATATAGGGCACCGAACCGATGATCGCGATCAGCGCCACGGTCGCCGCCACCGACTGGCTCTTGCCGTAGCGCGCGCAGATGAAGTCGGCGATCGAGGTGATGTTGTGGGCCTTGGCGAGCTGGATCACACGGCGCAAGACGCCGGCGCCGAGCCCGATCATCAGGATCGGGCCGACATAGATCGCCAGGAAGTCGGTCGAGGTGCGGGTGGCAAAGCCGACCGAGCCGAAGAAGGTCCAGGAGGTGCAGTAGATCGCCAGTGACAGCGGATAGATCAGCCCGGACGCGCGGCCGGCCTTGGCCTGCGAGCGGCGGTCGCCATGGCTCGCCACTAGGAACAGGAAACCGATATAGCCGAAGGCGGCAGCGATCACGCCCCAATCGTGCAGCATGGCGAGCGTGCTTCTCCCTGGGCGCTGGCCGCGCCCGAACTCATTTTCCTTGTAAATCTAGCGCGTTGAACGGCTGCAAGCGACAGCGAAATACCGCGCCGGGGTGGGAACTGAGGTTGTCGTTAAGCCGCCGGGCGACCTGCTAGCACTCCCTCGCCCCGCTTGCGGGGAGAGGGTGGGGTGAGGGGGAGCCTCCGCGCAGGTTGGTGACAGTTGAATTCGCGGAAGCTCCCCCTCACCCGGAATCCGCGCGTTTCCGCGCGCATTCCGGCCTCTCCCCGCAAGCGGGGAGAGGCGAAGAACAAGCCTACTCCGCCGCCAGCGACTTCTCGCGCAGAGGCAGGCCGAGGCGGTCCCACACCTGCAACAGCGCTTCGGCGAGCTGATCGATCAGGCCGTCGTCGTGATAGGGCGAGGGCGTGATGCGCAGGCGCTCGGTGCCCTTGGCCACCGTCGGATAGTTGATCGGCTGGATATAGATGCCGTGCTGTTCCAGCAGCAGGTCGGACGCCTGCTTGCACTTCTCGGCATCGCCGATGAACAGCGGCACGATATGGGTATCGCTCGACATCACCGGCAGGCCGGCGGCATTGAGGATCGCCTTGACGCGGGCGGCGCGGTCCTGGTGCCGCTCGCGCTCCCAGCTCGAGGTCTTCAGATGCTTGATCGCGGCGGTTGCGGCCGAGCAGATCGCCGGCGGCAGCGCGGTGGTGAAGATGAAGCCTGGCGCGTAGGAGCGCACGGCGTCGATGATCTCGCCATTGGCGGCGATGTAGCCGCCGAGGCAGCCGAACGCTTTCGCCAGCGTGCCTTCCAGAATGTCGATGCGATGCATCACGCCGTCACGCTCGGCGATACCGCCGCCGCGGGGACCGTACATGCCGACCGCGTGGACCTCGTCGACATAGGTCATCGCGCCATATTTCTCGGCGAGATCGCAGATTTTTGCGAGCGGCGCGACGTCGCCGTCCATCGAATAAAGGCTCTCGCAGGCGATCAGCTTCGGCCGGTTCGGGCCCGCAGCCTTCAACAGCGCTTCGAGATCGGCGAGGTCGTTGTGGCGGAACACGAGCCGTTCGCAGCCGGACTGCCGGATCCCCTCGATCATCGAATTATGGTTGAGCTCGTCCGACAGGATCAGGCAGTTCGGAATGAGCTTCGCGATGGTCGCGATGCCGGTCTGGTTCGAGACATAGCCCGAGGTGAACAGCAGCGAGGCTTCCTTGCCGTGAAGATCGGCGAGCTCGGCCTCGAGCTGCACCAGCGGATGATGCGTGCCGGCGATGTTGCGGGTGCCGCCCGCGCCGGTGCCGACGCGGGTCGCGGTTTCGACCATGGCGCCGACCACCTTCGGGTGCTGGCCCATCCCGAGATAATCGTTGGAGCACCAGATCACGACGTCGCGTTTGCCCTTGGGCGAGTGCCAGAGCGCATGCGGGAACCGGCCGGCGATGCGTTCGAGATCGGCGAACACGCGGTAGCGCCGCTCAGTGTGGAGACGATCGAGGGCGGAATTGAAGTACTGGCTGTAATCCATCGGCAAAACTCAAGACGGAACTGACCAAAAGGGCCGCATCTTCTTAGAGCTTTTCCAGCTCTAATGTCTATGCGCTATCCCACATTTGGCCGTGAGGTGCATTTGGGCAAAATGCCCTATCTCGCGCGTTGCAACTTGATCCCGATCAAGTTCACGCGAGGGGTGATGCTGCCCCGCACCCATGCGCCGCGGCGCAAGTCCTGGTCGGCCTCGGACGCTAGCCAGCCTTGGCCTTCTTGCGCGGCTCGGCACGCGCGTCCTTGACCGCGACTGCCGGCTTCAACCAATCCGAATTGCGCAAGGCATGCGCGACGCAATCATGGATGTGGGTGTGCAGCACCCTTGCCGCGCCCTTGGCGTCGCGCTTCAGCGCCAGCTCCTTCAACTCGCGATGTTCGGCTGCCGCCATCTCGCCGCGGAACACCACGGCGATCATCTGATAGCGCAGATAGCGGTCATAGACCGCGGCATGCGCATCGAGCAGCACCTTGGAGCCGCAGGCCGCGACGAGCGCGCGGTGAAACTGAAAATCGCACTGCTTCCAGCTTTCCGCGTCGGACCGCTCGCCTGACAGCAGCATCCGCTCCATCGCCGCGAGCTTGTGATGCGCGGAGACGATGCGCGCCTCCCAGTCGAGATCGCCGGCCGCAAACGACTTCTCAATCATGTGACCTTCGAGCAGCTCGCGCAGCTCCGCGATCTCCTGGAATTCGGCCGCCGAGATCGGCGCGACCTCGAAGCCGCGCTGGCCTTCGGCGACGACGAACCCTTCCGAGCACAACCGGTTCAGCGTCTCGCGCAGCGTGGAGATGCTGGTGCCATAGGCGTCGCTCATTCGTTCGAGCTTCAGCTTCTGACCCGGCGCCAGCTTGCCGAAGATCAGGTCGGTGCGGATGCGGCGGTAGGCGCTATCGCCCACCGTCTCGGTGATCGTGTCGGGAAGGGTGTCCATTCTTCATCCTAGCGCTTTGGATGTGCGTCTTGGCAAATTTTGCAACTTTATCAAGCGTTTCTCATAATATCATACAAAATGTGAATTATAGGTTGATTTGTTATTTGCCATATAAGATTGTCCCGTTCTAAGGAACGAGATCAAACAGGGGAGGGGACGATGCCCGTTCGGTTCAAAAGTCTGGCTTTCGTGGCGGCGATCGGAGCGATCGCATTCGGCGCGATAGGGCCGGCCTCGGCGCAGGCCATCCAGGAGCGCACCATCCGCTGGGGGCACCTCAACAACACCGACCATCCCGTCAGCAAGGGCGTCCAGAAGTTCGCCGAGATCGTGGCAGCCAAGAGCGGTGGCAAGATCAAGGTGCGTGAATATCCGGCCAATCAGCTCGGCAGCGAGATGCAGCAGCAATCCGCGCTGCGCGCCGGCACTCAGGAGATGCAATCGCCGGCGACGACGTCGCTGGCCGGCATCGTCAAGGATTTCGGCCTGATCGACTTCCCCTTCATCGTCTCGACGCCGCAGCAGGCCGACGCCTTGCTCGACGGTCCGCTCGGCGCGGCGCTTTTGGCAAAGTTGCCCGAGAAGGGTCTCGTCGGCCTTGCCTATTGGGATCTCGGCTTCCGCAACGTCACCAACAGCCGCCGTACGATCGCCAAGGGCGAGGACCTCGACGGCATCAAGATCCGCGTGATCCCCAACCCGGTTTATCTAGAAACCTTCAAGGCCTTCAACGCCAACCCGGTGCCGATGAGCTTTTCAGAACTCTACAGCGCGCTGGAGACCCGCACCGTCGACGGCCAGGAGAATCCGTTCTCGGTGATCCTGTCGAACAAGTTCTTCGAGGTGCAGAAATATCTCAGCGTCACCAACCACACCTACTCGACCAACATCATCCTGATCAGCAAGAAATTCTGGGACGGGCTCTCGCCCGACGAGCAGAAGATCCTGCAGGACGCCGCGATCGAGGCGCGCGACTACCAGCGCAAGGTCAGCCGCGAGCAGGCCAAGGCCGCGATCGACGAACTCAAGGTCAAGGGCATGGCGATCAACGAGATCGCGCCGGCCGAGCTTGACCGCATGCGCGTGAAGACGAAGCCGATCGCGGAGAAATTCTCCGCCGAGTACGACCCGGCCATCGTCAAGCTGTTCAACAGCGAGCTCGACCGCGTGCACGCGCTGAAGCCTTGAGTCGTCGCACCGCAGCGGGCCCGATGTCATGAACGCCGTCGTTGAAGCCTATTTCCGGCTGCTGCGCGCGGTGATTGCGGTGCTGCTCGCCGTCATGGTGGTGCTGGTGTTCGGCAATGTGGTGCTGCGCTACGGCTTCAACTCCGGCATCGTCATCTCGGAAGAACTGTCGCGCTGGCTGTTCGTCTGGATGGTGTTTTTGGGCGCGATCATCGGCATGAAGGAGCACGCGCATCTCGGCGTCGACACCCTCGTCAAGGTGCTGCCGCCGCTCGGCCGCAAAGTTTGCTACGGCGTCAGCCACGCTCTGATGCTCTATGCCTCCATGTTGCTGACGGAAGGATCGTGGAAGCAGACGGTGCTGAACTGGGATACCGTGGCGCCCGCCTCGGGGCTTTCCGTCGGCCTGTTCTATGCCGCCGGCATCGTGTTCGGCGCTTCCTCCTGCGTGATCATTGCGTACGAGCTCTACCGGCTCGCGACAGGGCAGATCCCCGATGCCGATCTCATCGCCGTCAGCGAATCCGAGGAGCTGACGCATTCTCCTGATGCCGCGGGCGGAAAGCTCTAGGGCATGACGGTCGCCATCTTCACTTTCTCGCTGCTGGGTGCCATGGCGATCGGGATGCCGATCGCGTTTGCGCTGATCATTTGCGGCATCGCGCTGATGATCTATCTGGCCATGTTCGACTCCCAGATCATCGCGCAGAACGTCATCAACGGGGTCGATTCCTTTCCGCTGATGGCGGTGCCGTTTTTCATCCTCGCCGGCGAGGTCATGAACAGCGGTGGGCTCGCACGCCGCATCCTCAACTTCGCCATCGCGCTGGTCGGTCATTTCCGCGGCGGCCTCGGCTATGTCGCGATTCTGACGTCCTGCATTCTGGCCTCGCTGTCGGGCTCCGCGGTCGCAGACGCCGCGGCGCTCGGCTCGCTGCTGGTGCCGATGATGGCCGCCGCCGGCCATAGTCGTGCCAGTGCGGCTGGGCTGGTCGCGGCCGGCGGGATCATTGCTCCGGTGATCCCGCCGTCGATCGGCTTCGTCATCTTCGGCGTCGCCGCCAATGTCTCGATCTCAAAGCTGTTCCTGGCCGGCATCGTGCCGGGCCTCTTGCTTGGCATCGGCCTGTGCTTTGCCTGGTGGTGGGTGGTGCGCAAGGAAAACCCGGCGCGCCTGCCGCGCAAGACATTCGCCGAGATCTGGCGCGCGCTGATCGACGGCTTCTGGGCCCTGATGCTGCCGATGATCATCATCTTCGGCCTGCGCTTCGGCATCTTCACGCCGACGGAAGCCGCCGTCGTCGTCGCGGTCTATTCGCTGGTGGTGGCGATGGGCGTCTATCGCGAGCTCAAGCCGTCGCAACTGCCGGCGCTGCTGGTCTCGACCGCGCAGACCACGGCGGTGGTGATGTTCCTGGTCGCCGCCGCGCTGGTGTCGTCATGGCTGATCACGGTCGCGGAGATCTCCGACCAGATCGTGGCGCTGACAAAGCCGTTCGCCGGCAACCAGACCCTTCTCACCGTCGCTTTGATGGTCATCGTCGTAATCGTCGGCACCGCGCTCGACATGACGCCGACGATCCTGATCCTGACGCCGATCCTGATGCCGATCGTCAAGCAGGCCGGCATCGATCCCGTCTATTTCGGCGTGCTCTTTATCATCAACAACGCGATCGGACTGATCACGCCGCCGGTCGGCGTCGTGCTCAACGTGGTCGCCGGCGTCTCCCGCGTCAGCATGAACGATCTGATCCGCGGCGTCTGGCCGTTCTTGATCGCGCAGCTGGTCGTGCTGGCCTTGCTGACGCTGTTTCCTGTTCTCGTCACCGGGCCTGCAAAATGGCTCGGCGGATAATTCCTGAAAGGACCTGTCCATGAAGCGCGTGATGATCCTCAACGGTCCCAACCTCAACATGCTCGGCATCCGCGAGCCGCACATCTACGGCACGACGACGCTCGCAGAGGTCAATGCGAGCTGCCAGGAAGCCGCCTTAAAGCTCGGGCTCAAGCTCGCCTTCCACCAGTCCAACCACGAAGGCGTGCTGGTCGATCTGATCCAGTCGGCGCGGCAGGATGCGGATGCCATCGTCATCAATCCGGCCGGCCTCTCCTTCACTTCGGTCTCGATCATGGACGCGATCAAGACGTTCGAAGGCCCGGTGCTGGAAGTCCACATCTCCAACATCCACGCTCGCGACGAATATCATCGCCACTCCAAGATCTCGTTCGTGGCGACCGGCGTGATCTGCGGGCTGGGCCCGTTCGGCTACGTCGCGGCGCTGCACGCGATCGCTAATATGAAGTGAGGGTCTGCACCCTCGCCCCGCAAGCGGGGCGAGGGTGTCCCAGATCGCCGCCGGAGTTGGCCTCAAGTCGTCCTGAACTGGAGCACGCCGTCCTTGGTTTCCGCCGTCAGCCGGCCCTCGACGATCATGTAGTTGACGTGGGCGACGAGTTCGCCGGCGGCGAAACCCATCTGGTGCTCGTCCAGCACATGCTTGTTGAACACCACAGGCACCAAGGCGCGCGAGGTCTGCGGCACCTCGCGGCAAGCTTCCGCGATCAGACGGCAGCGCTCTTCGTGGTGATCGGCGAGCTGCTTGATGCGGGTCTTCAGACCGTAGAACGGCACGCCGTGGCCGGGCAGCACCAGCAAATCGTAGGGCAGGGTGGTGGTCAGGCTCGCGAGCGAGGCCAGATATTCGCCGAGTGAGTTCTGGTCGGGTTCGACCGCCCAGACGCTGACATTGGGCGAGATCTTGCTGAGCACTTGGTCGGCGGAGAGGAACAGCTTGTCGTCGGCGCAGTACAGCATCACCTGGTCGAGCGCGTGCCCGCCGCCGGTGATGACCTTGAAGCGGCGGGGGCCGATCACGACCTCGTCGCCATGCGAGATGCGGCGGTAGGACGGCGGCAGCACCGAGACGCGTTTGAGATAATCCTGACCGCGGCCGAGCAGCTTTTCGGTGAGCGACTCGTCCATGCCGTGGCGGCGGAAGAACAGCCGCTGCGCTTCGCGCCGCTCTTCGGTGCCGCGGTTCTGGTGATAGACCGATTGCAGATATTCGACCTGCGACATCACCAGCGGGCAGTCGAACCGCTCGACGATCCAGCCCGCGAGCCCAACATGATCAGGGTGCGAGTGGGTGACGATAAGGCGCGTGATGTTGACGCCTTTCAGCGGCCCCTCGAACAGCTTCGTCCAGGCCTCGATGGTCTCCTCATTGCCGAAGCCGGCATCGATCATCGCGTAGCCGTCGCCATCGGCGAGCAGATAGATGTTCACGTGGTTGAGGCGGAACGGTAGCTTCAGCCGCGCCCACAACACGCCGGGCCGGATCTCCACGACCTCTTCGGGGCCGGGATGCTGTTCCCAGGGATAGCGAAGGGCCTCGGCGGAGGACTGAACGGTGTCGGTTTTCGAGTTCATGCTACCGGCTTAAACCCACCGTGCGCAGGGCGCCAGCCGAAAAAAGGGCGCGAGGCCCGCCCGCATAGCCGTCATTCCGTCGATTTTCCGTAACCCGGATCGAGCGCAGCGCGATCCGGGCTCCGGGACAGGGTCTTACGCCGCCCGCATGTTGTTGAGGAACGCGTCGATCTCTCCGCGCAGCATGTCGGCCTCGCGGCGGAGCGCATCCGAAGCGCCGAGCACTTCGCTGGCGGCCGCGCCGGCTTCCGCCGAAGCCGTGGAGACGCCGACGATGTTGCTGGAAACCTCGCTGGTGCCGCCGGCGGCATGCTGGATGTTGCGGGCGATTTCGCGGGTGGCCGCGCCCTGTTCCTCGACCGCGGCGGCGATCGTCGTCGTCACGTCGTTGATCTCGCCGATGATCCGGCCGATGCCCTGGATGGCGCCCACCGCCGAGGTGGTGACGTCCTGCATGCTGGCGATCTGGTTACGGATCTCTTCGGTCGCCTTGGCGGTCTGGCTCGCAAGGCTCTTCACCTCGGAGGCGACCACCGCGAAGCCACGGCCGGCTTCGCCCGCGCGCGCGGCCTCGATGGTGGCGTTGAGCGCGAGCAGGTTGGTCTGCGAGGCGATGGTCTGGATCAGGTCGACCACGACGCTGATGCGGCTCGCGCTGTCGGCAAGGCTCTGTACCGTCGCGTCGGTGGCACCGGCCTCGCTGACCGCCTTCCGGGCGATCTCGGCCGAGGTGACCACCTGCCTGCTGATCTCCTGGATCGAGGACGACAATTGCTCGGTGCCGGCCGACACGGTCTGAACGTTGACTGAGGTCTCCTCCGCGGCGGAGGCGACCGCGTTCACCAGTGCGTTGGACTGGTCGGCGGTGTTCGACATGCTCTGCGCGGTGGACTGCATCGAATTGGCCGACTGCGCGAGATTGTCGAGCGCGTTGCGTACCGTGCCCTCGAACTCGGCGATCTTCGCTTCCATGCGCGCGGCACGCTCGGCCTTGGCGACACGGTCCTTGTCCTGCTCGCTCGACATCGTGCGGGCCTCGACCATGCTCTCGCGGAACACTTGCAGCGTGTTCGCCATCACCGAGATTTCGTCATTGTGGTGCTTCGAGCGGTAGATCTCCGTCTCGAGGTCGCCGTTCGCGAGCAGCTGCATCGACTGCTGAAGCGCGCCAATCCGCCGCAGGATGTTGCGGCCGACATAGAGCCAGACGAACAGTGCCGAGCCGACCAGCATCAGCGCGCCTAGCGCCAGCATTGCGGTGGTGGCGAGCGAGATCTCCTGACGCGCCTGGAAGGTCGACGCGTTGGTCTCCTTCTGCACGCCGTCGACGAGCTGCTGCACACTGATGCCGAGACCGACATTGAGCTTGCGGGTCTCGTCGAGGATGGTCTGGCCGTAGTCGATGGCGTCGAGTTCCTTCTGGCGGATCTTGAACACGCCGATCTTGCCCTCGCCGAAGGCAAACAGCTTCTGCACGGAGTCGCGCACCGCCTGCATCGAGGACATATTGGGGAGATCCTCGAGGTTCGATTTGACGCGGTCGCGCGTCGCCTTGAACTCCTTCTCGATCGCCTCCAGCGTGTCGCTGTTGTTGGCCGACAGCGCCGCCATCATGTCGGCGGCCATCAGATTGCCGTTGGCGGAGATTGTCGCGACCTGGGAGACGGTGCGGGCGGCTTCGGTGGCATCATCGGCGGAAACTTCTGCCGCGCCGAGGATCGCGTTCAGGCGCGTCTGTGCGTCCAGCATCGCAGGACCGGCCGCGCCGACGAAGGTGAGCTGCGCCTTGCGCAACGCCTCATATTGCTTGTCATGCAGCGCGCCGGTCTCAAGCCGTTCGCGCGCGGCCGACACCAGGCTCTGGGTCGCCTCGTCGATGCTCTTGGCGGTGTCGCGCAGCGCGGTCGCGATCTGCTTGTCGGCGCCGAGCTCGATGATCTCGCCGAGCTTGGCCATGGCGAACTGCTGGATGTCCTTCACGCTCTTGGTGCGTTCGTTCAGCGCCTCGTCGGAGGGCGATGCCAGCAGGCCCGGGCCTTGCGCCGCGAGCGTTGCGCTTTGGGAGGCGAGCTGCAGGCTGGCGGAGAGGCGGGGAATGTCGCGGCCGCTCAGATCCATCATGGTGGTGCCGAGATGGTTGAACACGAAGCCGGCGCCGGCTGCGATCGCGAGGCCCATGCCCGCGATCAATGCGAAGGCGGCGAACAGGCTGCCGCGGACGCCCCATTTCGGCATTTTGAAACGAGGTTTGAAACGGCCAAGCAAATGGCCAACGCTCAGACGGATCGCCATCGAAATTCCCCCACGCGTGATCTTTATGTTTTCGCTGCGGAGTATCGTTGGGGCGGGTTAAAAAATCGCAAGTTGCACAATCGGTTGCGCCAGTTCCGCACAGCGAAACAGAAGGGCCGGCTGAGTTGCCGGCCCTTGACGAAACAGATCTGAGAGGCGCGATCAGTAGCGCGCCACCGCCGAATTGGCCCAGTTGAAGCGGTAGTTGAGACCCGCCTTAAAGGTGTGATCGTCGGTGGTGAAGTTGCCGGTGCCCACCAGCGGGCCCGCGGTGAAGTGTGCGTCGCCGAAATTGTAGTACTGGTACTCGGCCTTGGCCGACCAGTTCGGAGCGAACATATATTCGAGGCCGGCGCCGACGGTGTAGCCGTTGCGGTGATCGCCGTCGATGATGAAACCGGTCGGCACGCCGCCTACCGTCACCTTCTCGTTGTTGTCCGAATAGGCGTAGCCGCCCTTGACGTAAAGCAGGCCCGGACCCCAGGTGTAGCCGACGCGGCCGGTGATCGAGCCGAGGCCACGCTGGTCGTTGTTGTAGGCGACGCCGCCCGGGAATGCCGCGCCGACGCTGCCGGAGAGCCAGGAATACTGGCCTTCGACGCCGACCACGAAGTTCGGGTTGAACTGCCAGTCCGCACCGACCTGCACGCCGCCGAGGAAACGGCCGTTGCCGTTGTTGCCGGTGGAGAGGCCGTTGAAATTGTTGTCGCTGGAGAACGCGCCGCCGAGATGCGCACCGATGTAGAAACCGGTCCAGTTGTAGATCGGCGCGGCATAGGCCGGCGCGGGCGCCTTGTAGTAGTTGCGGTTGCCGAGATCGGCGCCGATGGCCGGCGCAGCCGCGCCCACCACGAGCAGCGCGACGGTCGCAAACAGAATCTTCTTCATCGTCTTGAACTCCAACACTTTGGTGCCCGGCAGGCGCGCTGTCCGCGCCGTCGTTGGTTTTGCAGATAGCTCGCTTTTGACGAAAATGCTGTCACATGCATGGCACAGCGGCAGCCAACCTAACTTGTTGGGCTGCAAATGATTTTCGTGCTTAATGCCGGCTTAAGAAATGCTGAAGGAAGGCTTAATTTCGTGAGGCCCCGGGTCACCTGCGTGCGTCTTGCGTTAATCAAGACGCCGCCGTGCTTGGTCGCGCATCTGTTCGCGGAATGCCGCGCGCTTGGCAGGCCGGTCCTCCTCGCGCACGTCGTGGCGATCGAAGATGTCGAACTTCTCCATGATCGGATAGCGCTCGCTCGCCATCGCGAGCACGCGCAGCACCTTTGTCGCGGACGGCGTCGGCCCGCTCACCTCCCAGCGCCGGATGGTGTCGGCGCCGCCCTTCTCCGGCAGTCCGCAAAGCTTTGCCATGTCGGCTGCGGTGAGCTTGCGCGCGAGGGCATCGGAAAGGTCGTTGCGGAGTTGCTTCAGTTCAGAGCCGGTCATGTTGCTTGCGTCCAGGGAAATCACTGAAGGCAATGCAATAGCGCTGATTCGGGTCCATCCGAAGGCGACGAGCGCGCGCAGCGATCGTCGCGGCGGTCGCGGCCTTCAAGGAGCTGATGCATTCGGTCGCGACCGTGAAGGAGCGCCACAACCGAAAAGGCCTGCTGCCCGCGGCGGCGCTGATCATGCCGTGTGACCGCGCTCCGGCACCTTCACGCACGCACGGAGTTATGAACGGTGTCCTATGGAAATTTCCCGATGGATGAACACTTGGCACAATGGGCGCACAGCGACAAAGGGATCAGCCATGACAAGCATCAAACTCGCAATTGCCGTACTTATCACCGTCGGGCTGGCTGCAGCCCCCTCCGTTGTCGAGGCGAAGAAGCACAGGTCAGCCAGACACCACAGCACCGGTGTTGTAGCCCCGAGCTATGGCAGCGCCGGAGGGCCGGTGGCAACGCAACCCAGGACTTACGGAAGCTCCGGACAGTCCACCGGGACGGTCACGGCGCCCTCGGTCGGATCGTACAATTGGCCGTCGGTCGGCGTGACCAATTCGGTGCCGACCTGGAGCAACACCACGAGATAGAGAGCAGGTCGGCAGGGCGCGCTGCTGACCGTCAACGTGTCCCGGCCGCGAGGCCGGAGAGCAGGTAGAGCGCGACCAGCAATGTCGCGACCGACAGCATCGTCGTGACCGAGACGGTGGCCGCGACCAGCTTCTCCTCGACCTTGTGTTCGTGCGCCAGCACATAGACGGTTTTCGCCGTCGGCACGGCGGCGCATATGACGGCGGCGACCGTGTAGAGGGGATTGAGGCTCGTGACCACGCAAAGTCCGTAGACGACCAGCGGCATCACCACCAGCTTCACGGTCGCGAGCGCGAACGATGCCTTCAGGTTGGATCGCAGACCGTCGACCGATAGGCCAAGCCCGATGGCAAAGAGTGCGCAGGGCGTCAGCGCGGCGGCAATCATGTTCAGATAGGCCGCGACCGGAGCCGGAATCGGCAGGCCCATGATCGCCCACACGAGACCGGTGAGCGTCGACAGGACCATCGGATTGAGCAGGATCTGTTTCAACAGTCCGGCGGAATGCGCAGGCCGTCGCGCGTCCCTTTCCAGCAGGATGACTGTAATCGGAAACATCACGCCGGCGACGAACACCGTCGCCACCGCGGCGGGCAAGACGGCGGGCTGGCCGTAGATCGCGTGCAGGATCGGAAGCGCCACGAAGCCGGTATTGGTCATGGCTGCCGCCATTCCATGAATCGTGCCGCTGGCGAGATCGTGCGTTCCACCAGCGCGGACCGCCACGAAGACCAGCGCGAAGCAGACGAGGGAGCCGCCGCCGAATGCGAGCAGGAAGCGCCATTCCAGCAGGTTACCCGCCGGCTCCTGGGCGATCGTGACGATCAGCAGCGCCGGCATCGCCACGTTGTAGGCAAAATGCACCAGCGCGTCGGCAAGCGAGCGGGAGAGATAGCCGAGCTCCCCGGCCAGCCAGCCGGTGACAATGATCGCGAACACGGGAAGAACGAGGCTGGCGACCTCCATCCGGTTTCCCCCTTGCTGGCAACGGCCGCGCGGCAGGTTACTCCGGCAATGGATCGTCGTCACTGTTTTGCTTGAGCCGCCTCATTCGAAAAGTCCTCCTCGGTCATGGCGGTGAGGACCAGGCGGCTTCGAATCTTTGGGGGACGGCGAGCCCGCGGCCCTAAATTCCCCGGCCGTTCTGTTGACCGATCACGCAGCGCCACGCCGCCAGGCGCTCGGCCGGATGCTGGTTCATCCATTCGGCGAGCTGCGGCGCACCCATCAGGCACGACTGCACCGAGACCTGAGCAAAGTCCGACGTGGTGACGATCTGCTCGTGGCAATTGGCCGGAGAGGCGAGACTGCAGAGCACGGCGATGATCTTGATCACGACAGATTGCCCCTATCGCCGCCGACGAACGCGCGACCGGTTACCTTGTGCTGCTCCTCGCTCACCGGATCAGTCGGCGGGAAGATGCTGTCGTAGATGGCCCGAGCCTCTTGAATGAGGCGTGCTCGCTCGCGCTCGGATTTTGATACAAATCGAATAACTTCGCCCATGTTGGCTCCGGATATCAGTTAGCACGTCCGTCATGAGATGATGTCGATCATCCAATCGCGATGTAGGATGCCGGGCGTGACTTTGAAACGGTGCCGCCGGTCACGACGGAATAAAAACCTCGTGACCGCGCTCCGGCATCCCAACGACTCTCGCGCTGGTTCTATGAAGCTGTTCACCGCCTCATCTTCGTTGCGCGGCTTCAGCAGCCGAGCGAGCGAATGCTGGTGTCAGCTTACCCTTGCTCTCGCGCAAGGACAGTCTCGCGTAACAAATGCCGCTGGATCAAATATGTTTCTCTTGGTGCCGCGTGCAAGTTTTTGGAACCAAGTCGAAGTTCGGCGTCCCCGCCACGACCATTCACCTCACGCTGCGGGCGCGCGATCCTTCCGTCCCGGCACCGCCGCGAGCAGATCGCGGGTATAGGCGTGCTCCGGCGCGGCGAAGAGCTGGGCGGCCGGCTTCAACTCGACGATGGCGCCGCGCTGCATCACCGCGATGCGGTCGCAGATCTGGGCGGCGACGCGCAAATCGTGGGTGATGAACAGCATCGACAGACCGAGGCGTGCCTTGAGGCCCTCGAGCAGGCTTAGCACCTGCGCCTGCACGGAGACATCAAGCGCGGAGACGGCTTCGTCGGCGACGATGATCTCAGGGTCGAGCGCGAGCGCGCGAGCGATGCCGATGCGCTGGCGCTGGCCGCCGGAGAATTCGTGGGGATAACGCTCGAGCGCGCCTGCATCCAAACCCACCATCTTGAGGAGTTCGCGGGCGCGGTCGAACGCCACTTTCGGATCGGTGCCTGCCGCGATGGGGCCGTCGGCGATGATGGGGCCGATCTTGCGGCGCGGATTGAGCGAGGCGAACGGATCCTGAAAGATCATCTGGATGCGGTGGCGTTCGGCGCGTAGCGCCTTGCCCGAGAGTTTTGTGAGATCGGTCTCGCCGATCCGCACGGTGCCGCGGTCGGCTTCGATCAGCCGCATCACGAGCCGCGCCACCGACGACTTGCCGGAACCGGATTCGCCGACGAGGCCGAGCGTCTCGCCCTTGAGGATGTTGAAATTGACCTCGCGTGCGGCATCGACGCGGCGGTCTTCGCGAAACCAGCCGCCCGAGGTGACGTAGGTCTTGTCCAGCCCGATCACCTCGACGGCCCTGGCCTGGTCGTCGAGCGGCTCGCGCGCCGGCGGGTCCATCGACGGCACGGCGGCGAGCAGCGCCTTGGTGTAGTCGTGCTGCGGTTCATTGAAGACGGTTGCCGCGGGGCCTTCCTCCACGACCTTGCCATGGCGGAGCACCACGACCTGATCGGCAATGTCGGCGACCACGCCGAAATCATGGGTGATGAACATCACCGCCATGTTGCGATTGCGCTGGAGGTTACGGATCAGCTTCAGGATCTGCGCCTGCGTGGTGACGTCGAGCGCGGTGGTCGGCTCGTCCGCGACCAGCACGGCCGGTTCGAGCGCGAGCGCCATCGCGATCATGGCGCGCTGGCGCTGGCCGCCGGAGAGCTGGTGCGGATATGCGCGCACGATACGCTCGGGGTCAGGCAGGCCGACCTCGCGCGCCAGCGACAGCGCCTTTGCGCGCCGCTCCCTCGGCGTCAGCAGGCCGTGCGCCTCGAACATCTCCGCCATCTGGTCGCCGATCCGCATCAACGGATTGAGCGCGGTCATCGGCTCCTGAAAGATCATCGCGAGCCGGCGGCCGCGCAGATCGCGCCAGCCGTCGTCGTCGAGCTTGAGCAGGTCACGGCCCTCGAACATGATCTCTCCGGACGTGACGTCGACCGTGTCCGGCAAGAGGCCCATCAGCGCGTGCGCGCACATGGATTTGCCGGAACCGGATTCACCGACGACACAGACGATCTTGCCGGCCTTCAGGTCCAGCGAGATGCCGTCCACGGCGAAAGGCCGCTCGGCGCTCTTCGGCAGCGCGATCCGCAGGTTCTTGATGGAGACGGTGGCCGGGGCGGTCATGATCAGCGTCCCTCGCGCGACAGGCGCGGATTGAGCGCGTCATTGAGGCCTTCGCCGATCAGGTTCAGGCCCAGCACCGAGATCAGGATGGCAACGCCGGGAAACACCGTGATCCACCAGGCTTGGCGGATCACGGTGCGGCCGGCGCCGACCATGTACCCCCAGGAGATCAGATTGGGATCGCCGAGGCCGAGGAACGCCAGCGAGGATTCCAGCAGGATCGCGGTCGCCACCATCAGCGAGGCCAGCACAATCACCGGCGACAGCGCGTTCGGCAAAATCTCGCGCAGGATGATCCATGTGTTGCTCTGGCCGGTCACGATTGCGGCCTGGACATATTCGCGCGAGCGCAGCGACAGCACCTCGCCGCGCACGAGGCGGGCGACCGGCGGCCAGCTCACCACCGCGATCGAGGCCACGATCGAATAGATCGAGGGTTGCAGGATCGCGACCAGCACGATCGCGAGCGCGAAGCTCGGGATGGTCTGGAAGAATTCTGTGAAGCGCATCAGGGCGTCGTCAACCTTGCCGCCGAAATAACCGGCCATGGCACCGATCGGCATGCCGACGATCAGCGCGACGAGGGTGGAGACAAGACCGACCAGCAGCGAGACGCGTGCGCCAAAAATCATGCCGGCGAACACGTCGCGGCCGAGCGCGTCGGTGCCGAGCGGCACGGTCGAGAGCGTGAACGGCGGCAGGAACGGCCGCTGCACCATGCGCCAGGGCGAGTTCGGGAACAGCAGCGGTCCGAACACCGCGACCGAGATCGCTAGCAGAAGGATGATGAGCCCGACGACGCCGCTCGGGCTCTTCAGCATCGATTTCCAGAACTGTTTCATGAGGCGAATTCGATGCGCGGGTCGACCAGGCGGTAGACCAGGTCGGTGATGAGATTGAAGATCAGCACCATGGCGGAGCAGATCACGAAGACGCCGAGCAGAAGGTTGTAGTCGCGCTGAAGCAGCGCGTCGTACATCAGGCGCCCGATGCCGGGCCAGGCGAACACGGTCTCGGTGATGACGGCGCCGCCGATCAGCGTGCCGGAATGCACGCCGGCCAGCGTCACGACGGGCAGAAGCGCGTTCCGCAGCACGTGGCGGCGCTGGATCACGGCGTCGGAGAGACCCTTCGCGCGCGCCGTCTTGACAAAGTCGAGACGTTTCACCTCCAGCATCGAGGCGCGGGTCATGCGGGTGTAGGTCGCCATGAAGAACAGGCCGAGCGTCATCGCCGGCATGATCAGGTGCTTGGCGACGTCGATCACATGGTCAAGGCCGGTGAAGTTTCCGCCGACGGTCTCGTAGCCGAAGCTCGGCAGCCAATCCATGGTGACGGAGAACAGGAGGATTCCCATCAGCGCCACCCAGAAGATCGGCATGGCGTAGAAGATCAGGGCGAATACGGTGATGGCCGTGTCGAGGAAGGTTCCGGCAAAGCGCGCGGCAAAGGTGCCGAAGAGAACCCCGAGCATGAGCGAGATCGCGAATGCCGTCAGGGTCAGCAGCAGTGTCGCCGGCAGCCGTTCCAGGATCAGCTTCGACACCGGCGCCTGCTGCCGGAACGAGAAGCCGAGGTCGAGGGTGACGACCCCCTTGACGTAGATGAAGAGCTGCTCGGGCAGCGGCTTGTCGAGGCCGAATTTTTCCCGCAGCTGCTGGACGAAGATCTGATCGCTGGCCCCCGCCTCGCCCGCCATCACGACTGCGGGGTCGCCGGGCGCAAGCCGGATCAGGAAGAAGTTGAGGACGACGATCGCGAGCAGGACGATCACGCCCTTCACGACACGCTGAGCGACGAAGGAGAGCATGATCAAATGGCGATGAGATTGGGGTGGTCGCAGCCGCGGCGGCGGTGCGCTCCCTCTCCCGCTTGCGGGGGAGGGCAGGGGAGGGGGTACTTCCGCAGAGCGATTGCCAAGAGGAGAGAACCCTCACCCGCTACGCTCTTCGAGCGTAGCGACCTCTCCCGCAAGCGGGAGAGGTAAGGGGAGTTCGGAGCGCCTGTCGTCACTTGTCGAGCCATGCGTCCTTGAAGCCGTCATTGACCCCGATCCCCGTGGTGATCAGGTTCTTGACCTTGCAGCGGGTGATGGTCGGGAATTGCAACTCGAGCATCCAGGCCACCGGCACGTCCTCGACCAGGATCTTCTGCGCCTTCTCGTAGAGCTCCTTGCGCTTGGAGTCGGGCGTGGCGAGCGCGCCATCGGCGAACAGCTTGTCGATCTCCGGGTTGGAGTAACCCTCGACGTTGTTGAACACCTGACCCTTGGCGATGGCGCTGGAGACGTAATTGCGGCCGACGCCGAGCGCAGGGTCGCCGTACTGGTAGAGATAGGTGAAGGCGATGTCGTAATCCCAGTCGCCGATCTTCTGGTTGCCGCCGGCAACGTCGGTGGCGATCGTCTCGATGTTCATGCCGACGTCCTGGAGGTTCTGCTTCACGGCTTCACCCCAGCGCTGCCAGGTCTCGCCGTAGGCGAGCGGCAGAAGGCGGATCTTCTCGCCCTTGTAGCCGGCTTCCTTCAAGAGCGCCTTGGCCTTGGCAGGATCGTAGGGATATTTCGGTACGTCGTCGGTGTAGTACTTGATCGTCGAGGCGGACGGGCCGGTCGCGACCTTGCCGAGCCCGTTCCAGATCACATCCTTGGCGAAGTCGCGATCGATCGCATACATGACCGCCTGACGCACCCGCTTGTCCGCGAGCGGACCCTGGCGGTTGTTCAGCCACAGCCAGGCCAGCGGCGAGAAGAACTCCCAGCCTGCGCCGGTGACGCAGGCGTCCTTCAGCTTGGACAGCCGCGGCACGTCGAAATTCTCGACCGAGCCGCCGGGCAGCACGTCGATCTTGCCGGTCTCGAACGCCACCGAGCGCGCGGCCGCGTCGGGGATGATCTGCCAGTAGATCTCGTCGAGATAGGGCTTGCCCTTCTCGTGATAGTTCGGGTTCTTGACGAGGCGGATGAACGAGCCCTTCTGCCATTCCTTGAACATGAAGGGGCCGGTGCCGACCGGCGCATTGTTGTAGGGGTTGGTCTTCCAGTCGGTGCCTTCATAGAGATGTTTCGGCACCATCGGCATCGAGCCGACCTCGAAGATGCCGAGGAAAGGGCCGAACGGCTGCTTCAGCGTGAATACCACGGTGTAGTCGTCGGGCGCTTCGACCTTGTCGACCTGCGCGAGGTTGTTGCGGGCGCGCGCGTGGGTCTGCTTCAGCATCTCGATCGAGAACAGCACGTCAGCGGCGGTGAAGGGTTTTCCGTCGTGCCAGGTCACCCCCTTCCTGAGCTTGAAGGTGTAGGTCTTGGCGTCCTCGCTGACGCTCCAGCTCTCGGCGAGTTCCGGTTGCGGCTCGAGCTTGGGGCTGTAGCGCAGCAGGCCTTCGAAGATATTGCCCGACACCATCTGGACCGGCCCGTTCTGGAGCATGGCAAGCATCAGGCCGGGCGGCTCGGGCTGGATCACGGCATTGATCGCGCCCCCCGTTTTCGGCTCTTGCGCCAGCGCCGAGGCCGTCAGGCCGCAAGCCAGGAGGACACCAAGCAACACTCGTTTTGGCATGTCGTATCTTTCTCAAGCGAGACCAGCCGACAACGCTTCGCACGTCATGGCGCGCAAAGCTACGGCCGGCCCATCCCAGTCCCCATCCGATATCGAGGCTCACACAGTCTCGTTCGGCGCCGCAAGATGAAAGTCTCGACAGTGATCGCACAAAAAATGTACAGCGCGTCCTTTATTGAATTCGATGCTCGTAGCTGTTTTTCAGCCCGAAATGTCGCTGCGACACGCGCAATGCGGGACTGTTCCCGATCGACAAGAACAATTTCGGTGCAACATGACCGACCAGCGTTTCCGGGCCGAGACGGCACACCGCCGATCGGAGACGCAGTGCCGGATGCTTCACCTCAACCCGGCGCGCCGGAATCCCTCCAGATAATGCTCGCGATCCGCACCGTTCACCCACGGCAGTTGCGTCGCGATCCAGTGCAGCGAGATGCCCGGCTGGGTGCGACGGAGCTCGCCCAGCGCCACCTCCGCAAGCGCGCCGTCGCCGGTCATGCCGGCGGACACCGCGAGCACGCGGTAGGCGCCGGTGAGGTCGCCGCGATGGCGGATCGCCTCGCGCGCGAGCGCGATGGCTTCGTCATACTGCCGTTCGGTAAAGCGCGCATAGCCGGCGATGCCGTGATAGATCGCCAGTGATGGGTCGCGCGGCGAGAGTCGGATCGCCTTTTGCGCAGCGTCGAACGAATCCTTGGAGCGTCCGGCATAGGACAGCGCCAGCGCGTAATAGCCCTGCGCCAGCGAGAAGTTCGGATTGAGCGCGAGCGCCTGCTCGAACTCGGACAATGCGTCGGAAAGCCTGCGCGTCGAGAAGCAGACGCAGCCGAGCGCGGCATGCGCCCAGGCATCCTCATGGTCGCAGCGTACGGCAGTGAGCGCAGCGGCTTCCGCGGCCGGCGCCACCACGGCCAGATCGGCCCAGCCGAGATGCACGCCGAACATATGGTTCACGGCCAGCACCGACAGCGCCTGGCCGTAGTGCGGATCGATGCCGATGGCGCGTTCCAGCAGCGCCTGCGCCGCCTCGTGGTCCTGCCGCGTCACCCGCCAGTAATGCGACAGCGCACGCATCAACAGGTCCCAGGCGTCGAGGCTCGCAGGCGGCTTGCGGTCGGCGCGAAAATTCTCCGCCGCATGAATCTGCGGCTCGATTGCCGCGGCGATCGCGTTGGTGATCTCGTCCTGCACGGCGAAGACGTCGACCAGCTCGCGATCGTAGCGCTCGGCCCACAGATGGCCGCCGGTGACGGCGTCGTTGAGCTGTGCGGTGATGCGCACGCGGTTGTCGGCCTTGCGCACGCTGCCTTCGACGATGTAGCGGACGCCGAGCTCCTCGGCGATCCGCCTGATGTGGACCGCGCGTCCCTTGTAGGTGAAGGATGAATTGCGGGCGATCACCATGAACCAGCGCTGCTTCGACAGTGCGGTGAGAATGTCCTCGCTGATCCCGTCGCCGAAATATTCCTGCGCGGGATCGCCGCTCATGTTCTCGAAGGCGAGCACCGCGACCGCCGGGCGGTCCGCCCCGGCGCGCACCGGGGCAGGGCCGGGTTCCGCCGGCGCAAGCGTCGCTGCCACATCTTCCCGGACTTCGCCGACAAAGCGAAAGCCCTTGCGCGGAATCGTCTTGATCAGCCGCTGCGTCGCGCCGTCATCGCCGAGCGCCTTCCGCGCGGCATTGATCCGGCTGTTCAGGGCGGAATCCGAGACGATGCGGTCGCTCCAGATATGGCTGATCAGGTCATCCTTGCTGACCACTCGGGCGCGTTGCGCGACCAGATAAAGCAGGAGATCGAACACCTGGGGCTGCAACGGCACGGCCGCTCCGCCGCAGGTGAGCTCCCGCAGGTCGGCATCGAGCACATTGTTTTCAAAGCGAAATCGCACGTTTCTGTCGTCTCAAGCAAAAATCAAAGTCGTCTCAGGCGAAAATCAACCGTTCGCGAAAGTCTTGGGCCGTCCAATGCGGCATGGTGCAGCGACCAATGAAGTGCCGGCGTTTGGCACAACGGAGCTGTTTATGACCCAACTTGATCACCAGGTTCAGTCCATTGGCCCGGAGGTTGCGGGCTCTCGCATTTTCAAGTTCATCGCCTTTCTGTACGGAATTGCGGCATATCTCGTGTTTTTCGTCACCATTCTCTACGCCATCGGCTTCGTCATGGGGCTGGTGGTGCCGAAGACCATCGACACCGGAACCGACACGCCGACGGCCGAGGCCGTCATCATCAATCTCCTCCTGATGGCCCTGTTCGCGGTCCAGCACAGCGTAATGGCGCGCCAGAGCTTCAAGGTCTGGTGGACGCAGTTCGTCCCCAAGCCGGTCGAGCGTAGCACCTATGTGCTGCTCGCGAGCCTGTCACTGCTCCTCCTGTTCTGGCAGTGGCGTCCGCTGCCCATGATCATATGGGAGGTGAACAATCTGGATCTTGCCGTGACGCTGGTCACCCTGTCGCTCGCGGGCTGGGCGCTGGTGTTCACCTCGACCTTCATCATCAATCATTTCGAGTTGTTCGGATTGCATCAGGTGACCAATCATCTCGTCGGCAAGGAGGCGTCGCCGCCGCGTTTCAAGACGCCGCTGCTCTACAAGTTCGTCCGTCATCCGATCTATCTCGGCTTCATCGTCGCGTTCTGGGCGGCGCCGGTCATGACCGCGGGCCATCTGCTGTTCGCGGCCGTGACCACGCTCTACATCTTCGTCGGCATCGCGCTGGAGGAGCGCGACCTCGTCGCTCTCTTCGGCGACGAGTACCGGCAGTACAAACAACGGGTGTCGATGCTTATTCCCTGGCGCAGGTCAGCATAATTCACGCGTCTCTCCGCGCGCGTCCGCCGAAAGGAGGATGCGCGGCGGAACCGAGGCGCGTAACGGATCCTGCCGGACTCCAGCCATCCACGTTTTCTCGGGGTGAGTCCCCCTCACCCCTTTCCCCACATCCGCCTTCGCCGTAAATACGGCGAACGGGAGCGGGGAGAGCATTTCCAATCTTCATCAACGGAGACGACCAAATGAAACATGTCGGAAACTGCTTCTGTGGCGCGGTCACGATCGAGGTCACGGGCGAGCCGGCGGCGATGGGCTATTGCCATTGCCGCTCCTGCCGCTCGTGGTCGGGCGGACCGGTGAACGCCTTCAGCCTGTGGAAGCCCGAAGCCGTGCGCATCACGGAAGGCGGCCAGCACGTCGAGACCTTTGCCAAGACTCCGCTCAGCCAGCGCAAATATTGCAAGAAGTGCGGCGGCCATCTCATGACCAATCACCCGCCGCTCGACTTGATCGACGTCTTCACCGCCACCATCCCGACGCTGGCGTTCGCGCCGGGCGTCCACGTCAACTACGCCGAAACGGTGCTGCCGATGCGCGACGGCCTGCCGAAGCTGAAGGACTTTCCGGCCGAGTTCGGCGGCAGCGGCGAGATGATGCAGGAGTAGCAAGTTCTTCGCCTCTCCCCGCAAGCGGCATGGCTATCGCATATGGCAGCTGAGAGGTTGCCGGACGTGCTCGGCCTGCATGGTTCGAGACGCCCGCTTTGGCGGGCTCCTCACCATGAGGGTCTGATATCTCGCCGCGAAACGCGACCTCATCCTGAGGGCCCGCCGTAGGCGGGCGTCTCGAAGGATGGCCGCAGGCGAGCTCGCTTTTCTTCATATGCGATAGCACTGCCGCAGGCGGGGAGAGGGTGAAGTTCGTCACCTCATCCCCGCGCGCCGGAATCCTTCCAGATAGTGCTCGCGATCCTCCTCCCGCAGCATCGGCAGTTCGCGCGTGATCCAGGCGAGCGAGATGCCGGGCTGGGTGCGGCGCAGGCCTTCCAGGGCGGAAGCTGCGAGCTCAGGATCCCCTGACATGCCGGCGGCTGCCGTCAGCACGCGATGGGCGCCGACGAAATCGGCGCGCTGTCGCATCGACTCCCGCGCCATCTGGACACTTGCCTCGTAGTTGCGGCCGATGAACTGGGCATAGGCGGCAACCCCGCCATAGATCGCGGCGAGCGGATCGCGCGGGCTCAGCCGCAGCGCGTGGCGCGCGGCGGCATAGCCCTCTTCCCATCGTCCTGCGTAGCACAACGTCACGCCGTGGAAGGCGTGCGCCATCGCGAAATTCGGATTGAGTTCGAGCGCCAGCTCGAACTCCGCCAGTGCGTCGTCGAAGTGGCGGCGGAACAAATAAGTATAAGCGAGACCGTGATGGGCCCAGGCGTCCTCGCGATCGGCTTCCACCGCCGCGAGCGCCGCGCGTTCGGCGACCGGTACGGTCAGAGCCATGTCGGCCCAGCCCATATGCGCGCCGAAGATATGGCTGGTCGCGAGCAGGCCCAGCGCCTTGCCATAGGCGGGGTCGATCGCGGTCGCCTGTTCCAGCAGTCCTTGCGCAGCCGCATTGTCCTCGCCCGTGATGCGCCAGTAGTGCGACAGTGCGCGCATCACGAGGTCCCAGGCATCCAGGCTGCCCGGCGGCTTCTGCTGGGCGCGAAAACTTTCGGCGGTGTAGAGCTGCGGCTCGATCGCGGCGACGATCGCCTCGGTGATATCGTCCTGCACGGCGAAAATGTCGGCAAGCTCGCGGTCGTAGCGCTCGGCCCAGAGATGACTGCCGGTCGAGACGTCGTTGAGCTGGGCCGAAATGCGCACACGATCGCCGCTCCGCCGCACGCTGCCTTCGAGCACGTAGCGCACGCCGAGCTCGCGCGCGACCTCGTGCATGTGCACGGCGCGACCCTTGTAGACAAAAGAGGAGTTGCGTGCGACGACGAAGAACCAGCGCAGCTTCGACAGCGCCGTGATGATGTCCTCGCTGATGCCGTCGGAGAAATAGTCCTGCTCGCGGTCGCCGCTCATATTGGTGAAGGGCAGCACGGCAATCGCGGGCCGGTCTGGCAGCGCGAGCCCAGCCTGCGGCGCCTGTGCGCCACGGCCCGGTTCCGATGCTGCCGCGCCACGCTTGGTCTCGACGTTGCCGACGAAGCGAAAGCCCTTGCGTGAGATGGTGCGGATCAGCGCCTGGCTCGCGCCACTGTCGCCGACCGCCTTGCGCGCAGCATTGATCCGGCTGGTCAGGGTGGATTCGGAGACGCTGCGGCCGTGCCAGATCTTGTCGATCAGCTCGTCCTTGCTGACCACTCGGTCGCGGTTCTCCATGAGGTGGACGACGAGGTCGAAGACCTGTGGCTCCACGGCCACGGGAACCTGCTCACGGCTCAGTTCGCGCCGGTCAGTATCGAGAAGGTGGTCCCGGAACAGAAACTGCACGTCGAAAACTCAGGCCTCACAATGACATCAGGCAATGATGAAATCAGAATGGTTCGACTCGAAGTCTGTGAGTCTACTCACAGGCCTGCACGGTTCACCACGATCGCGTGATGGCAGCCATGCTGGTTTCGGATGGGAATGCAGCCTCCGCCAGAATGTGGCGATGTGAGTCAGATTGCCGGGGCTACGTTCTCCCGTCATTCCGGGCTCGCGCCAAGTGGCGCGCCCGGGAAGGACGGGAGTATCGGGCTTTGTCCATTGCCGAACGGCCTCGCCTGCGTAAGCTGCCTTCCACACAACACAGCAACCATAAAGAAACGTCATGCCCTCTTTTCACGCCTCGACCACCGTGCTCGATTCCATGCTGTTCCGCGACGCCTTCGGCACGCCGCAGATGCGCGAAGTGTTTTCCGACGTTGCGCTGGTGGCGCGCTATGCCGAGGTCGAGGTGGCGCTGGCGAAGGCGGAGGCGAAGTGCGGCGTAATCCCGCAGGAAGCCGCCGACCAGATCGCAGCGCGGACCGACGTCGCCGCACTCGATTTCGATCTGTTGCGGCAGGAGACCGACATCGTCGGCTATCCGATCCTGCCGCTGGTGCATCAGATGGTGAAGCAATGCGGCGAGGCCGGCCGCTACGTGCATTGGGGCGCGACCACGCAGGATATCATGGATACCGCCGTGGTGCTGCAACTGCGCGCCGCGCTCGAGATCGTCGAGCAGGATATCGCGGAGCTGCGAAAAATCCTCGCGGACCTCTCGAAGCGCTACCGCGACACGCCGATGGCCGGCCGCACCCATCTCCAGCAGGCGCTGCCGGTGACGTTCGGCTACAAGGCCGCGATCTGGCTCGCGATGTTCGACCGTCACGCCGAGCGGCTCGTGCAGTTGAAGCCGCGCGTGCTGGTCGGACAGTTCGCCGGCGCCGCCGGAACGCTGGCCTCGCTCGGCGACATGGGGTTTGAGGTGCAGGAGGCACTCTGCGCCGAGCTGAAGCTCGGCGTTCCCGCCTCGACCTGGCACGTCGCACGCGACGGCTTTGCCGAGGCGGTGAATTTCCTCGCGCTCGTTACCGGCTCGCTCGGCAAGGTCGCGCTCGACATCATGATCATGGCCTCGACCGAGTTCGCCGAGGTCTACGAGCCCTTCGTCAAAGGCCGCGGCGCCTCCTCGACCATGCCGCAGAAGCGCAACCCGATCTCCTCGGAACTGATGCTCGCGGCATCCAAGGCGGTGCGCCAGCACGCCGGCCTCATGCTGGATGCCATGGTGCAGGATTTCGAGCGCGCCACCGGGCCCTGGCATGCCGAATGGATGGCGATCCCGGAAAGTTTCGTGCTGACCGCCGGCGCACTGCACCAGGCGAAGTTTGCGCTCGCAGGCCTCATCGTCGATGAAAAGAAGATGAACGACAATCTCGCCCTCAGCCGCGGCCTGATCGTGGCCGAAGCGGTCATGATGGGGCTCGCGCCGCAGATCGGGCGGCAGGAGGCGCATGACGTTGTCTACGACGCCTGCCGGCTCGCCAACGAGAAGGATATGAGCCTGGCGGACGCACTCTCGTCCGACGCCCGAGTTTCGAGCCGGATCGACCGCGCCACAATCGATGCGCTGACTTCACCGAAAAATTACCTCGGCCTTGCTCCCGCCATGGTCGACCGGGTGCTGAAATCGGCAGCGCGGTGAAAACCAAAATGCGTGAAACTGCGTATCTTCCCCGTGCCGCAAGGCGCTCGCGCACTTGCGCCTTGCGATGCTAGACTTAGATGAAACAGAGACCTTCGGCAGAGGACCCCGCATGACTGATCACCGCAATTCCGCCACTCCCATCGATCCCGTGAAACTCGACCGGCTGGCCGAGGTGGCGGTGAAGGTGGGCCTGGGCTTGCGGCCGGGCCAGGATCTGCTCTTGACCGCGCCTGCGATCGCGTTGCCGCTGGTGCGGCGCATCGCCGTGCATGCCTACAAGGCCGGCGCCGGCATCGTGACCCCGATTCTCTCCGACGAAGAGATGACGCTGGCGCGCTATCACCATGGTCACGACAACAGCTTCGATCGTGCGGCCAACTGGCTCTATGAGGGCATGGCCAAGGCCTTCTCCGACAATACCGCGCGGCTCGCCATCGTCGGCGATAATCCGATGCTGCTGTCCGGCGAAGATCCTTCCAAGGTGGCGCGCGCCAGCAAGGCCAATTCGATGGCCTATCAGCCGGCGCTGGAAAAAATCGTCAATTTCGACACCAACTGGAACATCATCGCCTATCCGAGCCCGTCCTGGGCCAAGCAGGTATTCGCGGATGATCCCGAGGACGTTGCGATCGGCAAGCTGGCAGACGCGATCTTCGCGGCGTCCCGCGTCGACCGCGAGGACGCGATGGGCAATTGGGCGAGCCACAACGCGGTACTGCGCGAGCGCACCAACTGGCTCAACGGTCAGCGTTTTCGCGCGCTGCAATACGCAGGCCCCGGCATCGACCTCACCATCGGGCTTGCCGACGGACATGAGTGGGAGGGCGGCGCCTCGCTGTCCAAGAACGGCATCAGTTGCAACGCCAACATCCCGACCGAAGAGGTTTTCACCACGCCGCATTGCCGGCGCGTCTATGGTCATGTGGTGAGCTCGAAGCCGCTGTCCTATCAGGGCACACTGATCGACAACATCGCGGTGCGCTTCGAGGACGGCAGGATCGTCGACGCAAAGGCCTCGCGCGGCGCGGAGGTGCTGAACAAGGTGCTCGACACCGACGAAGGCGCGCGACGTCTCGGCGAGGTGGCGCTGGTGCCGCATTCCTCGCCGATCTCGCAGAGCGGGCTGTTGTTCTATAACACGCTGTTCGACGAGAACGCGGCGTCCCACATCGCGCTCGGCCAGTGCTATTCGAAATGCTTCGTCAACGGCGCCCAGCTCACGCCGCAGCAGATCGCCGCGCAAGGCGGCAACCAGAGCCTGATCCACATCGACTGGATGATCGGCTCGGCCGAGACCGACATCGATGGCATTCTCGCCGACGGCAGCAAGGTGCCGGTGTTCCGCAAGGGCGAGTGGGCGAAGTAGTTGCTTCACCTCTCCCGCTGGGGAGCGGTAAGGCTCTCGGCGACAGACCTTCCTGGATTCTGGTGCGATTCGCCTCACGCCGCCGCGTTGCGCAGCATCGGGTTGGTGTCGATGCTGAAGCGGTTGAACAGCGTCGTGAACGGGCTGCCGTCGGTGGCCCGTACGATAGCGTCGGACGTGGCGACCGCCTCGTAAAGCGCACCGATGGGATCGTCCGCCTCGGGCAGGTCGAGCGCGCCACGAATTTCCCCGCGGGCCTCATTGACCTCGTCCTCGTCGTCGAGTGCCGCCTCCAGCACATCCGCCGCGCGCCGCATCTCCGCGAGATCGCCGCCGGCGGAGAATTTGAGGATGTCCAGCCAGTAGGGGCGGGCGACGATCAGCTGGACGAAGGTCTCAAACGTACCAGCGATAATTCCTGTGCGGCCCTCCGACGAGACGTAAAGCACATTGCGGGACGGTAGCAGGACGAACGCGCCGCCGGAGCCGTCACTGCCGATCTGCCGGGGGCTTTCGACGCCGTCGATGGTGAACCAGAGCTCCTCTTCGGCTGCGAAGGAGACATCGAGGC
The DNA here is from genome assembly GCF_023074175.1 of Bradyrhizobium sp. 139. Lineage (GTDB taxonomy): Bacteria > Pseudomonadota > Alphaproteobacteria > Rhizobiales > Xanthobacteraceae > Bradyrhizobium. The sequence continues at coordinate 109,976 of NZ_JADPKS010000035.1, forward strand.
TGCGGAGCCAGGCGACGACCTCGCCTTGGGCTGTCAGAACCTCTGGGGTGAGGGGCATCGTATGGGCTCCTTGGATGGTCACTTTCGCGCACTTTGTCGCACCCCGGAAAAGACGGGTTCATGTGCACGAATTTGCAGGGAAATCGCGACGTTAACCTCTTCGCGCCTGCAACTTGCGGCTGATTGTCGGAGGGCGCGTAAGAAAGAATTAAAAACCGGCTACTAGCGTTCCCAACATCTTTCGAAACAATCCGGGCCGAGACCCGGCCATACATATTATATTCTTGGGGAAGCAGATGTCGCGCGCATTGATTGAAATCAGTAGTTGCAATGTGGATCTTGAGCTGCGGCCGATCGAGCCGTCCTGGATCATCGAGGGCAATCCGGTGTCGCGCTCGCACATCCTGTCCACAAGCGACGACGGCACAGCCTCGACCATCATCTGGTCCTGCACAGAAGGTCGCTTCAACTGGTACTACGACATCGACGAGACGATCATGATCATGGAAGGATCGATCGTGCTCGAAAGCGACGGCATGCCGCCGAAGCGCTACGGCCCGGGCGACGTCATTTTCTTCCGGGACGGCGCGCATGCCAAATGGCATGTCGAAGGCCACGTCAAGAAGATTGCCTTCTGCCGCAAGACCAATCCCGTGATGATCGGTTTCCTGATCCGCGCCGTCAACAAGATCAAGCGGATGTTCGTCTCCGCCGGCGAGCGCCGTCCCGCCTCGCTGTTGGGGGCTGGCTAGAGCTCAACAATAGCGTTTCAAGGACGCTTCCCAGCGGCCACGACGGAAGAGGGGCCGGGACCAACATCCCGGCCCCTCTTCTCGTCATGCCAGCAGTTCGAGCCGGTAGACGTCGGTCGCCGTCTGCGAGAACAGCGCCGTCTTCTCGGCCTCGCTCAAGGGCGCCGCGATGCGCTTGAAGGCGTTGAAGATCACCTGATAGCTGCATTGGCCTTTGTCCGGCGGGAAATTGCTCTCGAACATCGCGCGCTTCGGGCCGAACGCTTCGATGCAGGTCTCGACATAGGGCCGCCAGGCCGCGGCAAGCTCTTCGGATGACGGCGGCCTCTCGCGCAAATGGAAGTCGTAACCGAGCAGGCACATTGCGAGACCGCCGAGTTTCACCACGACGTTCTCGCACTTTGCGATCTCCTGGATCGACGCGCGCCACTGCGGGAACACCTCTTCGCGCCGCCCGGCAAACCGGCCGAGGCCGGCTGGACCGCCGCAATGGTCGAGTACGATTTTGGTGTCGGGAAAGGCGCGCGCGAGCTCGGTCAGCTCGCCAATCTGCGGGTGAAACAGCCAGGCATCGAAGCTCAGGTTCAGCGGCGCGAGGCAGGCAAAGCCTTTGCGGAAGGTCGGATCCTGCAACAATGCCTTGGGCCGGTTGGCATACATGCCGGCGACGGCAGGGTCTTCGTCCCAGGCCGAGGAATGCCTGATGCCGCGGAAGCGGCCGTTGCCCGCCGCGATCTCGGCTTCCAGCACCGGCTTTGCGGCATCGCCCAGCAGCAGGTTGACGTGGCTGACGATGCCGGCGCAGATCGCGGCCGTACCGTAGCCGCCGCTTGCGCTCATGGCGGCGACGCCGTTGGCGAACTCGACTTCGCCGACCGGCCGGAATGCCTCGGGCCCGTGCGCGCGATACATCGAGCGGCAGTCGACATAGACGGTGGCGATGATGTTGTGGCCGGAGGCGATGTCGGCCGCCATCTCCTCGATCAGATAGCGATGCCCGCGATTCCAGAGATGGTGATGGGGATCGACGATTGGCCGCAAGGGATCGATGATCTGCTCCTGATATTGCGCAAGCCAGTCCTCGCGCGGCTCGACGAATAGTCCGCTCGTGTTGACGGACAGACCGCTTACAGCCATCGGCATTCGCTCCCTCTGTGTCTTCGTGGGAGCCTAGCATCTCGTCTTCGCATCCAGCTGCGCGCGCCACGCAACGGCGCCCGTCAGCGTGAGCACAGCGGCGCTGTGGTCAGCCCATGCGCCGTTTCGCCCTCACATCGACCACAAGGCACCAATCTGTTGCCGTGGCAGGCTTGACCTCACCAAGCCAGTGGAAGGAATCGCCTGCGATCTCTGTAAAACTCCAGCGCGTCAGGTCGCCTGCCTCGGTGGTGCCTTCCTGCACGATGTCCGCGCCGCGCGGGCGGCCGATCTGCTGGCGGAACACGCCCCGGCCCGGATCGAACCAGGAAATCCGCCAGGCGGAAATGGAGGGGTCGTAGACCCGTAGCGTCGTGCCGTACCAATTGCCGGCGATCGGAAAGGCTGGCGCGCCCGTGGGCCGCGGAATGATCCAGACGTCCTGGATGGCGCGGCCCTCCAGCACCCAGTCGAAATGGATTTCGCCGGGTGCGGTGTGTTTCGTTCCATCGGGCCCGTGGGCGGTGATCTCGGCATCCCAGTCACCGACGAAGCGGCCGTAAAGCTGGAGCGCGGCGGCGTGCTCGGGGTTTGGTCCGTCCGCGTGCAACAATCTTGCAAAATCTGTCATGTCGATCTCCTGTTGCCAAGAGATCAGCATGAACGGATGACGGGCGACTTGGAGAAAATTGCGCGTCAGACGCCGTCGAGGATGATCAGTGTCGGCGTCGTCGGCAGCGCGTCCCGCGACATCCTGAAGGAGCGGTCGCTGCGCCGGTCGATCTCGAACTGCTGGCCGATGCGGCGCATGAAATCGTCGAGCGGGGTGGCGAAGCGGTGCATCGGCAGCACGACCGACGCGCGCAGCCGCTTGGTAATCTCCGAGATGCCGTCGAGCGACATGGTATAGGTGCCATCGATCGGCACCATCACGATGTCGAGCCGCCCGATCTGGGCAAAATGGCTGTCGTCGAGCTTGTGGTGGAGATGACCGAGATGGCCGATGCAGAGGCCGGCGACCTCGAAGACGAAGATCGAATTGCCGTCGCGGATCATGTCGGCACCGGTATCGTCGCCGAAATAGCGGCGGATGTCGGTCGTGACGTTGCGGATGAAGGTGTCAGCGATGCGCTCCGACACGATCGCCGGCTTGCCGTCCTCGCCCCAGCCATGCAGCACATGGGGAATGCGCTTGTCGGGGACGAGAGTGTAGTGCGTGCTGTGGGCGCGGTTCATGGTGGCGACGTCGGGCAGCCGGCCCATCTGGTGGGCGCCGCTATAGTCGGTGGCGATGCGCAAGCCACCCGGCGTGTCGATGAAATAGGTGGAGTGGCCGGCATAGGTGATTTCGACCTCGGCCGCGCCGGCGGCCTGCCGGAAGGCGGCCGGTATCGCGCGGGGGGCGGCGTTCGCCATCGCCAGGCATTCGCTGCGCTGAGGCGGCTGCTGAGCGAGGGCAGGTGGGACGAATGCGCTGAACAGCGCCAGAGCCGCCGAAACCAGTCGCCACATATCCGTCCCCGATGACCTTCAGGGGAAAGTTTAGCGTGCAATGCAGCGCGAGGCCAATGGGCTGCGATCAACAGCGCGTCAGTTGTCGCACCTCTCGCGCGCACCTTTCATTCGCGCTTTGGACTGAACTTCCAGGTGATGGCGACGAGGCTAGCTGTGATCAGGCCGCTGATGAGGCCGGCGATCGGGAGAGCCAGCAGCAGCGCGGCGCTGGCGGCCCAGCCGATCGAGGAGAAAGCTTCGGCGAAGGTCGCCAGCCGCGACGAAGTCTGACGGCGGCGGAATTGGCTGCGCCGGGCCTGCACCCGGAACCAGAGCTGGATTGCGGTGGCCGAGGCCGCGCTGATGATGACGGCTCCGGCGCTGACCGCGGCCTGGAACGGCGAGGCGAAGGCCAGCGCCGCGACCAGCGGGCAAAAGATGACGGCGATCGCGATCAGCACCACCTCGATCTTGGCGCGGATGACGCTTGACGGCGTCAGCGGCGCGGTCGCAACCAGATCAGGCGCGTCCTCGCCCGAAATCGTCAGCCAGGCGAGCCCGCCCGCGAGCTGTCCCGCCGCCATCACGATGACAGGTGTGATCAGCGTCAGCGCCGCGGAGCTGTCGGCAAAGCTGCGCCAGAGCAGCAGCGCCGGCGGCACCAAGTAGAGCAGCTGCATGAGGGTCTGCGAGATCAGCCAGGGATCGCGCCAGAGCAGCGTGAATTCCTTGCGCCGCAGCGCCTGTTGCCGCGATCCGCCGCGGAACGGGCGTTCCTTCGCACGCCTGCGGCCGGAGGTGCCGTAGGCGGCGGCATCGATCGCGGTATCGGCGAAGCGGCCCGAGAAGATCGCCATCACACTTCCGAGCAGCACGAGCCCGAGCGCCAGAAGCAGCAGCAGCGCTTCGCTGTCGCCCATGGTCGCGCGCGCCGGCCACCACCAAAAGCTGTCGACATCGGGCGCGTAGTCGGCCACGCTACCTGAGGTCAGGATGGTGAAGCGCGACAGCGTGCCGTAGGACATGATCGCGGCGACCTGGAGTGCGATCACGAACCCGGCGCCGATGATCGCGGCGAGGATCTGGGCGACGAAGCGTGTCCGCGCCGGGCCGATCAGGCGGAACAGCAGGATGGTGACGGCGATCGCGATCGCCGCGGCGGAGAGGCCCATGGCGATGACGACGCCGAACGCCGCAAGCCATCGCGCGCCGCCGCCGAACACCAGCACGTCGATGAAAGGCGTCGAGAACAGCAGCGCCATCATCGTGACGGTGAGTGCGATCGCGGCGATGCGCACCGAGAACAGATTGGCCAGCGTCGCGGGTGAGGACATGATGAGGTCGAGATCGGCGCGGGCGTAAAACACTCGCGTCACCGATTCAATCGCCTGCGACAACATCAAGGTCCAGGCGAGGAAGATCGTTGCCGAGATCACGATCAGCGAGGATTTGTCGAGCGGCAGTTGCAGATCGGCGAAGCGGCCGATCACTGCCCAGGCCGGCACATGCAGCAGCGCCGCGAAGAACAACAGTCCGATCATCGCGGCGCGCGCCCGTTTGCGCCGGCCGCCGGTCATCATGGCGAACCATTCGCGCCAGGCAAGCCGGAGCTCGTGGCGGGCAAACCAGGACAGCGCGGTCGCCGAGCTCATGCGGCTTCCTGGAGCGTCACCAGCGCGATGAAGAGATCTTCGAGACTGGTGTCGGCACGGCCGTTCTGCTGGCGCAGCTCGGTGAGTGTGCCCTCCGCGACCAGGCGGCCGGACGCGATCACGCCGATGCGATCGGCCATGCGTTCGGCAACCTCGAGAATATGCGTGGTCATAATGACGGTACAGCCGGCCCGGACGCGGTCGCTGAGGAGGCTCTTCACGTGGCGGGCCGAAACGGCATCGAGGCCCGTCAGCGGTTCGTCGAGGATGATGAGGCGGGGATCGTGCACCAGCGCGCCGGCGAGCGCGACCTTCTGGCGCATGCCCTTGGAAAAGCCTTCGCAGCGTTCGTGCCGGTGCGGCTCGAGCCCGAGCGAACTCAGCAGTTCCTGCGCGACCGGTTCCGAAACGGATGGCGCGATGCCCCAGAGGCCGGCGACGAATTCGAGATATTCGAGCGGGGTCAGCTTGTCATAGATCATGGGCTCGTCGGAGACCCAGGCCATCACCTGCTTAGCGGCGACGGGATTCTGGAGCGCATCGATGCCGAAGATCGAGACCGCGCCGGTATCGGGCCTGAGCAGGCCGGCCACCATGCGCAAAGTAGTGGTCTTGCCGGCACCGTTGGGGCCGACCAGCGCATAGAATTCGCCGGCGTGAATGGTGAGATCGAGGTTATCGACCGCCAGACGGTCAAAACGCTTCGTTAACCCCAGGACTTCCAACGCCGAGTTGTCCAGCTTCATGACGGCACACCTTGCGGTTTTGCATCGCCCGCGACCATGACCCGAAGATGTTTCGGCACCATGAATCGCTCTGCCGCAAATTCCGGCATGCGGGTTGGACTAAAGGCAAGTCACCGTTTGTTGACAGGGCCATGCGGTTCAGGCTGAATTGGCGCCGGGACAAGCGGCGCTAACGCGGTGGAACGACCGCGTAGCGACTGGACACAAGATGCAGCAAGGCGGTCACGAAGAACCGCTGGTTGTATCGGGAGGATGCGCGACGATGCTGGATTTCGTTCAGCAGCTGGTCAGCGGTGTTGCGCTCGGCTGCGTCTACGGCCTGATCGCGCTCGGCTTCGTGCTCGTCTATAAGGCCACGGAGGTCGTCAATTTCGCCCAGGGCGATTTGATGATGCTGGGCGGCTTCTTCGCTTTCACCTTCATCGGGATGATGGGACTGAACTACTGGATCGGCTTTGCCGGTGCGGTGGCCGCCATGGCGCTGTTCGGCATGCTGGCGGAGCGCGTGGTGGTGCGGCCGATCCTCGGCTATCCGCAATTCTCCATCATCATGGCCACCATCGGACTCGGCTACTTCCTGCGCTCGATCGCCGGCATGATCTGGGGCACCGATGATTTGAAGATCGAGACGCCGTTCAGCCAGGGCGTTCTGCGCGTCGGCTCGCTTGTGCTTGCCTACGACAAGCTCTCGGTGATCGCGGCAACGATGATCTTGTGCACGCTGCTCTGGCTGTTCTTCAACAAGACCACGCTCGGCACCGCGATGCGCGCCAGTTCCGAGAACATGCTGGCGGCCTATTACATGGGCATTCCGGTCAAGCGCGTGGTATCGGTGGTCTGGGCGATCAGCGCGGCGGTCGCGACCTGCGCCGGCGTGCTGCTGGCGCCGATCACCTTCATCCATTCCAATGTCGGCCTGGTGCTTGGCCTGAAGGCGTTTCCGGCCGCTGTCCTCGGCGGCTTCGGCTCGATCCCCGGCGCAGTGGTCGGCGGTGTCCTGATCGGCGTGATCGAGAGCATGGCCGGCTTCTATCTGGCAGAGGGATGGAAGGACGTCGCGCCCTACATCGTGCTGCTCGCGGTGCTGCTGCTCAAGCCCGAAGGCCTGTTCGGCCTTCACGTCCGCAAGAAGGTCTGAACGCCCATGCGCTTCCTGTTCAAGACCGACTATGAGGACGACATCAGGCTGTTTCCGCATTCGGGCTATGTCGTTTCCTATGGCGTTCTGCTCGCGCTGCTGCTGATCGCGCCCTATGTGCTCTCCAGCTATCTGATGAGCCAGCTCGTCTTCGTCTGCATCTACGCGACCGTTGGCGTCGCCCTCCTGATCCTGACCGGTTTTACGGGGCAGGCTTCGCTCGGGCATGCGGCATTTCTTGCCATCGGCGCTTATACGGCGGCGTACTTGCAGAAATACAACGTGCCGTTCCCGGTCTATTTCCTCGCCGCCGGCCTCCTGGCCGGCTGCATCGGCGCCTTGGTCGGCTTTCCCGCCCTGCGCCTGACCGGCATCTATCTCGTCATCGCCACGATCTCCTTTGCCTTGATCGTCGAGGAGATCCTGGCGCGATGGGAGAGCGTCACCAACGGCAATGAGGGCATGCGGGTCAAGACGCTGTCGCTGCTCGGCGTCACTGTCCCGCGCGACAGCCCGACCTTCTATTTCCTCTGCCTCGCCGTGCTGGTGCTGACCATCGTCGGCACGCTCAATTTGCTGCGTTCGCCGACCGGGCGCGCCTTCGTCGCGATCCGCGACAGCGAGACCGCAGCGCGCAGCATGGGCGTCAATGTCGCGCTGTACAAGGTGAAGTCCTTTGCGATCTCGGCGGCGATCACCGGCTTTGCCGGCGTGCTGTTCGCACACAAGCTCTCCTTCATCTCGCCGGAGATGTTCACGCTCCAGCTCTCGATCGAGTTCATCATCGTGATCCTGATCGGCGGCACCTTCAGCCTGCACGGCGCGGTGCTGGGCGCGATCTTCATCGTGATGATCGACCCGTTCCTGACCTATCTGAAGGACGACATGCCCGGCATCATCGCCGGTATTGTCGCCACCTTCGGCGCGGGCACGCAAGGAGCGGCCAACGTCCAGTCCAAGGTCGCGGCCTTCGCCTCGCTGAACGGGCTGAAGGGCGCGATCTACGGCATCATCATCGTGCTGTTCGTTCTGTTCGAGCCGCTCGGGCTCTACGGCCGCTGGCTCAAGATCAAACTCTTCTTCCAGCTCTTCCCGCTCTACAAGCGCGCCACCTTCAAGCGGCAGAAGATCTACGTGAAGTCGGAGCGCAACCGATGAGCTATTTCCGCGCCGAAAACCTGTCCTTGCACTTCGGCGGGCTCAAGGCGGTGGACGCAGTGTCATTCGCGGTCGAGAAGGGCGAGATCCTCTCGATCATCGGGCCGAACGGCGCCGGCAAAAGCTCGATCTTCAATTTGATCTCGCGGATCTACCGGCCGACCTCGGGCCGCATCTTCTTCGAGGATCGGGACATCACGGAACAGCCGCCCTACGACATCGCCAGGCTCGGCATCGCCCGCACCTTCCAGAACATCGAGCTGTTCGAGAATGCGACCGTGCTGTCGAACCTTTTGGTCGGGCGCCACCGGCATTCGACCACGCAGCTCTGGCAGGAATTGCTGTTCCTGCCGAGCGTGCGCGCCAACGAGAAGGTGCATCGCCGCCGCGTCGAGCAGGTCATCGAATTTCTCGATCTCGAACCCTATCGCGACAAGCTGATCTCGGGCCTGCCCTACGGCGTGCGCAAGGTGATCGAGCTTGCGCGCGCGCTGTGCTCGGAGCCAAAACTGATCCTGCTGGACGAGCCCTCCTCCGGCCTCAATGTCGAGGAGACCGGCGACATGTCGTTCTGGATCCGCGACATGAAGAACGAGCTTGGCGTCACCGTGCTGATGGTCGAGCACGACATGTCGCTGGTCAACCGCGTCTCCGACCGCGTCATCGCGCTGAACTACGGCCGGGTGCTCGCCACGGGTTCGCCTGCCGAAGTGCAGCAGCATCCTGATGTCGTCGCCGCGTATCTGGGAGCCTGACGCATGGATGGCGCTGTCACGCCCGATATCATCTTGAAACTCTCCAACATCGAGAGCTATTACGGGCCGATCATGGCGATCCGCGGCATCTCGCTGGAGGTGCCGCGCGGCCGCATCGTCACGCTCTTGGGCGCCAACGGCGCCGGCAAGACCACGGTGCTGAAGACCATCTCGGGCATTCTCGATCCGCAGAAGGGCGCCATCGAGTTCTTGGGAAAGCCGATCCAGCGCATGGAGGCCGACAGGATCGTGCGGCTGGGCCTGAGCCACGTGCCCGAGGGGCGCGAGGTGTTCCCGTTTCTCTCCGTGCGTGAGAACCTGATGATGGGCGCCTATCCGCGCCGGGATCGCGACGCCGTCGCGGAGGATCTGGAGCGCGTCTACGGCTATTTCCCGCGGCTGAAGGAGCGCATCAACCAGCCGGCCGGCCAGCTTTCCGGCGGCGAGCAGCAGATGCTGGCGATCGGACGCGCGCTGATGAACCGGCCGGCGCTGCTGCTGCTCGACGAGCCCTCGCTCGGCCTGTCGCCCATTTTGGTGAAGGAGATTTTCACGATCGTCCGCCGCGTCAACGAGGAGCAGGGCATGTCGATCCTGCTGGTCGAGCAGAATGCCAAGGTGGCGCTCGAGACGGCGGATTACGGCTATGTGCTCGAGATCGGCCGCATCGTGATGAACGACACCTGCGAGCGCTTGATGCATTCGAAGGACATCCAGGAATTCTACCTTGGTGCCAAGGAAGCGGGCGCACGAGGCGAGCGGCGCTGGAAGAAGAAGAAGACGTGGCGTTGAAGGAAAACCCGGCGGTGGAGGAAGAATTGGCGCTGGAGGAAGAATTGGCGTTAGATGCACGAGCCCATCCGCAACAATAGACCGCCGGCAAGGCAGGCAGCGGCGGGGAAAGCGACAAGGAGGAGACGCGCATGGCCCGACCGGCGGTGCTGACGGTCGCTGATACGATCGCGAAAAGCTTTTTGCGCGCTGCTGAGACGCGGGGCGACAGGCCGGCCATCCGCGAGAAGAAATTCGGCATCTGGCAGCCGACCAGCTGGCGCGAATGGCTGGAGATTTCGAAGGAGATTGCCTACGCGCTTCACGCCTCCGGCTTTCTGCCCGGCGACGTCGCCTCCATCATTGCCAATGCCGTGCCGGAATGGGTTCATGCCGACATGGGCATTTTGTGTGCTGGCGGTGTTTCCTCTGGAATCTATCCGACCGATGCATCGTCCCAGGTCGAATATCTGGTCAACGATTCCCGGACCAAAGTGATCTTCGCCGAGGACGAGGAGCAACTCGACAAGTTGCTTGCCTGCCGCGCGCGCTGTCCATCTCTGCAAAAAATTATCGTGTTCGACATGGAGGGCCTCAGCGGCTTCTCCGACGACATGATGATGTCGCTCGACGAATTCCGGGCGCTCGGCCGCAACCATATGGTCGGCCGCGAGGCGTTGTGGCAGGAGATGATCGACAGCCGCAGCGCCGGCGACCTCGCGGTGCTCGTCTACACCTCGGGCACGACCGGTCCGCCCAAGGGCGCGATGCATGCCAACCGCAGCGTCACGCACCAGATGCGGCATGCCAACGATTTCATTCCGGCGCGGGAGGACGAAGACAGGCTGATCTTCCTGCCGCTCTGTCACGTCGCCGAGCGCATCGGCGGCTACTACATCTCCGTCGCGCTCGGATCGGTGATGAACTTTGCCGAAAGCCCCGAGACGGTCCCGGACAACTTGCGCGAGGTGCAGCCGACCGTCTTCCTTGCGGTGCCGCGGATTTGGGAAAAATTCTATTCCGCGATCACCATCGCGCTGAAGGACGCGACGCCGCTCCAGCGATGGGTCTATCGCCGCGCCGTCCAGATCGGCTATCGCATGGTCGACCGCCGCATCGAGGGCAAGGCGGTGCCGCTCTCGTTGCGCATCGCCAATGCCATCGCCTACCGGCTCGTGTTCCGCAACATCCGCCGCATGATCGGGCTCGACCGCTGCCGCATCGCGTTCACGGGCGCTGCGCCCATCGCGCCGGAGCTGATCCGCTGGTATCTCGCGCTCGGCATCGACATCCACGAGGTCTACGGCCAGACCGAGAATTGCGGGGTCGCGACCATGATGCCGGCGGAGCGCATCAAGCTCGGCTCGGTCGGCACAGCCGTGTCCTGGGGCGAGGTCGCGCTGTCACCCGACGGCGAGATCCTGATCAAGGGTGACTTCCTGTTCATGGGCTATCTGAACCAGCCGGAGAAGACCGCGGAGGCCATCGACCGTCGCGGCTGGCTGCATACCGGCGACGTCGGCACCATCGACAATGAAGGTTTCGTCCGCGTCACTGACCGAATGAAGGACATCATCATCACCTCCGGCGGCAAGAACATCACGCCGTCCGAGATCGAGAACCAACTCAAATTCTCGCCCTATATTTCGGACGCCGTGGTGATCGGCGACAAGCGGCCGTACCTCACCTGTCTCGTGATGATCGACCAGGAGAACGTCGAGAAGTTCGCCCAGGACCACGACATCCCCTTCACCAATTATGCGAGTCTGTGCCGGGCGACGGAGATCCAGGACCTGATCTGGCGCGAGATCGAACAGGTCAACGGCAATTTCGCCCGCGTCGAGACCATCAAGAGATTTTATCTGATCGAGCGCCAGCTGACCCCGGAGGACGAGGAGCTGACGCCGACCATGAAGCTGAAGCGCGGCTTCGTGAACAAGCGCTACGCCGCCGAGATCGAGGCGATGTACCGCCAGCGCGCGGTGGCGTGACGAGTCTGCCAGTTCGAGAAAGCGAAGGAGCCGTGGCCCCACCCTTCGCGCCAAACGGGCCCAAAGGAGAGGAGACGTCGATGTCGAAATCGTTCAGCACGTTCGGCCTTGCTGTGAGTGCCGTGGTGCTCACCTGTCTGCCGGCCGCGGCGCAAACCAAGGTCACCAACGAGGGCATCTCGGCATCCGAGATCGTCATCGGCACCCATCAGGACCTGTCGGGACCGATCAAAGGCTGGGGCGTACCGGTCTCCAACGGCATGAAGATGGCGGTCGAGGAGGTCAACGCCGCCGGCGGCATCAACGGTCGCAAGATCCGGCTGGTGGTTGAGGACAGCGGCTACGATCCGAAAAAGGCCGTGCTGGCTTCGCAAAAACTGATCGAGCGCGACAAGATCTTCGCGATGGTGGGACCGATGGGATCGCCGACCGTGCTCGCGGCGCAGGATATCCTGCTCGACGCCGGCGTGCTTCAGCTCTTCCCGCTGACGGCGGCCGAGTTCACCTTCAAGTTCGATCCGGCCAAGCCGCAGGAGCGACTGAAGTTCAACAACCTCTTGCCTTACGTCGAGAGCACGCGCGCGGCGCTGAAATACATGATGGAGTGGAAGAGCTTCAAGAAGCCATGCATCATGCATCAGGATGACGAGTACGGAAAGAACGTGCTCGACGGCTTCAACCAGCAGCTCACCGCCATGAAGCTGCAGCCGGCCTCGATCACGAGCTACAAGCGCGGCGCCTCCGACTTCAGCGCGCAGGTCGCCAAGATGAAGTCCGACGGCTGCGACCTCGTCGTGCTCGGCGCGGTGCTCCGCGAGCCTATCGGCGCCATGACCGAGGCCAGGAAGCTCGGCTGGGAGGTCACCTTCCTTGGGGCCACGCCCACCAACGTGATGGAGGTGCCGATGCTCGGCAAGGATGCCGTCGAGGGCCTCTACGCCGCGTCCGGCTTCGAGATCCCCTATGAGGACACCGCCAAGGGCAAGGTCAAGGACTGGCTCGTCAACTACAAGAAGATGTTTGGCACCGATGCCAACACGCAGGCCATCATCGGCTACAATGCAGTGATGACGTTTGCGTTCTACGCGAACAAGGCGGGCAAGGATCTGACCGGACAGAAGATGCTGGACGCGCTGGAGTCGGGCGAGAAATTCCTCGACATCTTCAACTCGCCCCCGACGAAGTTCTCCAAGACCGACCATCTTGCCAACACCATCACCCAGGTGCAGCAGGTCAAGGGCGGCCGCTGGGTCTTGGTGAAGGACAATCTGATGTTTTGATCTTCGCCTCTCCCCGCTTGCGGGGAGAGGCCGGAATTTGCGAGAGCAAATTCCGGGTGAGGGGCAGTCTCCGCGAGTCCGTCTTTCACTGTCTTGGCGGAAGCTGCCCCTCACCCCGGCCCTCTCCCCGTAAGAACGGGGAGAGAGAGAAGTGCCTACGATCCACCGCCCGCGGTGCCCGAGTTCACCGGCGCGAGTTCGTCCTCCCGGCAGCGCCAGCCGTCGGCGGCTTTCACGAAGGCGAAGGTCCGCTGGATTCTCAGGCGGCGCGTCACGTTGAAGGCCTCGCCGGATCGCTCCTTATTGCCGACGCCCGGCTGCGGACGGCCCGTGTTGGGGTCCCAGCAGGTGCCGGTGCAGGTGGAAGCAACCTTGCTGCACATGGTGAAGGGCGCCAGCACGGCCATCTCGATCTCGCCCGTGACCTGCGCCTCCTGATCGGTCACCTGGCTGTCGAGCGCGTAGACGCGGTTGATGCGGAGGAAATTGCCGCACGAATTGGCGGCGTGAATCCGCGCGGCGCAAAAATCGACGGCGTCGGTGTCGGGCGAGCGGGCCGCGACCTGTCGGCCGAACACTTTCTTCGGATCGCCTTTCGCCGCGCGGATCTCATCAGTCTTGTGCTTCAAATGGTCAGCGAGACAGCTTTCCGCGGATTCGAGCTCCTGGAGCGGCACGTTCTCCTTGCCGACGATACTGCATTTGCGATCGCGCTCTCGCGTCCATCGGCCATATTCGGCGAAGGCAAAGCGCGCCGCGGTCGGGTCCAGTTTGCCGATCAGGCCGAGCACCTGGTCATTGAGTTCAGTTTCGGCGAGCGCCAGCGCCGGGTCTGCGCAGATCAGCGCGCCGGCCGCAGTGTTGGCGGCGAGACAATCGAAATCGGGATCGCGCACGATCGCGGCGCGCTCCTCGGTCACCTTGAGAAGGCACGCCTTCACCCGGTCGAAATCATCATGGCGGATCGCGGTCTGGCCGACGATGCCGCAGCCGAGGTTGCGCTGTCGGATCCAGATCGCATTCTCCTCGACCGCGGGCAGGCGATCGGGCAGCCGGACGAGCCGCGCCTCGATAGCCGTGCTGAGCTTCTCGGCGGCAGCGGCCAGCTCGGCGTCACCGCAGAACAATTGATTGCCGGGATCGCGGACCTGCTGGCAGTTGTTCCTGGCAAGCAGCGGCAGTCTGGCGGCGATGGAGCGGTCGGGCGTGCCGGACTGCGCGAAGCCTGGTGCCGCCGACAGCGCCAGCAGCGCAAGCACAGACAGCATGATGAACCGCATTCCACTCGTTCCCCCGCATAGCCGGCGCCATGCTAGCGTTCCTGATCGCGCGGCGAAATGGCTTTGTGGCTTTCAGGTGAACGTAGTCTCGATGGAGCTGCGCGCTCCATCCAGGCTAGAGGAGATCAGCGCGCCTCGGCGGCGACCATTGCCAGGCTGTCCACGCCGGAGAACCGCACGGGTTCGTCGACATATTTCATCACGGCGGACTGGTACAGCACGAACAGCGGCTGGTAGGTCTGCGCAGCGTCGTCCTCGAGCATCGCCATGCGGCGGTTGTCGAGCATCAGCCAGTGGCCGTCGAGCTTTGCCGCGGCAACCGCATGCTCTTCGCCGACGCGGGTGTCGCGCACCACGACGATGCGGAGGTCCTCGGTGGCAACGCCCGCCAGCCGCAGCGCCGCGAGCTTGGCAATGGCATAGTCTTCGCAATCGCCGGCGCCCCGCGCGAAGGTCGCGAGCGGCGCGCTCCAGATGTCGTCGGTGCCGTCGTTGGCGGTCCGGATGGTGAGGTTGATGGCGCGGTTGGTCTCGCCCAGCCGCGCGCGGCCGTCGCGGGCGCGGGCCTGATCGACGATAGCGAGCAGCTTCAGTGCCGCGGGCGAGGCGCAATTGTCACGATCGCCGTCGCACAGCGCGAGCTGCACCATATCGTCGTCGAGCTTCTGCTTCAGCGCGAACCATTTCTGTTGCAGGCTGCCGGACAAGATGGCGAAGGCGAACACACCGAACGGTTCGGCGGATTTGCGCACGAGGACGCCGGCGCCCGGCGACAGCAGCGTGCCGGCGCGAAGATCGGCAGCCGATCCGAGCAGGATCAATCCGCACAAGACAAGGATTGCGCGCCAGGCGCGCGAGCGAGCAGCGGTCTCCATCTGACACCCCCTTCCGGCTTCGCCAGATCCCTTCGACCTGTACGTGCCGGGCTTATTGCTTCGCGGAGATAGTGAGAGACGGGCCGTTTTGTTCTGCTTAATGCGCCCGGCAGGGGCACCAAAACCGTAGGACAGCCTGAAACGGGCCTGCCCAAATTGCGTAAAATTTTACGATTCGGAGCCAGGAGGGCTCCGGCTTCCGGGAAGTGGGGCCAATCACAGGCAGAAGTTGTGGGGCGGCCGGTTCTGCGCCTTATGGCTAATGACCCGCTATTTCACGGGGTCTGTTAATTAGGTCACAGATTTTGCCCCGTATTTGCCGCAGGATGTTGCGGGGCCTCACGAACCAAAGATGACACAAGTATCTGCTGTCAACATTGTACAGCATATTACTTGTGATGACTGGAAATGCATGCAGATAAGCCGATTTCAGCCTCAGAAATCTTGGATTATTACTTCCGCTTCTCTGTGAGCGAGCCGCTTTTCAGCGGGGCCATCACCAAGTGACGCGAAATCACACAAGCAATAGATGGTTTCGCTAAGGACTTGGTAATGCTATGCAAGCTTAGGCGATTGATACTTACTTAAATTTTAACCCTTTTGACGGTGCCCTGTTGAATTACGCTGGCAAATTTGACGCCGCGATTCCCTTGGACGGCCATGGTTCCCGCTCGCCCGCCGACGGCCATGTCTTTGCGGCCAAGCCTTTTATCGCGAAGGCGCACGGTCACGTGCCTGACGGCGCGTTCGTTGTTCCCGACCCGAACCTGATCTTCAATGGCGAGTTCAAGCGCGCGGGTCTCGACCTTGTGCTGTCCCACGAGGGGCACGAGTTCGTCGTTCACGATTATTTCAGGGGTGACAAGCGGGCGGCGATCTCCTCGCCGGATGGCGCGCACCTCACCGGCGACGTCGTCAACGCGCTCACGGGCCATGTGCAATATGCACAGGCCACGCCCGGCGCCGCTACGGCCCAGGTCATCGGCCACGTCACCAAGCTCTCCGGCAGCGCGACCGCGGTGCGCAACGGCGTCTCGGTCATTCTGAACAATGGCGACAATGTCGAGAAGGGCGACGTGGTCTCGACCGGCGGGGATTCGACGCTCGGCATCACCTTCATCGACGGCACGGTGTTCGGCCTGTCCTCCAATGCGCGGATGGTGCTGAACGAGATGGTCTACGACCCCAACGGGTCGAGCAATTCCTCGCTGCTCAGCCTGGTCGCGGGCACCATCACCTTCGTCGCCGGCGAGACCGCCAAGCACGGCGACATGAAGATCGACACGCCGGTCGCCACCATGGGCATCCGCGGCACGGCGGTGCTGACCCAGATCAACTTCGTCGTTCCCGCCGGTGGCGGCGATCCGCAGCCGCAGGCGAGCTTCCAGGTGCTGGTCGAGCCCAACGGCACGACGGGCTCCTACATCCTGTTCGACAAGATCACGCTGCTGCCGATCGCGACGGTCAACCAGGCCGGCCAGATGATCCAGATCAGCGGCGGCAACGTCTCGATCTCCAATGCGCTGATGTCGCCGGACGTTCAGAAGCTGATCACCGACGTGTTCACGCTGAAGTTCACCGACAACAACACCAACACCAAACTCACCACGAACTTCACCGACTCGATCACGCAGACCAGCGATGGGATCGTGATCAAGACCCCAGCCGGCTACATCGCGACCGCGGTATTCACAAGCCTCAATCAGCAGGGATCGCAGGAATCCGGCGATCACGCGGCGCCTGCCAACCGTTACCCCGGCAAGCCTCTGTCTCAAAGCCTCGATCTCAACGGCAATGTGAAGACGGCGTTCGCGCTGACCGAGCGCGCGGACACGACCGGCGACGCGACCCATTCCGACACGATCTCCGGCCGGATCACCTTCGTCGATCAAAACCTGGGCGACAGGCCGACGGTGAGCGTGAATCTCGCCGATGCGCCAAACTACGTCTACAAGAGTGCCGGCCAGCAGGACGTCACCGGCACGCTCTCTGCGCTGCAGAAGCAGGACATCGCGGCGACGCAGATCCAGATCAACGTCGCCGCCGACGGCGGCAACAACAACAACGGCTCGGCGGTCTGGAGCTACACGATCCCCGACCACGTCTTCGACTTTCTTGCGGCCGGCGAAACGCTGACGCTGACCTACATGGTCCGCATCGACAACAATTTCGCAATCAGCCCCGAGACCGCCTTCATCCCCATCACCATCACAATCACCGGCACCAACGATAAGCCCACCGTCGCGACGTCAGGTGGCACCGTCATCGAGAAGGTCGGGACCGGCAACGAGGCTCTGGACACCATCACGGGCACGGTCATCTTCAGCGATGTCGATCTGACGGACCGGCCGATCGTGAGCGCGGCGCTTTCGTCCACCCAGCCGCTCAAATATCTCGACGCCGAAGGGCACGATATCACCGCGACGCTGACGCCGGAGCAGCGCGCCGCGATCGCCGCCGTCGAGGTGCCGCTGACCGTGGTGCAGGGCGCCGGAAACGGCAACAACGGCTCGGCCACCTGGGCCTACAGCGTTCCCGACCATCTCTTCGATTTTCTCGCCGAAGGCGAGACGCTGACCCTCAATTATGTGGTGCAGGTCGATGACGGGCACGGCGGTGTCGTCAGCACGCCGATCACCGTGTCCATCAACGGTGCAGACGTCAATGTCGAGGGCACCAACGACCTCCCGACGATCGTCGAAGACTCCACCACCCCGACAGGTGCGGTAACCGAGGATAGTGCGGCCACGCTCGCCGCCAACGGCACCATTACCTTCAACGATCCCGATCTCACGGACACCCACACCGCGAGTTTCGCTCTGAACTCGACGGTTTCGAACGCGCATCTGCCAGGCTTCAGCGACGGCACTTCGCATATCGGCACGTTCGCGCTCACGGCGGTGAGCGAGAGTCCCGGCGTCAGCACGCGAGGGGCAGTCGGCTGGACCTTTACGATCGACGATAGCGACCCGGTGCTCCAGTCGCTGGCCAAGGGCCAGACCATCACGCAGGTTTACACCGTCACGGTCGACGATCATCACGGTGGGACGGTCACCCGAGAGGTCACGGTCACCATTACCGGGACCAATGATGCCCCGACCATCACGAGCGATGCAGACGCGGCAACGGGCGGCGTCACCGAGGATGCCGGCGTGACGCTCTCGACCGGCGGCACGCTGGCGATCCAGGATCTCGACCTGATCGACACCCATGCGGCGCAGGCCGTGTTCAAGTCGTCGGCCTCCAGCGCGCATTTGCCCGGCTTTGTGGAGGGGACGACCAATATCGGGACCTTCACGATCGATCCGTCGGTGACGGAATCTGGCAGCGATACCGACGACGGCGCGACGCTGGGCTGGCACTTCACGCTCAATGACAATGATCCGGTGTTGCAGTCGCTGGCCAAGGGCCAGACCATTACCCAGGTCTATACCGTCACCTTTACCGACAATCACGGCGCGCAGGTTTCCCAGGACGTCACGGTCACCATTACCGGCACCAACGACGCGCCGACGATGACCAGCAGTGCCGCGGATGCTACCGGAGCGGTGACCGAGGATGCCGGCGCGACGCTGTCGATCAATGGCACGCTGGCGATCCAGGATCTCGACCTGATCGACACCCACACGGCGCAGGCCGTGTTCAAGTCGGCGACATCGAGCGCGCATCTGCCGGGCTTCGACGGCGATACGCCGCTCGGCACTTTCACGATCGATTCCGACCTCGCCGAGTTCAACACCGACACCGACAACGGTGCGACGCTGGGCTGGCACTTCAGCCTCGACAACAACGATGCGGTGCTGCAATCGCTGGCCAAGGGCCAGACCATCACCCAGGTCTACACCGTCACCTTCACTGACGATCACGGCGCGTACGTCTCGCGGGACGTGACCGTCACGATCAACGGCGCCAATGACGCGCCGACGATCACGAGTGACGCTGTCGATGCTGCCGGAGCGGTGACCGAGGATGCTTGCGCGACGCTGTCGATCGACGGTACGCTGGCGATCCAGGATCTTGATCTGATCGACACCCACACGGCGCAGGCCGTGTTCAAGTCGTGGACATCGAGCGCGCATCTGCCGGGTTTCGACGACGACACGCCGCTCGGCAGCTTCACGATCGATCCGTCGGTGCACGAATTCAGCATCGATGTCGACAACAGTGCGACGTTGGGCTGGCACTTCAGCCTCGACAACAACGATGCGGTGCTGCAATCGCTGGCCCAAGGCCAGGCCATCACCCAGGTCTACACCGTCACCTTCACCGACGATCACGGCGCGTACGTCTCGCGGGACGTGACCGTCACGATCAACGGCGCCAACGACGCGCCGACGATCACGAGCGACACTGCCGCGGCGATGGGTACGGTCACCGAGGATGACGGCTCGTCATTGTCGACCGGCGGCACGCTGGCGATCCAGGACCTCGACCTGATCGACACCCACACGGCCGAGTGGTCGTTCAAATCGTCGTCCGTCAGCTCGGCCCTGCCGGGCTTCGAGGACGACAGCACGAATATCGGCACATTCACGATCAACGCGGTGTCCGAGTCCGGCAGCGACACGGACAATGGCGCGACGCTCGGCTGGCACTTCACGCTGGACAACAGCGATCCGGTGCTGCAGTCGCTGGCCGACGGGCAGACCATCACCCAGGTCTACACCGTCACGTTCGACGACCAGCAGGGCGGCAAGGTCAGCCAGGACGTCACGGTCACGATCACCGGCACCAACGATGCGCCGGCCGTTTCCTATGTGACGTCGAACTACATGGACTTCGACGGCCAGACCATCGCGGTCGGCGACGTGCCGACGGTCGCCACCGATGACGTGACGCTGGCCGGGTGGGCGAACTGGAGCGGGGGCGCCGATCCGGGCCACGGCCACATCCTGTTCTACAACGGCAACACCTCGACCACCGGCTTCGGTCTGCTTGGCACCGTCAACGTCGATGGTACCTTGGAGCTGCAGATTCTCGCAGGCGGCGTCGACATCGAGGATACCGGTGTCGCCCTCACGGCCTCGCAATGGCATAACATCGCGCTGACCCGCGACAACGGTACCTTCACGCTTTATCTCGATGGAAACCTCGAATATTCGCAGTCATGGGCGTTCAACGCGATCGATGGCAGCCCGTCGAATCCGTCGGCGTCCTACCTGATGATTGGCGCCGCGAGCGAGCCAGACGCGGCGGGCTTTGGAGCGGAAGGCTTCTTCGGCTCGATCGCCGATGTCAGCGTCTGGGCCACCGCGCTCACGCAGACGCAGATCCAGTCGATCGATTTCACCGCGCTCACCGGCAGCGAGGCGAGTCTGGCCGCGTATTACCAGCTCGGCGACGGCAGCGGGATCACGGCGTCCAATACGGTCAACCCCGCCGAGGGTCTCGCAATCGAAGGCACCGCGGGTTGGGCGAGCGGGACTTCCGGGCCGGGCGGCGCCGTTGCCGATCTGATGGAAACCAATGCCGGCCAGCTTTCGCATGGCGTGCTGGTGGTCTCCGACGTCGACGCGATCGATCACGTCACGGTGTCGGTCAACCAGGTGCAGGTTGCTCTCGACGGCGTGCCGCAAACCGGCAGCGTCGGCGGGCTGTCGCATGCGGACCTGCTCAACTATCTCACCGTCCCGCCCGGCGATATCCTCAACGGCACGGCCACCAACGCCCAGTTTACGTGGCAGTTCAATTCAGGCGGTCAGGCCTTCGATTTCCTCGCGGCCGGCCAGACGCTGTCGCTGCAATACACCATCGTTCCGTCGGATGCTGATGGCGCGGGCACGAGCGCAGTCGTGACCGTCAACATCGCCGGCACGAACGACGCGCCGACGCTGTCCGATCTCCACATCGGCCCGCTCACGGATACGGCCGCTGCCGACACCTTCTTCGATCTCACCGGGACGCTGACGGGCAACGATGCCGATACCGGCGAGACGGCGACGCTTACCTATTCCGTTCTCAATGCGGATCACCATGCTGCGACGACAGCCGGGGGATTGTACGGGACGCTGACGGTCAATCCCGACGGCAGCTACAGCTACGTTCCGAACGCCGCCGCGATCAACGCGCTGGCGGAAGGATCCTACGCGGATATTTTCACTGTCCAGACCACGGACGTGCTCGGTGCGATCGGCACGACCATGCTCACGGTGGATGTGACCGGGGCGAACGACGCCACCGGCCCGGTCATCAACACCGAGCACTTCCAGTTCGAGCATATCCGCGAGAACAGCAACGAGATCATCACCGATCTGGTGGTCACCGACACCGATTCCGGTGCCGCGACGGATACTTTCACCGTCACGCTTTCGACCGCGCATCCGCATCTCAGCAGCGTCAGTGTTTATCCGGCGTCCGGTTCGCTCGACCAGATCAACACCGGCCTCGCGAGCGGCGCGGGCATCGCCTACGATCCGACTGGCGCCACCTCTGATTCTCAGGCGGAACTGCCCGCGACCGACCAGGTCACGCTGACCGTCGCCGACTCGGCCGGCCGCTCCGACACGGTCAACTTCATCTTCGCCGAGGGTGCCAACGGCCAGGGCATCAGTCTGGCAGGCGCCGGCGGCAAGGACGTCATCTTCGCGACGGAGTCGAGTGATACGCTGGCCGGAGGCGGCGCGAAGGATCAGTTTGTGTTCGCGCCGACGTCCTCGCAGGATGCGGTCCAGCACACCGTGAACGACTTCGAGATCGGGCTCGACAAGATCGATCTGCGGCAGTTCGGCAGCGTCACATCGTGGACGCAGGTATCCGCGCTCGCGGAGCAGCAGGGTGCCGATACCCTGCTCAATCTCGATGCCAACGACAAGATTCTCTTGAAGAACACCGTTGCCGGCCATCTCCACGCCAGCGACTTCATCCTTCATGTGAGCTAGAGGCGCCCCTCCGGTCAGCCGGCTCTTCATTCCGCTTTGACCGCGGCAAAAAATCCCTATCCTTTGCCGCCGAAGCAATGGCCATTTGTGTCATGGCGATCCAAGATCGCGCCAAGCTGGTTTGTAGAAGAAGGCTGGTTTGCAGGAAGTCCGATCCGAATGAAACGTCTCAAGATCCTGCGGCGGTGGTTTGCGCGCAAGCTCGGCTTTGCGCGGCTGATGTGCCTTGCGCTGCTGGTCGTGTTTGCCGGCGCACGCCTCTGGGATCCGCCGCCGATCCAGGAATTGCGGCTGCGCACCTTCGACATGTTCCAGTTGATCGATCCGCGCCACAAGACGGCGCGGCCGGTCACCATCGTCGACATCGACGACAAGAGCCTCGGCAAGCTCGGCCAGTGGCCGTGGCCACGCACGCGGATCGCCGACCTGATCCAGAACCTCACCAACAACGGCGCGGTGGCGATCGGTTTCGACGTGGTGTTCTCGGAGGCCGATCGGCTCAACCCGGATCTGGTCGCGAGCCAGATGCGCTATCTCGACGACGCCACCCGCGCCAAGCTGCGCGAGCTGCCGAGCAACGACCGGATCCTCGCTGACGCGATCAAGCGCTCGCGCGTGGTGCTGGGCGAGACCGGGCAGCCGGCGATCTCGTCCGAAATCGACAAGACGCTGCCCCTCACCGGCATCGCGACGGTCGGGGAGGAGGGCGCCGAGCGCTTCCTGTTCGAATTTCCGGGGCTATTGCGCAACGTGCCCGAGATCGAGAAGGTCGCGACGGGTCGCGGCCTGTTCACGATCAAGACCGAGCGCGACGGCTTGATCCGCCGCGTGCCGATGGTGATGCGGGCCCAGGGCAACATCATGCCCTCGCTCAGCCTCGAGATGCTGCGTGTCGTCACCGGCACGCCGACGGTCCTGGTCCGGACCGACAAGACCGGCGTCAGGGCGGTCCGCCTCAAGGGCGTGGAGATTCCGACCGACAAGAACGGCCAGCTCTGGGTGCACTATGCCCGCCAGGATCCGTCGATCTACGTCTCGGCCGCCGACGTGCTCGACAGCAGCGCGCCAGCGAACAAGATCGCCGGCAAGCTGGTGCTGGTCGGCACCTCGGCGGTCGGACTGAACGACATCAAGACCACGCCGGTGTCCTCGACCATGCCGGGCGTCGAGATCCATGCCCAGGTGCTGGAGAGCATTCTGAGCGGAGCCGTGATCTCACAGCCGAACTATGCGCTCGGCGTCGAGCTGCTCGCAGCGCTCGTCATCGGCCTGCTCGTCATCATCTTCACGCCGAATCTCGGGCCGGTGCGGCTGGTGCTCGCAGGTGCGGCCTTCGCCGCCATCCTGGTCGGCGTGTCCTGGTTCTTCTATGCACAGCACCGCTACCTCATCGACTTCACCTATCCGCTGCTCTCGACCACGGCGATCTATCTGACACTGATCTTCGCCAGCTTCGTGCGCGAGCAGCGTCAGCGCGTGCAGATCCGCGGCATGTTCGCCCAATACATGTCGCCCGTCCTGGTCGAGCAGCTGGCGCAGTCGCCGGAAAAGCTCGTGCTCGGCGGCGAGGAGCGCGAGATGACGATCATGTTTTCCGACGTGCGCGGCTTCACCACGATCTCGGAGAGCTACAAGCACGATCCGCAAGGCCTGATCGCGCTGATGAACCGTTTCCTGACGCCGCTGACCGACGTCATCATCGATCAGAAGGGCTACATCGACAAGTACATGGGTGACGCCATCATGGCGTTCTGGAACGCGCCGCTCGACGATGCCGAGCACGAGCTCAACGCCTGCGAGGCCGCGATCCGGATGCTGGAGCAGATCGACGCCGTCAACAAGGAGCGCGAGCAGGAAGCTGCCGACGGCGGTCACGTCTACATCCCGCTCAATGTCGGCATCGGCCTCAACACCGGCGTCGGCGTCGTCGGCAACATGGGCTCCGACCTGAAGAAGAACTATTCGGTGCTCGGCGACAGCGTGAACCTGGCCTCGCGCCTCGAAGGCCAGTCCAAGGAATACGGCTTTCCGATCATCGTCGGCTCCAGGACCGCGCTTGCTGCCAAGGACAAGTTCGCGATCCTCGAGCTCGACTTCGTGATGGTCAAGGGCAAGACCGAGCCGGAGGTGATCTACGCCATCGCCGGCCGCGAGGACGTGCTGAATTCGGGCGCCTTCCAGCGGCTGCGCAACATCACCATCGAGATGCTCGGCTGCTACCGCAGCCGCGACTGGCAGGGCGCGCTGGATGCGATCGAGCGCGGCCGTCGCAGCGAGGACGCCGACACGCTGGAAAAGCTGTTCAAGCTCTATGAGGTCCGGATCAAGAATTTCCAGATCGATCCGCCGCCGGAGGGCTGGACCGGGGCGTATGCGCTGCTGACGAAGTAGGGCGTGTGGCTCGAATGGCGCCACACGCTCGCTGTCGTCCCGGACAAGCGCAGCAAAGCGAAGCGCAGATCCGGGACCCATAACCACAGGAAGCGGTTTGGCGAAGACTCGCAGTTGCCCGCGCGTGCAGCAACTATTACCTGTGGTTATGGATCCCGGGTCTGCGCTGACGCTTGCCCGGGACGACGGTGGTGTTGACGCGGCGGCCTGCCGCCCCCTCACTCTACCCCGATCGTCGTCAAATCCTGGAACCAGTGCTGCGCCTGCACGAACTGCTTGACCTTCGGCGAGAGCGCATGCGGGTTGGTGTCGTGGACGACCCAGACCAGGGTGGCATCGTCGACGATCAGCGCGTGCGCCTGAGCCAGGAGTTCGTCCTGCTTGGTGGCATCGAAGGTTTGCTTGGCCTCCTCGATCAGCGCGTCGACCTTCGGGTTCTTGTAGCCGCCCCAGTTGACGCCGACCGGCGCGATCTGGCCCGAATGGAAGAAGCGGACGATGGCGTAGAGCGGGTCCGAGGTCACATAGGCGATGTTGTTGGCGGTGATGCCGGCGTTCATCTCGTCGGCTGCGCCCTTGCGCCAGTGCGTATATAATGTTTCGAGCTCGACCACTTTGAAGTCGACGTCGATGCCGATCTCCTTGAAGCTTTGCTGCAGGAATTCGTTCATCGGCAGCGACAGCATCTGGCCGGTGCCGCCCTGCGCGATGATGAAGGTGGCCTTGAGCGGCTTGGCCTTGGAGTAGCCGGCTTCCTCGACCAGCTTCTTCGCAGCAGCAAGATCGTATTTCAGCTCAAAGCTTGGTTTGCCGAACCACGGGCTCGACGGATCGACCTGACCCTTGGCTGGCTTTGCCAATCCGTTCATCAGGCCCACCACCGCCTCACGATCGATCGCAAGGTTCAGCGCCTTGCGCAGGCGGATGTCGGTCCAGGGCGAGCCCGGCAGCACGCTCAGATGATAATTCCAGACATGCGGCGTAACGTTGTCGACGAGCTTCATGCCGGCCGCCTTGAGCTGCGGCACGGCGTCCGGCGCCGGCGTCTCGATCAGGTCCACTTGGCCTGCGAGCAGCGCATTGGTGCGCGTCAGCGCTTCCGGCATCGGCACCAGCACCAGCTTGTCGACCTTGGGAATGCGCTTCTTGTTCCAGTAATCCGGATTCTTGGTCAGCTCCGCAAGCTCGCGCGGCACCAGTTTTGTCAATTTGAATGGGCCGGTGCCGGAGGGCTGGCTGGCGAACTTGTCCCAATCCTTGCCGAGCTTTTCGTATTGCGTCGGGCTCGACACCAGGAACCAGAGCATCTGATAGGGGAAGAAGGAGTCGACCGTCTTGGTCGTGATCTCCACCGTGGAATCGTCGATTTTGGCATAGCTCGCGACCGAAGGCAGCCGCGTCTTCACCTGCGCGCTCTGGCGCTTGTCGAATTGCGGCGCCTTGTCGTTGAGCACCTTGTCCAGATTCCAGATCACCGCATCGGCGTTGAATTCGCTGCCGTCGTGAAACTTCACATCCTTGCGAAGCGTGAAGCGCCACTTCTTCTTGTCGGTGTCATCGACCTTCCATTCCGTGGCCAGGCCCGGGACCAACTTTCCCGGCCGGTCGGCGACGTCCATCTCCCAGGCCACCAAGGGATCGTAGATCGTGTAGGCCGTGAACTGATAGGCGCCGGCGCCGCGATCGGGCTGGCCGGTCGTCAGCGGGATGTCCGCCATCGAGATGCCGTAGCGCACCACCGTTTCGGCGCGCGTCGGGATTGCGGATAGCGCCAGCGCAAGCACGGCGAGACAGGTCGACAGTCGGATACGCATGGCCCAGAACTCCAGGAAAAAATTCAAGGGAGAATTCAGGGCCAACCTGCAATCTTGATGCCAGAATAGGCAGCGACGTGCCTTCGCTGACGTGCGATCACAAGGACTTGTCGTCGCAGGGGCAATTTGCAGAAAAAGTTTCCCCATTGGCACAGCCATTGCATACGTTTGCATCAAAATTAGTCACTGAAAGCCGGAAGAGGACTGAGACGATGCTCATCAAGAAGAACAAGACCCGCGCGGCGCTGATCGCGTTGCTGGCGCTCGGCAGCGCGGCCGCATGGCCGCGCGTGGCCAGCGCCGACACCGTGCTGCGCATCGGCATGACCGCTGCCGATATTCCGCGCACGCTGGGCCAACCCGACCAGGGCTTTGAAGGCAACCGCTTCACCGGCCTCACCATGTATGACGCGCTCACCGGCTGGGACCTGTCCTCGGCCGACAAGGCGAGCGTGGTGATCCCCGGCCTTGCCACCGAGTGGAAGGTCGACGACGCCGACAAGACCAAATGGATCTTCAAGCTGCGCCCCGGCGTCACCTTCCATGATGGCTCGCCGTTCAACGCCGATGCGGTCGTGTGGAACGTCGAGAAGGTGCTGAAGCAGGACGCGCCGCAATTCGACGCCAGCCAGGTTGGCGTCACGGCGTCGCGCATGCCGACGCTGGCGTCCGCGAAGAAGATCGACGACATGACCGTCGAGCTCACCACCAAGGAGCCCGACAGCTTCCTGCCGATCAACCTCACCAACCTCTTCATGGCGAGTCCGGCGAAGTGGCAGGCTTTCTACGACAAGGCCGAAGGCGCCGACGCCAAGGCGAAATCGCAGGCCGCTTGGACCGCCTTCGCCAAGGACGCGTCCGGCACCGGTCCGTGGAAGATGGCGAGCTTCACGCCGCGCGAGCGGCTCGAGCTGGTGAAGAACGCGGCCTATTGGGACAAGGCGCGCGTGCCCAAGGTCGACAAGATGCTGCTGCTGCCGATGCCGGAAGCGAACGCGCGTACCGCGGCACTGCTCTCCGGACAGGTCGATTGGGTCGAGGCGCCGGCACCGGATGCGCTGCCCGAGCTCAAGCAGCGCGGCTTCAAGCTCTACGCCAACGAGCAGCCGCATGTCTGGCCGTGGCAGTTCTCGCGCGTCGAGGGCTCGCCCTGGAACGACATCCGCGTGCGCAAGGCCGCAAACCTCTGCGTCGACCGCGAAGGGCTCAAGGACGGCCTGCTCGCCGGCCAGATGGTGCCTGCGACCGGCACTTTCGAGCCCGGCCATCCCTGGCGCGGCAAGCCGACCTTCGAGATCAAGTATGACAAGGCGGCTGCGCAAAAGCTGATGCAGGAGGCGGGCTTCGGTCCGAACAAGAAGTTGACGGTCAAGACCCAGACCTCGGCCTCGGGTTCGGGCCAGATGCAGCCGCTGCCGATGAACGAGTATCTTCAGCAGGCGCTCGCCGAATGCTATTTCGACGTGCAGCTCGACGTCATCGAATGGAACACGCTGTTCACCAATTGGCGCCGCGGCGCCAAGGATCCCTCAGCCAACGGCGCAAACGCGACCAACGTCACCTACGCGGCGATGGACCCGTTCTTCGCGCTGGTGCGCTTCCTGCAGTCGGGCATGGCGCCGCCGGTCTCGAACAATTGGGGTTTCATCAACAATCCCAAGTTCGACGAGTTGGTGAAGAAGGCGCGGCAAACGTTCGATCCCGCCGCACGCGACGCTGCGCTCGCCGAACTGCACGCGGCCTCCGTCGACGATGCGGCCTTCCTCTATGTCGCCCACGACGTCGGCCCCCGCGCCATCAGCCCGAAGGTCACAGGCGTGGTGCAGCCGAAGAGCTGGTTCATCGACTTCTCGCTGGTGTCGATAACGCCGTAGCTCTTTCGGCTTGCTCCGTGCACCCTCTCCCCTTGTGGGCTAAGGCGTGCACACATCTCAAAAACGGAATCTAATACAGGGACTTAGATGACCCCAGGTTTCGGAACCGCCCAAAGAGCGGTCGGTCAGCTATCATTGAAAAGACTTGCGCTTTCCATTGGTGCTGACCAACGGCCGAAAGATGTGTGCACGCCTTAGCCCCTTGTGGGAGAGGGTGGCTTCGCGGATAGCGAAGCCGGGTGAGGGGTCTCTCTCCGCGAGACACCCTCTCTCAGTCAACAAGACTGTAACCGCGGACAGAACCCCTCATCCGGCGCTTCGCGCCACCTTCTCCCACAAGGGGAGAAGGAAGAAAGAAGACCAGTGCTCGCCTATATCGCCAGACGCATCGTCTATGTCATCCCGATCGTCATCAGCGTCGCGCTGGTGTGCTTTCTGCTCGTGCACATCACGCCGGGCGATCCGCTGGTTGCCGTGCTGCCGGCCGACGCCTCGCAGGAGCTCGCGGCGCAGCTCCGCGCCGCCTACGGCTTCGACCGGCCGCTGCCGGTGCAGTTCGGGCTGTGGCTGCTACGTGCCCTGCATGGCGACCTCGGCAACTCCATTGCCACTGGCCGCCCTGTGCTCGCCGAGGTCATGCGCGCGGTCGGCAACACCGTCACGCTCGCGATTGCTGCCGCCATCATTGGCTTCACAATGGGCGTCCTGCTCGGCCTGATCGCCGGCTATTTCCGCGAGACCTGGATCGATAAGGTCGCGACCTCCTTCGCCATCGCCGGCGTCTCCGTGCCGCATTACTGGCTCGGCATGGTGCTCGTCATCATTTTCTCGGTCGAGCTGAACTGGCTGCCCGCCGTCGGCGCCGGGCCTGGCGGCTCCGCCGCCTGGGCCTGGGACTGGGCGCACCTGAAATATCTCGTGCTGCCGGCGATTACGACGTCGGTGATTCCGATGGGCATCGTCACCCGCACGGTGCGTGCGCTCACCGGCGACATCCTCAGCCAGGACTTCGTCGAGGCGCTGCGCGCAAAAGGCCTGCACGAAACCGGCGTGTTCCGCCACGTCATCAAGAACGCCGCGCCCACCGCGCTCGCGGTGATGGGCTTGCAGCTCGGCTATATGCTCGGCGGCTCGATCCTGATCGAGACCGTGTTCTCCTGGCCTGGCTCCGGCTTCCTGCTCAATTCGGCGATCTTCCAGCGCGACCTGCCGCTGTTGCAGGGTACGATCCTAGTGCTGGCGCTGTTCTTCGTCTTCCTCAATCTGCTGGTCGACATCGCGCAAGCCGCGATCGATCCGCGCATCAAGCGGGGCTAGCCGATGAGCGAGCTTCCGTTGTCCGTAACCAGCGATGCTGCGCTCCAGGCTGCGCCCGCGACCAGGGCGCGCGGCTATTGGGCGACCGTCGGCCGACGCATCCGGCGCGACAAGGTCAGCATGGCTTGCGCGCTGGTGCTGCTGTTGGTCTTCGTATCCGCGATCCTGGCGCCCTGGCTCGGGCTGGAGGATCCCTACAGGGGCTCGATGATCCGCCGCCTCCGCCACATCGGCACAACAGGTTATCCGCTCGGCACCGACGAGCTCGGCCGCGACATGCTGGCGCGGCTGATCTATGGCGGGCGGCTGTCGCTCCTCATCGGCATTCTGCCGGTCATCCTCGCATTCGGCATCGGCACCTCGCTCGGCCTCGTCGCCGGCTATGTCGGCGGCAAGCTCAATACCGCGATCATGCGCACGATCGACGTGTTCTACGCCTTTCCGTCCGTGCTGCTGGCGATCGCGATCTCCGGCGCGCTCGGGGCAGGCATCCTCAATTCCATCGTGTCGTTGACCGTCGTGTTTGTGCCGCAGATCACCCGCGTCGCCGAGAGCGTCACCACCGGCGTGCGCAACATGGATTTCGTCGAGGCCGCGCGCGCCTCCGGCGCCGGCCCCTTCACCATCATGCGCGTGCATATCCTCGGCAACGTGCTCGGTTCGATCTTCGTCTACGCGACCAGCTTGATCTCGGTTTCGATGATCCTTGCTGCCGGTCTCTCCTTCCTCGGCCTCGGCACCAAGCCGCCCGAGCCGGAATGGGGCCTGATGCTGAACACCTTGCGCACCGCGATCTACGTCAATCCCTGGGTCGCGGCACTGCCCGGCGCGATGATCTTCGCGGTCTCGATCTGCTTCAACCTGCTCTCGGACGGCCTGCGCAGCGCCATGGACATCAGGAACTGAGATGATGATGGAAATGCAGACTGCTGCGGCGTCCCCTGTACACCTCTCCCGAAGGGAGAGGTCGTCGGATTGCATCGCCAGATGCAATCCGGGTGAGGGGTTACGGTGCACCGAGTTTGCCGCTTCCCCTCACCCGCGCCTTCGGCGCGACCTCTCCCCGATGGGGAGAGGTGGGAGAGCGCAGCTATGAGCGAGAGCAATACGTCCATGGTCATGCTGGAGCCGATCGAAGACCGCGGCGGCGTCGCGCAGCCGCTGCTCCAGGTCAATGGGCTAACCAAGCACTTCCCCGTGCGTGGCGGGCTGTTCGCCGCGAAGCGCACCGTGCGCGCCGTCGATAACGTCTCCTTCTCTGTCGCGAAGGGCGAAACTGTCGGCATCGTCGGCGAATCCGGCTGCGGCAAGTCGACCACCGCCCGGCTGCTGATGCATCTGATGCCCCGCAACACCGGCGACATCATCTATGACGGCATGAGCGTTGGGCAGTCCTTGTCGCTGCGCGAACTGCGCCGCGGCATGCAGATGGTGTTCCAGGATTCCTACGCCTCGCTCAATCCGCGCCTCACAATCGAGGAATCAATTGCGTTCGGCCCAAAAGTCCACGGCATGGCCGATGGCGCGGCGCGCACCCTCGCACGCGAGCTGCTCGGCAAGGTCGGCCTGGTCCCTGCAAACTTCGCCAACCGCTATCCCCACGAGATCTCCGGCGGCCAGCGTCAGCGCGTCAACATCGCGCGGGCGCTGGCGCTGTCGCCGCGCCTGGTGATTCTCGATGAAGCCGTCTCGGCGCTCGACAAATCCGTCGAAGCGCAGGTGCTCAATCTGCTCGCCGATCTCAAGCGCGAGTTCGGCCTGACCTATCTCTTCATCAGCCACGACCTCAATGTCGTGCGCTACATCAGCGATCGGGTGCTGGTGATGTATCTCGGCGAGGTCGTCGAGCTCGGCCCGGTCGACCAGGTCTGGGACCGTCCGGCGCATCCCTACACGCGCGCGCTGCTGGCGGCGATGCCGTCCTCCGACCCGGATCGTCGCACCGACACGCCGCCGATCACGGGCGATCCGCCCAATCCGATCGATCCGCCCCCGGGCTGCCGCTTCCATACCCGTTGCCCGTTTGCGGAGCCGCTCTGCGCAAATGCGACACCAAAGCTCACCGCGCTCGATACAATGGGCCACGAGGCCGCGTGCTACATGGCAATTCCAGGATCAGGCCATAGCCGCGCGCCGAGGGAGGAAACCGCATGACGAGACCAACGACCAAAGAGATCAAGGCGACGGCGCAAGTCGCCGGCGTTGCCGTCGACGACGAGATCGCGACACGCATCTCCAACTCGATCGGCCCCGCCTTCGAAGGCTTTGCGGCCATCGCCGGTACGCTGCCATTCGATCTCGAGCCGGCGCTCTATGTGCTCGCGCAGACCGAGAAGGTTTCGAAATGAGCACCGAACCCGCATTGATGACGCTCACCGAGGTCGCGCGTGCGATCGCGATGAAGCAGCTGTCGTCCCATGAAGTGACGCGCGCGCTGCTGCACCGCATCGCGCAGTGGCAGCCGCATCTCAACGCCTTTATGTCCATCGAGTCGGAGGCGGCGCTGAAGGCGGCCGATGCGGCGGACGCCGAGTTGGCCAAGGGCGAGGTGCGCGGTCCATTGCATGGCGTGCCGCTTGCGCACAAGGACATGTATTACGACGCCGGCAAGGTCTCGACCTGCGGTTCGCTGATCCGCCGCGATTTCGTCGCGACCACGACCTCCACCGCCTTGCAGCGCCTGAAGGATGCCGGCCAGGTTCGCCTCGGCACGCTCCATCTGGCGGAATTCGCCTATGGCCCGACCGGCCACAACGCCCATTATGGCCCGGTCCGCAATCCCTGGAACGTCGCGCATATCACCGGCGGCTCGTCGTCGGGCTCCGGCTCGGCGGTCGCGGCACGGCTGACCTATGCGGCGCTCGGCTCCGACACCGGCGGCTCGATCCGCATGCCCGCGCATTTCTGCGGCGTCACGGGGCTGAAGACCACCGTCGGCCGCGTCAGCCGGGCCGGCGCGATGCCGCTGTCGCAATCGCTCGATACAGTCGGCCCGCTCGCCCGCACCGCCGAGGATTGCGCGCTGCTGCTGGCGCTGATGGCTGGTCCCGATCCCGCGGATTCGACCGCAAGCCACGAGCCGCTGTCGGACTATGTCGGCGCGACCAGGGGTTCCCTGAAGGGCCTCAAGATCGGCGTGCCTTCGTCCTTTTATGTCGACGATCTCGACAGCGAGGTCGCGCGCGTGCTGGACGAGACCATTGCCGTGCTCAAGCGCGAGGGCGCCGACATCGTCAAGGTCGAGCTGCCGGACCAGCGGCAATTGTCCTCGGCGAGCCAGCTCGTGCTCGCTGCTGAAGCCGCCGCCTTCCACAAGCGCTGGATGATCGAGCGCCCGCAGGATTACGGCCCGCAGGTGCTGATGCGTCTGCAGAACGGTCTCGCCGTCCCCGCCATCACCTATCTCGAAGCCATGCGCTGGCGCGGACCGGCGCTCGCCGCACATAACGCAGCGACCGCAGGTGTCGATGCGGTGATCGCGCCGGCATCGCCCGTGCCGGCGCCAACGATCGAGGAAAGCGACGTCGGCGGCGGTCCAAACGCGCCGGCGCTGTTGCAGCGGCTGACGCTGTTCACGCGTCCGGTGAATTTCCTCGGCCTGCCGTCGCTCACCGTGCCGTCCGGCTTCACCAGGAGCGGCCTGCCGATTGGCATGCAGCTGATCGGCCGTTCCTTCGATGAAGCCACCTTGCTCACCATCGGCGCCGCGTTCCAGCGCGTCACCGACTATCACGATAGATTGCCGAAACTGCCGTCATGACAAAGCTCGTCGAGATCTCAGGCCTCAACATCCGCTTCACCGGGGAGCGCACGGTCTACGCCGTGAACGATCTCAGTCTCTCGCTTGGTGACGGCGAGGTGCTGGGCCTGCTCGGCGAGTCCGGTTCTGGCAAGAGCGTGACGCTGCGTGCGCTGATGCGGCTGCTGCCGAAGAAGCGCACGCAGATTTCGGGCAAGGTCAACGTCATGGGCCGCGACGTGCTCGCCATGAACGACGAGGAGCTGTCGTCCTTCCGCGGCCAGACCGTGTCGATGATTTTTCAGGAGCCCGCGCTCGCGCTCGATCCGGTCTACACCATCGGCGCGCAGATCGCCGAGAGCGTGGTGCGCCACGAAGGCAAGAGCTACGCCGAGGGCAGGGCGCGCGCGCTGGAGATGCTCGAGGTCGTGCGCATTCCGTCCGCCAAGCGGCGGCTCGATGCCTATCCGCACGAAATGTCCGGCGGCATGCGTCAGCGCGCAATGATCGCGCTGGCGCTCGCCTGCCGTCCCAAGATTTTGCTCGCGGACGAGCCGACCACCGCGCTCGATGCCACCGTGCAGATCCAGATCCTGCTGCTGCTGCGGGAGCTTCAGCGCGAATTCGGCATGTCCGTCATCTTCGTCACCCACGACATCGGCGTCGCCATCGAGATCTGCGACCGCGTCGCGGTGATGTATGCCGGCCAGATCGTGGAGCAGGGCAGCTTGCGCGACATCGTCCGCTCGCCGGTGCACCCCTACGCCAAGGGCCTGCTCGCCTCCACCATCAACGGCGCCAAGCGGGGGCAGCGGCTCGACACTATCCCCGGCACCCCGCCATCGCTCGCCGAAAAACCCCGCAACTGCTCCTTCGCCCCTCGTTGCACGGCGTCGCAGCCGCGCTGCCTGGAGCAATTGCCTGCGAACGTGGAGGTGGG
Organism: Bradyrhizobium sp. 139; assembly: GCF_023074175.1. Classification (GTDB taxonomy): domain Bacteria; phylum Pseudomonadota; class Alphaproteobacteria; order Rhizobiales; family Xanthobacteraceae; genus Bradyrhizobium. The sequence continues at coordinate 143,958 of NZ_JADPKS010000035.1, forward strand.
GCCCGGCAGAGCCGCGCGGTGCGTGCTCGCGGAGGCGTCCGCGGCCGTTTCGTAGGAGCGGGTCAACTCTACTTTGCATGGGGTTGTTTTCGATGTTTGTGTCGGAGCCGGGCCATCGGGAGAGGTGAAGAGCATTCACACCTCATTCATCCCGGTTCCCGTTCCATGCGGGGCATTCACGGGGAGACCCACTTATGTACATTTCCAACGAAGGTCTGCTTGTCATCCTGTTCGTCGGCCTGGTTGCCGGCTGGCTGGCCGGCAAGGTGGTGCGCGGAACCGGGTTCGGCATCATCGGCGACATCGTGATCGGCATCGCCGGCGCGCTGGTGGCGAGCTTCCTGTTTCCAAAACTCGGCATCCGTATCGGCACCGGGCTTGTGTCCGAGATCGTCTATTCCGCCATCGGCGCGGTCATCCTGCTCTTGGTGGTGCGGCTGGTGCGCGGCGGCGGCCGGTTCTAACAGTCTCTCGTTCCGGTCGATTGGAACTTCCGGCCTCTCCGCGCCTGGGGAGGCCCCGATGTCTGCTATAAAAAGCCGCAAAGACTGTGAAATACCGGACTTGCGTGCGGGGCCATCAAGGGTAGATGTGGTCCATCGGGGCCTGGATTAATTCGGCTGCGCTCTTCGCAGTGGGAATACCATGTTAATCCGGATCGAGTACCGCTTAAACCGGCTTTGAAATCAGGGGCTTTGCCCCTTACTCGAAAGAGATCAGACTGATGGCAGCCGGTCCTGGCGTCCGCCGTTCAGAGCTCGGTGACGCCTTGCGCGCCTGTCGCACGGCGTTCGTCGGCGTCGGCTTGATGAGCTGCATGATCAACCTGCTCTATCTGACCGGGTCGATCTTCATGCTGGAGGTCTACGACCGGGTGCTGCCGAGCCGCAGCGTTCCGACTCTCGTCGGCCTGATCGTCCTCGCCAGCTTCCTTTATATGGCGCAGGGGGTGCTCGACATGATCCGCAACCGGATCCTGGGGCGGATCGGCACGGCGCTCGATGAAGCCCTCAACAAGCGCGTGTTCGACACCGTCGTGCGCCTGCCGCTTCTGGTCGGCAGCCGCAACGAGGGCCTGCAGCCGCTGCGCGACCTTGACAATGTCCGGTCCTTCCTCGGTGGCATGGGCCCGAGCGCGTTCTTCGACTTGCCCTGGCTGCCGCTCTACCTCGCCATCTGCTTCGCCTTCCATGTCATGATCGGCGTGACCGCTTTGGTCGGCGCCGTGATCCTGGTCGGGCTGACCATGGTCACCGAGTTCCTGTCCCGCCAGCCGGCGCGCGAGGCGATGGGCCTTGCCGCCCAGCGCAACGATCTCGCCGCCTCCAGCCGGCGCAACGCCGAAGTCATGGTGTCGATGGGCATGACCGGGCGGATGAACCAGCGCTGGAGCGAGGCCAACGAAAAGTACCTCGACGGCAACCAACGTGCGAGCGACGTCGCCGGCGGTCTCGGCGCAGTCGCAAAAGTGCTGCGCATGATGCTGCAATCGGCCGTGCTCGCGGTCGGCGCCTATCTCGTCATCCACCAGGAAGCGACCGCCGGCATCATCATCGCCGGCTCGATCCTCTCCGCCCGCGCGCTGGCGCCGGTCGATCTCGCCATCGCGCACTGGAAGTCCTTTGTCGCGGCGCGTCAGAGCTGGCAGCGCCTCACACGCTTGCTGGAGCAGATGCCGGCGCAGACGATGCCGACCCAGTTGCAGGCGCCGACCAGCCGGCTCTCGGTCGAAGGCATCGCTATGGTGCCGCCGGGCGATCAGCGCCTCATCGTGCAGGACGTCACCTTCGCGCTCGAAGCCGGCAACGGCCTCGGCGTGATCGGGCCGAGCGGCTCCGGCAAGTCGTCGCTGATCCGCGCGCTGGTCGGCGTCTGGCAGCCGGTGCGCGGCAAGGTGCGGCTCGACGGCGCGGCGCTCGACCAGTGGTCGTCCGACATGCTCGGCCGCCACATCGGCTATCTGCCGCAGGACGTCGAATTGTTCGGCGGCACCATCGCGCAGAACATCAGCCGTTTTGATCCTGAAGCCACCTCCGACGGCATCATCACCGCCGCCAAGGAGGCCGGCGTGCACGAGATGATCATCAAGATGCGCGAGGGCTACAACACCCAGGTCGGCGAGCAGGGCACCTCGCTCTCCGCAGGTCAGGCGCAACGCGTGGCGCTGGCGCGCGCGCTCTACGGCAATCCGTTCCTGATCGTGCTCGACGAGCCCAATTCCAATCTCGATACTGAAGGCGACGAGGCGCTGACCCGTGCCATCCGTTCCGCGCGCGAGCGTGGAGCCATCGTCATCGTGGTGGCGCACCGGCCGATCGGCGTCGAGGCGGTCGACCAGGTCCTGGTGCTGCGCGACGGCCGCATGCAAGCCTTCGGGCCGAAGGAGCAGGTGCTCGCCCAGGTGCTCCAGCCGCGCGTCGCGCCGCCGGCGCCGATCAAGATCGTCAGTGAAGGCGGAGTGCCGAAGTCATGAGCACGATGGCGATCGGCGGCCAAAAGCCCGCCGCGAAGAGGACCGTGCGGCAGTCGATCCAGTTTCACCTGATGCTCGGGCTTGGGATCGTGCTGGTCCTCCTGGTTGGCTTCGGCGGCTGGGCGTCGACCGTGCAAATCTCGGGTGCGTTGATCGCGCCGGGCCAGATCGTGGTCGAATCCAACGTCAAGAAGGTGCAGCATCCGACCGGCGGCGTGGTCGGCGAGCTGCGCGCCCGCGACGGCGACGTGGTCAAGGCCGGCGATGTCGTGGTGCGGCTCGACGACACCGTCACCAAGGCCAACCTCGCCATCGTGACCAAGAATCTCGACGCGGCGTTAGCACGCGCGGCGCGGCTCCAGGCCGAGCAGCGCGGGATCGACAAGATCGACTTCTCGCAATCGCAGCTCGATCGCGGCAATGATCCGGACGTCAAGGCGCTGCTCTCCGCCGAAACCAAGCTGTTCGACGTCCGCGTCAACGGCCGCGCCGGTCAGAAGGCGCAGCTGCGCGAGCGCATCCAGCAGCTCAACGAGGAGATCGAGGGTCTCTCCGCGCAGGAGAGAGCCAAGGACAGGGAAATCTCCCTGGTGCAGCAGGAGCTCATCGGCGTGCGCGATCTCTACGAGAAGCACCTGGTGCAGATATCCCGCCTGACCACGCTCGAGCGCGACAGCGCCCGCCTCAACGGTGAGCGCGCGCAGTACGTCGCCTCGCGGGCGCAGGCCAAGGGCAAGATCACCGAGACCGAGCTCCAGATCATCCAGGTCGATAAGGACATGGTCAGCGAGGTTTCCAAGGATCTGCGCGAGACCAACGACAAGATCGGCGAAATGATCGAGCGCAAGGTCGCGGCCGAGGATCAGCTTCGCCGCGTCGACATCCGCGCACCGCAGGACGGCATGGTGCTGCAATCGACCGTGCACACGGTCGGCGGCGTCGTTACCGCGGGCGACGCCCTCATGCTGATCGTGCCGCAGGCCGACGATCTCCAGGTCGAGGCCAAGGTCAATCCTGTCGATATCGACAAGCTCCAGATCGGCCAGAAGACGTTGCTGCGCCTCTCCGCCTTCAACCAGCGCACCACGCCGGAGCTCAACGGCGTCGTCAGCCGCGTCTCGCCCGACGTCACAACCGACCAGCGCACCGGCCAGAGCTATTACACCATCCGTGTCTCGCTGCCCGCGGCAGAGATCGCCCGCCTCGGCGACTCCAGGATAATCCCCGGCATGCCGGTGGAAGCCTTCGTCCAGACCGGCGACCGCACCATGCTGTCTTACCTGATGAAGCCGCTGCACGACCAGTTCATGCGCGCTTTCCGGGAGAAGTGACGCGCGAGCGCGCGTCATCCCGGAGCGCGCTCAACGCGCATCCGGGATCTTGAGTGGCAAGCTCGATCTCGTAGGGTGGGCAAAGGCGCAAAGCGCCGTGCCCACCGGGCTTCGTGCGGTGGTCAAGATGGTGGGCACGCTTCGCTTTGCCCACCCTACGCTTCCCGGTCTTTGCTATAGTTCGCTCAGCCCCAGCAACTCGGCGTCGAACAATGCAAGACATCCAATCTCCACCGCGCATCGCCACCGAAGCCTTCTCCGACGCGGCCGCCGCCGTCGCACGCCTCGAAGAGATTTACGAGCACAACACCAAATTCCTGCGCGACCGGTTCGAGGCTTACGTCAACGGCGAGGCGGTCACGACGCGGGCGCGGGCCTATTACCCTTTCGTCCGCGTCACCACCGCGACGTATGCGCGGCTGGACTCGCGTCTCGCCTATGGCTTCGTCGCCCGGCCGGGCGTGCATGAAACCAGCGTGACACGGCCAGACCTGTTCCGGGCCTATCTCACGGAGCAGATCGGATTGTTAATCCAGAACCACGGCGTGCCGGTCGAAGTTGGCGAATCCAGCGAGCCGATTCCCGTTCACTTTGCCTATCGCCGCGACATCAACATCGAAGCCGCAATCACCACCAGCGAGAATTCCCCTGTGGTGCGATCGCTGCGCGACGCGTTCGACGTGCCTGATCTCGCCACCATGGACGATGCGATCGCCGACGGCACCTTCGAACTTCAGCCGGGCGCGCCCGAGCCGCTGTCCCTGTTTCGTGCCGCCCGGGTCGATTACTCGCTGCGCCGGCTCTATCACTACACCGGCACCGACCCCGAGCATTTCCAGAATTTCGTGATCTTCACCAATTACCAATTCTACGTCGACGCGTTCGCGCAGCTCTGCCAGCAGCGGCTCCAGTCCGGCGAGGCCGGCCTCGAAGCCTTCGTCGCGCCCGGCAATTTGATCACGTGCAGCGGCGGCGCAACGAGCGGGGTGGCGCCCGCGCGCGCGCCGCAGATGCCGGCCTTCCATCTGGTCGCGCCCGACTATCGCGGCATCACTCTGATCAATATCGGCACCGGCCCCTCGAACGCGCGCAACGTCACCGACCACGTCGCGGTGTTGCGTCCGCATGCCTGGCTGATGCTCGGCCATTGCGCCGGTCTGCGCAACACGCAGCGGCTCGGCGATTACGTGCTTGCCCATGGCTATGTGCGAGAGGATCACGTGCTCGACCGCGAGTTGCCGCTCTGGGTGCCGATCCCGGCACTGGCCGAGATGCAGGTCGCACTCGAAGAGGCGGTCGAGGACGTCACGGGACTCGAAGGCTTCGAGTTGAAGCGCCTGATGCGCACCGGCACGGTCGCAAGCGTCGACAACCGCAACTGGGAGATCTCGGGGCCTGAGGTGATCCGCCGCATGTCGCAGTCGCGCGCGGTCGCGCTCGACATGGAATCGGCCGCGATCGCCGCCAATGGCTACCGCTTCCGCGTTCCCTACGGCACGCTGCTGTGCGTCTCGGACAAGCCGCTTCATGGCGAGATCAAGCTCGCGGGAATGGCCAGTGAATTCTACCGCCGCCGCGTCGGCCAGCATCTCGAGATCGGGCTGAAGGCGCTGGAGCGGCTCAAGCAACAGGAATCGGAACGGCTGCATTCGCGAAAGCTCCGCAGTTTCGCCGAAGTCGCGTTCCAGTAACGCGCTCACCTTCCGCTACTGAAGGACAGGAGAACTGTCGTACGAAGGTTGACGTCCCCGCTAGCCCCGCGTCACGGAATATCGAAGCCAACGCAGGGTTATCGCGTTGTGCGGGGCTACTTGGATTGAGACGGGAGACAGACATGATCGAGACGATGATCAGGTTCGTTACTCTGGGAACGTTTGCGGCGCTGCTGGCTTCCCCGGCGTACGCCGCGGGAGGTGGGGGCGGCGGTGGTGGTGGCGGAGGCAGCGATCCGTATGGGAGCGCCTATTCAACTCCGAGCACCGCACAACCGACCTACCCGAAGCGCTCGGGAACAAAAGCCACGCACAAGAACAAAAAACCCAACAACCAGTCCGGCGTTGGTGATCCGGCGTTCGCAGTCGGGTATCGCGCCGCCTACGACACCATCTACGAGCGTAACGACTATGCGGCCGCGATCGAGCAGTTGAAGTCGCTCGGCCATGACGATCCGAACGTCGCTAACCTCATCGGCTACTCCTATCGCAAGCTCGGCGACTACGAGCAATCGCAGCTCTGGTACGAGCGTGCGCTGAAGGCCGATCCAAACCACGTGCTGACCTGGCAGTATTATGGACTGTGGCAGCTCGAACGAGGCAACCGTGAGCAGGCGCTCTATCATCTGAACCGGATTGCCGCCATCTGCGGGACGGATTGCGAGGAATACAAATCGCTGGCCGCTGCGCTGGAGAAGCCGACCGGCACTGCGCTCGTGTACTGACGGCGCACGGTGGGTTAGGCGCGAAGCGCAACTCGCCGACGCATGGTGACAAGGCGTCAGATTTTCAGCATTGTCCCATTCGGGGGTGCGAACGGGACAATTGGATGCCGCTGACGCGCGACAGGATCATCGGCCATGACCTCGAACGGCTGGCCTTTCGCTTCACGATGATGAATGACGGCGACATCGTGCATTGCCAGATCAGCGATGCCGCGATGGACGAGCTTGCTGGCATGCAGGGCACCGAAAGCAGCGCGCGACAGGCACAGTTCGTGTCCCTGCGCGAAACCATCGAGCGAATCGCCTCAGACCTCTATGACCAGGCGCCGCGGGTCCAGGGCTATGTGGTGCGGATTTTCATGAGGCATCTGGAGCGGTGACGTCGATCATCGCCGCGAGCACAAATCTCTCACCGTCACCCTGAGGTGGCCGCTTCTTCAGCGGCCCTCGAAGGGCGACGGCCCGGCTGCATCTCGGCCGTTCATCCTTCGAGGCTCCCCACGTGGCGCGTTGCGCCCCGTGACTCGCACCTCAGCATGACGGTACAAAAAGCGTGACGGTTGCCGGCGTCGGAAATCTCACCCCTCCAGCCTCTTCAGCAACAATCTCAGCGCCGTCGCCGCGAACGTCTGCATGTTGGCGAACCGGTCGCCGCTCGCCGTCTCCAGCGTGATCACCTCCGCCGCAGATCCCGCCACGGCCATGCAGCTGTGGCCGGCGGCGTCGCCGTAGCGGTTGCCGGTGGGGCCGGCTGCGCCGGTTTCGGACAGGCCCCAGTCGGAGCCGAAGCGGCTGCGCATCTGTTCGGCGAGGAGTCTCGCATAGGGCTCCGAGGAGGAGCGAAAGCCCTTCATTCCGTCGTCCGAAATATCCATCAGCACACGCCTGGCGTCGCGGGTGTAGACCACGGCGCCGCCGAGGAAGTAGGCGGAGGCGCCGGGCACCGCGAGCAGGCTGGCCGAGATCAGGCCGCCGGTCGAGGATTCAGCCACAGCGATCGTCTGGTTGCGCGCGATCAGTCGGGCCGCGACCTGTTCCGCAATGCCGATGAGCTCTTTCATCCCTTTAAACCTTCTCATTCCTCGCAACGGAGCTGTGCCTTCTTAGCATATGCTAGCCGTCTTGGCCGAGTTGCGGGCGACGGGCAGGCCTGCTTGAATGGCGGACCGCAAGCGGAGCGGCCAAGCGCCGTCCGTAAGAAGACGTGATGAGGAAACGTGAAGGAGACGTCATGGCGTTCCTGATCGCCGGCGGGGTGGATTGCGACGTGCATCCGGCCGTGCCGCATCTGACCAGTCTGCTGCCGTACCTGAACGACTATTGGCGCGATCAGGTGACGACGCGCGGCATGGTCGATCTCATCTCGCAATCCTATCCGCAGAACTCGCCGATCGTGGCGCGTCCCGATTGGCGACCCGAAACCGGCAAGCCCGGCGAAAGCCTGGGGGACATGCAGCGCCATCTGCTCGATCCCTTCCAGCTCACGCACGCCATCTGCAATCCACTCTACGGCGTGCAGATGGTGTTTTCGGAAGATCTGCAGGCCGCGTTCTGCCGCGCGCTGAACGAGTGGCTCGTGAAGGAATGGCTCGATCGCGATCAGCGGCTGCGCGGCTCGATCGTGATCCCGACGCAAAGCGTTGAAAAGGCCGTCGCCGAGATCGAGCGCTGCGCACAGGATCGACGCTTCGTGCAGGTGCTGATGCTGGTGATGGGCGACACGCCGCTCGGCAAGCGCGCGTGGTGGCCCATCTATGAGATGGCGGAACGGCTCGACCTGCCGGTCGGGATTCATGCCGGTTCTGCCTATCACAATCCGCCGACTGCGGTGGGGTGGGGTTCCTACCACATCGAGGATTATGTCGGTCAGGCCCAGGCGTTCCAGACCCAGCTCACCAGCCTGATCGTCGAGGGCGTGTTCGCCAAATATCCGCGCCTGAGAATGGTGATGCTGGAATCCGGCGTCTCCTGGATCTCCCCCTTTCTCTGGCGTCTGCACAAGTTCTGGCGCGGGGTGCGGATGGAAACGCCCTGGGTCGATCGCGCGCCGCTGGACATTGTGCGCAGCAACATCCGTTTCTCGTTACAGCCATTTGATGCGCCCCCGGAACCTGAGACATTAATTCGCCTGTTTGATCATATGCAGTCGGACGAATTGGTCCTATTCTCCACGGACTATCCGCACTGGCAGTTCGACGGCCAGGACGCGCTGCCCGAAGGTCTCACCCCCGATCTCGTGCGCAAGATCATGATCGATAATCCGCATGCAACCTATCCCCGCCTGACTTAGCCCGCTGCCAAAGGAGGCAAGGCGATGAATCTTCACTTCCGCGAGAGCACCGAAGCCGCTTCCCCCCTGACCGCCAAAACCGCGATCGTGGACTGCGACATCCATCCGGCACGCGCCACCCCCACCGAGCTCTATCCCTATCTGGCCAAGCGCTGGCAGCATCATCTCGAAATCTACGGCGTGCATGCCTATCAGGGCATGATGGAAGGGCCGCCCTATCCGAAGGCCCAGCCCAACGCCTCGCGCCGCGACGCCTATCCGCCGGAAGGCGGGCCGCAGGGCTCTTCGCTCGCTTTCATGCAGAAGCAGCTGCTCGATCCCAACAACGTGCAACTCGGCGTGCTCAATCCGCTCAACACCGGGCAAGGCATCCGCAATCACGAGCTCTCGGCGGCGCTGTGCTCGGCGATCAACGATTGGCAGATCGACAAATGGACCTCCAAGGACAAGCGGCTCAAGGCCTCGATCGTCGTCGGCAATGAGGACGGCTTGTCGGCCGCCGCGGAAATCCGCGAGCGCGCCGGCGACAAGAATTTCGTTCAGGTGCTCCTGCTCAGCCGTAACGTCGAGCCGCTCGGCCAACGCCGTTACTGGCCGATCTATCAGGCTGCGGAAGAAGCCGGTCTGCCGGTCGGCGTCCACGCCTTCGGCTTCGGCGGCAACCCGATCACGCCGTCGGGCTGGCCTTCCTATTACATCGAGGAGATGGTCGGCCATTCGCAGTGCCAGCAGTCGGCGCTTGCGAGTATCGTGTTAGAGGGTGTGTTCGAGCGTTTCCCGAAATTGAAGATGGTGATGATCGAGGCCGGCTTCGGCTGGGCCCCGTCGCTCGCCTGGCGGCTCGACAAGGTCTGGCAGCGGCTGCGCAGCGAAGTGCCGCATGTGAAGCGGCCCCCCTCGGAATATATCCGCGAGCAGGTGTGGTGGACCACGCAGCCGATGGAGGATCCGGAGCGGCGCGAGGACCTGTTCGACGTCATCAAATGGATCGGTTGGGACCGTCTGCTGTTCGCGACCGACTATCCGCATTGGGACTATGACGAGCCGTCGCGCGTGCTGCCGGCGGGCGTGAGCGAGGCCAATCGCGAGGCGTTCTATCTCGGCAATGCTCGGAAGCTGTACGGCATTTCCTGATGGCAAGACATGTCATTGCACCGGTGGATGAGCTTCCGCCGGGCACGCGAAAATTTCTCGAAATCGACGGACGGCCGATCGCGGTCTTCAACATCAAGGGCGAGTATTTCGGCCTGATGAACCGCTGCCCGCATCAGGGCGCGGCGCTGTGCGAGGGCCCGCTGATCGGGCTGGCGCAATCAAGCAGTCCCGGCGAGATCGAGTACACCAGGCTCGGCGAGATCATCCGCTGCCCCTGGCACGGCTGGGAGTTCGACATCCGCACCGGCCAGTCCTATTGCGACCCCCGCCGCTTCCGCGTGAAGGCCTATGCGGCGCATGTCGAGCCGGGTGCGAGCGTGGTGAAGGGGCCGTATGTCGCCGAGACGATCCCGGTGAAGGTCGAGAGCGATTACGTGGTCGTCGAACTGTAGCCCTCACTGTCATTCCGGGGCAGCCTGCAGGGCTGAACTCTGATGCGCAATTGCGCATCAGAGAATCCATCGTGCCACAGGAATGCTAGGAGAAATGGATTCCGGGTTCGCGCTATGCGCGTCCCGGAATGACCATCAATGTCCCGCGACTGGCTCCGCCACCGCATCATACGTCGTCACCGCCTTGCCCCCGCTGCGATAGACGACGGACGCCGCGATGATACCGAGGATGGCCGCGAGCATCAGCCAGTAGCCGGGCGAGGCCTTGTCGCCGGTGTGCTCGATCAGCAATGTCGAGGCGAACGGCGTGAAGGTGCCGAACAGGGCGGCCGCGAGTGCGAAGGCCAGCGAGAAGCAGGTGGTGCGCACATGCGCCGGCACGATCTCGACGAGCGCACCGAGCATGGTGCCGCTGTAGACGCCGAAATAGAACGAGAGCATCATCTCGACCGCAAGCAGCTTGCCGAAGGTCGGTGCCGCCACCAGCCAGTGCAGCGCCGGATAGGCGGTCACCAGCGCGAGGCACGCGATGGTGAGCAGCACCGGCTTGCGCCCGATGCGGTCGGACACCGCGCCGCCGACCGGATTCCAGAAGAAGTTGGTCACGGCGACGAGCAGCGTCACCAGCAGCGCATCCTGCGATGAGAGCTTCAGCACGGTCTTGCCGAAAGTTGGCGTGTAGACGGTGACGAAGTAAAACGTCGTCGTGGTCAGGATCGCGATCATCATGCCGAGCAGGACGATACGCCAGTTGGCGAGCGCGGAGGCGAACACTTCGCTGGCGGTCGGATGCTTCTTCATCGCGAGGAAGGCCGGGGTCTCTTCGAGCGTCCGCCGCAGCATGAAGATCAGAGGAATGATCAGGCAGCCGACAAAGAAGGGAATGCGCCAGCCCCAGGCGGCAACGGTGTCGGCCGGCATGACCTCGGACAGGATGAAGCCGAGGATCGAGGCCACGAAGATCGCGACCTGCTGGCTCGACGACTGGAACGAAGTGTAGAAGCCGCGATTGCCGGGCGTCGAGATTTCCGCAAGATACACCGAGACGCCGCCGAGCTCGACGCCGGCGGAGAATCCTTGCAGCAGCCGGCCGAGCAGCACGATGATCGGCGCTGCGATGCCGATGGTCGCATGGGTCGGGCAGAACGCGATCACGACAGTGCCGATGGCCATGATCGCCAGCGTCACGATCAGGCCCTTGCGGCGACCGATGCGGTCGATATACGCGCCGAGCACGATCGCGCCGACGGGGCGCATCAAGGCGCCGAGCCAGAACACGCCGAAGGTGTTGAGCAGCGACGCGGTCTCGTCGGAGGAGGGAAAGAACGCCTTGCCGATGGCGGCGGCATAGAAGCCGAACAGGAAGAAATCGAACTGCTCGAGAAAATTGCCGGATGTGGCGCGCAGGATCGCGCCGATACGCGACTTGATCTCGGGCGGATTGGTTGCTGGTCCAGCCATGACGTGACTCCCCTGGAAGGCGTGGCCGGACCGGAACTCATTTCACGGCAAGGCGACAGATTGATGCTGCGACAATCTGTCATACCCCTTCTCGCGCGGGGCGTGGCGAGTCAACCGATTTTGCCGCGGAAGCTGATGATTTTTCAGACTTTATTTTGCGCTGCAGCGACCACCCATTGGCGGAACGCGGCCAGCTTTGGCGCTTCGCGCCGGCCCTCCGGTGCGACCACGTAAAAGCCGGCGTCAGCCGGCAGCGCGATTTTGAAGGGGACCACGAGACGCCCCTTGGCGATATCGTCCTGGACGTAGGAGGTCCGTCCCATCGCCACGCCGATGCCGTCGATCGCGGCCTGGATGGTCATGAAGATCATGTCGAACGTGATGCCGGGCTGCCTCGCGATGTCGACCGGCAGGCCCGCCGCCGTCAGCCACAGCCGCCAATCGTCGCTGTTGGCATTCGACGTGTGCAGCAGCGGATGGTCTCGCAGATCCTCGGGCCGGCGCAGCGGCTTGTCACCACGCAGCAGTGACGGGCTGCACACCGGAAACAGCTCGTCCGCCATCAGCCAGTCGGCGCGCAGGCCCGGCCACTGGCCGCGGCCGTAGCGGATTGCAGCATCGACATTGTCGCGCTGGAAATCGACCAGGCTGGTCGAAGTGGTGATGCGGACGTCGATCCCGGGATGCTGCTCCTGGAAATCGGTCAACCGCGGCAGCAGCCATTTCGCGGCGAGCGAGGCCAGCGTCGAGACGGTCAGCACCTTGTCGTCGTCCTTGCGCCGTAGCCGGTCGGTGGCGAGGCGGAGATCGTTGAAGGCGGCGCGGACGCCCGGCAGGTAGTCGCGGGCCTCCGGCGTCAGTGCCAGCGCACGGTTCTGACGGACGAACAGGCGGATACCGAGCTCCTCCTCGAGCCGCCGGATCTGATGGCTGATCGCAGTCTGGGTCACGTTCAGCTCAGAAGCTGCCAGCGTGAAGCTGAGATGGCGCGCGGCAGCCTCAAAGGCCCGCAATCCGTTCAGGGAGGGCAATCTGGCAGTCATCTGGCAGCAGGATACATGATCTTATTTCATGCGAGATGGTACAAATTGTCGTTTGTCGCAGCGCCGGAGGCGACAGATATTAGCGGCGAAGCTAGCTCAAGGAGCTAAAAATGTCTACTTTGACTCAGAATTCGATGACAAATCATCATGCGGCAGGTCTGATCCACCAGATCGGCGAGACGCTCCATGTCTGGCATGAGCGTTACCGGACCCGGCGTGAGCTGACCCAGTGGACCGCCCGCGATCTCCACGACGTCGGCCTGTCCTGGACCGACATCGCCTATGAGGCCGACAAACCCTTCTGGCGGGCCTGATGGGCCGCCAGGCCGGCGCCGCCTGATCACAGGGGCGCCGGCGGTTTCCTTTTCCCGTGGGGCATGTGTCATGAGCACTCTTCGCCTGGAAGATTTGAAGCAATATTCGGATGTCCTGCGCACCCGGCAGGGCGTTGCGCTCAACGTTCGCTTCGTCGAGCCGCGCGACACCGACGAGATTCAGCATTACTTCCGCTCGCTCTCGACGCGCTCCCGCTACAACCGCTTCTTCGGCGCCATCAGCGAGTTGCCAAAGGGCCTGCTGCACGATTTCCTTCAGGTCGGAGATCGCGAGCGCTTCACGGTGGTGGCGACCATCATGGTCGACGGCTTCGAGACTATCGTCGGCGAAGCGCGCTACGCCTTGCATGCCGAAAGCGCGACACTCGAATTCGGCCTGTCGGTCGACGACCGCTGGCAGGGCTACGGCATCGCCACTGCGCTCCTGAAGAATCTGGAATGCCGCGCGGCCGCGCTCGGCGCCGAGCACATCTTTGGCGATACGCTGCGCTCCAACGAGACCATGATTTCGCTCGCCCGCAAATCCGGATTCGCTTTCGTCAATCATCCGGACGACTGGAAGCTGGTGCGCTTCGACAAGGAGATCGCGGTCGCGCCGAAAGACATTCCCTGCGCGAGTTGGCGCCTCGCCGCCCTTTCCCGTCAGGCCGACAGCCCCTCAGCCTCGGCCTGACGCCACTCCGAGCTCGGCTCAGGTCAAACCAGAGCCGGGCTTCTTTTACTCTTCGTAGCCCGGATTTCGCTGCGAGACTGGGCAAGATTCTTATAGCGAAGGAAGGTACGATTCGGCATGACGAATCGTACCTTCAAGACCGGTGTCAGCCGGGATCAGCCGAGCTTTCTG